>DFOS01000020.1 GCA_002376845.1 Bdellovibrionaceae bacterium UBA3535 | reverse complement strand
ATTAAGTCGTGACTAGTTCATTTTATTTGTCTTCGCAAGCTTTCATGCTAGGTATGTCGCGCATAAGGTAAAAAACGTGCGTTTAAAACAAGCTATACAATCTTTAAGCCGAATGGCACTTCCGATCATTTTAGGTCAAGTGGGGCAAACCCTCATTGGTGCCGGTGACGTTTATATCGCTTCAAAATACTCGACATCGGCTGTGGCTGCCATTGGTGTTGCCAACGGTATATTTCATCCTATTTTACTATTAGGGATTGGTTTGTTAACCGGTGTTTCGCCCTTATTGGCACGCCGGCGCGGCCAAAAAAAGCGAACCCGTGGTTTTTTAAAATCCATTGTTTATTATTCCTTGTTTTTGAGTCTTGCCTTAATGAGTTTGCTGTTTGTAGTAAGCATGTGGGTGCCGCACTTTGGAATTGCTCCAGAGCTTGTGCCATCCATCCAAACTTATTTAAGGGTGATCATATGGACCATTCCCCTTTCGCTCGTTTTTCAGGGAATCAAAGAGTATATGCAGTCCTTTGAGGATGTAATGGTTCCCAACTTGATGTCACTTACGGCTGTTTTTTTTAACGTGGGTTTAAATCATGTTCTGGTTTTTGGCTACGGTGATTTTGCGGGGCTTGGAGAAGTGGGCCTGCCGATTTCTAGTATTATTGTACGCCTAATACTTTGTTTGGCACTATTTTTATACATTCTTCCTAAGATGCGCTGGGGAGAGTACTCACACACTTTAAACAAAAACCTGTTTTTATTTTCCTATCCCATTGCCTTTGCCTTTTTTCTAGAAGTTCTGGCATTTGCGGCGGTGAGTATACAATCGGGTCTACTCGGCGTTACCTCTGCTGCAGCCAACAATATAATTTTAGTTTTAGGTTCCACTTTGTTTATGATCCCCCTTTCGTTGGCGTCAGCATCTGGAGTTAAGGTAGGCAATGCTTATGGGCGTGAAGATTTGCCTGAGGTAAAGATCTTTATCCGTGCGGCATTGTTTATGGCACTAGTATATTCGCTTGTTTCATCCTTTGTGTTAGCGGTTTTTCCAGAGCCATTAATGCGCCTTTTTACCACAGACCAAGATGTGATTTATCTTGGTGTAGGCGCTTGTTATGTGGCGGCTCTTTTTCAGATTGTAGATTGCTCGCAAGCCACCATGTCGGGTCTTTTGCGCGGTCTACAAGAAACTAGAAAACCATTTTATATTATCGCCCTTTCATTTTGGTTGATTGGAATTCCGGTAGGGGCTTTATTGGCCTTTCGTTACGACTGGGATATCGTTGGTTTGTGGACCGGACTTGCTGTGGGGCTAACTTTTGCTGCTTTGGGCTTGGGCTTGCAATTAAAGGTTACTTTTCAGAAGTTTGTAGCGAGTATAGCCTCATAATTTTCAGCTGTAATGAATGATGATATGGCCATATTAAAGAGTATGACTTTGTAGTAAATACTATCTTTTTTTCGCCAAATAAATTGCCAGCATAACCAATGCAAAGGATATCAAAAACCTCCATTCAAAGATATCACCCAAAACTAAAATGCCCAAGCTGTAGCTCATTAAGATTCTTGCGCTCGAGGCTATGCTGCCTTGAACTGCGCTTAATCCGCGAAAGGAGTAAGTGATAAAAAGCTGCCCTGTAAGCGCAAAAAAGGAAGCCCAAAAAACTGCGGGCCAATGGCTAGGGAATTCAAAACTAAAAAACGGCGCCAGAGCTGCTGTTCCGCACGTCATTAAGATGGCTACAATAACTTGCGGCGAATCAAATTTTCTTGCTTGCTTTAAACTCATAATTGTAATGGCCGATACCAAGCCGCAGGCAAGCCCTATCCATATACCCGTTTGATAAGTTAAATCGGATTTGCCAATAAGAAGGATGCCCACACCTATGCTTGATAAAAGAACGGCAAGTATTTTGGCTGCAGAGGTTTGTTCTCGTAGAATTAGCGGTGCAAGTATGCTGATAAAGATGGGATAGGTGAGGTTTAATAAATTGGCGGTGCCCAAATCGAGATATTGAAAAGAGTAGTAGAAAAGGGAGACTGCGAAAATGTTGGTGAAAGCACGAAGTAAAGAGAACTTCCAGGATTTTACCTGAAAGTCTCTACGCCGTAGCAAAAAATATGCGCCTAGCGCAATGCTACCAAATGCGAAGCGATAAAAAGTGAGATCTAAGACCTTCACTCCGGAGGTGATCGCCATTTTAACAAATAATGACATCAGGGCAAAGCATAGTGCGGAGGCAAAGGCGGCTATCCATGGGTTCATGACAATATAGGTGTCAGCTACCTTTTCCGCAGTCAAGGTGTCCTTAGGTGTCAGCTACCTTTTCCGCACTAAGCATTCAGGAATCGGACATTAAGATTATTGGTGCTATATTTTTCCTATAGAAAATTAATTAAATCCGAAAAGCAGCTGATGTCTTGTTCATTTTTTATAAAAAAGCCCCAGCTTTCACTGAGGCTTTATACACTGCCAAGCTTGGGGAAGTGTTTGCTTTCTTCTACATAGCCGCCTTACGGACAAGCGTGCGGAAAAGGTAGCTGACACCTATTTTATTGCAATACAAAATTGCGCTTTTTGCTTTGTACGCCGCAAGAGGGGCATTTGCCCTGCTCTTCTACCTCTTGCTTGATATAATCCACATTATGAATCAGCTTCAAAGTGCTGCCACATAGTGAGCAGTTTTGCTCAGTATCGATAAAAATTTGGCGGATTTGTTCTTTGGTAAGTTGTAAGTCCTGTATATCTTGCATAAAGCCCTCCTAGCTACATTTGCTTGTTCGGGAATGGGCAAAAAAACTTGATATTTACAAACATATAGAGCGCCAGAATTGGACTCAGGAATTAGGCAAGAATTGCCCTCTTAATAGCTAGGATTGGCTTAATCGATATTATAATCCATAATACATATGTGGATTAAAGATGGCATAGAGATTTGGCCCTGGCAGGAATTTTTAGAAGAGCTCTGGGCTGGAAAAATCATTTGAGCCTCCATCTCTCTAGACGCGGCGAGTCCCAAAAGCAAAACGGCAACTTATTGCGGATGACCTTGTTCGAAATCTTTTCTAAGTTACGGGCATGAATTTTCATGCGTTAAGTCCAGAACAATATCTGTATTTTAAGCAGGTGCTAGGTGTGGATGCTTTTTTTTCCATTCCTGGTCAGAAACAAGAGGGCTACAGTCAAATTGTCCTGGTGGATGAGACTCTAACACCAGCAAAGCAAGAGCTATTGCATAAAATTTTAAAAGCCTATGGTTGGTCAAAGGTAGAGGTAAGTAGTAAGGACAGCCTATCTGGACAATGCTATATCGACAAAGCATTGGTTTTTGGCCAGCACCTAGAAGAAGAAGCCGTATTAAAGAACGCCAAAGATGTACTAGTGGCGCCAACATTACAAGATATGCTCGATGAGCCGGCGCTGAAAAAAGTTTTATGGCGCAAGATGCAGGAAAGTATGCGAGGGCAGAAATGATACTATTCAATTTATTCTTTAGTTTGTTTTTTGCGCAGGCCAATTGCGCCTTGCAGTTAAGTATCGATGGAGCCATTGGTGTTGGCACTTACGATTACTTAAGGCAAGCAGAGCAAAAATCCCTTGAAAAAGGCTGCCAATCCAAACTTTTACTGATCAACACGCCTGGTGGAGACTTGCAGTCCACCAGAAAAATGGTGCAAATCATTTTAAACTCACCAACCCCTTACCTGTGTTTGGTTTACCCATCCGGCGCCCATGCCGGTAGTGCCGGAGCGATCATCATGCAAGCATGCCACGTATCAGGAGCCATGAAGGCCACCAATCTAGGTGCCGCAACTCCGGTGCAGGCTACAGGCCAAGAGATTCCTGAGGACATGAAAAAGAAAATTTGGAATGATACCATCTCATGGCTTGAGGGAATTACCAAGGAGCGAGGACGCAATCTCGAGTTTTCCAAAGAAATCATTACTGAGGGCAAAGCGGTGAGTGCCCTTGAGGCGGAGAAACTCGGAGCCATTGATAAAGCCGTAGAATCCATTGACGAGTTTTTGCAATTTGCACAAAGCAAAGAAATCAAAATGCAAAATGGTCAGGTTGCTAAATTGAGTGAGCAGCCCATTGAAATGTACGACCCCACCTTTAAGCACCAAGTTTTGCAAACCATTGCCGATCCGCAGTTTGCCCACCTAATCTTCTTAGGTAGTATTGCGCTTCTATATTTTGAATTCACCCACCCAGGGGCGATAGTGCCGGGGGTAGTGGGCGGTTTGGGCCTAATCCTATCTTTGGTTTCATTTCATAAAATGGATGTGCAGTGGGGCGGGGTAGCCTTGATTATTTTAGGTATCGTCTTTTTTATACTAGAGCTTTTCGTTCCAAGCTTTGGCGCGCTAGGCATTGGCGGCATCATTGCTTTTGCATTAGGAGGGGTTTTTATGTTCGACAGTGCTTCCTATTATCAATTGCCTTTGGGGCAAATTGTCTTGTCCTCTCTTTTTCTTGGACTCGTGATGTTTGGTATTGTCTATATGGCAGCTAGAACCTTCAAATTAAAAAAGACCATGGGCCTGGAGTCGGCAATCGGTGAAACTGCCGAGGTCGTTTATTTAAAAGAGGGTTCAACAAAGGAAGGCGAGGTAATGTGGCGCGGGGAGCGTTGGCGCTTTCAATCACAGGAAGATGTTAAGCTAGAAGAGACCGTTGTGATTACTTCAAAAAAAGGTTTTCAATTAAAAGTTAAAAAATCCTAGAGGAGGTTTTATGTATTTTATGATTTTTGTCGGGATTGTCGTATTGACATTGTTGATGTCGGCCATCCGCGTGCTATCCGAATATGAGCGCGGCGTCGTCTTTCGACTTGGACGGAATGTGGGAGCCAAGGGGCCAGGACTTATCATCTTAATCCCTTTTATCGATCAAATGTTCAAAGTGGATATGCGCACCATTACCATGGATGTGCCATCGCAAGATGTGATCACCAAAGATAACGTTACCATTAAGGTGAATGCCGTGGTTTACTTTCGCGTGATCGAGTCGGAAAAAGCCGTGATTGATGTGGAAGATTACTACTTTGCCACAAGCCAATTGGCGCAAACAACCTTGCGAGCCGTGATTGGTGGCGTAGATTTGGATACACTCTTGGTGGACCGCGACTCCATTAACCACAAATTGCAAGAAATTCTAGACCGTCAAACCGAGCCATGGGGAATCAAGGTCTCGGTTGTGGAAGTAAAAAACATCGACTTGCCGCCAGAAATGCAACGAGCTATGGCTCGAGAAGCCGAAGCGGAAAGAGATCGTCGTGCAAAGGTGATCTCCGCAGAGGGCGAGTTGCAGCGATCAGAAAAACTTGCGCAAGCCTCGAACAAGCTTGCTGCCTCTCCATCTGCCCTGCAGCTGGCCTACTTGCACTCGCTGCAAGAACTATCCTCTAGCCAAAATAATACCATTGTATTTCCTGTGCCATTGGATATGCTGAGTGCATTCAATGATCACTTGAAAAAATCATAAGTTCATTGCAAGGGGGGGGCTTTGCTATTCACGTTTTTGCTACTTCTCAGTGGTTTTGCCGAAGAAAGGGTGCTGGTTCGCACCCTTGCGGCACAAAAAGCCCTTGTGGTGGATAGCCAGCAGCTGAGTATCAATACAACTACCCATCTGCAACGCCCCTTTCGAGTTTACTTTGATGACCGCTGGCGAATTCTTGCTAGTAATAAGCAATATTCTTTAAAGTTGCAGGAGCCTTTGGTTTTACGTTTTGCAAAGGCTCGAGTGCAGGGGCGAGAGTACGAAGGCGAGCTTCGACTAGTTTACAACAAAAAACGCCAAGGGATTGATGTGATCTATCCCGTTCCCATGGCAAAATATTTAAAAGGCGTATTGCCGGCGGAGATGCCGGCTGCCTGGCCTCTTGAAGCATTAAAAGCACAGGTGGTTGCATCCAAATCCTATGTGATTTCGCAAAGAAAAGAAAAAAAAGACTTACCCTTTGATGTGGATGCCGACGTTATGGATCAGGTATTTAATAAATCGCGCTACTTCAAGTTACCCAAATCCCTAAGGGATAAAGTGGATCAGGCCATTGAAGCCACCAAAGAAATTTACTTGCAATCCGGTACGGATGTTTTGAAAGCTTATTTTCACTCGCATTGTGGAGGTCATACAGAAAATCCGGTAAAAGTATGGCATGCTAAGGAAAAGTGGCAAGGTAGTGCCGATCCCTATTGTATGCAAGTGCACGTGCCGCGCTGGCAATATAACGTAAATCTGGAGGACTTTAGTCAAAAGCTCGCGGAGCAGTTTGGTGAGAAAAAGGGCGAAGTACTTCGCATTATGGATGGTGAGCGCAATGATTCGGGCCGCTTAGAAAAAGTCTTTGTCTTTTTGAAAGATGGCCGCATTCGAGCTTGGCCCACACAAGACATTCGCCAAAGCCTTGGTTTTTCAAAAGTGAAGTCCACAAAAATGCAGATAAGTTTAGAGAATGGCAAAATCCATTTTCAGGGCAAGGGCTACGGACATGGGGTGGGGATGTGTCAGCATGGGGCTAAAAAGATGGCAGCCATGGGGAAAAGCTACCGTGAGATTCTAAACTTTTACTATCCGAAAGCATCGTTAAAGAAAATCGAGGCAGAGGCCAAGTATTTGGCCGAGAAGACAAAGGAAACTGCTCCCCTTTAATGTTGTTGTGATCGCGTATCTACTTGTTATTTCTAAGAAAAATTAATTTTTATCCAGCTTCGCGGGGCAAGAGCCACAGGATTTTAGAAAAATGCCGATAGTCTCACTACTTAAAATTTATAACTGCTCCCTTTTAATGTTGTTGGATTTTTTGGGTTGATAAGAATTTCGGATGTTTATCCGGAGGGATCCGGGGCTGCACCCGAATTTCGAGTCTAAGTCCATAAAACCTCTAGGCTTTTTCGTGTCCGAGCAACATCAAAAAGGAGCACTTTATGATGATCAATAACTGCTCCCTTTTAATGTTGT
>DFOS01000013.1 GCA_002376845.1 Bdellovibrionaceae bacterium UBA3535 | reverse complement strand
CTTAGATAATCTTTAGAAAAACTAGCAACATCAAAAGGGAGCAGTTTATTTATAAATGCTTGGTAATCGCCTCTACAATAGACTCTTTCGTCTGATTACCCACAATCTGTTCCACCGGCTTTCCATTCGTAAACAAAATCATGGTGGGAATAGATCGAACACCAAACTTTGCAGGAGTATTGGGGTTTTCATCTATATTCATTTTTGCTACTACTAATTTATCTGACATTTCATTGGAAATTTCTTCCAGCTTAGGTCCCAATGCGCGACATGGACCACACCACTCCGCCCAGAAGTCCACAAGCACACTACCGCTAGAATTCAATACATCTGATTCGAAATCTGTGTCTGTGATAGCTTTTGTTGCCATACTTCCTCCTGATATTTCTTACAGAACGAAGATATAATCATACACCATGAAAAATCTAGGAAAAAATGCAATGGAACGCCATTCGGAGAACTTTTGTATAAGCGGTGCGCAGTGCTCTCTCCTTGGGCCTTTGAAACTGCCCCCTTTTCGTGTTGATGAAATTTTTTTGAGCACGCATAAATATAGGAAATAGTTGGGATTTAACAACTGGACTTCAACCAAAGCCTGGGAAATCTAGAAAAACAAATATTTGGCGTATAAAAACAATATTTTACTTACTTTTATCAACACCAAAGTGGAGCAGTTTTATTGTGCCCCCCTAAAGAACAAGGCATAATATAACCATGTCCACCACCGGCCATATTATCTACATTGTTGAAGACGACAAGAAGTTTGCTGCCTCTCTCGAAGAAGAGCTCAACCAAGCTGGCTATGCTTGCCGATCTTTTCATGATGCTGCTTCTTGCATTCGTCAAGTTGGCCTCAACCCCCCAGATCTTCTAATCGTAGATTGCCTTTTGCCGCAAATGCCTGGCTTAGAAATGGTAAAACAAATCCAAAAAGATATAGAAGATATCCCCGTGATCTTTATGAGTGGCATTTTCACAGACAAAAACTTTATCAAAAATGCATTACAAGAAACCAAAGCCGCTGCCTTTTTAACCAAACCTTTTGACATCGAAGAGCTTACTGAACATCTACAGCGTTGTTTAGGAGGCGAAGTATCCGAGGAAACACAGACGGGGCCATCACAAATTTATTTAAAATCAAATCTGTCGCCCAAGGAGCTAGAGAGCTTTATTGAAAGCCAAGACGAACTGCATGCATTCCACCTAATCAAACTACTATTCTCCTTGATGCGCTGTAAGTGGTCCGGCAGCCTCAACCTAGATGAAGGTGATCACCACCATGAAATTGATTTTCATGAAGGTTATATTGTAAGCGTAAGAATCAAAGACCCTAACTCGTTTTTCGGCAGATTGCTGATTGATAAAAACTACCTCACACCAGAGGAATTGGACTTAGCCCTAAAAAGTCCGTCGAAAAAAAGAATTGGTGAAAAACTTGTGGATGCCAACCTAATAAGTCCCCACGTAATTGATATGGTAAATGCCGAACAAATGTGTTTACGATTAGGCTTACTATTTCACGACACTTCCTACCAAATAAAAATTAGCAAATCGGAAACTAAAGAGAGCTCTTCTAGTATTGATCAAAAAATGTATGCTCACTATTGCATAGAATGGATTGCAACAAAATTATCGCCCTCCTGGTTAGAAAAGTTTTATATGGCTCTTAGTAGCAATATTTTGCTACCAGGGGATCAAAATCAAAAGGTTATTGAAGACATACAAACAACATTCAAAAACTCAGAGGAAGTTATCAAGCTTTGTTTTGATCGCAATACGATTCAGCAAATAGTAGAAAGCCCGAGTTTCGACCCTGCTCATTACCTCGTGATTCATAGCCTATGTGCAACATCCAACCTCTTTTTCGACGGCAGCCAAAGCCACCAGGTAATGACGCAAAAAGTAGGTAGGCTGGAAAAAATATTAGCTGACACAGAAAAACAAGATTACTTTCAAGTTCTTGGTATCTCAAAAAAATCACGAGTAGCCGAAGTAAAACGCGCCTACCATGATTTGGCAAAGATTTTTCACCCGGACACGGTTCCCCCCAATGTCGATCAGCACTACAAAGACTTGGTACAAAAAATATTTGCAAAAATCACTCTAGCTTATGAAACCTTGTCGGATGACAAAAAAAGAGAAATGTATTTAAAAGAGCTCGAAACGGGCCAAGCAAAAGTACGTCTACAAGTAGAGTCCTTGTTTGATGAAGCCTATGAACATATTAAAAGTAGAAAGTACAAAAAAGCTTTACCTATCTTTGAAAAAATCAATCAGTTACTCCCCCCTACAAGCAACATTCGCTTGCATTGGCTATGGACAAGAATACAGGTAATCAATGAACACCCAGACAAAAAAACTGAATTGAGCGCTATCAACGATGAACTGAACAAAATTCCACCGGAAGATCGCCACTCTTCTGTTTACTATTTTGTTAAAGGTATCTTTCAAAAACTACTGGGTGAGAAGGAACAAGCTCTTGGCAACCTTAAACATGCACTTAGCATTGATTCATCATTCCTTGAAGCAAAACGGGAACTAAATATACTGCAATTGTCTGAGGACAATAAACCAATCGATATAATGAATGCCGATTTAAAAGACGTTGTAGGTCACTTATTTAAAAAAGTAACCCGCTAGTTCTAGCCTTTGTTTTCCTTAGCTTTTTGAAAAATCTTTTTCACAAATTCTTTGCGTTTTTCATCGCGAGCCTTGTCAGCATCCGTATAATCTTTCTCAATCTCTTCTACAAAAGCGTCTATAGTTTTAGCATCAAAACTCGTGCTAACATCTGGGGTCTCATACATATCCAAAATCATATCATAGCGCTGCTTACGGTCCTCAGGCGGCTTCGAGTCCCATTGGATATTTTCAATTCTGGGCTCCGCCCCCCTGACAATCTCCGGAGAAGATACTAGATTGTCACCGTCCAACTCGTCTTTACGAGCCTCAATCAACATTTCATCCTCATCATCTAGTTCAATCAATTTTGCTTTATGCAACTTTAATAGAGTTTGTACAGCATTGAAACCACCAAATTTTTCTAACATATTAAAAAATACCCGTGGTTTAATTGGAGAAGTGATAAAGGCGTTTACTCGCATACTTTTTAGCTGTTCTTGATCAGGGCGCTCTTTACCAGAAACTAGAATTTTGGGTTTGCCTTTATTTTTTTTTACCTTAGCTAAAAAATCTGCCAAAGACTCATTTTTTAACTCCAAAGAAACCATCAAGACATCCGGCGAAAAGCCCAGTATTTCGTTAGCGATACCATGGCTTGAGGCCACCGTAAGCACATCATAACCCGTCTTCTTTAGAATATTCTCAATAAAGGTACGCTCCTTAAAATCCTCTAGAAATAGCATTATTTTTCTCATATACCTATATACTATCGAGACTCTATCATAGGTCAATTTTTTCTAGTGATTCAAAACCATATATTTGTTAACTTGAATTTGAAGCCACAACATAAGAGAACGCTTTGAAATTTAAGAACCGACTATATTTTACTTATATACTCTCTGAGATTTTGCCGTCATTCATCATCGGCCTTGTCATATTCATATCCATACTTCTTTCCTTTCAAACCTTGCGGCTTACTGAGTTCCTCTTGATTCATGGTGTCGCATTTTCTAATATGTTCGAGCTTGTCTTGTACATGAGCATTCGCTTCTTGCCGATGATACTTCCCATGGCCCTGCTCTTTGCATGCCTCTTTACTTACAACCGAATGAGCAATGATTCAGAAATTGTCGCTCTAAAAGCCTGCGGCCTATCCAATTTGCAAATATCGAGCCCCGCTCTTATATTTGGTTTCTTGGTCTTTTTATTCTCTCTTTACACCTCTTTTTATATCGGACCTTGGGGAGCAAATTCTTTTGAAAAGCTGATCAACCAAATTGGCCAATCCAAAGCCTCGGCCACCATCAAAGCCGGAAGTTTTTCAGAGGGCTTTTACGATATGGTGGTCTATGCCAACCAGGTAGACTCGCGCAGCGGAAAATTAGCAAATTTGTTCATCTACGATGAGCGCAATACAAAATCTCCCCTCACCATTATCGCCAAATACGGGCAAATCATAGAAGAGGAGAACAACCCCGACCGCTTTGCACTTTTGCGCCTAATGGATGGCGAAATACATAAAAACTACGAAGACAATTATACTGTGGTGAATTTTAAAACTTACGACATCAATCTATCCTCACCCATTAGCATTACAGATGAAGACTTTCACCCGGAAGCACTTTCTATCAATGAATTGCATCGAGAAATAGAAAAATGGAAAGCCCTACCCAAGATCCCGCAGGAACATTTGGAAAACTTCCATCATATGCAAAGAGAATACCACCGAAGATGGGCCCTTAGTTTTTCTTGCTTAATTTTTACTGTCTTAGGCTTTGCCCTAGGTGGAGTTGCCAATCGCCGCAGTGAAAAATCCAATGGCTACATTCTAAGCCTAGGAGTCATCGTTGCCTACTGGATGCTATTCATTATTGGTGATCAAGCCGCCAAATCGGGAAAGGTGTCCGCCTTCATAAGCCTTTGGGTAACAAACCTTATCTTTATCCTCTATACTTATCGGCGCTGGAAAATCACCGCGAAACTGTAAAGAATCGCAAATCCTCATAATCGCGTATGGGATTGGCCCCATCATACATCAGGTCCAAAGTTCCTAAGCGCTGATAATTTGTGGGGCATGAGGGAAGCACAAAAATTTCTCTTCCCAAATCCATCGCGTACCTTGCACTGATCAACGAGCCACTACGCCTTTTGGCCTCCGCAATAAATAGGTAAGGACTTAGGGCGGCAATCAAGCGATTGCGCTGGTGAAAATAATGCTTATGCATTTTCTCATTGATAGAATACTCCGATAGAAACAGACTCCTATCATAGCCCTGCTCTATAAATCTGGAATAACTAGTCGGATATACCGCCTCTAAACCAGAAGGCAAAACCGCGACAATACCACAGCCAGTTTTAACGGCTAGCTCATGGGATATTTGGTCAATTCCAACGGCAGCTCCACTCACAACCGTCGGGCAAACGGATTTTAGGTAATAATAAAAATCCGATTGCATCCATGAAATGGCCGCCTGACTGGGCTTGCGGCTCCCCACAACCGAAATTTTTAATAAGTCCAAAAGCTTAAGATCGCCTTTGTATATATAAAATAAGGGTGGATGCTCCAAATCTAGAAAAGTGCGAATGTAATCTTTCTGCCCCCAATAAGTATAGCGATAAGCCTTTTGCGATAAATGCAAAAGCTCCTCTTGAGCAATCTTATAATAATCTTGATTTTGTTGCAGATAATGCTTCAAGCCTGGGTTTTGAATCACTTGCTTCCATTCATGGAAGCTAAGGTCCGGATACTGCGAAAACCATTCTAAGTCGGCTGATTTTATTCTTCTCGTCTTTGTCCAAAGGTAGGATGCTATTATTTTGTCTTGCATAAAGATCAGCATTACAAAATATATGCCAAGGCCTATTCATGATATTTTTGTACTTAAGCAAAATACTGATCAAATACCGGACTAGAAATCGGACTCAAAATCCTCAGAGAATTCATCAGAAAATTCTTCTGCAAAATCGTCCTCAAAGTCGGACTCAAAATCCGATTCAAAACCATCCTCTATATCCTGCGCTTCCCCGCCATAAGACATAATCACGGCACTACCCGTTCTGTCTCCAAGAATGATATTATCTGCCGAGTCCATAATGATGGCAGTAGAAAGATTTTCTTTTACATCCACAACATACAACATACCGATAACATCCGTATCGCTTTTGATTTCTGTTTTGCTCCTTCTGGCTGCAATATTCTTGATGATCTGCATTCTTTGGTTGGCGCGAATGCCAGCCTCTAGCCCCTTATCCAAATAAACGATGGAACCCTCTGCTAGAACTTTTCGGCTCCTATCAAAATCGCCGCCAATTATATTAGCCTGTGTATTCATCATTGGTGCACTCGGTTTTAGAACCACTCTGGGGATGGCACTTGAGCTAATGCTACTGCCCTTGCTAACAGGAAAATTCACATACTTTACAATGGCTTTGTATATGGGCTTTTCTGGGTTGACCCTCTCAATGATGGAGATTTCTCCTTCAAAACGTATGGCATAGCCAATCTCATCGCCTTCTAGATTCTCAATCTCATCACGAATTCTTGTCACACTATAGGTCTGCCCGCTTTGTACTTGGTCGGATTTTACATAAACATATTGATAGAGATTTGCCGTATTCATACCGCCTTCGATCTCCACAATTTCCCCTAAAGACTCCGGTTTGCTGGGGCTAATGTAGGAGCGCAAAGTATAGACATCCTCCAAATCCAAGATGACCTTGGAGAGTTTGCCAATACCGAAATCATCTTTGTATTGGTCTGTTTTATCCCAGGCTGCCAAACTAGGCGGAATATTTTTTAAGGTAGGGCGTCTTTGTGGACTGCTGGGAATCTGAGGAAGTTTCGCCTGCAATTCCGCTGCCGCCTTTTCTTCTTCGCTCATTTGTTCCTCTACGATTAACACATCTTGCCCGCCCATTTCTGCATCCGTCAGCATAGGCACCTCATCAATGCTGCCTTCAACAAAGAGCAATTTATCATTCGGCTGGATTGCGTGGGGGTTGGTAATACGAGAATTTAACGACCATATTTTCGCCCAAAAATAGGGGTTACCAAAAAGCGTAAGACTGATATCCCATAAATTGTCGCCGGCTTGTATGTTATAAACCTCAGAATCACGTCCGGCAGTGGCGTAAGACCATTCGTTGCCGCCATCATTATTGGATTTAATATACTGATAGGAATAAAAAATTTCTTTTTCCTTGCGTCGATTGGGCTCATCCACAATGGGAGCATCTTCCACAACACTTGGCTCTGCGGGCATACTAAGCATATCATCTTGCTGCAAGCCATCCTCTTCAATAAAGTCTTCTGCAACAGGCTCTGGCTCTGGCTCTGGCGCCTGCTCAGCAAAATCTTCTGCTGCTTCAAAGCCCTCATCCTCAAAGCCCTCTTCAAAAGTCTCTTCCGCGGCCTCTTCGGTTTGGCTAAAATCTTCTGCAAAATCCTCTACAGGAGCAAAGCCTTCCTCCGCAAGCTCTTCTTCGCTAAAGCCTTCCTCTTCAAAGCCCTCATCCTCAAAGTCAAAATCTAATTCTGATTCTAGTTCCTCACTAAAAGCTGCATCCAGATCACTTTCTGCTTCCTGCAACGATTGTTCGGCCGCAGCCGCCTCTTTTGCAAAATCATCTTCCAAGGGCGCTGCCTGCACAAAAGGGTCCGCCTGTGCATCCTGAACATCTACAGCTTCTTCACTTAACTCAAATTCCCCGGGGCTAGCTGATTCTGCTTCTGCTGGTGCTTCCGCAAAGTCGCTTTCTTGCATCTTGTTGCTGGGCTTTTCTTGCTCGGGGCTTTCGGCAAAACCCGTATCCAATTCCTTGCCCTTTGCAAAGGCGTCTTCGCCGGTATCGGAAACCTCCGGCGCACTATCCTCTAAAAGAAAGTCATCGGCAGCATCCACCTTAGGTTTCGGCGCCGCATCCGCCGCCGCATCAATGTCTTCCACTACCTCTTGGCCAGCACTTTCAGGCACTTCAAAATCACTTATATCACTGGCTTCCTCGCTAAAATCGGGAACATCCCCAATTTGCTCCTGCTCCAAAAGCTCCAGTTCCTTTTCCAATTCTTCCAATTCGGAAATATCACTATCCTGTCCCCAAACATGCTTAGGGGCAGAAAATGCCAAAAGAAGAATTAAAAAAAAGCGACTCATATTACTTCTTTGCTATTCGCTTTAATTGAAGATTCGAACGAAAAGCCAAGCTCGTGTCCGGGTATCTACGAATTAAGTCTTTATAAATGCTTGAGGCTTGCTCATTCAAATTCATTTGCTGATAAGTATAGGCCTTGGAATATTTCGCCATCTGCAGTCGCGAAGATTTTGGATACTTTTGCAAAATTTTATTAAACGAGCGCAAGGCAACTTTATAATTCTTTTTCGCTAATGCTGCTTTGCCTGCCATATAGTAAATTTCGGCAAAGTATTTCGAATTTGGATAATTCTTTGCTAGCAGGCGAATGGCCTTACGATAATTTTTCTGATCGCCTTTTTTAAAGGCCTTTTGAAATGCCTGAAAAATAGAGCGTTCACTTAAGTCACTTGCCGTTGCTGGTTGCAATTTTTTATCGTCACGAACGGCCGCTTTAAGCATGCGATTTTCACGTTTTAACTGGCGAATTAAATCGGCTTGTTTACTTAACTTCTTATCCAAACGTTTGATGTCATTTTGTACACTTGTTGTTGCTGCTATTGCAGGAGCAGTAGAAATCAGCATCAATACTAAGAAAATTCGTCGCATGGCCCCTCCTAGGCGTATTATATATATGATAAAAAAAGCATATAAAAACTGGCAAGAAGACTTGTTTACCCTGGTCCTAGGTAGAGATATCCACAGAAATTGTGGAATACTCCAGGGCAAAAGACCTAGACACTTGTTAGATTCTTGTTTTGAACGATTTGCTAGTATTTTAAACTCTCACAAGTATCGAATATTCATCATGATAATCCAATAATTTGAATAAAAAGCAAAACTGCCAACAGATAATTTAAGATTCTGCTAACAAAAAGCAGAAAGATCCCTAACAAAGCCGTTTATGCGATTTCCCCTGGGAGCCAACTCCATATAAGCACATATAATAAGCAGCAAAAGTCACGCGCCTAAATCCTAACGAAAAAAAATACTTTAAATAAATCAAGCATTTATATTATATGCCAGGTCCATTACAAGCAGAAAACAATAGCTTGCTACGCAAAACCTACATTTTCTTGACTTCGAATCCAAGCCACCATTTAATGAAAGCCTATGGGACTAACTCCAAAACAACAAAACGTATATCACTACATCTTGGGCTTCCAAAAAGAGAATGGCTATTCCCCATCACAACGGGAAATTGCCCAACATTTTGGCTTTAAGTCCCTGGGTACCGTTCAAAACTATTTGAAACGCTTGGAACAAAACGACTTAGTCAAAAAGGAATGGAACTCCAAACGCGGCATTGAGGTACTCGCTCCCGCAAGCAATACGGAACTATTAAAGATTCCGTTGCTTGGTAAAGTGGCAGCAGGCCTGCCCATTGAATACCGAGTGTCGGAAGAAATTGAGGTGCCCAGCTCCTACATCGACATACAAGATCAAGCCGAGGTTTTCGCCCTACTAGTAGAGGGGGATTCCATGGTGGGAGAAGGGATTTTGGATGGCGATACGGTTCTGATTCGCAAGCAAGCACATGCTAGCAACGGGCAAACGGTAGTGGCCAGCATCAATGGCGAGGCCACCATCAAATCCTTTTTTAAGAACGCGAACCATATCGAACTGATCTCGGCCAATCCCGCCTACGCCCCAATCATTGTGGGCCCTGAAGCAGATTTTAAAATTGATGGTGTTTTGGTACAGCTTTTTCGCCGCTATTAAAAAACCCCAGGAGCGCTAACTCCCGGGGTTACCCCATGAGTTTTGAAGTCCCCCCCTAAATAAGACTCCCCAATCTTATTGATGTCCCCCGACATCGACCTATTTATATGATCTGAATCAGAAAAGTGGAAATTTTATGTTTTTATTTAGCGCATAAGTCATTTTTATATAAAACCAAGGCGAGAACGAATTAAAGCCTGGTTGGCCCTTGTTTCCAAAGAATTTTTATGAAGCTGCGAAAAATTTAGCGCATCATTGCCCGCAATCCAAACATTATCAAAGCTATCTAAGGGAATTTTTTTAAGTCTCATCAAAGGCGCCTCGCAATAGTTTTTGGCAAAGGAACACGCAGGCCTTGTCAATTTGGGATGAAAGCTCCTTTGTCCGCAAGAACATAGGTTAAGAAAAACCACCAACGAATGAAAACCTCGAAGCAAGACGACTTCTTTGAATCTATCTATTTGTGAAAGCTCCAAGTTTTGCAGCGAAAGGTGCAAGATTTTATCCTGCCGCATTTCCAAGGAGTGGTGATGCCTTTGCCAAGGCTCCAGTACGCGTTGCTCCTTTGCTTGAATATACCGAAGAATCTGAGCCTGCTCTCCCGAGGAGAAATTCACACAAAGATAATTCTGAAATGGCTCTGGCTGCCTTTGCTCTATGACTGGTTTTTCCTCTGGTGGCTCAGTTGGCAAATGATCCCAAACTTTTAAAGCCAAATTCTGACTCTTCACTTGTTGCAAGTAAAAATATGGTGTGATCGCTTCACCCTGCAAATTGAAATCACCAAAAAAATAATTTTCTGTTTTAAAGTCATGGCGCTTCTGCCAAAGAGCCAGAAGTGCCACCCACACCGCTGCCTCCAAACCAATAACATCCGAGGTAAAATCCTTAGAAAGACTAATGATGACCTTGCGATTTTTAGGAAAGTGCATTCCGTGCTTTGCCATCCAGATTTTGGATTTCAGACGAAGTCTTTTTTCTATTCGTTGATTCAAACCCAATACTTCCACAAAAGGAAGACCCGGCACTAAGCTTGCCTCTACATTTAGGCAAAGCCACGACTTTTTATGATAAACAATGGCTGGTATTTGCATACCGATGCGAACTACAAAGTTTGTGCCAATCTAAAAACGAATTCAATCAACTTAGAAAACAAATCTGTCCGGCTTATGGATCTACTTCGGACAGCGGATGGTGTTCGTTTACGGAATCTACCATCTTCTTTTGTGAAACGGAGGTGTATATTTGAGTGGTTTGCAAGCTTGCATGGCCCAAAAGCATTTGAATGCTTCTTAAATCCATTCCTGAATCCAGTAGAGCGGTGGCACAACCATGGCGAAAACGATGGGGATGTACCGTTTCCTCAAATCCCGCCTCTTTTGACCAAGCCGATAACCAACGCCAAACATCCACACGAGAGGGACGTTTGCCCCGGTCATTGATTAACAAGGAGCGATTTTCATTTTTTAACAGTTTGGGCCGCACCATCTTAATATAATCAATCAATTCTTTTTGCAGTTTTGTACTAATGGGCACAAGCCTTTCTTTGCCGCCTTTACCTATTAAACGAATGATGCTGGCATCCTCTTGTAGATCGTTGGTGTTCAAAGAAATCAACTCACTAACGCGGCAACCAAGTCCATAAAGCAAAAGCAAAGTAATTTGATTACGCCCTTGCTTGTAAGGGTCTTCATGCTGACAAGCCTTGAATAGTTTTTGAAACTCCTCTTTGCTCACAGGATTGGGTAGCCCCACCTTTACCTTAGGAGGTCGAAGCTCGCGAAGTTCGGGAGCCTCCTTGCCTTGCAATTCGCAAAATTTAAAGTAGGTACGAAGGCTGGAAATGGCGCGGGCCTGGGAACGAGTGCTTAAACCGCGCTCCTCAATGAACTCATAAAACTTACGAATGGAAGCGTTGGGCATTTTTTCTCGAAATTCATGATAGAGCTCTAGGTCGCGTCGATAGGCCATCACTGTATTTTTCGAACGACCACGCACCTGCTCTAAATCTTCGAAGAATTCTACCCAGTAGTCCATTGCCATGGCTTTATTAGTCCAGACTTTTAGAACCTTGGCAATGAATTTTTCTTAAAGGATTTTAATGAGATGAATCATTCAACAGAGAACTTAAAGTAAGACATTAGCTTAATCTTAAATCATCTGTTAAAGCAGCCAGTGGGAATACTAGCTGCTTAGTTCAAAGGTGGAATAAATATATTATCTACTTCACCAAGTTCGGTATAAAAATACGGGTTTTCTAAGTCGTATTTTACCTGTCCATTCTGCACAACCAACATATCATAGAAAGGATAGTTGCTCTCTAAAAACTCACGACACTCATAAGGACCCGCCTTAATGTTCCAACACTTGTAATTCACATTCTCCGAGGAAGGCTTATCAGGAGACGCCGTTCCAATATTCGAAGAGTAGCGAAAGTTGCGATAGTAAACTTTGCCCGACCAAGTAAAACCAGATTCTGTTTGCGAGTCCAAAACTACAACAATGGAACCAAAAGATGCAGGGCCACCGAACGAGTCATTAAAATTCACAAAGTCGCTATAGGTATCCGTGTTCGGATCATAAACCTTTTCTTCTGCAAAGCCTACCCAGTAGTCTTTTCCATTACGTTGATAAATGGTATTGTACTGAATATCCGTGCTTGTATTGCCCGATTCAAATTTAGGGGCATAGTGCAAATACTCTTTTTGACCTGCATTAGGACCAATGCCACCAATCGTGCGAGAGTAGCGGTAATACAAACGAAAGGTTGCTTTGTAGCGATTTCCCACCTTTTCAACCTTATAATATAGTTTGGTCGAATTAAGATCTGGTGTAAACGAGCCTCCCGTAAAATCCTTAAAGTTGCCCATATCAGTAATGGTAAACGGAGCAGGAGTTCCCCATCCCGTATCATTAGGCTGAAAGTTGCTACCACCATCTTGCTTAGGCGGGGCTTCGCCAGGAACTTGTCCGGCACCCACACCGTTGCCACCATTCACAGCTGGCGATGATTCTTTTTTCTCGGCACAGCCCAAAAGCATTAGGGCCATTATTATTAGTACGTAGATTCCTTTTTTCATAATTTACCTCACTCATTAGTAATGCCAAGATCGTGCCAGCTGCTAAAGGCCTGAAATCTGCAGAAAAAGCCCTAAAATCGTCTTATTTTGAGACAGTGGAGCCATGCCCAGCTCCCTCCAGCTGCAAAAAATTGACAGAAGACTAGCTAATCTAAGTATTTTCAGGCACTTAGGCCATGATCAAGATGCGTAGCTAGCGTAAAAAAGCTAAACACGACTGCTAAGTATCTGAAATTCATAGTCTTTTTAAAAAAGGTCCCGCCCTAGCGATCTGGACTAACAAAAAATGTCAGCCTTTGCCAAGCTATTCATGAATTTTGCGCTGACCCTTAGCCCTTGGGAAGTTAGTATGCCCGACATGAATGATAATTATTTGAACCGTGATTTGTCCTGGCTAGAATTCAACCGCCGTGTTTTGCACCAGGCCTATGATGAGAGCCTGCCGCTATTAGAGCGGGTGCGCTTTTTGTCCATATTCAATTCCAACCTAGATGAATTCGTCATGAAGCGAATTGGCTATTTGAATCGGCTAATTTTGCGCGGAGTGAACCGTGTGGCCGCCGATGATATTTCGCCCAATTACCTTTTGCAGCAGGTGCGCCAAGAGGTAGACAGCCTATCCCAGGAGCGCGATGAGTACTTAGAAAGCACCATCATCCCCGAGCTAAAAAATATTGGTGTAGAAGTTTTGGATTGGGCGGAACTAACGACGGAAGAAAAAGAAAGTACAAAGCTCTACTTTCGTGAAAACATCTTCCCCATATTGACCCCGCTTGCCATTGACCCGGCACACCCCTTTCCCTTTTTATCCAACCTGTCTTTTTCCTTAGCCATTCAACTGCATGCACCGAAAAAACAAGAATCTCTTTATGCAAGATTGAAGGTGCCGGATATTTTGCCGCAATGGCATCGCCTGCCCTCTGACGAGGAAAGATTTCGCATGGTGCCGCTTTACCAAATCATTGAAAATCATCTAGGCGAACTATTCCCTGATATGAGCATTGAAGCCGTTATGGCTTTTCGGGTAACTCGTAATGCCGACATTAAAACCGTCAGTGATGATGTGGAAGATTTGCTAGATGTGGTGGAAGAGGAGCTGCGCCAGCGGCGTCTAGCAGAAAGCATTCGACTGGAATACTCTAGCTCCACCATTAAGCCCATGCTTCGCCTCATGCAGCGAGAGCTCGAGTTAGAGGAAGAGGACCTATACAAAGTATCGGGCAGCTTCATTCACCATAGTTTGGGCGAGATTGCCAATTTGCCACTTTCGGAGCACCACTATTCTCCTTGGGTACCGGTTATGCCCCCTGATCTAAAGGATGACAGCGGCAATATGATGGACATTATAAAAAACAAAGACATTTTGGTGCATCACCCTTACGAGAGCTTTTCTGCGAGCGTCGAACATTTTTTAAAAGATGCCGTAAACGATCCGGATGTCTACGCCATCAAGATGACCCTTTACCGAACCGATGACAACAGCCCGTTGATCCCACTTCTGATTCAAGCAGCAGAAAAAGGTAAGCAGGTGGTGGTGGTAGTGGAACTGAAGGCACGCTTTGATGAAGCCCGCAACATTTATTGGGGGGAAGTGCTGGAAAACGCTGGTGTACATGTGGTTTACGGAGTTGTTGGATTAAAGACTCATTCAAAAATTGCCTTGGTCATCCGCAAAGAAAAAGACCGCTTCCGCCTCTACTCGCACATAGGCACTGGCAATTACAATTCTTCTACCGCCAAGCTATATACCGACATTGGCTTGTTCACGTCGGATAAAAAAATCACCTCCGAGGTGGTTCAGGTTTTTAATTATCTGACAGGTCTATCTGCCAAAAAAGACTACAAACACCTGCTCGTATCACCCGTGAATATGCGCTCACGCTTTATCGAACTCATAAAAGCAGAAATTCAGAATCATAAAAATGGTAAGCCGGCAAAAATCATTGCCAAGATGAATAGTTTGCAAGACCGAGAAATCATTGACGAGCTATACAAAGCCTCGCAAGCAGGTGTTGAGATTCAGCTCATTGTACGCGGTTTTTGTTCTTTACGGCCAGGTGTTCCGGGTCTGAGTGACAATATACGAGTATATTCCACTGTAGGTAGATTTTTAGAACATTCGCGAATCTATTACTTTCAAAATGCAGCGGAAAGAGAGCCAGATGGACTTTTTTATATTGGCTCTGCCGACTGGATGTACCGAAACTTAAATAAGAGAGTCGAAGTGATTAGCCCCATAGAAGCACCCGAGCTTAAGGCAGAACTTTGGCATCTACTGGATGCTAACTTGCACGACAAGCGTTTAACCTGGAAATTATTAAGCGATGGCACCTATGAACAGCCAAAGGATCTACAGGCAAGTGGTTTGCATGATTACTTTATGCAATATTATAAAAAAAGATAAAGCCTTGCCACATGCGTGGGAATCTTTTCTAATACAGTCATGAAGCTCGCCATTATTGACTTAGGCACCAATTCGATTCGCTTTGACATTTACTTAATCAAACAAGACTACGAGGTCGAACGGCTCTACCGTATGAAAGAGATGATTCGCTTGGGCGAAGAAGTTTTTGCGACTGGCAAGCTTTGCGATACTGCGAAACAACGATGTTTTAAGGCACTAGATAAAATACATGCCATCATGAAGGCTGAGGAAGCCGACAGAACGGTAGCCTTTGCTACCAGTGCTTTGCGAAGCGCTAAAAATGCTAAAGGTTTTTTAAAAGAAATCAACCAGCGTTATGACATTCCCATACAAATCATTAGCGGCAAAGAAGAAGCCTACCTGATTGCCAAAGGGATATTAAATAATGAAATTATGCCTGGCCCAAAGAATCTATTTATCGACATCGGAGGGGGAAGCACCGAAATTTCTGTAAGCTACAAACATCAAATCCTGGATTATGAATCTCTTGATTTGGGAGCAGCTCGACTAACACAGGAATATCTATATGATGATAGCAAAAAGGCTGAAGGCTTAGCAGAATTCGAAAAACATATTGAAGGTATAATGACAAGGTTCAAGAAAGATTTCCCTTACTTTCCGATACAAACCGCCATTGGCTCTTCTGGCAGCATACGAGCTCTAGCAAAAATCCTTAAAAAAAGCGGTCAAGACTATGAGCCGTTTTTAACAAGTGATCTTGAAAAACTGGTGGACAAAATGATCCCCTTAAAACGCGAGGAATTACTACAAATTCCTGGCTTGGATGAAAAACGCGTGGATATTATCTTAGCAGGCGCCTATCTCTACTTACTTATTTGCACTCATTTGGGAGTAGAGCAAACCTACACCACCGACATTTCTTTAAGAGACGGAATCATCGATTCCGAAATCGAATATTTGCTTAAGGGCAATTAGAAATTTGCTGCTCACATCATTTACCTCATTGTCATATCTATTTCTCAAATGCAGAGGCTATATTTAGTTTAGTAGATCTTGAGTGCTTGGCAAACAATGGTTTTCGTAAGAAAGGACTTAAACAAATTCAGAAGATATTAGTTGATTATCAAGATGAATTTTTACACACATGGAGTTTATTGAATGGCGAAGAATACTAAAAAATTAAAAATAGGTGCCTTCAAAGAAGGAAGCGTAGAATTAGGAGCAGAAGAATTAAATGAGTCTAACTCTAAAGTTAGAGTTACAATGTTTTTAGATGGCTCTACTGTAAAGAAGTTTAAGGAGTTGACGGGCCGGGAGTTTTAGTGCCACTACATGAGTTCCCCTTAGACCGCAAGCAAATATAGATTTGAACCTTGCCAATTTGATACTGAAGGTGTTTGGTTAATTTGCTAACTCTATAATTTCTGAATGAACTTGAGATAAAGCTGTCCCTTCACCTGATTCCAAAATTTCTACTTTTTGGTCTCTATACGCCTTATAGTAAATAATTTTGTACAACCCAAAAGCCATATTTGATAAAGAGATCCTTTTGATATTACCTTTTCCATCCAATATTGTACCTATAAGTGCGTCTTGATAATTCGTACTTTTTTTAACTACAGCATACGGAGAACCGTGGCTATTTGTAATTGAAGTAACCGTGGCAACTATGCTTAGATTAGAGTCGTAAATTCTAAGCCCGCGAATATTATTAGAGGGTCCATCAATGATTTTATTTTGCCTGAATAGTTCAGTGCACTCTGAGGCTTGCACTTGGAAACCAAAAATAATTACCAACATAATTACTATAAAGTTGGGGAAATATATTCTTTTCATTTTTTATCTCCTAATTAAACTTCTAATTCTTTACTATAAGCACTTCAGTTCATTACGTTCTTCGTTTTAAATATTATGGTCCATCCAGTTCCAAAAGGTACCATTTCTTAAACGGCCCATTTCATATTCATCCCTAGGTTCAATATTATATTTGACATTTGGTGCGCCAGAGAGGACTTGAACCTCCACGGGGTTGCCCCCACTAGGCCCTCAATCTTGTGCGCCAATTTACACCTTTTCTCTATACCAATGTTTAAGTTACTAATTTTATTAACAAAAAAGAGGCCAAATCATGTCTCTTGTTGATTTCAGTAGTTAACTCTCGACTTTCACCATACCTACAAAAAACCTTGAAAATACGTTGAACCGACGAGCCTTTTGTTACCTATTTGTTACAACAAAAGGGCTTCCTATTCTTGTTACAAAAGGCTTTGTAACAAGGAACCTCTTTAAATTCAAAAAGTATGTCTACAAAACTCCCTCGGAGCTTCAACTTTTTCATCTCTTTCATTCTACAAGCAATAGTAAGACATTTTGCGTCATTAATCTTTAAAATTAACGGAGGAAAAATGGAAAATTCAACAGAGAAAATTAAAGATGTAAACAATGGACATGGCTTTCGTGTACTACCAGAAACCAAAAAAAATTGCTGACCAAATACGAGATTTAGTCATCAAGAAGTATGGTAAGACACCAACCTATGACCAAATTATTCTACAACACTTAAAAGCGTCTTCTACAGAGCTAGTCGATGAAATTGGCAAGTCAACGATCACATGGAGAGATGAGGAAAAGCGGATTAAGCAACTGTTTGTAACCCCCATTTCAAGTAGACACTTTCCTAACTAAGGGAAAGTACATGACAAGAGTGCGTAGAAGTTTCAGTAAAGAGAAAAAAGCAATGATTTTGGACGAGTTTTTCCGTAATAAGTGTTCCATGATCGAGATTGGTCAAAAATACGATGTCGATCCTGTCACACTCGCAAGATGGAAAAGAAATATGTCGGACAAAGACCCGGGAATGAACCATTCACAGGTGAAGCTTATAGCTGAGCTGGAAAAAGAAAAAGAGCAGAATAAGCTTCTCAGAAAACTGGTTGCCGATCTTTCCATCGATAAAGAAATTCTTAACGAAGCCCTCGATATTTACAAAAAAAAGTCGGAAGAATTGACGTCCAAGTCGCAAAAGAAATCAAAGAAATAGGTCGCTATAAAACGACTCAGATTTGCAGAAACTTAAGTGTTTCTAGGGCATCAGTTTATAAAGCTGTAGAGGAAGGAAATATGGGAAGATACAAGAAGGTATCTGATGACGAGCTATTGATTGAGATAAGAAGACTCAAAAATGAAAGGCCAACTTATGGTTATAAGAGAATCACGGCCATGCTGAATAGAGAAAGAGTTGCAGAAGGCCTTAAAAAACTGAATAAGAAGTGTATCTATAGGATTATGGATATGCATGATCTTTTACAAAAGAAGTATCCGAAGCGAAAAACACACGAAGGGACGGGCAAAGTAATGACTCTGCACTCGAATACACGATGGTGTTCTGATGCTTTTGAACTTCAGTGTTTTAATGGAGAAAAGGTATACGTTGCATTCTCATTGGACTGTAGAGATCGGGAGGCCATAAGCTTTGTCGTTAGAGAACGAAATCTGGCTGCAGAAGATATTAGAAGCCTGATGTATCAATCAGTCATCAAAAGGTTTGGAGATGCTAAGACAGAAAATAAAATCCAGTGGCTTACTGATCGAGGAACGATTTATCGGGCGAGAATAACAAGACAAGCTGCGAATGAACTTGGACTTTTAACGTGCTATACGGCACCTTACAGTCCATCTTCAAATGGCATGGCCGAATCCTTTGTCCATACCATAAAAAGGGATTACGCCTACCTTGCAGACCTTAAAGATGCGAAGACGGCGATGAAATTATTGCCAGAATGGTTTGATGATTATAACAAGATTGCTCCTCACTCAGCATTGAATATGATGAGTCCTGAGGAGTTCAGAAAGACTAACTAAAAGTGTCTACTGAATTGGGGTCCAAAGCATAATATTGATGCAATCATTTGAACTAGTCACGACTTAATCTG
>DFOS01000025.1:3969-18097 GCA_002376845.1 Bdellovibrionaceae bacterium UBA3535 | reverse complement strand
AAGAGGCAGCGGTGGCAGGGTAATGGCAGGGAACTAGAGTCATGTAAGGGAATCTAGAGTCATACTCATTACAGGGTCTGAACCCGTGTTTTAATTAAATCAACTACTTAGAATGATTTGCTTTTTGATAATTTGTGCCGGAACTAAAAGAAATTATTGGAGCGAGAGACGGGATTCAAACCCGCGACCTTCGCCTTGGCAAGGCGACGCTCTATCAGCTGAGCTACTCTCGCAACAGGTCTGCTCTCAGTATTTATTCGAGCCCGCATTCATTGTCAATCCTCCAAGCTTAAGAGGCTTAAAACTATATAATTCCAATGAAAACAAGGCTGTAAATAGAAAGAGAAGAAAAATATGCATCAAATTTAAGCCTTTACAGGCGATTGCCACGCGCTTGAAAGAAGTCCCGCATATACTGCCAACCCGATATAAGGCTCAAAAACAAGCTGATATAAATTCCCGCAAGTCCGATCTCGTAAAAAGGAATGCCCCATAAATTTTCATAAATTAAAATGGCCGGCATCATCACCATTTGGATGGCGGTCTTCCATTTGCCAAGGCTGCCAGCCGCAATCACGATATTCTCGGCAGCTGCCGCAGATCTTAGGCCCCCAATCAAGGTGTCTCGGCTTAAGAGTAAAATCACAATCACGGGATGCAGTCGATCTTGATAAACCAGCATGATTAAAATTGAGGAGACCAAGAGTTTGTCACAAACGGGGTCGAGGAATTTTCCTAAAAAAGATTCTACATTGTATTTTCTGGCAAAGTATCCGTCTAAAAAATCACTGATGGATGCAACAATAAATAAGCCAGCAGCAATAAGACCATGTACTAGGCTTGGCTCCAACATATAGTAAATGATGAACGGAATAAAAAGAATTCTCGAAAAAGTAATAAGGTTCGGTAAAGATTTTTTCCAGCTAGCCTGCATTTGCTCCATCCTTGTCATGCAAGATTAGACAAAGTATCTTAAAAGAAATAGTCATAACTTGGAGCGATATTGCTGATCATCCAATTTTTATTGCTGAGTATCTTTGCTGAGATCCCTTATTGGAAGGCCAAACCAGAGGTTTATCAAAAAATTCAAGAAGGTGAGATCATTGTCAGTGCGAAGCTGGATGACAGCCGCAAAGAAAAACATCTCAAGGTTAGCTCGGCTGGGCACCTAAAGACTCCTATGTTATTTGCTTGGCAAGAAATGCGTAAGTTTGAAAATTACCCTAAGATGAGTGAACACTTTCGAAATGTGAAGCATCAAAAAGAAAAACAGCATTTCTATATCGAAGTGGGGGCTTTTTCCTACTATGCCAAGTTATGGGTAGACTATAAGGGCAAAAAGATATCCAAAAACAAAAGACGGCTGGAGTGGCAGGTGGTAAAAGGTGGATTTCAAGGCTTGCATGGCTATCTGGAGATTGAGAAGAAAAAATATGCTTTGAGTGAAATATCTTTGTATGCAGACATGCAGGCCGAGGTGATCCCCATTCCTAATGCGCTGCTGAAAATCGGCTTAGAGGTTGTGGGAAAACTCATCGCGATGAAAATGCGCCAACATTTAGAAAAAACCTATCTTAATACTGACTTTTTTATCGAAGCATCCTAGTACTTAGTAAAAGAGGTAGTTTATGGATCGTAACTTAGCATTAGAATTTGTACGCATAACCGAGGCTGCTGCCATAGCGTCGGCCCGCCTCATGGGGCGTGGAGACGGTGAAAAGGCCGATGCCGAAGCGGTGGCGGCCATGCGCAAGGCATTTGACCGTGTTGAAATGCAAGGCACAGTAGTCATTGGTGAGGGAGAGCGTGATGAGGCTCCCATGCTGTATATTGGTGAAAAAGTAGGCCGCGCAGATCCAGATGCGCCCGTTGTGGATATTGCGGTGGACCCTTTAGAGGGCACAAACCTTTGTGCCAGTGGAGGAATTGGTGCCACCTCTGTAATTGCCGTTGCAGAAAGTGGCCATTTCTTGCATGCACCTGATACCTACATGAATAAAATTGCGGTTGGGCCCGCGGCCAAGGGCTGTGTGGACATTGAGAAAAGCCCCACGGAAAACTTACGGGCCATTGCCGAGGCCACTAGAAAGTCCGTTGAAGATCTTACGGTTTGTATTTTGGATCGCCCTAGACATGAGGGCTTGATTCGCGAGGTACGCGAGGCCGGTGCACGCATTCAGCTGATCACCGATGGTGATGTGTCGGCTGCCATTGCCACCGGCTGGGGAGATGAATCAGGCATTGATGTGCTAATGGGAATTGGCGGTGCCCCCGAGGGAGTGATTTCCGCTGCGGCCATGAAGTGTTTGGGTGGCGATTTTCAGGGCCAACTACGTTGGCGCAGTGAAGAGGAAAAAGAGCGAGCCCGTAAAATGGGTGTGGAAGATTTTGATCGTATTTACCGTATGGAAGATCTAGCGAAGGGATCGGTGATGTTCGTTGCAAGCGGTGTCACCTCTGGTCCGCTATTAAAAGGCGTGCGCTTTCAAAGCGGTGGGCGTTGCACAACACAGTCCATTGTGATGCGTTCTGCAACCCGAACGGTAAGAACCATTGAGGCCGTACACTATTTACAAAACAAGGATTGGATGTGAGTGGAGTAAAAGTAATATGCTTTGCATGTAGTGCGGAACATAATTTTCCAGAGCGAGTATCCTACCGTGAGGAATGTGATAAATGTGGTGCCGACCTACATGTTTGCAAAACTTGCGAGTTCTATGATCCGGCCTCCTATAACGAATGCCGCGAGCCTTCGGCTGATCCAGTAAAAGATAAGGAGCGAGCCAATTATTGTGATTACTACCGTCCCAATTCCGAGCTAAAGGGCGGGGAAGACAAGCGCTCAGCCCAACTAGCTGCGGCGGAAGCCCTATTTAAAAAGAAATAATCCCATACTAAAGAACAGATATGGTTTTTGGGCTGCACATCAAGTACTTGGTTTCATAACATAAACTAAAAAGGAGAGAGGCATGAAGTTACTTCTAAGATTAAGCATTTTATTATTCATTGCTGCAGCTTGCGCATCGCCGAATAAAAAGAAAGATAGTAAAGCCGAGGACAAAAAAGCCAAGGTGGAAGAGCAGAAGAATATTCGTCTTACTGAATGTAAGAACAACTCCGATGTTCGCACCATTGAAATCAAAGAAGGTGAGGCGGAAAGCTTTGATGTGGTCTACACCAAATTTGGTAACAGCAAAAGCATTGCAAGCGGCTCTCGTGCCCATTGTGAAAAAATCAGAGATCGTGTGAAAAATAATTTAGAAAACGCCGGTTTTACCTGCTCCTAAATTTTATCTATTTGGGCGATCCTATCTTGATCGCCCGATTTTTCAATTAATAGGAAATTCTAGAGTGCCCGCGGTAGGAGTTGGGGGCTGGCAGTATGGGGTTGGTACAACCCGGCTGAAAGCTAAAGCATGAATAGGGTAGCTGTGGACTCTCATACAAACCGATCGAGGAATGGGATAGTGAAATATCAAGACCACCTTCTAGGGTCTGCATTTTTTGCTGGTAAGTCTCCATGCCCCAATTGTCTAGGCCTCGAGCCTTTTTTGCCATCGTCATTTCGGATTGCAGCTCTTGCAGCCAAGTATTGCTGAAAGACAGTAAATCAGGCCCTTCACCGAAATTGTAGTGAAAATCCTGCGCATAGGATGGCTGCATATTCGCAGGCATATACAAATTGGTATTTGTAAACGCCCAAGCAGTCTGACTAATAAAGAGAATGATAATACTTAAAAATCTCATACTAATACGAAGGAGCAAATTCTGTGCCCAGTATATTCCAAGATATTCCTGTTATGAGCTACTTTGACAAAAAACGGCAGGCAAAAATCACAAGTTCAACACTCCGTTTGTTGCAGATTGAGATGAAATAAAGGCTAAAGAACTAGGCCTAAGTCTCCGATAGTATGGAGGTCAGGAGAATGGAATGGCACGTATACTGCTCGCGATCCTTTTCGCATTGCTTTTGTCTTGCTCCCGAGAAGTGGAGACAGAGGCGGTAATCAATCTAAATTTAAGCAAGCTCCAATCAGGAGTAAGCTCTAGTTCGGTGCCGGGGGCTTTTATCCACAATTGATTTTGGTCAATGTAAAGTATGATGGCCAAAACTATTTTTACCAAACCGAGTGTCCGGATGATATGCCAATTTTCACCTGCTCGCTACCTCCAGCAATAGATTTGAATGGTAAAACTTTTCCAAACGGTGAAAATCGATTGGTGCAAGTTTTATTGGTATACGAAAATACTGATGGTGAAATGGCTTTTTTCTATGATGATAAGCAACTAAGTTTTGGTGGTGGTGTACAGAGTGTAAATATCGGTAGCGCTGGCTGGATACAAAATGATTCACAAGGAGAAGGAGAATTAGGTGGACGTTTGTTTCGCTCTGGAGCTCCTGCTACGAACCTTACGGGTGTTGTTGGAGGTTTTTATCAACCGCCCAATGGCAGCCCACCCATGATGGTTACAGAAGAATTTGTTTTTGGTGGCTGGTTTGAGTTTATGTTTTTAAAGAATGTGCCCTTCACGTATAAGCATTTAGCAACGGGTGAAGTGTTATTCTTTAACAAGAGGTTTGAAGATTTAGTTGCTTTAAAGGATGCTAGTGGTCCAGATTCACAGGCAATTCATATTAAGATACCAAAACATTACAGTTATTTTTATAATCGGCAATTGATTGACATTCCCACTATGGAGTTTCACCTTTTAAACTCTCCTGATTATACTTTGCAAGGTAGTTTGCTGGGGGATTATGGTTTGGCGGCAAATGATCCTATTTCTGAACTAGATACAATTACGGAATGGCGAGGAATTTTGATGAGTGGACCAGATGGCAATGATACCCGTATTGCATCTGGAAGTTCTGCAAGCGGCATTCTACAAGTAAAATTTGATGGTTTGGGTGCGACGAAATTTCATATTGATGATGTTATTCTACAAATGACAAATACGGATGGGGCTACAAGTTTTAGTATTGATGTGGAAGACGAGAATACCAACATTATTGCAACCCGTACAATTTTCTCAATGACCCCTTGGACTCAGCAAAGCTTCAGTGGCTCTATATATAATCCTACCAATTTTATCAATATAGAGCTGCCAGGTGATATAGATGGGGATTTTCAGCTAAGCAATATTGAAATCTATGCGCGATTAATAGAAACCGAGTTGCAGTTAGACGAAGAATTCATCTATGGCATGTACGACTTGGATACAGCCAGCTTTTTACCAGGGAACAATTCAGGAACAGGCGTGGGTTGGTATGCAGGTACATTACCCATAGCCAATACTTTTGACGATTCTACAGCGTTTATAAATAATAGTGGGTCGATTTCTAACTACGAAAGTTTGGAAGAAATGGATTATAATAGCGGTCTTAACTGTAGTGGTTCAGATTTTGACATTTGTTTTCCCAATAGGACTTCTAGGCAGCCCACAAACAATGCTGCTTGTGGCTCTTCCATGACTGCTAACTGTTTCAATACGGACCCGTCATACCTTCAGTCTACGGGTACGCTCTTACCTTTTTCAGGGCCTTTTAGCCTGCAGCCCTCAGGAGAAGTAGCTTATGTTAGTTCCTGTTCAGGTTCATGTTCTGTTACAACCTCTCTTGTTCCTGGTCTAAATCCGGCTGAATGGGGGATTGCGCTATTTTTTATTCCCGGAGGAAGCGATGCTTATCGCGACTTTGTTCCTTGTGGCTTATGGGAAGAAATGTCAGCAATCAAAAGAGACTATTTAAGCTTTGGAGCAGAATTTACCAGCAATATATTGGAATCTGATTTTTATAATGGTGAGGTTTATGCTTGCCCATATAAAATAGATGCGGGCGAGAGAAAATACTTTGGCTTCGCCGAAAAGGTTTACTACAACGGCCCTTAACCCGCTTTCAATTGAAAAAGCACCGAATGCATGGCCTTGAGCATATCAGGGTCAAATTTCTTTCCCAGTTTTTCTTTCATAAACTCGAGCGCAGCCATGGGGTCCATGGGCTCATTGTAGGAGCGCTGTGTGGTAAGTGCATCATAGCAGTCGGTAATCGCAATGATTCTTGCCATGGGGTGAATGTCTTCTCCATCGAGTCCTTGCGGATAGCCATTACCCAAAAAGTTCTCATGATGCTCAAAAGCGCAGGCTTTGATGTCCTCACTAATATTGGGTATATCATTTAGAATTTTAAGTCCCCAAAGAGGATGCTGCTGCATTTCAGCCCATTCTTCATCATTTAGTGGGCCATCTTTGCAAATGATGGCAGGATTTACCATGCGTTTACCCAGGTCATGAAAGAGCGAGCCGCGACCGAGCTCTTCAAGCTTTGCCGATTCGTAGCCCAAAAGCTGTCCTAGGCCAAGCGAATAGATGCTCACATCCAAAGAATGGTTGTAAGTATAAAAGTCATGACTTGATAAAGAGATTAAATTGGCAATGGCATCATCTTCTTGATCGATAAATTCAATGAAATTGCCAATGATACCTTTGGCATCGTTCAAAGCCTTTTCCACATCTGGATTTTCAAATAACTCTTCCACCAAGGCGTAGGAAGATTCTTTTAAAATTACAGCTTTTTGTTCGCTGGTTAATTCATCGCTATTAACCGTATCGTGAATGTATTTTTTAAAGGCTCCCTTATCCTCTTCGCGAATATAAAATACATCGGTTTTATGCGAGGACAATTTTCGAATCTTAGCATCATCTAGTGCATCACCTTTATTTAAATACTTGATGTATTTGCCATTTATAAAAACGTACATATCGAAGGTGGTAAGCTTATTGGGCACCATTGCCGCAATCCGGATACGTATGTATTCGTTGTTGTTCGCATCTGTCTGTGGAGTCATGCAATTAGTTTGACACGCTTTCAATTTAAGTACAAAAAAATATACACGTATGTATGATTCCGAGACCCGAGTACAATATGTCAAAGGCGTAGGTGAAAAGCTTGCCGGACTTTTGTCTAAAAAAGACATCTACACCATTGGTGATTTGTTGGAGTACTATCCGCGTGCCTATGAAGACCGCCGTAAAGCTCGCAACATTCGCTCACTAAAAGCCGGGGAGCTAGTAAGCTTGGTGGCTATGATTCGCTCGGTAAACACGCAAAATATGGGGCGATCTCGTCGAAAAATGTACAATGTGAATTTACAAGATGGCTCGGGCTTTATTACGTGTAAGTACTTTCGCGCGCCTTATCGGGGATATTTTGAGCGCCTTGAGGTTGGAGCCAAAGTGCGAGTAATTGGCAAGGTTACAGATTATCGTGGACGCTTGGAGTTTCACCACCCTGATATTAAAGATTATGAAAAAGAGGAGGAGGGAGCAAATCAAATTGTTGCCATTTATACCGAAGCGGAGCGATTAAGTTCGCGTAAAATTCGTAGCATAGTGCTAAATGCGATGCAAAAGATAAAAGGCCAAAGTTTTGATCCCTTACCTACATGGTTAAAACAAAAATACCATTTAAAGGACCGAGAGGAGGCCTTATCTGTAGTGCATAATCCGCCAGATAATATAGGAGAAGACTTTATTCATTTTTCTTCACCCTTTCATTATCGCCTAAAGTTTGATGAATTTTTTATGCTGGAGCTATTTTTAGCCGCTAGAAAAACCGGTGTGCAAAAAGAGCCTGGTATAAAAATGCAAGCCAAGCTCGATTTATTAAAACAACTGGAAGCTTCTTTGCCTTTTCAATTAACCAATGCGCAAAAGCGCGCATTAAATGAGATCTTGCAGAGCATGCAGGGCGATTCTCCCATGAATCGCCTGGTGCAGGGGGATGTGGGTTGCGGTAAAACCCTGGTTGCCATTTTAGCCGGTTTATTTGCTGTGGCCAACGGCTACCAAACCGCGATCATGGTGCCTACCGAGATACTAGCCAATCAGCATTTTAAAAATGCCAAAGATCTTTTGCAGCCTTTGGGTTTAAGGGTGGGAATGCTTACGGGTATGCAGAAAACAAAAGAAAAAAACGCCAATCTTGCGGCAACAGCAAGTGGTGAGTTTGATTTTGTAATCGGCACACATGCCTTGATTCAAGAAGGGGTGAATTTTCATAATTTAGGACTGGTGATCATTGATGAACAGCACCGCTTTGGAGTGGATCAACGAAAAAAACTCAAGCAAAAAGGTGTGAGTCCGCATTTTTTAGTAATGACGGCAACTCCAATTCCGAGAACTCTATCAATGACGGTATATGGTGATTTAGATGTTTCCGTAATTGATGAGTTGCCAAAAGGGCGGCAGTCCATCGTTACCAAGGTAGTATATGAGAACAAGCGTGATAAGGTTTTTGGTTTTTTAGAAGATCAAGTGGCTGCTGGAAGGCAGGCTTATATTGTTTACCCACTAGTAGAAGAATCCGAAAAGATGGATCTCAAAAATGCAGTGGAAGAGTTTGAACGTTTGCAAAAACGCTTTGGCAACATTCGCTTTGGCTTGCTACATGGAAAGATGAAGGAGAACGAAAAAGATGCAATCATGCAATCTTTTCGAAAGCATGAGATTGATGTTTTGGTTTCCACCACAGTGATTGAAGTGGGGGTGGATGTACCCAACGCCAATATGATGATCATCGAGCATACGGAACGTTTTGGCCTGTCGCAACTGCATCAGCTACGCGGCCGAGTAGGGCGAGGGGCGCACAAATCCTATTGTGTATTGATGCTTCCCTATGCCGTAAGTGAAGAATCCAAATACCGAGCCGAGGTGATGGCTTCTACAGGTGATGGCTTTCAGATTGCGGAGGAGGATTTAAAGATCCGTGGACCAGGGGAGATTATGGGGCGAAGGCAATCGGGTATGGCAGGCTTTAAACTCGCAAGCCTGATCCATGATACCCCCATCTTGATGCAAGCACGCGAGGCGGCTTTTGAGCTTTTTCAGCGCGATCCCGACCTATCACGGCCCGAGCATGCCCAGCTTAAGGCGCTTTTGATTAAACAGCATGGGCCGCAGGCCTTGGCTGGAATTGGCTAGGACATAATAAAATATGCCTAATATAATAGGCCCGAGTGTTTGCCTTAGTCTTTTATGCAAGTCTCATCTATTTTTTCACAAGCAGGATAGCTAATTCCTAGCGGCAGGCATTTGCGCTCGCAGTATTTTCCCGTCACTTGAAATGCTTTTGGTCCTACCACAATATCGTAGTGATATTTTTTGCCGGAATCCCCCATCACCAGATCGCAGTTGGGAGCTATATCGGCCTCTATGCTGGCGATATACTTATCACCAGCTTTTTCTACATCCATGGCATAGGCAAAGCCGTAGTTCATGCGAACTTCCATATAGAGGCTATTATCGGCTTCTTTCACAACTTCTACGGAGCACAGAGATCCCGTCGTCTTGCTTTTCCCTTCATAGCTAAGTAGATATTCATCTGCAAAAAGACCATTTAACAAGAAAATAGCCGATAAAATCGATAACATAAAACCCCCTATATGAATGTTCACCTATCGTATCTTTTGGGGTGTGTATAGGATATTATTCGGGCGTGTTCGTCTTTCTTGTGGCTGCGGTCTTCGTAAGTCTTACAATCGCTCCACTTTGATTTGCCATATTGTGGCCTTTTACTTAGCTTCTGCTGGAATTATGGGGACGATCTTTCTTAGTTTTTTTTCACTTTTTGCTTTTGAGTCTATGCATTTAGAATGTGAGCCGCAAAATAATAGCAAGCTGATTATGGAGCTGGAGCTTTCTGCTAAGGCCGAGCGAATACAGGCCAAGCTTCGAACCTACTACGATGCCTCTGATATCGTATACGAGGGAGTCAGCACCTCTGTGAATAGTAGGCAAGATAAGGAATTGCTAAAAATGACCTTTGCTCTTAATGGCGGAGAGGCAAAGTTTTTATTGCTGCCCCACACGAAATGGAATCAGGGCGATGTTCAGAGCTTTCACAAGGTATACTCCTTTAACTATCTTGCATTGAATGAAATCAGCCAAGGCGTTGGTGCCTTTCTATGTGTGCCGAAGGGTCAATTGGAAACTGCTCCCTTTTAGTGTTGTTAAAATCCTAATTAACTTAGTAATAATAGGTGTTTAAGCTAGATTGATGGGGATGTCTGGGGGCTAGTGAACAAACCTCTTTAATAACTAGCACTTTTTGCCAGCTAACAACATTAAAGTGGAGCACTTTGAATTTTATAAAATAATTGCAAAATCTTTACGCATAGCACCCCCCCTTATTGATATTTAGCGTCATTAATGTTAGCATCACCAAGTTCCTGGAGGAAAATTCTATGACATTTAAAGTAGGTGATTTGGCAGTTTATCCTGGTTACGGCGTTGGCCGTATTGTTTCCATTGATTCCCAAGAGATTATGGGAGCTAGTTGTGAGTTTTACTCCATTGAGCTTCTGGAGAGTCAAATGAATGTCAAAGTGCCTACTACAAGTGCCAAAAAGTCAGGCCTTCGCCCGGTAATTAACCAAGATGAAGCCGGCAAGGTGATGAGCATCCTAAAGGACGAAACTCCGGTAAAGAAAATCGACAATCAAACCTGGAATCGCCGCTATCGTGAGTATATGGACAAAATCAAAACCGGCTCAATTTTTGAAATCGCAGAGGTGATGCGTGAGCTGTTTCTTTTGCAAGTAGATAAAGAGCTTAGCTTCGGAGAGCGCAAGATGCTCGATACGGCTCGTGGTCTCTTGATCAAAGAATTATCCTTGGCTACCAACGCCGACGAATTGTCTGTAGAAGAACAAGTCAAAGCTATCTTTAACTAATTGCCTTTTGCAGTCTCTCTGTTAGTATTCCTCTCATTCAAGAAGGAGAGGTTATGACAGCAAAGGTGAGAACTCGTTTTGCTCCCTCACCCACAGGGTTTCTGCATGTTGGCGGAGCGCGCACGGCGCTCTACTCGTGGTTGTTTGCCAAAAAAATGCAAGGGGACTTTGTCTTGCGCATTGAGGACACCGATCAAGAGCGCAGCACCGAAGAGTCTTTGCAAAAAGTTTTAAGTGATCTTAAGTGGCTGGGATATGATTGGCAGGAGGGGCCTGAGGTCAATGGTCCCAATCAACCCTATTTTCAATCACAACGGCAGGCGATTTACCAAGAACATGCAGAGCGTTTGCTTAAAGCGGGTAAAGCCTATTATTGTTTTTGTTCGGATGAGCGGCTGGAATCTCTTAGAGAGACTGCAAAAAAAGAGGGGCGTTCTCCGCAATACGATGGTCATTGTCGTAAAGTATCAAAGGAGGAGGCTAAAGAGCGCTTGGCTGCTGGTGAAAAGGCCACCGTAAGGTTTCAAATTCCCGAAGAAAAAGATCACTATGTTTTTCAAGATCTAATTCGTAAAGAGGTTAAGTTCCCAAAAGAAATGGTGGGTGATTTTATTCTTTTACGCTCCGATGGCATGCCTGTTTATAATTTTTGTTGCGCCGTAGATGATGCCTTGATGAATATCACGCATGTGCTGCGTGCAGAAGAGCACCTAAGTAACACTCTAAGGCAAATCATGATTCTGGAGGCTTTGGACTATCCGCTACCGCAATTTGGCCATCTGTCCATCATCCTAGGAGCCGACAAGCAAAAGCTTTCCAAAAGGCATGGGGCAACTTCTTGTCATGAATATGCGGAAAGGGGTTTTTTGCCCGAGGCATTGAGCAACTTTCTAGCCCTGCTTGGTTGGTCGCATCCAGAAGGAAAAGAAATTATGCCTTTGGAAGAATTGGTTGAGACATTTAGTTTGGATCGAGTGCATGGCTCGCCTGCCGTTTTTGATGAAGAAAAACTAAAGTGGATGAATTCGCAGTATTTGCGCGCGCTAAGTAATGAAGATTTATGGCAGCGTATACAGCCATTCTTAACGGCGGCCGGACTTGATTTTTCCGATGCTCCTGAGGACTGGAAGAATAAAACGCTAGATGTTTTTAAGTCCTCCATGGAAACTTTGGTCGATGCTGTAGCGCTTTACCAAAATATGAGTGATGCGCACTTTCAGGTGGACGAAGAGGCCTGCGCAGAGGTTCTTAGCTGGGATACCACAAAGGCCGCTATGGAAGTATGGCTGCAAGGCTTAAAAGATCTGTCAGGGGATTACTTGAGTGAAGAGGATTTTTTAAGCTTACAGGATAAAGTGAAGAGCGATCTTGGTGTGAAAGGCAAACATTTGTTTATGCCCTTGCGAGTTGCGGTAATTGGTAAGCCGCAGGGTGCGGAAATGAAGTTGCTGGTGCCGCTTTTGGCAAAATCTTCTCTGCAAAAACGGGTAGAAATCGTTTTAGAGAAAATTTAATTTTTTAAAAAAGTGGGGCCTTCCGTGGCCCAAAGAGTAGCGCTTCCTTGCTTGGCATGTGTATACTTAAAGCATCGTATGAGAGGTCGAAATTTGTCAACGATCAATGTAAGAAAATTTAAGAAGGGCTAGTTATGAAGATGCAGGTTTACAACAACTTGACACAAAAAAAAGAAGAATTCGTTCCCTTAGAAGAAGGCAAGGTGAAACTCTATGTCTGTGGCCCTACAGTCTATGATCTATTGCATGTGGGCAATTTTCGTGGACCCATTTTCTTTAACGTTCTTCGTAACTGGTTAGAACGATTGGGATATGTTGTAACTTATGTTTACAATTATACCGACGTAGACGACAAAATTATTCAACGTGCCCTACGTGAAGGGGTGGAATCCAAAGAAATAAGTGAACGTTATATAAAAGAGTTTGAACAAGATTACGCGGCGTTAAAATTAGGGCCACACGATAAGAACCCCCGCGTCACGGAGCATATGCAAGACATCATTTCTTTGATTGAAAAGATCATTGAAAACGGCCATGCCTATGTGGTGGATGGCGAGGTTTTTTATTCCATCGAATCTTTTAAAGAATATGGAAAATTAAGCCACAAAAATATAGAGGATCTCATTGCCGGGCAAAGAGTAGAGGTGGACAAGCGCAAGAAAAACCCCTTGGATTTTTCATTGTGGAAGGCCGCCAAGCCTGGTGAACCAAAATGGTCATCGCCCTGGGGCGAGGGGCGCCCTGGATGGCATATAGAATGCTCGGCAATGAATTGTGCTCTCTTAGGCGAGCAGATCGACATTCACGGCGGCGGAATGGATTTGATTTTTCCCCACCATGAAAATGAAATTGCTCAAAGTGAAGCGGCTACGGGTAAGCCTTTTGCCAAATATTGGATACATAATAATATGATCAACTTTTCTGGCGAAAAAATGTCCAAGTCCTTAGGTAATATTGTGAAGGCAAGGGACTATGTAGCAGAATACGATCCTGAAATATTTAAATACATCATTTTGTCTTCGCATTATCGCTCGCAAGTGGATCTCTCCGATGCACAAGCAAACAATGCCATCTCTGCCTTGGCTCGAATTTACTCGGCACTCTCTTTGGCAGATGATTTATTGGCGGCTAATGTGGATGAGCAAACGGATAAGAATTTTGCTGCAAAGCTGGAAGAGGCCAAAAAGAAAATTACTACGGCCATGTGCGATGACTTTAACACGCCCGAAGCCTTTGCGGCTATTTTTGAACTCATACGTGCCTTTAATGCTACTTATAAGAGAGGAAAAAAAATCAATGGCCTGCATAAACACAATGCTCGCTTGTTTAAAGAATTTATAAAAGATTATTCTGGTGTTTTTGCCCTGTTTGCCAATGATCCGAAAAAATATTTAATGGATCTGGATGATCGTTTGCTAAAAGAAAGAAAGCTGCAGCGAGACGATATAGATGCGTTGATTGAGGAGCGCCAACAAGCAAGAAAAGAAAAAAACTGGGATAAGGCCGATGCCGTTCGGGCCAAACTGGATGAATACGGCATTGCCGTGCATGACACACCAGAAGGAACCTCGTGGGAAGTACAGAAATAGTTCACCATTCACGCCGCAGCGATAAGGAATTTCAAATCTCAGGTGAGTATCAATCCGCCGGTGATCAGCCGCAGGCCATTGAAGCCATGGTGCAAAATATAAATGCGGACTTAAAACATCAGGTATTACTTGGGGTAACGGGCTCTGGCAAAACTTTTAGTATGGCCAATGCCATTGCTCGCACGGGGCTTCCCTCATTGATCTTAGCACCAAATAAAACCTTGGCTGCGCAAATGTATGCTGAGTTTAAGGAGCTCTTTCCGCGCAATGCAGTGGAGTATTTTGTTTCTTATTATGA
>DFOS01000025.1:0-3667 GCA_002376845.1 Bdellovibrionaceae bacterium UBA3535 | reverse complement strand
TTTCTTATTATGATTACTATCAGCCGGAATCCTATGTTCCCAGCCGTGATCTTTATATTGAAAAGGATTCGGCCATCAACGAGCAAATCGATCGCATGCGCCACTCGGCCACGCGCAGCCTGCTAGAGCGAAATGATGTGATCATCGTAAGCTCGGTTTCTTGCATCTATGGACTTGGCTCCACTGATATGTATAGTAGTTTGACTATGCATGTGAAAGTCAATGATGAGATCAAGCGCGACCAACTTCTAAGAGATCTTGTTCTGCTGCAATATTCACGTTCTGATATCGATTTTTCACGCACCAACTTTCGTGTGCGTGGTGATACGGTAGAGATTTTCCCGCCCTTTGAAGATGAAAAGGTCATGCGTTTAGAATTCTTTGGTGATTATATTGATCGAATTTCCTGGGTGGACCCGTTAAGAAAAAAGGTGATCGAAAATGTGCCTGAAGTTACGATTTATCCAGCCAGTCATTACGTGTCCACCAAGGAGCGAACCGAGCAAGCGATCAAAAGCATTCAAGAAGAGCTACGCTACCGCCTACAAGAGCTAGAAAGCCAGGGCAAGGTGGCCGAGGCGCAAAGGCTGGAGCAACGAACCTACCTTGATATTGAAATGATTGAGCAAATGGGATTTTGTAGCGGCATTGAGAATTACTCACGGCATTTTACTGGTCACTTGCCTGGGCAGCCGCCGCCAACCTTGATCGAGTACTTTCCTGAATCCTTTCTATGTTTTATCGATGAGTCGCACCTTACCATTCCACAACTGGGAGCCATGTACCGTGGAGACCGAGCGCGCAAAATGAATTTGGTGGAGCATGGCTTTCGCCTGCCATCGGCTCTTGATAACCGTCCCTTAAATTTTCAAGAATTTGAAAGGTCCATAGATAAAGCCATTTATGTATCGGCAACCCCGGGTGAATACGAAATGAAAAAATCGGAGGGTTTGGTAATTGAACAAATCATTCGACCAACTGGCCTTCTAGACCCAGTGGTAGAGGTAAGGCCCGTGGACAAGCAGGTCGATGATATTTTAAATGAGGTGAAGCTGCGGCTTGAAAAAAATGAAAGGGTTTTAATTACTACTTTAACAAAAAAGACAGCAGAAGATTTAAGCGAGTACTATGAGTCTATTGGAATTAAAGTAAAGTATTTGCATTCTGACATTGATACACTGGAGCGAACGCAAATCATTCGCGATTTACGTTTAGGGGTTTTTGACGTTTTGATTGGAATCAACCTATTAAGGGAAGGCTTGGACATTCCGGAAGTCTCTCTTGTTGCCATCACAGATGCTGATAAAGAAGGTTTTTTACGTTCTACGCGCTCTTTGATTCAAACTATTGGAAGGGCAGCAAGAAATGCCGAGGGAAGGGTGATCCTTTATGCCAATCGTGTCACTGACTCCATGGAAGCGGCAATTAAAGAGACAGCTCGGCGGCGTGCGAAACAGGAGGAGTTTAATAAAGAGCATGGCATTACGCCGCAAACCATTCGTAAAAAGGTACATGAAAGTTTAGAGAAAATTTTTAGCGGCGAGGCTAGCGAGATTCCAGTTAGCGAAAAACCCAGTTTTATTCTTGGGGATATGAACTTAAAAGATATGCCAAAGCTGAAAGATCTGGAAAAGAAAATTAAAAATTTAAAAAAGCGTATGAAAAAGGCCTCGGATGCCTTGGAGTTTGAAGAGGCCGCAAGTTTACGCGATGAAATCAAGCGATTAGAATTATTAGAGCTGAGTCTAAAAGAGCGATGACCCGTAAAATTGAAGAGCTAAAAGAAATAACAAAAGAGGCGCCAAAAAGTCCTGGGGTCTATTTAATGAAAAACCGCCTAGGCAAGGTGATTTATGTTGGAAAGGCAAAGAACATACGCAACCGTGTACGCTCTTACTTTCAAAAATCGAAGGATTTGCCACCAAAAACCCGTGTACTTGTATCTTACATTCAAGAAATGGACTTTCTCACCACCAATACGGAAGCGGAAGCCTTTCTTTTAGAAGCCTCGCTGATTAAAAAGCACAAACCAAAATACAATATCCGCTTAAAAGATGATAAGGCCTATCCTTATTTGCATATTTCCCTATCGCATGATTATCCGCGGCTATATCTTACCCGCAAAGTAAAGGGCTCGCCCAAAGAATATTTTGGCCCTTTTACCTCCTCTTTTGCGGTTCGTGAGACCATTAAGTTTTTAAACCGCACGTTTCGTATTCGAGATTGTAGTGATCACGATTTTAAATCCAGAAAACGTCCTTGTATGACCCATCAGATTGGTAGATGTACGGCTCCTTGTGTGGGATTGGTCACAAAAGAAGAATACGCAAAAGATATCGATATGGCGCTGAAGTTTTTAAGGGGGCAAAAAAAGCGCATTGTGAAAGATTTAGAAAAAAAGATGAAGGCCGCAGCTGGTGAGGAGCGTTTTGAAGAGGCGGCACGCCTAAGGGATTCGGTAAATGCCTTGGAGCACATTTTAGAAAAACAAAACGTGGTAAAGAGCGATATATCCAAAAATATCGATGTTCTTGGCTTTTATGGCGAGAGCGATGGTGTGGTGATCGAATGTGTGCATGTTCGCAGCGGCATTATGATCGGGCATCAAAACCACTTTTTTTCCTCTGCCAATATTGTCGAAGGCGATGAGGATATAAGAGATACGCTGACAAACTTTATCATGCAGTATTATCAGGAAAACCTTATCCCTGAGCAGGTTTTTACACCAGTGGATTTAGGCAAAGATTTGCAGGACTTGACCAAGCAAGTACTAGAAGAGCGAGCGCATAAAGAGGTGGAAGTGCGCTATCCGCAGGATCAAGCGGGCAAAAATTTGGTGGTGATGGCGATGAATAACGCCAAGGAATCTTACAAGAAGCATATGCAAAAGGTGAATGAGCAAGAATTGGCCTTGCAAGAGGTGCAAAAGAAATTGCATTTAGCAAAAATACCTAAGCGCATTGAGTGTTATGATATATCGCATTTTCAAGGTGATGCAACGGTAGGCTCACAAGTGGTATTTGAAAATGGCTTGCCAGCTAAGGAGTACTACCGTCTTTATAAGATTAAGACAGTCAAGGGGATTGATGACTTTGCCTCGATGAAGGAAGTTTTATCAAGACGATTGAAGCACGAAGAATACGATGATCCCGACTTGATTGTGGTAGATGGCGGCAAAGGACAATTAAAACTGGCAAGGGAAGCACTCAAGGAGTGCGGGCGTGATGATATTCCTATTTGCTCTTTGGCAAAAGCTCGCACCGAAAGGGATTTTGCCAAAGAAGAGGTGAAGTCTTCTATGGAGCGTGTCTTTTTGCCAGGACGAGATAATCCTGTAATGTTTTATCCCAATTCCAAGTCGTACCAAATTCTCACCCAAGTGCGAGATGAGGCTCATCGATTTGCCATACAATTTCATCGAAGGCTGCGTGATAAGCAGTTGGTTACAAGCTCACTGGATGACATAACAGGGCTTGGTCCAAAAAGAAAGGCAGCGCTACTTAAGGCTTTTGGTTCAGTAGAAGCCATAGCCAAAGCGGATGAAACAGAGCTTGCTAGTCTTGTCTCGAAAAGTGTGGCTAAGAATATCAAAAAATACTTTGGCCTCTAAGCGGGTATTTATTGCCAAGAAGTAAGCTTTTATTTGTAGTGACCACGACTTGATCTG
>DFOS01000015.1 GCA_002376845.1 Bdellovibrionaceae bacterium UBA3535 | reverse complement strand
TATTGACATTTTTTTCAATAGGCTTCCGGTGAAGTGCCTGGCGTAACGGTTGTGATGGTAATCACATCAAAACTCACATTGGGAAAAACTTCTCGGCGGATTAAAAATAAAGAAATGATCCCTACTAAAATTACAAAAACCGTAATCAGGTCACTGAAAATATGTTGCTTAGCCAAATAGCGAATCAGAGCGTTCATGGAATTTGCACCCCTATACCTTGTAAATAGGAGCGAACTTGTGAGGACAGATCCATAACCTGCCAGGCCGCCTCTCGAAGTGCAATCTCGGCTTGATTGAGATTGAACTCGGACTGCGCCAAATCATTGCCCGCTTGCACCATTTGCAAGACGTTCGACTTACCTATGGAAAAGCGCTTTTCTTCTAAACGAGCGCGCAATCGCTGCTTTTTTGCTATCTCCATAGCGCGATCCCAGTTACGCACTTTTAGCCGCAGATCATTGCACCGAGAAATCCAATCCGCGTCTAAATTTGCTTTCGCTTCCTGATAACGTGCCTCCCAAACCTTTCTTTCAATATTGGCCTGAATGGCATCCGCCTTGGCCTTGGAGTTTTCCAAAGGATAAGAAAAGCTGAGCCCAACAAACCACTGATCGTGTTCATAGTCTCCCGCCTCAGATATGGCTTCTGCAGCATCATTTTCAATGCCATTACTGGCAATACTTGCTGTAAACTGAATGTCAGGCTTTTTTAAATTTTCGGAAGCCAAATCTTTTAGACGAGCAGCCTTCGCCTTTGCTTCCAGCTCCTTAAGAGCATAACTTTCTACTTGCTTTTGTGTTTCACATAATAGCCTTGCTGTTTTGCTTGGTTCATCAAGGCTCATAGGAATGATGGAAGCATCAATGTCCAACCACTCTAAAGGAAGCTTCACCAAAACGACCAGCCTTTGCCATGCCTCTTGCAATGCCTCTTCCGCCTCTTCTTGTGTGGACAGAGCAGCCATATAGGAGGCTTCGATTTGTAGAAAATCAGGTTGCTCCGTGGTGCCGCGCTGCAATTTTTTACGGCTAATATTCAATAGCCGTTTGCGAAGAGCGGTCACTGTGCGTGCCGATTTCACTTGCGCCTGTGCTAGCCAAGTAGAATAAAATAGCGAACCCACATCTTTTGCCCAAACTTGCACATCTTTTTCATATTCTTTTTTTGTGGCCTGGCTTTCGATTTGCCCAGCCCGATAATTATTTCGGCTGGCCAAGCCAAAGGCATCTCGCCATAAACTTTGACTGAAACGAAACTCAGTTTTGGTTTCAAAGTACTCCGGAATATCGGTAGAAGCCACATTAAAAGCTTGTGAGCCATGATCCAGAGTAAGGGATAGTGAGGTTCCGCTGCTTAGATATTTTGAAAAAGTCAAATTGTACGACTCGGACTCAATATCAGAGGGCATAATGGATGCGGCCATCTCTCTGGAGTCTTCACTCAAACCGTAGGAGCCTTGCATTTGCAAATCAAAGCTAGAGCTGGAATAAAGCTCCGCCAATGGAATGGCCTGTTTTTTTGTTTGCAAAATCTGAAAGGAGTCAGAGCTTTCAATGGATTTATTTAAAACTACTGACAGCGTCACTTTTTTTTCTGGCAATGCGTTCAGGGCTTGTCTAGCGGCGGTAGGAACTTCTGTGCTTGTAGCAAAGCAAAATATAAGAAGGTGGATCAACAGCGACATAGAATATTCCTTAAGGCCTACGAATATACTTTAGTTATAAGAAATGCAAGTACGAGCACCAAAACTTCAGGAGAAAATCATTAGGTAAAGATTTGATTTTACTGATTTTTTAACCAGCAATCTGTAGTGTGATCATCCACCAAGCCGGCAGACTGCATAAAGGCATAGCATATGGTTTCTCCAACAAATGCAAAGCCCCAGTTTTTTAAGTCTTTGGCCATTTGCTTGCTCAGCTTCGTGCTCGTTGGTACAGCCTTCATATTTTTCGGATTCCTCACTATACTTTGGTGATTTACATAGGACCATATGAAGTTGCGAAAGCTTTGCTTTTTGCTCAAATCCAAATAAGCCCTAGCATTTTGCCTTATGGCATAGACCTTTCTTTTGTTGCGGATAATCTTTGGATTTTGCAGAATTTGTTCTAGTTTTTTATCACTAAGATTTGCTAGTTTTTCCGGATCAAATTGCATAAAGACTTCGCGATAGTCTTCTCGTCGATTTAGTATGGTTTCCCAGCTCAAGCCGGCCTGCATCCCCTCCAAACACAATAGCTCAAATAGTTTTTGCGAGGACTTTAGGGGTCTACCCCATTCCTTATCATGATATTGAATATAGAGAGGATTATCTAAATTTACCCAAGCGCAACGTTTTTTCAATCTGACTCCTGATTGCTTGTAATTTTACAAATAGGTTTCATAATGCAATCATGACCGCAAGTAATAATTCTTGTAGCTCGCATTGTCATGGGGATGAAAACAAAAGAGATTGGCTATTCATTATTGGCTTCTCCTTGGTCATCCTTGCTTATTTGCTGGCCTTACTGCCTTGGCAAAGCCCGATTAGTAGTCTGAATGAATTCAACCACCATTGTTTCGAACTTTTGAACACCATGTGGTGGGGTGTGCTCATTGGTCTATTCTTTGTAGGCTTTTTAAGTTTTGTGAATCAAGAATATATTTATTCGATTCTTGGTGAGCCTCACACAATCAAAGGCATCCTACGCGCTACTTTAGCAGGCGTTTTTTTAGATCTATGTAGCCACGGTATATTGATGGTAGGCATGAATCTTTACAAAAAAGGTGCTGGCCTTGGGCAAGTAATGGCGTTTTTGATTGCCAGCCCTTGGAATTCGTTTTCTTTGACTTTTATATTGATCGCATTGATTGGCCTGCCCTATACCTTACTCTTTATTTTTGCTTCCTTGGTCATTGCGGTTTGCAGCGGCTACACCTTTATCTACCTGGAAAAGCAAAAGATTCTGCCTCCCAACCCCAATATGCAACCGCGAAATTATGACTTTGATTTTTGGCAGGAATTTAAAAAGGATTGGGGGAAAATTTCCTGGCGTCCAGCTACCTTTCGCAGGTTATTTCTGAATGGACTACAAGATTCTAAAATCGTACTAAAGTGGCTTTTTATTGGTGTGATCTTGGCTAGCCTGATGCGTGTCTTTATTGAAGACGCCTCCTACACAGAGTATTTTGGTGCTACAGCCACAGGCATGTTCTTTAGCCTCCTGCTTGCTACCATCATAGAGGTTTGCTCAGAGGGCACCACCCCCATTGCAGCAGACATTGTCAACAAGGCGGCGGCTCCTGGTAATGGTTTTTTGTTTTTGATGACTGGCGTTTCGACGGATTACACAGAGATTATGTCTTTAAAAGAGACCACTGGTTCTTGGAAAATCGCAATGTTTTTACCTCTGGTAACTTTACCCCAAATTCTCGCCATTTCCGCCATTATTAATTTTGCTTTTTAAATCGAATAACGCCCACTGGATAAAATATTATTGGGATCATAGGCTTTTTTTAGTTTTTGTACCTGTTGCCAATACTCAGGATGCAAATTCATTAAATCCTGCATAAACTCAATGGGTATGCGGTAAGGAAAATATCCTCTCTCTGCTCCTTCCTGCAATAAATTGCGGTACAAGGAGTATACCTTTTCTTTGTTCTCTTCTTTATAAATCAGTGGAACCGTAAAAACAGCAGCATTACTACCTATCGTTGTTATCGTAAAAGAAGTGTATGCAAGAAACTCCTCTTTATCTTTTACAATATTTTTCATCATGGAATATATCTCTTCTACGCGATTCGGGCTGAGACTAAGCACAGGAACATACCAAAGAATTTTGTATTCATGTTTTGCCGGCTCCGCCTGCTCCAATTGCAAGCGATCCGCATCCGGAAACAGCAAATTCAAACCGCCAGGACTAGGCACTCCATCTGCTAAGTCATAAAGACCATCTACAGCTTCAAATAACTTTTTAGGTAAGATGCGCTTTAAAACCTGCAACTTGCTGCGGTTTACAAAGTGATTGTTCTTGAGGCCGTATTTTGCCAAGATACTTTTTACCTGCTTCTGAACGATACGTTTTTGCTTTTTACTTGTATAAAGTCCTGCGTATAGCAAGCGCGGATTCTTAGTCTTAGAAAAATACGAGGTGTCGGCACCTGCGGACTTCTCTATTTGCGCGGAGTCTATGTACTTGGAAGCCTGAAACTGTCCATTTAAAGTCACCGTTAGCTCCCCACAAGCTTGCATCACCGTCGCAACAGGTGTACCGGACTTCACCTCACTAATTAAGATTGTCACCTCTTCAGGCTTAGGCATTACTTTGATTTTTGCTTCTGTGACAATTCCCAAACCACTTTGATGAAAAAGTCCATCCATATATGGGCCCAAGCCCCAATGGTAGCCTCGGTCAATATCCCCCGCAATACCTCGATAAAACGATGAATATTCACTAGCATCCGCCATCACTGCCTTGAGTGACATCAAGGAGCTTGCATGATCTTGCAGCGGGGCTGGGCCAAAACCCCTTTCCAAAAGATTGCCGATGATATTACCTCTACCACCTATTCCAGTATTGGGAACCATGGCCGGTATATTATGCTTTTGAAAGTATTCGTGTAGATCTTGCTGACTGACTCCAGCTTCAATATCCAAAGTGTATGTATCGCTATCAAAGTTTAAAATGCGCTTCATTTTTTCTAGACTCAAGATCCAGGCCTCTGGCTGAACTGGCAGAGCGGTTCCATAACCCCAGTTTTTACCACCACTTATTACAAAGACAGGCTGTTTATAATCATTGGCTTTTTGAATGATTCGCTGTACTTCCGCATGGCTTTTAGGTAAAAACACCCCGTTTATTTTTCGCTGAAAGCCGCTTGCATCATGTTGATATTTACTACCACCATCGATCAACTCGATATCTGATAGATTGCTGATAAATTCTTGCATAGGAATATTTTTTCTGCCGAATGGAAGAAAGTCATCCCTAAGATAAAAGCCCAGCCTTAGGTAGTGTGCGGCCTCCTTAAGACCGTACATTTTTTATGATCCGTATCCATCAATTCAAAACCGGCGCGACTTGCAATTTTGCTTAAACTTTTAATGGAGTAAAAATTTACATGACTTGGATCACGGTGATAGTGCCAAGATGCAAAGTCTTTCACGGAATCCAGTAGGGCCGTCATAATAAATAAATACCCCCCTGGATTCAGTAGCTCATACAAATTTTGAAACTCCTTTACAGGGTTTTGAAAATGCTCAGCCACCTCGCTGAGAATGAGAAAATCATAGGAATCCAGTTCTAATTTCTTATCTTCTAGAAAGAAGGGGTCATACAAATCAATGCTATACCCCCTTTTTTTTAACAAATAGGCAATTACTGGCCCCGGCCCACAGCCATAATCCAAACCAAATACTTCCTTGTTTGTATAAACCTCAATAAACTTAATTAAAGGAAGAACAAAGTCTTGGTAGGCTTTATCTTCGACATCATTGTTATGCCGCTGATAATGCTGAAACTCTTCATCACGTTTCAAAAAATATTTAGCGTCTAAATATACATGAAAACAAGAACGGCAAATATAATATTCACGCCCACATTTTCTTTTTTTCAAATAAATCTCTGCTGCCGCAGAACTACATACTGGACAGCTCACGGCACCTCTTGCGCTTTACTACAAGCAAAACATAAAAGCACTTCTGGCTTCACGCACAACCTTTTAAAACCTATTGGTTCTTCACATTGCAAGCAGTAACCGTAGACGCCCTGATCAATACGGTTTTGACTCGCTTTTAGCTGCTTTAATTCTTTTTCTAAATGCAATTGGTTATTGAGCGCCATCTGCTGCTGCTGAAGAGCATCCATACGAGATAGCCGGCCAAAAGAGCCATCTAGGTTAACTGGCTTGGATGATTTCTTCATCTCGACCAATGAATCTTCTATTTGCCTTTGCTTCTTGTGAATTAACTGCTTTAGTTCCGCCAGCTCTTTTTGATTTAGATACATAAATTATTGCTTTCGTATATTAGCCAAGCTATCGTTTTAAGCATGGAATTACAAGACTTTATCGCTCAGATAGAAAAGGTATGGAGATTTGTCATCTTCTCGGTTGATAAATCCGACATTACGTTGGGACAAATCATTGTTGGCATATTTATATTTGTATTTGGTTTTATCGGCATCAAATTTGTTACGCGCACCATAGACAAACGGTTTCTAGCAAAATTTGACTTAGATGTTTCGGCCCGATTTACGATTAAATCCTTTGTTTTTTATACCATGCTGGTATTTCTCATACTATTCACCCTTAGATTATTAAGCATACCGCTAACGGTATTTACCGTGCTTGGGGGTGCATTAGCTATTGGGGTTGGTTTTGGTTCACAAAACATTGTCAATAATTTCATAAGCGGCCTAATCGTCATGCTCGAAAAACCAGTTCGCATCAATGACTTTATAGATATTGGTGGTCTAACTGGCCGCGTGGAGCGCATTGGTGCGCGCTCCACCATTGTCAGCTCTACAGATAATACCTGGCATGTTATCCCTAACAGTTTTTTACTTGAGAAAAGCCTACTAAACTGGACCTTATCGGATGATATCATTCGTAGTTCTGTAAAAGTGGGCGTGGCTTACGGATCGGATGTGAAAAAGGTAGAAAAATTATTATATCAGGCCGCACAAGACAATGCCATGGTACTTGAGCGCCCGGCACCATTGGTTTTATTTGAGGACTTCGGTGATAACTCTCTTAATTTTATAATTCTCTATTATATAAAAGCAACGGGACCACTAAAAATGCGAAAGGTTGCCAGTGATCTACGATTTACAATCAACGAGCTATTTAATGATAACCAGATTGTTATCGCATTTCCACAAAGGGATGTGCACTTGGATACGCTGAAGCCTCTTCAAGTGGAGCTACGTAACTGAATGCTTTTAATATTTACAAATTCTTGCAAGCCCAAATAAGATAACTCGCGACCTATACCACTTTCTTTGGTACCACCAAAAGGTAGGCGAGGATCTGACTTAACAAATGTATTGATGGCGCAAGTTCCAGCCTCCATAATCTCTTCGGCCAGATACTGCACTCTAGAAATATCCTTGGAAAATATAGCTGCCCCTAAACCAAAACTACTTTGATTGGCCAAACGCATTGCCTCTTCATCGGAAGCCACGGGAAAGATTGCCACCAGTGGCCCAAAACTTTCTTGGCTAAAAACATCCATATTTGCTTGACACTCTCCTAAAACGCTAAGCGGAAAAAAATAGCCCTTTGTAAAACTTAGTTCTTGCTCGTATAGCAAACTCGCCCCTTTAGCCAATGCATTTTTCCTTAAGTCTTGTAAATCACGAATTGCCTCTTTTTTTGCTAAGGGACCAATACTGGGAGACTTCATAGGATCGCCGGCCGTTTGTTTACGGGCCATTTTTACCAACACATCTTTAAAATCATCGTAGACTTTTTCATGCACGATCAAACGTTTTGCTGCAATACAGGATTGCCCCGAATTTATCAAACGGGATTTTAGTGAGGTTTCCGCCGCCAATTCGATATCTGCATCGGCGAGGCAGACATAGGGATCACTGCCCCCTAGTTCTAAAACATTTTTCTTTAAATTTTCCCCGCAAGTCTTTGCTATGATTTTTCCTACCTCTGTACTACCGGTAAAGCTCACTGCTTGAATGCGTGGGTCCGCAATGAGTTTTTGCGCAGTTCTGCCTGATACTAAAAGGTTTTGCAAGACACCGTCTGGAAATCCTGCTTCCTGGAAGATTTGAAAAATCCAATTAGAAACACCGCTAACATTGGATGCATGCTTTAATAAAGAAGTATTGCCGGCAACTATTGTTGGTATTACAAAACGAAATACCTGCCAGAGTGGAAAATTCCACGGCATAATGGATAGCACCACACCCAAGGGGCGTTTTACAACATAGGCGCTTTCATCATCATCTGTATAAAAATTCTGCTTGGCTAAATATCGCTCGGCATTTTTAATGTAGTAGTCACACAAAAGCGTGCACTTATCGATCTCAGCTTCAGATTGATTTAGAGGCTTTCCCATTTCCTGGGTCATAAGCCTGGCACCAGCAGTCTTATGTTTTTGCATAGTTGATACAAGACTTTCTATAAAAGAACAGCGCTTGCTAATGCTATACTTGGACCAATCATTAAAACTAGTCGCAGCTAATTCTAATTTGCTTTCAATACTATCTGATCCGTCTTCTTCATATACTTTTATAGGCTCTTCATTAAAGGGGTTTATAGTTTCAATCATGCTTTTCCTTAATACTTAGTGGTATCTTTATAAAAGACTTACCTGCACTATCTTGCTCTGGCAGTTTGCCCGCTCGCAAGTTTAACTGAATGCTCGGCAGCAATAATTTAGGTGTAGGCAAATTGGCATCTCTAGCTTCGCGAAACTTCACAAAGTCTTCTTTCTTTGTATCTGCACGTATATGTACATTTTTCTTTTTTTGCTCCCCTACACTAGTTTGAAAGCACAGCTCTCTACCGCCAGGTTGGTAATCATGGCCGACAAAAATTTGTGTACTCTCTGGCAAGGTGTAGATTTTTTCCCTAATGCTATCATAAAGATTTTCTGCACTGCCCAGTGGGAAATCACAGCGTCCGGTGCCAAAATCCGGCATAAAGATGCTGTCTCCAACAAAAAGCATCTCGCCAATCTTTATAGAAGTACATGCGGGGGTATGCCCTGGAGTAGAAATAATATCTATCTCGATTCCACCAAAAACCAAATGCTCCCGATCTGAGAAAACAAAATCAAAATCAGACAGGGTATACGTCTCTGAAAAGGTTTTAGAAAACACCTCCATCACTTCCTTTACTCGACTGGAAACTCCCACCTTGATATCGGGATATAAATTCTTTAAACGTTGTGCGGAACTAATATGATCGGCATGAATGTGACTTTCTACAACAGCAAGCACGCGAAGCTTTTTCTCCTCCAAATATTGCCTATACTGCGCGACAGCATCATCGGCCAACTTGCCGGTAGAAAAATCAAAGTCCCATACAGGATCTATGATAATGGCATCTTTTGTCGCTGGGTTGGAAACGATATAAGTAAGAGTCGCAGTAGCAGAGTGAAAAAAGTCTTGGACTTCGTAATTAGTCATGAGAAAATTTTATGGGATACAAGCAGCAAACGCAAATCGATTTATACTATGAAAGGAGAGTGCATGAGAATTTTGCTTTTATTTTTTATTTTAAGCTCTTTTGTTTCATGTAGCTCTACATCCAATCTCTATACAAAATCCCAAACAACTTATTTATTTGACCAAAAACAACGTCCTTTTCAAATTTATAAACCGCTAAACTTATCCAGTAATACAAAAACAATTCTTTTTCTATATGAAGGCTTCTCGCAAAAGCAATTAGCAGAAAAAATGGCCAAAGAATTTGCGAAGCAAAACTTTCAGGTAGTCACGATTGATATATACCGAGACAGTCCAAAAAGTAAAAATGCCAAATTACTGCCCCTAATGGCGAAAAAAATTTTCTCATCAAAAACTTATATAGAAAATCAAATCACTGCCATTCAAAACGCTTTGTTGAAAAAGAAAATTCAAACAAACCAATTTTCTGTAGTGGCCTTTGGGCATGCCGCAGAATATGCGCTGAAATTACCTAGAATGGGAATGCTTATAGAAAACATTATTCTGTTTTACCCCATCATTCAATCAAAACCTCAAAGAATTTCGACCAACTTGCTAATTTTTGGTGGAAAAAATGATCGTCTATATTCTGCAAGTGCTCTAGAAGATATATATGATTTGGCTCGAGATAGTAAAAGAGAAGTTCTTTTTATCAATTATCCTGGCGTACAACATGGCTTTAATAATCCCATTGCAAATGAAATAGCAAGCCGATACAAACTGCCATATGCCTACAATCAACGAGCGGCTTTGGACTCCCAAATGAAAGTGATTTCATACTTACATAGACAGCTTGCTAAATAGACATCTGAATTCTTGTAGTATCACATCGGTCACCATTGCTAACGCTTAACTCCAGATAAGTTGTGGATACAATATCATTTGCTAAAATAGCATTGGCAGCAGCCGTACAGCTTGATTTAAAGGGATTGCTTTGACAAGAAAGGTCTTCATAGTTTTGGCGACTTATACAGTACTGAAAATCATAAGCGAGACCATTATTACCGCTACATGGGGCCGATGTTTTCGAACGACTCCCAGAGCCCCGATAAATACAGATTACATTCTCACCTTGAAGATCCATCTTTAAATGTGCCCAGTGATTTCCAGAAAAGCCCTGAATCACCTCTGCAAATGCTGGCACTTGAATCTCTACAGAAGAGGGAAAAGTCCTAGTATAATTTTCCCACTGACTAGGGTTATAGGATTTTGCCGCCACAATCGTATCGGGTACCTCTACCTCCGGCTCCTGTTGGCCTTGCTCCGTCGGCAACGCTCGATCATTGGAATCCTCACTACAAGCCATAAAAACAAAGATAGAAATAAGTACGAGTATATTTTTCAATTTTCCCTCCAATAATAATAGGATAGCCATGAAATAGGGCCCGCCCCAAAACTTTCTCTCAATTTAGACAATATGCCAGAAATTTTGGTTAAAATTGGAGGCAAAAAAGCACCAATTTTTAAATTTTGGTGTCATAAAAACCATCCTCTAACATTTAGCCAGCCTTCGCACTGGCATGTTACTTGCTCAAATAGTCTGCGCTAACCATAGGAGGCAATATGCAAAACCTTTTTTTACAGAGCTTTTTCATTTTATTGATCTTGGCATCTCATGCCAAGGCCAATCAAAATATGGAACTAGCGCCTGCAGAACAAATGACAGAAATGCTGGAAGCAGAGCTACAGCCCGAGGACTTGGAGGAGCTTCAAAATTTGGAGCAAGAATTATCCTTGCAAGAGGATCATGCATTCCGTGATGTTTTAATCAATGAAATGCTACCTGATCGTCGGCGCCGAAGCTTTGTTTGCTTTGCGCAAAACTTTCGCGGCCATTGGTTTCGAGCTATAGGTAGACACCCACGCATGGTACAACATAGAGCTATGCGCAATTGTCACTACTACTCTTACCGATGCTACGCCCAAGGGTGCCGTGTTCTTCGCGCCAGACGAGGACCTGGAGACCATTGGGGGCCCAATCGCGGCCGACGTGGTGGTCGACGCTAATTTTTCTCACTCACCCGCTTTGTAAGGAATTGGCCTCACGTCTTTTCTGATATAAAGCGGGTGAGCGGGACTCCCCGATTTATTTTTTTTCAAGCAGTGAAGTTTTTGCTGCTTGAACCTTTTTAAAAAGCCCTCTTCTTGTTGCATTCGCTTTCCATCGTTTCCCCAAGCACATAGCACCATGCCATAATTGTCTTTTAAACGTCTTAAATACTGGTAATTACGCGGACCAATCGGATCCTTTTGTGCAAACAAGTGCTCAGGGTAAGGACTTCGATAAGCAAATAAATTGTATATATCCAGCGCACCAAATCCCCAAGATTTCGCAAAAGCTATGCTACGAGAAATGGTTGGATCATCTTTGAGGTGATCCGCAGTAGAAGGATTTAGCATGACAAAAGCAGCTCTTGGTAAATCACTTTGCCACTCTCTTATCAAAACATAGCGATACTTTTGGCAGCGACTAAAGATGGCATCACGATACATATTGGCACCTCATGAATTATGCGCTATCTATCTAACATGAGTGAGCAAAAGCAGCAAGCAGTGGAAATTTCCCCTGATTCCATTAGTAAGGAAGCCTTAGACTCTATTATCGAATCCTTCATACTAAGAGAGGGAACGGATTATGGCTTTCAAGAAGTTAGTTTGGACACCAAAAAAAGGCAAATTCACAAACAATTGGAAAAACAAGAAATTGTATTGGTTTATGACTTAGAAAATGCATCGCCACAATTACTTAGTCGCAAAGAGTGGACAAAACTGCAGCAACCTATAACTGATTGATGAATTCTGTCTTATTTTTTACCGCGTTGATATTGTCTAGGGTAATTTTCGCAATGTTTTCTAGGGCTTCTGTTGTTAAAAAGGCTTGGTGTGAAGTCACCAAGACGTTGGGAAATGTCAGTAGCCTGGCCAAAACATCATCTTGCAAGCCATCATCCGATAGGTTTTCAAAGAAGACATTTTCCTCTTCCTCATATACATCCAAAGCTGCACCGCCAATTTTTTTAAGCTTCAAAGCTTGCAGTAAAGCTTTGGAATCAATCAAGCCCCCCCTACTAGTATTGATTAAAAGCACATGTTCTTTCATTCTAGAAAAAGCATCTTTATCTATTAAGTGCAAAGTTTGTGGGTTTAAGGGGGCATGCAGAGAAATAATGTCAGAACTTTCTAGTAGTTCTTCGATGGCAACATAGCTTGCAAAAGCACTTACTTCTTGATCTATATGTGGATCTGACACCAATACATTTGCAGAAAAACCTTTCATGATCTTAGCAAAACACTTGCCTATATTGCCGCAACCTATGACTCCGACAGTTTTGCCAAATATATCCATTCCCATCAAGCCATCTAGTGAAAAATTTAAATCCTTCATGCGGTAATAGGCTTTATGAATTTTACGATTCAAACACAACATAAGTGCCACCGCATGCTCCGCAACAGAGTGAGGGGAATAATATGGCACCCGTAAAACTGGTAGATCGTATTTTTTCGCAGCCTCTAAATCTACATTATTGTAGCCGGCACAGCGAAGTACTACTGCCTTCACTCCCTGTTCCGACAATTTTTGTATTATTCGATCATTCAGATGGTCATTTACGAAAACGCAAACAATGTCATAATTCTCTATTAGGGAGACGCTTTTCTCATCCAAGCGAAATTCAAAAAAATCCAATTCATGTTGCTCTGACATGTTGGTATAAAATTTTTTTTCAAAGCCATGGGCATCAAAAAATGCGATCTTCATGTAGTAGTTTATAGCATTAATTAAGAAACTTTAGTATGTTAAACTTGAAGAGGTGTATATGAAAAACTGGCTACTATTGAGTCTTTTTGTCTTAACAGCTTGTGCTTCCAGCCCACAACTATATCCAAATGCGAAATACAAAAGTGTTGGCAAGGATGCCGCGGATGCCGACGTAAAGCAATGTATGGCTGAAGCTGAGGAGTATTTGAAAAGCTCCAAGGCAAAACAAATCACAAAAGGAGCTGGTAGCGGCGGCATTGTTGGGGCTGCAGTGGGTGCGGTTTCAGGAGCTTTTACGGGAAATATCGGCCGCGGAGCTCTTCGCGGCGGCGCTCTGGGAGCTACAGCCGGCGGTGCCGCTGGCGCAATAAGTCCCGATCAGCTCAAGCAACGTTATGTAAATCATTGCCTGCAAAAAAAGGGCTACAAAGTTATTGGCTGGGATTAGATTTTTTACCGATATTGCAGGTGTTGATCCCCAGCCACGAATATGGCGGACAATACCCTAGAATACCTGTAGCCAAGGGAACGACCCCCACCAAAAACCAAAGGTTTTTAGGCCCAACAAAGGCCAGGGATATAAGCCCAAGGCCAACCAAAATGCGCACAATGCGCTCTACTTGATGGACGTTTTTTTCATTTTGCTTCTCCTAGCTGTGACGTTTGGCTTCCATTCTTTCTTTTTGCTCTTTTACCTGGCGCAAAAGCTTTTGTTTTGCATCATTTAAGGCTTGATAAAAATCGTCTTTTTCACTCTCTCCAACAAGCTCAGTATGCATAAAATTGGCATGCATCTTCACTTGAAATTGGTCATGCTCTTTATGTAGATGCACATGAATCTTAATATCATCACCAGCAATCTCTTCAATTTTTTTTATCTTTTGATGAATGGTCTCTTTGATGCTGTCAGTTAGGCTAAAGTCTTCACTTGCTACTACTTCCATTTTTCCTCCTATTATTTATCCAAATCACCGCGAGCTATCTCAATCAATGCATTCAATGCGTCGGTAGTCGTAAAAATACCTAGAAAATTTGATGCCTCAGAATATACCACGGCACTACCAATTTTCTTTGAAGACATCTCAAAGGCTACATCCTCTAGTTTTGTTGAGGGATCTACAATGAAGGGCTCTCGCACCATTACATCTTCCACCAATAGATTGGACCATTTCTCATCGATGATATCCATAAATTTTAAATCACGGCTACTTAAGATCCCCACAATATCTCCCTTATCCAGAACAACAATATGGCGAACCCCGTTGTCCTGCATAATTTTACGAGCCTCTTGCACGCCAGCCCGTGGCTCCACCGATAGTGGACTAGGAGATGTAAACTCCTCTACGCTTATATTTTCTAACATCCTTGCCTCCGGACATAAGATAACTATTTTTCACATGATCTTAACATGATTTATGTCATAGAAACATAAAAAAAAGCCGCAATCAGATGCGGCTTCAATTATTAATTTTGCGAATTATTTTAAAGACTTACAGCCCTCTAAAACTTGGTATGTCAACCTCTCCATCGCCGGGATGCTGACGAAACACAGTCTTCCACCAAGGTACCTTGCGAACATCCACCTCACTGTAATCATCTTCATAGGTCGTCAAAACCACTGCTTCCACCAAGTTTTCTTCATACAGCTCTTGAATCTGGCGCATTTTGTTTTCGGCTACCGCTAGGGGGTCAATACGGTCTACGTAATGCCAAGCTCTTGCTTGCACAGGCACCACTCCGCTTTTTACCTCTTGCCTATCTAAAACAAGCAAAACTGGCACGCTGATTTGCACATCATATAGATAAAATCCAGCCCTCTCAGAATAGGTCTGTTTTAATACCTCCATTTGAACTTCACGAGCAAAATCACGCTCCAAGCTCACCTCTTCGGGAAGATATTCACTTACTGATCTAGCAAATGCTGAATTACCTAGAAAAACCAATGAAACTAACAATAACGACTTCACACGCGCTCCTTTTATTACGATAGGTAATACTAATAAGATACTTCTTTGAGAAATTCGGCCTTAAACACGGAAACCTATAGTTTTTGCAGGACTTGCATGGAAATACCCCGCTAACCAAAGCTTTGCTTATTCAGACGATTATATCTGATTATAAGTTTTCCTCTCGCAAATAGAAAAAACGAACTTTTCTTGGGCGCAGCTTGGCTGGGCAGTGCTTGGCAACCCAGTCTTTTACCTGTCTTTTTAAACTCGGCAGGTCTTTGCTATGGAACTCCCCCTTTTCATTGCGAAAACATGCGTGTAGCATACCGCTGCGTTTTTCCACTAGCACCTCCAGCTCCTCACTAACCGGAATGTGCGATATGCGAAAGGCAAGGCGCCAATGAAAAAAAGTTCCAAGCAGGACCATGATGTGAAAGACTTCATGTGCGGCTACAAAACCATGAATGATCAGCGGCCAACGTAAGAAATCAAAAATGGCCCCTATTGCGTAGCAGATGCCGCCGACAACCATATCTCTGGTATACACGCCGCCCAACTCGTGATGAATTTTAAAAATAGTAAATAAAGACAATAAGCCCATAACCATAAAAAAGCTAAAGGTCATGGACTCTGGCAGCTCTCGCAAAAAATAGGCACTAATGACAAAGCCGCCAGCAGCAAATGCCCATACAATCATTAGGGGTAGCCAGCGAAGAAGGCCGCGAAACAAAATAATATGCAAATGTGTTAAGGAGCCGGCAATCATCATGTATATCGCTATATGATCTAGCACCCTTAGCATATGGCGCATTTCCGTGCCCTTTGGCAAAGAGTGGTAGGTAGCACTCATAAAGAATAAGAATATGGTAGAAAAAGAAAAAACCAAAAGAGCCACGGAGCGCAAACGGTTGCCCCTTGCACGTTGAAGCATAAAAACACAAGCAACCATGCAAACAAAGGCACCCAAGTAATGACTTATAGAACTAATGGGCTCGGCGAGTCCTACAAAAGGCCTTATCATGACTAAAATCATGTACATAGTAAAAAAAAAGCGCTAGCCTGCGATTGCAGTTCTTATAAAAGTCTAATGCATTTTACTAACTTTGTAAGTTTCGCGTTAGGAATAGGGGAATATTATGAAACATCTAGCTTTTTTCAGTCTTTTTCTTTTCGTTGCCTGTACCAGCACCAAACCGCAAACATCGTGGCCTGAAAAAATGCAAGAGCTCACCAAAAGCATGGAGTCTAGCATTCCATACTTTTTTAATGACAAAGACTTTTACAATAAGAACAACCGTGAAGTCATTATCACCAAAGTAAAAAAACTTCGAGCTGCCACCCACCATATACCTGAGAAGGAGGCTGAGAAAATTTTGGGTGAAGACCCCATGGTAAGACAATCTCTGCAGCGCCTGCAATCTAGTATCGACAACGCATTGGAGGCTTATGTGGGCGGAAATCTAAAGTATTCACAAAGCCTTCTACAAAATGCCGTTAGCTATTGCTACAACTGCCATACTAGCAACAATCTAGGCCCCAAAAACCGACTGGAAGCCCCAAATTTAATGAGCATCAAAGACCCTATCCACCGAGCCAAAGCGCTTGTGGCCACACGCCAATACGATAAAGCTAAAGAGACTTTGCAAAGCTATATTTTCCACAAAGAAGATGACAACTTCAAAAAGGAGCAAGCCATTAAAACCTATTTGGCGATCGCGGTGAAGACCGACCATGATAAAAAGGATGCCCTGCATTTAGTTGAAAAATATAAACGGCAAAAGCAAGTCAAAGCTCCATTAAAAGAATCCCTACAAGCATGGCAAAAGTCTTTAATGCAATGGACTTCTAAGCGCTACCTATCCCTTTCACAAGCAAAAGAGGTCGTGGAAAAAAAGCAAAAACAAATTACGGATTCTTCCTACGTCGACTACCTTCTTGCCTCCAAAACTTTGCATGCGGCGGCCATGGGTAAAGACCCTGCACGCAAGGCGGATTCTTACTATCACCTCGGTATTATATATGACCATTACCCCGATTTTTCACTCTGGGGATTGGCAGACAACTACTACCAAACTTGCATTGAGTTGCAGCCAAAAACTAGCATTGCTCGCAAATGCTATAAAAATCTAGAAGAAAGCGTTTTCCTAGGATTTAGCGGCTCTGCCGGCACATTCATTCCAGAAAGTGAACGCTTGCGCTTAAAGCTGCTGCGAGCCAAAGCTGGCGTAAAGGAAGACTAGACTTGTCTGCTACATAACAAGCAGTAAGATAGAAGAAACCACGGAGGGTTTTTATGAAAAAATATATAGCTATACTTTTACCTCTATTGCTTTTGGCCTGTAGCAGCAATGATTCTGCAACAAATAATGTCAATCAAAGCATGAGTCCCGAATTAGAAAATACGTATCAGTCTGCTATGGCATTGCAAGGGGCCATTGATCAGAAAAGCATGCAAAAAAAAGGTCTCAACGACAGAAGTCAGCGCATTCTTGAACTCATTGCCGATTGCGAAGTTGTATCAAATAATGAGTATTTGCTTTACATATACGGTGCTGACTGCCCTTTAAATTATGCAGAAAAGGGTGAGCCAGAGTGGTATGAAGCATCCCTAGAAGTTTTCAGCCAAGAATTACAAGCTCTTACTGGATTCACCCAAGGCAGTGTAAAATATCAAGAGACACAAACAGAAGGCAATAATAGCATTCAATTGGAGCAAGCATACTTCGTTTCGCTTCGCTTGACGAAGGCAGATGAATTTCAATTGTTGACGACAAACAATAGTGAAATCTTTTTTGACAATTTTCGCTTTCGCGCAAAGATTACTTTCGATATGCACTTGGAATCCAATCCTAATGGCTTGTTTTCTGCTGAAATCAATCTAACAGGTGCATTCGACCCCAATACTGGCGAAGAAGAAATCGAGCAAATTCGTTGCCTGGTGGGTAAAGCCATCTATGACTGCGAAAGGCTGATGGCTTTATTGGACATTTCGATTGAGGAAGAAACTAGCTCGCAGATGCAACAGCTTAAAAAGTCCACTTCGTTGCAAAATTTAAGAAAGTAATTTCGTTTTGCACCAAAGAATCGTTGATCGTATCACTACTCAAAACTTCCAGGAGAATATCTACATTCTCCTGGTATCTTAATTTTGCTTCTAGGCCATAACCCAAACGATTATTATGTCCATATTTGTAAGAGTTATAACTTGCCACCGAAGTATCCGACTCATTGAAAAAGTAGACAAAGTTGGTCGTCACCTCACGTTTGTAAAACTTGTAACGAGCCCCTAGCTTTACTACTTGGCCAAAGCCATAGCCGCTTTCTGTTGTGGTATTTTGCAAAGTCTTTAAAGCAAGTAACCACACAAGATCTTCTTGAAACAACTCCAAATCAAAAACAAAAGCGAAACCTTGAAATTCCTCATCAAAACGAGCAGTGCTAGCACTTGGTATCGTAACACTATTGCCAAAGACACTGGACTCCACCGCTACCTCACTGGGCAAATTGTTTAGACTGTAGTAGTAGAACTTCATTTTGCCTTTATATTCTGCCTTATTACGAAAATATTCCGAGCCCAGCACCATGGAGGTAGGCTCTTTTTGATTGGCTGTGGTTCTTGTCTTTATACGAGTGGAGGTAGGCATGGCCAACTGAGCAAATAGGCTTAGGCGCTTGTCTTCTTCTTTGCGCCAATCATATTGCATCTTGATAGCGGGAAAGGGTTGGTTTTCAAATAACAATTCATTTTCCAGCCAGCCTTGGTTGATCACACCGGCCTCCACCGTCCAACGCTTACGAAGCCACTGAAAGTATGCCTCATTGGCAAATATACCATTAGATGGAACATTTTCCCCAAAACGTGATTGGCTAGTACCAAATTCTTGGATTCCTACCACATCGAAAACAAAGCTCTGTTGGTCCGCTAAAAATAAGGCGCCAGAAAAATTAAAATGCGGGCCCACAAGTGAAGCCCGATCAATGTTCGCCTCATCAAATTGCCGGGCTACCAGAGAAAGACTGGTTTTTTTCTCTAGGAAAGAGCCTAATTCTGGCGATTTAGCACTTTCTAGAACGCCTTCTTCCGCATTAGCTAAAGCACTAATATAACTGATTAATATCAAAAATAGGCACATTGTTAAGCGCAATTTGTCACCTTTTGAGGATTTGCCTTTTAGCTGCAATATAGGGCCATTTCAGCGGCATGAAATTTGAACCTTATATGGCAGTGATCTATTTTTTAGATTGTAGAGAAGAAAAAAGGAGCTAGCAATTAAAACTTGGACTCGAACCATTCTATTATTATTGTGCTTTTCTGCTGTTGCCTGTAGCCCCAGCAAACAGGAGCCGCAATCTGGAGCTAGTTTTCAAGCCAGCAAATTAATTGCCGATAAAAATATTGTAGAATGGGATGATTCTAATAATCCTAAGAAAATAGCTTACAGCTTCACCACCAAACTAACCAATTTAAAAACAACGGAAAGCATTCGGGGCCTTAAATTTCAAATATTAAATGAAGAAGGCGAGGTAGTAGAAAGCCTTATCTCGGAGGCAGATGGCAGCCTGCACTGGACGGAAACTTTTGAAATCGATTTTTATAATATGCCGGTAAATAGCCAAGGTAGTTCCGAATTATTATTAAGAAGAAAAATAATTGGTTTAGATCTAATTCGTGGTAGCACCGATCTATTGTTTACCATCGATCCTTGGCAGGATTATACCGGCAAATCCAAAAGCCCGGTGCATGATCTTACCAAAGAAACAAATATAAACCTTAGTGCGCATACTACCTATTCGGAATATTATGCAGCACAAGTATTGAAACAAAAGAATCATGATCTATCTAATGACGCTGAAGTCATTGCTGAAGACCAGACAGCAGAAGATGAGCAACGCAGTCAGAAAGAGCCAGAACAAGAGCCAAAACTAGAGTCAGAACAAGAGCAAACGGCAAAAAAGCAAAGCGCGCAGGACACAAGCGGCGGCTTTTTTCTGGTAAAATCCATCGCTATGTCAAAGACGCCCGTTGAAGAATGGGATGTACGAAATGCTTTGCACGCCGAACTAAAATTGAACTACAGAGTGGAGTTTAACCTGAAGTACAAGTTGCCCAATCCTCGTTCAGGCGGACAATCTGCTTATCTAAACGTAAAGGATTCTGAGTTTGAAATCACAACCACTTTTTTAAGTGCGCACGGAAAACATATGTCCTTTGGGCATTATAATGGAGAAGAAAAAAGTGTATATATTGACTCTGATACTATTAGAGCCAAGTCCTATGACGGTGTTATTGATTATATAAAGAAGATTGAGCTTCGCAACCCCGCCATCAAACTTAGCCGCAGCCTTTTAATTATTGACATTAAGCCTGTAAGATCCAAAGAGAAAAGTCATAATTCAGAAGAGATGCAAAGAATTCCGCCGGCACGCTTTGCTTTTAATGTTATACTAAGAGATCTAGGTACCAACACTAGTATCGATGGCATTATCAAGCGTCCCCACGAACTTAGCGAGCTAAAATCTAGAATCCCAACATACTATCATAGTTATTTAAACTTAAAACCAGCGGAATATGTTAAAATGTCAAAAACTTTACGTGACAACTTAAATCAAGAAGTGCGTAAAAGCGATGATCCTAAACTATATGCCGACACTAACAACTTAATGTATGTAGCTGTCCACCAAAACAATGAAAAGCTGAATGCCAGACAAATTGAAGATCTTAAAACGATATTAGCTAAAACCTATAAACAGCAAAAGCTAAGCTTAAAAGAAAATGATTTGTTATGTGATATTTGGTCAGAATATTTATATGACGACTCATTCAATCCTGAGCCAAGTGACAAATATTTGGACCTACTAAATGACAATTGCAAAGATGCAAACCGCAATTTTATGTCACAAAAAGCAACCAATAGCATGAGTCGTTTTTTAATTGATACACATAAAATTGAGCAAAACTTTCAAATTCGCCCACTACTAATGAACCTAAGTCCATCTAAAAAAGTAATTACCATGGATAGTAAAGAGACTTTATACAATATTGGCTCCTCCTTCCATGCTGTGCGTGCAAACTCCGAAATCAAAGGGTATGAAATTCGAAGTGGAGCTTCCCCATCCATACCTGTGATCTCCATTGGTGCTGGTGGAGCTATATACAATATGTACCATGCAGAACGCTCGCGCGGAGTAGAGGTGCATACCAATAATGTGAATTTTTTAACTGTAGAAGAACAGAAACTTTTATTCTATACCAAAAGCTTTCAACGCTGTGCCGCTATTCATATGAAGAATGGTTCTTTAACAGAAATTATGTCTTTAAGTAACCGCGGCTTCTTTGGCTATAGGAACAATCCGTGGAATATAAATAAAAATGGGATTTTGATCTGTGAAGACACGACCTATTTAAAAGAAGAAATAGCGCTTAATGATTACTACTATTTTATTAACCAAACCTTTCGTGGCCGCGGCGCCCTTACCGACCCTTTTAGCTCGGCGACCTTAGCATGGGTATTGTCTTTGCGAGGCAAGCAACAATTTGAGGATTTCGAGTACTTTCTAAGTATGATGCCAGAAAATGATGAGATGGATATAAAAAAGGGTGGGCCAAATGAGCATATGAAAAAGGCCTACGATCAGTTTACAGATTTAGGTTTGCCTGTTTACCCAGGGGTTTATATACCCAATGAGGATGCGATGACTTTGCTAGAGCAAGCCGCTCCTATAGACTAAAACGAATCATCCAAAGGTATCTTTAATTCGTCCATTTTATCTTGATAGCGTATTCGCAAGCGGAGTTCTGCTGGCTGCTTCAATAAGTAGGAACGCTTGATCTTAATCGGCACCCCAGCCTGAATATTTTTAAATTCTTGAATTTGATTTTCTAAAGAGTACGCCTCTACACGCAAATCCTTCCAATTAACATCGGCCAATTTGTAGCCAGATAACTTCAGCTCTACGTATTCATTGCCATAATTGTATTCCACCTGAAAAATATCTCCCCTAACAATGGACTCTTTTTCCTCAGTGGTTAAGGTTTGCGCAAAAGCAAAAAGTAATACTGCTGCAAGAAATAGTTTCATCCAATCTCCTAGGCCATCACAAAAAAGCAATTCGTGCTATGGTCCAAAAAGATTTTACCATTCATCTCGCAGTCGCCGTAAGCATTTAAAGGTTTCTTCCGGCGTTGCGTCGATACTTTGACAACGCTCTTGGATTTCCTTGGAATCTAAGCGCAAAAAAGGGTTGTAGGATCGCTCCTGCTGCATGCTGGTAACAATAAATTGATCCTTACCGCGCAGACTTTTTGCTTGTCCTAGCATAAGATCAAGACTCTTATTGCTAGGCTCTCGTTGTTTCGCAAAGTTTAGATTGTTTTCAATATAATCATGGCCAGGGTATATTTTGGTAGATCCCGGCAATTTGGCAAAGAAAGACTGAAAGGTATGATACATAGTCGTAACGTCCCCCCCATTGGAGCAGCGCCCTACCCCTGCATTAAACAGCATGTCCCCACAAAATAGATTCTCATCATTTGCCAAAAAGCTAATATGATTCAATGTGTGACCTGGCGTATGAAAAAATTGAATCTTTATATTCCCCAGGATCAGCTCTTGTTGATCTAATATTTTTTTATCTATATTTCGCACACCATTGACACTATAAATTTGTGCGCCTGTTTTTTCTTTTAATGATTGATTACCACGTATGTGATCAAAATGCTCGTGGGTATTGATAATGTATTTTAGCTGTAGCTTGTTTTTCTGAACAAAGTCATAAGCTTGATCCGCATCAAAGGGATCTACACATATGGCTTCATTTGTGGATTCATCATAAAAAATGTGGATTAGGTTTCTTAATGAATTATGACAAAACAGAGTCTGGATTTGCATAATCTAATGGTACAAGAAAAGTCTATGGTGCTAAAGAGATTTTCTGCAGAGGCTTTTGATTATGACGCTCATACTCTTCTTTTGCAGATTTTAATTCCTTATCTATGTGCTTATCAATTTCATTTTCATTCAAAATGGGAATGCCTTTGCAATTTTTTCTTGTAGAGTCCGTTAGCATTTTACTCGCCTGATTGTTTGCCATATACCTAGGCTGATCTTTGGTTTTTTTATCTAAATAATGAATCAACTTGGAGGCCAAACATAGGTATTCCTGCTCTTCAAAAATTACAACTTCTTCTAGGCCGCTGTATATAGCTGCTTCTTTCACCCGGTTATGCTGCCTTTCCCCTAAAAACAATATGGTATAGAGCTTCATTTTATCGTAGCCAATTGAATCTAAAAAGTCCTGCCCATACTTTTTTAAATTTTCCAATGAAGATAAAACCACTGTACGACTCTGCACTCCCTTACGTTGGGAAGTATAAATCGCCGCTTGTAAGAAATCTTTTTTATCTTTATCAATTTCATCTATACTGGCAATAATACGAAACAGCTTATTATCATCCATTTGATTGGATACGGCCGCATTGGTAAATACTGTTTTAATAAGATTTAACTTTTCTGTGTTATCGATAACAACTTCTCGCTTTAATATTAAAGAGATCCACTTTGACTCATCCACTTCATTGCCGTTGGAAGCATTATCTATTAAATGATCGACCAGCATCAAACCTTGTGCAGTAACCGCTTCTAGGTCACTATTCAAGATATCTCGCACAGTTAACCATTCATCCAAACCGTTTTGGTTGCCACTTTTTTTCAAAACACTTTCTACAAGACACCAATTTGATTCCTTGGTATCTGCATTTTGAATCAGGTTTTGCAATTTCTTAGTATGTATCAGTTGCTTATTATTATCCGCCAAAACAGATAGCGCATTTGCCTTCGTACAAAGACTTGGCCCTTCTGCTTTTAATAAGCTTATAGCTAGGATCAATAATAGCATAATACCCCCTGCCCACCATAATTAGAAGCAAGCTTTATGCCTGTATCATTTTGATACAATCCAGCTCTAAGACCTTATCTATTATATCTGACATTCATGAGGCCGCAGAAGCCTCTAACGATAGACCAAAACTTTTACACGGATTACTGCCTATGAGCTTCGGCAGCGCCATGCTCATAAACCAATACCGCACCCGCATGCCCTACCTCATAGGCAAAGTAGATGAGTCCCGCCTGCATAACTAGGGCAAGTACCAAGCCTGCATGAAAAGCAGCTCCCATAGGTAGAAAGAAAAACACAAGATGCAAAACAAAGGATACTGTTACCGCTGCTACAAATGCCTCAGCCTTTTCTTCATGGTCTTCAATGTAGTGCTCTGCCACCACTTGCTCTACAAGATCCTCATCCTCTTCCCCTGTTTCTTCGGCGATATAGGCACCGCCTAAGAGAAAACTGTGCAAAACCAAAATCAATACATAACTTGCTTTGTTCAAAAATTGCATACGATATAAAATGAAAAAAATTGCAGTTACTACGGGCAAAACCACAACCAATCCTAAGGGCAAATGCACCATCATGGGGTGTAGAGGTAAATCCATATAATAATCTCCTGTTCCAATAAAATAAAAGCTACAAAAATATGCCTGAAATAAAGGCTTCTTGTCAAGGCTCATAAGGATTCATTATGCTTTCAATTAGCTATCAGTATCTAGTAGCAATATATTACAAGGTGCGATTTCTCACTTATAGAATCCTAATAGAATTGCTAATTATCTTGTCCATAGGGAACATGGGGCGGGGGACTCTCAAATCAAATATTAAGATTCAGTCTTTCCTAACCACTACAACAAAAACAGGGTTTATTATGCAACAAAAGTATTCCAGTGTCTGTGGACTGATTGTCTTTGTCTTTTTTAGTATGTTTACAATGAAGCTTCCGGCTATGGACCGTATCCCGCCTGAAGCTTTTGTCGTATACGAAAATTTGTACAACCCTTCATTAGATGACTATATTGAAAATCGACAGTCCATCATCAAGAAAGAAGATCTACAGCTACTAGGAAAGTACAATGTTGGTGAATTTATCATGCAGGCTTACAACCGTTTTGCTTTAGAGGTTGAAACCTATAGACAAAATGCAAGCAAAAATGAGCGCATACTTGGCGATCGCCATATTAGTATGCTTTTAAACCATTTATCGCAAAGACCTATAAGATATTTAAATGTTTATGCTCCTGATTTAGAGCAATCCATCGAAATTGATGTACTCAATGAATTGCGAGAGATTCTAATAACTTTTGAAATGAATCTATCCTTGAATCCGAATTATAATGAATGGCATCGAAAGTTAACCAATTTAGTAAAAAACATCCAAAAGCATAATAACCGCGTTCCTTCTGCTATAGAGTTTATGAGCAATTCGAAGGCACCACCCCCTTACAACCAAAAAAACATAGGTAAGGAATCAAAAAATACGGACCCATATGAAATTCCAAAAGAATTTGTGATGGATATGGAGAGGGCGAAACAAATTAGCGAAAAGATTGCTAGCAATGTTAAAGGTCAACCCGAAGCCGTACAACATTTTGCTGATTACGTCTATTCCCTTGCAATCAAGGGCTATGGTGCGGAAAAGCCTTCCATAGTAATGCTAATGGGACAACCCGGAACAGGAAAAGATACCGTTGCGGAGGCTTATGTAGATGCTCTTCATGGTAAAAAAGGTATGCATAGCGAAACCCACCCTGAATACGGCGTGGACTATATGTTTCGCATCGAAAGAATCGCAAAAGAAGCCGATATTTGGAGTTTACTTGGCTCTGCCACGGGTTACGTAGGCTCATCAGAAATTCCTGCATTTCTTCGCTATCTAGTTCTTTTCTCCGGTGGGAAATACTACATTTCACAAGGAGCAATTAAACGCAATCATAATTGGAAACCAGGTATGGTCATGGAAGGTTACTACCCGCCTGAAATGGGTGTTATTTTCATTAACGAGGAGCATGACTGGTCCAAGCGTGCAAAAAATCTAGTCTTAAAAGAACTTCTCGAAAAGGGCCGCGTAAAAGTGAATAGCCCAGGTCAAGGTGGTGTATCATCCATGACATTCTCAGGTAAAATCATTGCCGCCAGTAATATTGGGATCGATCTAGTTACTTCACGCAATTTGGATGGCTCAAGAAATGGCCCGCCACTTTCATACGAAGAAATGAGCCGCCTGCATGAGGTCTATGGCCCAGACAAACAAAAACTGGGCGATGCAATGCTCAATGCAAATATGCTTTACGCAAAGGATGCAGGCGAAGGTGAGCGTGGTTATACGGAAGAATATGTTAACCGCATTCCCCCAGAATCACGTATACTTATGCGCCCACTCAGTCCAGAAAGTTTGCGAGAAATCCTAACCATCAAGATGCGTGAGGTAGCTGAAAAATGGGCCAATAATCGCGGGGAACTAGGAAAAATATATTTAACCTGGGATGAAAAGATCAAAGATGCAATGATGAGAAATATTATTGCTGAGGATAACGCTCGCCCTCTTGATGATCGAATTCAGTCTTTTGTTGAAAAGCCTCTGTACGATGCGATTCGGGAAAACAAAGTAAATATCGACGGCAAGGATAAACATTTCTTTTTAGATGTTAAAAGAAATGCCGATCGAACCTCGAATCTCGTCGTACATGAAGGCAACAAACGAGGAACGCCTGCATTTGAACAATTCATTACAGCCTCTTTATCTGAGAAACCGGCAGAGAAAATTTCTAAAAAGGAATTGAACGAGCTCTTTAAATTAGAAGAAAAAATGAAGCGCCGAGTCTTTGGTGCTGACAGAGCCATTGAGGCTCTGGCGGATGCTGTGGTCCTAGTGGAATCTGACAAAACAAAACCCAACGGTCATGAAAAGGCCAAAGAGTCTTCAAAGGCCATGTTCTTACTTGGTCCAACTTCTACGGGTAAATCCGAGACCATGAAGGCACTTGCCGACGCCCTTGGAAAAGAACTCGTAACCATTGATTTTAATCAGATTTCTGGACCGCATGACATGAAAAAACTCTTTTATGGCTATCATGATTCTTACGGGCGCGCGGTGCCTTCCGTCTTTATGAAGGAGTACGACAAGCATAATGGCAATGTGATTTTTAATTTTGAGGAGTTTGCCAATCTTACATTCAAGGGGCTTGGCGGCGAGCTAATGGCACTTTATGACATTTTACGTGAAGAGACCGTGACCTCTTTTGTAGACAATAAGGCACGCTCCATGAAAAATGTAATCATTGGCATGCCCGGTAATGTCGGCCAAGAATGGTATGAGGGCATTCCCAAAGATATTCCAATGGTCGAGCAAATGGATGCAAGGCAAAAAATTTATGAAATGGCCATGGCCAACCCCAGTGTACAACGGAAAACCTTAGAAAAGGCGTTCACCGAGGCTTTTGTTGCACGTATTGGTTTAAACCGTGTATTTTTCTACGCGCCCCACACATTCAAATCCTTACGACAGTTGAGTATGCTGAAGCTAAATAAAAAATTAGCGGATATGAAAGCACGCGATTCTGCTCCGGGTTGGGAGATCGAATTCGCCAGTGAGAAAGATTACTTGCGAATGGTGGAAATGATTGAGCGCCATGGCTTTAATGTAGGGGAACAAGGGGCATCAATAGATAAATATGTAAAAGATGTCTTTGGCACAAAACTACATATGCTTTTGCTCAAAAATGCTGAAAGTGATACCAAGGTGGTATTGCGCGTTCCTGACAACAGCAATGAAAAATTTGAAAAAGAATTTGTCGTCAATGTAGAGATCGAGGGCGAAAAAGAGGCAAGAGACTTACTGCTGCCGAAGCGCAGTGAGGAAAGAGTCATTCGCAGCCGGCCAGAAGATAAAATCTCTACTGCCTATCATGAGGTGGGTCATCACCTAACGAACAAGGTTTTACTAGGTGATAAATACAAACAAGTACTAGTCACCATAGAGCCTGGAGTCATGCAATTTGCCGACCAATTTATTCGCTACCTAGGCATGGCTGAGGTGAAAAAAGTTGAACATGCCAGTTATACGCGTGAGATGGCCATTAAAGAAATGGCATTTCTACTTGGTGGGGCAAAAGCGCAGGAGATTATTACCGAATACAACCGCGCCGATGCTGGCAAACAAAATGACATCCAAAGAGCCACAAAAATTGCGGTAAAAGCCATTACGGAATTCGGCATTTCGCCGGAGTGGGGCAACCGCTTTGTAGCAGAAAAAGACATTAACAATCTAGATGATGCTTCCAAGGCAAAACTCAATCGCCTAGTGGATGAAATGCTTTTAGAAGCGGACCGTTTGGCAGAGAAGGTTTTAGTGCTCAACTTTAAACAGGTTTTGGCCCCCCTTGCGGTAATGTTAGCCAAAAAGGGCACCCTTACCGAAAAAGACTTTAACGCCTTTTACGAAAAGCATGGGGATAAAATTATTTATCCAGAAGACGTGAATTACAATGTCCGAATGAAGCGCAACAAATCTAGAGCCAATACCGAAACCATTGGGCATAACCACATTCTGCGCCCCGATGTACCGCGTCCGGCCGACCATGAGGTTATTGATTTGGAGAAAAAAGTAGAACAAAGAAAAGCGGACCAAGTCCGCGATGTGAAAATTGCTGCGGATGCCCCAATACTTGGTTTTCGAACCAAACTCTTGGAGCATGGCGGGGGTTCATGTAAGTCGCTCTTCTAGGAAAGCCACAGCATTTCGTAGGGAGCTAGTTGGTATTCTACCTCTAGCTCCCTATTTTTTATGTGATCGAATGTACCTAAGGGATGTAAATTTATTGGTATCGTCCAAGCTGAATTATTAAAAATAACATTCACCTTTTTCTCTCCAAGAAAACGGCGAAACGCTATAATATCTTGCCCTAAATCGAGAACCTCTAAGTCCGCATGTGGGTGAAAGGCAGCCAAACTTCTGCGTACTTGCAAAATATGCAACATGGATGTGAAAACTTCTTTGTGCAGTCCTTTTTGGACATGTCTTTCTAATTCTTCAAAATGGTAACGCTTGCGATTCAAATCGCGCCTGTGTTTGGTCTTTTCAAAAGTTTCTTGATCATTAAAAGTTGCAAATAAATTATGAAAATATACGGCCGGCACTCCAGGCAAAGCCCAGCTTAAAGCATGGGAGTTTACAAGCAAACGAACGTTTTGCTCTTCCGTGGCTTGCTTTTGATACAGAAGGCTAGCCCAAGTGATATTTAATTCATACAAGGCTTGCAAACCATTGGGCATGGTTTTGTGACTGACATGCCCTCCTTTCATCACCGCAATTTTAGAGAGGTGATCTATATCTAGAGCAGGTACTACGCCTTCTAAAGACCTCACACCGATACCGTCGTGGGTGGCACTAACATTAAAAAAGCGGCCTTTATGCTCTAGTTTAGCCAAATCCTTTAACCAGTTTTTAAAGTATTTGGTTTCATTGTTTAAAATTGCGTGGCAAATAAGTGGCGGATAAGTAAAATTGTATATTAAGTCGGCCTCTCGCTGCCCATTTTCACCCAGATAGGTGAGATTTTCTTCTTGCGGGACATTGGCCTCAGCTATCATTTGGATATTGGGATCAATGCAGTCTGTAATGGTCTTAAAAATTTGTAAAAATAAATGCGTCTCCGGTAGATGCGAACAAGAGGTGCCCAGTTTTTTCCACAAAAAGGGTACAGCATCCATTCTCACAGCCGATGTATTTTGCAAAAGGTAGAATAGATAGATCTTTACTAGCTCTAAAAACACTTCCGGATCTGAAATATTCAAATCTACTTGATCCTCAGAAAAGGTCGTCCAGACCCAACGCTCTCCGTTTTTCGTATCAAACCTCGTCATCAAAGGGTGAGCGCGCGGCCTAGTTACTTTTTCTAAATCTTTCTTAAGATCTTCATCAATATGATCAAAGGCATAAAAATATTTGGCAAAGGACTCATCTCCACTGCGCCATTTTCTAAACCACTCGTGTTCGCTAGAGGCATGATTAAAAACGGCATCCAGCATGACAGAAACCCCGGCCTCTTTAAATGCAGCAATATCCTGCCATGTCCCGTAGTCTTTACATACTTCTCTATAATCTTTTACGGCAAAACCTCCATCTGAAGAAGATGGATAAAAGGGAAGGAGATGCACACAAGAGAATGCCTCACTCAAGTGCTTTGCTACAAAATCTTTTAATAACTTTAAAGATTCTTTGCCATCTTGCAGTTGGTCTGCATAGGCAATTAGATATACATTTTTCTCGCTCAATTCTGCGCGAAAATCATGGTATTGCTGCTTGGTGGCGGCAATCTCCTGTAAGACAACCTCTATAATATTTTCAGAATCTCCGTATAATTTACGGATTTGTCCTCTTAACTTTTCATAAAGAGCGTTCTGATCTAGGTTTTGTCGTTGCATGGAACTTTCATTATAGGGGCTTTCTGTGGGATTGGCTACATTTGATTGGATTGTCATCATTGTTTACCTCATTGGTATGATCGGTCTTTCCATATTTTTAGCTCGAGGTCAAAAAACAGAAAAAGACTACTATTTAGGCGGCAATAAAACCGGAGCCTTTCCCATTGCCATTTCGACCATGGCCACACAATGCTCCACCAATTCCATTCTTGGAGCTCCAGCCTTTGTGGCCTTCACTGCTGGCGGCGGGCTTTTATGGTTGCAATATGAGTTGGCACTGCCACTAGCAATGATTGCCATAATGCTCTTGCTGATCCCCTTTTTTCGTAAACTCAAATTGATCTCGGTATATGCTTACCTAGAAGAACGCTTTGGCGTCACCACCCGCATTACCATGTCCGTAATCTTTCAAGTTCTTCGCGCCTTCTCCACAGGAGTCATTGTTTATGGCATCTCACTGGTCATTAGCTACTGCCTTGGCGTAAGCTTCACTTTTGCTGTCATTATGTTGGGTGTTATCACCATTATCTACGACAGCATTGGAGGTATGAAGGCGGTAATCTATTCTGATGTGATTCAAATGGTCATCCTCTACGGATGTATTTTAATGGTCCTATTTTATGGTCTTAGTTTCATCGGCGGCTTTGAGAACTTGTTTGAATATTTTCCCAAAGAACGAGCTAAAGCCATTGACCTACATCATACCGGCTTTGGTGATGGTAAAGATTTTGCTTTTTGGCCAATGTTAATCGGTGGTTTTTTTCTCTATGTATCCTACTACGGCTGTGACCAAACACAGGTACAAAGAGAGTTATCCACCCGCAGTATAGATGATACCAATATGTCGCTTTTCTTAAATGGTATCCTACGCTTTCCGCTGGTACTCACTTACTGCATCATGGGTGTTGTCATAGGCGCGTATGCTGTCAAATCTGGTAATTTTATTTCCGAGCTACCTTTATCTCCTCAAACGGGCGAGCCCGATTACAATATGGCCGTACCTGTTTTTGTTGTTCGCCACTTCCCCACAGGAATGATTGGCTTGTTTATGGTGGGACTTTTTGCTGCTGCCATGTCTTCTTTAGACTCTAGCATCAACTCCATATCTGCCACCTCTATGGAAGATGTAATTAAAAAATTTAAAAAGATTAGTCCCAAACAAGAGCTTCTATACTCAAAACTAATGACTGTGTTTTGGGGTAGTGTTTGCGTTATTTTTTCTTTTTTTGTTGGGGATATTTCAAGCTCCATCATTGTGACCATAAATAAAATTGGTTCGTTAATTAACGGTCCAATACTCGGTGTTTTTATACTCGGAACACTTTTTAAAATGGCCAATGAAAAAGGGGCTTTGGGCGGTTTTATAATAAGTTTTTTAAGCAATATCTATTTATGGATTTATCAACCTGATATATCTTGGCTGTGGTGGAATGCCATTGGTTTTTTTGTTTGTGTTGTTGCAGGACTGCTGATTTCTTTACTATTACCTGAGCAAAAAGACATTGCGCATTTGGTGTATAGCCGCAAAACCACCCAAGGTTTTCACTATCGTAAAAACTGGCCACTGCATTATTTTATTTTGGTGGTTTATTTTTGTATACTGCTCTTCATTACCGCTAGCTTTTAAAGGCGTATTCATAGCGTTCCACTAAATCATGTAGCAGCTTTTCTCTTACCTCTGGTTTTTCTCTGGTCCACCAAAAGGCATAGGGGCTTACTTCTTTACGATCAAAGTAGAAACCACCGCTAGAATCTGGACCTTGTTGGGAAATCAGCCATAAAATGGTATCGCCCCCCTCAATTGGCTGGCGTAGACGATTGCGAGTCATTTCTTCAAATTTTGGTATGGACTCACTCACACCAGGTGTTGCCACCCAACCAGGATGCATAGCATTCACATGGTAATCACTAAATATCGAGTTTGTTTTCAGCTCTTGATTTAAAACCACTTGCGCTCGCTTCACATTGGCATAGGTAGATACTTTGTCATATTCTGCGTTACTTTCTATATTGTCTAAGTGCAGCTTGTTCAAATACATACCGCCAGAGCTAACCCAAACAATACGGCCACCCTTCACCAACTTCCCTGCTTCTATCAAACGTCTTAATAAAAAATAGTGACCATAAAGCTGCGATGCCATTTGCAACTCGACACCATAGTCGTTCGTATTAAATTTTTCTGGCATGCCGCCCGCATTACAAACCACGGCATGCAGTTGGCGGCAATCCTCCACAAACGCATCCATACGGTCCCAGTCTGCCATATCCAATACTTTAAGGTCTGCGCCTCGCTCTTTTAAATCCTTAGCTTTGTCTAAATTTCTACCTGTAGCAATTACCGGCACATTTTTGGTTAGTAGGAATTCGACCATGGATTTGCCAATCCCCGAAGTGCCTCCCGTAATTAAAACTGGGCCTGAAAAGGTGAGTTCTTCTAATGAGTATTGGAAGTCCTTTTGATGGCGACGAAAACCACTAGCATCAAAAGAAAAATAAACACTGGCATCTAAAATAGAATCTTTAATTTGCTTGAACATCAGAGCAAGCTTAACAAGCAAAATGATGGCTCACAAATGGATTATGCTTTTTCCGTAGTTTTTGAGGCTTTGCCTAAAGAAAATTTCAAGACTTTCACTAAAAAAATATAAAATAAAAAAGAATTCACGATAAAAAAACAAATCAAACTTAACCAGTAATTCGAGATGGTGGTCATCGGCGCCGTTGCCAGTGCTCCCAGTCCCATAATCATAAAGATCCGCATGGAGGTGATACCAAAGACAAAAATAGAGACACAGCCGCTTAGCAAAATGAACTGCCAACTGACTAAAAACTCTTGGATTTCTCCCCACAATAGCTCAGGCATACTATATTTTGTTAAGAAAGAATAAAAAGCACAAGCTGGGTCATTGTGCATAATAAAATTTAGGTCCGAAGTTCGAACAAGCAGAAAGTCTAGTTCTCCTAGACCTCTTAACCATTCTGGCCCCAAAAGTATCCTATACTAAGTACACTTTGGGGAACCAAAGGACGAGGGGGGTAATTTGCTTAGAAAAAGTATCATATTCGCATGCATATGGATGGTTGCGGCTTGCGCTGAAAAAAACAGCAGTCCACAAGACTATATTGTGGTCTTAAAAGAAGATCTATCCATACAGTCGGCAAGTCCACTTATCAAATTGCAGGCCACCAAGGAGAGTCTGGCCCATCTATCTAAAGACCACCAGGTAAAAGAAAAACAAATATTCTCGCAGGTCATGCAAGGCGGCCTATACCAACTCAATGAAGAGCAAGTAAAGCAACTTCAAAACGATTCTCGTATTGCCTATATTGAGAAAGACCATATTGTTAGCATTGATGCCGTTCAAGAGGATGCCCCTTGGAATTTAGACAGAATCGATCAGAGCAGCAAACAATTGGACAATAAGTATCGCTATGATGTGGCTGGAAAAAACGTGAATGCCTATGTGATTGATACAGGAATTCATATTGCCCATAGAGAATTTGAAGGCAGAGCAAGCTATGGTTATGACTTTGTTAGCGAAAATGAGGAAGCAGAAGATTGCAATGGGCATGGAACACATGTCGCGGGAAGCATTGCCTCTCGCACCTATGGTGTTGCAAAAAACGCCAATCTAATAGCACTACGGGTCTTGGGATGTAGTGGACGGGGAACTACATCCGATGTCATTCGCGCAATCGAATGGATTAGTAAAAACCACAAAAAGCCGGCGGTTGCCAATCTTAGTTTGGGTGGACCAAAATCTAAAGCTTTGGATCAAGCAATGGAGCGCTCCATTGCCGAAGGCATTACCTATGTGGTGGCGGCTGGCAACTCGAATCGCAATGCTTGTAGTTCTTCGCCGGCTCGAGTTCCGTCAGCCATTACCGTAGGTAGCGTAAGTCGTAATGACCGACGCTCCTCCTTTTCCAACTACGGACCATGTCTAGATGTATTTGCCCCAGGTAGTTCTATCCGATCTACCTGGCATACTAGTAACAGTAAAACCAAAATCATAAGCGGCACCTCCATGGCCGCACCCCATGTGGCCGGTGTTGCTGCACTCATCTTATCGGCATTTCCTGAGGCAAGCCCACAGCAAGTTCGCGATGCCATTGTCGACAACGCACTATTGGGACAAATAGAAGATGCTAAGGAGCAAAGCCCGAATGCCTTGCTAAATACAGAATTCATTCGAATTCCAGAGGAGATAAGTCCCGATCTAAAAGTGGGAGAGCAAATCGACGGGCTCTCTGGGAAACAATCCGAGGAATACCACTTAATCTTAAGAGTGGAAAAAGATGAGGCTTTTGAAATTCGCATATCCGGAGGCAGTGGCGATGCCGATCTTTATGTGAGGGCTGGAAAAAAAGCCACAAGCTCAGATTACGATTGCCGTCCCTATCGCTGGGGCAATGAAGAGGTTTGCAAATTTCAATCTGCAGGAGATTATCATATCATGTTGCGCGGCTACTATGATTATGAAGATCTTCGCTTAGAAGTTCGCTGATAGCTCGCTTACAGGTTGCCAATCGGGTAAGGCTTGTAGCACCTCATTGCTATGAGCCTGAAACTCTGCCATAAATTTTTTAGGGATGGGATCTGCCGAAGGGAATTCTTGCCGAAGTGGATCGACAAATTTTCCGTGTTTGAAAAACTCAAAGTGCAAATGCGGCCCAGTAGACAAGCCAGTTGTGCCAACATAGCCAATGATTTGCCCCTGCTCTACCCGCTTGCCACGGCGAATGCCCTTGGCATAACCGTTCAGATGTTTGTAGGCTGTTTTGTAAACAGAATTATGTCGAATTTTAATGGTTTTTCCACCGCCGCCGCGCCAACCAGCATAGGTCACACGCCCTGCCCCCACCGCACGAACCGGAGTTCCTATGGGAGCTGCATAGTCCACACCTAAATGCGGGCGATTTACTTTTAGAATGGGATGAAAACGACGTCTTTGAAAACGCGAACTAATGCGCGCAAATTTAATGGGACTTTTTAAAAACATTTTCCTTAAACTTTTGCCTTCCGGACTAAAATAACCTTTTAACTCCCCTTCTTTTTCAAAGAGTATGGCCTTATAGGAGCGACCCTCATTCTCATATTCGGCAACGCGAATGTCGCCCCAGCCAACGGTTTCTCCGCGCACCATTTTCTTTTCTACCATAATACGCCAACGATCGTTTCTCCTGACTTCTCTGGCAAAATCAATTTGCCAGGCAAAAATTTCGGAAAGCTGTCCAATTAATTCTGGATTCATATTGGCCGCATCTGCTGATTCCCATAAAGAGGTCTGCACAATTCCACTAAAAGTAACGGGTTCAATTTCTACCGGCTCCTGGTAGCTTTCCGTAAACCACTGATCTTGTAGCCGATATATCTTTAAAACATCTGTGGTACTCGTTAATATGTGCATTTCCTTAAGCACAGGGCTTTTCGCCTTTTCTTCCCTCACCTCTTGCGAATCCACATAGGAAGTTACGGGCTCTTCTTCGAAGACCAAACGAAAACGCGTGCCCGGCATCAAGCGGGCCAAATTGTTTTCAGGCTTGGCGGCCTTTACCAATTTTTGAATACTTAAGGAATCCACATTTAATTTTCTTAGGGCTACATAGAGAGAAGAATTTTTTTCAATGACATGGGGATAAATCTCCTCCGTACTTAAGCTTTTAGAGGGCGAATCATGCACTTCGTTTAACGTGGTCGAAGATGCTGGATATAGTGCATACAAAGCTATTAATGTGCAGACAGCAAGCAACAAATAGGGAGTGACTTTTCGCCATAGCATACTATGATTATGCTTCATTTTAGTAAAAGTGCCAGTAAATTGCAGCTAGGAGGTAAAATATGGACGAAAATTTGCAACCTCAAGGTGAATTGACCATTCGTACACTGGCCATGCCAGCAGACACCAATCCTGCTGGAGATATTTTTGGCGGCTGGGTAATGTCACAAATGGATATCGCGGGCTCACTGGCAGCAAAAAAAATCACTCAAGGCCGCACGGTTACCGTTGCAGTCGATTCTATGAGTTTTCACAAGCCAGTCTTTGTTGGTGATACCCTATGTTGCTATACAAAAATTCTTGGTACGGGGCGCACTTCCATTAAGGTGCATATCGAGGCCTGGGCTTCTCGGCAATACGAAAAAGGTCGAACAAAAGTTACCGAAGGCACATTCACTTTTGTATCCGTTACCGACGACAGAAAACCTAAGCCCATAGAAGAGCATGCGAATCACACAGAATAATTTTATAGCAAGAACAAGTGACAGCAACAAAAGCCATTTTGGACGTGCCCTTATTGTTGCAGGTAGCAGCAATATGCCAGGCGCTGCCATTCTAGCAACTCGTGCTGCCTATGCTATGGGAGTGGGTTATGTATATCACGACAGCTTTAGTCCCGTACCGGATTACTTTTCTGCCTGCCCAGATGCCATCAAAGGTGGATTAGCAAATTTGCAAGATTGTAGTGCGTTTTTAATTGGACCTGGCATACCTGCAGAAGAAATTGCAGCGGAATACATAGGAAAGTTAGTGGCGCAAAACAAACCATTGATTCTCGATGCAGGCGCTTTGGACTTTTTATCGAAAAACTCGCTAAGCTTACACGAAAACTGTCTGCTGACTCCCCATGAGGGAGAAATGGCCCGGCTTTGGCATTGCGATAGTTCGAAAGTAAAAAAGTCGCCAGATCAATTTGCAAAGGATACGGCAACAAAGTGGAATTGCTCTGTCTTGTTGAAGGGAGCTACCAATTATTTTTATAGTCACAATCAACTAGATAAAATCTCCACAGGCAATCCAGGGCTGGCCACTGCTGGTAGCGGAGATGTACTGGCTGGAATCCTAGTGGCATTATTAGCACAAAAGCCGCAGAACTTTTACGAGCAAATTCTTGCTGGAGTTGATTTCCATGGTTATCTAGCCACTCAGTGGTCGAAAGACAAAAGTCAGGCCAGTTTAAGCGCAGACTCTCTAGTAAAGCAAATTGCTCACTGCCTTAAAGATATCGAAAAATAAAAGGGCCGCTGAATACGGCCCTTTGAGCTTAAAGAATTTCGTACAATTCTTCTTCTGTAAAATCATGCATGCCTTTTTGCTCAGGCAAATGCATCGGCTGCAAGTTAGGCTCGCTCTCTAAAATTCTTTTGCCATATACATAGGTATCAAACAGCTGGGCAAAATCCATTTCATAATACTGCTCCAGCGCCAATTTGAAGGACTCGGTATCAAAAGGCAAGTAAGCACTAATAGCATGGAAGTGTTTTAAAAAATCTTTCAAGCCTCCCACGTCTTGAACCAAATAATCGATATGAGCGATAATTTGTGCCCCTTGCGTATAGGCCTTCATATCCGTAACTCGAGTATAAGGAGAATGAGAAGCCATCTCGGTTTCATGCCATGGTCCCAAAGAGGTTTTTACTTTGTACCCACCATCTCGCCATGAAGCTAATGCCTCATCTACCCAGCCGGCATTGCCCCCAGCAGGATGTGCAGATCTAGCAAAGTAAGCATGGTGAAGTTCATGTCCTAGAGCCCTTGCCCCCGTAGATGTTGCGGCCGCATACTCCATTCCACCACTGGAGGTATTGGCATAAACCAATAAACTGTCATAGGGCCAAGCACCGTAGTCGCCCTCTAACTCTTTCAATAAGCCATCAATTCTAGGAAAAAGCCGATCCGCTGTTTCTCCATAGACTCGATAGGGAATGCTTCTTCCATCGATGGATGGATAGGAGCCCAATTTTTCCACAAACCGTCCTTCCTCAAAGAGATGGAAAAATAATGAAGAGGAATTGTAATGGCTAGGGCACTCCAGTTGCATGGAAAACTTTGTTTCTTCTATCGCAGCACAATTGTGCATCAGAACATGCGGGCGATCGGTTTCTTGAATCGAAACATGAAAGTCCATTTGATATTGATCGTAGTCAAAATTCGAAGGCATATATTGCTCTAAGAAATTTCGATCTCGCAAATCCGACATCCAAAAGGCCATACGCACACGGCGATCTTCGTAGGTTACGTAGTCGTTAATATAATTTTTGCTAATCATCACATAGCTTCCGGCCTTGAGTTTTTGTTGGATATAGCGCGCCGGCGAATAGGTCTCTGGCAAATAAAGGTCCCCAATTTCTACTTGCTTACCGTTGAGATAAACATCAAATAAGTTGGGAACAGAATCGAAGATCACATAACCATCTTTGGCTAAGGTAAAATGCACCTGTGAATTTACTAGCACACTACGCCCAGAGTAATTCACATCCAAACTGTAGTAGGCCTTTTCAAAATCAACAAAGCGGTAAGTCTTGCCATCTTTCTCAAAATCTGGCGGAGCATAGGCAAGAGTGTCGGCTGCTAGCGAACCTGAAAAAGCTAACAAAAAACAAATGATCCATTTCATCTTTATCCCCCCTGAGATGCTGAAATACTAGCAATTATGAGCTCCTTGGCAAAGGCTTAGCGTGTTAGATCCAAGCTGAGAGCTAAAATAAAGGCCATTTAGGTATTTTTTTTAAGCCCCCTGGAATCTTTGTAATCCCCCTTTTAAGGCTAACACTTATCCATCATTTAAAATTATATTGGTCTCACAAAGGGGAATCTTCATGCACATAATTTGGCTTATTTTTTTCATTGGCGCCAAAGCTCTGGCCCTACCAGTGGTGGAAACCCTACAGGGAGGAATCGAAGGGGTGGATAAAGGCTCCCATACCGTTTACCTTGGAATACCCTATGCCAAAGCACCTATTGGAGATTTACGTTGGCGGCCGCCACAAGACCCCGAGCCTTTTACAGAAATTTATAAGGCCGATACCTACGGCAGTGAAAGCTTGCAGCGACTGCCCGGTGCTAACGGTATGGATACGGGTAGAATTATTGGCTCCGAAGACTGTTTGTATCTAAATGTATACGTTCCCAAAAACCGAGATCACAGCAAACAATTACCCGTGATATTTTGGATTCATGGCGGCGCCTACGTTTTTGGATCTGGAAATCAAAAAATTGGTAGCATGGATCTTTATAATCCTACCCGCCTAGTAAATGAAGGAAAAGCCATCTTTGTTTCCCACAACTATCGCCTTGGGGCCATGGGATTTTTCTCGCATCCCGATTTATTAAAAGAAAGTGGCACAACCGGTAACTATGGCATCCTCGATACAATTAAAGCTCTCGAATGGGTAAAGAAAAATATTGCCGCCTTTGGCGGGAACCCCAACAACATCACCATCAAAGGTGAGTCGGCCGGCGGCGCAACGGCACGAGTTATGGTAGCAAGTAAGCTTACAAAAAATCTATTTCAACGAGCCATGATTTTGAGTGGACCAGATCTAGAAGAGCCTTTAGAAGAACGCTACAAACAAGCCGACTACATACGAAAAAAACTAAAGGTAAGAGCTTCCAGTAAAAGTCTTCAACGTTTGCGTGAGATTCCTGCTGAAGAATTTGTACGGCAATTTCCTTTGAAAGTAGATGGTCCCAAACCTGAGGTCATGCTCACCTATGGCCCCACCATTGATGGCCATGTTTTAAAACATGGTGTACTAGAAAGTATCCAGCGCGGCGAACACAATCGTAATGTTGATGCATTTATCAATACCAATAGCGGAGAAATGGAGCTCTTGTCCCATGCATTTATGACAGATGTGCCCAAGGAAATGAGCCCTGAAGAATTTCATGATTACTTAGAACGTTTTGTGAGAGACCCTCTATTAACCGAAAAGATTACAAAATATTATGAGAAGCACAATTACCCTAAGAACAAACAATCCCTGAAACATATTCTCGGGGATCTCATGTTTCATGCGCCAGCTAGAATGATGGCAGAATATATGGAATTGCATAAACCTGGCAGCACTTACCTAAGTCTTTACGACAAAAAAGCGGGGATGTTTGAAGCTGGTCACGCCCTCGAACTATTTTATATTTTTAACCGCCATCATTTTTTGATGCCGCTTACATTTGAGTGGAAACCATATGATATTCTATTACCCGTCAATGCTCTTTTTCGTATAGCCAAACATATTTACAATGAGCACCAGTTTTCTCGCCGTATGCGCCGCTATGTTTATCGTTATGCTCGACACGGCAATCCTAATAAAACGAATTCTAAGTTGGTGGACCCTAAGATCCCTAAGTTTCGAACTGGAAAGATGTTTGTGCATCACGATCAACCCAAAGTGGTTTCGGGCTATCGAGATAACTTTATCAGTTTTTTAAAAGGAATATATGAAAGCCGCTGGCAATCGCCAAAGCAATGCCGTGGTCTATTTGGTAGCTAAGCGCTTATTCTCTATAAGTCATGATATAATGCGGGCCGATTCCTTGAATTTCAAACTCAGCTCCGTGTTTGCTAAAACCTAGTTTTTCATAAAAGGCGCAAGCGGGTGTGCGCGCATTGCACCAAATTCCTCTTACCTCCTCTTTGCTAACAAAGTCTATGCACGCTTCTACCAAATCCTTTCCGTAGCCTTGACCTCGAACACTTTCAGCTGTTGCCATACCACGTAGTCGCCAGCCACATGCCAATTTGTCTTCCCTATACAGAGATACGATACCAACCAAGTCCTTAGCAGAATAAGCACCAAGATGCACACTAGATGGATCTTTATCACCTGGATAAATGCATTCATCTATACTCTGGTGAGGTCGTAAGATTTGATGTCTTAACGGAATGGTTTGCTGATAAGGAATGAATTCAATTTTTTTCATATTCTTATTTTCCTACAGGAGGATCGTTGCACCTTAGAATTTCCAAGGGCGAGTGCTCCTTATCCACTTTTTTGGCAGCATCACGAATTGCCGTTCTAAGGCCTTCCTCAACCACAGGATGATAATACGGCAGTGAAAGCAGCTCATGTACATTGAGCTTTAAGTTCATGGCCCAAGCAAGCAAATGCGCCATATGCTCCCCGTCTGGGGCAAACAGTTCAGCTCCCAATAGCTCACCGCTTTTTTTGTCTACGTACAAATGCAATAGTCCCTTTTCCTTTAACTTCACAATGGCGCGGCCTTGTCCCTCAAATGATACTTTACCACTTATAAAGTCCACATTTTTTTCTTGAAGTTGTTTGTAGGACTCTCCAATTATCGCAATATTGGGATCAGAAAAGGTGATAGCCAAAAACTCTCGACGACGAAAGCATTGCAACTCCTCTCTTACCGCATTGTAGCCTACAATTCTTCCTTCATCGGCAGCCTCATGTAGCAAGGGCCTGTCACCATTACTATCTCCTGCCACGAAAATTCTAGTGCCGGGAATAACAAAAGTATTCTTATCAATATCTGGCATGCCCCGATCATTTAGTTTTACCCCGGTGGCCGCTAAATTTAAATTTTGTAGTGAGGGGCTTCTGCCCATTGTCAGAAAGGCGGCATCTACCTGCTCAATATAGTCTCCAGATTTTACCAAAAGCTTGCCGTTTTCTTCCCCAACAATTTCACTTGGCCCATAATGAATAGGAAACTCCTCTTCCATACTGTGAGCTACGTAGTCTTGTATTTCCGGGTCACTCAATCCGCCAATGGCCTTATCCAAGGTAAAGCCTACCACCTCAACCCCGATACGATGCAAGGCTTGCCCCAGCTCTATGCCTATAACTCCCAATCCTATCACCGCTATTTTACTTGGAAGCTCCTGCATTTCAAAAAAATGATCCGTATCTATAAAATATTTTTGATACGGCTGCCATGCCTTGGGAATAATTGGTTGGGAACCGGTAGCAATGATAATGTTTTTTGCCTTAATTTTTTCATCACCTAAATCCAGGGTATTGGCATCCAAAAAGCGTGCTCGCTTGGCTATTAAGTGCTCCTTTGTCCACGACTCCATACCCGAGGTTACACCTCGAACAAAACGATCTCTGAGTTTACGAACATGTTGCATAACTGCTTTACGATCGATACTTAAGTTCTCTGCTCCTTGAATGCCTTGCTCTGCAAATTTGTGTCGACGATGAAAATCGTTGGCTACTTGAATCAAAACCTTTGAAGGCATACAGCCAACGCGCGCGCATGTTGTACCCAAAATTCCATCGTCAATGACCACATAATTTTTTGTATGCTTTTCTACTTCTCGTCGAGCCGTTAGGCCTGCCGATCCAGCGCCAATGATTGCAACATCTACTTCTCGCATGAATCCACTCCTTATAAGCTAGCGCGTACGCCCGTATAGCATACGCGCTTTCGTTTATTTAGTTAAGGTGCTTTTCTAAATCTTCGGCTCCGCCAATATGTTTCCCTGCAATAAAAACTTGCGGCACAGTATTGCGGCCCGTAATGGCTGATAAACTTACACTTGTGGCATCTGTGCCCAAAATGATCTCTTCAAAGGCAATGCCCTTAGAATCCAATAGCTCCTTCGCTTTTTTACAATGCGGACAACCTGGTTTGGTAATGATGGACACCGCTTCGGGCTTTTTTGCCTTCGGATCAAGGTACTCCAACATGGTGTCGGCATCGGAAACCTCAAAGGGGTCACCATCTTTAAGCGGCTCAATGAACATCTTTTTAATAACGCCATCTTCTACATACATAGAGTAGCGCCATGAACGCTTGCCAAAACCCAAATCGTTTTTGTCCACCAAAAGCCCCATTTTCTCTGAAAACTCTCCATTGCCATCTGGAAGCAGGCGGATATTATCAGATTCCTGATCTTCAGCCCAGGCGTTCATAACAAAGGTATCATTTACTGAAAGGCAAATAATTTCATCAATTCCCTTCTGCTTAAATACCGGGGCCAACTGATTGTACCTCGGTAAATGCGAGGAGGAGCAGGTTGGCGTGAAGGCTCCGGGAAGCGCAAATAGAATCACTTTTTTGCCTTTAAAAAGATCCTCGGAACTCCATTTTTTCCACTCATCATTTTCTCGCACCTGAAATGTAACCTGTGGTACTTTTTGTCCTTCTTTATTTTCAAACATAGTCTCTCCTTGTTTCGTTACTGTTCATAGTATCGGGCATATTTAATGATTGATAAAATATTATATTTCTATATTATGATAGATAATATCTATCATGGGGTGGGTTATGGTTTCCGTTACTCAATTGCAATACATCTTAGCTGTAGAAAAAGAACAAAACTTTCATCGGGCGGCGAAAGCTTGCTTTGTGACTCAGCCCACGCTTAGCAAAATGATCAAAAATCTCGAGGAGGACTTAGGGGTAGCCATTTTTGACCGAAGCAAGAGCCCTGTAGCACCTACTCTTGTGGGCAAGAGCATTTTAAAGCAAGCCAAACAAGCGCTATATGACATAGAACGAATAAGAGAAATTGTGGATGAGCAAAAAGGTGAAATTCGCGGAGAACTAAAGGTGGGAATCATCCCCACCATTGCTCCCTATTTGGTACCTAATTTTTTAGCTAGTTTTCGAAGTCAATACCCCGCGGTGGAGCTATCCATTTGGGAGCTCACCACAGAAAACTGCCTTCAAGCCTTAGACAAGGAACAAATCGATCTGGCGATCTTGGCAACGGAGGAGAACAAACAAAATTACTACCAAGAAGCTCTATATGATGAGGCTATGTATTTGTACATAAATGAAAAGCACCCTTTGGCCAAACGAACGCGAATTCATATTGATGATTTAGAAGCCGACCAAATGTGGTTATTGGAAGAAGGACATTGCCTACGTGATGAAATCATAAAGCTATGCCATCTACGTCGTTTGGAGGCGAACCGCCCCCTAGGCCTAGACATAAAAATCGGCAACCTAGAGTCACTTCGATATTTGGTACAAGAGAACTTTGGTTATACTCTATTGCCTGAGCTTAGTGCCATCCGTTTACCTGCGAAAGAAAAAAAGCTATTAAGAACCTTTAACAAACCGATACCATTTCGTAGCGTAAACCTCACCATGCGCAGGCGCTACTTGAAACAAGCTAGTATACAAGCGCTAAAAGCAGAGATTCTTACCAATACAAAAAAGCAGCTAAAACTATAACTAGCAGTACTTCTTACTAATTGCTGTTGGATCAAAATTTGCACCTATTAGCTTTAGCATAAAATAAAGCCCACCTATCTTGCGGTCGATAAACACGGTTTCACCCGGCGGCTTTTTGCTAGATAATTTACGAATCATTTTTGGGAGAATTTTTAGTATTCTGTCTGCAGAATCGGAAGTCTTCCAATCATATTGTCCGCTTTGAAAAGGCTCTCCAAGACAAGCCAGATAATCCCACAACAACGGATAGGTATCTTCACTTATGCTTTGGACAAAGCCAGCTGATTCAAGAGTCTGGACAAACAAATCCCGGTCCTGGTAAATGGCGGACTTGATAAAGGCCTTGTATGTATCTTGTAGTTTTTCGCTTACTTCTTTGGTGGCACCAAAATCCAGAAGAACCCACCTGGTTTTTCCGTCTGGTAATTTTTGGATCAAATAATTACCTGGATGAGGATCACTCTGCACCATAGACCAAGAAAATATTTCTTTAAAAAATATCTCAAAATAATCTTTACCCAATTGATCTACCAATTCCTGCGACGGCGATGTATCCACCCAGTCCCTAGGGTTGATGCCATCTATAAATTCACTGGTGAATACTTGTTCATTGGTAAATTCGTCGTATACTCGCGGAACATATATATTTTCCGATACCTGTTCTACCTTATTACGAAAGGCTTTTTGGTATTTAGCTTCATGCAAATAATCGGTTTCTTGCAAGAGCATCATCTTTACTTCTTCAAAGATATTGGAAAAATCCTGATCTTTAGGAAGCAAATCCAAAATATTCAAAAATAACCTTAAGGTGTTTATATCCGAATCAATCGCCTTGCGTACGCCGCGGTATTGTATTTTTACTGCCACCACTTCGCCTGTGGCTTTAATCTTGGCTTTGTGCACCTGACCCAAGGAAGCGGCTGCAATGGGCTTGGATTCAAAGTCGAGTTTTTCTAGAAATTCGGAGGGCAAATTCTTTTGAATCTCCTCCCATGATAAATAAAAACTTTGGTTTTCTAGTTGCCGCAGAACAGCCTGCAATTCTTTTGACAGAAAAGCTTCTGAATAAAGCGAGAGCATTTGCCCCACCTTCATCACAGAACCCTTCATAAGGCCAAGTTCATTTACCAATTTGTGGGCTTGGCCACCAACAACGGAATCTAAAATGGATTTTAAGCCCTCTTCTTTACTAGCAGACCAAAGCTTCACACCACTGCCATAGGCAAGCTTTGCTAAACGCAAATTTCTTGCAAACGCGCCGGATGCGATCTTTTTAATTTCCTTCATTAGAATAGCTTAGAACAAAAAAGCAGAACTTTCTAGCTTCATGAAAGCTGCCTCTACAAGCCTTATATTTTGTTTTCTTTTGAGATCAATCGGATAAGAATTACACGTCTAGATAAAATGAAGGGCGATCAGGGGAATGAGTATAAAAATAAAGATCAAAATTTTGTATAGGCCAATTCCGCAATAATGTAGAATGACAAATATGTCTCTTTTTATGGGAAATAACTTGTTATGAATATTGTAAATCCAATCGGGAGCGAGCATGACCATGAATCCCCATAATAGCAAGATGGCATAGTTCATAGCCAAACAATAAATTAGAAAGCTTTTAAACTGCATAGCATCCAAGATTTACCTTCCTAGGTCTTCATCTTATCAAAGATTTTAAAAGCCAACATTCCTGCCAACATTGCAGCCACAAAGACCAGCAATTTCGCATTCATGGTCACCAGATTTACCAAACCTGGTCCCGGACATATCCCCAAAAGCCCCCAGCCTAAACCAAAAAAACTAGCTCCTATCACCAAACGCTTATCAATATCTTTTTTGGTCGGCCAATGAAAAGTGTCAGAAAAAAGTGGGCTTTGTCGCCTTTTTAGCCAATGAAAAGTTAGCAAGTTAAATAAGACTGCCCCTGCCATTACAAAAGCTAGAGCATAATCCCAATCTCCAAACAAATCCAAAAAGCCGATAACCTTATCTGGGTTGGTCATGCCCGAAATTACCAGCCCCAATGCAAATATAAAACCTGCAATAAAAGATGCTAGCCAATTCATAAAAGCCCCCGAATAAAAACAGTCAAAATGGCAACGCCCATAAAGGTAAGTGTCGCCACAAATGAGCGAGCTGACAAACGCGGAAGTCCACAAACACCATGCCCGCTGGTACAACCGCTACCTAAGCGCGTGCCAAAACCAACTAGTAAACCTCCGACAATGGCTTCAAAATAAGTAAAAGAAAATTCATATTGAAACAATTGAGGGGACAACCAAAAGAGCAAGCCGCCGCCGCTGAGCAAACCAAGTACAAAGGCAAAGCGCCATTTAGTAGCAGGATTGGGTTTTTCCAAAAGCCCTGCAACGATACCACTAATGCCAGCTATCTTGCCAATACTCATCATCATAAAGGTAGCTGCCAAACCTATGATTACGCCGCCCACAAGGGGATACAATATGTTTTCCATGCTTATATGATAACTAGATCTTGGAGGGAAAATCTATGATTTAAAACATATTTTTAGTCGGCACAAATATGTACCAAGAGTCTGCCTGGGTCCGGAAAAATATCCGTATAGGGGTAATAAAAACTTAAATCTGGATCTTGATTGGCATTTATGATTTTTTTGCTTTTGCGATTCACCACCACCGCCGTATGACAGGGGTGCCCATTTCTATCAAGAGTATACTCAGAGAGATACAAATCACTGCTGGCGGTTTGCTGCTCAAGGTATACATTTTTTGTACTAAGCCCATGTTTTTGCAAATGTCGAAGCGCCAAAGACAGGCTATCGCCTGCATAAGTGTTACTAGCCATAAGAAAAAAAAGCAAAACTGTGATTTTCATAAAATCCCCTTGATGCGGCAGAACTTAAACAATTTAAACTGGAAAAACTATGCTTTCCCACAAAGCCGTAAATATTTTAGCCCTATAAATGACATGGCATCGTAAAACTTACTTTTTCGGCTCTAACCTTAAAATCTTCCCACTGTCCGTGGAGGCATACAAATACCCATCTGGCGAATTGCGTACATGACGAAATCTTTCCTCCATGTCCTGAAAGAGTTCTTCTTGCTCCACCACCTTATTGTCTTTTAGCTTGAGTCGACGTATATGCTCAGATGCCAAGTTAGCCAAAAATAGCTGATTTTGCCACTTCTTCACCTTATCGCCTCGATAAAAAACCATGCCCGACGGAGAAATGCTGGGTGTCCAATAAACCACAGGCTGCTCCATGCCGTCTTTTTTCTTTTCACCAATCTTAGGCCCCCAATATTCTCGGCCATAAGTAATTACCGGCCAACCATAGTTTTTCTTCGGCTCAATGAAATTCAATTCATCCCCGCCGCGTGGACCAAATCCCACAGAATAAATCCTATTACTAAGAGGGTCTATATCAATGCCTTGCGGATTACGGTGACCATAAGACCATATCTCTGGAAGTATGCCTTTTTGACCCACATAGGGATTGTCCTTGGGAACACTGCCGTCCAAATTCAATCGCAAAATTTTACCATTATGCAAACTTAAATCTTGCGCATAATCACGCTCCCCACGATCGCCTATGGTCATAAACAAATAACCATCTTTTACTACTAAACGGGAGCCATAGTGTTTATGAGTATCACTTTTTACTTTGGCACTAAAAATTGTTTTTAAATTTTGCAGGCTTTTGTTTTTATACTCGGCGCGAGCAAGAGCTGTGGTTACCACATCCTTGGTAGGCTGGGAATAGGTCAAATAAACATATGTAGTATCTGCCTCTGGATAAATCATCACATCCAATAGCCCACCTTGACTGCGCGCCTTTACCTTGGGAGCTTTTAACGATTTTTTTTCTTTGGTTTTGATATTGTAATAATAAAGCTCTCCGCCCCGCTCACTAATTAACATTTCGTCTTGATTTAAAAAATCAAAACCCCAGACAACATCTTTGCCTTCAAATATAGGAGTGGTTGCCGCCAATAGTATCATCGTTTGTAAAAATAAATTTATCATGGCTCAAAAATAAAAAGAAAGCCTTAGATAAACAAGCAAAATCCCTTTGCATTAGACAAAAACCCCCTCCCCCAAGAGACGGTCGCCGAGAACAACGGCAAACCTAAGAAAAGCAAGCTCCGTGCCAGTTCCTAATTGGCGTGGAATGATCTTCACCCTGTTTTGTCTAAAAAATAAGACAAGAATTTTGAATTATTTTACAGAAGGAAGTGCCTTCATACAATTTGGCTTAAAAATGTATTTTGCCCCTCATAGATCCATGTTCTAGTAAATCGAATCGATATTTTTAGCCACAAAATCAATAAAGCATCGCAACTTCGGAGGCAGTTTTTTTTGTGCTGAATAAACCAGCTGCAAATGCCCCTTTCTAGCATGCCATGTTGGTAAAACTTGCTCTAAAGTTTTTTCTCTTAATTCTTTTCGACAAGTAATATCGGGCAATATGGCGATCCCCTTTCCTTCTAAAGCCATGGCTTTTAATAGCGGAAAAGAATTGCTCCTTAGTGTTGGCTGCAACTGATAGCGTTTGTAGATATCCATCAGTGGGTCCAGTGTGTTCTCGTTATAATAGGAAAAAACCGCATGCTGTTTTAATTTTGCTACTGCATCTGGCCTGCCTCGAATATTAAGATAGTCCTTTGAGGCCACCAAAATGAGCTGCGAAATGGATATTTTTTTCTGCTTTAAACTGGAGTCTTTTAGGTTGCCAGCCCGAAAGGCCACATCGATATCATAGGCGGCAAGATCTACATAATCATCACTTAAATGAATTCGGTATTGTAAGTGGGGGTAGCTTTCCGAAAAAAGACATAGCAAGCTTGGTAAAAAATTTTGCGCAAAATCCGTTGGCGCAGAAATCGAGAGTGTACCAGATGGCTCCTCCTCTGTTTTGCTAAAATTATCCAGGCGAGATTCCAAGTCATTTAACAGTGTATGGGTTTGTTGATAGAGCCTTCGTCCTTCCTCCGTTAGCGATAGGGAGCGTGTGGTGCGATTCATTAGGGTAAAACCCAAATCCTCCTCCAAGCGCGCAAGGGAGCGGGACACCCGAGACTTAGGTTGGTGCAATTGTTGGGCTGCCTTGGTCAAAGATCCGAGATCCGCCACTTTGATAAAGGTTTTCAGTAAGTTCAAGCGCATAGATTGTTCCGTATATGAAACAATATATCTTATTTTTGTCCCCTTCTGCAATAATTAAAAAAATCGCATACTAAATGAGAACAACAACAAGGAGAATACATATGAAAAGTCTTTTAATTACCATGCTATTTGGTTTTAGCGCCATGGCGGCTGAAGTGGACCTTAAAAAATCGAGTTTTAACTGGAAGGGCACAAAAGTAAGCGGTGAACATGTGGGCACCATAGATCTAAAATCGGCCAATCTTAAAATGGATGATGGCAAAATTAAGTCAGGAGAATTCGTTATCGATATAAATAGCGTAGATGTTACCGACTTAGAAGGTAAGTGGAAAAAGAAACTGGAAGATCATCTAAAAAGTGACGATTTTTTTAGCGCAGACAAGTATCCTACTGCAAAACTAAAAATCAACAAAGCGGATGACCAACATGTATATGGCGACCTTACCATTCGTGATAAAAGCCATTCAGTAAAAATCCCTTACACAAAAAGTGGCAAGACCTACTCAGGAACTTTAACCTTTGATCGCACAAAATTTGATATGAAATACAATTCTGGAAATTTCTTTAAAAATCTTGGCGACAAAATGATTCATGACGAAGTGAATGTTGGCTTCAAGATTGTATTAAAATAGGAATATATGCAGACACTTATTCATAAAGCCGAAGACCGTGGTTATGCAGACCACGGTTGGCTTAAATCTTATCACTCTTTTTCTTTTGCGCATTATTATGACCCTGTAAAAATGGGCTTTGGCCAATTACGAGTAATAAATGATGACCATATAGAACCTGCACGAGGTTTTAGTATGCATCCCCATGATAATATGGAAATCATTAGCATACCTCTTAGCGGATCTCTTGCTCATAAAGACAGTATGGGTCATCAATATACGATTGCATCAGGAGAAGTGCAGGTCATGTCGGCTGGTACCGGCGTAAGTCATAGTGAATACAACGAATCAACAAGCAAGCCGGTTGAACTCCTGCAAATTTGGGTCGTGCCAAAACAAAAAAATGTAGAGCCTCGCTATGAACAAAAGGCATTTTCATCTATAGACAGACAAAAAAAGTGGCAGCTCTTGGTTTCGCCAGGTGGCCGCGATCAATCCCTTTATATAAACCAAGATGCTTTTTTCAGCCGCAGCAATTTAGCCTCACAAGATAGTATAGAATATAAAAAGCATTTGCCTACAAACGGTGTCTATATTTTCCTTATTTCCGGTGAAATAAGAATTGGCAATACCATATTACAAGCCCGTGATGCTTTGGGCATACAAGATACTCAACAATTTACCATTGTGGCCTCAAAAGATGCCGACATCTTGGCTATCGAAGTGCCCATGAAATAAAGTTTGCCATCTAACTTACTTACTACTTATTATAAATATATAAATAAGGGAGTTTGTATGAAGCACATCATTTGTTTGAGCATCTTTTTATCTGCAATTGCTTGCACCAAAAAACAATCTGACAGCGAAGCCAAAAAAGTGGAAGCCGGAACTGCTGAACAAAAGGTTTGGACCTCCAATTCGGCACTAGAAGAGTTAGGCTATCATCTTTACTTTGAAAAACGTTTATCCGGTGATAATAGCATTTCCTGTAATACTTGCCACGATATAACGGCAGGCAATGCAGGGGTTGATGGTCTACCCACTTCGGTAGGTATCAATGGTCAAAAAGGTGAGAGAAATTCACCTACAGTCTTTAATGCTAAGTTTTTATCTGTACAATTTTGGGATGGCCGCGCAAAGGATCTTGCCGAACAAGCCAAGGGGCCCATTACCAACCCAATAGAAATGGGCATGGAAAGTCATGACCTTGCAATTGACAAAATTAAGGATGTTAAGGGCTACCAAGAACTGTTTGCAAAAGCCTTTCCTGATCAAGAAAATCCAATCAATATTGACAATCTAGCCACTGCGATTGCTGCATTTGAGGAAACCCTAACCACTCTTGATAGTCCCTATGACAAATTTAAAGAAGGGGACCTTGAAGCCTTAAGTGAACTACAAAAAAAGGGCTATGAAGCCTTTCAAAGTGTTGGCTGCGTTTCTTGTCATAGCGGACCTCACTTTGCAGGTCCCAGTTTGCCAATAGGCACCGGCTTTTTTATGAAGTTCCCAACTTTTCCTGATGCTGACTACGAAAACAAATATCATTTTTCAGAAGATCTCGGTCGCTACAACGTTACCAAAAACGAGACCGATAAGAATATGTGGCGCGTACCTACATTAAGAAATGTAGCCCGCACAGCCCCATACTTTCATAATGGTAAAGTAGAGTCATTGGATGAAGCCGTGAAAGTAATGGCAAAAATGCAGTTAAACAAAGATATTGCAGAGGATGAAGCTAAGGCGATTGTTGCTTTTCTAGAATCCTTAAACGGCAATATCCCGCTAATCAACGAACCAAAAGCATTGTAATCATTCCAGCAGAGGCGATTTCGTCTCTGCTTGTTTTTGCCAATACAGGGCCGCAGCCCCTAGAATCGCACCATCATGCAAAGAAATTTGTGTTAAGTCTATTTTGGTTTTTCCACGAAATGGTCCGTAAGAATAGTCATCTAAATTAGATGTTACTTGTAGCAAAAAGTCTTCCCCTAAATTGCTAACACCTCCGGATAGGATAATTTTTTCGGGAAGGAGTAAGGATTGCATTTGAGAAATTCCCAGAGCCAAATAGCGAGCCATCATGGAAACCGCTTCCAATACATTTTTATCCTTTTCCTGGTAGAGCTCTAAAATCGTGGCAAAGCTATAGTCTTTTCCAACCATCTCTTTCAGGGTAGTCTTTATGCCACGAACACTTACGTAGGACTCAAGGTGCCCACGCCCACCACAGGGACAAGGCCTACCTGATGGCTCAACGATCATATGGCCACCCTCACCGGCCATGCCCAGATAGCTATGCAGTAGTTTGCCTTGACTAAAAATTCCTGTTCCCAAACCCGTACCCAACGTAATCACAATAAAATCATGCAAACCCTGAGCCCCGCCCCATTGCTTTTCTCCAATAGCTGCAATATTGGCATCATTGTCAATAAAACATGGCAAACCAAGTTTGGCCTCAATAAGTGATTTTAAATTTACATTTTGCCAGGAAAGATTCACAGCCTTTTCTATAAGGCCAGTAAAAGGATTTATATTGGGAGCACCTATTCCAGCTCCCAACACTCTTTTATCTATTTTACTAAATAAACTATCATAGACGGAACAAAGATGATCCAAAAAAACTTCTATTGGCTGATCCGCATGCGTTGGAAACTTTTCATGTAAAAACAATTTACCGCTGGAATCTACCAAACCCAACTTTGTATTCGTACCACCAATATCAATCCCTAAAGCTAACATTTATGAAAAGACCACCCATATGATTATAATAATCAAAACCAAACCCAAACTTAATAATGCATCTATCGGGTCCTTCACTTTAAAAGGACCTCGAATCATAAGTTCTCTGGCAGACTCCCTAGGACTATCATAGGTCCACATGCTTACAAAGACCAATACCAACGAACAAATCACAAACAATAAAAACGCGAAATGCAAAAAGTTAATATTTGTTATTGCCAATAACCAGCCATCCAATTGTGCTTGCCCGATTTCGCAAACAAAGCGCAGCAACCCAAGAACAAAACCACATAGCAAACTAGCCATAGCGCCATACAAATTTGCCTTTTTATAGAATAAACCCCACAAAAACACCGCTGCCACTGGCGGCGATATATAAGCCTGCACACTTTGTATGTAAGTAAACAAACTACTAGAAATATACTGCATAAAAGGTATCCATGCCATTCCCATTAAAACCAGAAAAACTGTGCTGATTTGTCCTACGCGGAATAAATCTTTTTGTGAAGCTTGGGGATTGCGAGTTTTATACCAATCATAGGTGATCAAAGTGGAGCAAGAATTGAATACACTAGAGAGTGAACTCATCAATGCTGCAAGCAGGCCGGCCAAAACCAAACCTCGCACGCCACCTGGTAATATGTGGGAAATTAAAAGCGGCAACGCATGGTCCGCTTTTTCCATGGTAAAAAAACCTTTTTCTGCCAAAGCAAAGGCTATCATTCCTGGAAAAACAAAAATAAACAGCGGCAAAATCTTTAAGTAGCCAGCAAAGATGGAGCCCTTTCTTGCTTGTGATTCATTTTTTGCAGACAAGACTCTTTGCACAATAAACTGATCCGTGCACCAATACCAAATTCCAAGTATCGGAGCTCCAAGAACAATTCCTGTCCAAGGAAAAGTAGAATCCGTACTGGGTCGCCATATTTTAAAAAAAGTCTCTGGCACTTCCGCTCGAAAAGCCTGAATGCCTCCCAGTTGCTGCAAGCCAAAATAAGAAACCAATATAGCTCCTACAATCATAAGGATTACTTGTATGGTATCCGTATAAATTACGGCTCGAAGTCCTCCCAATGCTGTGTAGATACCTGTGGCAACAACCGTGAGTGAGGCGCCTAACCAAAAGGAAAAGCCCATGGCTTCAAAGACCACAGCACCTGCGAATATGGTGACAGAAATTTTTGTCAGCAAATAAGAAACTATGGATATAAAAGACAAATAATTTCGAGCAGGCCTGCCATAACGCATTTCCAAAAACTCCGGCATGGTCGTAACGCCTGATTTTAAGTAAAAAGGCACAAACAACCAAGCAAGAAGCAGCAAAATCAAACCTGCTAAAATTTCAAATTGGGCAACCGCAACGCCTCCCTTAGCTCCATCACCAGCTAAGCCAATTAAATGCTCCGAACCTATATTGGAAGCAAATAAGGAAGCGCCAATAACAAACCATGATAGATTGCGCCCACCCAGAAAATAATCTTCCGCACTATCTTTTTGGTATGCCCACCGAGCTACAGCAAAGACTGCTACAAAATATAGGGCAATGAATAAAAAATCGAGGTTTGAAAGATCCACCTATATTACTCAACCGTTAAAAACGAAGCATAACTCCAGGTGAGATCTTTTGCTCCCAGCATATAACCGTTATATTTGTCATATTGCTCGGCCATATTCCCATCTTCGCCCATATGCAGTCGCGATCTTTTTAAATAAAGAATTGCATCCGAACGTAGTCGCCTTGCCAAATCCGGCTTATCTTTTTCCACAACTTGAGCATAAAGGTTTAGATACTCCGCCATCCCATTTGTAAGCAAAAACCAAGGGTTGCCGCCAAAATAACGATCTTCGGGATAGCGGCCAATGGCTACGCCTGGATACCCATGGTGGTTGATTGGATAGACCCGTTGAAAAGCATTTACTAAGGCATTGTAAGTTTGCACCACTCTTGCATCCGTAGGCCCAAACGACATGCCCGGTAGCCACGCATGATTCACGGCTAAAATGACCGAGGCATCTAAGTTAGAATACTTATAATCCAAACCACCCACACGATCTAAGGTAGTAAGAATATATCCCTTTTCTTTTGAGTAATGTGCATCCAATTTTTCATTGATGATTTTGGCTTGCTCCAGGTACCAACGAGCAGCCCCCTCATCATTTAACTTGCGAGCAAGATGCGCCCCCAAAACGAGTGCCGTTCGCTGTACCATACGAGTATAAAAATGATGGCCCTTCACCTCTTCCCAAAGGTCAAAGTCATGGTGATACCAATTATGCGAGACATACTCCAAATCCTTTTTGATCACACCTTGTGCGGGAAGACGGTTCGCATATAGGTATTTAACGACATAATCTTTTTCTCCCTGCTCCAAGAGTTGAAGCGCATAATGTATTAGAGTAATGCTACGTAGTGCCGGACCGTCATTCTGTGGTCGACCCCATGGCCCCTGATAACTCGTGCCGTCAGCATTGAACTTTGGCTCCCCTAAACCAGTAAGGCTATAAACATTCTGGTGGTGACGCACCAACATGATGTAATCATGAAATAGAGATAATTTTAATTTCCCATATTCTAAATTTTTATCTAACGCCCGCATTACCAAGGCGGCATCACGCACCCAATGATAATAATAATCCGGATCGTATTTTGAGGGTGAGGCAACCACAAAACCTCTTGGTGTATCATGGCGAGAAATATTATCCAATAAGCGTTGCATGGATATTTGTCTTTGCTCTTTGTACCAATCATAAAAGTCATTGGCGCCAGCCGATGCGGATAAGAATACAATTAGGAATAAGCTTAAAATTTTCATAGATCCCCCCAAGAAACGAGTGGAAATATATAGGGAGGTTTTACTCTGGCCAAGCTATTTCTAATATCTAGCTAATACTTTGCCAAAATGACACTCAGGCATTAGTAAAATGCTTACTTTTTATAAAATTCTAGGCTCTGGTATACCTGCTTAAGATCTAGAAATACCGCTTTAAAGATGGCCGCCACAGGTATCGCGATAAGCATGCCTAAAAGGCCGAAAAGATTGCCGCCAATAATTAAGGCTAACATAGTATGGAGCTCACTTAGCCCAACTTTGTTGCCAACCAACTTGGGGGTAATTAGAGATCCCTCTAAAGCTTGAACAATGGTAAAAACCAAAACAATACCAATAATTAGAGACAATTCATAATGGGCCAAGCCTACGGCAAGTGCCGTGGCAAAACCTATTGTGAATCCGGCGTAAGGAATGATGCTAATAAATCCAGAAATAAATCCAATGGCAAAGCCAAAAGGCAATCCAATTAGACTTAGACCGGCTGAATATAAGATGGCTAGAATTAGCGCCACAAGAATTTGCCCGCGAATGTAACCATTAAGCACTCTGTTGGCCACTTCCATATACTCGCGCATTTTTTCTTTAGCTTGCCGAGGAAACAAGGACAAGAACTCATTGGATAACTTTTCGTAATCATGGATGACATAAAAGAAGAATAAAGGAATCAAAAAGAAATTTAAAATGCCAAGCAACCATTCTATCGCACCAGAGAAAACACCTCCTATTCCTAAAAGGATTTTCTTTAGCATGGAAGCGGAGACCTCTTGCGAATGATTTTGCAAATATAAGCGTATCTGATCTTTACTAAGATCTACATCTTTTCCTAATAGCGCCAGCCAATTCTCAAGCTTTGCCAAAACCGTACTTACAATTTTGGGAAAACTATTGATCAAATCATTTAAGTCACGCAGAAATCCTGGTAAAATTAAAAGCGCCACCAATGCCAATAGAAAAACAATCGCGGAAAAAATAAAAATCACAACATAGCTTCTACTAAATCCCTTCGCCTCTAATTTTTTTACCAGAGGAAAAAACAGATAAGCCAAACCAAATGCTATTAAAAGCGGAAATAATGCTGAGCCCAAACCATAGACAACAAAGCTTAAAACTAAGATTAAACCCAAAACAATAAAGCTATTGCGTAATGATTGTGACATATTTACCTCAATAGTATCTTAGACAAAAGTCTGTATATCTCCAAGAAAGAATTCAAATCTTACTTATATTTAGTGTTAGCATCTATGTATGCGCATATTTATCATTTCCTTTTTCCTAAGCACAAGTCTTTATGCCCAAACCAACCCAGGAATAATAGAAGCAAGATCTAGATTGCATATTGGTCTAATTTATGAGGATTTTTCCTATGAAGAACCGGGAGTCATGACAGAGGAGGGCACAAACGGCGGTGTTGAACTCGAATCTGGTATATTGATATCACCAAATATTAGTTTTAGCTTGTATGGGTCTTATTGGGATGGTCGCCTACAATATGATGGCTCCACCTTTGGCGGCACTCCAGTACAAGTCATGACGGGAGACTACCTCTACCACTTAAAAGCAAAGCTTCACTTTGTTTTTGGCAATACGGTTTTGAGCACGGGATATGCGCAGCGATTTTGGCACAATGACCTCATTGTTTCCTACCGCAGAGAGACGGAATATCAATACATTCCATTAAAGCTTACCGTCTACAGTGGTCGTTTTTACTATAGCTTTGAATATGATCACTGGCTTGAGGGCTTAAATACCTCTTATATGTCAGATACAGGGGGCGGCAGGCGTGATGTGGAACTAAAACAAAATGATGGAAAAGGTATGGGATTAGAAATAGGCTGGATCATTCCCGCCTCTGTGCAAACCAAAGTATACTTACGCGCCCACCAGTGGAAAGTTGATGCTTCTGAGAGCGCCTTTGATGGAGTTGACAATTTGGTAGAGCCTGAAAATGAAACCCTAAGCCTGCGCCTTGGGATGGGAATCATTTTTTAAATTCTGTTCGTGCAAATCGTCACTGTATATGTAGTTCCAATAAATTAACTGGTGCGCCAAAGTACGCAGGCCAAGCCCTAAATAAGTGATCTGTACAATCCAAAAATAGGGGTATTTATTAAAGAAATCTTCCTGCCAAGAAATATAAAATGTGTATAAGAGGATGGGGTGCAAGACATACAAAAAGGAATGAACCAATCGCTCCTGTCGATCTAGCTTCGGGTAAAAGTACTCATTTTTAGCAATGGATATACAAGAGATGCTTGCTAAAACAATAAAAACAATCCGCCATTCCATTGTGAAAGGGGTGAAAACAGCAATACACAACGGAAGAACGTAAAGGCTTCCATCGATCAATGCATTCACGATTTCACTACGTTTCACTTTTCTGCGTCGATGAAAATAATATTCATCAATATGGAAAAGACTCATCTGAACTATCATTAGGATTAAAAGAAATACCAACATTGATTCTATACCATTAATTTAGATCTTAATTTTATAACACCAATGTTTTCATCGGAATATTTACATTTAAACCAGAGGTTTCAATTATTAAAAAACCTCGATGCAGACCAGGCATTTCTGGCCAAAATAGAACTTGCACAGCACATGAAGCATTAGGCGGCAGTAAATTTGGACATTCATGTTCTAGAAAATATTCAAAACCATAAATATCCAATTTCAACCTTTCAATTGGCTTAGCACCAGAATTTTTCAGTTGCACATTCTTAATAAAATGATCTCCATATAATATATTACCGAAATCCAATTCCATAGGAGCCGATTCATTGATTGTCGCTATATCTATGGTGTAATCAAAATCAGCCGCTACAGCCAGATGGGGCATCAAACTGAACATAAAAAGTATCAGCCAGTTCATAATATCTCCTTATCAATTTAGAGCTAACACCATTTTTATCCTGCTATCAATCGATTCTTAATGACGAGACTTAGAATAAGTGCTAAGTGCACAAATATGCTAAGCTTTTTACTAATTTTAAGCCTTTGGGCATTTGAAGAACAACCTGAATATATGAGCCCCTTCTACCGGGACTATCAAAACTTTGAAGATCCCAGCGACATTGATTCGGAATATCATTCCGACTATCTAACCTTCTTACTACCTTTTGAGTGGCAGGCAAAATGGCTAGCACAAAAAAATGTTTTTGATTCTACTACTGGTTCTTTAAGCTCAAAACGCTTTATGACAAGATATCGTATAAAATTAGAACAAGATCTTGATGAACAAACCCAAGTCCACCTTCGTTTTTTCGATGAGTCCGATTTGGAAAGAGAAGATCGCCATTTAATTTTTGAATTTCAGCGATGGAACACGGCTGGCTCCTGGGGGGCTGCCATTGAGGGTGAAACCGATACTTATAAAGAAGAAAATGACCTAGGCTTTGCGATTTTAAAGCGTTGGCAAGAAGATGGAACTATTCGCCTATTTTATCGAATGAATGACTTTGCTTATAACAAACGAAATGATGGTACCGAGAAATACACCAAAGAACCCGTTGCCACAGGTATTGTCTTTCGCCGAAGCCTGAATCCTTTTGAGTTCCAAGAGCTGTACTTTCGCTGGGAGTCGAAGACTACCTGGCAAGTGCCAGATAGCAACCAAACTTTTGCCTATGAGAGAAGTGTGCTGGGAATGCAAGCCCGCAGGCAAGCCCGCGGACTTGGATACTGGGCCCTTCGCCTACATATGGAAAACAAAAAAGAGGAGCATACCCATAGCTCTCAAACACAAGATTTTCAGCGCCACTTATTACAAGTAGAACGGGAGTGGCTTCGTTGGACACTTGGCTATCATATGGCTTACCGAGACTATGACGGTCCTATTTCAGAAGAGAAAACTTTCTTTCATCTCCCCTATTTTACTTACCGCCTAAGTGATCGCAGCAACCACTGGCGACTTGGCTTTGATACTACCGCTTACAACGAAGATAATAGCGACAGTAAAATCGAGCACCGTTTGAATCTAGTTTACCGCTATGAATTTAACCCCAAAGTGGAAACGCTGATTTTTCTTACTTTTGATGCCGATAGAGCTTCACAATTGTGGGAAGGTGGCAATATGATGTTTCGGGCCGAATTTTAGCACTTCTGCTTTAAAAAAATTATATATTTGCGATTTATATTTAGCTCTTTACGCCACATTCATGTAAATCCTGCACGAATCAGTCAAAATACAAAAAAAGGACAATCCATGAGTAGAAAATCTATTCTCATGGGGGGATTTGGGGTATTACTTGTACTAACAACACACCTTGCTTCTTTTGCCGATGGCAAAACAAAAAGATGTGGAAATTTATTTATGAAAGAAGTTAGCAAAAACTCTTCACAACTAAAGTATCTTTTTTTGAAACCATACCGTGAATACAAAAAGGTACAGGAAAGATTTCAAGAACGTCCTGATAATTTTTTCGACGCTGTTCTCAATCATTTAAATATAGACATTAAATATAGTGAAAAAAAATTTGCTGCAATTCCAGAAGCTGGGCCTTTAGTTGTTGTGGCCAATCATCCCATGGGTGCCATTGATGGAGTAATTTTATTTAAATTGCTACTAGAAAAGCGCTCTGATGTTAAGGCCATCATTAGCAGCAAACTCTATGAGATGATTCCTGAACTTCAAGCCTATACCATCCCACTAGACGTTCACGTGGGGGATTTTAAAAAGTCCAATCAAATGGCCAATAAAAAAGCAATTGTGGCCATGAACCAACATGTAAAAAATGGTGGTGCACTCATTGTTTTTCCTAGTGGTGAAATGTCCACTGCTGAGTACCCTTGGCGCACTCCTTATGATTCAGAATGGAAGACGGCAGCTGCATTGGTGGCCATGCGCCACCAAGCCAATGTACTTCCAGTTTATTTTGAAACTACCAATTCGCGAATCTTTCAAGCTACTGGCATGCTAATTAAAAACCATCGTGCAGACTGGCTGAAAAATATCGGCTACAAATTGCGTACCGACCTACTTTTGCCCTACCAGATTATTAACAAACGCGATCACCAAATACCTGTAGCCCTTGGTAGCGTTTTAAGCCCTAGAGATTATGATGCTTATATTTCTCGTAATGCCGAGGGAAAAACTAAGTATGATGACCAAGGATTTACCGATTTTCTTCGCGCGCAAACCTACCTTTTAGGTAATACAGCAAAGTATTCAAAAACCGGTAGAATGAATTTGAATGTAGTAGCCCGTATTAAAGAGCGACCTAAAAAGAAAAAAAACTTGAATCAATTGGAAGCCATCATTGAGCCCGTCGATCCAAAACTGATCGCACAAGAACTGGAAAGATTTCGCGCTCTAGATCAAGCCGGCGAGAAAAATGATGTAAATACGCAATATGAATTAAGCCGCTTGCAAATCCCTCGAAAAATCAATGGCATTAGAAGCGAACTGGATATTTCCATATTTCTATTGCCCGGGAATGCTTCGGAGCCAATTTTAACAGAAATTGGTCGACTTCGAGAAGAGGCCTTTCGCCCAATCAAAGAGGGAACTGGTAAAAGCTTGGATTTGGATATTTTTGATCCGTATTATCACCAAATGATCGTTTATCGCAATGACACTCAAGAAATTCTGGGGGCCTATCGTTTGGGTTTTACAGAAAAACTACTTAACGAAAAGGGCATAGAAAGTCTTTATTCCCATTCTTTATTTGGCTACCAAAGGGATTTTGTGGATAAACTGGGGCATTCCGTGGAGCTAGGCCGCTCCTTTGTTTCACGTCCCTATCAAATCAAACAGGAAAAAGCCGCTACTTTAGGAAGAAAGCTTAGTGTTTTAAACCTTTTATGGATGGGACTAGCCGAGATTGCCTATCAAAATGGGCAAATTCAATCCTATTTTGGACCCGTAACCATTTCGGGCTCCTTTGGTGCTGCCGAGAAAAAAATGATCATGCAGTTTTTGATGCAACGTTATGGCGATCCTTCCAGTGAACTACAAAAGTATGTCCCTGACTACGGTAAATTAAAAGAGCAGACCTGGATGCTCGATCGAATCATCTCCAACGTTTTAAAGTCCGTTCACGACATCAATGAACTCAATCAACTATTTCTAGCTGCCGGCTTAGAGGAAATTCCTCCACTACTAAAACAATATGCTAAACACGGAGCCAGGTTTTATAGTTTTAAAGATGATAAAGACTTTAATACTGGTGATACCGCTACCTATGCTACTGACGGATTGATCGTCGTATCGCTAAAAGATGTGCCGCAAGACTTCATGAAGCGATTGCTTGGTGAAGAAAAAGCAAGAGTTTTAGAAAAGCGTCTAAATTAAAGCCCTTGTTCTTGGTACTGACTTAGAGCTTGCATTGCTTCGATTCCGTATACCACAGATGGGCCTCCTCCCATGAGTACGGCTACGCCAACGGTTTCTGCTATCTCCGCTTTTTTTTGCACCGGCCTTCATGGCATCGTGCACATGAAAAGATATGCATCCATCACAACGCACCGTAATCGCAATGCCTAAAGCAATTAATTCTTTGGTTTTGGAATCCAGGGCACCCTTGGCAATGGAGGACTCATGTAGCTTGCCAAACGCCTGCATACTGTCAGGAATTTCTGCCCCCAGCTTCTGCATCCATTCATTTAACTCGTTATAATGTGCTAGAAAGTCTTTCATAATTACCTCCAGATATCAGAAATATTTTAGCTAGTTTGAAGAAAAAAGAAATGATCTAGATCACTTATTTAACTTCATGACTTTGGCTGCAAGGTAAACAAGAAACATTACAGGAACACCTATAAGAGTGGTGAACAAAAAGAACATGGGATAACCAATAGTATCTACCATAGAGCCAGAATATCCGCCCAAAACCTTAGGCAGTAAAGTCATTAGAGATGAAAAAATGGCATACTGAGTGGCCGTAAACTGTATGTTCACCAAACTAGAAAGAAAAGCCACAAAGGCAGCGCTTGCCAAGCCAGCAGCCAAATTGTCTGCAGAAATGACCACATAAAGCATCGGTAGGTTGTAGCCCATATACGCTAAAGCCATAAACAATAAGTTGGTGATGGCAGACAAGAAAGCGCCTAGGAAAAGTATACGCATTACACCATAGCGGTTTGTTAGAATACCCCCTAAAAAGCCACCAACCAATGTCATGATTACGCCATAGGTTTTTACCACTGAAGCAATTTGTGTTTTGGTAAAATCAAGATCCTGATAAAAAACATTCGATATCACACCCAATACAATATCGCTTATACGATAAAGCCCTACTAGGGAAAGTAGCAATAGAGCAGCGCTTAAACCATAGCGCTGAAAAAAATCTTTAACCGGACCAATATAGGTCTCTTCTAGCATTTGACGATTAACAAGTTTTAACTTTTGCAAAAGGATGGCCATTGATATGGCCCCCAACACAGCAATAAAAAAACGCAAGCCTTCGATAATAAATGCCGATAAGCCCGAGCCAAGATAAAAAGCAAAAAAGTTTTTACTGGTGGAAACAATGTCTGCAGACAGAAAAAACATTCCGACAAAAGTTGATACACTACAAAAAAACAAGGCCAAAAATCTGGAGTAATCTGTTGTGCTATAGTTAGTATTAAATTTGGCATTTGCTTTTGGCTCTGGCGAAAATATCGTTGTTAAAATGCCCACCAACATGGTCATGGCCATAATTATATAGGTCCACTTCCAGGCCCCATAGTTATATATATCTTTAGTTGAGCCTAACAAGCTTGCTAAAAACAAGGCACCAGCTCCGGATACTATCATTCCAATTCGATAACCTGCAATATAAGTGGCCGACATCGTCGCCTGCATCTCTGGTACATCCGATTCAATTCGAAAGGCATCAATAACAATATCTTGAGTGGCACCAGAAAAACCCAATAGTACCGCAGCCACGGCCATCACTTGTAAGGAAAAGTCCGACTTTGTAGGATCTGTTAGAGCCATCCAGACGATGGAGCTAACAATCATGACTTGTGATAATAGTAGCCATGATCGGCGACGCCCTAGTAGTTTTGTCAAAATCGGCAGCGGCAAACGGTCCACCAAGGGCGACCATACAAATTTAAATGAATAGCCTAAAGCCGCCCAAGAAAAAAAAGTAACGGCAGACCGATCAATGCCTGCCTCTCGAAGCCATAAAGATAGGGAAGAAAATATTAGAAGAAGCGGCATGCCAGCAGAAAAGCCTAGAAACAGCATGCGTACCACACTTGGCTTTAAAAAAAGTTTTAATTGCTCGGACCAGCCTGGCTTTTCTTGATTCACCTTCAAAGGCTAGCACCAATGAGAATAGCGGTAAAGTGCTTATATTTTTACGGATAACGTTGCCAGTAATCTTTTAAAGCAGCTTTCACCTTTGGCGCCAATATTACCGTGGCAATCATATTGGGCAATACCATCATGGCAAACATCAGATCCAGCAAGTTGATTATATCCGTAGCAGAAGAAATCGTACCCAGGATAATGCCAATCGCATAAAGCGCGATAAAGGTGCGGTTTCCAAAACCACGCAAACCTTTGAAAATAAAATTCCAACACTTTTGTACATAGTTGGCAAAACCCAGCATTGAGGAAACTGAAAACATCACAGCAGCAAAACCTAAGAAGTACTTTCCGTAAGTAGGAAAGTTTAAGATAAAGGCTTCTTTGGTGATCAAGACCCCTTTGATATTCTCTTGTCCCACATAGGTGGACATATCCAAAGACACCAGAATAACCACGGCCGTCATCGTGCAAACCACGATGGTATCAATAAAAGGTCCCAACATGGCAACAAAGCCTTCACTTATTGGTTCCGAAGTTTTTACATTGGAATGGGCCATAGGTGCAGTACCAACACCGGCCTCATTAGAAAAGGCGGCTCGCTTTACTCCAGTTTTCATTACCTCTGCAAAGGTTAAGCCCATGGCTCCCCCAACAGCTGCATGCCCTGTAAAGGCCTCTCGGAAAATCAATGAAAAAACGCCCGGCACCTTTTCAATGTTAAGAAAGATAATGACCATCGCCAAACTAACATAGAACAGGCACATAAAAGGCACCAACTTATCTGTAACGCGCCCAAGTGAGCGAACTCCACCTGAAAAGACCACAATAACAATAAGGGCGCAAACGATTCCTACCAAACCCTTAGACACTTCAAATTCGGCATGCAAAATATTGGCAAGCTCTCCAGCGTTATAAAGCGGTGCTGTTCCAATCATTCCGCAAAAGGCAAAAAGATAAGCTAGTGGCAACATGCTTTTGGGCAGGGCTTTTTGAATCACATACATCGGGCCACCCTGCACTTCACCAGTATAATCTTTTCCGCGAAACATTACCGATAAGGTACATTCAAAGAATTTTGTGTTCATACCAATCAGCGCAGTAATCCACATCCAAAATATTGCACCGGGACCACCTTGCGTTAGCGCAAAAGCAACCCCTCCTATATTTCCTAAGCCAACTGTACCCGAAACGGCGTTTGTTAGGGCTTGGAAATGTGAGAGTTGGCCCGAGGCAGTAGCATCGCCTTTATGCTGGAAGCGGCCTAGGGTAATGGCAAGCGCTCGAAACAGTCCGCGAAAAGGTAAGAAGCGGGAAACAAACAGCAAGTATAAGCCACCGCCCATAAGCAGCACGACTAGAGGCATTCCCCAAGCATAAGCTACCGCTGTATCTAAAAATTCCGAAATCAAAAATCCCCCAAGGATGATTTCGCCACTATTGGGGGATTTTGTTTTGAATGCAAGTTGTAGTAATTAAATGACTAGTAATTGTGAAATTTACTCAGCATTTTTTATCCAAACCACCTAATTGGCGCGGCGAAAATCACGCTGCTCAGAGCTATAGCGCAGTTCGCGCCAACGCTCTAGTTGTCTTACAATTTTATACTGTAAATCAAAACAAAGTGCCGAAAGGCTGCTGGCATTCGACTTAGCAAAAAAGTAACCTGAGCTCGAGGAAATCCGTATGCATCCATCATAGCCGTTCTTAGTCTCCTCAAGTAGAACTCGAATGCTTGCATCAGTTGGTGCAATATCCTGCACAGCAGACATTGCATGCTGCAAAATAATTTTATGCTGATAACTTGGTGAAAACTTTTTATATCTGATAAATACGTTTTCTAGCATTGTAAGTCCTCCTCTACCATCGGTAAATTGCATAGGCCAAGGAATCATCCGGCATCTTGTTTTTAGGCAAAACGAAAACATTTCCTCGGCATTTTAAAACTTGTTCGGATATATCATCTAAAATATCCTCATCTTTTGCATTTAGCTGCCTATCGTGAATCACTATTTTTCCAGAATCCTTGTCATAGATACCCCATAGTTGATAATCCTCTGCAACCAAAAGTTTTTCTATTCTACCGCTACTGGCCGCTTCTGCTATCTTCACAATGGATTTTTCGCCGTTTTTTTCTTTGTATTTATTAATCAATTCTTCCTGTCGTCGCTTATGATAATTTTGAACCAATTGATTGGCCGCCTGGAAAAACTTATGGTTTTTAGCTGAGGCAAAACTGCCATTTAAGCTTTCCTCTAGAACGTAAGGATAAGTAGAGTTTTCGTAGTAAATCTTTTTAAGTTGTGAGCTTCCTGCGAGCAATAGTGGTGCTTCTTCCATATTCAAATCCGCCTCTAGCATTGGGCATATTCTTTTTATTTCCTTTAAAAATAAAGCCTCTTGCCTTTTGCGCTGTTTGCCATCTGCCACATTTCTCTCACCCTTACCACCACGTCGATAAACCATATCACGCTTATCCAATATCTCTAGATTGTAGCTTCTTAGTTCGTGCATTCCTTTACTAGAGCCTTGAAATAATTTGATTTTCTTTGCTGACAAAGATACCAAATAAAAATGATTGGGGTCTTGTAGCCACTTAATCAATGGCTTTGTATGAAAGCTATCCGCTACAACACAAAGATTGTCGGCCTTGTACGGCAAATACAATACCCCTTTAAAACCCTTTGCAATAAACAAAGCAAAGCTTTCCTTGTTTTTAAACTCTAGATTACGAATGAAGTGTTGAATATCTCGCAATAATTCTCTAGCTACGCCAAAACCATAATCCTGACTTAATTTTGACTGGGCATAATTAATGAATTTTTGTAATTCTAAATAGGTTTGTTGCTTCGTCTGCGACTTACTAACCGATAAGTACATGGATATGCATGGCGAAAAATCACTTGCATAATTTAATACCTCTAGCGCCTTAACCTCTCTCATTTTCATTCCCTCCCCAGCTTATAATCTAGCGTTTTTGCTTGTATCTAAAAAATATATATATAATATGCAGTTGATCGATTATTTCGATGAATGGAGGGTGGATGTCCTGGCTAAATTACCATCACTTACTATATTTTAAGACCATTGCTACAGAAGGCAGTATATCGAAGGCTTCAGAAAAACTTAACGTTGGGCAACCTGCACTTAGTGCCCAACTGAAACAACTAGAAGAGTCCTTTGATCAAAAGCTTTTCGAAAGAAAGAACCGACAACTGATTCTTACGGATGCGGGAAAAGCCACTTTGAAGTATGCCAATCAGATCTATAGTCTTGGAACTGAACTTCAAGAGATGTTGCGCGACAAAACTTTTTCCGTACGCCCCCACCTAAATATTGGTAGTCTAGATAGTGTGCCTAAGCACTTAAGTGTCCGCTTGATCCAGGCGGCACAAAAGATTCAAGACTGCAACATTACATTATTAGACGGGACAGGTGATGAACTGTATCGACAGCTCATCAATCACTCCATCGATTTGGTACTGGCCAATCATCATATCATGGCAGATTCCGAAGAAAAATCGGTGTATAGTCGCTGCATTGGCAAATTGCCCGTTCATGTATATGGAGCTAAAGAATTTGCCCCATTACAAGATAATTTTCCGCAGTCTCTTGAGGGACAATCCTTCATACTACCCACGAACCATTCCAAACTGAGACATGATATCGAGCACTTTTTTGAAGCTGCCAATATCAATTATAAAGTTAGCGTCAATGTACAAGATACTGCCATTCAAAAGTTCTTGGCCATGGAGGGGGTTGGCTTGATTGCCGAGCCTGAGTTTGCCGTAAAAAGATACCTTGATGAAGGTAAGATTGTGAAGCTCGGCAGCTTAAAAGGTGTATTTGAAGAATTCTTTTTAATTTCTACCAAAAGAATTGTCGACAATCCCATCGCCACACAACTTATGCGAGACTTTTCATTCGCTGACTATTAGCTTTGTATCGATTTTATCGAAATATGGCATAGTATTTATCTATTTTATAAAAACCCTCATATCGCAGATACTAAGTGTATCATCGAAGAGGGGGAAAAATGACTAGCAATACTACGGCAAAAAAAAGGCGAGCCTTGGCGGACTTAAGGCTAAGTCAGTCTTGCTTTCATCTTTCTGCCTACATTAACACGACCAACCTATCTCAAAATGAAATTGTCGCTGAGCTAGAAAGAATCATCTGGCAAAGCGAAAATCTATTGCTACGTCAATGGCCCATTGGCAAAGCCAAAAGCTTTTTAAATCCCATTCGAAACTTAGTACAAAAACCAGAAATGCTAATGTCTAAAGGTGCGGGCTGCTGGGGACTATTTCGAAGCAGCAAAGCCTTTTTACTTAAAAAGCTTCCTGTTTACACGCCTAGTTTCAGCGTAATTGCTGATAGTTTTCACATAAAACCAATTCTAAAGGCGGCTCAAGCAGAAATGGACTCCTATATTTTGGTTTTGAGTAAAACCAAAGTTGGTCTTTATCGAGCAAGTCTTACGGGACTTCGCTGCGTAGGACAAATGAATCGACATACTTCAAACACAAATACCCATGATATGCTTTCTAAATATCTTTGGGAACATGCTACTGTAGATTGGATTGACGACTGGTTAAACGATGTTGTGGAAAACCTCAACATTCCCTTGCTCCTTATAGGCAGTAAGGACGACATTGAGCTATTAAGGAATGAATCCAATTATCCTAATATTTTGCACGATGCGGTTGAGCAAGAAATTGATGTTCAGGATGTGGCAAATATTCGTAGGGCCCTACATAGCATTAGTCACCAAGTAGAGAAGAAGCACATAAGCCGAATTCTAAAACAATTGCAGCGAGCCAGTGTAGGTGGAATGGCAGAGTTTGATCTTCACCGCGTAGCTTTGCAAGCTGCACAAAGAAATATAGCTAGATTGTACATTGCAGAAGATCAACATATCTGGGGGCTTTTAAACAGGAAAAATGGCACATTTATTTTACACCCAAAACAAAAAGATTGCTTTGATGATGACATACTGGATGATCTCGCAGAATTGGTCCTACAAAACGGCGGGGAAGTAGCTCTATTGCCACAGAGCCAAATGCCCAATCAAGCACAAGTAGCTGCCATCCTAAAATCTCGAGCAAGTAAGTATAGTAAGGCCCGGCTGAGCATACCTGGTTTCACTCTATAGTCTGCATTTAAAAAGATCGCGAAAAAGGAGAAAATGATGAAAAAAGCGGGCAATATGATTAAAGAAGGCATGCAGAATGCCTTTTCGCCGATTCGTAAATTCATGCACATTGAAGCTTCCGGTGGTATTGTTTTACTTTTAAGTTCCATCATCGCACTGATCGCATCCAATTCTTTTCTATCTAGTTGGTATTTTCAATTTATTAACACTCCAGTGAGCGTAAGCATTGGTGGTTTTGAATTAACAAAAACCCTGCTTCTCTATGTAAACGATGGATTAATGGCCATCTTCTTTTATTTGGTCGGCCTTGAGATAAAACGAGAAATTTTATCTGGCGAACTTTCGAGTCCGCAAAAAGCTTCTTTTGCAATATTTGCAGCCATAGGGGGAATGCTATTTCCGGCTTTAATTTATGTATTCACCAACTTAGGTGGCAGCTACACCCACGCATGGGGCGTTCCCATGGCAACCGACATTGCTTTTGCACTAGGTATATTAACTCTTTTAGGCAAGCGCGTACCTGTAGCATTAAAAATCTTTCTACTTGCTTTAGCAATTGTTGATGATTTAGGTGCTATCTCTGTAATCGCTCTTTTTTATACTGAGGAAATTGCTTCGAATTACCTTGGCTTTGCCGGGCTGGCCATGTTTCTACTGTTTTTATTGAACTTTTCTGGTCTTCGAAATATTGCCATTGGTTTAGCACTTGGACTTGTTACATGGTTTTGCTTCTTAAAATCAGGTGTGCATGCCACCATAGCGGGTGTTATGTTGGCCTTTTTAACCCCGACCTATCGATTAACACAAGAAGGTAAATTGGATAAAAGTCGCTCCATGGTAGATGAATACATTCATGCACTACATCCCTGGTCGGCATTTTTAATTATGCCGATATTTGCTTTTTTTAATGCCGGTGTTTCCGTGCAAGGTATCGGTTTAATGGATGTTTTTCAAAACCCCGTAAGTCTCGGTATAATACTTGGATTAGTTTTGGGTAATCCCATTGGCATTACCTTGCTGACCTTTACTGCAACAAAATTAAAGATCGCAGAAAAGCCTAAGGACATTACTTGGTCGCAAGTATTTAGTGTTGGTTTTCTGGCTGGTATTGGTTTTACTATGTCGCTATTTATTAGTAGCCTCGCCTTTACAGGAATGGATGTGGAAGCCTACTCCAAATTAGGGATTCTTACTGGTTCTATTATTGCGATGGTACTTGGATTGAGCTTAACTTATATCAGCACAAAAAATGTGAAATAATTTTTTCGAGCCATTCAAACAGCAGGTATTTTTTAATAAATACCTGTCGCAAGCGGTAAACTTCCATAGTAGAACCGATGGTTTTCATTTTCACTTTGCAAAGCCCCCAAGAATCCCCTATTAATGATGAGGGGGCAACGCTTGCAAAACCTACTCGATCCTACCATTTTATGTTTTCTTGTTGGGCTTGTTGCCGGTCTAGTTAAATCCGACCTCAAATTGCCTAAAAGCTCCTATGAATTTGTCAGTATGTACCTACTCTTGGCCATTGGCCTAAAAGGTGGCGTACAGCTTTCTAAAACCAATATTCAAGATTTCTTGCCCGCTCTTTACGGAACTGTATTTATCGGCGTTTGCGTACCTATCATTGCCTATTACTATTTAATAGCCACAAAGAAATTTTCTCGTGTGAATGCAGGCGCCATTGCCGCTCACTATGGATCCGTTAGCGCCGTGACCTTTGCTACAGCCCTATCTTACCTAGAAAGCTTAGGAGAAAGTTACGAGGCCTATATCACTACCCTTATGGTAGTTTTAGAAATCCCCGCCCTCTGTGTGGGGGTTTACCTAGCTAAAGGTGGCTTTAAGAACGTGGAGACGAAGAAAAAACTTCTAGAGGACATCTTTTTTGGTAAAAGTATTTTTCTTTTAGGAGGAGGGCTTTTGATTGGCTATGTTGCCGGTGCAGAAAAAATGCAGCCCCTAGATCCGCTCTTTGTAGATTTATTTAAAGGTTTCCTTGCCTTATTCTTACTAGAAATGGGCGTAATGACTTCGCAACAAATGTCGCACTTAAAAAAGGCTGGTATCATTCTTGCCATTTTTGCCATTACCATGCCTTTGATTTCGGGTGCGCTGGGCTTATTTGTAGCAAAAGCTGTTGGCATGAGTACAGGTGGTGCCCATTTGTTAGCAATTCTTGCTGCTAGTAGTTCCTATATCGCCGCTCCAAGTGCCATGAAAATTGCGGTACCAGAAGCCAGCCCCACCTTATATTTAACAGCTTCCTTGGCGATCACTTTTCCTTTTAATATTACTGTGGGGATTCCACTGTTTTACTATTTGGCGCAACTACTTTAATTCGCTTCACGGGGATCAAAACCTCATTGCGACGAAAAAACGGCAGTGTCCAAGGCGGATTGTAACCCGCGTACTTCGCCTCGCCGTCCAGCTGATAGTCTTCAAGTGATTCCAACCAATCCATTAGCTCTTTTTCATTACGAAGACGTTTTTCTCTGTCCCGCAAACCAGAATAACGAATCGCAGCTACCATATGCGCTGGCACTTTAGCAAAACTGATCCTCTTATCCTTGGGCTCAGGCAGATCCTGCATTTTGTATTTAGAAGGCATACTAAAAGACATGGTCTCCTTGGTATTGCCCTGCTTTTCAATTAAAACAGGTGCCGTCATGGCAATCTTTTCACTTCGATCCTCCTGCGTGATTACAGGAGAAGTCATATCAATTTTTTGTTTTGCCGTATTGTCGCCAAAAATATAGCCCGCCAAAATACGAAATGCCTCGCTATCAGACTCCTCTGTTTTATCCACAGTAACTTTAGCCACAATGTATTCTTTGTACGAACGAATTTCTTTATTCTTGTTTTGTAAAAGCACATCGTATTCAAGAGTTTCTACCGTATTGACTCCAAATACACTGCATGCCTTTTGTAGAGAAAAAAGTGCCATAATTAACAACCTTCGAACATTTTTTGTCTTTATTTTGTATCTTACTCTCATGATTTTGGCCTATCGCTTTTTAATTTACATCCTGAATAGGCTGTTTTTGCCATATAAGAGTCCGGGTGACCATTGTTTTCTTTTTTAATATTTCTTTCTAAAAAAGAGCCCGGCGATTGCCGGGCCTGATTAGGGAATACCCTTTTGAAATTTACTTTTATACATTACCAACTTCTAAAGATTTCATGGCGTACATTGCTATCACCGCTAGATAGAGCATCCTCTCCATAAAGAAAAGAATTCGAAGCTCTTGCTCCCTCCTGCACATCCCATGCGGCGCCCATTAACCACTTCCATACTCCATGGTAGTGAAAAGCCCCTATTCCATCTCGTCCACCAAAAATATAAGAACGATTTAATGGTATATAATGATCAGCACTCAAGCCAGAGTAACTATTAACAATTAAAAGCTGTTTGCGCTCCACAGGTGCTAATTTATAGATTCGATCAATCAAGTCTCTACCGATAATGCTATCTGCTTCTCCATAAATAATAGAAACTGCCGTGTTTTTATCCAACTTATTGATGTAGTCATCATCCATACCTGCAGGGGCAAAGAGCACCAAAGACTTAGGCACCACTTTTAAATTTGGCGCGCCAGCTGCCATTAGAGCTATATAAGCTCCCTTGGAGTGACCCGCATAAATTAGTTGCTCAGGATTTAGCTGTTCATAGCGCTGCAAAACAGCATCCACCAATTGATTGTAATCGGCTGCCATTCGACGCCACTTACGGTCAAAGAAGCCCGAATCATACATGGGATGGATAACCGCTATTCCGCGTTTTGCCAGATGCTCAAAAGTCATTTCATAGCCGTCTACTTTTATTGCCTGACCATGGCCAAAAACCACTACGGGAAAGGATTCTCTTTCGAACGCTCCTGCCCGCGGTAAAAAGACATCCACATCTCGACCCATGATTTTTAACTTTTCATGAGAAACTCCATAATCATAGGTAGCACTACCTGGATGATTTGGGTCTGTTGGCTGCGGCGGCAACGCAAAAGCCGTTGCCGATAACACAAAGCATATACTTGCTAAAAGTAATTTCATATCCCCCCCAAGAGATTTTATTGACGAATCAAGACACCAGCAAAACTAATCATGGGCGTTGTTTCATCATTCATTGTACGGCTTTCTTCGTAAACCAGGTGATCCCCCTCTAAACGCATACTCATGCGCCAATGACGAATGCCATTTTCTTCAGGAGCGCTAAAACGCATTTCCATATAATTTTCTGAATAAGAACCTACAACCTGGCTACCAAAGTACAATTTACCATCACGGTACTGTACTGTAACTGGATAGAACTGCTCACTATGCTTTTCACACTCACGCACTCCATCAACAAATGTAAAGCTATTCATATTTGCTGAAAAGTTGAGGTTAAAGTAAGAGCAATTAGTGATATCGGAATTTAAGATATATGTGCCCTCACCTTCCCAAACACCCATAAATGCTGGTGGGTATGCCTGAGCTACTGATAAACCTAAAAAAGTTATTATAAAGGTAATGAATCCTTTCATTTTTTGTCCTCCTTAAAGACGGTTTTTATACCAACATCGTGGTCTTATACCTATTGTGTAATTGTCTGAGCGTGAGCAAGTATATTGGTAAGCCTCTTTTTCCGCATCAACACTATCAGGCCCACTACTTACTTTTTTCCCAGGAATCACACTGTCATCAAAGTCTAGCGTACAAAGTGCGCCTTGCAAACTAGTATCCATTCGACATTGAACGTCAGGATGTTTCGGACTGGTTTTGTCTACCTCAGCTGGGTCTGGCGTACTAAAACTTGGCATATCTCTTTTCATTAAGGTTGCCATGGTGGCAATCATCGACTCGGTGGCTACAAGCGTTCGGTAGCAAAGGTTTTGTCTGTCAGCATCCTGCCAAACCGAGTCACATAAAGAACGAACCTCCTGCGAAGCGGTTCTACGGAATTCCGCATTTTTTGCTTTCTCCTCACCCCAAACTCGCTCAGGACAAACATGGGTGGCGTAATAATCGGACTGCCCTTCCACGGCTGCCCAAACATCAATGCCGGGGGTCGGAACTGGAATTGGCACCGGTGCCAAGGGAGCAAAAGCGAATCCGCCCAAATGATGTCCGAGTTCATGACATAAAATTAAGGTAAAGCCATCTTGACTTAGCTCCGGCCTACGCGCCAAGCCGCCGGTGATTTCGATGCGCCACATGCCAAACATCTGCGTGGCACGAGCATTGGGCTTTTCTTCATTCCAACGACCGGCAATGCTTAGTCTACCGCCATGCTCACTAACAATCGCTTTGTGCTTCTCGCTGACATCTCGAATTAGCTCGTCAAATTCCGCCTTGGTCATATTCGGCTCCCCCTGAGGCAGGCTTTTCAAATCCACCTCATAATCAAGAGGTAAAAAGCTTGCTGATAAGGGCAAGGCAAAAAGCATCAATAAAACAAAGATATATCTCATAAAATCTCCTATCTGTTCTTTGATGCTAATCCAGAGCTAAGGGAGTGCAAGAGCTCCTAGACTATTGCCTAGGTACTTGCGGGTAAGCACAATCCTCTCCATGGTAGGTTTCTTCTAAGCCCTCCAAAGAGACTTGCTGGCTAGCAGCTTCTAATGCTGCTTGGTAAAGATCCTCTGCTAAATAGGGAGTTTTCGACAAAATGTACAAGGACCGGCCCCGTTTATCGCTAACTACTGCCCAACGATATTCTTCATCCAATCCAATGATCCAATAGGAACCTTTAAATGGCAGACCAAAATCCACAACAAACTTTGAGTTGGTTTGGGGATCGTCGTTTTCTGCTGTACCTTGAATGTCGTTAATCTTTCCCTTGGGACCATCTTCATTACATGAGTTGTAAACTCCAACAAGTCCCGATTCTAATGGGGTGAGACTTTGTCTTGCACAAACACATACATCTGGCTCAAACCACTGCGGCTTGTTGGCTACTTGGTACCATGTACCGACATAACGACTTAAATCCACGTATTCCACAGTTTCTATGGCAAAAGCTTTTACCGAAAATAATGATAAAAAAACAAGAAAGGCTTTCATATTTCTCCCCCACAATATTGCCTTTATTGAATCCCTAAAGTTAAAAAATAGCAATAATGCTACGCAGCCCATTTAGACAAAGTACAGACGAGGAGGCTATGCTTTTCTTTGTATTCAAGGAGGAGCATTGTTTTATTTTCTATTTACGACCCTTTTATGGTCGCAATCTTTTTTTAGCGCCGGCCTAGAGGCCAAACTACAAAACCAAGACCGCGTGGATGTTATGGTTTATCTCGAGGAAAAAGCGGATCTTAGTTTGTCCTATCTATATACTCAGCGTGAAGCTCGCATTCATTATGTTTACAATCAGTTGGTTGAAACTGCAGAAAGAAGTCAAAAAGATTTAATTCAGTTTTTGGAGGAGCAAAAGTGGGACTATCGCCCTTTTTATATTGAAAATGCGGTCTTGGTTAAAAACCTGGATCGCAGCTCCCTTGCAAAATTACGCCAGCTTCATGGAATCAAACAAGTGGGTCTAAACGCGGCGGCAAAACTCAGTTTGCCCGACACAGCTAAAATGCCGTCAGCAAAAATACTGGAGCCACGCAGACCTTTACAAATCATCAAAGCCGACAAAGCTTGGCAAGAATTTGGTACTAAAGGAAACGGCATTGTCGTAGCCGGACAAGATACTGGTTTTTATTGGCAACACAACGCAATTAAAACTAGGTACCGCGGCTATTCGGAATTTGGCGTACAACACGATTACCATTGGCACGATGCCATTCACAATTCTTCTTCGCGACGCTGCGGCAGCTCTTCCGCATCTCCTTGCGACGATAAGGATCATGGAACCCACACCATGGGGACTATGGTTGGAGACGGCGGTAGTGATTATCAAATTGGTGTAGCTCCTGAAGCAAAGTGGATTGGTTGCCGCAATATGGATTACGGTGTGGGCAGTGTTGCGACTTACTTGGAATGCTTTGAATTCTTTTTAGCACCTTATCCCTATGGAGGCGATCCTAGAAAAGATGGCAAACCAGCAATGGCACCGCACATAGTTAACAATTCTTGGAGCTGTCCGCCTTCAGAAGGCTGCACTGGCGGCGAGTTCTTACAAGCCATTCAAAACGTACAAGCAGCGGGCATTATGGTGGTAGCAGCGGCTAGCAATGACGGGCCTTCCTGTGGAACCATCAACTCGCCTCCAGGATATTATACCGACACACTGATTTCCGTCGGGGCTTACAATCGCTTCATTGATGATATTGCTGTTTTTTCTAGCCGTGGCCCCTCTACTTTTCATCAAAAAATTGGGCCTACCATCACCGCACCAGGCACACTTGTGGTTTCTTCTGTTAGTGCTGGTAAGGATTCCTACACCGACAAATCCGGAACTTCCATGGCATCCCCTCATGTTGTGGGCGTGATTGCATTATTGTGGTCAGCGGCACCAGAATTGATCGGCGACATTGCTAGCACAAGGGAGATCCTAACTTTAAGTGCTGATCCCATTGCTAGTAAAAAAACTTGCGGCCCCTATGATGGTAGCGGCCATCCCAACGCTGCTTTTGGCTACGGCATGGTAAATGCCTACGAGGCCATAAAGATGGCATTGGGAAAAGATTGAATTCCCAGTGATTTTAAGTACTTAGCATGAAATACTAACTAGACTAAAGTTTTAGCAGTATTGTGCCGAAATAATACATGAGGAGTTAACTTATGAAAATAAAATGGAATATAGTCGCATTTTTTATTTTATCCGCCTCTTTACTCGTAATTTACCAAAACTGCGGCCAATTGGGCCTATCCGAGAACGAGAGCAACGTTAGCTTCAGTCCATCCGATGTTGCTGATACTAACGGCAATCTACCTGATGATGGCGGGGATACCAACAACAATGATAACCCGGACAACTCAAACGGCAATAATGACGGCAATAATACTGGCAACGACAATGATGGCAATGATAGTGGAAACAATAGTGGCGGTGGAAACGACAATGATGGTGGCAATGACAACGGTAATGTGGATACAGAATACCTAAACTATGCCGTTATAGATTGTCCGCAGGGTTTTATGGAAGGTCGATACAACGGACTTCAAGACTTATTGGATACCTATGAAGAGATCCAAGACTACCAACAATGCATATATGTAGATGGTATTGAGGTTACCCCTGAGCGATTGCGAGTGAGCCCTGCGCCTCCATGCATTCAATGTGAAAGTGTAGAGTTCACAGCAACTCGATAAGTCACTCCTTTATTTAAGCAATATTAAAAAAAGCTTCATGTCGCATGGAGCTTTTTTTATGGTGTTTTATATTAATTTCACAACCTCACTTCCTCCATGAGCTTTAAAAATTTTTGAGTTATTTCGTTAGACGACAAAAGGGGGGAATCGTGCGCAATAGCTCAATCCGTACAAATTTATCAATTATAATATGCTTATCTATTTTTCTAGTCAGCAATGCTGCCCAAGCCACCAATAACAAAGGGCCTTGTAATAATCCTGGTAATGGGAATCCGCCATTTTGCGATGATAATGGGACAGGTGGTGGAAGTCTTGGTGATATAAATGTCGGTGCTGGTGCTGAGGCAAACGCCGGAGCCGAAGCAAATTCTAGTTCCAGTGCAGGCGCTGGGGCTGCAGCCATCAGCTCCAACAATAATGAGTTAAACAATAATAACTCGGCCAGTGCAAACAACAATAACAACCTGAGTAACTCTAACTCCAGCAATATACAAGCACACAATGGCAATCAAATCGGCATTAACAACCAGCCAGAAAACCACAATAACAATGATATTAATATCAATAATAATCCACGTAATGATACAGACGTGCGCAATAGTGTAAACAATCGAAACGACAATGATGTTCGCAACAATACTCGAAATGACAACGACGTTCGTAACGATGTAAACAACCGAGTAGACGTTCGCGGAGGCAACGATAACTTTAATAGTGATATAGATGTACGCGGCGGGGACAACCGCAATGATAATGATGTCCGAAACAACGTTAACGCTCAAAATGACAACAATGTAAGAAACGATATAGATGCCCGTAATGATGTACGCGTAAATGGCGGCGACAATCGCAATGATGTACGCGTAAATGGCGGTGACAATCGCAATGATGTGCGCGTAAATGGCGGTGAGAATCGCAACGATAACTATAGTTCTGCTAACGCCCAAGGCGGCTCTAGTAATAACGAAAACAACAACAACGCTTACGGCGGCAATGCTACAGGTGGCTCTAGTAATAACGAAAATAACAACAATGCTTCTGGCGGCAATGCTACAGGTGGCACAGGCTATGGGGGTAGCGCCCAGGGTGGAAACGGTTATGGGGGTGATGCCAACGTAAACTCCGAGAACCGCCAAGACCAGGCACAACAGCAGGGGCAAGATCAGGCCCAAAACCAATCGCAAAGCTCCAACAGCGAATCTGCTAGTAGCGCCGACAATGACAACGCCAACAACAACAGTGTCATTGTCAGTGGACATGAAACCTATATATCCTATAGAGAAGCTGCAAATGCAGCCGCAGTGGTTTTTGCTAACGATTGCCAAGACGGCACAAGCGTTCAAGGTTTTGACTTTGGTGGCTCTATGACTCGAACTACTGTGCAGTGTGCTTACTTGCGACAAGCTATGGCTTATTTGCAACTAATGATTGCCAACGTAGAAATGATCAACCCACAACTGGATTATTACCAACTTCGTATGCAAAAATTAATAAAAAGCAAAGAAGAAGAATTGGCTGGCTTGCAAAAACAAACCAACGCAATTTTGGCAATGAATTTGGATTTAGGCGAAGAGGCTCGTCAAATAGCTGAATTAGATGATCGCAAACAGATCTTAGAAAAGCAACTAGAGCGCATGGATGACTTATATGTTCAAGTGGAATGGAAGATTATTGAACAATATCCAGAATATGAGAAGGGCCTAGAAGGTTTCTATAACAGTATTGATAAGGCTAACGTTTCTATCAAACGTCGCGGAATAACAGGTTTTATTGCAGAGTTTGCGCAAGACGTAATATTCCCAATTGGTTTAGCCACCATACTATTCTAGTATATGACTTTCTTCTCCATACTAATCTCTCTTAGTTTTGCTAAGTCGCCAGTCTTTACTGGCGACTATGAACAAAGAGAGTTCATTCAACATCCTATCTCGGTATATGAGAATACTATTGAAGAGTATGACAAAAAAGTTCGTTTGCGCGCTAGGGTAGGTGCCTTTGTGAGAACGGATCAATGCATGCCATCTGCGGATGATTTTCAATCCATGTTAGGACTGGAGTACCTTTATGGCTGCGCATTTACCTACGCTAGTCGGTGGTATTTCTTGTATAAAGGCAACGAAGAAGACTCACCCTACTATCTTGTATTAATGAATGAAGATATGGAAACTACATTCTTTGATTATTTTGATAACTTTGAGAAGCTACCCCAAATACGTAGAGACTATCCCCAATTTCGCGGATCACATCCAAAAGAATGGTACCGAATGCGAGCCTCCGCACTCAATGCACTAAGCATTCAAGACTTCACCGATATTATCAAATTGGGCGTTGCAATATCTGAAATGGAAAGGCAAGCCGGCATTCAGCCGCCAAAACCACCGTCCAACGAAAGCTGAATTGAGGATCAAGTTGCTTTCTGATCCGTCTCTTTTGGTACCGAGCGACGCTTGGGACCAATAACGTAATAGGCACAGGGCACGACATACAAAGTCACCAATGCACTCAATAAGACCCCGCCAATTACGGTTAGAGCCATTGGCACACGGGTTTCACTCCCTGGCCCAAGCGCCAGAGCCGGCGGAATCGCTGCCGCCAAAGTAGCCGAGGTTGTCATTAAGATTGGTCGAAGACGTATAGGACCAGCTTCTAACAATGCTGACATAATATCTCTTCCTTGATCACGAAGCTGATTGGTAAATTCCACAATCAAAATTGAATTTTTCTTCACTATCCCCATGGTTAGCAAGATTCCAATTATACTATAAATATTTAAGGACTGTCCTCCAATAAGTAGGCCAATGCAAGAGCCAATCAAACCAAAAGGAATGGCTAAAAAGATAATCCATGGATCAATAAAAGAATTAAATTGTGTCGCAAGCACCATGTAGGCAATAACCAGTCCAAGAAGCATAATTAGAATCGTATCTAGGATCTTATCATCTGGCGTCTCTTCAAAGCGGATGTAGTACTTTTCAGGCATAATATCTTTTGCAATTTGGTTCACAATCTTAATGGCCTCACCTTGCGTGGCGCCCTTAACTAAATTGGCATCTACCCTAACGCCTCGAATACGATCTTGCCGATATATCTCTTGGGGACCAGTAGTTTGCACAACATCGACCACCTGGCTAAGAGGTAATAATTCACCTCGGTTGTTACGAACCAAGATTTGATTAATATCTTCCTTTTTCTGGCGATCTTCCTCTTTGAGCTGTACCCAAATATCAAACCGTCTCGATTGATCCGTATATTGACTGGCTACTACACCGCCAAAGGTGGCGTTCACAATTTCTGCAATTTCGCTTACCTCTACACCGCTCTCTAAAGCCTTCTTACGATTGGGAACGATGTGCACCTCTGGCAACGTCAATACATCATCGGAGCGAACGCCTGCCATCAAACCACTTTCTTCCATGCGCTTTTGCATTTCAAAAAACAGCTCTTTCTGTTTTTCTGGGTCAGGCCCATTAATAACAAATTCAATGGGGCTGCCTCTCCTACCACCTATAGCACTGCCAAAGCGGTCTCGAATGAAAACTCGAATGCCCTCTAAATTTTTGGTTTGTTCTCTTAGTTCTGTGGCTACATCAAATTGAGATAATTCTCTTTGGTCACGATCTTTTAAAATGATCACACCATTTCCTCGATTGCTTTGTCCACCCTGTCCAAAACCCCCCACTGCCATGAACTGTCTGGCAACGGCAGGATGTTGCCGGACAATGTCTTCGAACTTTTTAACCTTATTTGTAGTATATTCTAAAGATTTACCATCAGGAGCAAGAAAGATTACAAACAAGACCCCTCGGTCCTGCGGTGGAGCAAATTCTGTGGGTAAAAAACGAAAGGAAACTAGCGAAACAGAAAAGATTGCCAAAGTAAAAATTAGAACCTTTTTTGCATTGTTCAAAGCCCAATGCAAAGAGCTACTATAAAGATCACGCAGTTTATTTATAATGCTCTCAAAGCTTCGGCCAAATTTTGTTTTTCTTTCTTCGACTCTTAAAAATTGTGAACAGCGCATGGGCGCTAGTGTTAATGCTTCCAAGGAACTTAGTGCAACGGCAATGGAGATCGTAATGGCAAATTCAAAAAAGAATTTTCCCTCGATTCCTTGCATAAAGGTAATGGGCACAAATATAGAAACTAGAGCCAAGGTAGTCGCAATAACAGCAAAAGTAATTTCTCTAGAACCTTTGAAAGCCGCATTGATGCGGTCCCATCCTAGCTGCATATATCGTACAATATTTTCCAGCATGATTACGGCATCATCGACCACAACACCAATTGCAAGAGCTAAACCTAATAATGAGAACGTATTTAACGTGAAACCCAAGAAATTAATAAAGATAAATGTACCAATAATTGCCGTAGGAATTGCAAGCAGAATATTGATCGTAGCCGACCATGAGCCTAAAAATATCCAGCATACCAAAGATGTAAGTAAGGCAGATAAAATCAATGTAAACACCAGTTCATTTACTGACTCACGTATGAACTGCGTTCGATCAAAATTTACGCCTAAAACCGTTCCATCTGGCAGCTCTTGATTGATTTCGGCAATCCGCTCTTTGACCAAGTCGGCTGTTGCTGCAGCATTAATTCCACGTTGTTTTTGAATGGCCATTCCAAGTGCCTTTTGTCCATTCAAGCGAGAAATTCGGCGAGTGTTTTCCACCCCTTCATAGATTTGGGCCACGTCCTTTAAACGCAGAGGCGCAAAGTTAGGTGCCCCGCCTCGGCGGCTAATTACCATATCTTGAAAGTCTTTTAATTCTGTGGCTTCCCCCATGATACGGATTGTATCCTCTTCGTCACCCAACTCTAATCTGCCAGCAGGCAGCTCCTTATGCTCCCGGCGGATGCTTTCAACGATATCGCTTGCAGTGAGTTGGTACTTGGCCAGCGCTTCCGCATCAAGATTCACTCGCAACATGGGCTCGTGATAACCAAAGGCTCTAACTTCTGCGACACCTTCTACGGTAGAGAGTCTGTCCCTTATTTGATCACGAAAAAGTATCATCAGCTCCCGGTCACCCAAAGCCTCTGTACGCAGGTTCAAATACATAATGGGGTCATCGGCAGCATTGTTTTTTGTTACCACTGGCGGGTCTAAGTTGTCAGGTAACTGCCTTTGTGCTCTGCCAAGTAGGGTTTGCACTTCTTGCAATGCAAAATCAATGTCTCGATCAATCTCAAATTCCAATTGAATGCTTGCTGAGCCACGCTCCGCCGTAGAGGTCATAAAGCGAATGCCCTCCATTGAGACCAAAACACTTTCTACCGGCTCTATCACATCCTTTTCAATAACTGCGGGGGTAGCTCCCTCATAGCCGTAGCTGATACGAATGGCGGGAAAATCGACATCGGGGTTTTCGTTGATACCCATTTGCAAAAATGAGAGTACTCCAAAAAAGATCAGACCAAACATTAAGATCCAGGCAAAGACTGGCCGCTTAATAGAAATATCACTGAGGCTCATGGCCGAACTCCCGCTACTGATTTCAATCGGATATAAGTAAGTTTGGTTTCATATTTTTGTTGTTCATAAGAGCGGCGAATTTGCTGGTAATCTTGCAGCACTCTCAACACATCCAATTGGCTCACCAAGCCGCGATTCACCTCTTTTAGATGTTCTTGATAATTTTGTTTAGCCAATTTTACGGCAACATCTAATTTTTTTATCGAGTCTTTTTGCAATTGAAATTCTTTTTTTAGTGAATCAAAACGATATTGAATGTTGCGCCTTAAATCACCCAATTGAGCCGCAACTATTCTAGCCTCATAGTCACGTATATTTTTTTGCGCGTAATTGCCGCCTCCAGAGAACAATTCCCAATTGGCATTTAGTGTAATCACCCATTCTGCTTCATTGAATTGCCCCGTTCTTTCTAAAAAGTAATCCGCCTCCACATCCAGAGAAGGTAGCAATGAGCCCCTGGCAACACCAATTTGTTTTTTGCTTACTTCTAGTAAAAGCTCATTGGCCTGTATTTGCGGACTTTGCAGTAGGCCATGCTCCCAGTCAGGTGGCACAAACATATTGAGCGGATCACTTGCGTCGCTAAGCTTTTCAATTTTTTCCACACCCGTCTGACTTCTTAGTTCTAATTTGGCCTGCTCCAATTGGCTTTCGACCTGCGCAAGCTCGGCAGTAACCCTAGCAAGCTGAGAGCGTGAAGCCAAAACATCCGTAGCTTTGCTGCGACCAATATTGGCTCTCTGCTGAATCGTTCTTACCTGCTGCTCCAAAGTCTTTTCTTGTTCCTTTAAGATTTCTGCCGTTTTTTGTAATTGCAAAACTCGATAGAAAGCCGCGGCAACGCTTTGAAACAAATCAATTTCTGCTTGGTATTTTTCTAGTTCTGCAATTTTCGGCAACCTTTTAGCTATGCCAAATGCATAATATTCCGAGCCCCCCTCAAAAAGAGATTGGCTTAAAGTAAAAACAGATGTCGTCTGCTTATCACTTTCAAAAGCACTTAAGCCCTTATCATCTTGTTTTCTCTCGATATAATTAAAACTTAGCTGCGGTAAACTACCCGAGCGAGTTAACCACTTTTCTTGCTTGGCAATTTCTACCTCATATTCACGCTGCTGCAAAGTCGCTACATTTTTACGTGCAGCTTGATAAAGCTCCTCAAGACTTTGCGCCAATGCAATATGCGGTATAAATAGCAAAAAATAACACGCATACTTCAATTGATAACTCCTAAGATGGAGTCTAAAGCCTACGGTGCATTTTAAGACCAGTAAATCAAAATAAGAAATTTTATTCTTGCATCATTAATGTGTAAGAATCTGTATAGATTTTAATAAGTCTACACGGCCCTCACCAAAGATTTTGTCTCTTCCTGGCTCCCCCAAATCAATAACACCCGCGCTCATGGCTCGCATCAAGTTGGTAGGCTCTTGATTGGGATACGCTTGTAAAAGTATAGCAAATGCTCCAGTAACATGCGGAGCAGCCATGGAGGTGCCTGACATTTTTTTATAACCACCATCGGCACTGGCCGAGATAATCTTAAAACCAGGAGCGCTAACATCTGGCTTATTGATTTCTATATCGCGCCATACCGCAGGACCTGTAGAGCTAAAATGCGGCGAACGATCATTATGTTCCGTAGCCCCCACGGCAAAGGCAGCTGGACAACCACCTGGAAGATTGATTGTGCCGTCTTTAGGCCCCGAGTTTCCAGCAGAAAAAACGGGAATGATTCCGAGCTGCAACCAATTGGTAATTGCATGGCAAAATGGCTCATCCTCTGGCATGCGGTCATTATAGGGCTCATCATCACTCCAGGAATTGTTCACCACCTGCGCAAAATCCTTGGTACTAGGATCACCATCTGGATCCGCCATCCACTGCATGGATTTTAAAATGTTCGCAATGCTAGAGCTACCATTACGACCAAAAATGCGGGCTATCACCAAACTCGCCTCGGGGGCTATTCCAATGGCTAGCCCCGATTGATCACCGCCCGCAATGGTGCCTGCTACATGGGTCCCATGATTAAAACCATCGCCAGGCTTGGCAGTGGGATTCGGTGAAAAATCTTTGTAGGCAATCATTTTACCTTTTAGATCAGGATGACTAGGGTTTAAGCCCGTATCGATAATGCCCACTCGGATACCTTGACCATTAAAGTCGGGATACAACTCTCGCAGTTTTTCTACGTTCAACTTTTTTAAACCATATGTATATTGCTGCCTTTGGGGTAAATGCAATTCATGCTCCTGTTTTTGAAGCTGCAATTGTCTATGACTATAATAAAGCCCTTTCACAGCCTTAAGCTTCTTTACTTGCTGTATCTGAGCGGCGTTAAGTTTCACAAGCACACCATTGACGATCCACAGTCTTTCTAGCGGTTTATCTTTCGCCCATTGCATTTTTTGCTTTAATCCTTCTATATGATCCAACAAGGAGGACTGAAAGAATTCAATTTTATCTGAATATGTTTTTAGGTATTGCGTAGAGGGCTTTGATTTAAATACAAGTAGTACAGGAATTTCCGCATCACCCTGCGTGCTCATTTGCTCTTTTAAATGGGAATCCAAAAAAGCATCTGCCCATATCTGCGTACAAAAAAAAGTGATGAATAATGAAATAAGACTTTTACTTAGCATTCCGCCCCCTTAATCATTCCTTCATCATTTGAAATAATAGCTCGAAATGCAAGCACTTAGAGAAGATAACGCATATACCAATAAGCCGCGAAGCTAGCTTCTGCTTGAATAGATAAAAGGCGCCTTAAAAGCGCCTTAAAAATTAAATCCTTTTACGAACGATGAATTCCGCCCGGTAATCTTCGCTACAAACGTCCTCTTCTATACAGTGACGGTAACGTAGCGCCCAAACCCAGCCACTATCGGTAAGCTTTCTCTCATAGAAGAAAAATAACTGCTCACCTTCAGGGCGAGTCGGCCCAAAAGTCATGCGGCGAACCACAGGGGCTTGATCGTTTCTTACATAAGCTGCCTGCATACGCCAGTTCACATCCTTTTTTAACACGCCAACCGATTGCCCTAGGGAATCAAAATTTCCATCAAGACTACGCACCTCTTCTATTATTATGTAGGTGGCCATCAGGCCCGTAAGTTTTTTAAGATCAATATTCACTTGGGCCCGCATATAATCTTCATCGTGCACACGGTTAAACTCTGTATTAAAGCCGATAGTATCGTTAACTTTACCATCCACCTGTATTTGGGCATATTCATTCTCATCTAGGTCCCAAGAACGATCATAAAAATCTGCATCCGAAAAATCAATTTGACCATAGGTGGCACTAACTTGATTAATGATGCCTTTATTGACTTGGTGAACGGCACGCGCACCACTTACCCAACCATCGGTATCCACATTTAACGGCGTAGACATGGAACCTTTGTATCTAGAGGGCATAGAACCTACTTGCCAAATTGTATCTTCACCAAGCTTGCCTTCCAAATACATGCGGCGCATGGTCATTGCAAACTCTGCTTGGGAATTATCATCCACTGAGGCCGCATCATCCCAACCACTAGACCAACTATTATCACCTGTTTGCGGCTCAATCTTAAGTTTTACATTATCACTAATGGGAATATTCAGCTTCAGCTTTACTTGGTACTGCAATCGATTAATGTCTGACCCGTTCACCGCCTCCCGAACTTCATTTCGGTAACGCACACCAAATAAGGAACCCTTAAATCGCTCTTCCAATTGATCTTTTATTTTTATAGGCTTGCCATCAAAAATGACTTTTCCACTTTGCTCAGCCTCAATCACTTCCTCGTTGATGTATTCTTCGTCAAAATCTTCTAAAAGGCGCTGCTCTTCCGCAAAAGTGGGTTGAACAAATGATAAAAACAGAAAAAATATGGATAGGTATTGCATTTTCCCCTCCCTTAGCAAGGAAATTATTAACTAATACATAAAGGCTAAAAAACAAAATCCCGGGTAATTTACTGTAGTTATTGCAGGGTGATTCTTCGATTTTTATTATGCAAAACTATGCTTTATGATAATAATGAAGAAAATTCCCAATATTAGGAGTGACCTTGCGAATATTATCTATGGTTCCCTCTTGGACAGAAACCTTAATCTCTGTTGGTTTAAATGTGGTTGGCAGAACTCGCTTCTGTGTACATCCAAGAGAAACCGTTAAGGACATACCCGCTGTAGGCGGCACCAAAAACTGGGACTGGCAAAAGGTGCAAGCTATTCGTCCCGACCTGATCCTACTCGACAAAGAGGAAAACCCTAAATTTATATCCGAGCAAAGTGATTTTGCGTGGCATGCTAGTCATATACAAAGTATCCACGATATGCCCTTGGAATTAAAAAAACTCAGCTCACGGTTTAACAACAAGGAACTAGATGATTTGGCACAGCGCTGGCAAAACGTAGTCAATATGCCTTCAGCAAAAACGAACGCCCATAATATCCCTGGCCTCATTCGTTGGGGCAAAACACCAGATTACCCAATCGATAGCATTCTGTATATGATTTGGCGCAAACCATGGATGACTGTGAGTCAAAAAACATTTATTGGAAGCATGCTTGCGCGCGTGGGAATATCCATTGAAAATTTTGAGACAAAGTATCCTGAAATCGATTTAGAAAATTATGAAGAAGCTCGCACACTATTACTTTTATCCTCAGAACCCTACCCATTTTTAAATAAGGAAAAAGAACTATCCAATCTTAAATTCCCGCACGCTTTTGTCGACGGAGAGGCCTTTTCTTGGTTTGGCGTGCGAAGTCTTATGTTTCTTGAAAAACATCTGCATCAAAAAACAGGCTCATCTTGACTTGCCTATAAGGCTTCATAAAATTACTCATGACAGGAGGCTTTGATGAGCGTTAATGAAAAATCATATCAAAATGAAAACATATTCAATCTTTTAGGTAAAATCTATCAAGCAGAAGTGGCTGGTATTACTCGCTACCTTCACTATTCTTTTATGATAATGGGGCATAACCGCATTCCCATTCAAAAGTGGTTTCGTGATAATGCTACTGAGTCTTTTGATCATGCCACAACTGTTGGAGAAAAAATGACTTCTCTTGGCGGACACCCACCAATCGTTGCCACAAAAGTAGAAGAGGAAAACGACCATTCTGTACAACAGCTTTTAGAAGAAAGCCTTAAATTCGAAGAAGAGGCCGTGAAGCTATATAAGGAATTGGCGATTGAGGCAGAAAAGGTCGGCGACATTGCCCTTGAAGAGATGGCCCGCGAGTTCGTTCGAAGCGAAATTGAGCACGTAGACGAAGTACGAAAGATGCTTCGCCGCCCGGATCAGGCTTAAATAAATACTTTCTATAAATAAATGCCCTAAGCCCCTAAACCTGCTGTTTAGGGGTGAAAGTCTATTATGGTGTCAAAATAATTGACACTTTCGACTGTAAATCACTCTAAATACATGTTTTTTTTGAAAACTTATTAATTTTCCCAGCTAACAACCGATCAGGACCTTAGTTGAGGTGAATATAAAGTGAAATTTATAAAAAGACTCGCTAGGAGATTTTTTTCAATCCTACCCAAAAGCATTCGGCATCCACTAATGAGGTCCATGCTAGTGCTTCCCTATGATTTGAACTCTAATTACACCTTTAAAATTGCAGAGACTAAAGAGGAGCTAGAAGAAGCCTTTAAAATTTTGCATGATGCTTATGTCGACATTGGATTTATGTCGCCGCATGATAGCGGTATGCGGGTTACAGTTTACCATGCAATCCCACAAACAACTACCGTAATAGCAAAGTACAAAGAGGATGTCATCGGAACGGTATCAATCATTCGCGAAAGTCCTTTAGGCTTACCTTTAGATGAGGATTTTGATGTTAGTAAGGTTATTAAAAACTCTAAAAATAGAGCCGAAATTTCAGCCCTGGCGATTCACAAAAAATTTCGTGGAAATTCAGGCGCAGTACTATTAGGCCTAGTAAAATACATCTGCAATTACTGCACTCGTTACCTTGAGGTTGATGCCGTACAGATAGCCACCTCACCAGCAAGAAGAGATTTTTATGAAGCCTTATTATCTTTTGAAATAGTGGAAGATAAAATCATCAAAGATAATTTGGTAAATGGACAGGAAATGATGTCACTATACTTGTCCAAGAAACACTATTTAAAATCCTATCAAAAAAACTACGACCACAAAGTAAAAGAAAAAAACCTACTGCATTATATAGAAGAGTATGAAATGCCAAATCTTATCTTTCCCGAAAGAGAATATCATTTTGTGAACGATCCAGTTATGACACCAGAATTAATGAAATATTTTTTCTGTGAAAAAACAGACAAATTCAATCACCTAAAGTCTAGGGAGAAAATCGCCCTGAGAAATATATATGAAGATGATCTGTTTTTGAGTGTAATTCCTGAAACGCCTAAAAACATTGTGAGTTTTTCAAAGCGTAGTTCAGCTCGTTACGCGGTAAATATACCTGCGCAGATTCAAAAAAAGCCTGGACTAAAACTGGTTAAGAATCAGCACCATATAGACGACTGCAAAAAACACCAATTTGAAGTGGCGGAAGTTTCTTTAAATGGTTTTAGCACGAAGAATCTTAAGAAAAAATTCAACCCTGACGACACATACTGTGTACAACTTATTATTGGTCCATTTAAGATTACCAGCGTTGAAGCAAAGCTTGCTTGGTCAAAAGGAAATTCCCATGCCTTTAAGATTATAGAACACAATAATGAATGGTATGATTTTATTAATCACCTATATATGGCCATTAACAAAAAACACAAAGACCACCGAAGCAAATCGAGCAGCAAAAAAGCTATTTAAGCTTCTCTTCCATACTATCCAACAAATCCCACTGATTATCTGGTAGACATATATAAGACTTTTCTCCCAAACCAATACCATTGATAGCTGGCTTATTTCTAGCGAACATCTCATATGCTAAAAGGCTTGTGCCGTTTTTGAGACGCAAAGTCCTAGAAAAGGCTTCAAATGAAGCTACACTGTCACCATAAAGAAAAAAGAGTCGAAAACCACTTTCAATTTGAAAATCAACTCTTTGCACCTCACCATATCCACCATAATCATATACGCTTTCCCCTGCTTCATTCACCACCTCACGCTGAAACATTGCCGTTAGCGTAACATGGGAGCGTATGATCATAAGCTCGATGTCTACGTCTTTCTCGCCTTGGGACTTACATTCAAGGCTTAAAAGCGCAGGCCCACTATTGCCAGCAATAGCACCAGAAAAAGACAATAAAATTACAAGTATGGTAAAAAATTGTTTCATGCAAATCTCCTGACATACAGGAGGTAAATAATCAAACCAAGAAAGACAAGAAACATTTATAAGCGCTAATTAAAAACAAAGATCTGCCTCAGCCTTGTGTATATTTTTTTCTAGTTGGCGAAAAAAACGTTTATTAAAACGGCGAAAAATTTGTTTTTGCAGCCATTTGTCAGAAGGAATCAGGTAGGAGCCCTGCCACAAAAATACCACCGCACCATCTTTATCTAGCAGGTTAATACTGGCCCCTCCCTCAAAGGGATGCTCCTTGGTGGCCAAATAATCAAAGCTTTGATTTGGCACTATATTCTGCAATCTGTAATGGTATGTGGGAGAAGCCATCATAAAAGAATAGGTCACGGCGATTTCGCCCGCCTCCAACAAGCCCTCTCCCTTTACCACTGAAGATTCATTCGGCCACAGCCACGTATCTTCCGAGCGGTACATGGCAATTTCAAGCTCATTCCATAGCTTTTCTTTTGCTATACAAGTTTCTATTCGGTTTTCAAAATCTATCAATACTGAATGATCTGCATAAACTATGGCGCCTAAAAGCAATAGGAATTGCATACTCCCCCCTCCTAAGCACTATTAAAACAATATTAATGTTGTGATTGCAAATCACTTTGCACAATTCGAATTTACAAAAAAAAACAGCCGCTAAAATGCGGCTGCCTCTAAAAAGTTTCTTAAAATAGATATTTACGAAACAACTCTAACTTGTACTGCACAAGGACCTTTGCGTCCTTCACCAACTTCATATTCTACTTGGTCATCTTCAGTAAGGTTGCCACCTTCTACCTCTGTGACGTGCACAAAAAGTTCTTTACTGCCATCTTCTGGAACGATGAAGCCAAAACCTTTATCTAGATTAAAAAACTTTACTTTACCCTTTGCCATGTTTACTCCTGTACTCACATTAAGCTCCTCAGCTTAAAAAAATTAATTCACTGCTAAAACCCTATTTGCAAGCCAAAGGAAAGGTACTTTGGAACTATAAAAACAAACTCTAATGAGATCATTTTATCTGCAAATAATAGTTTTGCAGTATTTAGTATCTATGAAATTTTATCGACAAGCAAAGTAAATCGCTATCATGGACTTTTAGAGTATTCTTTACTTAGTTAAAGATTTCTTAAACTCAAGCCAATCTGCCTTGGTCAGCTCCCAAACCTCTTTTTCCGTAAATGCTGGATTTACAAAGGAAAATGGGGCTTTTTGAATTAATCTTGCACCGGTTTTGGCTTTTATACGGCTCGACGCAGGGTTTTTTGATGCGTTGGAAAAAACCATCTTTTCAAAGCCTAGCTCCTCAAAGGCATAGTCCATCACCGGAATCAGAGCCTCTGTCATATAGCCCTTTCCCCAATATTTTCGTCCTAGCCAAAATCCACGGTTATCCGGATTCGCAATTTTTCGAATCTCGATACCGCCAATCATGGATTCTGGCTCGTCTGCTAAGAAAATACCCCAATAAAACAAAGTCTTACCTTGCGCAGGCAAAATGACACCTTTTATGAATTCTTTCACTCTGCCTTTAGGATAGGGCCAAGGAACATGGTCGCCAAGGTACTGTACGACTTCATAGTCTACAAAATGCTCCTCATAACTTTTTGCATCCTTGATTTCTATGGGTCGTAGAAACAATCTTTTTGTACGAAATGTTGGCATCATTATTTAGTATCCTCAATGTCGTACTGTATTTTTTTATCACCATAAAAACGCCAAGTTTTATGAACTATCAGGCGCGCCCCTTGACCGAATTTAAAATAGGCAAAAACCCACTGAAAAAAAACAAAAACCCGGTTTTTAAAGCGCATTAAATAAACGATATGAACAAAGACCCAAATTAACCAAGCAAACAGCCCGGTAAAATGCATGCCTGCCGTGCTTACAACGGCACGTGTACGACCAATCGTAGCCATGATTCCTTTATCCAGATATTGAAAACTTTTTCGTTTGCGTTGTTTTAAATCTGCTTGAATTTGCTCGGCAGCAAAGCCTCCTTGCTGAATGGCAACAGGTGCGATTCCTGGAAGAAAGTCCCCAGAAGGAGCCTGAAAAGATACAATATCACCAACAGCAAAGATATTGGGATGATTCGGTAGACTTAAATCTTTTTCTACTAGGATACGTCCGCCGGAGTCTTTTTCACATTGCATGGTATTTACTAAAGAGGAAGGGGATACTCCCGCAGCCCATATAATGGTTTTCGCCGCAATCCACCTATCACCTGCATACAAGCCATCAGGACTGAGCTTGGCAGCTCGCGAATCTTTGATTACCTCCACTCCCATCTTTAGTAGATCCTTTTCTGCTCTTTTTGATAAGTCTTTAGGAAAGCCTGCTAACAAACGATTTCCTGCTTCTATCAAATAAACCTTGGTTCTGCTTAAATCTACCCGCTTGTAATCATGCTTCAATGTCATTTTTGCCATCTCTATAATAGCGCCTGCCAACTCTACACCGGTTGGGCCACCTCCTACTACAGCAAAACTCAAATAGGAGTCTTGTAAATCTCTATCTTCTTGCTTTTCTGCCAACTCAAAGGCCGTTAGAATTCTTCTGCGAATCTCTGTTGCCTGTTCTATATTTTTTAATCCTGGAGCAATATTCTCCCACTCATTATTTCCAAAGTAAGAATGTTTGGCACCACATGCAACAATGATATAGTCAAAGATCTTCCACGAGCCATCATAAAGCACCGAGGATTGCTTCACATTAATTTTTTCCACTTCCGTCAAAGTTACTTGTACGTTCTTGTTTTTTGAAAAAACCTTTCGAATAGGGGTGGCAATTTCTGATGGATTCAGGCCTGCCATAGCAACTTGGTAGAGTAATGGCTGAAAAAGATGGTGATTGCGGCGATCCAAAATAAAGATTTCTATATTCTTATTAGACGCTAGCTTTTTGGCCGCAGAAACACCGCCAAATCCAGCTCCAATGATAGCTACTTTTATTTTACTTTTATCCGCTTTCATGGTGGAAATTCTAACATTCTAAGCATCTACAGATCTAGGAACATATTATAATTCCTGCAGAAAAGACCTTTATATCTTGGGATTAATGGTGTAATTCCCTAGGAATTTCTGCAATATCTACAAAATGGGAAGGCAATTAGGCTATGAAAAATGTGATCTCTTATTTAAAAAGATACTACCTGGAAATTGATCCAATACTGATTCAAGCTATGCAGCGCTGGGGCCATATCTTAGAGCGCTCCTTAATTGCTTTGATTTTCGTATGGTTTGGAAGTCTAAAGGTTTTTGGACAAACCTCTGCTACCTCCATAATTGCAAAATCCATATATTGGTTTGATCCCAACATTATGGTTCCCATTCTTGGGGCTTGGGAAATTGCCATCGGCTTTACACTAGCCTGGAGCCTAACACTAAGAATCGCCATTCTACTTTTATTTATACGCTTTCCTGGCACTGTATTGGCACTCTTTTATCACTATGAAGAATGCTTTCATGGATCCATTCTACTTCCTACCATTCAAGGACAATACTTACTTAAAGAATTAACCCTCGTAGGTGCCGCGATGATCATCGGTAGTTCCGTTCGACATATGGATAAAAATTTGGCTGCATAATAAAATTCACACAGCCTGCAAAATTTTATTTTTCTACAAGTAATATGGTCATGCGATCATCTTCATCCGATGGATGTTGACCAATGCAGTATAAGAAGTCTTTACCGGATGAATTTACATTCTCTGATAAAACACATACAGCCTCGCAGGTTCCATCATGGTTGGAAACCGAGCCTCCTGTACACGAGTTAAATTGACCTCGAATCATTCCGTTTGCAGGACTATTTAAGTTGTTCAGTCTTATCGTGTAAGTGGTTCCTGTACCAGACAAATCCGCACCAGTCCGCACTTGCATACTAATATCACCAACACTACCCACACCCGCGCCAACACTCGCCGTTACCGGATAGGTGGCTGAATTCTCTTGATCAAAGATAAAACCTGCATAGTCGCCATAAGCATCCGCATTGGCTGATATTGTGGATTGCGGTATACCAATAATATGGCTTTCATCATTGGTGCCTACATTGGTTGAAACAATCACAAGTCCTGAAGCAGTAAAGTAGGCATCTACAGAAGGAAGGTTCTCTACCTTCCCGGCAGAACATGTGCCAATGCTATTGGTATTGCCATCATTGAATACGTTTGTGGGATCTTCTACGGAACGATAAACAGGAAAACTAGCTTGGCCAGTTGAGGTGTTCCATGAAATAGAACCAAACCAGTCACCGTTATTGTCTGTGATTTTTGTGGCCGCAGCCGTAGCTCTGCCGCCAATGACCCAATTGGCAGTAAAATTAGTAGAAGGGCAAGTGCCGGCACTTATCATGGCAATGGTTTCTGCTCCCGCTTCAAAAGGATGTAGCAAAAAGGCCGTTCCACTCACCTCAATGGCATGTGCCACATCGCCAGGATTAGGTGGCGTAAGACCTGATGCAGTAGCGGAGCTTACCGTTATTTTTTTGTGCCCAGTAGAAAGGTTCTCACTCGTGGCATTGATGGTCATACTATTTGAGCCATCCTCCATACTGAAAGTATATTCACTACCTGTTACAGACAGGGACCATTTTGAGCCTGGCCCGGCATATGTGCTTGAGCCATCCTCATCATCCGAACAAGATAGTAAAAAAACCGATATAAAAAGCATCAAAAAAACTTTTTTCTTCATACAAGGCTCCTTTATATAGATAAATATAAAAATAATTGCGGATCAAAACAAGAAAAATGCATATGCATAACAAGCCTTTGGCTAGGGACGACAGGCTCTACGTAGATTCAAACTACAGTGTATGCCGCCACCAAAAAAATGCACATATTTACCATCAACAAAATTGGTTTTTAATTTATAATCTGCGAGTTGCTCTCTTGTATATTGATGAAAAACATTAAAGTTTTGTTTAGGAAGAAATATATGGTTTCCAATTAAAACATTATTTACTGGGTTTGGGTCCACCGTTACTGCCAAGTCATTGTCCGTTCCATATTTGCTTTGCTCTTGCGATGCTGTAAATAGAACCGGAATAGATCGAAACTTTACTTGCCCACAGTTACCCCCCTCAGCTCTCAGGGCTTCTCGTATTTTTATTATGTTTCTATCAATTCGCTTTTGGTATTCATTGTTGGCTTCAAGGGTGGAAGTGCAGCCAGGATGCCTAGACCCTTGAAAACAATCCAGTAGCGAAAACTTTTGTAACTGGTCTCCAAAACCATAACGAAACTCAACTTTCTCAGCTTCAGGATTTTTACTTTCTTTTTCTAAAAGCTCTAATGCTTTACCCGGTGAAGCGTAAAGCAAATCAAATGGACATTTGCCGCCTTTTTGCTTTACGGGAATCACACTAATCAATTCATCCACATGCCCAACAGAAAGCCATTTTACATCAATCTCTAAAAACTTTTGCTGAATCTCCTCGACTAATACTTGTTTTTGCGAAGGGTGCATATTGTTACCTATGAGCACCAAATTATCTGTTAGGGCATCAATATTACCACCAAAATTTCCAGACGGCCTTGGCATATTGGACACGTCTATCTCGCTCTGACCTATCAAATTATGGTTGCAAGCCAGTGATATTGCCGTTGGTATATGTTCCCCGGCTTCCTTTTCATAGGGCAGATCAATTATGGACAAGGCTCCTGTCTTACTATCAATGGCTAACTCAAAATAATCTTGCGCCCATATAGTATAATCACTTGGGGTAAGTAGAACCTCTACATAATCCTTAGTAAAATCATTTAGCAGTGGGTCTATTTCATCGATTGCTTTTTGCATCTTTCCTTTTGGCACCATCACAATTACTTTAATAATTGGCGTTGCACTAAGAGCAGCTTTTAATACAGATTGAAATAGGCCTGTAGTAGTGATGTTGGCTTCATATCCCATATAGATGGTATGTATGGGATAAAAACGAGGCAAAATTATATTGCCCTTTTTCGATGGGCATTTAGGAGAAATCTCATCAACACCTGGATTTTCACAACTTAGTTTTTTATTTTCACTAATAAAATGTGGGTAATTAGTTTTGGTTTTATTATTTTGATTCGCCAAAGATTCTTTTAGCTTTTGATTTTCAGACAACAGAATAAAAATTATACTTATACAGAAGAATAGAGCCACCGATAAAATCCGCAAAAGAAGTGACCGCTTTTTTTCCATCTTTTTATCAATCTGCACTTTCCTCTTCATAGATACAATTATCTTTTGCTAATATTCTCTTGGCTACAAATTATCCTATTTATACTGTAGTTTGGTCTATAAAATAACAACCTGGCTTTTATGACTCGACAGCTTTTTAGTTCCATATAAACTAGGTAAAAATATAAGAGGCTTATCATGAAAAAACTAAAATATATTGTTACATTTATTTTTCTTGCCCTTCCCTCAGCTTATGCCGCTCCTCAGGCGGGAGCAGGCATGCAAATAGGTATGGGTCTACCATATATTGGGCAAGGAGGAATCACTTATCAATTTAACAATTCTATCGGCCTACAAGCGAACTACAATGTCTTAGATGTTAGCTCAGGAGAGGCTTCTGTTGAGCTGACAATGCCCGAAATTCTAGTTACATACCACCCTTTTCAGGGCGCATTCTTTCTGGCTGCTGGGGTTGGAACGCAATCTCTTGAAGTCACAGCCACTGAAACTCTTACCAATAATAGCATTATGGCAGAAGTAGACTCCGCAACCATCATTGGCAAGCTAGGTTGGATGTGGGGCTCCGACGATGGAGGTTTTTGGTTTGGCGTAGATCTATCCTACATCATGCCATCGGGAGATGATGTGAAAATCACTGCGCCAGGAGTTTCTACCAGTGATCCTAACTACCAAGACGCTGTGGACGCTGCCGAAGAATTTGGTGAAACCGCATATCCTAATATTACATTTGTTAGAATTGGTTATATATTTTAAAAACTACTTAATATAATCACTTATAACAGCCCCAAATAATGCCGGGAATCCAATGATTATAACTCTGTTGATGGCCACATCAGGGTTTTCTTGAAATGGAAACTTATCAATAAGCACAAGTATTAATATTATGCTACTTATAGTAATAAAGTATGTGGCTACAGTACGCTTAAAAAACTCTATAAGATTCCCCTTAACACGATAGCGATAAAAGTTAAAATATATAAATAGTACTACTGTTAATATGGAAACAAGACCGAGAGCATAGACATTTTCTGATTTTAGACTTTCACTTAATCGCCACACCTCTTCGGTAAAACATAGTGGTGTTGCAATCAAAAAGGCACCCACAAAGATTTGCAATATATCTTTAGGGTTTAACTCTACCATTAAAGGGTTGATAACCTGCGAGAGGGGTTTTCCAGAAGAATCAAAAAAGGTTATGACTTCTTTTAAGTAGCCGTTAATCCTTTTTATCTCTGATTTTTGCTTCATATATATTACTTATAATTTACTTAATGAAAAGTCACTGCCCCTGTGCAGCAAAGAATCTATGCATTTCTTTGAAAAACTAAAAATCGATTGTTAGCTGGCATGGCAAAATCATTTTCTAAATAAAATCCTCGGGCCTGCATTTTTTCACTTAGCCATTCGAAATCTCGAATTCCCGATTCTGGATCTCTGGATTTTAACCACTGATCAAATTTTTGATTGGTATCGGAGGTATAGCTCCCATTATAATTAAATGGTCCATAGAATAATACAATACCTGATTCATTTAAGATCTTAGGCAATAAGTCTATTAGAAATTCCGTCTTATTTTTTTCCACAATATGCAAAACATTTGCAGAATAGATTGCATCGAATTTTATGTCAGGAATCTTGGGACTATTTAAATCAAAAAGGTAAGGCTTTGCCACTTGAGATTGGGGCGCATGTTTTACCCATGAATCTATCCCCTCAAGATTGGATGCAATATCTGCTGGGGTCCAATGTAGATTGCACATATGATTTGTAAAATACAGAGCATGCTGCCCAGTTCCGGCACCAACCTCGAATACTCTTTGAAACTTTGTGCCTAAAACCTCTTTGAGCTTCAACAGGATGGCCTTTTTATTTCTTTCGCAAGCCGCTGAAAAAGGTCGTTCTACCCGCTTTTGTATCTCCTTTAGTTGCTTTCTTTGCATAATATCATGGGCTAGACCCAAAGTGGGCATAAGTAAGAGTCTAGGCCCCTTTACTTGCAAAGTGGCCTGCAATTCGGTTCCACGCGCTCTCTCTTTAAGATAATAGGTAAAGTTTAGCCAGCTACTGATTTGAAAAACAAGTTTTTGATTTTCAATTTTTTCCACCAGTTTAAACCCGTTGACTGTGTCTTCTAAATTCAAGGACTGCAAATCTGGCTCAATATATTGAAAACTATTTTTTGCGAAATTATCGATCCAATCGTAGCTGTACCAACCTGCACGCCCTGTACCAAGCTGCAATAGCCACGGCCAAATCTGTTCGGCACTTGCAGCTATAAGAATTTTATGTTCCATTCTTAGCATCAGGCACCCTAGAAATAGCTAAAAGCTTTTTAGAAAATCAATGGTCAGATAATTGACCCATGAAAAAGTGTAGACTTCATCGTTATCAGCTCCCCCCTCAAGACTTCGCAGTCCTATACCCAGTAAAGAATCCGTTAAAATTCTATGGCGAAGTTTAGCCGATACGTCAAAAGCTCTTCCTTGTGAGGCGGCAGCGGCATCCATATTAAAGTGAAATAACCACTCAGTACCAAGAGTCTTTTGATACTCAAAATAAATCAGCGGCACAAAACCAACATTATCATAGCTAGCCTTGGTGCTTCCTTGTTGCAATTGTATTTTGGCATCGCGAACCTTGCCCGTTATTCCTAGGTTTAATTGATTATCTCCATTTCCCCAAAAAGAATAATAATACGTCAGTCGATAGGAATTAAAAGTATAATCAATTTCAATATCTTGGTTAGCGTTAAAGTTCACATTGTCATAATTCACAGCATATGGAACCTGTCCGTTTACCACTAAATTTAGAGGCGCATAGACCGCTCTTAAATTGTGTGTATCATTCACATGCCAAAAAAGCTCTGCTCGGTAATGAAAAAAAGGGCCACTATCGAATTCATCAAAATTGAGTCTAGTGCCTCCCGTATTAGGAATTCTTACGTCATTTCTCTGCTGCCACAGGGCTCCGGTTTCGAATACTATATCAAAGCTAGCTGAAGCCAGTTTAGGAAATACTATAAAAAAAATAATAGAAAACTTTAGCACCATATACCTCATGAAATAAATAGCATATAATAAAACTCTTTCCTAATAGAATAAGGCTCGTTTATTTTCGGTCCTCACTTAGGCAATTCCGCAATATAAAAACCATAGGAATAGTAATCGCCAAATTTTTTATACAACATGACTTCTGTTTTTTCACTATCGACAACTTCCTTGGCCTCCTGAGAAAAATTGTATTTCTCCAAGAAACTTTCATCGCTACTCTCGATTTCGGCGTAGTAATTGTCCAACCAGCAGCTTTTTGGCAGACTAAAATCAGCCAACATTTTGTAGCCAGCTGACTCCAGTTGTTGAATTTTCTCTTGCGCAGTATCAATCCCGGGATATGCCTTCTGCCAATATGTCTCTATTTCTTGTGGGCGCGAGTTTGTAAGCCATGTTATTTCTGATACTGCGAGCACTCCACCCTCTTTTAAAAATTGCTTCCAGTAGTGAATGCCTTTTTCAAAACCCATATTGTAAATGGCGCCCTCCGACCAAATAATATCGAAGCTGTGGGGCGGAATGGGCAGATCCTCCATAGAAGCTACCATTGTCGTAATTTTATTGGATAGGCCTTGTTTTTCAGCTCTAGATTTGAGGACCTCTAAAAAGTCTGGAAAAAGATCAATGGCCAGAATTTCTGCATCTAGATTTTGTGCCAAAATCGTCGTGGACGCCCCACTACCACAACCAATGTCGGCAACTTTTAGGTTTTTCTGAGACATTTTGCCCGTAAGGCTGATGGCCTTTTTCGTTATATCATCACTGCCTGGCCCTTGCCGGTATAAATTTTTATAAAAATCTACAAGCACTTCCATCTGTCTCCTAGGTTCACCTTTTCAAATTAAAGATAGTTGCATGCTTAAGCTTATACAAATAAAAAACAAAGCGCTCACCTAAAAGGGCACTGCCGCATCTTTCATGCCCAATCGACCAATCCCCGGTAATTTTATAGCAGGCCGCAAGATATCAAGGCCGAAACTTAAGCCAAGTAAATTGACTTCGATTCCTTCTGCAAGCCCCAAAGTCAGGCCTAGTAAACCAAAAATTGAAGCCTGCACCCCCGTGCCCGATTCAGAATAAGCAAAAAGATCTCCTTCGCCAATCCAGTCTTTACCCACAGCGTTTGGCGGAAGCTCGACCTGCAGGTCATCTACGCTGCGAATTATATGTGAAACAAATGTATTGCTATTGGGACCTGGAAACATTCGGTAAAACTTTTGATAAGGATAGTCTTGAATGACCTCACGGATCTTAGGAATGGCTCTTTCCGCTTTTTCACCGACAAGTTCGTTAATTATCACAGGCATACTTCCATACCACTTTCTATCAGGAATATCCTCGCCGCCGCGAATGGCACTTCCTCCATTACGAACCTGCCAACCTACTACATGGTATACCTCATATGCTTCTGCACCATGTTCCTTGAAAGCAATCCATGAGTGAACCGCTAGATATTTATGCCAGTTAAAAGTTCGTGCTACATAGACTTGAACGATCGCCCGCTTTTCTTTTTGTGGCAGTGGAGCTATTCCCGCACTGCTGCGATCCGCTGTGCGCCAGTCAGAGTGACCACAGGCTGTCAGAAAAATCGATAGCAATAGCAAACGGATGAAATAAAACAAGTGATGGAAATGATATTTTTTCTTCATATTTAGTGCTTAATGCTTTTTACTTTTAATGTCACGACAAGCTCAATATTCTATAGTTCTTAAAAATGGGTAGCTAGCAAATGTATAAATCTTTCGTTTGCCATAATTACACAAAAAGAGTCTAGAGAGTTGCGTCTATATTCTATTATGATTTTGTGCTATCTTAGTTGGCACAAGGATATTTATGACGAAGGAACAAAGAAAAATCGGCATTGAACTAGAATATTACGGACTATCTGCTAGAGAAAGTGCCGAAATAGTTGCCAAAGAACTGAATGGGAAAATCGAGGAGATCACAGAGGACTGCGTAAAAATCCATAGTGATTTAGGGGACTTCCAAGCTGAAACAGATGCCAAGTTCATAAAAAAGCTATCCGAAGCATCGAAAGAAAATCAGCAAAAAAAGGAAGCCGACTACGAAGGCTGGCTAAAAAAATTTCTTGAAAGTGCTTATAGAGAAATTGTTCCCACGGAATTGGTTTGCCCACCCATTGCCGTGGATAAAATCAATGAAGTATCGAAGCTCCATACAACATTGGCAAAAAACGGGGCAAAGGGCAGCACCGAGTCGTTTCGCTTTGCCTTTGGAGCGCAACTAAATCCAGAATTGCAAAGCTTTGAAACAGAAAAAATTTTAAATGAATTCAAATCATTTCTAATTTTATCCGACTGGCTGAAGGCACAAATTCAAATTGATACTACCCGCATATTAACTTCTTTTGCTGGGGACTTTCCTAAAAAGTACCAACGATTGATTTTTTCTGAAGATTACTCTCCGAATCAGGAGAAATTGATCGATGACTATTTGGACTACAATCCCACAAGAAATAGAAGTTTGGATTTATTGCCGCTATTTATGCATCTAGATAAACAACGCGTGCGAAACACTGTAAAGGATGAGCTCGTAAAATCACGCCCAACCTATCATTACCGCTTGCCCAATTGCCAAATCAGCATGAAATCATGGGATATACAAATAGAATGGCAAAGATGGCTTTTAGTAGAAAAATTAGCAAGCCACGAACTATTTCAAGAGCTATGCGATTTTCATAAGAATAGCCTATCCAAAAGCATTGAGTTCCACTCGTCTACAAAACTCATTGAACTAAACAACTATGTGGAAAGAATCCGCCAATGAACCGACCTATTATTGCTGTTAGCAAACCTAGAAATGGGGGCTATACGCAAAACCTGGCAATACGCCTTGCCCTATTCCTTGCTGGAGCAAAACCCATTAATATTACACCCGCAAAGCCAAACATTGATGGCAAAATACAAGGCCTTGTATTGGCCGGCGGAACGGATGTTATGCCTCAATGGTTCGATAGTAATGATATAAAGACAGACTATCGATACGACAAGGAACGGGACAAACTTGAAATTGATTTGATCAAATTGGCGAAACTGACTGATATCCCTATGTTATGCATATGCCGAGGCGCTCAACTATTGAATGTATTCGAAGGCGGAAGCCTTTTTACTGACATTGAAAAAGTATATGAGAATGCGAATTACCCCTCTAGCTTACTGGCAAAAATTTTCTTTCGAAAAAAAATAATCATCAACAAAGACTCTAAATTACATAGAGCCTTTAAAAGCACGGTTGCCAAAGTTAATAGTATGCACACTCAGTCCATTGATAAGTTAGGAATGGATCTTAAGATCACCTCGAAAGAATCCAACGGTATCGTTCAATCTATCGAGCATCAGAAAAATAATTATATAATTGGGGTGCAGTTTCATCCTGAATTTTTAATACACAGAAAGGATGCAAGATCGCTGTTTTTTAATTTTGTGAACGCTTGTAAAAAAGGGGGCCAACAGGCCCCCTAATGAATCTTAAATTAGAATTGGAAATTTAATAAACCCCCAATTCGTGCCGGTATAGTTTTTAGTAAAAGTCTACGCGGCCCGTATCCATATCATACATGGCACCAACGATTTTAATATCGCCACCCTTTTCTAGATCACGAATGATTTTCGAGCGTTTGCGAATCTGAGAAATCGTATTTTTAACATTATTCTTGCAGACTGCGCTTACATACTCGGGGTTTTTGGAGGATTTCTCTCCTTCAAAGGAACTTGTCATTCTAACAGCTGGCTTAATGCTATTCACCAAAGAAGTGATGTTTCCTAGCTTCACACCATCTACTGCGGCTTTAACTGCTCCGCAGTGCTCATGTCCCATAACCACAATTAGTTTAGAGCCTGCTACTTTGGTTGCAAACTCCATGCTGCCCAGAATGTCTTCATTGACAAAATTACCTGCAACACGGGCAACAAAAACATCCCCTATTCCTCGATCAAAAACATCTTCTACTGGCACCCGGCTATCCACACAACTTAAAACAATTGCCTTGGGATATTGCCCACTAACAGCTTTGCGCACTTGCGAATTATGGTTTCTCACCGTCATATCGTTGTTTACAAATCGCTCGTTACCCTCTTTTAAAAGCTCTAAGGCCCTATCAGGGGTAAGTTCTGCCTGCTTTTCCTTTGTAAAAACATCTCCAACAGGAGCCGTTTTCCCACCCATACTCGAACAAGCAACTACAGCAAGTCCTGCCACAGTCACAACAAAAAATGCTATGCTTTTTTTCATTTTAATCCCTTTGTTGATGTTAATAGATTTAAGTTTAATTTCTTATCTTAGTATAACACTGCCTAATTTGTTTCGACAATCAGAACCGAAGCATGCTCAATGCTTTTTTTATTCATTCATTTTAATCAAACTATTCAATATATTTAAGCAAATGAATATCTAGTTAGAAAGTATATTTCTAAATACTTGGTTTTTTATTAATCCATTATTATGAAGGCAACTTACTAGGATTACACAGATAATTTGCAAGCTAGACTTTGTAAATGCATTGCCTCAAAGACCAATTACAAGACAGACCTTAGCACCCGTTATACATATACAATTCTAAGACACGTGACACTGCAAACTAGCATGTGTAAGACCAATGACCAAATATGAGACAGTGCTTAGAGACAATTTTTCAGCATCGCAGCCTATGTCCAGACTTCTTTTCACTAGAAAATTTCCTATTTGAATGCCAACCTATTATTGGGGGCTTATATGGCAACTACCAGCGAATACCATTCACATATATATTTTGATGAGAATACAAGAGAAATTGCAGAGGAATTGTGCCATAGGATTCAAGAAAAATTTGATGTGCAAATTGGACGCTTTTGGGATAAAAACGTGGGCCCGCATCCGCGCTGGAGCGTGCAAATAAAATACGAACCCAATAAGTTCGGCCGTGTAATGCCTTATCTGATGAAAAACCGGCGCGGGCTGACGGTTTTCACCCACCCAGTTACGGGTGATGACTTTAAAGATCATACCGAACATGCCATTTGGATGGGGGAACTATTGGACTTGAATCTGGATGCCCTAAAAACTAATGGGTGATGGCATTACTTATCAATGGAACCCATCACACGCTTCATAAAATTATTATGAGCTTCTGTGCTTGGCGTACCAGAGGCAATATCCTTGGACACCTCAAGTGCTCCAAACATATTGCTTAATAGCTCACCTATCACCTCTAATTCTTCTTCCTTAAAACCACGTATTTCCGATGTCGCCTCCAGTACCTGAATGGCGTTTTCGATTTTTTCTTCACCTGAATTTTCGATGATTATAACAAAGCCCTTAATTACTGGTAGACGCATTGATTAAAGCCTCCACTTTTTCAAATTTAGTGCCAATTACCTGAGACTTGAACTCTCCCCCTTCAAAAAGAGCGAACGTTGGCAAATTGCTGACATCCGCAAGCTTTCGAGACTCTGGATATTTTTCTGCATCTACATAATAGAAAGCCACACCATCTGTTTTTTCTGAGAGGCTTTGAAACTTTGGCTTTACCATGCGGCAACTACCACACCAACTAGCTCCGTACTGTACCAAAACTCTATCATTTTCTTTTATTACATCGCCTAAGTTGTCACTATTAAGTTCCTTCATAGCTACCTCCTAATGCGCACAAATTATATGAAAACCCAGGAAGATTCAATGGCTTTTGCTCTAAGTTTGACAGGCGCTAAACCCTCCTATTGGCTTTTCATTTCTACAAGAAGTCGCTACAATGGGTCGTGTTACTTCTTTTTTTCGACATTCTCTTAACCACGCTCCATATAGTCATAATTCTATTTAATTTGACTGCTTGGTTATGGCCGAAAACGCAAAAGGCCCATTTGATTTTGTATTCCATGACACTTTTTAGTTGGCTGGTGATTGGATACTTTTATGGGTGGGGATATTGTTTTCTGACGGACTGGCACTACCAAATTCTTTGGGCTAGAGGCTACCAGGACCTTCCCCATTCATTTATTACTTTTGCAGTGGAGCGATTTTTTGGTATTAGCCTGAATGATTCTCTAGTGATGCAAGTAACAGCCATTACATTTGCCCTGATTGGCCTGGTTGTACTTTGCAGATGGATAAAGAATAAGTTTTATCCTAAGGCCCCTTACTGACGCAGGAAGTCCTATGGTTCTAGGGGGCTGACAATAAGAGCTTTAACAACCATAATGGTATTGCATGTTAACTTTAATTCTTTTTGTGCTTAATTTTACTTTCGCTAATGATACTTACTCTTACTACGAGGGCGTTGACAGCCGAACAGGAGAGCGCTGTGGTTTTACGGCCATAGAAATTGGCTATAAAAATAACTACCGTCATCCCTTGATGCATTATGCGGTCATCGATGTGTCGGGTAAAAAATATTATTTACAGCCTGAGTTAAACCTATCCGAAAAGAAGCGAACAGTAAAAGCCAAGCCAGATCTTTTAACTGCCACCATTCCTTACCGCCAAGGTGCTAAGATGTTTCGTTTGTATTTTGAGCGAACCAAGCCTGTGAAGTTAAGCTATGTTAATGATTTTTATTATGATCCACGCCGCAACCAGCATCGTGTTTGTATTCGTCTAAGACAGATTCGCTAGCTTTAAAAGACATCTATTATCGGATCAAAACGATACAATTAAATTTTTCCCTACATTTACCGATTCTATTATATGATTATGACTCTATTAAGCCTCTTGTTATTACAAGCGGAAGATGCCTGCCAGCATTCTGCTAATAGCTTTGCTTGCGTACAATATATTAAAAATTACGATGCGGACACCGTGACCTTTAATATACCGTCTGTTCACCCTTTGATAGGAGAAAAGGTCAACATCCGCGTTCGCGGAATCGATGCACCAGAGATTCGAACTAAAAACTCTTGTGAAAAAAGACAAGCGCAGAATGCAAAACAATTGGTAGGAAATTTATTAAAAAAAGCCAAAAGAATTGATCTTAAAAATATCGAGAGAGGTAAATACTTTCGCATTGTTGCGGACGTGATTGTGGATGGAAAAAATCTGTCCGAATTTTTAATTAAGAATGATCTCGCCTACGCCTATGATGGCGGCAAAAAACAGCAAATCGACTGGTGCCGTTTCAAAAGAAATACAGCAAGCGACTAAATGGATAATAGCTCTTCCCACCTAGCATACAAGCGATCCACTTCTGCTTGGGCAGTAGCCATATCTTTGCTTAACGCCTCCAGCTTTTTTGCATCACTAATTACCTCGGGCAATCGCGACTCTTCCTCGAGCAATTGTAGACGTTTTTCTGCCTTAGCAATACTATCTTCCATTAGATCTAGCTCACGCTGCTCTTTGTAGGAAAGCTTTCGTTTCTTTTGATCAGACTTAGATTTACTTTTGCTTTTGTTGTTCTCTGAAAGTAAATCTTTTTTAAGCTGCTCCTGCTCGGCATACCATGCCTCCCACTGATCTAGCCCGCTCATCATTTCTAGTGACTTCTGCCCATTTGCATTGATGCCAAAGGCTAATATTTGATTGGTCATTTGATCCAGAAAATAACGATCATGGGTTACCAATATAATCGCTCCTCGAAAATCGCGTAAAACCTCACCCAAGACATCCAACGTAGCCATATCAAGATCATTGGTGGGCTCATCTAGCACCAAAACATTGGCCTTCGTAAGCATGAGCTTTGCCAATAGCAGGCGACTCTGTTCGCCCCCAGATAATTTGCCCACTTCTTTTTGCATTTGTTCGTGCTGAAATAAAAAACGAGCAAGATAGGATTTAATATGCACATCTTGTCCAGCAAAATGTACCTTATCTCCTTCCGGGCAAACCGTTTTGATGCCGCTAATAGTAGGGTCTAGAGTTTCACGGTTTTGCTCAAAATAAGAAACTTGAATTTTTTCGGAGTGGATTACCTCGCCCGTGTCACTTTCTTCGGATTTTGTCAAAAGACGAATCAAGGTCGATTTTCCACAACCATTCTCCCCCATCAAGCCGAGCCGCGTTTTGGGGGTAATTAACAAATTGGTTTCTGGAATTACAAGTTTCCCATCATAGCTTTTAGAAATTCCCTTGGCCTCAATCAGCTTTTTCGGCGACCGATTGGTAGACTGAAAATCAAGTCGAACTTTATCGGTTCTATTTCGCTGACTTAAATCTTCCACCTTGTCCTTCAAATTTTCTGCATCTTTGATTCTAGCACGGGATTTGGTAGTCCTCGCTTTGGGCCCACGGCGAAGCCATTCCGTTTCTCGCCGTAAAGTATTTTTTAATTTAGTTTCTTGCTGCTCCTGAGCTGCAAGTAAATCCTGCCGACTTTCTAAGAACGCTAGATAATCTCCATTCACACTTAGAAGTCCTTTAGGATGACGCTTATCTAGCTCTATAATTCGATTGGAAACTTTTTGCAGGAAAACACGGTCGTGTGTAATCGTAAGAGTGGTGATAGCGGATTTTGCAATGAACTCTTCTAACCATAATATGCTATCGACATCAAGATGGTTTGTGGGCTCGTCTAACAATAAAAGCTCTGGCTGACGAACCAACTCTCTTGCTAAAGCGACTCTTTTTTTCCACCCACCTGATAAACTTGCAACCGATGCATTCTGATCAAATTCGCTAAGACTCAATTTTGACATATACTCTTGTGCGCGGGCCATCTCCTCCCAATCATGCTGATCCTTAGCGCCCTCCATTACGCTATCTACAATGCTGGCACCTTGTTCAAATTCTGGTACCTGTTCCAAATATCCTATCTTTAGATTTTTTGATTTCGCCAAACGGCCTTCATCAATATCTTCTAAACCTGCAATAATTTTTAACAGCGTGGATTTGCCTGCGCCGTTTGGTCCAATCAAACCAATCCTCTCCCCCTTTTCTATTGAAAATGTCAAATCACGAAAAAGAAATTGTGAACCAAAGGATTTTGCAATTTGATGAGCGCCGAATAAAATCATATGACTTCATTTAGTACTAGATCGACAAAAAGATTGCTAGAGAAATTCTAATAAATAATGTTTCCATCGACATGCCATTGCACTTATAGATCTGGGAGCCAGCTAGATAGGTTATTATGCCCACCCCCTGGCACGCGAACAAAGTCAATGTCTGGAAATTCTGCTTTTAGCTTTTCACTTTGTGCAATGGGAATGATTTTATCTTCCGTGCCGTGGACAATATGAATGGGCATGTTTGCCTTAGCCAGATACTTGTGTACAGGTAAGTTGTAACGCAACAAAAATCTTGGAGCCAAGGGGTAGAGCGTTTTTGCAAGATCTTGAAAGCTATAGTAAGGGCTTTGCAGTATCAATCTTCCTGGCTGATTGCTACTTGCAAGATAAGCAGCAATTCCTGTTCCTAAGGAGGTGCCATAAAGAAGAATCTTCTCTTCTGGATATATGCTTTTGGCATATTGATAAATGGCGTCTGCATCCTCATACAAATGTCTTTCCTTAGAGATTTTACCTTCACTTTTGCCATATCCCCGGTAGTCGGTAACCAAAACTGCGTAGCCATGCTGTAAGAACTCCTCTGCAACGGCGCCCCAGCCGCGCAGACTGCCGGCATTCCCATGAAAATAAACCACCAATGCCTTGGCAGAATCTAAGGGGAAATACAAAGAGTGCAGCTTTGTACCGTCTTTTGATGAGACCACGATTTCTTCAAAGGCAGATGCAAAGTGAAATTGATAGTCTTGTGGCAGCTTCTCTGGAAAAAAAATCATCTTTTCCTGCAAGACAAAAAGAAGCCCGAATAAACTTGTCACAATCAGCCCAATGGTCATCATATTAAGTGCTCCCTTTTCGTGTAGTTAGTTACTTTGATCGTATCTTTAAGTACTTAAAAATACTATTTAGAAAGTATTGTAGTCATTTCCTTCTAATAAAACCTAATCAAGCGTATATTGGTTAATCAAAAAATAATTTAAATGCTACTTTGCAAGCAATATCCAAACACCAATACCTATAAATAAGGAACCACTTAGCCATTTAATATATTGAGGGTTCAACATAGTGCCCAGGAACTTTCCGGCAACAACCCCAAGCATACCTGCAATGCTTAATGCCAAAACCACAGCAAGCATAACCGACAAAGTAGATTTTGATCCAGCCGAAGCCGCTAATGCCGCAAATTGTGTTTTATCTCCCATTTCCGCTATAAAAATCATAGTAAATGTTGTCAAAAATACTTGCCAATCCATCTTAACCCCAGAAAAAGTTTCTTTGCTTTATAATATGAATTCAAACTTTGATAAAGCAAAAACATGCCCCCTCTTTCCCCTTGTCATCATCTAGCATCAGTGCATAATGCCTGCTATGAGAAACTGGCTTAGCTTGCTTATCCCACCCCTAGGTGCGGCGGCCTTACTGCTTTTTGAGCCCACAGCATCACAAGTGGCCTTAAGCCTTATGTTATGGATGGTTATGTGGTGGGTTCTAGAGGTTATGCCTCTAGGTATTACCGCACTTTTGCCTTTAGTTTATCTGCCGCTGACCGGAGTGATGGAACTAAAATTGGTGGCCTCCGCCTATGCCAACCCAACGATTTATCTTTTTTTGGGTGGCTTTGTCATTGCTCGCGGACTGGAAAAAACTTTGCTGAATGAGCGAATTGCACTAAATATTTTAAAAGTTACCGGCCGCTCCGATGGGGGCATTATTTTGGGGTTTATGATTGCCACTAGCTTTTTAAGCATGTGGATCAGCAATACCGCTACCACTGTAATGATGGTCCCCATTGCCTTGTCGGTGGTAGACTTTTTGACAAAGCAACTTGCTGAGAATCAAAAAACTACACTTAAAACTTTTAGTATCGTCCTCTTTTTAACGATCGCTTATTCCGCGAATATGGGAGGCATATTCACTCCGGTTGGCACGCCTCCGAATGTGGTACTCCTAGGTTTTTTAGAAGAAATCTATAATATAGAAATTGATTTTTGGCGCTGGATGATGGCCGTTAGTCCCATCGGTATAGTGGTTTTAGGTCTACAATTTTTTTTGCTTCGCCGTATTTTTCACTACAATGTTCCAATAGATCAACGTTTTCGTAAATTTGCAAAAGCACAAGTAAAAAGTCTTGGACCTCTTAATCGGCAGCAAAAGATAACTCTTGTTGTTTTCTGCTTGGTAGCTTTTTTATGGATCTTTAAAGGCAGCATTCATTATCTATTAGATACGAAGTTTTTAAATGACACCTCCATAGCCATCACAGGAGCTATTTTATTATTTTTGCTACCTACCAATACAAAGGACTTTACCGCAGTTCTAGGCAGCAAAGATATCGCTCACCTACCATGGAATATTATTTTGCTTTTTGGTGGTGGCATGGCCATGGCCGGAGCCTTAAAGCAGGTCGGCTTAATTGAAATGACGGCAACTTATCTGGCCAACTTTGATATGGGCAGCCCATACGTTCTAGTTTTTGTTCTTGCCTTGGCAAGCCTATTTCTTACCGAAATCATGAGCAATGTTGCCCTTTGCGTGGTTGCACTACCGGTTTTTATGGAGCTAGGAGTAAAGACCCATCTTTCCCCCATTGTTGTCGGAATGATTACCGCTATATGTGCTAGCATGGCATTTAGCATGCCGGTATCCACTCCGCCCAATGCCATTGTATTTGGTACGAATATGATCCGTGTTAAGGATATGATGAGAGCGGGAATTCTATTAAATCTAATTGGCGTAAGTGTTGTCATGAGCCTTGGCTGGCTATCCATTCATTTTTTCTTTCAATAAGCGCATACACATCCTTTAGCCTATTGCTGTATCAAGATTAATTTGGCTCCCTCATTTTCCGACGGCGGCTCAAATATACTCTCCATATATTCAAATAGACTATCATCCACGGTCATAACAAAAGTATCTCCTTTGGAGGAGTTTCTTTTTTCTACTCGGCTTTTTCTCACTGGAACTGGCACGTCCAAAAAATGTGTGTGGACCTCGATACCTTGTTCTTTAAAAAAACGAATCCACTGCAAGCGATGTTCTTTGGTAGTGAAGCCTAAATCTAGAAGACTGGCCTGACCAATCGCAGCTCGCTGCAAACTAAGATGCTGAATCAGCTTCTCGCACCTCGCAATGCGCTCAGTGTACCATTTTTGATTGTCATAAAACCACTGGGGCTTTGGATCCTCCGGCATATCCGCGCCATATAAATCCCTCATCCACTCATCTATGGAATACACCACAGCCGGTAGCTCTTGTGCTATTTTTCGTGCATAAGTGGTTTTTCCTGCTCCGGTTGATCCCACGATCAAATAAATCATCGTAATTCCTTAGTAAATACGGTGTATTTTGTATGGCAATATAGTATTGCCGATATTAGCTCTTAGCATTACGTAGCCAAGTTACATAAGCAATTCCTAGTTAGATTTTTAATTTTTGTTGCCAATTTTGAAGCTCCTGCGCAGCCTCTGCTTGATTATGAAAGTTTCCTTCCAGCACAAAGGGTATATGGCACCGATTATCCTCGTAGCTTAATTGCACCATAAAACGTTGAATATTGCTCTTACCTGTCATTTGCTTTTGTACGGATAAAAATAAGCGCTCCTTGGCACTACCATTATAATGAAGACGAAATCCTCTTCTCTGTGCTTTAAGTCTGAGAAGGTCATTTTGCGGCTGATAGATAAGTTGCACTTTTGTTGTGGCAACATCATAGAGGCCCCATAATAAAATTATCACAGCCAGCCCTATCCCCAACTGAATTAGCAGCGGCATATGCGCTCCCCGTTCTATTATTAGCCAGATTAAAACTCCAAGAAAAACGCCCATCAATACCAGAGCGAGCCCTTGCAATTGCTGGATTTGTAATGCGCCCTTATCAAATTGTACTTTGGACATGATTTTGCTAAATCTGATTTTTTTCCGTTTTTTAGGTCTCATCTAAATAGATTTTAGATAAGATATCGTGCGAGGGCAATCGAGGAGTAGCCATTCCAAGGCCTAGTTATCTTGGTTAATCCTATCGAACTCACAATAATATTCATAATATTGAATATATACACTTTGGGGGATAGATGAAATTTTCTATACTTTTTATTGCTTTTATTGCTACATTTCAACTTGCTATAAAAGCGCAAGCTAGGTGCAACGACACTTATGCCAATCACTTAATAAAAGAACGTTTTAGCGGGTGCCAATTAGATACATTATTGGACAAAATTCAATCGGACTCTGCTTGGCCAAAATGTGGCGCTGGTGTTTCTGCAGTTTGTATGGGCGGTTGTTATTCACAAATGTTTTTTGGAAATAAAGACCCAGAATGCAATGCTAAGTATGCCAATGCTATTAAAAAATGTGAGTCACTAATCGCTAGCAAAGCTAGATCTTTAGCTTGCAAAGATGCAGGGGCTTACAATAATACAGCACAAGCAAAGCCAGGATCACCCGACTCCTCTTGCATTTGGACCTCACGCACCTCAGTAGAAATAACTTGCGGAAGCGGCCGAAGTAAAAATGTTTGCGGCTCAAACTCAGGAAAAATTCTTTGCTCAGGCAGCGTCACCTGTACGAATGATTTTTATTTGGATGAAACCTTAATTGAAAAAGGGGTTTTTGAGGCCTCTTGCCTTACAACTAAAGATTCCTGTGATAACATTTCTATGGAAAGTTGTTTTACCGATGGTTCTACAAAAACCATAAGTTCCGAGACAATCAAAGCCAATTCAAGATCTAGCCAAGGAGCCAACTAATGAAGTACTATGTGCTGTTTATTTTCGTACTTACACCTTTATACCTATCTGCCAGCCTAACTAAAAAGCAGGGGCATGTTTTTACAAATGAAGTTTATTTAAATGAAAAAGTGTCTAAGCAGTTACAGCTTGATTTAATACGCAATAATTTTAGCGAAGAAACTTTTAATATCACTTTTCACTGTGATAAATATAAAAGAAAACCCAGTTCAAAAAAACGCTCGCTGAACTGCAGAGCTCTATCCGCTAGCCCGTCAGAATAAATTTATTTGTTAGAAACAATACATATCCTATTGATTTTATACATATTATGTAGTGATTACCCACTAAGAAATCTTCTTTTATTTTCAGCAGCTTCTATATTAATATTCAGAGATTATGTATGTGTTTACCGCGCTATTTATGAGCTTCTTTTTGCATTCGGCAGAATGCAAGCCACTTTTTAGCCAAGGATCTACCTCTTATCTAGAAGCTGCTAAGCAGGCCGCTTCTTTTCTAGAAGAACGCGTTCCTGGCCTAGAAACCAAAGAACTCGTGTTATACAAACAAATGGGGGTAGAGCCATCAGTGGCATATCTGGTAGAATATAGATCCAGATTCCCTTTTCGAAATTTTACCCTTGATACACAATCCATTCACTACGCAGTAAACTTGCAAAAGCCAAACTCTCTTATTTTGGTGATTGAAAGTAATGCGTCTAAAAACAGTAAAATGCATCGTGAGTTTTATGCCTTCACAGCACGCTTGAAAAGAGAGTATCGAGATACATTTTTGCATGAAGCAAAACGTGAATTAGATCTTTACTTAAGAAAAAATGATTTTTCGATAGAAAATAGTAGAGTGAATTTCTTTTTTGAAAAATGGACAGATCAAGAAATGCAAATCTTCCTACAAATCTATAATGAACATTTATATAAATACTTCGATTTTATTGCACCAAATATTGCTTTAGATATTAGAACGTAGATTTATTAGATTTTTATCCGCGAGTGCATTTTTCAATAGCACCAATATTTTTGAAAAATCCAAAGGCATCGACTAAATCGATCTAAGATAGCCTTTATATTCTCTAAGACCTCTAACTATCTCGCCAAGAGGCTCCGATAACTTTGATGTTTTTTGAACTCGTCATTTCGCATCTCCTTTGTTGCCTCTTAATATGCGAAGAAACATGCGGCCATTTAATGCCTTGAGGACTTTAACGTTTGCACTAATAAGTCTCTTATCGCATATTTTGAGAATGTCACAAATAATAGATAAGAAATTACCAAAAGAACTTACGAACTTAGTGAGCTATGCGTTAAAAGTCCTGGGTGAGGCAACCAGGATTGAATATGGTCCTAGAGTTTATAGCGAAGTAGAGCGGATACGCCAAGAATATAAAGATCTACGTCGAGCTTCTATTAAGAAAAAGCTAGAAGCACATAATAAAATATCAAATCGTTTATCAAAATATGATGCCAAGGAGCAATTAGCCATTGCCCATTCTTTTGCCGTAAGTTTAGAACTGATTAATGCCTGTGAAAACACCTACCGAAGTTACCGGCTGCAAATCAAAGACAGCAAAGAGCAAAATGTGAAGCCCAAAAAACCCATTATATTTGTTTTAACAGCGCATCCTACAGAGGCTAGAAGTCCTAAATTCATTCACTTAGTAGACCAGATAATGATTTTATTTCGCAAAAGATTAAAAAATAAAAAATTATCTAATTTTGAAGAGAAGGAAGTTCGTCATTTGATTTTATTGATGATGAAAACCATGATCTCGAAGTCAAAAAGTCCCACAGTACAAGATGAGGCCGATTATATTTATTCTACCTTATTAAAAGATGCGAACATTCAAGTGCTATGTAGCTATTACGATAGGCACCAGCCTGTTTACATTCGCTCTTGGGTTGGAGGGGACAAAGATGGCCATCCGGGCATTGATAAATCGGTCATGTTAGCCTCCCTTCAGTCTTCACGTAAAATGTTAGTTCATACAGCAAAGTCCTATATAAAAAATAGCCTCGCTATATACAATAATTTAGACATTCAGTCCGAGCCTCTTGCTCAATTGGGAAGTCGGCTCAAAGATCTTCATAGCGAAGTTTCGGAACTAAAAAAAATAGGCCATCAAGATGGTAAAAAACTTAGTATTTTATACAAGCATCTAACTGAAGTAAAAAAACAATATGAAAAAAACGTTGGCTTGGCTGCACCTGAGCTCGAACGACTAGATACCTTGTTAAAAGTATTTCCAGGCCTGGTGGTTCCGTTAGAGTTAAGAGAAGATTCTGCCGTAATGCGGAAAGCCCTAAGTAATCCTGACTTAGCGATTAATGGGATGCTAAGCCAGTTAAGGGAGCTCGCCGAGGGAGGTAAAGCTGTATGGTATGCTCGAGGTCTTGTCATTAGCATGTGCGAGTCCGCAGATGATGTACTGAATGCCTCAAAGCTAATGAAAAAGTATATGGGAGGATTGGCCATACCGATTGTGCCTTTGTACGAAACAAAACAAGCGCTAGAAAACTGTGAAGAAATCACAGCAGGATTTTTAAAGAACAAAGAGCTTAGCAAAGCCTTTCATGGCAAATGGGATAAGAAGCTAGAGATTATGTTGGGTTACTCTGATTCCGCCAAAGAGAGCGGTGCTTTATTCAGCCGCAGCATCATTCAACAAACCTTAAAAAAGATGGATCGCTTGATAAAGTCGGAGGGCCTAATACCTATATTTTTTCATGGCTCAGGAGGTAGTGTCGAAAGAGGAGGAGGCTCGATTAAGGACCAAATTTCTTGGTGGCCTGCTTCTGCCAGAAAAAGATTTAAGGCTACCATTCAAGGCGAGATGATCTACCGCACCTTCTCTACGCCTGAAATTCTGCAACGGCAGATACAAAAGATTCATGCAGGCGTAAGTCTTTCGACCTCGGATCATCCGCAAAAAAGATCTATGACAGCTTTAAGAGATTTTTCGGAAAAAGTGCGGCAAGAATATTTAAAGTGTGTAGAAGATGAAAAATTCATGCATATGGTGCAGGTAGCAACTCCTTACCCCTATTTGGATCAATTAAAAATAGGCTCACGCCCTTCCAAAAGAAAAGCTGGATTAAATCTTGGTAGTTTGCGAGCTATTCCATGGGTTTTATGTTGGACACAGACTCGAAGCCACTTCCCTGTTTGGTGGGGAATGGGTAGTGTTTGGCAGGCATCTTCAAATGCAGAAAAACAAGCTCTGAAGCGTGCCTATAAAGAGAGTCGATTGTTCAGCTCCTTTATGAATGTGTTGGCATTTACCTTAGCCAAAGTAGATCTTTCGGTTTGGGGTTTTTTCCTTGAAAATTCAAGCTTACCAGCAGCGGAGTCGCAATCCTACCTGGAGTTTTTTCGTCAAGAGTATGAATTGACACTAAAGTTTTTAAAGGAGATTACAGGTAAAGATACTATTTTATGGGTCAATCCTTGGCTAGAACAAAGTATACGTTTGCGCTCAACAATGATCTATCCATTAAACGTACTAGAGGTTCAGGCATTAAAATCTAAGGACACAGTCCTGTTACGAGAGACAGTCACTGGTGTAGCTAGTGGCATGATGACAACGGGCTAATGAAATGGGCCCAGGGGGCCATCGGTAAATTTAAAGGAATCAGCTGCTACCTACTCTAGCCTAAACACCTAGTTTGCTAGCAGCGACTCTCCATTAGCCCCCAAGACAACAACTTGTGGCTGAAGACAATAATCCAGTGGGCTTACCAGCATATTCATTGAAAGCTCCTGGTCTCTTTGCTCAAATTGAACACCGCGAAGCGTCTCTAAACTTTCTAGCGACATAGGCAAATAACCTGGTAAATGAAAATCCGACTCACTGGCGTCAAAACTAGAAGTTATGGGCCAACTTGCCTGGATCTCAATACTTCTAGTAGACAGATAAGGAAAGTCAGAAAAATAGACCAGCAGACTAATCTCTTCTAACTCCTCTAAAAGTCTTAAGTATTGTTTATATCGATAAGACTTCACCCATCTTGCTTCTTGCCATTTTTGAAAACGTTCTTTTTCCAAAAGCATCAAGTCGGCAAGGCGAGCGTAATCGCCACCTTGCTGTTCCAATTTGTAGAGTATGTAGTCGCAATTTACTTGGCTAGATGCCTGCAGCTCAACATGGCGGCTTTCCTGGGAAAAGGAAAGCACCGCCAATACCAAAAGCTTAATCCATAATATCATGTTTGTACCCCGAACTACCCGTCTGGCGGAACATTCTTTGGTCATTTACCTCTAAATCATACTGAAATTCGCGCTCATCTTTGAAGTGATTCGAAGCCTTGGTACTCCCCCAAATTGCATCGGCAATCTTTAGAACACCGGAAGCGGCCTGGCATTGCCAATAGGGGCACTTACCGATTTCGTTGGCTGCAACACTAGCACCATTTTCACCTGAACTTTCCACACTAGGACTTGGGATTTGCCCCTCATTATTCGCTATGGTCATAAATTCACGGAATAACCTTTCAATGGCAAAGTTTCTTTCCTCTGTACGAATCTGATGCTTCATCTCTTCGGATAACCCTTTTACGGATTCACTATTAAAATCAACACTTACAAGTGCTTTGTATTCACTATTGCGATGTATGCTCGTCCAGCGACGTTTTCTAAAGAACCCACCACTCGATCCAGATCGCTTAATCACCTCATACATCTGTTTGAGATTATAATGTACAGAGTAGCCTGCCAAACTAGCCACATCGTAGCGATATTTGAACTGCGCATTAAAGTATTTCGCATCCATTAATTTTGCCAGATCGACACTGCCATCCTCGTTCATCAAGGAACATGCCGCTATTTCGTTTAGTGCAATTTGAGCTTCACCGGAAGGTGAGATCCAAGCCGTGGGAGATTGGTAAAACTCCATATCGGGAACGTTGGTTGCAGGAATGTAAACTTGGTGGTCCCCACTAACTGTATTTGTGATGTTCATATTATAATCTAACTTATACTCTTGTAATGGCATCGCATCAAACACCATATCTAAATTGCGATTTAAAGCCTTGTATTGATTTACCAGCTCGGCGGTCGGCAAATCATAGGCAACAAACATGATGGCACCAAGTTTTGTTTTTCGCGACTCGATAATGCTATCAATGCTCGTAATACTATCATCAAAGTTCGCGCTTAAGGTGCTAACTTCCGTGCGGTAACCATCAATTCTAGCGCGGTTATCTTGTATGCGTTTTTGTGTCGACAAAATTCGAGATCGAATCGATTCTGCATTTGCCTGGGCTGCCGCAATTTCTCGCTTCACTTCAGATAAGTCTTTTTTAGCCCTACCGAGTTGCAAGTCATACATTTGGCAAAGATTTAATTGGGTGCAATCTTCTAACTTTTTCTCTAATTCGCTAATCTTTGTTATGAGCTCGTCTTTTCCAGGCTGTATGATGCTGACTTCGTTCTCCGCATCGATCAAATCTTCTTGCATGGAGTAGACTTGGTCTTGCAGAACGTCCGCCTCTCTCGCCTTATCACTCATCTTTTGATAGTAGTACTTAGCCATATCATCTAAAATCTTTAGCGACTCCGCCTTAGAATCTAAGGACTGACGAAGGTTCGTAATAAAGCTACATGAGTTTTTATCAACTCTCATCTGCACACCTGAGTGAATGGTAATATTTCCAACTTTTGGCGGTAGTACGTAAGCTTTTGTACAGTCCTTTGAGAGCACAATACGATTGGTGCTGTCAGGATGAACGATTTTCTTTTCTTCCGGACACTGAGCAAATTGGTAGGGTAAATGTTCGTAAGCCTTAGCACTCAAACCACTTATTAAAATGCTAGCACCTATTAGTAATGTATGTTTCACAGTTCTCTCCTTATTTCGCTTATAAATTCAGTAAATCCCCTAATGTTTTGGCTATTGTTAAGTGCACTTAATTGATAGCCCTTTTCTTCTAAAATGCTTTGTGACAGAGCGCCCAAAACTTTCATTTTTTGACTTTGGCAACCACAATGAGGTTTTACTTGCTGCCAACGCACGCTGAGCTCTTGCTTTAGCTGAACAAAATCAATTTGTTTTGCTGGCGCTGGGTTATTTCCGCCTCCTGATGAGCCGCCACCACAGGCTTGTAATAAAAGCATGGCTACTAATAAAAATAACTTACCTCGCATGAGCAACCCCCTCAAACTCAAGAGCACGAGTTTGGTCAACCATCATACGGTAGTAAACATCTTCTAAATCGTTTGAACTTAAATCCACTAAGCTATCGCTATGGCGATCTAATAACATATTCATTAGCTTGGCAAAGTTACCGATATTGTCCTGATTTAATTTGGCAACCTCTGACTCATACGCTTGGCCCGCAATTGCACCTTGAATAAAGCTTTTTGCACTTGCACCAATAAGCTTGGAGCTGGGCACAAGGGATTGCTTGCTTTTCATACTGTCATATATCTTATAGATTTGGTTCTCACTTAATGTTTCGACCCATTCATTGTTATGCGGCATCAAAGAGATTTCCCAATCTATGTTGATCTGAACCTTACGGTTAACTAAATCACAAGCTAACGGCAAAAATCTTGTCTCCAAGTGCAAGTACGAATTTATGTTATCATCCGCCATACGAATGTAGGGGCTAACATCTGCAATCCCCAATTTCGCTGTCAAAGACCCTGGCTTAAATTCAAATCTTGCGCCCTTAAACAATGGGCGAGGTACTGGGTATTTATAATGAATTTTACTAACTCCTTTACCCTTTAAATGGCTTTCTATGGAGTCGTAAAATCTTTGACCGCTAAACGGAAAATAATCTACCAAACTCACCAAAGGGTCTTTGTCGGTAAGACGTGCTTGAATCTGCCTTTCTCTTTCTGCAAGACTATCAATATTTTGAATCTCTTCTACTCTCATTCTTACCAAGCCGTTACAGCTTGCCTCGCTAACATAAAACGATGAGCTCGGCCGCTGACTAATCTTAGACTTGTAAGACTCCGGATAGTAAACAGTAATTCCTTCGTCTTCGCTATACCCGACCTTTATAAGACCCGTAGAGGATTTATCGTTTGGCACCTCATAAATGGTTTCTGCATAGGCAAGTCTTGTCATCAATAGAATAAAAATTAAATACTTCATAGCTTAGTCTCCTTCTTTAAAGTTAATTTGATCTCTTTCTAGTGTGTATAAAGCGCCATTAGACTCCTCTACTAAAATAGATGGATTCTCTTGTAGAACGGCTCTCACTTTTTGATCCAATTCACTTGGCGTTAGTTGCAATCTATAAAATACAGATTGAGTACTGGGATTGTCTTGATCGTACTCCAGAATTTGTTCGACAATGTTTCGTAAGTGCCGCTTTTTTAGACCCCTTAAAAAGCGCATTCGATCGCCTTGCCCATGAACATCCAAAGCAATCACTTTAAAGTCTTTTAGGTATTTATCAGCTTCCGTATCGCTTAAGCGAAATACCCTTTTGTCTTTCACTTCTGCCACGATGGCCTGAAGACTTTGCTCCAAGTTATAAGAGATTTTATAAGAAGCATTTTGTTTGATTACAAAGTCATACGCTACTGCTGTGTTGAAAAGTGATCTTAAACTTTGCAATTTTGTAGGGTCAATTTCGTTATTCTCATCAAGCAAGGGACAAACTCCGCCCAAATTTATATCTAAACTAACAGAATTTAAATATAGGAGATTGGGCCCTGTTGGAAGCTCTGCTATTTCACCTGCCGACTCACTACCAACTACCTGAAAAACCCTATCAGGAACATAACGACTAATTAGCATGTGACCAATTTTTAGATTTCTTTCAGCATCAAACGGATTTAAGTAAATTCGAGAGGCATTAATCTTTAACTTCTTAAACTCTACCCCTAGTTCAGAATTTGTATTTTGCAAGTCGTTTACCAATTCATCCCACTTTAGATCCATCTCAACACTAAAAGTGCCGCCATATTTGGCCAATAAGTTTTCTCTTGTAGCATCGATTTTACTTAGCAATTCCGTTACTTGCTTTGCCATCGCATCCACCGCAGACATATTGTCGTTGTATTCCACGGTTTCACTTGCAATTAATGAATTTAAACGGCTTAGATCCGATTCCAGTTTTCGAATGTTCGTTTGTTTTACCTGTAAAGCTTGCTTGCGGTTGTGAATTTTTTTGTTTAGTTCTAATAGCTCCGCTTCAAGAACAATACAGTCTCTTTTACATTCTAGAATTTTGTCCTGTAAGGCCACCTTTTTACTTATCAAAGCATGGTACTCTTGCTCTAAATTACTATATAAATAAGTTAACTCACTTAAACTAGCAGACTTTTCAATTCGCTGATCCTTATAGGTCTCAATTCGAACCATAGCCTCTTCGGCCGCTTGTCTTTTTTGTTTTTCTATACGCTGTAAAGTTTCGATTCTTTCACCAAGGCCACCCAAGTAATTTGTTAAATTACGAACCAATGGGCAGCTACTAACTCTTTCATGCAACGCTGGCACATCTGAGATTCTTTTAAGAGCATCTCCGGGCGGCGCTACGTAGGCAATATCGCAAGTTTCATTAAAATAAAGCTTAACGGCCCCATGTGCCGAAGCTTGTTGGATCCTTTTTGATTTGTGAACACAATTTACATTCGCATCCGGATACTGAGCATATGCCGTTGTACTTAGCATAGCTCCAAGCATTAAATATTTTAGTTTCATGTATCTCTCCTGTTTCGTTCCGTTGCCCTGTAAAGCGAAAGTTGTGCCAAGTTTTACGCCGCTTATATTGGAGCTTAGGCTTTGCTTTCTAAGTTTCTGGATAAAAATCCGAGTTTTTAGATAAATTCGGGCTAGCACAAAAGAGAGGCCTAATAGAATTGGCACAAGACTTGCGAGCAGAGGAAACTAACAATGAGGTAAGGATGATTTGGATTTTGATGATTTGGACAAAACTACTGATGGCGCAAAATTGCACAGAACCGCTCGGCAATGATCTAAGCCTAGAAGTGCAGAACTTTTTTCAACATATTGAGGGGGAATACCAATTGGGCTCTTGCAAGATCGTAATTCAAGGCCGTAAAGAATGTATAGATAATCATGAGTGGTTTTATGCCGAAACCTATGTGAATGATGGTGAAGAAGAAGTCTTAGCCAACTTTGCCATAAGTGATGATGATTCCACGGCAAGCTGGCTCCATATTCATCAAGGGCAATTTCACTTTCGAGACTACCAAAGGTTTGAGAACCCGCGTGTATACCAGTCATTTCACATCAATTTTAGCCCCAACATGCGTAGAGCAGAAATCCAATACAAGAGCTATCATATGGAGTATCGACCCATTCGAAAGCACTATCACCAAATCATCCGCTGTAGTGGACCCAACCCCTGGGTAAATTTAGAAGATAACGCAATATTCAATGAACAAAAGAATCGCTTGAGCCAATTGTTTTACAGTTTAAGAGCCGCTTTTAATGGAGAATTACAATATAGAGACTAGAGGAAGATACATTCCATTAAAGACAGTCGTTATCGAACACAATCTTTGTAGATAGTTATTCCCGAAAATTACGGGGGGATATGACTAGACCAATAGTAAGTTGGATATTTTTTGCAAGACTAAAGGAGTGACCTACTAGACTCAAAACTTATCTTAATATTATTAAAAATGATAAAATTAAGCCATGAGGGCTATTTTATTTATAATAATTTGCCAATGGACTTCTTTGCTATTCGCAAACGATAGCCTTCAAGTTTATTATGTCCAACCTGGAGATAGCTTATCCGAAATCGCACAAAGCCACATCGGTGAGCCCGTTTATCCCAAAAATGGCTCTCTTAATCGACTCTTGGCAATGAATCCACAAATTCTAAATCCCAAAATCATTGAGGTGGGACAAGCAATCTATTTGCCATCCCATCAGCGTAAGACTGCCAGCACAATGGAGGATCTAGAAACAGCAGAAAAAGTAGTGGATCCTAAGCCACAAACAAATCTCAGCAGCGGATGGTTGAATTACCATATAAAGGCTGGAGCTAATTACAACGCCCTTTCCTCTACCGAAATTGACAATCAAAACAATGCCTATATCTACTCTGGATTATCACCAAAGCTAGAGCTAGGCCTAATATTTAATTGGGACCTAAAAACTCAAACGGGATTTGTTCTGGGAGCGCAGATACATGATTTTACTCTAGATGGCAGTCTTAATCTTGATAGTGCTAACGCACAGGAGTCATATTTTTCTTTTTATTACCAAAAGCGATTCACACGGTGGCAATGGAAATTAGAATTATCGACAGTCAATGAACTACTTTTAAAGACAAAAACTAGCAATACCTTAGAGCTTGTAAATGTCATCAGCCCCGAAACATCTTTGAGTCTAGGCTATATTTTAATGCAAAGCCAAAACATGGTTTTAGATTTTAGCCTCCATGCTGGTGCATTAATACCTTTTGATAATGGCGACTTACAATATAAAAGTGGTTCTATATATAAATCTGCCATCAATCAAAGTTTTTTCAAAGAGGGCCAATACTATGAAGCGAGTTTTTACTACTTACAAAAAGATATGAAAACCAATGAAGTCGAAGTAAGGCGAAAACAGTTAGGCCTAGATCTTTCTTGGCAGTTTTAACTAACAGCCCGCAAAACCAAACGCATATTTATCTGATATATGACACCAAATTTCTTCTAATTGTTCGTCATTCAGCGTTTGATTAAAAATCATGATTTCTGAAATATTGCCGTTATTATTACAGCAAGTATTACCATCATCACGGCCGCCAATCCTGGTAAAACTTTGCGGCAGGCTTAAGGCTACAACATTAGAGTATGGCAAAGCCTCGCTTTGATTACGAAATATTTTTGTGGGTTGATAGGTGTTTAATCCCCAGGCGGTTGGCTCTAAGGTCGAAACAAACTGGTCTGTCGGGCTGCCAGCAGTAGCTTTGGTTAAAACATAGATGCCATCCCCGGCAGGACCACCAGTCCATGAGCCCCCAAAACCAAAACCAATCCCTGCGGTTGTATTAGAAATAGAGCCAATAAAATAATTTAAAGTATTGAAACCCACAATGTTGTAAACAACCAAAAGTGTGAAATTGCTTTGAATCGTGGGAGAGGTGGAATAAGACAAGAACTCGCTATTAAAATAAATTGCAGCCGTATTATTGGGTCCAATATTATCATCGTAAGAGGGTTTCCCTCCGCCTCCGTTGGTAACATTAAAGCCGGAGCGCTTATCGACCCAGCAGCCCACATCGTCACCGTCATTAATCGGCACCGAGCAGGCAGCATTACTAAAAACCGTATCTGCATCAGTTGCATCCAACCAGTAATCAAAATTCGTATAGTAAACCATGATACCGCTAAGATCTGGCGCAGCAACACTTAAGTTTGCGTTGTTACCGGCGGCATCTTGAATGGTAGCAGAGCTGGCATCTAAAGAGTTAAAGGCAATGCCATCAAAATCCAAATCAGGATCTATGCTAGCTTCTTCAAATGTATAGGAGCAACGAATGGTGGTGGCATTTTGCTTGGAGCATATAGAAGATTTTTGATGGCGACCGATATCTAATACCAATGCAAAGGTTCCGCTTAAATTGATCTCTTCACTAAAGGAAATATCAAATTCAATCGTATCACCGGCTTCGTATACACCATCTGCCGGCGTACTAATACTATTGATAGTAGGCGCTTCGCTATCAGATGGTCCGTCGCATATTTCAGGGGAATGGGCACAAAAAGACGAATTCGTCTCCCCGTCTTCTTTAAACGGATTGCATGAAATTAGAAAAATCGCCAGAAATACTAGAAACCTAGCCATATACATAGGATATGCGATTTTAACTGGCGCCACAAGCTGAGCTTCAAAATGGGAGGCCTAAAGCCCATATTTGGGATACTTGTTATTCCAAAAACAATACAAATCATCGCCAGATTTAATTACAGGTAATTCCTTATAGAACCAAATAGTAATTTAAGGAAGGATATAAAATCAGGTTGATTTATTACATTATGTGGTATAGAGTAATAATTAGAGGTACGGCGTGATTATCAGCTTGGGTAATAAGGTTGCGAGAGATATCTGGGAGACGAATAGATCGAAGTCCTTGCCCAAGGAGTTTTGGTTGCGGGCCAAAGCCTTGCTGACAATTATGCACAACACACAAACCTTGGATGACTTAAAAATTCAAGGACAGCCTCCCAATATTCGACTCCATAAATTACAGGGAGGTCGAAAAGACTATTGGAGCGTAACGATTAAACTACCTTGGTGCATCACCTTCAAGTTTAAGAATGGTGAATTTTCCGAGGTTAAGATTGAAAATTATCACAGAGGTTAATTATGATTAAAAATCCAAAACCTATGCATCCAGGACAAGTCTTAGAAGAAGTCTACATGAACGAAATGGGACTCAATCAGACGGATCTCGCCAAACTCTGTGAGTGCTCGCCTCGAAAGATTAATGAGATCGTGAATGGCAAAAGAGGGATATCTCCCGCCTTTGCACTTGTGCTTGAGAAGGTGCTCAAGACTTCTGCTGAAATGTGGGTGCGAATGCAGGCTGAATATGATCTTTGGGAAGCACGGCAGGGAGCTGCATAGCAAATCCCAATGTACCGCGTTTGGTGGAGGCAGCTAATTTAACACTTAACGTATTGAAATCACTACCTCAAACTGCGCAATAACTACAAATTACTACACTAATAGGGATAAATAGTTTTAATTATAGCTAAATCCTTATTCACAGCTAAGCAACACCTTCTTCATAATCGGCAAACATAATGGAACCTGGGTGTACATTTAAAGCTTCTGCTAAAGCAATACTTCTCTCTTTACCCACTTGTACTCTACCGTTTTCAATTGCGCTGATATTGGTTTGCGAAATTCCTGAAGCATCAGCTAAATCTAACTGTGACCAGCCCTTTAGTTCTCTTAAGGCTCTTACCATCTCCCCTGGGGACATTAAAATAGAACCTCCGGCAGGCACTAAATCTTCTCTTTTAATTTTCATTTCATACCTCCTCATATTTATGTGGGGTCACTTTTAATACAATAATTTCTTTAACCGTCTTATCTTCTTTATAAATAACCCTGTACTGGATGTTTAACCTAGAAGCTCGACACTCACGAAGGCTCCCTTGCAATTTCTTATCTTTAAATCCAGGAAAGTTTTTAAGATTTGATGAGCCACCACTTTTAACCACCTCTACCCAAGCTTTATATTTTTTCCTGATTTCAGGCGGAACCTTCTTTAAGCTTTTTCGCACATCTTTAGTTTCTAAGACAGTCCGCATACTTTAATCAGTATATATTATATTTGATATATATGCAAGTAGATATGTATTGTAGTCATTTTACAGGGTGAACTACTAATAACAACAACAATCGACATTGCTAATTTAGCTTGTACTCTAGCACAATTTATTTTGAATTGAGACCAAAAGATAAATTTAAAATTCTATTTTCTTTAGTATTTTCAATAATTTATAGTTGGTGGAGGCGGCTCCAAACCTCCGAAGCTTCTAAAATTACACGCCTTTCCCATGCAGTGTCATCATAAAGTCATCACTTTCTATCAATAGTTTTTTGAAGAGGGATATATTAAAGGAAAATAAAAAGAATTAAAGAGAGCTATTAGTAAACTTGTTTTAGGTAGTCTATCTGATTATAAATAGGTGTGAACGAGTTACTGATATTATCCCTAATTATAATTGCCGCCTTCGGAGTGGCGACTTTTGTGAGCCGAATAGGCATACCAAGAGTGAGCGTGTATATTATTTTTGGTGTTTTGTTTTCGCCAGAGCTTTTTGGACGTCTTTTCGAGTTTCCGTTTCAAAGCCTAAGCCCGTTAATAACCAATCTATCATTAGGTATAATCGCTTTTCTTATTGGCCTTGAAATTGATCGAGGATACCTAAGAGACAATAAAAAGGCTTTAATGCTGGCTTCTTTTGGTGAATCCCTATTGGCTGTGCTCACTGTTGGATTCTTTGTTTTTATATATGCCCAATTCACTGAATCGGACCTAATCTCACTGAAGTTTGTACTTGCTTTAGCTGCTGTGGCTGCAACTACGGCTCCAGCCTCTACAGTAGCTGTCATCGAAGAAGTTAGAGCGAAGGGCCCTTTAGTAACTCTTTTGTTTGGAATAGTCATTATTGATGATGCTATCGGGGTATTGGTGTTTGAGGTTTTAACCGGTCTTAATGGCAATGGATTGGGCTTAACCTCTATTCTTACAGAATTTTACAAAATTTTTGGTTCTTTGGCATTGGGTGGTGGTCTTGGAATTCTCTCTGGGCGTTTAAGCCGTATTTTTAGACAAGAAGAGCTAAGGTTTCCCATTTTTGTATCAGTCGTGGTTCTCTGCGTTTCTGCTGCAAGTCTACTTGGTTTTTCCCATATACTTGCCTGTATGGCACTGGGTTTGGCCACTCAATATTTTTCAAATCAAGATAGAGAAGATTTAATTCTACCCATCAAACATATTGAGGAGCTGGTATTTATTGTTTTCTTTGTCTTTGCTGGACTTCATTTTAGTCCGACTCTTTTTAAGGACTCTTATATTCTCATTCTCATTTATGTCTTTTCCAGATTTCTAGGAAAGTACATGGGTGCCTTTGCAGGGGCCAAACTCGGTGGCATTAAATCTGAGACGGCTAAATGGGTTGGGCTTGGATTAATACCTCAAGCAGGTGTTGCCATCGGCTTAGCCTTATCTTTAAGTCACAAACCAGGCTTTGAAGAAGAAGCAAAAATCATTATCAATATAGTGCTGGGCTCCACTATAATTTATGAAATTCTAGGTCCAATATTAGCCAGGTATTCATTGCTGAAGTCAGGGGCATCGAGAAGTCATCATCTTTAAATAAAATGGACAAGGTTGCGAACGAAATAAATAGAACTCTAGTGCTCATGCTCGGTCGCATGAACCCAACTCATTAAAGCAACAGATGTCAAAACGAGTACAATCCCAATGATGTGAACAGAGTAAAATGTTTCGTCTAACAAGTAGTACGATAGTAGTAGTGCAGAGACAGGCATAATTGACATAAACCCAGCTGCCGTAGATCCCTCGGCTTTCGATAACCCTGAATACCAAAGTGCTGAGCCTATACCCAACGTTCCAACACCCCACCAAACAAGACTTGCCCAAGCTTGGAGGCTAATCTCGCTCCAAGCAACGTCGCTGAAGTCAAATAGAGCTAAAATTAGAAACAAGGGAATAGACAGAGTGGAGGCTAAAAACGTCACAAGCAAAGGAGAAATAGTGTCTGTCATCCTTTTGCCAATCAATGTGTAGGCAGCCTCACAGCAAATTGCCAAGAAGACTAAACCAGCACCCAAATACGAAAGCAAGGTTTGCTCAAAACCAAACTTGTCTCCGAACATATTGATGACTAAAACTCCACCGACACCTAAAATTAAAGCTGTTACTCGCTTTTTACCCAAAGGTGAGCTTAAGAAAAGGTAAGAGGCAATTCCCGTTAAAGCAGGGGTGATACTCATTATTATGCTCCCCACAACACCTGTAACAAACTTCATGCCCCAAATAAGAAAGAATGTAAAACCCACCATCCCAAAAATGGAGATTAAGGATATATAGATCCAGTTTTTCTTCTCAATTTGCTTTATGTCTTTAGACAAACCTTTGATCACAAAAGGCAATAAGAATAGCGAGCCCAAAACAACCCTAAAGAACGAGGCAGTCAAAATTGGTAGCTCGTTTCCGATCAACTTACTAACGGGTGTTGCACTTCCAAAAACGGCCATTCCAAAGAAAAGGTAGAGTGCCCCAATATGTGATTTTTTGATGACTGCGGCGATAAATACCTCAATTCACTAAAATTCCGTCGTACCAATTTGGTGGAAACAGTACAGTAACTCTAAATACCTGATATTACTATCTCCAAATTTACGATTACTACGGATTACTACGGGTTCGAAAAAGTATCTAGTTATTCGTTGAAATCCAAACAACTTCTGCGTTATTAGCGTTGGGATTATGCAGGTCTAAGCCGTTGGTTATCCCTTTGATGTCTACTCCAGCTTTTCGAACATAAATCTGCATGGTCTTTATGTCCTTCCAGCCACCACACTTCATAATTTTTATAGGCTCAACACCCATGCTCAACATTATGGTTGCCCAAGTGGCGCGAAGATCATGAAAGCGGATAGTCGGCAACCTCATTCCCATCAAAAACATTCTTAGTTCACGTGCTTGCTCACCTTTATCCCATTTGTCAATTCTTGGTAGAACAAAACTCGATTCGTTAGATGCGAGCTTTAATTCTTTTAAAACGGTTATAAGATTAGGGGCTATTTCAATGATGCGATCGTCACCAGACTTAGTCTCTTTGAATCCGTCTTTATTATTCCATGATGTGTCTACCAAAATTTGGCGATTCTTGAGGTCAACCTTATCCCAAGTTAAGGCATAGAGTTCTCCATTGCGCATCCCAGTGTAAACAGCGAAACACCAATGAGGATACCACTCAACATCAAGTTCGCGCGCTTTGTTTAAAAAGAGCCTAACCTGATCCAAAGTCAAAACTTTCTTAATCTTATCTCCCACCCTAAATTTCATTTCAGGTGTTGGATTACGATTTATTAGACCCAACTCTATGGCAAACTTAAAAGCGCCACGAATGAATTTAAGCAAATTCTTTTGATGACTTGGTGATTTGTGGCCAACCTTTCTTTGAATCAGCTCCCGAATCTCTTGAGTTGTAATAGTATCAACTAAACGTTCTGACCATTCATCAAAGGTATGCGCTCGCAAGCATAGAAAATAAGTTTCGGCAGTTTTAAGCATTAGCCCCTTGTTCACCATGTGACATCGAAAATCTAAAACTAACTTCTCCCATGTTGGTAAAATTGTTTTTCGAATTTTGTCTTCAACATCTATGATGAGCTGAGCTTCGGCTCGGCGGGCTTCAGTTTTTGTTTTAAAGCCCTTTCTGCGCAATTGAGTAGGAACTCTAGTAATAGGGTGTCTTTTTGAATACCAGGCCACCCATGTGCCTGGTTTAGTTTTGTCGGGTTTAATTCCCATGGAAACCTCCTCTTCGATTAGAGAGAAGAAGTTTCCGCAAATCCTCTTTTAGATAGCGGTTTCTATTTCCAAGTTTATGAAATGGCACTTGCCCATTACTTGTCATATTGCGCAAGGAGCCCACTGAAACTCTTAAATATTCAGCCGCTTCAAAAGTGGTTAAAAATTCTGATTCAATTGTCAAAGAGCAAGGATCAGAGTTGTTTGCACTAGAAGAGAGACTTTGTTTAATAGAAAAAGACGATTTATTAAAGGGTATTTTTGGTGTTGCAGATTTTTTTGTCACCCCAGACACCGGCTTTTTACAATACTTGTTATTGTCATCCGGTGCCATATTAGAAGTCCTCCATAGTTACAGAATCAAAATTAGAGGTGTCTTCAGTGTCAATTGCCGTAAATTCGCGCTTGATAGCATATTCTGATGGAGAAAACGCCTCGGGCTTGTCAATTTTTAAAGTGGAACAAAACGAACTAAGTAGTTCTGAGATTGAAATTTTTCGTACCCGCGAACGATCATTAAAAATTCGGGATTCCGAACGCTTGGGCAATACGGGCATAAGTTTCTTAGTTTTGTCCCAGAAGTTTCGAGAAGGCTCCTGGCCTTTGTTTTTAAAATGTTTTTGTTCGAAAGAGTGGTATTCCAAAAGGGTTTGATTACAATGAATGCCTATACCTTCCAAATAAACCTCTCTTGGTTGTTCAAAAAATAGGTCATGCCAAAAATGTGCAACGGGTCCCACGGAGTTTAGCTTTGCATCTAGAGCAACACCATGACTCGAAAGGGCCTGATTATGATTGAATTTTGAAATATCTCTTTCAAATAGAAAGTTCGCAAATTTAGCGATTAAATTATTCTTTTCTATTGAAGCTATTAGCTTGGAAAAGTAGGAAGTGTTATTTGCATACTTGCCTGAATTCTCAATAAAGCAAAATCTTCTGTCTCCAATCTCAAGTCCAACAGGGGCTGAATTATTCGAGGCAATGATATATCTTGAGTAGTTGGGGAAGTTATAAGTAGCTCCACCTTTTTCCTCGCAAAGCATTCGAGATGAACCTGTAAAGTGTTTGAGTATGTCCATATCGCGCTTATCACCTCTCCAGTCTCCCTCATCAATAAATGTTAGGAATCGGCACTTTAAATGACTATTAAAGTTTTTCTGAAGTAGAGAGATTGAACTAATGATTAGAAAGTAATCACCGAGAAGTTGAGACATTATTATTTCATTTAGAAGTCCCTTTCCCGTCCCTTGTGGGCCAACAAAGACAGGTACAAGGGGTGTTTTTTCAAATGGCTTCTGAATAATGTGTGCTAAAAAATTAAGTAAAAACTCATATGAGTCGCTTTTGGTGCTGCACAGTGAATTAAAAACAAAATCCAATAATTCATTACAGTCACCTTGATTGCGTTCGATATTCAAACCTTGATATAGATTCAGTGTTCCTGGTGGTTCCGACCCTATATCTTGAAATGTAACTTCACTGTAGGTTTGACGGTCTTTATGAGCTTTCCATATGGCGGCGGCAGGTAGGTATTTTTGTTTAGAGCCACTAATCATGCCTAAAAAATAGGGCGAAGTTTTATCTTTAAAATTAGTAAAGCTAAAAGTAGAGAAAAAAGGAGTTTGCTTTCCATTTTCATTTTTTAATTGTGCAAATGGTGCTATCGAGTGTGATTCGATAAAGCAGTATCCCATGCTGTTTAGATCGCGTACCAAAAAATCTTTTGAGAAGGTTACAAAGCGACCTTCATCTTCAGCCCAACCGAGATCAAATTCAGCTTTATCTATAATTTTTTTATATTCATTTTCTGATATTGAAGGGTCTAGCCCTTTCCTTCTTGCAATGTAAAAGAGTGTTCTTAGAGAAATTTGGCTATCTTTTCTTGAGGAAAAACCGTTCCACTTATACTCGGCGGCATCAAAGTCGTCTTCACCCAGGCTTAAATTATTTGATAGTTTGAGGAATAGATTAAGTCCTACACCATTTGGTATACAAGATTTAATGGCCATCCCGCATCTAATCCACTCATCATAATCAAGTTCAACATCTTGAAATTGCCTTGCTAGTTTATCTAGGGCCTTACTTAGAGGTTCATGTTCTGCTTTTTCAAGGATGGGAGTAATACGATCAGTTTTTTTCCGTTCAGGTTTTTCAATCAGTTCTTTAAGCCATTTGGGTGGCGAGGGAATAGAGTCATAATTATTAAAGTCCATCAGGTTTGTGAATTCATACAAGTCACCTGAAGTGTGAGGAGATTGAATTCTAATATATTTGTTATGCTGAACATCAATTCCTTTTATTATTTTACCCTTATACGAAACTTCTTCTTCAGCACGAAAAATATAATGAACACCTCCACTAGGGGTCACCTGCTTTAATGTTAATGGTTCGCCATGCTTTTTTATTAAATCCTTCCACCGCTTAAGCCCATCATGCCGATTATCTACATCAACAACAACAAGACCACCAACTGCGGGCACCATGCCTAGCGGAGAACTGGGAAAATCTTTTATGCAGTCAATTAGATCGTCTATTTCTGCAATTAGATTATCCCTATATCCACGTCTTAACGGGCGCTTGGTTTTAGGGCTTAGGGGAAACATATTAAATTTCAAGTTACAATATTGCTCAAAGATAGGTTTAAGGTGATTATTGAACTTCATTTTCCCACTCCCTCATGCTTTCTTCAATGACCGAGTAAATCGGTGATAGGATGTCATTCTTGTTTGTGGAAAAGATCAGAAAGGCTTCACCTGAGTCATTCATCCATAAATATGGGCAAGCTAAAATAACTCGGTCTTTCTTCTTAAAGAAAGGCATTCCGTGGACGCTAAAGTAATCATCTATGTCAAAACAAGCATAGCCAAGCCAGTCAGACTCCAGATTGGTTTCTTTTGTAATAACAATGTTTTTTATTTTCATGTGACCTCCAGTTAGTTTGGGTGGCCCATGGAATAAAGGAGTGATTTTACCCTTAGCGGGTTAAGAGTCAGATTTAAGTTGTTTTCGGATATTTTTTTCAAAAGTTGAAAATTTCAAATCTCGAAACTCAACCTTCCCTTGTGGCTTATACGTTATTACATAATTGCCTTCATTCTCTTTCTTAATAGTGACTTCAAGAGAGGGTTCAATTCCATACTTCAGCTCCAAATCAATACAATTTTTGTCGGATTTAAGGTGCCTAATTAGCCTGAGCACATATTGCGAAATCGCTTCACCCTCAATTCGAGGCACCTGTTGAATCACTGCCTCTTCCATCAGTGAGAAAGTGGATCGGTTACGATTTTTAGATGCCCGCTTTACGTAGAAGTGGTTCGTTATTTCAGATTCAATATTTAGAAAGACTCTAGTGTGAGCATAGCTTGTGGCTAGCGAAAAAACTTCTTCAGCCTTAGATGCTACAAGAAGCCTATTTGCCAGAGAGGCTAGTGTAGCAAACCTTTCAGCCCTAATAGCTTTATCAGCAAAAGTACCGGGTTTGAGAACAATATCCTCCTCATAAACTTTTAAAACTTTATCTGGATAATCCCTGAGTATATTTAACATATCGAAGGGCAGCGGTCCCGCTCGCCACCCATTAAAGACGATCTCGGCTTCTCGCCACTTATTTTTATCAAAGCCTAAATCTTCCAGTTCTTTTTCGGCTCTTTTAATTGTGCCCCGCAAGTGGCTCTGAAATATTGATTTCTCAGAAAGGTCGGTGTCGTTCATAGGCCTATTTTATTCAAAAATTTAGCATAGTCATATCTTAATTACACCAATCTGAACTTGGCTTTCTTCCGCCGTCATAATAAACAGCAAATCCTTTAGAAATTAGACCGTCCGCAAGATTTTCCCCATCAACTATGACATCGGCAACAATTCTAAAGTATTTCCCTCTTGATACATTTACTAGGTTAATCGAACGAGCGCTTTTGAGTCTTTTGGACACATATTCCTTCGCAGCCTTTGCCTTCTCTTTCTCGCATTGTGTTTTGCCTTTGATTTCTGGTGTATCAACACCTTTTACTCTGACGCCAATATCTTTACCAAAAAGAGGGTGCTGTCCCTTTAGATTTACTGTTATTGTATCGCCATCATAATTTTTTATGTACTCCACATTTTCAAACCCGTTAGCATAATTCTGGTTATTACTTTTTGGGGAAGTGGTACAGCCAACCGATAAAAAAGACAAAAGCGCAATTAGGCTAAGAGGCTTTAGTATGTTTTTCTTTAAGTTCATTTAACTGCCCCCATAGATGCTTTGACTCCAAATCTTGTCCGGCGTTTAGCACCTTTAAAATTCTATCAACCTCTTTTAGGTTTTCAATCTTTCCTGTGCTAATTATCTCTTGGGCCTGTTTTTTCGATTTAGAAATTCCCATAAAGATCATAAAAGAAAGCGGAACGGCTAATATCATTCCAATAAAAATTAAACCAATGACTATGCCAATCATTTATCCTCCCGTTTTTTGAGCCTTTTCGCCTCAACCATAAAGATGCCACTGAATGCAGGCTCGTTCTGAATGTCGAATATTTCGCTTAAGTTAGTTCGACTGTCCTCGCCCTGACTTTGTTCCCCTGTGAGGAGCCATTGGAAGTCACATTTAACTGCCTTACAAAACTTCAGTACGGCACTTGGGTCGTTGGGATAAGCTCCCTGGAGCCAATCATTCACAACAGCTACGCTAACCCCCATAATTTCAGCAGCGCCACGTTGGCTGATCCCTCGCTCCTTAAGAAGCGAGGACAGGTTGTCTTTGAACGGACTATCGACCCGTTTTCGTATAGGCTTTTTGGTTTGCTTTTTCACATTCATCATTTCGGTAACACATTAATATTATTTATCTTTTTCTGGATTCCCGAACACTGTACGGGATACCTAATATAATTATAGCGCAATGCACTATAAAAATAAAGTGTAAAATGTCGTGTGAAAATACACGATAATATAATGTGTAAAAAGGAGACGCCATGGCTAGATCAAAAGGTAGACAGATCGTTAAAGCATTAAAAGAAAAATCAAAGACAGAAGAAAAAACGAATATCACTTTTAGGATGCCAAGGCAGCTCATAGAAGAATTTAAAGCCGCCTGCTCGAAGGAAGGGGTTTCAGCAAATTCTGTCGCCGAGGAGCTTATAAAAGGCTTTGTATCAGACGTTGGGTAAAGAAGTGAATCTTATGGGGTTCAGGGAGTATGCCCGATATAGAAGTGTCTCGTTAGCGACTGTTCAGCGTAAAATTAAAAGAGGTATTGTTGTTGTAGTTGAAACCTCAAAAGGTAAAAAGATTGATGTCGCTACCTCCGACAATAATTGGGAGACGCTTTCTAGATTCACAATCAGCAATAGGACGGCACCCAGCGCCCGCGCTGGCTCAAAGTACAATGCCAAGTATATGAAGGCGAAGGCCGATTGTGAGGAGTTAAAAGCCAAGTTGGCAGAATTGAAACTGGGCGAAAAACAGGGCAAATATATTCAAGCTGATTTAGTAAAAAGCCAAATATTCAAACACGCTCATAACTTTAAATCCCAGCTTTTTAATATTCCTAGCCAGCTTGGCCCGGACCTACTGGCTGCGAAAACATTAACAGAACTTAAAAAAATTTTGAGTGATGAGCTGGAGCGTGTACTAACAGAATTAGAGCAAGGTATGTGTAAAATAGGGCAAAACCCCGATGACTGACACCTCTCAAAAAATTATCTAAAACTAGGCCCCTGCCGCGAGCTAAGCCGCCCGCTTTTCAAATAACCCTAGAAGGACCCCAAATTTTCTTTTAAATTCTCGTAAAACTCTTTAACTATTTCCCTTTTGAAGAAGATTTTGTTTTCATCTAATTCAACACTAAACTTAGGCTTATGATAGCCCCTCACCTCTAAAAAACTTCCTTCTTCTAAGGGCTCCTCGAGGTTAATACATTGTCTTTGCCCTTTTACAAGGATAAGGCTTTCTTGCTTGTAAATCACCAAGCCCTCGCTATTTTTAACAATCAAATGCTCAATGACTGCTGTTTCTTCTTCTAATTCAGCAACTAAGATGGTTTTACAGTTAGCAGGTAAAGAATGTTGGTATACTCGAGGAGTTAAATGGTAAGCCGTTTCACCCAAATAGCTCCACTCACCTTTAGCAGACTGGCAAAATATATATGGGCAACTTCCACACTCCCATTGTCGATCAATTTGAAAGAGGTTTTTGTGACTGAAATCATGAATCCTAATGTTTTTTCCAATCTCACCAGCGGGGCTATACTCAAAGCTTTTTACAATGTTCTGAGGTCCGAATTGAATGGCATTAAGCGGATCGCTAGAATCATTTACGTAGTGGATTGTTTGGTGGTAGCCCCAAAACTCTCCATCTACGGGCTTATCCTCTAACTGTGTGGAAGCCCTGCGCTCAAAGCCCGCCATCCCCAACCCTACAAACTGAGGTATAACAAGTGACTGCCCTGGCTCAATAGTTAATTTTGGAAGTTCTACGATCTCGCCGTCTATGTCAGAGGCATCAGTTAGGTTAAAAAATTCAAAAGGTTTTGCAAGCGTCTGTCCAATATAAGATTGTGGATTAATCACTTTGTCAGAAATATTTTTAATTAAGAGGAAAGCAAAAGATAGTCTTTTTGTCGATATCGTTTCTATAAGATTCACGGGGCCTGTAGCGCCACAAAAATTCCATTCGTAATCTACGTCAATAAGCATTTGAGCCGGGACCCCTGCTTTATAAAGCATTTGTACGAGCGGGTCTTTTACATTCTTGATATCAGCCTCATTAACGTCCCTAAACGGTCGTGTTTTTCCTTTATCTCGTTCATCTATTTCTTCATTCTTCAAGCCTTTTACATCTGGTCGCTGCTGGAAAAGCTCCGCTATCGTCATAAACTCAGTAGTGTGGTCGACAAGAGCCCTATTGCCAGAGTATTGCCCAACTAGATCATTAAATAACTCATAAGTTTGATTTTTAAAAAGTAGAATATTTTCCTCAGGTAACCCTCGGTACTCGCCAGAAACTATCTCAGATAATATCTCCCAGCATTCGGTTTTAATATGCTTTATCGAAAGCTCCAAAGCTACTTGCGCAGGGGTGTTTATTTTATTTTCTTCCACAGTTTTGTACCATTCATCTCGAGCTCGCCTCAATTCCTTTACTGAGTATTTCAACCCCCTTGGGTGTTTAGGATTATAGTGACCGGCGTTAGCGTGGCAATCATAGCATAGTGGAATGGCATTATCGAAATCATCATTGCCGCCTGCAGCTTGTGGAATAAGGTGGTGCACCTCAACTCCTACACCACAATATCTATGGCATGAACAGCAATGACGAGCACATTTAATTAAGCATTCAATTTTTACAGATTCAGAAAAACCCATTATATTCCTTTAACAAACAATAAATGCCTAATGAGAATGGGGCTCACCACCGTCATGAGAGTGAGTTTCGCCACTATGATGTGAAGTCGATTTGGCATAATAAATACCGAATCCGACTAAAACAGCGAGTATGATCGCAATAACTATATTTTTCATTTCTCCTCCAATACTAAATTTGTTTTACAATATGCGTGTGGACAACGTAGCCCACGCCGAGCAAAGCAATTCCTAGAGAATAACATCCCCAGAATCCGAGCTGAAACTTTTTTGCGAGTAAAAAGGGCACAAAGAATAAAAGCGAAACCGGAATAGCAACAAATACGCTTTTGGCATACTCAACCGACTGCTCAGCATTTCCCCATTCTAGATGCGAAAAGGCGAGGGCCAGTAATGTGGTCAGTGGCAGGGCTGTTAAAAACCCTGCCAAAGACGTTTGCTTACCGGAAAGCCAAGATACAAAGCTAATTAAAACAGAAGCCAGAATGACTTTTCCTAAAGCTACTACCATTTTTTATTTCCCAGTAAAATTTGCGGCTACAAAGTCACCCGCTAATGATAGGAACACGAAAAGTTTTTTACCCTTCACGCCATTTTCATTATCAAAGGTTAATACCCACTCACTCTTACCTTTGAATTTCTTTTTTTCGGCTTTATCAAAAGTAGCATTTTCCCAAGAGGAATCTAGTTTTTTCAAACCAATAAGACGTTTAATTTCGCTTGTTGCGACACTTTTCGCTTTGTCCTCCGTTATACTGTTACTCTTTTTCCCGTGTGAGTGCCCGTGGCTATGACCATGTCCGGGCCCTGCAAGGCTGACCGAGGAAAACATTATTGATACTAAAATTATGAAATATTTCATTTTTCTCTCCTATAAATTGTCATGCTGAGAATTATCCTCAGTCTGCGTTTTTTCCATCTCCATATGGTGATGAATATGGTTGTCTGTACTGAAGCTATATTCATCTGGGTTTGATGTGTGTAAATAACCGTGTAGCTGCATTAGTAAAAGCATAAACCCAGCTAACATTATTCCATCATTAAACACCTTAGAAAGCCTTTCGAAAAGACGAAGTTTTCTGAGTTCATTCATTATGAGTAGCATTATAACTAAGGCCGCGATTTGCCCCACTTCCACGCCAACATTGAAAGACACGATTCTTCCAAGCATTGCCATGCCTTTTTCTCCGAGTGGTAGCTGCTGTAGCCTGGTTGATAGACCAAAACCATGTATCAACCCAAAGAGAAAAACCATTAATAGTAAGTTGGGAGCTTTACTAAAGCCTAAGTAGTTTTGAAATCCTTTATTGTTGTCGAAACCTTTATAAATCACGCTAATCGCAATGACTGCATCGATGAGCCAATAATTAGCAGTGATACTCATAAAGGTTGCAAAAATAAGGGTAATACTATGCCCAAGAGTGAAGACAGTAATAAATTTAACTATATCTCCAAACTTTGTAAGAAAAAAGATAACTCCAAATAAGAATAACAAGTGATCGTAACCTGTTATCATGTGCTCAGCACCAAGGACTACGTATTGAAAGTAACCACCTTCAATCATAGCCTTCTTTGCCTCTTCACTTATTCCATGGGCAAGAAGATTTCCCGACCATAGAAGAGTGAATAAACTTAAAATTAGTTTATACATATAACCTCCAAAATTAAATTTTAAATAACTAGCTTGAAATACGAGCCGATTCTATTGGAGGGCGGAAAATACTCGAGGGGTGTGGGTCTGAAATCATAATGCTCTCAGAAAGACCTGAAGAGGATACCATTTCGATGAGTCTAAATTCAGTTTGAGATAGAAAAAGAGTCTTAGTTGTCAGGTCAATATGACTGTGATGACTATGATTGTGGTCATGTTCCTCACCATCTTCGCTATGTTTATGGGTATGGCTGTGGTTATGAGATGGTTGACTATCATCAATATTGTCATGGTGACTTTGGTAATGGTGGTCTGAGTGGGCTTCCTCATGGGTATGCGAATCGTGACCGGTCATTGCGAATAGGTTTGGAGTCGCAACTATGAATGACAATACAGAAACTATAATGAATTTAAACAACGATGTCATATTTATTACCATAACTTATTTTTAACGAAAATGGGGCCTGAGTAAATGCTTTTCGGGCTAGATTTGTAGTAATCGTTTTTCAGTAACTACAGCCGATTACTACAAGTTTATGCAAACCCCATTATTTCGGCTGATTTAACATGATTTGAGCAAAGATGATTTGCGGAAACTTCTTCTCATAAGTTATTAAAATTGTTTGAAAAATAAAAAACCTAGCCAAAATTAGCTAGGCTTTTCACTGTGTACTTCCTGGCACATAGTTTA
>DFOS01000016.1 GCA_002376845.1 Bdellovibrionaceae bacterium UBA3535 | reverse complement strand
GTAAACTATGTGCCAGGAAGTACAAATCAAATACCACATTTCATACAGTCCTCGGAGCGTAGCTCCTGCGGAACTCATGTGGTATTTGATTCTGGTATTGGAAGTGGTGACAGTACGAAACCCGTTCGACAAAAATAGCAGGATGCTATTTTTGAGCTCTGGAAGAGCCCGAAGGGGCGAGTGTAGGATACACGAGCCAGTCCGGTTGCCCCTACCATAAGAAAATCCAATCCATACTCAAACAGTCCTCGAAGCGAAGCTTCTGCGGAACTCGTATCGATTGTATTTTACAGCCACTTAAACCCTCCATAGGCCATAACAAGCTCATAAAGCCAATTGTATTTGCCTGCAAATTTTGCTAAATAACAAGGCGCTAAAGGGGGAGCTTTGCTCATTTCATTGTATATCGGGATACTATCCATCTTTGCTGCGGCCGATGTGGTTGGTGGCCAAGAGGTGCCTGCTGGAGAGCACCAAGAAGTGGTTGCCATTACCTTAATGGGCCATGGTCTGCATTGCTCCGGGGTGCTTATAGAGCCCAATATTGTACTTACGGCTGCACACTGTTTGACAGAGGACTTACAAGCGTACCGCATTTATGTGGGAAGAGGTAAAGAGCAAAACTTTTGGCGTTTGGATACCAAGTTTCAAGGACAGTACAAGGTAAAGGCTGCTTATGCACATCCTTCGTATTTTGATGAGGATGGCAACGGGCCTTATATCTATGAAGAAAAAGATCGTTTTGATGTGGGTTTCATGGTTTTAGAAAGAAGAGTGAAGGGAGTAAAAGCCGCAAAATGGAATCTGGACAAAACAAGAATCCAATCCGCCATTCAGAACCAGGAGATGGCAAAGATTGTTGGTTTTGGAATCCAGCTTCCTTATTTTACTACGGGTAATATACCTGTAGGGGTTAAACATTATATTGAAAAGCCAGTTTTGGGCTATCGTAATCCTTATTTGCAAGTGGATGGTAATAAAAACGATTCTTGCCAGATGGATAGTGGGGGCCCCTTATTTTTAAAGAATCATAAAGACTATGAAGTGGTAGCCTTAGTATCCACAAAATACGATGGTGACTGCGGGGATCCTTCCCCTAGTCTTTATGCGCCTTTGTTTGAGGTTAAAAAATGGCTGCTGCAAAAAGTCAAAGACCATAGGCTTAAAAAGTAGGGGGCAATCCTCTCGACGAAGGTCCAAGATATTTCTTCTGGTCTCTAGTTGCTAAGCAATCAGCTTTAAAATATTCCTATGCGTATTGCTTATGCGATAGTTTTGTTCGTTGTTTTTGTTTTTTCACTGCCATCGAAAGCTCAAATTCGAAATTATAAAAGTATAGAAATTCCGGGTGCCTATTGTGGCAATGGCGCTCCCTACAACATTTATCTCTCAAAAAAAAGTACTAGCAAATTGGCAGTCGAGTTTATGGGCGGCGGAGCTTGTTGGAGCCAAAAAACTTGTTTAAGTGCGACTCCTTCAACAGCAATATTTCCCCTAGGTACACCTTTGCCTTCGCGCTTGTCAGGCTTTACGGCGCTTCGCTCTCCAATAAAAAAACACTCATTGATATACTTTCCTTATTGCACGGGAGATGTATTTGCTGGTGAGCATACGGCCCTATATGAAAATAAATTAGAAGTACATCATGTAGGCTATTCCAATGTAGTGAAGGCAATTGCCTATTTAAAGCAGAATAAGCTGATCGAGTTTGAAAAGGTGAAAGATTTTGTGGTTTACGGCTCCTCTGCTGGTGCCATCGCTAGTTTGGTTCATGCAAAAAACTTTGCAAAAGAATTACCAGCGACGAGCAAAAAAACAATCATAGCCGATGCGCCGGGGCTACATTTTGGTAAAAGATTTTGGCAAAAGTTTACGCCCCAGTTGATAGCGGATTATAGCAAGAACTTTGCAAAACTAAATGTCATCATTGATCCTGAGGATGGTAATATTGCAAGGCAAATGCCGAAAATGTGCAAGAGCTTGGAAGACTGGGAAATTGGCATTCTACAAGGCTCACGGGATGTGATCATGTCTTGGGGCTTTGGTGATATCAGCCCCCTTGAGCACGAAGAACTCATATATTCAAAAGATGGAATTGTGGAAAACACCCGAAGCACAGATAATTGTTTTGTTTGGGTTCCTAAAACCGAGCTGCATACTTTTTTGCTAGCATCGTTTCCCGTATACATTAAGGGTATGGGCGCTCTGGGCTTTACCAAGGCCATTTTATCGAGAAATATTCAGCACAATTACCAGCAATAAGGTCCTATTTTGGCACCATCATGAAATAAGGTGATGCTGGATAAAGGGGATTCCGCTTGTCTTTTTTGCCAAAAATTCGTATCTTTAGCTCAGAGAAGGGGGCTGATATGAAAAAAATCTTAACTGCACTGATTGTTTTTGCTGCCCTGGCCGTAACGAAGAACTTTTTTGATGATTTTCGTTCGATCAACCAAGATATAGAGCACGTTGCCTGCGTGCCTTGCGATATTTAAATTTCCTCAAAATCTGCAAGACCTTTCTCGCTGGTAAGTACCAGCGAGTAATGATTGGGAAAAAACCAAGATATAGCTTCTAGTAGTGACTGATGGTCTTTTTCTGCAGGGTGATTGAGAGACTCTAAAGAGAAGCAAAGGTCATAGTTTTCTTTGTCTTCGGTTAATAAGATCCATTTGGGTCGCATAATTCCCTGCTGTAAAAAAAACTCTTTCAATATTGAGCGTACATAAGTGGGGATATAGTCTTCTTTTGGATAGCCATAAAATAGCTTCTCTGTGGTTTTTTCCCACTCCTTTTTTTTCGTATCTTGGCGCTCGCTATCAATAATAAATTGTCCAGTAAGTGCATATAGCCACAGCATTCCGTAAGTAAATACATAATCCGGCATATTTTTATTGGGATTTACCACTAGGCCAATGCCTCTTTGTGATAACCAATCCAGAATTTTTGTGGCTGGCTCTGCTGCCTGTTCATTGGCTTCCGAGCTAATCCAAAGATAGGGCCAATTATCTGGTCCGGGCTTGGCATCAGGGTAGATCAAACTAAAAGATTGCTCTGGAAATAAACGCAAAAAGTCCTTTTCCCAGTCACTGTCTCTTTCTGATTCTTTGGCGTTAAGTAGTTGCTGAAAGTCCACACCCCTTTATACCTGGCTGAAGACAAATGGCAATGGATAAAAGTCACATAATTTTAAGTATTTAGTCTTTTTTGGTCATGCCTCCAACGCCTCAAATTGAGATAAGTGGTCGCTTTTCTCTAAACTTTGGTCTAGGGGGGCCGATAAGAGATAAAAGTTAACAGTGAAGGTGTGTATGAGAGCTTTTGACTACAGAAATAGAACCGCGCTTAGGAAGTATACGGAACATCTGGAAGTATCGAGTTTGCATTTTGTCGGGGAATACGGAGATTTTGCTGCTAAAGCCGAAATGGTACAAATGTCTTCAACAGGCATGTTGTTGAGAATTGAAAGAAAAGATATGGATAAAAAATTTAAGCGCAAGTTTGATTTGTCTGACATTGTGGGGGAACAGCTCTATTTGTGTATCGATGCCATGGACCTAGAGGTGGATGGAGTCGTCACTCGCATTCATTCACCGGCAAAAAATGTATTTGATATTGCCATTGATTATTCGGCAGGAGCTCCTGAGTACTGGCGGGAATGCTTGGTAGACATGATTCCTACGGAAGGTGAAGAGGAAGAGGAGTTTTTTAATCCTTTCGTTAATGATGACGATGAGTGGGATGATTAAAAGTTTACATTGCGGTTAGCGCTAATATCCAACATACGCTCCAAGGAGCGGTTGGCCGCTTGAATTACAGAGGGCTCGAGTTTTATCTCGGGCTTTTCTTCTTTTAGGGCTAGCGCAATTTTCTCTAGAGTATTTAATTTCATATAGGGGCATTGGTTGCAATTGCAACCTTCCGCTGTGGGAGCTTGAATCAGCTCGGCATCCGGGCGAGCTTTACGCATTTGATGAAAAATCCCATCCTCTGTTGCCACAATGAATTTTTTTGCCGGATTGTCTTTTACTTCATTGAGCAGTCTTGAGGTGGAGCCAATCACTTGCGCGTAGTTCAAGACCTCTTCATCACACTCGGGGTGAGCAATCACAACGGCATCTGGATGTTTTTGTATGAGATCGAAAAGGTTTTTTGCGTGAAACTGTACGTGCACTTCACAAACTCCAGGCCAGATTTCCATATCTCTACCACTGGTTTTCGCTAGATACTTGCCTAGATTTTTATCGGGGCCAAACAAAACTTTTTTATCTTTAGGGATGGCGCGGATCACCTTTTCCGCATTGGAAGACGTGCAAATAATGTCCGAAATGGTTTTTACTTTCGCCGAGCAATTGATATAGGAAACCAAGACAGAATTTGCATGGGATTCTTTCCAGGCCTTGTATTCTTCATAAGGTGAAGTGTCGACCAAGGAGCATCCCGCATTAAGATCAGGAACCAATACCTTTTTTTCCGGCGAGAGGATTTTCACGCTCTCACCCATAAAAACCACTCCAGCAAGCAAGATGATATCGGCTTCTGCCTCTTTGCCTTTTTGTGCCAAAAATAAAGAATCGCCGACGAAATCTGCAATTTCCTGGATGTTCCCCTCTTCATAGTAGTGGGCCAGTATGAGGGCATTTTTCTGCTTTTTTAGTTCTAGAATTTCTTTTTCAAGTTTACTTAACATTTTGCACCAAGCTTAGTTTGCTTGGCTGCCTTTTAACATACTAATAATGGATTTCGAAACCATTTTTAACGACTCATAGACGCCTTGGCCTTGGGAGGCTACAGCTTCCACTTCAGGTGCATTGTATTTGTTAAGGGCTTGCCGTAGCTCTTCTACGGAGGACACATTGTCTAAGTCTCGTTTGTTGTATTGGATGATTAAGGGTATTTGTTTGATGTCATAGCCTTGTTGTTTCAAATTCAACTCTAAATTACGAAAAGACTCGATGTTCTCTTCCATTCGCTCTTTTTGCGAATCAGCAACAAAGACCACGCCATCTAGATTTTTCATAATGAGTTTTCGGGAAGCATCGTAAACCACTTGGCCGGGAACCGAGTAAACATGAAAGCGAGTTTTGTAACCGCGAATATCACCGATAAAAAGTGGAAGAAAATCAAAAAACAATGTGCGCTCTGTTTCTGGGTTTAGAGCATTGAGTTTGGACTTTTCTTCTTCTGCGGTTTGCTGATAGATCCATTGTACATTGGTGGTTTTGCCACCAAGAGATGGACCATAGTAAACTATCTTACAATGTATTTCTTTGGTTTCATCATTCACTACAGACATTAAACATCAATCCTGTTTTCAAAGGCCCTGCCCAAGGTGCGTTGATCAATATAATCAATATCCGTTCCAAAAGGTATGCCGTGTGCAAGCCTGGACACTCTTATCTTAGTCTCTTCTAAAAGTTTGGCAATATAAAGGGCCGTTGTGTCACCCTCTAAATCTGCATCCAGGGCAAGAATCACTTCCTCCACATCATTTTCGGCTTTCAGTCGCTCCAGCAATTCTTTGATTTTTAGTTGATCGGGACCTATCCCTTGCAGGGGGGAGAGGCTGCCGCCCAGAACATGGTATTGTCCGTGGTATTTACCGAAGCTTTCAATTTGGGCAATATCGAAGGGCTCCTCCACAACGCAGATCTGTCTGGCACTGCGATGGGGGTTGGCGCAAATCTCACAGCTTTCACTTTTTTCCGTAAAGGAAAAACACTTGGGGCAAGTTTTTATTTGTTCTTTTACCTCAATTAAAGCTTGGCTTAAAGAGTCCGGGTAGGTCTCCCTGTTTTTTAAAACATGATAGGCCAGGCGTTGCGCAGACTTTTCTCCAATGCCGGGTAAACGGCAAAACTCTTCTATTAGATTTTGTAAGGATTTAAGTGCGCGCATAAAATTTAGCCTACATCATGCCGCCCAAAAGTCCACCCATGCCACCAGTGATTTTGGACATCTCTTGGTCATGGTCGGCTTTGGCTGTTTTTAAGGCCTCATTGCTGGCGGCCATAATGAGATCTGTAATCATCTCTAAATCCCCGTCTTTTTCAAGGTCTTCATGAATGTCAATTTTTACCAAAGTGTTACTGCCTTTTACGGTGACTTTGATGCCATCTCCACCCGCGGTAGCCGTATACTCTTTTTCGTTAAGTTCTTCTTGCAACTTCTCCATTTTGCGTTGCATTTGATTGGCTTGTCTAAGCATTTGTTGCATGCCGCCGCCCATACCTTTCATTTTAACTCCTTTAGTTGATATTTTGAGGTTTTAAATACTTCTTGTGTTTTTTTAAAAATGTCGCTGTTTTCAATTTTTTGTCGAATCTCTTTTTCGGCTTTTTCTTTTGCTGTTTTTTCAATACGTTCTGGGCTTTGAATGGCCTCTTCTTTTGCCAGGACAAACTTTAAATTTTCTACCGGATAACCTTCTGCCGCGAGCAAGCCTTGGATTTCTCTGCGCGAATCCTTGGAGTTTAATTCCTCCAGCATAAAACCGTGATCCTTATCTAATGCCAAAGTTACTAGTTGGTTCTCTGTTTTTTTCACCGCAGAATGGCGCAATTTTGTAGCGAGCAAAGGATTTTTGTTGGCAACATTGCCAACAAAATCCTGCCATTTATTAACAAGGCTTTGGATGTCATGCTGTTTTGGAGGAGCCTTTGTTTTTACGGGCTCAGTGGATTTCGGGCTTTTTTTTTCCGTTTTTGTTGCGTTAGCTACTGGCGGTGGACTTTTAAGTTCATGGTTTTCATAGAAAAACTGGATGCGAGGAGCTGCGGCCATTCGCATAAAGACCATTTCTAGAACAATCCGTGGCTCAAAGGCTTTTTGGATGTCGCTTGCACCTTTTAAAGCCATATCAAATAGTAAGTGAATTTCCTCTTCACTTAGAAGACTGGAAACCTCAATAAAATCCTGAAATTCTGATTCGGATAGATCCAGTATCGCGTGGCGTTCATTGGGGTCCATTTTTACAATGATCAAATTGCGCAAGTCTTCTAGTAAATTTTGAATATAAACTTTTGGGTCGATGGCAGCGCTAGATATTTTTTCGATGGCTTTAAGTAAGTGCCCCTTATCTCGAGAGGCCAAGGCACGCAAAATGCTTATACGCAAATGACGGTCCGTTATGCCCAATATTTCACTGACATTAGTTTCTGTAAGAGAAGAATCACTATAGCTAATACAAAGATCTAAGGCGCTCTGAGCATCTCGCACAGAACCGTTAGCATGTTTGGCAATAGCCCAAAGGGCATCGTCATCGCATTTAATGGATTCTTTTTTGCAGATATTTTCTAATAAATCTGCAATCGCTTGGGTATTTACGCGCTTCAAATCGTAGCGTTGGCAGCGTGATAAAATGGTGGCGGGAATTTTTTGCGGCTCCGTGGTGGCGAACATAAAAATCACGTGCGCAGGCGGCTCCTCCAAGGTTTTAAGTAAAGCATTAAAAGCGGAGTTAGATAGCATATGTACTTCGTCAATAATGAAGATCTTGTACTTTCCGCGCGAAGGCATATAGCTAACCGATTCACGTAGTTCACGTATGGCATCTACGCCATTGTTGCTGGCACCATCAATTTCCATGACGTCAACATGAGAGCCTCGGTTGATTTCTAAACAGTCGTCACATTGATTGCAGGGAATAAAGTCCTTTGCATTTTGGCAGCGAATGCTTTTGGCAAAAATACGCGCGGTGGAAGTCTTGCCCACACCGCGTGTGCCTGTGAAGAGAAGGGCTTGCGGCATACGTCCGTTGCGTAGAGCGTTCAATAGGGCTTGCGTAACATGGTCTTGCCCGATGAGCTCATCAAAGCTTTGCGATCGATATTTTCGAGCAATGACCTGGTAAGACAAATGTACTCCCTTAAAAAAGTGCCAGGGCACCCATAGCACATAGGGCGTCTGCTACCGTTGCTACCTTTCGGTCCTGGCGGGATTCACAGGGCCGCTATTGTATGGGGCCTGACGAAAAAACACACTAGCGGATAATTGTGGGCAGCTCAAGCGAAGAGCCAGATATATTTGCCTTATTATTCAACAGAAACAGGAGCTAAGGCAAAATACAATCTCGAACTTTCCCAGCGCCAGTAGGCCAGATTGTTTAGCAGGTTGGCCACCAATACGTTGGCAGAAAAATATGGGGGGATAGCTGCGGGGGTTTGGACGTAGGCATCAAGCAGATGGAAGCTTCGCTGGCGCAAGGATTTTTGCACATCCACTAGCAACCAGGCTGCTTGCTGGTAGGTGGGGGCATATTGATCCTGAGATTGACCTGCTAAACGGAAGGCAGCAATGACCTCCTCTAGTTCATTTACCAGATTGGTGCGAAGACGCTCCTCTAGTTTTTGGTTGCGGCCCGCACGGCTTGCCCAGCTTTTGACTTCTTTGCTGCGAGACAAATGGGCGTAGAAAGCTGAGGTACTATCATGCTCGTAGCCCCATTTGGATTTTTTTAATTTTACACCTTCACAGGCGGTTCGAAGGGCTTCCTGTTCTTGGTCCGCGACTCGAACCTTATGGGTGGCCAAAATTTTGTCGCTCATTCCCGTCGTATTCCAGCAATCATAGCGACATTGAAAAACCACATCTCTTGGGTAGCCAGCTTGGAAGTCATTTTCTAAATAGATCTTTTGGCTGTGGTCATACTGACAGTGAATCGGCTCTGCCGCATAAACAGAAATTGCAAAGACTAACCAAAACAATTACGCCCCCCTATTTAGCGAAATCAGGCATACAATTTCTCAGGGCTTTTGTAAAAAATATTAAGTGCAGCCTTTTGGTCTTGATGGAATTCATTGTTCACAAGTTGTTCTGGGCTCTTTCTTAAAGCGTTCGGGATTTTTTGGTACCTAGTCAATTTGTGCACAGAAGTTCTAAGAATTTAAAGGGTTTAGAAGCCTCCTGGGAATCATAACAACAGCCAAAGGGGGCAGTTGAAGTGTAAAAATAACTAAGCGCTAACAATGAACTTCCTTTAGATAGTGCGCGGCATTAAAATGCCCCCCATGCTAATGCTTAAAGTGCTAATTTTTTTGCTAATGAATACGGCTTGGTCGCAGACCTGTGGCAATCTTTTTGATCCTTCCTACCAAGCTCTGCACTTTGAGTTGTTTAAAAAGATGCAAAATGTAGAGCTTTACGAGCCGCAAAAAATCTCCACCGCCTACTACTTAGAAAAACCAGGTGTAAAAGCTGGATTTTGGAAAAACCTTTTCTCTCGTTTTATGACGAATGTAGATGTGAACAGGGTCATGCAGACTTATTTTGCTCGGCATCCGCAAGAAAAGCATCTGTATTTTAAAATTAAAAAATGGAAGAAACCGGAGCGAGAAAATTATATTTTTCTGAAAATTGTTGCCGATACTTTGCAGCGCCTAGAGACGGATTTGCTAGATGGCATTCGGCCCAATGAGGCGGACTTCGCCAATCAAGATGCGAACCATTTAATGATTCTTGCTAGCAATACGGTGAAGCGCCTAGTAGAAAGGGACATTTCCTATTTAAGTGTGCATGGACCACATGGAAATAGAGACCTAATTACCTATATGAAAAGCTATGAAGACCGGGCATTTTTGGCAAAAAAATTAACGGAGTACGAAGATTTTTATAAAAATTTTGATGTGCAAACGGCCTATCGAACCATTGGTTTGGCTCCGTTCAAGTCACCTTTGTTCAAAGATCGTTTTGACTTTGAAGGGCAACTAAGTGAGTTGGCGTTACTGCAAAAGTATTTTTACGACGTATTTTATCATTACCAAAAAAATACGATCATGCACCAAAGGGAGTCGCTCAATACTTACAAGGTAATGCAAAGTGGTATGCCTGAGCAAAATCAGATTTGGTTGTTTTATACTTCCCACTCTTATAGTTTGAAGTTTTTAGAAGCCAAGTTGATGTTGGCCATTATCGAACATAGAGCCCTGCAGCTATACTGGTCGTACAAACAAGAAACATCATCTAGTTTGCGTTCCTTATCTGTGCGGGAGCAACGAGCTCATGACTTGGCGTTTTCTCGTAATCAAATCATGCAAACGTTGCAGCGTTTACAACAAGTTTATGCGCTATTAAAGCGACCAGATCAGTCGCTCTAGGGTTTCCACTTCTTCGGCCCAATAGTTATAATCTAAAAATTGCGGAAATAATTTAGGGAAGTTCGGATCTTCCCAGCGTTTGGCAATCCAGCTTGCGTAATAGACTATGCGTAGACCACGTAGCGCCTCAATGCAATCTAACTCGTTATCATCAAAGTGGCGAAGCTTCTCGTAAGAATTTAATAGTTCATCTAGTGCGGCCTCTCGCTCTTCCTTGTCGGGGCTGTAGGTAAGGAGCCAAATATCTTGTACGGCAGGCCCCATGCAAAAATCATCAAAATCAACAAAAAGATAGTCTTGCCCATCAAATATTATATTGCCCTTGTGACAATCTCCCTAAATCCGCAGGTAATTGCAGTCAGCAAGTAGATCATCTGCTGCATCGGCCAGCGCATTTACTGCTTGCCAGTAGCGCCGCTTCATTTCTGGTGCAATGAAATTTTCTAGCAAGGCCTCACTATTTTCTAAATAATCTGCTGTACTGATATAAAGCCGGTGCTTGGCTTTTTTACGAGCGCCAATATTGTGGAGCAAGGCCAATTTGCTGCCAATTTCGCGGTAATCTTTTGTCAGCAATTCATCGGGATTGCGACCAGCCTTTCTAGGGAAGATGGCAACATGCAGCCCGTTCCACTGCAAGCGAGTTTCGCCGTCAAATTTAAAGGGCGCAATAACAGGGAAGCCGGATTCTTTTAATTCCCAACAGAAATCATGTTCCTCCTCGATGCTTTCGGCGCTCCAGCGATGGGGACGATAAAACTTGGCTACCCAGCGCTCTCCGGACTCTAAAAAAATATCGTAAACACGGTTCTCGTAGGAGTTGAGCTGATAGACTTGACCGGTAGGGGCTTGCCCAAGATCTTCAATGCAGTCTAAAATGGCTTGCGGTTGTAAATCATAGAAGGTGCTAACTAAGTTGTTGCTCATGTTGCGATCTTAACACAAGTAGGAAAAATGCCCATCGAATACTTAAAATGGCGAAATCATCATGTAAAAATTGAGAGAAAAAGATTTTATCGCCGTATAGCGGTTTATGTGGAGCCAAATGAAAGTCTGCGCCTTAAGTCTGCCGTGCTCACGAGAAAAACTCAGCTATTAGACTTTCTTGATCAGCATGCTACTTGGATTGAGCGGCAAGTGGCGACTTTTCAGCAGATGAAGCGGCAATACCCGCAGCCGCAATATGAATTTGGTGAAAAGTTTCCTTTGCTTGGCAGGTGGGTGCAGGTCCTGCCAACAGAGAAAAAGCATTTTTATTTACAAGAAGATAAGCTTTTTTTGCCGATTCGCCAGAATTTTAAGCAAGAATTGTTAAAGGCCTATAAAAAGATGGCAGAAGATTATTTGCCCCTGCGTGTGGCGAAGTGGGAGCGGCGCATGGCCTTGAAGGCTAGGTCCATCAAAGTACGCCGCTACAAATCAAGATGGGGATCTTGCTCTTTTGAGCGAGACATTAGCCTTAATATGAAACTGGTGGCAGCACCCACCCAGGTATTAGATTACGTAATTGTCCATGAATTGTGTCACATTTGTCACATGAATCACTCAAAAGCCTTTTGGTCACTTGTAGCTAAACACTGTGAAGACTACAAAATTAGCAGAAACTGGCTTAAGAAGAATCACTTATATTTTGATTTTTTAGCCAAAGAATCGGAGCTATATTCTTAAGCAAGTCTGAAAAAAGGAGAGGCTTTTATGCTAAAAAGTATTTCCATTGCCTACTTGCCTTTCAATCGTATAGGGTGCAGTCTAAATTGCATTTTTAAAATAGTGAATATTTTCAATCACGTGAGAAGGTTTGCAAAATGAAAACTTTTGATCCCAGCGACAAACAAGGCTACTACGCATTTGTTTTTTCTATGGCTTTTACCATTTTGTTTATGATTTATTTGTCTTTTTTCTATGGCGGAGTGGCCTTGGATCGACCGGACATTCCAGCGGAGGCAGAACAAAGTGAGGAAGCCGCTCCATGATCTTTCGTTGCTTTCTGATTGTCTTTTTAACTCTTGGCGCCCACGCGCAAGAAAGCTTTCTAGAAGAGGGCACGGCGAATAAAACGCCCAAGGAGTTAGAGGGAGTTGGCATAACAGAACACCTTGGTGAAAAGATTGATCTTTCCACAAAATTTCGCAACGAAGAGGGGAAAGAAGTGCCCCTTTCCACCTATTTTGATGGAAAGCGGCCGGTTCTATTAACGCTTATTTATTATTCCTGCCCCTCACTTTGTAACTTTCATTTAAATGGTTTGACCGATGTTTTTAAGCAATTGGACAAGTGGGAAGTGGGCAAGCAATTTGATGTGGTTGCCATCAGTATCAATCCCAAAGAACAAGCGGATGTGGCAAAAGCTAAAAAAGCCTCTTACATAGAAGAGTATGGCAAACCGCAAGCGGCTAGCGGTTGGCATTTTTTAACGGGTCGACAAGAAAGTATAGACAAAATCGCAAAGCAAATCGGTTTCCAATACAAGTGGGTAGAGGAAACACAAGAGTATGCCCATTCGGCTGCAGCTTATGTTATTTCGCCGGATGGAATGATATCTCGCTACCTTTACGGCATCGGCTTTGCGCCAAAAACTTTGCGTCTATCATTGGTGGAAGCGGCTGATGGTAAGATAGGAACGGTTTTAGATCGCTTTATTTTATATTGTTTCCAATATGATCCAGATAAGAAGTCCTATGCCTTTTATGCATACAATGTGATGCGTGCTGGGGCCGGTTTTTCCGCCATAGTACTTCTTTTGTTTTTGGCTGCATTTTGGGTAAGACAACGCAAAAAATAGATTGGGGAGATAGATAGAATGTTATGGTCATCTTTTGCGCAAGCGAGTACTTTTATGCCACCTCAGGCAACGAAGGTCGCGGAATCGGTAGATAATCTTTATATCTTTTTACTGGTGATTAGTTTGATCGCCTCGGTGCTTGTTATTGCGGCGATGATTTATTTTGTTTTTAAGTATCGCCGAAAAACAGACAACGACAAAACGGCTTACATTACCCACAATGTGACGGCCGAGTTCTTGTGGAGTTTCATTCCCTTGGTACTCTTTATGGTGTGCTTTGCTTGGGGATGGAAGGTTTACCACGAAATCCGTACAGCACCTGAAGACTCTTACGAGATTTATGTTCGAGGTTATAAGTGGGGATGGGACTTTGAGTATTCCAATGGCCTTGTATCGCCTGCGGAATTGTATGTTCCAGTGGGCAAGCCAGTAAAATTGCTTATGACCTCTTCGGATGTGATCCACTCATTTTTTATTCCTAGTTTTCGAATCAAGCAAGACGTGGTGCCAGGCCGCTACTCTTCTTTGTGGTTTGAAGTAGAAAAACCAGGAGTTTACCAAGTTTTTTGTACCGAATATTGTGGAACTAGCCATTCCGGCATGCTTGCCAAAGTTCATGCCGTATCGGAAGAGGAGTTTGATGCTTTCCTAAGCGGCAAAGCCTTGGAAGCACTAAGCCCAGTAGAATTGGGAGCCAAACTTTATAAAACTAGAAACTGCAATACTTGCCATTCGATCGATGGTTCCAAAATTATTGGCCCGACATTTATGAATTCATTTGGAATGCAGCGAGAATTTACTGACGGTTCTACGGCTGTTGTGGATGAAAACTATTTACGTGAATCAATTTTAAACGCGCAGAAGAAAATTGTTAAAGGCTATCCACCTTCTATGCCGCCCTATCAGGGTGTATTGAGTGATGAGGATGTGAAAGCGCTTATTGCCTATATTAAGTCGTTAAAGGAGTAATCATGGGTGCAGCTGGTGAAAATTATATTAATTGTGCAAAGGGTTTAAAATCCTGGCTAATTACTTTGGATCACAAACGCATTGCGATTCTCTATGTGATTAGTGTTTTAACTTTCTTTTTTGTTGGTGGTATTGCCGCACTGGGAATTCGCTTAGAGCTATTTAGTCCAGGCCCCGACGTGATGAACGCCGACACCTATAACCAATTTATGACCTTCCATGGTGCGATCATGGTTTTTATGGTGATCATTCCGGGCATCCCGGCCATTTTTGGTAACTTCTTTTTGCCAATTATGATTGGTGCTAAGGATGTGGCCTTTCCAAGGTTAAACCTACTATCTTGGTATCTATTAATGTTTGGTGCCATCGTATCCATCAGTTCTTTATTGTTTAACGGTGTTGATACGGGGTGGACCTTTTATACGCCATACTCCATTAAGGGTAGCGCTGGGGTGATCAATATGACTCTTGGTGCATTCATTATGGGGATGTCCTCGGTCTTAACCGGTTTGAACTTTATCGTTACCATTCATAAATTGCGCTGCCCTGGTATGACCATGAAAAATATCCCCCTATTTGTTTGGGCGCTTTATTCAACCGCGATCATTCAGGTTTTGGCAACTCCCGTACTGGGTATCACTTTGCTTTTACTTGTGGCCGAGAGAGTTATGGGAATCGGTATTTTTGATCCAGCCCTGGGTGGTGACCCGGTCTTGTATCAGCACTTTTTCTGGTTCTACTCCCACCCTGCCGTTTATATTATGATTCTTCCTGCTATGGGCGTGATATCGGAGCTGATTACGACCTATTCTAAAAAGACGATTTTTGGCTATACGGCCATTGCCTATTCCTCCTTAGCCATTGCAGCGGTTAGTTTCTTTGTTTGGGGACACCATATGTTTGTCAGCGGGCAGTCCGAAGTGGCGGGCATTGTCTTCTCATTTCTAACCATGTTGGTTGGCGTGCCTACAGCGATTAAGACCTTTAATTGGGTGGCCACGATGTACAAAGGCTCCGTTACATTAAAGTCTTCCATGCTCTTTGCCATGGGATTTATCTTTGTTTTTACCATTGGTGGTGTCACGGGGATCATGTTGGCAACCGCTGGAATGGATGTTCACTTTCATGACACCTATTTTGTGGTGGCACATTTCCATTATGTAATGGTGGGCGGAACCCTGTTTGCCCTTATGGGAGCCATTTACCATTGGTATCCTAAGATGTACGGCTATATGTACAATGAGCTACTGGCTAAACTTTCATTTGTTTTTATTTTTATTGGCTTTAACGTAACCTTCTTTCCGCAGTTTATACTTGGCGCAAACGGCATGCCGCGTAGATATTTTGATTACATTCCTGAATATACTGAGTTGAATCGAATTTCTACCATGGGATCTTGGCTAATTGCTATTGGCTTTGTGATAGGATTGGTTACAATAATACAAGGCTTTATAAGAAAAGAAAAAGCGCCGGCGAATCCTTGGGGGTCAAAAACTTTGGAATGGACCATTCAATCACCGCCAACGCATCATAACTTTGAAAGCACGCCTAGTGTAAGTGGAGGGCCGTATGAGTACCGTTAAGACACATAAACACGCATTTCACTTCGATAGTGCGGATCATGAGTACGAATCATCCAAGCAGGGTGTTTGGCTCTTCATGGTGACCGAAGTATTGATGTTTGGCGCGCTGCTTATGGGCTATATGATTTTTAAAGTCACCATGCCAGAAACGGCACGAGCCGGAGCCGAGTATTTGAGTTGGCAGTTTGGCGCCTTCAACACAGTGGTGCTTTTGTTTAGTTCTCTTACCATGGCACTTGGTATCTATTATATACGTTTAGATAAGCGAAAGGCTGCGCAGATTTCCCTTGGATTGACGCTCTTATGCGGGCTTATTTTTATGTGTGTAAAATACATCGAATACACATCAAAAATTAGCCATGGCCTCCTGCCAGGCGCCATGTTTACCAATGCCAATGAGACCGTGAATTTGCCGCTGTATTTTTCTTTTTATTACTGCCTTACAGGTTTGCACGGACTGCATGTATTGATTGGAATGGGGCTAATTGCCTGGATTATGATTCGTATAGGTAAAGGTCACTATGGCTCCAACCATTGGACAGGCGTAGAGGGCGTAGGAATTTTTTGGCACTTAGTGGATTTGGTTTGGATTTATTTATTCCCACTACTTTATTTGGTGGAATAGGAGTAAGGCATGTCAGAGCATCATGAACATCATTTAATGTCGTTTAAAACCCATATCAATGTATTTGTCGCATTGATTGTTTTGACTGTGGTTACCGTTCTTTTGTCATCGAAATTTGGTTTGGTGGACTTTGGCAAGGCGGGCTTGTTGGTCGCTCTTTTGATTGCCACCGCGAAAGCCGCCATTGTTATGGGTTGGTTTATGCACCTCAAATACGACGGCATGATGAATCGGGTGATATTTTTATCTAGCTTCTTCTTCTTAGTATTGTTTATCTTTTTCTGTTTGCTAGATATCCTTACGCGCATCAATCCACGTTTGTAGGCTTTGATGTGGAAGGTTGTTAAAGAGCTTACAAAAATACGGCTTGTCTACTTTGTACTGATTACGGCTTCTTGCGGTTATTTTTTAGGGCTAGAAGTCGAGCAGGTTTTCTCTTTTTATCATTATTTTTTATTTCTGCTTTCGCTAGCCCTCTTTACTATGGGTAGCTTTGCCCTTAACGAGGCACAAGAGGCAGAGCTTGATAAGAAAATGCCCCGTACAGCCTCTCGGCCAATTCCCTCAGGCAGTATGAAAAAATCCACGGCCTTTTGGATTGCTTGGGCACTGATGTTGTTTGCCACCATTGTTTTTGCCACCTTGTCTGAGCCTCTCGTTTATTTGGGCTGGTTTACGGTTTTTTGTTACAATTTTTTGTACACGAAGCTTTGGAAGCCAAAGTGGATTTTTGCCGCGGTTCCGGGGGCCATTCCTGGGGCCATGCCAGTGGTGATGGGCTATGCTGCTATTAAGCCAGATTTTTTAACCCAAGAAATTGTTTATTTGTTTTTGATCATGTTCTTATGGCAAATGCCGCACTTCTGGTCGTTGGCCATTCGCTATAAAGAAGATTACGCCAAAGGCGATATACCAGTTTTGCCGGCAATTTTAGGTAATCACACAACAATTTACCATATGGGGCTTTATTTGTTTGTGTATATCGCTCTCGCACTATCTGCACCATTTTTTCTACACGTGCATACCATGTACTACGTCTTGATTCTGCCTTTCTCTGTTGTGGTTTTGTGGCAGTTTTATAAGTACCAAAAATCAGTTGGTGAAAAAAACTGGCTACGCTTCTTTTTGTGGGTCAATTTTTCGATGCTTGCTTTTCTTCTTGCGCCCGTGCTTGAGAAATGGAAGCTCATACTTTTTCGTCAATAATTATAAAGATTTTGTCTTGGCCCAAGCCATGATGTGCTTGCGAAAAAGCTCATTTTTTAGCGGCATCAATGAGTTTTCCATATAAATCAAATACAGTTGGTTCGTGATTTCTTTATCCGAGACAATTTTGAGTTTGCCGCTTTGAATTTCTTTTTCCACACTAAAATACGGAATGATGGCGTAATAATCGTTTTCAAATAAGGCTTCCACCATGGAGCGATGGGAATTCACACTGATAGGTTTTTTTATTTTGCCATAGGGAATGCGTTTGTAAAAGTGATGCAAATAATCCACCAAGAGCACATCGTGATGGGTGTAGGTAACAAAGGACATTTGGTTGATGTCTTCGATGATTTTTTCGTTGCTGGCGCGGGTAACCAAAACGCAGCGCTCCTCCATTAATTTGTAGGCGCGTACATTTTCTAGATCAATTTCTTGGCCAATGATGCCAAAATCTAGTTGTCCCAATTTTATTTTATCAATGATCAAATTCGGGCTTAAAAATTGTGTCTCTATATCCACACCTGGGTTTTGCTGGTGAAAATCAAGGATGGAGCGCATGACAGCATGTTGTCCCACCTCACCCAAGCAGCCAACGTGAAGGGTGCCCTTTAAATTGTCGGCATCCTCTTGGGCACTGGAAATCACGTTTTTGAGCTCTTTCATTAGGGGGCGAAGGCGAGTTTTTAGCTCCATACCTGCTTCAGTAAGATGCACCTTGTGCTTATCTCGAATGAAAAGTTTTTGGTTGAGCTGCTCCTCTAGTAGGCGAATTTGCCTGGAAATGCTGGGCTGAGAAACCGAAAATTCCTTTGCGGTTTCCGTAAAGCTCATGGTTTCCGATAAAGAGACAAAACATTCCAAATAGTTAAGGTTCATAGAATTTTTCTATAACAATATGGCTCGAGGGGCCAATCCGTTTATAACGCATGAAAAAATGTACAATGAAATAAAAAGAAATTATTATAATTACATGTCTCGCTATCAGCAGCACCTATTTATATGCACCAATGAAGGCAAGGAAATTTGCTGTTCGGCCAAGGGCTCAGCGCAGATGGCAAAAAACCTTAAGCTTCGTTGCCGGCAGGCATTTGGCCAAGAGGTGCGAATCAATCGTTCCGGCTGCCTGGGTTCGTGCAAAAATGGCATTGTGGCCGTGCTTTATCCAGAGGGTAAGTATTTTGAAAATCTAAGCGAGAGGGATGAAGATATGCTTTTTGCAGAAGTGGCCAAGCGTATGGGGGATAAGTGATTTCGATATTCTTATTTCTTACTCTTAACTTTGCACAGCAAAAAATCCTGGTTGAGGAGGGAGCGCCGATTGCTAAGGAGGAGCCCGCATTGATTAGCTCGGATGTACTGGATATAAATTTAAGTCCGAATATTGTGAGTGTGCAGGGCTCTGGGCAAATTCCTGAATACTTTGCGAAACCACTTTTTGGTAAAAGCCTAAGAAATGTTTTAAGCGATAGACAAAACCTAACATGCCAAAGCTCCACACGTAGCTCCTTTTCATGTTACAAGTGTGAGCAGCAAGATGATCGCTTCCATTATTACTATTTTTTTTCGGATCTAAGTGGCGGGGAGTGTGCTCTAACCTCGTACCAAATCCTGCTAGCAGACCAGCAGTCTTCAGAAAAAGAGCTTCGGCGCTATATGCAGCTGCATGGCTGGCAGTTGCCTGAGGGTGAAGTGCAAACACCAAGGGTCTATGAAAAGCCGAATTATCAAATATATCTGGAGCGTCTTGGCGATCAACTTCTTATTCGTTTTGAGGGGCATGAGCTAGATAAAAAGCTGCAAAGCATGGAGCAAAATGCGTTCTACATAAAGAATAAAATAGAAGGTATGTGGCCAAAATACATTGAAATCACCAAGCAGTACTTAAAAGAAATGGAACTAACGTTTGCCGAGAAGGTAGAAATAGATGATTTGAAAGATTATTCCGTCTATAACGATGCAGCTTTTGAAGAGGCTTTTAAGGCTTTGATTGAGCAGGCCAAAGAGGTAAAGAATAGAGAAGAGCGCGCTTGTAAAATTTTGCAACATGGAGATCTCTTATCTTATAATGTTAATGCAGAGCTAAAAGAGAAATTAAGTGACAAAGTAACAAAGCACTGGGCAGAGCATTTTGCCAAAGATTTAAGAGATACAGTGTGCGGCAACTATTACTATTTATCAAAGGTTCGAGAATACACTTTGGATGATACAAAATGTGTGGAAAGACCTTACCAAGAAGTAAAAGATCAGCTAAATGAAATGTCCAAGTGGCAAATCAATCAAATTGAAAAGGATTTGATTGCCGTATTCAATATGGCGATCGACTCGAAAACCAAAGAGCATTCTTCTTATATAAACTCTTTGGTAAATCTAAAGTTTAAAGATTTGGATTCGTATAAAAACTATCGCAAAAATCCTAAGAATAAAGATTTTGGTTTAAGTTATTGCATCAAGTAGTCTTGGCCAAAAAGTAGCGTAATGAAATGATAAAACAAATTCCGCAAAATATGGATGTCACATAACTATAAGAGATAAAGAAATCTAGCCATGATAAATTTGGTTGGCCAAAGTTTTTATAGAACATCAAAAACACACTGCCCAAATAACCAAAAGCATCAGTTAGATAAATCATAAATCCCGCAGTACCAATGAATTTCGTTGCGGCAATTAAGCGATCAAACAGAACGCAACCATACGGCACATAGGCCAAGTATAAACCGAGGCCTATGGTCGTCATCCAGGTAATGGGATTGATCCACTGCAATTGAAAAGCCAAGGTGCTAAGACCAATAAGAACCGAACCAAATAACATGAGGATATGAATGGCCATAAGTGCTTTCTGGTTATTGCGAATGTACATAATGGTGGCTAAAGAAATCAAAACCGCAAAGGCAATAGGAATTTCTGTTGCAGTAAATAGCTCGGGCCTTCCGCCATAGCCAACAGCATCCCAAATCTCTCTGGCAAAGTTATCGCGAAAGTCTCGGTAAGCCGTTAGCAGCATATAGAGTAAAGTAAGGGGGAAAAGACCTGGAGCAAAGGTTTTAAAAAAGCGCCAACGGTCTTTATCGTACATCGGTTTTCGCTTCGTTCTTAACTGCTCGTCCTCTTTTGTGGGTTTGGGTATATTGTTCAATAGGAATACAGCAATCAAAAGTAGCGGAGCAAAACAAAGCCCCACAACCAGAGGCATGTAGAACTCGCTAACACCACTTTGCAAAAAGTATTTTCCAACACTTTTTACTGCGCCGCTAGCTACGATGTAGCTGGCACTTAAACCGGCCCCTAGTAGTTCTGTTGATTTTCTGCCCTCTAGATAGCCAAAAACCAAACCCCAGACCATACCCAAGGGCATGCCGTTTAGAAACATAAAAAGAATATTATAAGGCGCAGGCGTTAGGGCAAATCCTAAAAGCGCGAGCTCTGCTATACCAATAAGTAGGAGAATGGACTTTCCGCGGTGCTTGCCCTTTACCTCAGATACGACCTTTATTCCCATGAATTTTGATAAAGTATAGCCAAGTACCTGCGCGGTTATCAGTATGATCTTATAATCAACTTCAAAGACTTGGTCAGCGGCTTCGAAGGTCGCTACGGAAAAGGGCTTGCGAAAAGCATACATGCAAAAGTAGGTAGTAAAGGCCGCAAGAATGCAATAGGCGTGAAATAGATGTTCATTGCTATTTTGTAAGTAATGATGGAGTTTCTTTGAGCGAAAGCGTTTGCCTAGTGAATTTGCCATTGTTCTGCTTCTAAGATGGCGGCTTTACGCTTACAAAATGTAGGGTAAGAGCGTGAGTAGCCGGTTCGCAAGATGGGGTCACTACAAAAATCTTCTTTTTTTTCACTTAGTTCTTCCAGGGCATCGACCAAATCATAGCGAGAGAAACCAGCACGTTCCAAAATTAAGCCGGCATGGGCATCTGCTGACATCTCTATCATCGGTGCCGTATCAAAAAAATCATGCATGCAGGAGTCCAAAAATGTCTTATCAGACAAGCTGTTTAGGTACTCACTTTCTTTGCCGTATGTCATCCACTGCTTCATGCCATTACGAAATTGCACCACGTTTTTGCCTAGAATTTTAAAAAAAGAGCCAAGGGTTTTCATGCTATGGCCTAGATCCCCATGCGCGATTTCGTGGGCAAGTACTGCTCGCAGTTTTTTCTCATCATTTCGATAAAGATTGTAAAGCTGGCGCGAAAAATAAATATTGCAACCCGTACTCATGGCGTTCTCAAAGCCAAGATCAATCAGGTGAACTTCGTAGCAATCCCGCATTCCCATATCCCGTACAAAAGGCCGCAGGTCGTTTAGCAGGCGGCGCAAGTGAGTGGCCTCCTCAGAAAAATCGTAATCGTAATAGGTGTGTACGATTTTGTAGGCGATAGAAAGACGTTTGTAGTATTCCTCCTTCATGCGCCCTTTGAGTTCGGCTTGATCGTAGTCGCTTAAAGTTTGCCACACTAAATAGACCCAAGCCTCGTAATTTTTTTTCAATGGAGCCGGGATATCAGTTAAAAAATAATATGCTAGGGGATTATTATCCAGTAGGGCGGTGCCCGCCATATGAATTCCCTCTTTGCTTTTATTGTAAGAATAGGCAATGGCGTGATCCAAGTGTTGTCCGATATATTGTTCATAATATGGTAGCGCCTTCATAGCACGAGGATGAATTACATCTAACAAGAATAGGCTGGCAGCTTCGCGGCTTTTTTCCACATCTGACCAATGCATATCAAAGAAGCGGGAAAATGAATTAACAAGTTTCTCATGCACAGGCTTTGCTTTTTCAGCAAGTTCCTTTACTCGATACAAAATAGCTTCTCGGTAGCTTGGTTGCCAATTTTCCCACGCATCGGAAGCAGGCGCTTGGCTAGCGCTTAAGATGATTACGCTTAGTAATAGTATCCCCAGTTTTGTCCCCAATAGTCCCCCCCCAAGAGGCTTGATGCAAGCTTCCTCAAAAATAGGGAGATTGGCTAGAATCAGGACAGAGAATATAATTCTTTTAAAAAAATGCCCTCTAAAACTAGATAATATTAATAATCCTTATGTGGGTATGGATCATAATGGCGTTGTATTTATGCCATGTATTTTTACTAGAGCTTCGAGTTTACTATTTTACACAGTCTTTTGGTAAATGCACAAAGGCCTGATTTTCCATCTGACCAAGTCCTTTGATCTGAGACCTTTGTCCAATTGCTTTGAGCAAATGTCCTGCAGCTACTGACGAGCATTTCGCATCTATATATAATAGAATAATGTTGATATTACTGGGGATTTTTATAGGGCATTTTGCAAATGCCGAGCAAATAAGTTTTAAATCACATGATTCAAGCTATACAGTAGAGAAAACGGAGGATTATTTTTCCTACAGATCTGCTTATTATTCTAAGCAAGTAAATATAAGTAAGTGTAATAAAAAATTAATTGAAAAAGATTGGCAGAAAATACTGAGAAGTGCCCAAAAAGGCGCAAAAAAAAGCACGCTCCGCTCCCTTGCCACTGTTAAAATTGCCAGCCAGGAAAAGCGCTATTTTAGTTATTTAAACTCATCACGTATGTATCTTTACCGATACCCTAAAAAAGTTCATATACTCTTTCGAAAGATTTATCAAAAATGTGGCGATATATAATCATCATAAGTATTATTATGGCTTACCAGCAGAAATCCTATGCTTTTACGGGATGGGTAAAGCAAATAATAAATTATATCGAGGGCTTTAATAAACAAGGGCAGAAAAATTTAAGCAACGAAGAGCATGAGTGTTTAGACTGCGAGGTGGCGGCTGGGGCAATTGCTGAGGACAAAGGTTATATGCAGCAATGTGTGGAACAGATATGCCCTAACGAAGAGTATTCTTATGAAAAAATATATCTGAATGCCTATCGAAGAGATGTTCATAAAGATAAAATATACAAAGAACAGGTACAGCCATTAATTAATCAAATTGCTCTATTATTGGCAGCAGAGGAGAAGAGGTCGGTATCCAGTGTTTTTCAGAGTATAAAAAGGGATGATACCATTCGTAATAAAAACCAAATTGCTTTTATTCGATATTTTTATGCAATGCGGGCGATGCCCGAAAGCATCGGTGATTATATTAGTATAGATGCAAATGATGATATCGCCGTGAATGAAGAGGCTCTTCGTAGAGACTTGTCCGATAAAGATAAAAATAAAGCGAGCGTTATAGCAGATACTATTGTGACACTAGTTAGTTATTATAGAGGTATTTTGGATTATGACAAAATAGCTCTTTACAGTTCTAAGGACCTAGAGGAGGTCATAGAAAGAGCCTTGCATACAGCAAAAAATAATGTGCTTCAAATAGCAAATACAGAGGGCCTATCTTTAATCAAAAAAGAATCTTTATTTAAGGAAATATTAAGAGAAGAGTATTTAGATGTTGCCGCAACAATAGAAAAATTAGACGAAAAAACCTATAATGATATAGTTTCTAATGGTGCTTTGTCGAGTATATTGCTGCATGCTTTAAAAGATAATGATGCCATTAAGGCTAGTCAGCAATCTACGATAAAAATTTCTGAGCTTGTTAGTGCCGATAAGATTGATTTATTAAAAAAAGTAGAGAAATTTTCTCATAATGCTCATTCTAGTTTGTCGGAACATGGGCGTGATTATCATAGCTCTGAATGTGAGACTGCTTTTGCCATATTGATGGAATATCCTAGCCGTGAAGAAGTAGATAATTTTAATCTGAAGGGTATAAAGGACCAGTTAAAAAAGACCATTAAAAATAAGGTTTCGAGCGAGTCATTTTCTGAATTGAATAAGCGAATGGATATGGAGTGGCAAGCAGCCAAAACCAAAAGTAGAGAGCAAAGAATCAAAGAGTTTGTGAATGGTTTAATACAAACCTATGAGCATGAGTGGATTGCCAGTAAAACTGAATACTCAGTGGATGAACAAGCATTTATGTCAGCGCTATATTTATCTTCTGTAGATCTTGCGGAGGACGAGCCTGAGGAAGTAGTTTTGAGTTCAATAAAAGATTATTGTGAGGACATAACTACCAATATTATACCTGATAGCGCTTTGGGTAAAAGTAGTAGATTTCTTATTGGGCCCATGACCATTCGATTTCCCCAAGAGGCAAGAGGTATTATTTTTCATGAAATGGGCCACCTACTGAATTATCATTTTGAGCATGGTAAGGTCAGCGAAACCACCAAGAAGAAAGTAAACAAAGTAAATGCATGTCTTAAGAATAATCACTCGTATTTAAGCGAGCAGGAAAAAAGTAGTCTTACCACGAAGGACGGCTTTTTGTATCAATCCGAGGATTTTGCGGATTTAATTGCAGCAAAAACTACGCAGTTAAATACGTCTTGTTACGCTAGAAAGCACATTGAGACGAATGGATATGAAAAACTGGATCTTCGAAATCATGATGAAGAGGACACGCATTCTTCTAAAATTTATCGCCTCCTCCACATGCAATATTTGCAACAAGGCGAGATTCCTGAGGTTTGTGATCTTGCGCTTGAGCAAAGAGGGCAAAAAGCGGCCTTTAAAGACTGTTGGCAGTAGAATAAAAACAGTTAAAACGCCTGCTTTTTGAACTTTACAGGTTTGAGAAGGAGTGTTAAATCCTTGGAATCATTTAAATATCAACCAACGGAGAGGTGGCAGAGTGGTTGAATGCGCACGCCTGGAACGCGTGTATACGTTAATAGCGTATCGAGAGTTCGAATCTCTCTCTCTCCGCCAAATAAAAAAGGTCAGCAAAAGCTGGCCTTTTTTATTTTTTGTTAGTTGGATTGGAACAATACTCCGAGTTCGACAAAAATAGCATGGATGCTATTTTTGAGCTCTGGAGCTGCAAGCGTAAGAGCCCCTTTAGGGGCGAGGGCAGGAATGCCCGAAGCAATCTCTCTCCGCCAAATAAATTAAATGTAGGTGCTTTTGGGGTACTACTTTAGCCTTACTTTAAACGAATCATCAAAGGAAAGGCTTCGTCATTATCTATAGGCGAATCAGAAACGCGAATAGGGTAAAAGTCCTTCTTTTCGATCCAATGAATAAGATAGCCCTCGCGATTTTGATAAATTGTCCAATCTTTTGGGATAAAAGCTGATAATGGCCCGGGGTCAAAATCTATAGGCTCCATATTATTTTTAATATGCATATACGTACTGTCTAAAATAGTATAACGGTAAATAAAATCTTCGTTGGCATTTAGGACATAATCATCTCGTTTACGGATGTACTTGGCAATTTGAAAATCAATAAAGCTTTCTTCGAAAGTATCCCACTTAACTTTAAAATAGGCTTCCAGTGCATCTCGCCAATTAGAATCAGAAAAAACTAAGCTTGAAATTGCGTCTCCACTGATATTTTTATCGATAAAATGTAAATAAAGTAGAACTTGGCCGTAAAAAGACTGACTGTTTTTAAGCTCACCCTCTAGGTTTTCATGTTTAAAAGATAGCCAGGGACTATGGTTTAAGTGGGCATTAATTAAACTATATGGACGAATATTATATAGTTTTTCTTGAAAATAAACTGCTAAGCCTTCTTCTAGCCAATTCGGAAAGTCTGTTTTCAGTATATAAGAAAAATAGTGAAAGCTTTCGTGAGCTAATAAGCGAGAGAAGAGTTCTGGGTTCTCCACTGTATTTTTGTCTACCACTAAGACAAATTCATTTTCTTTTTGGTAGTATTTGCAAAATAGTATATTGGCATTATGAGCCTTTGGGATTTTTTCTTTGTAATAAATAATTCGCAATTTATTTGGCAGTAGCCTTTGAAACTCAGTTTTTTTTATTTTTCTAATAAAATCAAAAAATATATTTTGGTAGTGACTGGGGATATCAACAATATAGGGGCGAGCTAACTTCTTATCATCCCAAGATAAAATAAATTTTTGCTCTCTAGTATTCACTATAGATGTATGAGTGAAGTTTTCATAAGAAAGTTCAGGGCACAGGGGGTCGGTATCAAAAGCGTATAAATGAAATATGAAAAGCAAAAGTACATTCATCATGTTTTAGGTATATAGCTTAGGCGTTCCCAAAAAATGGAACACAAAAACTACAATTATATTATTTACACTACAAGTTTTGGAAACAATCAGGCTATATGCTCTTCAAGTCTTGAGCACAGGCGGAAAGGAGCAAGGTAAATAAAGATGAAAACTAAAGAAGAAAACCTCCCTATACCTGGCATCCCTGAAAACAATATTTCCCCAAATGTTGTTTCTTCTGGTTCATCTTGCGAGTTACCCACTGCTCCTAGTGTTTTCTCTTATATTGATTATAGAAAATATTTAAAAGATTATTATCAATACAAAAAGAATAGCAATTCCAGTTTTTCTTATGGAAGTTTTGCTAGAAAAGCCAAAATCGGAACAAGAAATTATTTAAAAAGAATTATCGACGGTGAAAGAAATATAACCAAAGCAATATTACCTAAAATTAGTGTAGCCCTAGATTTTGATAACGAATCAGCCATTTATTTTGAATACCTTGTAAATTACGATCAAACCAAGGACCCTTTGGTAAAAAAATACTATTTTGAAAAACTACGTTCTATCGGGAAAAGCAAAAAGAACTCTTATTTTGATATTAATGAAGCCCAGTATGAGGTCTTTCAATCTTGGTTTTATCTACCATTATATGAGTACTTTGCCCTAAATTATGCCTCTAGTGACCCCAAAATAATTCAACAACACTTTAGGGGGGCGGTTTCTTTAAAAGAAATTAAAGAAGGGATTCGAGTTCTACAAAAATTAGAAATCATTAATTGGGATGAAAAAAGCGCAAGATACAAACAAAAGGTAGAAAATATTCGTTTTGAAAGTGAAGTCGCAAGCCAAGCGATTCAAACCTACTACAAAAGTATGATGGATATGGCCAAATCGAGAATTGAGGTGCGCGATATTTCGCAAAGAGATCTGCGATCGCTTAGTATTGCTATAAATAATGATAATTACAGCCAAATTATAAATGAAATAAAAGATTTTGTGCGTCACCTGAACCAAAAATATTCGCAAGCGGAGCCCAATAAAAATGCTCTTTTGCAGTGGAATAACCAATTAATTCAATTAACCCAAAAAATAGATAGTAAAACTAAGGAGAAGAAATGAAAAAAACAAGTATATTGCTAATGGCCTTATTATTAAGCCCACAATTGCAGGCCCAAGGCGGCTACGGCGGTGTAGAAGGCGGTAACGGTGGCAACTATACCTTACATGCAAGTTGTCATTCTTACCGTGATTGCTATCAAAGTGTAGAACGAATTCTTTTGTTAAAACAAAGAGAGGCTTTAAATCATAGGGAAGTGGGTAATATTCCGGCGGCTAGAACGGCTCTAAAAAATGGTTTAAAAGAAGCGGTCATGCTTTTGAGAAATGAGGCAAGCTATAAGCCCTTAACATTAACAGCTCTTCAAAGGGGTTTAAATTATAACGATGCATTTAAAAATGGCTGTCAGCAAACAAGTGAAGCGAATTGCTTGATTCGTCAAGATGAGGTGGCGACAGTATTTTTAGCTGTTTACTACCAACATATTACAGAAAGAATTATTCCGCTAGATCTAGATTACTATATTCCTTACCGGCGAAACCGTTGTCATTATTATGGTAATCGAAACTGGTGGCGTGCTTTTGTAACAGATTACCGTATTGCGGCAGCCGAGCTTTTAGATTTAGTTACGGGTAAAAGTATTAACAGAGATTTCCCCATGTCTTTATACAAAGATATTTATGAAGTACAGGTGCAAATTCAAACTTTAGGTTATGTGGCTGAAGACTTAAAAAACGATGATTTCCGACGTTACTTTTATCACCCCGTAGCAGATTTATTAGGAGAAAGGGATTATTTGATTCAAACATTAAACCAAAACCCACATCCTCGAATTTTAAGCCGAGCGGTTAGAAATGCAAGATATACCATTAGTGATGTAAGCGATTGGTTAAATGGTTTTAATTATGAATACAAAGTACCAAGATACCGTTGTGGTAGATAGAATTTCAACCAAATTAAGAGAGGCATATATGAAAACAATACTTTTAACAATACTTCTAGTATGCATCACCAGCCCACTGTATGCGGTGGACTGGGATGTCTTAAAAGAAAGAAACGAAAACATTCCACAAGATCTTTATGAGCTAAGTGGAGCTTTTAAGGGAGAAGGAGTAGGGTCGGGAAAGACAGCCTATTTATTAGTATATAATATTATGGAATACGGCCATCCAAGTGGGCGCTTTAATATCTTTTTGCTATCGGATGACAGAGAGATGGGGCAGGTTTTTGAAGCGGAGTTGATTAGCCCTAATAGAATAGGTTTAGTAAGTGTGGGATTAAATAAAAGCCAAGAGCATTTAGAAAGCTATTTAAAAGATGAAATCAAACAAACTTTAGAATTGAGCTTGAGAGGAAACAAGGCGCTAATGCGTCTAAATGGCAACGGATCGTCAACTTTAAAAGAAAGCTACGAATTTGATCGTGTATCGGATGATATACAAATTTCTCTTAAAGCACCAAGCGGCTATTATAATGACAAACGTGTTTTTAATGGAGCTGACAACCATGCAACTTTTAATATTCATTCGAGGGAATCGGCTAATATGGTTTTAGATATTCGCGATTTAAATATTGCCAATGGAAATTACTTTAGCCTTTTTGAGCTCAGTGGACTTTTGGTTTTAAGAAAAGAAACAGTAAAAAATACTTTTGATGCAGTAGTAGAGAGCGAAGTGGCGGGAGTAGCAGTAGAGATATGGGATCGTAGGGATAAAAAGGTAATACTTTCTTCTTTTCACCCTGAGGGTAAATCAAGTCCAGTTGTAATATTAAAACAAAGGTGAGGGTAAGTAAAAATGAAACATCTAATACTAGGTATACTATTAAGTTTCCCGTTATATCTACTGGCCGAGCAAGGAGAGGGGGTAAATAGTGAGATTGATTCCTCAAGACTAGAAGAGGTAAGGGGTTATTTACATAATGCTAAGACGGATTTAGAGCGCGGTTTAAATTATGTAGAAGATGTTCCGCTGGGAGATAAGGAAGCTTATCTAGCCTCGATGATGGAGCAAGTATTAAACAATTCTTTTGGTCAGAATGAATTTTTAATGCGTAATATTCTGCATCGAACCAAGGTAGTTTATGATGAGTTAGTGAAAACCC
>DFOS01000012.1:11157-213043 GCA_002376845.1 Bdellovibrionaceae bacterium UBA3535 | reverse complement strand
ACGCAGTTGATTTGAGTCGCTTTCCGAGAATGGGACAATTCCAGTGCTTAGAGATCACTTTTCTTAGCAACATCAAAAGGGAGCAGTTTTAATTGCATATCATTATATGTTCCGTTTGATTGGTAGAAGCACTCCACCGCACACAATGGGCCCTCTGACTCTGATCAGGACATGGTGAACCAATCTTGGCGCTACAAGGATAACCGGCTCCAGGACATGATGGATAAGTACCTGAGCCGGCTCCACCATTACTACAGCGAGAACCATAAGACCAAGTCCCCGGGATGGGTGTGCTTTCACAAACACGGCTTGGTCGGCAAGTCCACTCGCTTGCAGGCTTCGCCCCTTCCGCAGCACAACACTTTTCTTCCGCCGGAGAGCCGCTACCATCTATACAAGTCACACTACGATTGATCGGAGCTTGTGGATCGCCATCTACAGCAGTTTCTCCAGGCCCACATACAGGCTCAGGTGGACTCGTGCAGGTATCATAGTCCGAACTCCAATCACCGCTTTGCCAATTGTAACTTGCTTCGGGACATTCTGGGTTGCCTGGGTCTGGTTCGCAGCACTGCAAAGAGCCAATAGCTTGGCAGTTAGTATTAAAGCCTTCAATAGGGCCTTCTGCTGTGCCGCTAGGACAATTAGGTTCACCGCAATAAATGCCGCTTCCAGGCGCTACTTCTGAACAAGAAGCAAAGCCAGGCTCACCAGGACTGCAAGAGATACGAGGGGCAGTGCACGAAGGGGATATTCGCTGAGCACAAACATCGCTACCTCGTGTAATACAATTCGTTAGCAGCGGGTTGGAGGTACAAAGAAACATACTTGCAACTCGCTCTTCTCCGGCTTGGCAATCGCCGCAGCCCCCAGGACATGCCGGATCACCGCAGTAAAAACCACTACCAGCTTCGACTTCCTCACAGTTGGTATAATCACTATTCCCTGGCTCGCAAGGAACCTGGGGTGCAGTACAAGCAAAGGCTTTTTCTGTGGCACAAATCATACCACCCTTGTCCGTACAATTTTCCAGTCTTACATCAGCCGTGCATGTAGCCATATCGGCAACTTCGACTTCACTAGCTAAACAGCCGCTTCCACAAATTTTAGAATTTTCTTCGCTACGATTGCGGCAAGCCACACGCTCTTCACAATTGCCAAATTCAAGGTTGCAAGCTCCCATGGTTGCAAACTCTGTTTCGCTAGCCGTGCAGGTTGCCACGGCAGTACAAGCGACTCCTGGATCGACACTTGTTGGCGCCTCAGAGCCCACACCACAGCTGGAGAATATTGGACATTTTTCTCCAGGGCCTGCCACGGGACTGGCATCAGGCGCTTGGCAAGTTCCCTTATTTATCACGGCACAGGTACCAGAATTAGCATCCACAGAAATGGGCTCGCCTTCTGCATCTTCACACGAGATAGAAATGCTACAAGACTCGCCATCGCGGCTACAAGATCTAGAAACGTCGGTGGTAGTTCCTGGGCACGAGGGCACGGCACCCATACATTTATATGTATCGCCTAAGCAAGAGGAGTTTTGCGTATCATTTTCACAAGGATTTGAAATGCTCGTGGATTTGAAGCAGCGGTTATCTCCCACCATGCTGTCATAAAGCCAATCTACAGAAGTAACAGCTTTACATTTACCAGCATCAGGTCCTTTTTTGTCGCAGACAAAGCCGGGTGCGCATTCTACACCTTCACATTTATCACCGCCGGCCATATCGGAGCCGCGTACCCGGTAGGGAGTCAGGGGGGAGTTGGTAATTCGCCCGCAACCATCCATTGCTTGATAGCATATTCCACCCTCATCGGCTGCGGGAGGAGTGCAACCAGCAGGCATGCCTGCCCAGTCAATGACTTGGCTAATATTGGCTGCAAGGTCGGCTCTTTTTAACTCATACTGATCGTCTGTAGAAAGCACTTTGGTTGGTAGCGCGGCTACCGTAGGTAGCATTCCGCTTGCGCCTTCCACAAAGGTTCCATTCATTCCGGCACTGGAGGACACAAGTGTGGGAACCGGGCGATCCAAGGTGGATGCTGGTCCACTCGGAATGCCATCATTTTCAAAGTCCGTAATCCATTCCACAATTTCAGGAGGATCTGTGGCAGGTCCACAACCGTCACAAGCCAAGGCTACGGCTTCATAATTTCCGCCACTGCGAATGTTGGTTGGCATTACTGTATTATCACAATTTGGCATACTGGTATCGCCCTTCACTCGCAGGCGAATACCATACTTATCAGGCGTAACAGGAAAAGAGCCGGGCGCGGGAACAACATTTGCCGTCCAATCCTGGCTGCCTTCTTCACATTGAAACAATGCACCTCCAAAGCTAGCATCGATACCACTCCACTTACTTGAAGCAGGTACACTACCTAAATGCTCCGAGGTTGTAGCGATGAGTCCACTAGGAGGAACGGGGCTTGCACGTAAGGGGCGATACAAATCCACTCCAAAATCAAAAGCATCGGAATCGCCCGGTCCCAAACCGGTCAAACCTGAGGTAATGGTGACGTTGCGGGCAACATCGATTTCCATAACATGCAGGCGATAAAAACCTTCAGCCAAATTTTCAATACTTAAATCAAATTGATTCACTCCTGCACTGACTTGAATAGGGGAGCCAAGGATATTGCTACCTAAACCGCAAACAAACCATCCGGTATTGTTGTGGCCATCCCGGCCAATGGCTTCTCGAGCATAATCGACCCGGCACAATACTTGGGAGCCTGTGGTTATACCCGAAACATTGTAGGTAACTGTGGGACGGTTGCTGGGACTTCCACATGCGTACCTGCCAGCACTGGCAGCAGTGCCGCTGGTAATGGACCAGGTAATATTTAATGGACCAGGAGGGTTGGGAATTCGTCCTGGCTTTACGTTGAATGAGGTTTCACAAAACTGAGTATTTCCATCAGTTTCCAGAAAGGACAGTTTTAAATTTACGCGAAAGGAACGGTTGTGTGTTGTCGGAGCCAGTGGGTTGTTGTTTTGAATCACGGGGTTCCAAGAGCTAGTGCACGGAAGAAGATTTTGCCCTTCCTCCAATTGCACTTGTGCCCGTACCTCGGGATTGGTTAAGCCGCCAATATTTCGCCAACTTGCTTCTTGCAATACATCCCCGCGAGGATCGGGCGTAACCAAAGTCTCTTCGGCACACATATCCTGGTAGGCAGATAAAAGGCGGGTTGAAGCAGATTGAACCAATTGCCAATTTTGAGCATTTCTGGCAATGCTTTTGTTGGCCTCTATAATATTGCGAAAATGATTTCCCGTAGTATTAGGAAAGCCCACGCTATCGCCACTGTAGGCAACATTGGAGTCGATGGGTGCAAGGTTTAGCATATTGTATTCAAATCTTTGTAGATTTCCATCTTCGATAAATACAGTATTAGGATTCAGATTATCACTTGCCGGTAGCCATGGGATTACTCGGTTATTATTGTCTATGCTTTTGATGGAGGAGACCATGGACTGCAAGCGAGAACTGCATGAAGCGGACTCTTGAATGTCCTTTGTGCCTTTTACGTTTTCAACTACGTAGGAGGAAACCAACAAGGCTATGCCGCTAACCAAACCAGCGGCGATCATTACCTCTAAAAGATTAACACCTTTATGGTTTTTTATCATAATCATCCTATCGGAATTACTCACAAAAATCTCAATCTCAAAATTAGATTTTATAGAAATTCTTGATATTTTGTCTCATTTTGAGACATGCCATAGAGAATTCCTTATTTAAAATATAATATCCTTTATGGATTCACCGATAGAGAAGAAATCTAGGAGAGAGCATGACGGATTACCAACAACGTACCTCGCGCAACTGGGGATATATAGAAGATGTAACGCAAAAAAAAATACAAGAGCAGCGCCTGGTGATAGCCGGGTGCGGAATGGGCAGTGTACTGGCAGAAGTAGCAGCTAGAATAGGGTTTTGTAATTTTGTCTTAATCGATGGCGATGAAGTAGAGATTCATAATTTAAATCGACAAGCCTTTCTAAATGCAGATATTGGCGAGCGCAAGGTCGTTGCATTAAAAAACAAACTGCATGCCATAAACCCGAATATAAATGTAGAAGTGCACGATGAATTTTTAACTTCTGAGAACGTAAAAACAATGGTGCAGACTGGGGACATTGTTTTGGATACCATCGACTTCCTAGATTTAGAAGCGGTAACCACACTACACGATTATTGCTTTCAAAATAAAATCACCATCATGAGTGCTATGAATGCAGGTTTTGGTAGTATGGCAATTTTTATTCCGCCAATGGAAGCAGATACCACGCCTTTTCGTAAAATCTTTGGTGTGACAGAAGGTATGAATCTTAAAGAGGCTTCCTATTCCGAGCTATACATTCAACTTTTTCAAAGATTGGCCCCCGCTCTAGATCCCAAGGTGGTGGAGATCATGCAAAAGGTTTTTCAAAAAATGGCAGATGGTCAGCCTTGTCCTGCACCGCAGGTGGCTCCAGGCTCCTACGCAACTGGTTCCTTGGTAGTAACTGCCTTGTGCCGCCATCTTGCAGGAGATCCGGTAATGCAAGCTCCGGCCATGATTGGTGTGAATTTAAATGATTTGTGCCAGGTCGAAATTTTGCGTTTGCTTTAGAAACGGTAGGCAAACTTGGCAACAAAGCGCCGAGACTCTTCCGGGTCCTCATCGGGGCCAATGTCTTCACCATAAGAGGCAATTTGCATTTGTACATTTTTAAGAGCCAGTTCAAAGCCGGCAGTCCAATAACGCTGGTTCATTCCGGCACGAATAAAGAGCATGTCCGATAGGTTTAGTTCCCAGCCTGCATGATAGCGTCTTTGTGCATCTTCTTCGTCCAAAATATTTTCAACATCTCGCATTTCAAAGGTAAACGAAGAGCGAACATGATTGGAGTGTATGGGAAAGAACGAGAATGCGGCATCTATGGTTTGTTTTAAAGTGTCGGGCTCCTCTGCGGCATCGTATAGCATGCCGTCCGCGTGACGAAAGGAAGTATTGCCCACATCACGTACTACGGCGGTTAACGAGGGGAGCCATGCCCAGGGAGCCGTTAGGCTCAAGCCAATGTCAGCACCAAGGCCTACACCCTCGGTAATATAGTCTTCGGCATCGGCATTGGGAGTTGGAATTGTCAGTGTTTCATTGAAAGTAGCGCGATTGATATATTTACCGGTAAAGCCAAACTTGATTCTACCGCCCCAAAAGCGGAAATTATAGCCTAGCAGCAAGGCTGTATCATCAAAGAAAGTAACATCTGCCGTACTGCGATCGGCACTTGGGACGGCGGCATAATTGAGTTTTTTAAATAAGCCTATACCAAAGTTGGTGGCAACAAAGGAGGGGAATATCTGCATCCTTGCATAGATGTCATCCGTATCACTCTCTTCATTCAAAGTATCGAGGATTCCCTCTAAGTCGAAATAGTCAAAAGGATCATTGCCATCGGTAATGTATTCGGAATAATTACTCGTAGCATCCCCTTCTGGATCGATCACAGTAAAGATAGAGTTTCGCAATCGCCCTAGACCGGTTGGGTTGGCAAGCAGCGAAGTCTCATCATTGGCAATGCCAATGCTTGCACCGCCCATACCCATTTGGCGGACACCATTAAAAAACTCAAAACGCTCTGCTGCAAGACTTATTTGAACATCCATCATGAAGGCAGCAAAAAATAATATCATCCTTGATATTTTCATAATGTTCTTTTCGGCAGCTTTTGCCTCAAATTGAGATTCGTAGATAAAAACCTACTTTGGTTTAGTTCCACTAGATCATGGTAAAGCTGCTCTTTAGATCAGTAGAGTTCTGTGGCTAGAGATATATACTATATATAGGACGAAAAAGGAGCCTAGGATGGGTCGATGGATTCTATTGTTTATCTTTGTATTTGCCGGCTGCAATATTCTGGAATTCACTGCGGATGAAACTTCAGAAGACTCTTTGATATACAAGATGCAAGCTTATATCAATGACTTTAATTTTGATGCAGCCATTGCGGTATTCACGAGTGAAATGGGCAGTAGTCAACAATCCACACGCGAGGCAAGAGAGTATTATGCTCAAGCCTATATGGGCAAATGTGGACTGGATTTTCTCGAATTTGTAAATGATGTTTCGGATTACAGCGGTAATTTTTTTGCAAGTTTATTGGAGAGTATGGAGAATGCTACCGCCCCCATTGTAAATGATTGTGCGGTTTCAGAGTCTATCATTGATGAGAACATAGCGAATCTAAGCCCCACTACCACCGATTACAATATGGCAGTGCTAAATGCCATGACAAAGATGGGCAATATTATGAATCTACGTGGTGCGGATGGCAATAACCAGGTGGATGCAGGGTTTGATACCTGTGATACGGCTGATATCTCGGATGCGGACATGCAGGAATTTGTTGCGGCTCTAAGCCGTATGCTTTCTTACATTGGCTCTTCAAGTCTAAATTTTTTCAATGATGGTGATGGTAGCAACGATGTCGATCTTAGTGGTGTTTGCGATACGGGACAACCGCTAGAGGTAGCCGGTCTTTGTGATGTCATCGATGCTGCCGATGTTACGGCTACGCAAATTTGCGCTGCTCGAGCCCTAATGCGTGAATCAACCGATGGCATTGGCTTGGGCTTGTGTGCCAATGATGTAGCAGGTAGCGTATGCGGCGGCGGCTGCGGGGGAGCAGTTTGTCCCTTGTAAGCTTTCTTTTCTTTTTCTTTTTACAAGATGCCCAAGCAGTGGATGTTCTAAACTATCGCGGCTATTCGGCCCGCGCCCTTGGAATGGGAAATGCCTTCTCCGCCATTGCCGATAATAGTGATGCGCTTTACTACAACCCTGCGGCGCTATCCAGAGTTCGAGGCTTTCGCTTTTTACTCGTTGATCCCTATGTGGGGATTAACGATATTACGGAAGTGCAAGACGCATTGACCGATGTCAGCGATAGTGATGATGCGGATGGTTTTGTCACCACTATTCGTGAGCTTTATGGGCAAAATGTTTGGGCCGCCGGCGGTGCCAAGGCGGGTTTTTATATGCCAAATTTTGCTGCCATCTACTACGCGCAAGCAGAGTTTACTGGCTTATTATCTAGTCCTTCGTATCCTACTTATGACTTAACCTACAAGTATGATTCGGGGGTTCATGTGGGCTTTTCCTTTGAAATGCTACCCGGTTTGCATGCGGGCCTAGGTGTGCGCACGATCGATCGAACAGGTGGGGAATTGCCCGTTTCTGTGGAGATCTTAGAAGACCTAGATTCTGACACCATTGAAGACTATTTGCTGCGAGAAGGTAGCGGTGTCGGGGCTGACTTTGGTTTGTTGTATGAGGTGGGTGCTTTAAAGTGGGCGTTTTCTTGGTTCAATGTGGGAAATACCAACTTTACGGCTAAGGAAAATCAAAGGCCTACTAGTGAGCAGCAATATATGAGTTTGGGAGTCGGGGCCGAAATTGATTTGCCCCTTATCACCATTCGCCCTGCTGCAGATTTTCGCTTTATTGATCGTAGTGACATCCCCTTAGGAAAAAAGATGGATTTGGGATTGGAGCTCGACCTACCCTTACTATCGGTGCGAGGCGGTTTTCATCATGGCTACTACACAGCTGGAGCCAGTGTGGATTTGTTCTTTTTGCGTATGGATGCTGCAACTTGGGCGGAAGAGCTGGGTGGCTATACGGGGCAAGAAGAAGATCGGCGCTATATGGTGCAACTGGTTTTGGAGTTAGGAATGGATGCCGATCTTAATATTTTTACCTTGGATGCAGCCTCTCGTAGACAGCTCAAACAGCGCCGCTAAGTATAAAGGCCTTCTCGTTCGTATTGCATATGCCGAAATCATCATCAAGTGCTGTGTCATTCTCAGGATAGCTAAAAGTCGACAACGTCTCTAAATCCAATTAAGATGCCTTATGCTCGAATTGTATGAAGTAGGGGATGAAAAACAAAAATTAGATTTTTTTCAGTCTTATAAGCCATCAGAAGACATATGGCTTGTCTCCACCATGAACGACAAGCGTGAATGGCAGGCAGAAATATTTAAGTCGCAAACCATTGTTTTAGATAATCACTTGTTACGAATTAGCGAGTTTTGGCAGAATCTTTATCGATATATAGGACGCGACTACAAATATGTTAGCAATGATTATTTTAAAATTTGGCTACAAGAAAATTTTCGTTTTTCCATTGAGTTTAAAGACCATTTTTTAATTCAATTTTTAAAACACTTACAAGATTATTTATTTGAAGCAGGTCAGTTCGATTTTTTGCAGGAATGGCTGCAAAACAATCTAGAGGATGCCGACGAGGTAGAGCGCGTCTTGTCTGTGCTACATGAAATCATTGAAAAAATTCAAAATGATAAGATTGTCTGCGATTATTACTTAGTAAAAATCATTGATCAGAATCTAGATACGATACTGGAGAAATGGAATTTTAGCGGTAAAATATTTGTGGATATTGAATTTGATCTCTTGCCCATCGAGGCCAAGATTTTACAAAGAATTGCCAAAGAACATTGTGTTAATATTCTGCTGCCAACCTTAGGGGAAAAAGCCTTTTTGCCCTACGAATATCAAAGGTTTTTGCCGCTTGTAGCGGATACGAGTTTATTAAAAAAGACAAAGGTCTTTGAGGCAAAGGAACAGGCGATAGGTGATTATTTGGTGCGGCAACCTTATCAGTATTATGCCGCCAATAGTTTGTCGGAGGAAGTCTTTTATGTGCTAGGGGAAATTCGCTCCCTATTAGAGCAGGGACTTAATAAAAGTGACATTCGAATTCTGGCTGCTGATAAAAATCGTTATGAATTTCTCTTGCAATACTTGTTGTACAAAGAGGGAATCAACTCGAGCTTTATTATGGATGAGCCAATTTCCGCCTATTCTCATGCGCAAAAAATTGCTGGCATGCTACGAGTTTTAATTGAGGAGCGGGAGCCTGTAGATTTGATTTTGCCTGTCGCCAATGAGACGACCAATTATCAAAAACTAGAGAATTACTCTAACGAAAATTTAGATTACTCTTGGCTAAAGGAAATTCCAGAATGGAAAGACTTAGTAAATGGCCAACAGCGGATTGACTGTTGGGAATTATTGGGTCTAATTGAAAGCCGATTAGGACTAGATGAATCTACCGACTCTTTATTTGCCATGTTATTGAATGATTTTTCTGAAACAGAAAAGCTTCCGCTAAAAACTTGGTACAATTATTTTGATAGTGTTTCTAGAAAACTGTATTCAGCCAAACAAAACTTTATTGAAGGGGATTTAAGGGTTACCAATTTGGCAGAGGGTGCGAAGTATTCGCAAAAGCATATTTTCATTTTGGGCTTTAATGATGAAGATTTAAAGTACCGAGTTCCTACATTACTTGAAAATCTGGATCTGCTAAAGATAACACAGGATCTTGGTTTTTGGTTTGAAAATCCTTTTTCAAAAAAGAACTATTACAAAGCTTTAAAGTTGATCCATGATCCTGATAAACAAGTCTATCTATCTTTTTCTCGTGCCGATATGCAAAACAATGCTTTAAGCCCCAGTTTCTTGCATTATAATCTAAAGGTGACGGGTCAATTAAAACAGACACATAGCCTCGGCAAGCTGACTTCTACTATAGAAGTAGCCGAGGCTAATGCAAACATACCATCTTACAAACTGGAAAAGATCTCAGCCTCTTCTTTTGAAAGGTATGTGAAGTGTCCATTTATCTACGCGGCGGAAAAGGTCTTTGGTTTAGAGTCTTCGAAGCCACTAAGTGTTCGCTTGGGCCCATTAGAGAAAGGCTCGCTCTTTCACACCTGTCTTGAGGAATTGCTATCTAAGCAAATCTTGCAGCCTAGTGAGGAGAATCTCCGGCAAATTGTACAAGCAAAATACAAAGAATTGGATATTAAAATTTTGAACCCTAAATTTCGCCATATTTATTTAGAAGAAACCTGTCGGCAGTTGCAACGATTTTTGACTGCTGAAAGAAATTGGCGGCAAGAGCACCCAGACATCCAAACCATGGCCTGTGAGTTTAAGATGGATGGCTTCTTGAGTTACGATGCGAAGTTCTCAAAGACTGCTGGAGACATACACTTTACTGGTAGCATAGATCGAATGGATGAAGATCAAGGTCAGCGTATAATTTTAATTGATTACAAGTCGGGAACTTCCTACAAAAATGCCAATTCTTGGCTAAAGGAAGGTAGTATTCAACTTGCTATATACAGTCTTTTTGTCCAAGACGTTATGAAAAAAAATGTAGTGGGAGGCATCTACTTCTCATTAAAATCCCTAGACCGTGAAACGGGTTTTATGCAGTTGGCCCTAGATAATTCCTTGTCGCCCTCAAAGTCTAGAAAGTCTTTCTATATATCAGAGCAAGAGCAACAGGATATCTTGGATCAAGTACGTGGGGTGCTAAAGCAAAGCCTTGAAGGAATTCAAAGAGGGGAGTTTATGCCCAAACCACTTAAAGAAGATTTTTGCGATAAATGCAACTGGAGAGATTTATGTCGAGCGCCACACCTTTATTAGAGCATCGCTTTCTCCATGCTGGGGCCGGTGCGGGAAAAACCACCCGCTTAATTAAGGAGATTTACGAAAAAGCCACTGCATATAAAAAGATGCATGGAGACTATCCCAATATTTTGGTTTGCACCTTCACTGTCAAAGCAACGCAAGAATTGAAAGAGCGCTTAAGCAACAAAGCCATTCAAGAAGAGAATTATGGGTTTTTAAGCTATGTTAATGATCGCTCGCAATTGCTATTATCTACCATTCATGGAGTTTTGTATCAGTTCTTAAAGGCGAATGCGCTAAGTGTAGGGCTTGATCCGAATTTTGCATTACGTGAAGGCATAGAAGTGCATAGCAAAGTAAAAAAGATTGCCTACGGTATCTTTGATAATAATAAAGACTATACAGATATACTCAATCACTACTCCATGGAGGAGGTAGCAAACTATGCCTTGCAGTATTATCTTGCGTTTTTGCAGGGAAAAATATTGCAAGTAGCGAGCCGGGAATACTTGGAGCAACTTTGGCAAAACAAAGAAAGGCAGCTGCTAGAGAAATGGCAGTCACTTCTTGATGAAGCAGAATGGATATGCGAACACTTAACAGAAAAAAAGTCGAAGGCAGCGCCAGAATGGCAGCAAATTCTACTTTCTATGCAGGGCAAGCAAGATCTAAAGACTAGATTTCAAGGCTTAAGCATGCCGGCTTTAAGGCAAAAGGACATTAAAGAGGTTGGTAGTAAAATTAAGGCTGTCTTTGAGGAGTGCCAAGAATTTATTAATGATGGTGCCTACGACAAGGATTTTTGGTTAGCAAACCATAATTACTTGCACTTATGGCAAAGGTTTTTAGAGGACTTTTGTGCTAACTATCACAAATGTGTTCTGCAAGAATCATTTGTTGGTTTGTCTTATCTTGAAGAATTGACTTATTACCTTTTGCAAAAAGACCCTTCTTTTGCAGAAAGTTTTCAAAAAAAATGGGATTATTTTTTAATTGATGAATTTCAAGATACTTCCCGTCTGCAGATATCCATTTTAAAGAAAATGATGGGGGCAAAGCCTTATTTTGTAGTTGGAGACGCTCAACAAAGCATTTATTTGTTTCGTGGCTCCGATGTGTCTGTATTTAATGAAGTAAAACAAGAATTCGAGGAAAAACAACTTGCTGTGGAAGGTTTGAGTACAAACTATCGCTCCGATGGCTCGCTCTTGCAGTTCATTAATGATGTTTTTCATCCCCAAAACTTTATGCAAATGCAGGCGCATAAAGAAGTGCAAAAAAACAAACCAGTCGTACAATTGGTCTTTGAAGATGAAAAAGAAGAAGTCTTGGAAGCTGTAGCGGCGCATATTAAAGCCTTGTTGCAGAATGGTGCGGGAGGAAAGGACATTTGTGTATTGGCCCGTACCAACAAAGAGTTAAAGGCGCTTAAAAAACAATTATCCCTACATGGTGTAGTTGCCGCGCTATCTGCTAGTGGTGATTTTTTTCATAAACAGGCGATTCGCGATATTTTATATTTTCTACAGCTCTTGCAAATGCCATATAATGAAAGAATACTGCTGCATTTGCTTCGTAGTCCCAGCTTTAAAATGGATGACGATGAGATTTATCTAGCTCTTAAGAATAAAGATAAAAATTTGTATGTATTTTTAAAAGAAAAGGGCGCCATTGAAGATTTGGTCAAGTATGTTGACTTGGCGAAAAAGGAGTCCTGGTTAAGTGTGGCAAGTAAGTTTTTACATGAATCTAACTTTTTGCAAACGTCTAATTTTTATGACCCTAGCGGTATTAGTCTCGCGGCAATATTTAAATTGTTAGATTACTTATATATCAAGGAAAAGGAATCTGGATATTTAGTATATGATATAATTGATAAAATATTAAAGGGCGAAAACTTTGGCTTCGAGGACCCTTCGCATCTGATTCCGCAGTCGCAAGTGCAGCTAATGACAGTGCACAAATCAAAAGGGCTAGAGTTTCCACATGTATTCATATTAAATTTAGATAAAGCCTTTCGATCGCAAGCAGACAAGCAATATTTCATTGAAGTGGAAAATCATTGTTTTTCCATTGCGGTTCCCTACGGCAAGGAACAAGTTAGAAAGCATCCGTTTTATGCAAAAGACTTCATAAAACAATTTAAAAAAGATGAGTTGGCAGAGCACTTGCGGCTATTCTATGTTGCTATGACTCGGGCTGAGGAAAAACTCTACCTATGTGGCAGTCTGCCAAAGAATATTAATGCCAATTCATGGCTTGCCTTTTTGCCGGAAAACCTGCGGCAGACAGGCGAGTTTGGGGGCTACAAGATTGTTGATGATAAGGCCAGCTTGGATCAGGGAACAAATGTTCAGGAAAAACCATCATCTTTCATGCAAGTGTTACCAAGTATATCGCAATCTGGTTTACGGTACTCGGTAAGTGACCTATTAAATGCAAAAAACAAGGATTCCTCTAATTCGATGGATAAACTAGCCTTATATCGATCTGCAGTTCAGGGAAATGAAATGCATCAACGCTTTGAGGACCTAAAATATCAAGATGATTTTAAGGGGCTTGATATTTATAAGAATGTTTTTGCTTCAGAAACCTTACCATTAAGTGAATTGATTCAAGTCGGAGAGGTGGAGTGGGGCTTTGCATATAAAAATCAATTCGGAGTCTTTGAGGGGAAAATCGACCTTTGGGGCATAGTGGAGGGTGAGCTTTGGTTGGTGGATTACAAGAGTGGGTCGGATGCCTACCAGGAATCTGCTTTTTTCCAACTGCAAGCATATTCATTGGTGGTTCGTAAGTATGTTAAAAAGGAAAAGGCAAAATTGGCTGTTGTGTATCCAAAGTCAGGGAAAATTTTGGTCCGTGAAGCATTGCCTCTTGGGGATGTGGAGAATCAATTATCATCGTCAGCATCATCACTGGCTGAAAATCTTTTTTCAAAGCCAAAGCCGATATAAAGAGATGTGCCTGGCTTCATACTAAATTTCATGTCCGAGCGAAAAAAACTAGAGCCAGATAGTGGAATAAGAACGGCAGAGCCAACATGACCGCCAAAGGTATCCCGGTCCAATGACTCTAATGCGGTGTCAACTTCGTACATGGTATAGTCCGCACCAGCATAAAGTTGTACTAGCAAAGATTCCACATCGCTCTCATTTTTAAAGCTTAAGCTAATATTGCGCCATAATACGCCATTGGAATTGGAGTGTTGGTAGCCCAACTCATAAGAGACTCCGTCGCTACCCGCTAATGCATAACGAAAATGCCAGGACGATTGGATTTCGTCGACACCGGAGATATTGGTTGGTAAGATGGGGCCCATACCTAAGGCCATGGAGTTTCTGCCATCACCACTTTCATTTTCCTCTTGGGCAACCGCCAGAAATAAGGTAAGAATAATCTTGAAAAACAAAATCATATTCATACTTTAATGGATTTTTTTAGAAGAACAAAGGAATAATTCAAATGTTACGCACGGAAGGCTATTTTCATGGCTATGATGGTAAAGATCTTTACTTCCAAACTTGGCAACAAGAAGAGGCAAAGCTTCATTTAATGATAACCCATGGTTTGGCGGAGCATTCCGGTGCCTATAAATATTTAGCGGAAGGTTTGATGTCGGACTTGCCGGTTAATATATACGCTTGGGATCTGCGAGGGCATGGGCGCTCCTACGGTAAGCGAGGGGTGGTAAAAAATTTTAGTGAATATACAAAAGATCTTTTTTGCTTTTATCATTTTCTTAAAGATCAGATAAATGATTTGCCTGTATGCTTGGGGCATTCCATGGGCGGCTTGATTCTTACCTATGCTTTGAGCTTGTATGAAGAGCAGATTAAGACCAAAGCCCTGGTCTTGAGTTCCCCGCTTTTTGGTGTGAAAATGGAGGTGTCGCCATTCAAGGAGTATGCCGCCAGATTGCTATCTGATTTTGCTCCTTCCATTGCATTAAACAATGAAATTGATTTTAAGAGTCTAAGTCATGATAAGAAGATCATTCAAGAGTATGAAAACGATGCTCTAAGGCACAATAAAATTAGCTCTCGCGTCTATCTAGGGTTTATAGAGACATTTCCTAAGGTTATGGCGGCCGCAGCGAAATTGCAAATGCCTGTTTTTTTACAGTACTCCGGAGATGACCACCTGGTGAGTGTGAGTGCCACCGAAAAGTTTTATGATCTTTTGGGGTCTAGTGAAAAAGAAAAAATTAAATATACAAGTATGTACCATGAAATATACAATGAGGTAGATAGAGAGCTTGTTTATAAAGATTTAATAAAATATTTAAGGAAGTACATTGCGTAAAACACTTTTTCTTTTGGTATTTTTAACGGCGTGCAATCATTTTGACCGAGATCGAAATAGTTCGAGTGAGTTGCGAGCTATGAAAAAAAATTACTATGCCTATCTAGATAAAACCTGTTTTTCTGATGAATATTATGATGGCTTAAGAAATACTTTCCAATACACAGCTTGTTTACTAGACAATAAAGTTTTGGATATGCAGCTAGATATGAATCGTCTTGCCTTTTTATGGTCAGATGAGGAGTATTACGATCAGCAGGTAGAGCTGGATAAGTCCAAATCAAAAGAAACCGTAGTTTTTTTGAGTTTTTATAGTCCAGACCGAAAGCTCATTGATTTGGACCAGAAGTCTACTGCTTGGAAAGTCTACCTGTTAAACGGTGAAAAGCGCTATAAGGCATCCAGTATCATTAAGATGCCAAATAAATACGAATATGTGAAAAACCTTTACCCGCAGCATAGTCACTGGGGAGTGGCTTATCACGTGAAGTTTGAAAAAAGCATGGAAGATCTAGAACGGGATAATTTAAAATTCATCATTACTAGTCGAGAAGGCTACAGTAAAATGGAAATACCTATCGGTAGTTTGGATTGAGAATATTATCGGCTAGTTGTAGACTGCGCATTTCGGGGCAGTCTATATTATAGTGGCAACCAATCGAATGGCTTCTTTTTTTAGCGCTTATCACACTAAGTTTTGCTACCAAGGCAAGGTTGCGAAGCTCCAAGATATCTTTGGTAACCCTTTGCCCCCAATAATAATCGTAGACTTCAGAATTAATGTAATTCAACCGATGGTTGGCTCTATCCAGGCGCTTGTTAGAGCGCACAATCCCTACATAGTTCCACATAATATTACGAATTTCATCCCATATGTGGTGGATGACACTTAAATCCTCTTGGTCTATTGCGTTGGTGCTTTGCCAAGGCGGAATTTCAATGCCGAAGTCTTCTTGTGGGGAATTTATAAGTGTTTGCGAGCAAAATTTTGACATGACTACACATTCTAATAAGGAATTGCTGGCAAGTCGGTTGGCGCCATGCAATCCAGTGCAAGCCGTTTCGCCGATGCAATACAAATTGTCCACATCCGTTTGGCCATCCACCTCACTTAGAACTCCACCGCAAAGGTAGTGAGCTGCAGGCACTACAGGTATGGGCTCTTTGCGGATGTCGATGCCAAGTTGCAAACATCGATCAAGAATTTGCGGAAAGTGTTTTTCTAGCCAAGCGCCATCCTTATGACTGATATCTAGAAATACGCAATCGGCACCACTTTTTTTCATTTCACTATCAATCATTCGCGCCACGATGTCTCTTGGCGCTAAGGCTCCCTTCGGGTGATCACAAAACTCTTTGCCTGCAGAGTTAATGAGTCTGGCTCCTTCACCGCGCAAGGCTTCCGTGATGAGAAAATTTCGTACATTTGGATGGTAAAGGCATGTTGGGTGAAACTGCATAAATTCCATATTTGCCAATCGGCAGCCGGCACGATAGGCCATGGCAAGTCCATCGCCGGAGGCACCTTCCCAATTCGAAGTGTAACGATAAATTTTGCCGGCACCTCCAGTGGCCAAGATTGTGTGGGTCGATTGGATTGCTACCACTTCATCTTTCTGTGTATCAAGAAAGTATGCGCCGAAGGCTTTTTGTCCATGGGAGGGGCTAAGCCGTAGTTTGCGGCTGGTGACAATATCAATGGCCGTAAAGTTTTCTACTAAGTGAATATTTTTGGCTGCTTGGACATTTTGCAAGAGGCTTTGATGGATATATTTGCCACTTTCATCGTGTATGTGAAAGACCCGGCGTTCGCTGTGACCACCTTCTACGCCTAGATGAAAGTCCTGTTCCTCCTTGTCAAAGCTTACCCCCCAAGACTCTAAGTCGCGGATGGCTTGTGGTCCTTCTGAAATAAATTTTTTTACCGCATCAGGGTGATTCAAATGGGAACCAGCTTGCAGAGTATCCTCAATATGCTTTTCAATGGAGTCTGATTCAAGTTTTACTGCCGCAATACCTCCCTGAGCCATCACGGAGTTGCTTTCCTGAAGATTGCTTTTGCTAACTACGCAGACGCTGCCATGTTCTTTAAGACGTAGGGCTAGGCTTAAGCCCGCAATTCCTGAACCGATGATGAGATAATCAAACTTTTGCATGCTTCAAAATCATGAATAGCTCGTTGAAAAGCAATTAGTTAAGCGCTGCATTAGGGCCCAGTTTTTTTCTCCTGGCCGCAACCTGAAAAGTACGTAAAAATATAATAGGATCAATAACTTATCATCTTCGGAGTTGTAGATGCGAATGCCCATTTGGCTAAAGATTAGTTTCATCGTAAGTTCCATATTTGTTTTGGCACTATGGGTAATTCTGCGTAGTACCAATGATGTATTTTATTCTGATAAAAGAAATTTCCTTGTGGAAATGTCATCCAAGATTAACACCAGTGTTGGGAATGTATTTGTAGAGAGAATTTTAAATACAAAAAATAAATTGGCGATCTTTGTATCGAATTATGAGTCGCTTAGTGAAGATAAAAAATCTCACCCTGATTTAGACAAAGTAATATTTAGTCAATACCCCGAGTTTGAAGCCATTGCACTTGTAGACGCTAATAGTGGAGCTAGTCCCCTAAGATGGCTTCGCATTCGACCAGATAGTTTAGCGAAAGCTTGGCCAGATACTTTTTATCAAAATCTTTTATCTCCCTATGCGGTTGAAGAATACGAAGCCGGAGAGGTAAAGGTTACACCTTTTGAAGGACCGGATCTTAATAAGTATTTTGTTGTGTCTTATTCTGCCGTTGTCGGTGAAAAAAGTGAGAATGTGAAAATATTAGCGGTGGTCGGCGGTGAAATGTTTTTGGATCTTTTGGCTGACTACAAAGCATCCTTGAATACCGTATTCGTGACCAATCAAAAAGGTATGGTCGTAGCACATCCATTTGCTAGCGAAATTGGTAAGGATTTTAATGACTACTCGGTTGTAACAGAGGTGAGTGAAAATGGTCGCCAACAAGGGGTTGGAGATGCCTACCTTGATTTAGAAGATCAAGAAATTGTGGCTAGTTTTCAGCGAATCCCTAATACCAACCTCTATACATTTACCACAACACCAAAGGGTGAGGCCTTTGCTGCGGCCAATGAGTTGTGGCGAACATTGCTAGTGATTGCTTTTGGGGTTTTGTTAATTGGCGTGGTGGTTTCTTTACTATTTACAAAGATCATTACCAACCCATTAAATCGCTTAAAGGCCATCGCACAAAAAATCGGTTCGGGAACCTTTAATGTAGAAGTGGATGTAAATTCTAAAGATGAAGTTGGCGATCTTGCCTCCTCCATTCGTCAGATGTCAAAAGATCTTATTGAGCGTGAAGAGGCATTGGAGAACTCAAAAAATGCTTTGGTACAAAGTGAAAAAATGTCTGCCTTTGGACAATTAAGTGCCGGTATCGCGCACGAAGTAAAAAACCCACTCGCGGGGATCTTGGGCCACGCACAGCTTGCCAAGGGTAAAACCAAAGATGGTGAAGTATTAAAGCATGTGGATTTTATTGAAAAAGAAACTCGGCGAACCAAAGAAATCATTGAAAATCTGATGAAATTCTCAAGAGCTGAGAAATTAGAGCTAGAGCCCACCAATTTGTACGATACTGTGCATGGAGCTGTGGATTTGGTGGACCACCAACTTTCCTTGCAAAATGTTAAAATCTTTCGCCATATCAATAGATGCTCTGCTGTTTTGGGGCAAGGCAACCAGATTCAACAGGTATTGCTGAATTTGATGATGAATGCGGGTCACGCCATGGAAGATCGGGATACTAAAGAGTTGCACGTGTATTTGGATGACAAAGAAGATGTGGTGCAGATACGTATTCGTGATACCGGTTGTGGGATGCCGCAAGAGGTGCAAGATCGCATATTTGAACCTTTCTTTACCACAAAGCCTGCAGGCAAGGGAACCGGCTTAGGTTTGTCCGTTTCTGTTGGAATTATAAAAGACCATAAAGCCAATATGTATATAGAGTCAGAAGAAAATGTTGGCACCACATTTTTTATAGATTTTCCAAAGGCATTAGATGTAGAATTGCCGGCCTCACAAAGAGCAGAAGGGGAAGTGGAAAAAGATATGGCCATGGACAAAGTGGCAGCGATCAAGCCAAAAAAAGCAAAGAGGCCAGATAAGGAAGAGGAAGCAGCGCTTGCAGAGGATAGTGATCCAGAAGATATTGTGGTTGCATTGCCAGATACTGCCGAAGTAAGAGAGGAGCCTGTTTCTAAACCTGAAGACAATCAAGTAAGTGAACAAACGGAAGTTAGTGAAACAAAATCGAGCATGCATGGCAGCCGTGATTATTTGATGACGGATGAGCAAAAAGAACAGGTGAACCTGGCTCGTAAAAAAGTCAAGAAGGCGAGTAAGTTATCTACTTATACAGAAGGTGACTTTAAAGTAAAAATTAGAAAGCCAAAAACGGGTAAGTAAATTGGATATTAGTAAAATACGCAGTGATTTTATGGTTTATGTAGTGGATGACGAAGAGAGTATTCGTTCCATTTTACAAGACGCGCTAGAAGGAGCCGGGTTTCAGGTGCAACTCTATCCGACTGCCGATGAAGCATGGGAAGCGATCCAGAAAGAGCCTCCACATGTAATCCTATCGGACATTCGTATGCCGGGTATGAGTGGTATCGACCTATTGGAAAATGTATCGGCATTCTCGGAGGATATTCAATTTATTATCATGACTTCCCATGCAAGTTTGGATACGGCTCTACAAGCGATTCGCTTGGGTGCCTATGATTATCTGCATAAGCCCTTTGAGGACATTGGTGATGTGATCGTAACGGTAGATCGCACCATAGAAAAATTATTTTTGCAGTATCAAAATGAGCAGCTGCTAGAGGAGCTGGCACATAAAAATAAATCTTTAGAAGATTTGAATGTTCAAATTTCCCAAGAAAAAGAGGAAATCATTCAGATTAACAATTTCATGCATGATGTAACTAAGGTTACGGAAGTAGACCAGGTTTTGGATACATTTTTACAACATACTTCCAAGCTGCTAGGCGGGGAAAAGGTTGTATACTTTAAACACTTACCAGCATATACGTCCCTACTCCTATATAAGGCTGCCGGCCTTAATATAGAAGACCACAAGGGGGTGGGAGTTTCGTTAAAAAATATAGATCCAAAGGATTATAATGCCGCGGTGGCAAAGCCACAAGAAATGGAAGATTTGAAGGCCATGGCAAGAGAAGTTTTTGGTTTTGATAAAATATTGGCCAGCCCCCTAATATCAGAAAATCAAGTTGCCGGTATCATTTTACTGCAAGACATTGAAGAGGCAAGCCATCGAAGAGTCTATGACAACTTTTTACAAGTGCTGCGTTTGAATTATCAAAATGCGGTTATGAAAATGCGTATGCATGAAATGGCCATTAAAGATCCTCTAACTGGCTTATACAACCGTCGTTTTTATAATGAAAAATTGGAAGAAGAAATCAATCGTTCTAGAAGAACCAAGTACCCAGTCTCATTGATCTATTTAGATATTGATCATTTTAAAACTTATAATGATACCAATGGCCACCAAAATGGTGATTTGATTTTAAAATCCATTGCTAAGATCATGCAAAAGACTTCCCGGGCTAACGATATTGTAGCGCGCTTAGGAGGGGAAGAATTTAGTATAATATTGCCGCACACGGATCTTCGTGGTGCAGCTTTGAAGGCAGAAAAATTACGCCGTGTCGTGGAATCAACAAAATTCCCCCATGGGGAGAAGCAGCCTATGGGATTTGTCTCCATTAGCTTGGGGGTAAGTGAATACCCTGCCATTGCAAAAGATGCCGAATCCCTGGTAAAGGTGGCAGATGATGCTTTGTACAAAGTAAAAGAAACGTCAAGAAACCGTGTTTGTGTAGCGCAAGCGCCGGAAGGTTTCGAGCCAGACTTTGAAGCCATACCGCCGCCAAGCTACGAAAAAATAAAGGCAAATAATGGCTAAATCAGAAAGCCTTAGCAGGCCCACATACGCAGAAATTTCCAGTGAAAACTTTCTGCATAATTTGAACTATATTCGGCAAAAAGTAAAAAATCCCTTTTTTTGCCCTATGGTGAAAGCAGATGCCTATGGACATGGTGTCTCTTTATTGCTGTCTTTATTGGAGCATGAAAAGATAAACTCTTTAGGAGTTGTTACCATTGAAGAAGCAATACACCTTCGCAGACTGGGTTATAAGGAGCAAATCCTATGCTTTGCTTCCATCTATAAGAATTGCAAAGATATAATTGATAAATACAATATCACACCAGTCTTATCAGATTTAAGCCATATTGATGACTTGGCTGACACTTCTGTGCATGTTGAACTTAATACTGCTATGAATAGAATGGGAATACATCCCAATGAAGCGCAAACCTGCATAGAAAAATCCATTGGCAATAAAATTCACATTCAAGGAGTGATGAGTCACTTTGCAAATGGAAAGACGTTGTTAGAAGAGGATTCTCCAGCAGCTAAACAATATGAATATTTTGAGAGCTGTGTAAATAGACACTTTGCTGGTGTAGAGGTAAAGCATCTATATAATACAGACGCCTTATTAGCCAAAGGAGAAGTGGAGGACTTTGGGGCTCGCCCTGGAATTTCTCTATACGGTTATTCAACCGCAAAAGATGAAAATTTAAAACCGGTTATGCGCTTGAAAACAAGAATTGTAAAAATCCATTCCGTAGATAGCGGAGAAGGAGTATCTTATGGCCCCATTTGGAGGGCGAAGAGAAAATCTAAAATAGCGGTGTTGCCCATTGGCTATGCGGACGGTTTAAAGCGCCATCTTTCCAGTCGCTATGTGTTCGAATGTCATGGACAAAAAGTTTCACAAGTTGGGATTGTGTGCATGGATTACTGTATGATTGATGTAACAGATTTAGAAAACGTAAAAATGGGGGATGTAGTCTATGTTTTTGGTAATGAGCCAGAAGCAGTTTATGAACAGGCTCGTTTAGAGAAAACCATTCCCTATGAAATATTGACATCAATTAGTGAAAGAGTCCCGCGCGTATTGGTTGAGAAGTTTGTATGATTTTTGTGACTAATTTTATACAGCAATTACGAACAGCAATTGAAGATTATATGATCTTCCTTGGTAAGTTTAGCATTTTTGGGTATGAATCAGTACGCTTGTTTTTTAAAAAGCCCTATCGAATGGATCAGCTGGTGAAACATTTGGAATTTGTGGCCAATAAATCCATATTCATTATTTGTTTAACAGCTTTCTTTACAGGTATGGTTTTGTCGTTTCAAATATACTTGGGCTACAAAACAATTAACTCTGAAAATTTAGTTGGTCCTACTGTAGGACTGGGAATATTTCGAGAGCTAGGGCCGGTGCTAACGGGATTGATTGTTTCTGCCCGTGCCGGCGGGGCGATGGCCGCTCGACTTGGAACAATGCGGGTTACAGAGCAAATCGATGCGTTCGCTGTTATGGGAATCAATCCAAAGCAATTTCTTATTGGCCCGAGAATCATTGCCGCGCTCATAGCTATGCCTCTTTTGAATGGTGTTTTTTGTTTTGTAGCTATGTTGGGAGCCTACTTCATAAGCGTTTACCTTTTGAATTTAGATAGTGCGGTATTTATCGATAAATTAAAGGTATGGCTTAACCCGCAGCATTTGAATGAGGGCTTGTTTAAGGCGTTTGTATTTGGTGGTCTATTTGGAACTATTTGTACCTATCGAGGCTATCATACTAAAGGCGGCGCAAAAGGGGTGGGCGAGGCTACCAATTCAGGAGTGGTAAATTCCATGGTATTAATTATTGTTTCCGACTTCTTTTTAACCAAAATGATTCGCTTATTTCTTGTTTGGACTGGTTTATGAACGCAATAGAAATAAAAGACTTAAGAAAAACCTTTGACGGTGAAAAGTACATTCTTGATGGCATTACTTTGAATATTCCCAAAGGAAAAATTACCGTCATTATTGGATTTAGTGGTACCGGTAAATCTGTATTAATCAAGCATGTATTAGGTTTGATTCGGCCAACTTCTGGCTCTATAAATGTTTTGGGAACAGATATTGGTTTGTTAAATGACGAGCAAATGATACGCTTTCGTAGTCATTTTGGTATGTTATTTCAGGATGCCGCTTTATTTGATGATTTTACTACTATAGAGAACGTCCTGTTTCCCATACAAGAGTTTCGTAAAGACCTTAGTAAAGAGCAGAAGCTAGAAATTGCCAAACTTAAGTTGAGTCAAGTAGGTCTATCTGAGGAGCATTATGACAAATTGCCCTCCGAGTTGAGTGGTGGGATGCGAAAGCGTTGTGGTCTAGCGCGGGCGATCGCACTAGACCCAGACATACTTTTGTATGACGAACCAACGACTGGTCTTGATCCTGTTATGACGGAAACGGTGGATAATTTAATACTTAACACTCATAATCATAATAGAGAGTCTACAACAGTAGTTATCTCTCATGATCTCCATGCGGCCTTCCGATTAGGGGATCATATAGCAATGTTGGATGGCGGAAAGGTATTGCTGGAGGGAAATGCAAAGACCTTCTTTGATTCTGACATAGATTTGGTGCAGAAATTTGTCGCCAAAGGGATAAAGCACGAATGAACTTAGATAAGGCAACAGAGTTAAAAGTAGGTGCTTTAGTCAGTCTTGTATTGGGCCTGATTATCTTTATGTCATTGCAAATGAGCGAGGGGCCGGGCTTTCTCTCGACTTCAAAAAAATATTGGTTCTATGTGCCCGATGCTAGTGGGCTTATTGAAAAGTCTGCTATTAAGATGGCAGGTATTGATATTGGTATCATTGAGGACTTGCAGTTAAAGCAGGGGATGGGCTATGTCGAGATAACGGTAGACTCGGACATTCGTTTAACTACCACATCCCGTATAGAGATACGTGCCAATGGTATATTGGGTGATAAATATATTGAAGTTGTGCAAGGGGATTTGAGTGGTGCGGATTTAAAAAATGGCGCGCAAATCAAGGAAGTGGTCGATGTTGGCTCCTTGGCCTCATTAATGAACGAAGTAGGAAAAATTGCGAACTCACTTGGATCTGTAGCAAAAACCATTGAGGATGCTGCTACAAAGGACAACAATCGCGAAACACCAGTGGCTAGAATTATAAACAATTTAGAGATTTTCACTCAAGATTTAGCTGAGATTTCTAATTCACGTAAACGTAAAATCGGAGAAATCATTGATGACGTTCATACGGTTTCATCCCAGCTAGGCCGAGTTTTTGATGATCCAGGAGAGCGTGGCTTTCAAGCGATGTGGAGTCGCCTGTCAGAAACTTCTGATAACTTGAACGCTTCTATGCGAGACTTTCGTGAAATTACCTCAACCATAAATTCTGGAGAGGGCACTCTTGGTAAATTGGTGCATGATGAATCTACAGTGGATAATGTCAACGAAACCTTAACTGAAGTGAGCAACTTCTTTGGACAGACCACTAGGTTAACAACAGATATAGACTTTCACTCTACTTATTTAATGGAGCAAGACCAGACTAAGAATTTTCTTAGTCTTAAAATTCAACCAGGCCTAGATCGATATTATGAGGTGGGAATCGTAGATGATCCGCTTGGTGTAACCGAGACAACGGATACATTTGTTTCCAGTCCTCCGAGTTCACCATCAACAGATACTAGAACCGTTACCACATTCCAGGATAAACTTAAGTTTAACCTATTAATGGCAAAAACTTTTTTTAATTTAACTATCAAGGCTGGCATTATCGAAAGTGCAGGCGGAGTTGGGATGGAGTACTATCTTTATAAGAACAAACTCAAATTCACATTGGATGCCTATGATTTTGAAGAAACGTTAGTACGTTCATCATTGGAATATAGCTTCTTCAAAGGCCTTTATGTTGTAGGTGGATTTGAAGATATTTTAGACCAACAAGCCGGCACTTCAGGCTACTTAGGTGCGGGGCTTTATTTAACGAATGATGATCTGAGGCTCTTACTTGCGGGGATAACGCTATAAAATGGAATCCAATGAGCAATCCAAGGAGTATTTAGTTAAAAGCAACAGCACCGTTGCTGGCCCTTATACTCTTACAGAAATCATTGAGCTGATAAGTGCAAAGAAAATCACAGGTTTTAATGAGGTGCAAGGCAAGTCCTTGCATTGGCGTTTGGTAAAGGATGATCCAATATTTAAGGTGGTTTACCAAGAAGTAATACGTCAAATGGAAAGTTCCGAAGCAACCGTCGACCTAACATCAACCATAGGCATTAACACACAGACGATCAGTGACAAAATTAGAGTACTAGAAGAAGAGGCTACCGGTGATCTAGATGAAATTGATAATTACCGTAGTAGCGCTACGACGATAGATGCTCATGACAATAAGAAAAGAAATAAAGCAAAACAAGCGAGTTATTTTAGCCTAAACAGATTTGGCTTCAGCCACTTTTTATTTTTTCTTTTAGTTTCAGTTTTTATATATCAAGCATTTTTGGTAGATCATAAGACAAATGTTTCTCAATCAACTACTAATTTATCTTTGCGGGATATGCTCTATATTGGCGATTATGATTCTGTAGTGGAATCGCTAAAAGATAAAGAAGAATTAAGTTTAGAAGATGAGATGCGATATATCGAAGCTCTAATGCAACAAGAAAAGTATCTACAAGCTGAAAGAGAGATTGTGGAAATCATAAAAGGTGTAAAACAATCAGATCGTCTAGCAAAACTAAAAAATTGGCTTGGTATCATCTACTTAAACCGACAAGACTTTGAAGCAGCGCTAAAAAACTTTGAGAGCTCTTTATTATTATATCCTAATTATGAAATGGCAAAGCTAAATAAAATTGACACATTATTGTTGTTAGACAAATCAGAACAGGCTCCAGAGAATTTATTGGTTGAAGTCAGTACTGAGAGCGCATCTTCCACAAATATGTTTTTGAAATTTGAACTGGACTATTTTTTGTCTTTTAGCACGGATAAGCAGCAGGAACATGTTAAAGAAATGCTTTCTTTAAACAAAAATGTGATCGATCAAAAGCAGGAGCTTTTATTTCTAAGTGCTTTCATTTTTTTAGAAAGAGCTCAAGACAATGTAGCCAATCAATTATTTGAGTCTGCATTAATGGTCTCGCCGGATTTCTTTTCAGAAAACTTGCAATCCTCTGAGTTGTATCATCCGCAGGTTGTATTGCAAAAGCTTATCATCTTGTTTAAACGGCAGGAATTTAAGTATCAAAGAAACCCATATTACCAAGCAGCTTTGGCAATGCTATATTTCAAAAGCAATTCGCAAATTGCTTTCCGTGAGCATTTGGACAAGGCCTTTTTATTAGCACCTGAGAATCCTTTGATTCAGTCCATGGCTTCTCTAGTGGAGTTTCAATATTCTAAAGCAAAAATGACAGAGAAAATTTTTAGTGGAGAGATGACTCTTTTAGAGGCGCATAAATACGGAAAATATTGTACAGAAAACAACCTTTCAGACTGCGAAAAGAAAATATGGGACTATATTATGGTCTTAAACCCTTATTCTGTACCAGCTATTACAGGCAAGGTTCGGCAATTACTAGCAATGAATCAAAAAGAGAGAGCTATGTCACTGATCAATCGAGGTATTGGTTTGGCTCCTCGATACTTGCCTTTGCGTAAGATGGAAATGAAGTTGAAGTATGAATAAAAGTATTTATATAGTTTTTCTTTTTTTGCTAGCCTGCTCTTCAGATAGCCCCTATCTGAATACAGAATTCCATCATCAAGTTAAATTGAATCGTAACCATTCCATGCAAATACCCGAAGAGATGCGAACAAGGCTTGATGATGATTACTTTGACTTAAGTACACGCGCAGTAGAGCGCACGGAAACCCAAAAAAAGGTGGCGCTTAAGAATGTGCAGCGTCAATACTTGCCCCTGCGCGCATTTTTCATCGATCAATCCGGCGCATTAAGTAAGAAAAGTTATGGCTTTATTATGGATGGGGGAGGAATGATAGATTTTTCCCAATATACGTCTGAAAGCAAGGGGGACTTTCTCTTTGGTGCGATTTTAGAAAGTAAATTTAATGAAGATAACACTAGAGTCTATTTTATTAGTAACTTAAAGTCTTCGGGCTGCAATAGCTATATGGATGTTACTTCCTATTTCTTTGATAAAATTGCAAAAAAGGGATTGATTACTACTACTAAGGATTCTATACACCTGAAGCTATTAAGTGGTGCCTTCGTGATCGTTAGCAATCTAAATGATCGCTATTATCTCGGGCAAATACATTTAAGTGACCAGAGAATTAAAAAGTTTTTATGTAGGTGAGTATGGCCTTAGTTTCTGTTAATGGTAGTATATATAAGCCCGAGGACGCAAAAATTTCTGTCTACGACCGAGGCTTTTTGTTTGGTGATGCGATATATGAAGTTTTTCGTTCCTATGGCAAGATCCTATTCACTTTAGAGCAACATTTGGATAGATTGTATCGCTCCGCTAATGCGATTCAGCTAGATATTGGCTACACTCCCAATGAATTGGTAGAGCAGATATATGATTTCTATAAAAAAGAAAATATAGAGGATGTCTATATACGCCTGCAAATTTCGAGGGGCAATTGCGCAAAAGAGCAGATCAATTTAAGCCCAAATAATACTGGTAAAGCAAATATTGTCATGTACCTACATGACTTAAAGCTTCCGAGTCCTCAAACCTATGAAAAGGGAATGTCTTTATATTGCACACACATAAGGCGAAACACCAAGCTATCTATGGATCCCAATATTAAGTCAGGCAACTATTTAAATAATATTATCGCTCTTTTGCCCAAGGATAGCAGTAAATATCATGATACTTTCTTTTTAGATCATGAAGAATATGTAACAGAAGGAACCACATTTAATATATTTATGGTTAAAAATGGTGTTGTTCAAACTTGTCCCAATCAATCGGATATCCTGCAAGGCATTACCCGCGATATAGTATTTCACTGTGCCGATAAGGCTAACATCGATATCAAGCAGGATAAATTTAGATTAAAAGCACTATACAATGCAGATGAAGTCTTCATTACTTCTAGTACAAAAGAAATTATGCCGGTCACCAAAATTGACCAAGAAGTCATTGGTAGCGGCCGGCCGGGTGCGATTACGAAAAAGTTGATTCAGCAGTACAAGGATTTTGTTCAGCAATACCTAGCCAATGCTAAGTCACAGCACCCTTGGAGAGTGGATGTTTGATTTTTTAATGGCTTATAAAAAATATGACCCAGCATCTAAGTCATTATTGGAAATTGCCATTTTGTATCCTGGGCCAAAAGCGATCTTCCTGCATCGTTTGGCGCATTCCTTATACAAATATCATTTATTTTTTCTTGCAAGATTTGTTAGTGAGTTGAATCGATGGCTCACGGGTATTGAAATTCACCCTGGAGCAAAAGTAGGCAAGCGACTTGTCATTGATCATGGTATGGGTATTGTGATTGGTGAGACTGCCGAGATAGGGGATGATTGTATTTTATTTCACGGGGTTACTCTCGGCGGCATGAATTTTGATCCTGTTAAACGGCACCCCACCTTAGGTGATCGTGTCTTGGTGGGCACAGGAGCCAAAATCTTAGGACCTGTTAAAATAGGTAGCGATGCAAAAATAGGAGCCAATGCCGTAGTAACAAAAGATGTGCCTAGTCAAGCAACAGCAGTGGGGATTCCAGCAAAATGCGTTCATTAAAGAGGGTATTGTATTATACTTGTCTTGCGTGGATATGGTTGAGCATAGTGGCAATTCATATTTTGCTTACCAATACTCTTGGCGCCTCCAACGTTTTAATTAAAATTATGGATCCCATAGTATTTTTGACATCTTTTTTGGTTTATAGTGTTGCACCTCACTTACAGGATACACTGGCCATATTTTTCCTTTTCGCTCTACAATTTAGCTTTTGGTTGCTGGTTTCCGTGATTAGTTTTTTCATCTATGAAAAGGTGAAGAAAAATGCAAATTAGTATCCATGATATTTTAAGTCTTGTTTCAAAACATTCTAGTAGCGAGCAAGTCTTTATATTTGATTTAGACTCCACGATTTACGATTTAACTAGAAGGCAGGCAAAAATCATCAAAGAATTTGCTAGTAATTACAAGCATGAAGGTGATTTTCTTCCTATTGCAGAAAGAATATTGCAAGCGGATTTTCAGCGCTTCCCATTTTTTGCGGAAAATGCCTTGAAAGAAAAGCGCATTCCTATCCATCCTGTATTTAAAAAATATTTCTACCCCTTTTGGTACGAACGCTTCTTTAGCAATGAATACCTATATCATGATGAACTAGAACCAGGTGTAGTGAATTTTGTTAAGAAATTAGTACAGATGAATGTTCAGGTGGTTTATCTGACTGGACGAGATATGCCTAGAATGGGAGAGGGAACGAAAGACAAACTTTGCCAAGATGGTTTGTTGCAGCATGGAGAACAGCTAGTACTAAAGCCGAATAAAGATATGGTCGATAGAGAGTTTAAGCTGGATGTGGTTTTATCTATGCACGAGCCTGGCAAAAAGGTCTACTTCTTGGACAACGAGGCCTCCAATAATAACTATATTTATACTCACTTGCCCGATATAATGAATATCTTTTATGATAGCGTGCACTCCGAAAGTGAACAGCCGCATGAGGATTTATATATTTTGTCCTCTTTTTTGTCTCATAATGATAGCTAGGGTTTTGTATACTAGTTCTACAAAATATTTCACATATCAAATTGCTACGTATCAAGCAGAGAAAAAAACAAAAATCAGTCTAAATATATGATAAAACTAGTATAAAATCTTAAGACATAAGTGCAACAACCGATGGTGGTAGTATGAAAAAATATTTTGTAAATCAAAATAGTAATATCGTTGGCCCTTTTTCTGAGGAAGAGGTTCTGCTGAAGGTATCCAATAATGAGCTTAAGGAAACGGATATGATATTTTGCCAAAAGCAGGATACATGGGTGCCAATATATGAGCATCCTTTATTAAAAGCGGAGGAAGCGGCTGCAACTACGATTGAGCTTGATAATACAGATAAGGACTGGTTTGTTTTGCGTGGGGCAAAGAAATTCGGTCCGTTTGAATATATAGAATTGGTCAAGATGCTGCAAAATCGTGAATTGATGGAATACGATTATATTTGGCACCCAACCATGAGTAAGTGGAGCCGTTTAGCTGAAGTGAGAAACTTTAGTCCCGAGCATATTCAAAAGTTATTAAAAGAACAGGGAGAAGTATTTTATCAAAGAAAGTATCCTAGAAAGGTGATGATCAGCAAGGTTTTGCTCCATGACAACTTTAAGGCTTGGAAAGGTGAGAACCTTTTAATATCAGAAGGTGGTTGCCAAGCTCGAATATATAATTCGATGATGCAACCAGGAGATGCTGTATATTTGCATTTTAAACCAAGTGGCGAATTCCCAGCCTTTCGAGCAAAAGGTGAAATTGTCAGTAAGAAATTTGATCCGCATATTCGTGATATTGAACATCCTATTATTTATGGGGTTCGATTTACAGAAATTAATGGTTTAGCTGTACAGGAAATTAAGAAATACACTAAATCGGCATAGTATTTTATTTAAGATTAGCACCCGCTTCTCGCATGTAACTTCAAGGGGCTCTCAAAACAATTATTGAGGTGGCTTATGAAGTTATATTTTGTATTCAATATTATATTAATTATGCTGCTAACAGCATGTGGAGATTCTGCTAAATTCGGAATAGCTCAGCGTGCTGATGTATTTGGTCAGCAAATTGAATACAATGATAAAGTGGATATTCTCTGGGTTATCGATAACTCAGATTCTATGGCGGATCATCAAGCCAACATAAGCAATCAAATCAGCTCTACTATGGATGCGCTGTATGCAACAAAATTAGATTTTCATATGTCAGTTGTTACTACAGATATGCGATCTAGCTTGTCTTATCCTGACTATCTTAAAGCTGATGGACGATTGATCGGTGATGTTAAAGTTTTAAAAAACTCCACTCCTAATATTGAGCAAGAGTTTGCTGATATGATTCGTGCCGGAACAAATGGTTCTACAGTGGAGCGTGGATTGGACGCGATATATAGAGCGCTTTCTGAGCCTCGTTTATCCAATGAGAATGCAGGATTTCTTAGAGAGGATGCTCTGCTAGCAATCATTGTAGTATCTGATGAGGATGATTCGAGTGCGCAGTCATCAAGTGATATGATTGATTTTCTTAATACTCTGAAACCTGAGTTTTCCTACGGGAATCAAGCATGGGTAATGAACTTTATCGGTGTTACAGAACTGAGCTCTACTTGCACTACTTTGAATCAGTACAGTTCACCTGGCTTGGAGTATATGTCCTTGGTGGATTATTCTGGTGGGAAATCCTCCACGATATGTACAGCAGATCTAAGAGACGCTCTTTTTAATGTGCGTGAACGGATTGTACAAATATTAACAGAATTTCGTCTTAAAAAACAGCCGGATTTAGAAACGCTCACCGTTTACGTGAATGGCAGTATTTTAGTTAATGATAGTAATAATGGTTGGACCTACAACGCCGAGAACAATTCGATTGTATTTCATGGTGATGGAGTGCCAGCCGCTGATGCAGTAATTGTAATAGATTATAAACCCAAAATTCTCTAAAAGGAGTATATATGAACGCATTGTTACAGATTCTACCGACTTTCACAGTTTGGGCGATTGCCGGTTTGGGAATAGCAGCTGTAGTGATTGTAATAGAAAGAGTGCAAGCCTTGTATTTTAAATACAGCTTGGATTCAGAAAGTTTTCTTGAAAAGATTAAGGGTCTAATATTATCTGATAAGATCGGCGAGGCTGTTAATTTAGCAGCAGCACATGAGCATGTACCTGTTGGTAAGGTAACAAAATCTTTATTAGAAAGAGCTAACCGAGATGATGAAGCTATACAGCAGGCATTGGACATCAGTCTATCAGAAGCCGTGCCATTATTAACAAGAAGACTTGGCTTTTTAAATATGATTGCCAATGTGGCCACATTATTTGGACTACTAGGTACGATCACAGGTTTGATCATCGCCTTCCAAGCGGTTTCTACTGTGGATGCCTCACAAAAGCAGACAATTTTGACGCAAGGTATATCTCTATCCATGAATACCACAGCATTTGGTTTGAGTGTCGCAATTCCAGTTATGATCATTTACTCCGTACTTCAAGCAAAGCAGGCGGACATGATTGAAAAACTAAGTGGTGGGGCGGCTAAAGTATTGGATTATCTGTTGGCTAGAAACTATCGCGGTTTTGATAGAAATGATGTTTTTTCTGCACCTAAAGTAGAGCCACCATCTGCAGATAAAGTTTCGTAAATAAGAGGATAAGATGAGACGTAGAACAGTAAAACAACGTGTTGATGACTTAACTTTCGATCTAAACCTGGCTCCCATGTTGGATATGATGGTGGCTTTGGTGCCGTTTCTATTGTTGTCTTTTGTATTTATTAAGCTGGTTGTAATTGAAAGTCCAATTCCACAGCCAGTTGCAGAGGCAATAGAAAAGGACCGTAAAGAGCGAGATAAATCTGTTCAATTAAAAGTATATGTAGATAATCAAAGGAATGTTCGTATTGATGAATACATAAACGGTAAGAAAAAGTCTTATCAAGTATCTAGTAAAAACAATAAAATTTCTTTGGAAGAGGCTCACAAGAACTTTGTGCAACTTAAGTTAAAACACCAAAAGCTATTTGGTTTTCAGATTTATCCTTCAGATGAAGTTTCTTATGAGGAAATTATAAAGCTGATGGATGAAGCAAGGGTTGCAAAGCAGGATGGGCCAAATTTTGAAGTGGTAAATAAGGAAACAAAAGAAAAAGTAACAACAAAATTCATGTTCCCCAATATTACATTTGGCAACATTATGGAAGGTTAGAATGGCTAGGCTTAGAAAATCTTATCATGTAAGAGAAAACAAAACTCAAATTCTACAGCTAACCGCTATGGTAGATATGTTTACAGTATTACTTGTGTTTTTACTCAAGTCTTATACGACTAGCTCGGTGCGAGTGAATCCGGTAGATGATCTGCGTCTTCCAGCATCTACGGCTCAAAAAGAGCCTGCTGAGGCACTGAAATTGGTGGTAAGTACAAAAGGTATTTATGTAGATGATAAAAAAATACTTGATATCAAGGATGGTAAAATCTCCGATGATTCACTAGATCAGTCAGATGCCAATTTTATCCGCCCTTTGTACAACGAGCTGGATGCGATGGCAAAAAATGCCGAGGATTTACAGGCTCAGAATCCAGAGGCAAAGTTTACTGGCGCTTATATATTACAGGCAGATCAATCACTAAGTTATAGCACTTTAAGAAAGGTGATTTATACCTCTATGCTGGCGGGTTATGCTGACTTAAAGCTGGGCTCAATGGGGTTGGAGTAGTTTAATGTGGACGTTATTATTAATAGGTATTTTTAGTTTTGCTAACCAAGATTTTTATAAGTCTTTGCGGCAAGATGCATCTAACGAAAATGAGAATGAAGTACGGGCATTAAAAACGGAGCTTCTAGTGCAGGCCTCCGAACAGAAAGCTCTTGCGCAAATTCGTAAGCTAATCAATATGTATCGAAAATCACCTATGGAGCCCGGTTTGCAGCTTCGTAAAGCTGAACTGTATATGCGAATGTCTAAAACAGAGAGATTTTTTGAAATAAATCGTGATTCTAGTACCATCGTAAAGTTAGTGCCGCAGCAAGCTAAGAAGGCGTCTGAAAGAAAATACATTAGTCGTGCTATTAACACATATGACTATATAGAAGCCTCTTATCCTCGATTTCGTGACATGGATCTCGTTTTATTTAATAGTGGTTTTGCTCGTCAGCAAGTAGGACAGGACAAGGCTGCTCGAAAAAAATACCAAAAACTTATCGACCATTTTCAAGAATCACCCTTGATACCAGAGGCATATTTGGCATTAGGTGAAATGGAATTTGAGAAACATAAATTTCAGCTAGCAGCAAACTATTTTGAAAAAATAAAGAAGTACCCAGATTCTAAAATCTATCCCTATGGGCGCTATAAACTGGCTTGGTCCTATTTCAATCTTAAAAGAAATGATGATGCTATGGCAGAGTTGGAGTCGGTGGTGAATTACGGCAAAAATAATAAATATGCTAGATCCAATAAACGCTTAGACCTAAGAAAAGAAGCTCTGAATGATATGGTTCTGTTTTATGCTGATTTTAAACCTGCTAAAAAAGCATTGTCTTATTTTAGCGAATTCGCTGGTAAAGAAGAAGCGCCAAATTATCTTTTAAAATTGGCCAAACTTTATGACCGGCATGGTAAAAAACAAGAACAACTCATTGTTCTTGAGGATATTATTAACAAAAGACCTAATTCCTATTATATAGCCAAGGCTTATAAAGATATTCTAAAGGTGTATGATTCGGAAAAACAATATGCTCAAGTTGTTAGTTCCTTAGAGAGTTTTGCGAAGGTCTGCAATCGTGACTCAAAATGGCAAAAGAATTTTGAGCAATTAAGTTTTGAAAATATTGATTATGAGCCTAAGCAGCTAAGTTGTGCTAGCAATTTTGATGCATATGTAGTGCCTTTAGCTCAAAATTGGGACAAACAGTTAAGGAAAAAGTACAATAAGGTCTTGTTTGAGTCAGTTGTTCGAGTTTATGAAATCTATTTGTCGGATTCAGCAGGAAAGAAAAATGATGTGCCAATGCATTATGCTTTTTCTGAGCTTTTATTTCATAGAAAGGACTATGCTCGTGCTTCAAAAGAATATTTCTTAACCGCTCAAAAGGCTAAAAATCCACAGACCGTACACGATGCAAGTTATTCTAGTATCGTTAGTTTAGAAAAATCCGTTAAAGGCAAGTGGGAAGAAAAGCAAGAGGAGCGCTATGTTGTATTAGCAACATTTTATATAGCAAATAACCCTAAAGGAAAGCATATTGAGGCGGTAGAGTTTAAGCGAGCCTTTATAGTTTATGATAATGGCCGTTTTGATGAAGCTGCACCCATGTTAAAAGTATTGGGGGAAAAATATGCATATAAGCCGCAAGGTATGAAGGCTCAGGATCTCTATTTAGACATATTAAATGCCAAAAAGGATTATGCGAAAATTAAAGAGTATACACAGGCTCTTTTAGAGAAGAAGTATTCAAAAGAGCGAAAAAAGACAATTCGAGATCTATATCAACAGTCCTACTTTCTATCTGTTCAGCTAATGGAGAATCAGTCACCTAAAGATGCGTTTGTAGAGTATCAAAAGTTTGCAAAACAAAACAAAGGTTCACCTTTGGCACCCAAGGCTTGGTGGAACTCCTTAACTTTGTTGCAAAAGTTAGATTTGAAAACGGAACTTGCCAAGTCTTCGTTTGAGTATACAAGTCTTTTTCCTAAGGCAGATAAGCAAAAGCAGGCTCTAATTCTATCGGTTCAAAGTTATGAAGCTGTTGCCAACTTTGAAGGTGCGATTCAGGCTCTTAACCGCTTGGTTAGCGTGGATAAAGCCAAGCGTAATAAGTGGCTCGAGTTGAAAGCAGATTATAATTACTTAATGGGGAATTACGATTCTGCAATTAAGTCCTATGTTTCTTTGGCAAAATCTGTTGAGGTTAAAGAAAGGGCTAAAATTCACAGTAAGTTGGCTGATATTTATCATGAAAAAGGTAACAAGAAACAGCGAGAACACTATTTAGATCAAATTACGCGTACCTCAGTACAGCCGTTTGCGAGTGATGCCATGTTGTATTTTGTTGAAAAGTACTATCAAGCAGAGAATTACCCTTTAGCATTTAAGACAGCAGCAAAAGTACTGCAAATGCCGAAAACAGCAAATTCCTCTGCAAAGGCCAAAGCTCGCTGGATTCAGGCAAATATTTTGGGGGATGAGTTTTACCGTCAATCTGTGAAGTCTTCCCAGCCAGAGCGTATACCTTTGGTATTGGCGATAAAAACAGAAAAACTAGATAAGGCTCAGCGGGCATTTGAGGCAGCCATTCGGTATGATGATCCGATTGTAAGTGCGAAATCGGTAGCCGCTATGGCGGGCTTATACGGTCATTATGCGAAGGCCATCCGTAGCGTAAAGCTACCCGAGGAAGTGCCTCAGGCCGATGCACAAGCTTTTTATCAAGAGATGGAGAACTTGGCTATTCCCATGGAAGAAAAAGAAGTAGAGACCTTGGTCCAGGCAAAGAAGCTCATACAAAAAGTAGGACTATTTGATGGTACTAATATTGAAGTGCAAAAAAGACTAGATCAGTTAAATTCCAAGCCTGAAGTAGAAACGAATGTTCAATTAAAGCAGCCAGAGGTCTTGCTGCCATCAGTGAGTGGAGGGGTAGGATGAAGCATATTGTATATATAGGCTTATTATCGCTATTGATAGGATGCGCAAGTTCTGGCAAAAAGTCTTCCTACAAAAATTTAAGTTATAGAGTCGTAGACGCTAGCTCTGCTGCGCGGGGTAAGTGTGAGTTCCAAGCAGACTTTGATTTGAAAACCGCCATAAATAAAGCGGCTACATGCTTTGCAGAGAAAAACTATCCAACTACTCATTTGCTAGCAGTACACATTCGTAGTTTAGACGAAAAGGCACCGTGGGGATACTATTTTGACTCTTTGTACTTTGCAAGTAAGGAGCATCATAATCAAGCTCTATGGTATGCCAAAAAGGCATTAGAAAGAGATTATAAAAATGCTTTGTTGCATTTTCAATTAGGTAGGGTCTACTACAGTTTAAATGATTTAAACCTGGCGATTTATCATTTGGGTGAAGCCCATAAACTAGATAAAGATATGGAGGAAGCCACATTCTTCCTAGCTCAAACGTATTTGCAAAATCAAATGTTCGAATTAGCGTATAAACATTATACAAAGCTTAGCCTAAGCAATAACAAGCAAGACGTTCTTCGCGGGCGCTATTTAAGCGCTTTTAAGTCAGGAAACTACGTTGAGGCCTTCGCAAATATAAAGCGCATTGGCAAGAGACATTTTCATAATTCTGATTATGTTCATCTCGCATATTTACAAGAAAAAGTTGGGCAAATTGACGAAGCTTTGGACACATATAAATACGTACTAAAATCTAAAAAATGGCAAAATACTACTTATACTAAGCTAGAAATTGCCGATAAAATTAAAGACTTAGAAGTTCAACTAAGAGCCATTGCCACGGCCAAAGGAGAAAAGGAGATCAAGTAGTGAGAATCATCTGTATCATAGCCACTTTCCTTGCATGTAATCTCCTTATGGCTGAAACAAAAGTTCAAAAAAAAGTTAAATATCGTAAAACACAGGAAATCAATTTTGAAGAACAGGACATTGATGGTCTGGCTCGTACGCCAACAGGGTCCTATCTAGTACAAAAGCGAGGTGTCGATTTTGTACCATTGTATAAACTACGAGAGAAGCTAGACAATAGTATTGAAGAAAGCATAGAGCATTTGAGGTAAAAACAATGTTGGTTCGCCCATTATTAGTACAACATCTACATAAAGGATCTATGGTTCGCTCCAAAATGTTGCGTAAACCAGCGAAGCCTTTTGTGATTGGATCTTCAAGATTGGCGGACATGGTGGTCGGCGAGGACCATATTCCTGGTGTAAGCGCCATCATTGAGTATAGGCACCCTAATTGGTATTTAATCAATTGTGATGCTACAGATGATTTGCCAGCAGAACAAAAAATTCTTGGCGGAGAAACTATAGAGCTGGAAGGGCATCTGATTAAATTACTTTTAGGTGAAGAGCACGAAGATTTTTTTGAGAAGAACATTCCAAATCAAGAGTCAAATTGCCACCAAGTGATTTTGTATTCCAATGATCAAGTTCTAGAAACCCATATGCTGGGCAAAGAAGAAAAATACGAACTCAATTTAGGAGTGGTGGTAAAAGAATTTGATGCTCCTAAATCTACAAAGTGGAAAGAGACAAAAATTGGTCGTTTCCGTGTGATGCAGCGACTAACCTTTAAGCCCAATCAGCTTAAGAGTGAAAGACCGTATCTGTCTTTGGTTAATGATCCAGAATTAAAAAATGGACTGATTGGTGGGTTCTGTTTCTTTGTCTTATTGGTAACCTTACAATTTGTTTTAAAACTTGAAAAGCCCGAGGAGCCAAAAGACAATCAGTATGTTCGCATGGTCTACGATGCAAAGATGATGAAAGAGATACAGGCCAGCGCACAAAAGTTAACTAAGAATAAGTTTAAAAAGCTAGAAAAAAAGATTGATACATCCCCAGTGCCAACGAAACAAGTGGCTACGAAGGTGATTAAAAATATTAAAAAGGCAGGCTTATCAACGTTAGTAGCTAAAATAGCCAAACGTTCTTCACAAAATGCAATTAAGATAGAATCTATTGGTAAGGTAGCAGATAATGCCAATACGGCACGCGCTCTGGCCAGTGTTGGTAGCTCTAAAAATATTGCTGATAAAACCAAATTATCAGGTAAGAACTATAAGTTGGCGAATGTAAAAACTAGCGGAAAAGCGGGTGGCAATACTGGTTATAAAAAGGGAACGGCACTTACGGCTAAGGGGATCGGTCAAGCCAATGTTGATATTGTTGAGGAAGAAACCATTATTGATGGTGGATTGGAAAAAGAAATTATCGCAGCTTATATTAAATCTAAGCTGGGACAAATACGTTACTGTTATGAAAGGCAATTAAGTGCAAATCCAGATCTGCATGGAAAAGTATTGGTACGTTTTACCATTGCTGGAACTGGTCAAGTACGCACACAAAAAATAGCAAAATCAAGTTTAAGCGACGCCAAAGTGGAGGCATGTATATTGAGGCGCGTAGCAGGATGGAAATTCCCCAAACCTAAAGGTGGAACTTCTGTCATAGTATCTTATCCGTTCTTATTTAAGAGCATTAATTAAGATACTTCTGCTAAATACCAACTAAGGGGGGGTATTATGCGAGCAATATACATAATTATTTTATCGGTTTTTGCCTTTGGGCATGCCTACGCACAAAGTGGGCAGTACAAAAGGGTACAAAAGAAAGCCAAAGAAGCTGCTAAGAAAAGCGGTAAAATTGATATTCAGAACCTAGAAAAGCAATATTGGACGCCTCAGGATACGGAATTTAAAGTCGTGCAAAACCGTAAGTATTCTAAAAAAGGTCGACTAGGGGTGAGCTTACAGTTTGGTCTGCAAGGTAATGATCCTTATACGGAGAGTTTTGGTAGTTTGTCTGCTACTTTTGCCTATTACTGGTCGGAATTTCATGGTGCTGAATTTACCTATACAGATTTCAATTCTGAGGATTCAGAGATTATTGATCGTTTTCGTGGGCAGTTCGGTGGTACTACGCCAAATTTTGCTTTGCTAGATACCTACTATGGTTTCAATTACAACTACGTTCCCATTTACGGAAAGATGAGTGTGCTGGATTCGAATATTATTTATTTTGATTTGGCCATTTCTCCAGGTATTGGTATGACCAATTATCTACCGCAATTGGATAACGGAGAATTAGATGAGTCTACCGTTACATTTTCTTTGGATGTATCACAGCACTTCTTTTTTGCTAACGGTTGGGCCATTCGTTTGGATATGAAAAACCGCGCTTATACGGAAGACCGCTATAAGTATAGCGATGGTTCTTCACAGGGTGATTCGGATCGCTTGGTGACCACTTGGCAATTAGGCTTAACATACTACTTCGATGTATTGGGGGCAAAAAAAGAAGCCGAAAAAAAGCTAAATAAAAAGGGTAAAAAATGAGAAGTTTAATATTTGTTCTCACATTATTTCTAAGCATGCCGACTGCGGCCAAAATGGTCGAAGATGGCATGGGATATAGAACTAAGAAAGTAGAGCAAAATGAATTGTCTACCTACCAAAAATGGCTAAGTCTAAAAGCTGAAGTGGAGAAAAAGGTACGAGTCTTTTTGGGAGTGGACAAAACTGAAGAAATTGTGCAAAAGAGAATTGCCGAGAAAAAAGCTGCTGAGGAGAAGAAGCAAGCAGAGGTAAAAAAGCTAAGAGACACGCTTCCTAGTTTTGTCGATACTGAAAATGATAAGCAATTGGAGGAGCTTAACAGGGCAGCGCAAGATTGGGCGAATGCAGCGGCGACAAAAGTGGTGGAGCAGGCACGTCCAGCCGATCCCAAGCTACCAAAAGATCAGGCTGGTGTAGCCTATATGGATTTGGTAGAAAAAAAGAAAGAAAAAAACAAAATAGTTGAAATCAAAATTAAAGATATTCCAAAGCTAAACATTGGAAGAGAGGCGCGCATATCGGCAAATGATTTCTTGGCAAATACAACAAAAGTAAATCTTGCAGAACAAAAAATTCAAAAACTGAATACACCGAATATGTACAGTCAAAAAGAATTGGATTCATGGTTAACATATCAGTTAGAGCCAGTGAATTACGTAAAACAAGAGCTTAAAACCTTAAAAGCATTGGGTTTGAAAAAAGATATTATCGAAAATATTGTTTGGGCTACGCGTAAAGGAGTGGAAGTTCAAGAGCTCGCGCTGGACATCCTATCAGAAGAAGAAGAGCGTTTGCTGCAAGCATTAATATTAGATGATCAAAACTCCTGTCATTCAGCTGTTGGCCTATACTACCCTCTTGTAAACTCAAAAAATAAAGTGGTAGAAAAGACTTCATCTTTCCGCATGGCGAAATGCAATCACAAAATGGGATTTTTTCATGCATCCGTAGAGAATCTATTGGATGTTATCAACAATGAAAGCATGTCCTTGGAAGCTCGTAAAGATGCATTCAATTTACTAGTTAAGGATTTGCCTTATGAGCATGAGATAACGGTAGGCAAGAGATTCTTAAGCCGTCCTACAAAGGGTGTGCAAGAGATGAATGAGAATGCCTTTTACTACTATATTACCAAGGCTATGCTAAGAACCAAAAACTTTGCTAAAGCTTTAGAGTATGCTGTAAAGGTTCAGCAAGATAAGAAGTACTACCCAAAAGCTCAGTATGCAGCAGCCATTAGCGAGCATCTATTGGGTAATCCTTCTGCGTCCTTAAGTCGGCAAAGAAAATTATTAGCATATCTAGAGGATAATAGATTAAAAAAAGATAATGTTTACGGTCTTACTAAGCTGAATTTAGCTCGTTATGCATTTCAAAATAAGAAGATGAACGAATCGATTAAGCACTATCGCGAAATCGATCGTTCTCACACATTATGGATGGACTCCTTAAAAGAGTTGGGCTGGGCGCAACTAATAAATGGAGACGAACCAGGGGCAATAGGCAATATGCATTCCTTGCATACACCTTTTTTTAAAAAGGTCTTTCAGCCTGAGACATTTGCCATTCGCAGTATTGGTTACCTAAATCTCTGTCATTATGGTGATGCTTACCGTAGCTTGAGTAATTTGGAAGAACAGTATCGTGGAATGTTGGGGCAAATTCAAACTTACCAAAACAAATATAAAAGCAAGTCGGAAAACTACAAAACTGCAAAAACTTTTTTAAAGCAAGGTAAGGGCAATGTACGCGGCTTAGACGATAAAATCATTCGTAATGCAGTTCGAAAAAAAGCGTTTTTAAATCGACAAGAGCATATCAACAGAATTTATGAAGAAAAAGAGCAATATAAATTCATAAAAAACTTTGTTAAAAGAGATGCAAGACGTCTTTCAACAGCCATGAAGAAAAATGAGAAGCGCATTAAAGAGTACAAAGCCAAAGTAAAATTGGCTGAAACTAATAAGAAGTACTACAAAAATCTTATTCAGTGGAGCCAGGCTTTAGAATATGCTAGTGCAATGCAGTCTTTTTATCTCTTCAAGAAGGATATTCTAAAAGAATCAATTGATATGTACAAAACTATACAATCTAGAGCTTTTGCGGAACTAGATAAAATAAAACGGCAAAAGCAACTAGAAGCTGGTGACTTGATACGGGATGAGTTGGCAGAAATGCAAGCTGCTCTAAAGTCCTTGTTTCGTAATAATGAATTCCTTAGATATGAGGTTTTTGCTGGAGCTGGGGAAAATATTCGTTTTCATGTAGCGGGTAGAGATTTGGAGGCCAAGAGATTGCCGGCCTCAGCGAAACCACAAACTAAAGACTTAAAATGGAACTATGATGGAGAATTTTGGCAGGATGAAGTAGGATATTATCGTTCTACATTAAAATCAAACTGCCCCAAAAGATAGGAGATCGCTATGATACTTTTTATGATGATACAGTTGGCATTTTCACAAACCACAACGGATGAGCAAATGAGTCGTCTGCAACAAAATATGGAAAATGCTGAGAGCAATCGTATAGAGTATGAGAAAAACTTAAAAATTGTTGCATCAAATATAGAAGAGATTGATCGAGTTCTAAAGACCTTAGAGAAAAATAAGAAGGACTTAGAAGATCAAGTGGTAAATTCAGAACAAAACAAGCAGACCTTGGTGAAGCAAGAGCAGAAACTAAAAAGCTTGATTCAAGACGAGGAGCAAAAGGTTTCTGCAGAAGAAAAGCAGTTACAAGCCTTGCGCGAAAAAATGAATTTGATTCAGCAAAACCAAGAAAAGCGTAAGCGTAATATCTCGGCTTATAATGTGAAAGTTAATGAGATTAAAAATGAGTTAAATGAATGGGATCAGCAACAGGCAAAAATTCAAGATCTTAAAGGCGTTATTAATTCTAAAGAAAGTGAAGCGAGTAAAGAAAGAAAAGATTGGCTTGCTAAAAAGTCTTCCTATGAGAAAGAGTTAAAGAAATGGGAGTCAGAAGAAAAAGCGGCAAAGAGCAAGTACAAAAAGTATTCGCAATTGAATGATTAATTCGTCCCATTGCTTGAGAGAAGTAGTTGCGCCCTTGAGAATAGCAGGGTCTATTACGATTTAATCTCTTTGTAGGCTTGTTGCAGCCGTGTAAGCCGCTGATCGTTCTCGGCTTCTGGGCCATATTCTTGATGTAAATACAATAGCTGAAATTGCTCAATGATTTCTGCTTTGTCGGGTAGTTGTTTTTGCGCGCGTTCAAGATAGGTTTGCGGGCCCTCATGTGCCATCTTTACAATGTCCTTTTTGGCTAAGTGTTTTTGTAGCTTCTGGTAAATTTGCTGCGCCTTTGACTGTTTAAGGCGTAGACTTCGTAGTTTTCGGTAGCGATAGACAATAAAGAATAAAATAGCCACAAGTACCGAGTACAAGAACAAGCGGCCTTTGCTTACTTCATCTAAGCCTAGTTTGCGCAAGAGCTCTTTTTGCCTCCGATAATCATAGTCTAAAAGAAATTGGTTCCATTCCTGTTGCACAAAATCAATGGCCAATGAGAAATTGTCGAAGTAGCGAACAAGAAAGTTGTTCTGATAGTATTTTAAAGCCTCATCTACACTTGTGGCTCGGTCACGTTCTTCCTCTGATAGGGTAAAGTAAACGGCACCACCGAGCTCCAAACGCAGGGGCGCTACAACGCTAGTCGGGTCGAAGCGCTGCCACCGGCCTTTTGCTTCATTATATACCTCAGCCCATGCGTGGGCGTCTCGATTGCTCACGATAAAATAATCCGAGAGTTTGTTTTTCCTACCACCTTGGAAGCCGGCGACCACACGCGAGGGATAACCTGCTGCTCGCATTAGGTAGGCAAAGCTGGTGGCAAAATGCTCGCAAAACCCCTGCTTTTTTTCGAGTAAAAAGGTGGCCATGCTATTCTCGCCCATGGAGCCTGGCTCCAAAGTGTAACGAAAGTCCTTTGCATAATATTGATAGATCTTTTTGGCATAAGTCTCAACATCCTCCGACTCATTTTTCCAGGTTCTAACCAAATCTTGAATCTCTTCGGGTACAGATTCTGGCATTTGTAGATAGACGGACAGATCTTCTATACTTTGTGTAAAAATTAGGTCCGAGGCGCCGCGGTAAAGTGTTTTTTGACCAATTGGCTCTTTAAACCGATAGGTTTTATCTGCAGCAGCACGCAAGTGCCGATTCATTCGCCAGCTGGGTAGTTGTATGCGGCTTGGGTAATCCAGAGCAAATATCCACTTACCATAGTCCTCATGTAGTATGACTTCATAAACGTAATCACCCTTTAAGTCTTGGTTGCGAGTTTGGATTTTTTCGTAGGTATCTAGCTTCTTCCATTCTAGGCCATTGTTAATAGCAAAAGTTGAGCCTCGCCAGTAGAGTTGATCTTGCGGCGGCGGAAAGTCCTCAAATTCCACGCGAAAGGCGACTTCATCAGAAAGAACGAGTTGATCAATACTGCCGGGTTCCATTTTATCAGAAAAGCCTGAGCTGCCGACGTTCTTTTGGTTGAAATTTAATAGGCTACCTGAAAATCGCGGAAAGATTACAAACAAAATAATGAGCAAGGGAAGTGTTGCTGCAACAAGGCGGCCACCAATTTTTATAATGGTCCATAAATCAAAATTCATATCTTTGCCTTTATGCAACTGAAATAAGAGCGCGGTGATTAAAATAAGATCAAGGGCAGCAAAAAGGGTGATGGCTAAATTCTGCTGCTCTAGAAAGCTCGACATTAAGACAAAAAAGCTTGTATACAGTACTACCATGGCATCTCGGTAGCGCACACTATCTAGTAGCTTCAAACTTATGGCAGAGATTAACAAGCCGGTTGCTGATTCTACACCACTAAGTCCAGTATAAGATTGCTGCACGATAAATATGGAATAGCTTATTAATAGAACCTTTACGAGCGTTGATGGTAGAGGTACTTTTTGGTGTTCATAGGCAAAACGCCATACAATCATAGGTATGCCTACTAGAAAAATCACCCATGCATGGATTCCTAGATGAGGAATCATGTTTAGCAATGCCAAGCCTAATAAACTGAGATTGAATTTTCGGCTAGGAGCTTCGAGCATATTCTTCCCCTAGCTTAGCAAGTTGTTCCAAGCATTGCATTTTGTGCAGCTGTCCGTGCCCCATACTAAGCTGCTTTTCTTGACCAAGACGGATGCTATATGCATGCTTTTGTGCTTCACATTCATGTACCCATTTAGAAAGCTGGCGGAGTCTTTTCATCCAGTCACCAGAGGTGTGCTGAAGATCTAAAATAAAATTACTGGTTTCTCCATCATCGAATTTTTTGACTAGCATGGGGCGCCCCTTTGCATAGGCTTTCCAGTCGACATGTCGAAAATTATCACCTGGTAGAAATTTTCGGTGTTCCGAAAAATCTTCTCCCTGAAGACCAAAGTCAGATATATAGGATTCGCCAAGTTCAAGATTTTTTGGCAAAGCCAGATCGCCTTCTGCCTTCGGGTAGGTAACTTGTTTTGAAGTGATAGAGAAATTTCGCCAAACATAAAACATTCCGAATGGAAACACGGAGGCAATTTTTATTTGCTTTATGTTTTTAATGCCTATCTCAAGACTAGGAAAAGTAAAGTTTTCTATGCAAGAACTTTTTTTCTCGCAGTGAGATACTGTGAAAAAAAAATCTTCCTTTATTTCGGGTATTTTTACCATTATTTGGTAGTGATCTTCATTGCTATTATTTTTCAACCAAATTCTTCCGCTGCCAGTGGCATTTTCCTCTGCCAAGCTAAAATGGATTTTTTCGATATCTAGATCTTTTAAATTGGCATTTGCTTGCACCATTCCGAGTAGGAATAAGGCCAGCATGAAAAAAGCAACAGCAAATACAAGATTGTTCGAATAGGTGGCGCCTAGTAAAATGGCTGCTAAGATGGAAACGCCAAAAATTAGCCCATACCAATTGGGAATGATATAAGTTTTTTTATCTTTCATCATGCTACTGTTGTGCTTTCAATGATTTGTAATGCTAAATCTTGATCGCCAATCAGATCACTAGAGTTTTTCTTGCCCAGTCGGTGGTTCATCACTGCAACACCAACTCTTTGCAGGTCTTCAGGAATCACAAAGTCTCTGCCATCAATGAATGCATTGGCTTTAGCTGCTTTTAGAAAGTCCTGGCTAGCTCTAGGGGATAGGCCCTCGGCAAGGGTTCGACTCTGGCTGACAAGATCAAGTAAATAATCCAAAATCATATCGGAGACATGAATGCGTTCTATCGAATCTTGCAGGTTTTTTAATTCGTCACTAGAGATCAAAGGATTTAGTTTTTCTATCATTAAGTTTCGGTCTTCTCCCTTAAGGATCTTTTTTTCGGCCTCTCGAGATGGTGTTTTCATCTCAATACGCATCAAAAAACGATCTAGTTGTGACTCAGGCAGAGGGAAGGTGCCCACATTGTCGCTTGGATTTTGTGTGGCAAAAAGAAAAAACGGCAGAGGCAGCTCATGCATGAACCCATCCATATTCACACGGTGCTCTTCCATAGCTTGCAGGCAGGCGCTTTGTGTTTTTGGCGTAGCGCGGTTGATTTCATCCGCCAATACAAAGTGTGCAAAGATAGGACCAGGGTGAAACTCAAATTTTGCCAAGCTTTTATTATAAATATTCGAACCAAGAATGTCGGCTGGCAGCATATCGTTAGTGAATTGGATGCGGTTATTTTTCAATCCTAGTAATTTTGCCAAGGTTTTAATGAGGCTTGTTTTACCTAGTCCGGGAGCACCCTCTAGTAGCACATGCCCTTTGGCAAGAATGCTTATCATGCAAAGTCGAATTTCTTCTTCTTTGCCGATAATCACTTCATTGGCTTTGTTGAGGATGTTTTGAGTATGTGCTTGTAGGTTCTCAAGTTTTTTTGTGGCTTCTGACATACGACCTCCGCAAATATTATATCGGAAAGGAATAGTAAAAATGAATCATTTTAGGACAATAAGTTGGGAAATATGCGGGGTTTATTCTTGTGCTAGACTTTCACATAGTTGTTGGATCGCGCGCATAAAACGCGGCGTAAGCCGACTATAGATATCTGCATTTAAGTCTTGTTTTTTGTGACCCAATACCCAATTAAAGTCTGCTTGCATTTGTGAAAGACTTTCGCGGCTTAGTTTCGGGTAGCCTTTTTGTCGAATCTTGTTTTTTAAGCCGCATTTTTCTAGTGCCTCGCTAATAAAGGAGTCCTTGCCGACGGCGATTCTTTGGTCTTTGTCGGCGTAGAGGATAAAACTTTTACCCACTAGCTTTGGCTGTTTGTTGATCTGGCTTGGAGTAACCATTGCTATTTGTGGAAAATGCTTTTTTAAAAGAGCAATGTTTTTCGTTAAATCCTCTAATTTCCTATTTTGTAGTTTTATATGTTGGATTCGCTTATCCAGGCCTTGGTATTGATAATCTAGTGAGACAATTACATCGGGTTTTAATTGTATCAATTTTTCGCGGTCCACCCTCAGGTGGTGGGCAATGATGGTTTTGCTTTTGACGGCGGCAGGATAATTGCTGGCAGCATCTCTGGCTACAATTTCTTTTCCCAAACCAACGGCAAATAGTAACTCCGTTGTACTGGGATCCAGGCTCACAATTCCTGAGGCAAAAAGCTGCGAATAAGTGAGGAAAACAGCAAGTATGTTTAGCAATGGTTAACTCCCGAATCTAGACTGCATAAACTTTGTGTAATTAGTGCTTAAAACCTGCAATAACACTAAGTGTTAGCGTTTCGATTTTGATAGGATATTGATATTAATGCCTAGAAAAATCAACAAATTAGGGCTACATTTGCAAGCAATACAAAGAGGTTTTTATGTCAGAGGCGAATAAAAAATACGCTGTCGAAGATGTTCAAGAAGCTGATGTCCAGCAGCTACTGCAAACCAACGCAATGACTACGCGCTTAGAAGATTGGGCTGCCTGGGGGCAAAAAAATTCATTATGGCCTCTTCCTTACGGGACGGCTTGTTGCGGTATCGAGTTAATGTCTGTGATGGGTCCTAAATATGATCTTGCCCGCTTTGGCGCAGAAGTTGTGCGTTTTTCTCCTCGGCAAGCGGATATGCTAATTGTTGCAGGTACGATTACAGAAAAAATGGCACCGGTATTGATTCATATCTATGAGCAAATGTTAGAGCCTAAATATGTTTTGTCTATGGGTGCTTGTGCCAGCTCTGGTGGTTTCTACCGTGCGTACCATGTGCTGCAAGGAATTGACAAAGTTATCCCGGTGGATGTTTTTGTGCCTGGTTGCCCGCCAACGCCAGAAGCTGTATTGGATGGCGTTATGTTGTTGCAAAAGATGATTGAGTCAAAGCAGCCGCGACCTTGGAAAGACAATTGGAAAGGACCGAACTCGTGAGTCAGTTTGAAGTTTTAAAATCAGATGTAATGCAGAAGTTTGGCGATGAGCGTTTTCGTTTTTGGCAGGCACATCGCAATGATGTTTTAGAAGTTCCTAAAGATAAAATCGTAGAGGTTTTACAATTTCTAAAAGACAGTGGTAAGTTTGATGTCCTAATGGATCTATGCGGTGTGGATTATCTTGGGCGTGATCCTCGCTTTGAAGTAGTCTATCATTTATTTAATTCCAAAAACTTCCAGCGCTTAAGAATTCGTGCGCCTTTAAAAGAAGGCGAGCCCATAGACTCGGCCACTAGCGTGTGGCGTTCTGCCAATTGGTTTGAACGCGAAGCCTATGATATGTTTGGTATTGTTTTTAAAGGTCATCCTGCACTGAGAAAAATTTTGACCCACCATCATTTTGAGGGGCACCCGCTTCGAAAAGACTATGATGCCAATCACCAACAATCTTGCAAAGATGTCAATCCGGTGGAGTTTGAAGACGGCAGTCGATTTCAAGAAGACCCTGATCGAGATTTACTACCGATCAATATTGGCCCATCGCATCCCGCCACGCACGGTACACTTCGCGTGATGGCAGCTCTTGAGGGCGAAAAGGTCATTAAAGCCGGAGTGGAGCTTGGTTTCTTGCATCGCTGTTTTGAGAAAATGGCAGAAACACATCCTTACAATCAAGTGATTCCCTACACGGATCGACTAAACTATTGTTCGGCACCAATGAACAATGTGGGTTATTGCAAAACAGTAGAATCCCTTCTTGGCGTGGAGATACCGCCAAAGGCAAAAGCGATGCGCATTATTCTATGTGAGTTTTCGCGTATCATTGATCATATTGTTTGTATCGGTGCCAATGCCGTGGACCTTGGGGCTTTAACTGGTTTTTTCTATCTCTTCGAGCTACGAGAAAGAGTTTATAGCTTGTTTGAAAAATTATGCGGGGCACGTCTTACGGTTGCCTTAACCCGTGTGGGTGGTATGTCCCATGACGCTCCAAGTGGATGGTTTGAAGACTGTTTAGAAACAGCAAAGTACATTCGCAAAGGCGTTAGCGAGATAGAAGGGCTTTTAAACGAAAACAAAATTTGGATGCAGCGTACACAAAACATAGGTAGCATTTCGGCTGAGGATGCTTTGGCTTGGGGTTATACTGGACCTTGTTTGCGAGCCGCAGGGGTTGGCCTAGATTTACGCAAAACCGAGCCTTATTATGGCTACGAAACCTTGGATTTTGATGTGCCCGTTGGGACTACTGGGGATGTTTACGATCGATATCTAGTGCGAATTGAAGAGATGAAGCAGTCGCTTAAAATCATTGAGCAGGTATGCAAAAATGTGCCCAGTGGTGATTATACCATTCGTGATAAGTCCATTGTATTGCCTGAGAAAAAAGATGTTTACGGTAATATCGAGGGATTGATGAATCACTTCATGCTAGTGATGAAGGGTATCAAACCTCCTAAGGGTGAGATATACGAGGCAACCGAGGCTGCAAATGGAGAGTTGGGCTTTTATTTAATTAGTGATGGCGAGCAAAAGCCGTACCGTCTGCGAGTTCGTCCACCGTGTTTTGCTATTTATCAATCCTTTCCAGAGCAAGTTACGGGAGGCCTGATTGCGGACGTGATTTCTATTTTAGGTAGTATGAATTTGATTGCAGGAGAATTGGACAGGTAATATGGCACTTACAGAACAAGGTAAAGAATACGTAAAAAAAGAATTGGATCGCTATGAGTCTCGGCTTTCCGCAATCATCCCTGCACTTTATAAGGTGCAAGAAGAAAAGGGGTGGATAGCAAAAGAAGACATTGAGGAATTGTCACGGGTGATGGATTTACCAGCCTCAGCCATTCAAGAAGTGGCAACGTTCTATACGATGTTTAACAAAAAGCCTACGGGCAAGTATCACATACAGGTTTGCTGTAACGTCACTTGTGCGATGAAGAAGGGGCGAGAGTTAACGGATTATATATTAAAAAAACTAGATCTAGAGGAAGGAGAGGTTTCGAATGACGGCCTTTTCACGGTATCAAGAGTGGAATGCTTGGGCTCCTGCGATACGGCTCCAGTTTTACAGGTAAATTTTGATTATCATGAGAACCTAGATGAAAAAAAAGTAGATTTATTATTGGATCAATTGAGGAAGTAGAATGGCAGTTCAGTACTTAACAGAACATTATGATGACAAAGATTTTGTTAGCTTAAAGGGCTACAAGGCCAAGGGCGGTTACAAAGATCTAGAAAAAGCCTTCAAGTTAAAGCCAAAAGAAATTATTGAGATGGTGAAAGCTTCTGGTCTTCGTGGGCGCGGCGGCGCGGGCTTTCCCACAGGTGTGAAATGGTCATTCCTACCAGATAATGGCGAAGAAAGGTTTTTGCTTTGTAATGCCGATGAAGGTGAGCCCGGCACCTTTAAAGACCGTCTGATGATGGAAAAAGCCCCCCATCAATTAATAGAGGGAATGTTGATCTCGGCTTTCGCCATTAATTCCAAAAAGTCTTATATATACATTCGTGGAGAGTATGAGTATGTGGCGGTGATACTCGAAAAAGCCCTTAAAGAAGCTTATGATGCCGGCTTATTGGGTAAAAATATTTTAGGTAGTGGATTTGATCACGATATGGATGTGTACCGAGGTGCTGGTGCCTATATCTGCGGAGAGGAGACGGGGATGATTTCCTCTTTGGAGGGCTTAAAAGGGCAGCCAAAGTTGAAGCCACCCTTTCCAGCGATTAAGGGTTATTTGGGTAAGCCGACCATTGTAAACAATGTGGAAACCCTGGCCGCAGTGAAATATGTGATTCGCGATGGGGTAGATGCTTTTCGAAAATACGGCACAGAAAAATCAGCCGGCACCAAGCTCTTTTCTGTAAGTGGGGATGTACAAAAGCCTGGAAACTACGAAGTACCCCTAGGCTATCCATTAAAAGATCTAATTGAAAAAGAATGCGGTGGATTGTTGCCAGGCAGAAAACTAAAGGCTGTGATCCCTGGCGGATCTTCTGCGCCGGTTCTTAATGCTGAAGAAGCCTACAGAGCCACTATGGATTATGAGTGTTTGGCCGAGATGGGCTCTATGCTTGGCTCAGGCGCGGTGATTATCATCGATGATTCCAATTGCATGGTGGATTTGTTGCATGTGATTCTGCATTTTTATCACCATGAGTCTTGTGGGCAGTGTACGCCTTGCCGAGAGGGTACTGGCTGGATAGAAAAACTATCGCGCAAAATCGTATCAGGTAGCGGCCGATTGCAGGACATCGACCTATTGGATAAAGTTGCACAAAACATGAAGGGTAGAACCATTTGTGCCCTATCGGATGCCGCAGCTTTGCCAACAATTAGTTTTGTTGCCAAATTTCGAGATGAGTTTGAGTTTTTTGTTCGAGAAGGAAGATCCAAAGTTAAAGGAAATATTTATGCCCAAAGTGCACATTAATGGAAAAGAAATTGAGGTGGCAGAAGGCACTCGCTTGATTGATGCCTTCTTGCAAAATCAAGAAGAGATTGCGCATTATTGTTATCATCCCGGCTTGAGTGTCGCCGGCGTTTGCCGTTTGTGCATGGTAGAAATTGAGGGCAACCCAAGACCGCAAATTGCTTGTAATACCATCGTGCAGGACGGGATGAAAGTTACCAATAAGTCCGAAAGCATTAAGGAAAGTGTGAAGTGGGTACTCGATTTTCACCTTATCAATCATCCTTTGGATTGTCCTATATGTGACCAGGCTGGAGAATGCGAGCTGCAAGAGCAGTACATGAAATTTGGACAATACGATCCCGAGATGGGGGAACGGAAAGTCAAAAAGCGCAAGGTTGTAGATCTGGGCTCAAAAATTGTTTTGGACACCGAAAGATGTATTTTGTGCTCTCGCTGTGTTCGCTTTACTGATGAGGTCACCAAAACCAAAGAGTTGGGTATCTTTAATCGAGGCGATCACGCAGAGATCGGAACCTTTGAGGATAAGCCGCTCAATAACAACTATGCAGTGAACACTGTGGACATTTGCCCTGTGGGCGCTCTTACATCGAAAGACTTTCGTTTTAAGCAGCGGGTTTGGTATCTACAAGATAAAGAAACCATCTGCCCAGGTTGCTCTACCGGTTGTAGTGTAAAGGCATATTATAACGAGAAAGGCTACTTTCGTTTAAAGCCAGCATTCAATGAAGACAACAACGGGTATTGGATGTGCGATGAGGGAAGAGCTTTGTATCGCCATGCCAATAAGGAAGAGCGCCTACTGCAGGCCCAAGTAAAAGCGGATGATGGTTCATCACATATGGCACCTGGCGCAGCAACCAAGAAATTGGCCGCTGAAATACAAGGTTTGGATAAGCAAAAGGTGGCAGTGGTGGTAACGGGTCAGTATACCAATGAAGAATACGACCAACTTATTAGTGAGTGGTTGAAGCCTGCGGCCATTCAGCAAGTGTATCATTGGAAAAATAAAGAGGACGAGTGGGGAGACTTTGACGGTTTACTTCTAAGAAGAGACCGAAACCCTAACTCTAAAGGTTTGCAAGATCGCCTACAAAAAGCCTCGCTTGTAAATGATTGGTCACAATTAGAAAAGAATCTAGAAGCTGGCCAAGTCGATTGCCTTGTTGTAATCGGGCCAGAAATTCAAGCCTACTATGATGATATGCAAGACAAGTTAAAGCTTTTTCAAAAAGCAAAAAAAGTGATTTGGTTAAGCTCGAATCCTGTGGAAAACCTTGTTGCAGATTATCATATTCCGATGAAAACCTACCTTGAAAAAGATGGCACTTTTGTGAATTACTCTGGCAAGGAACAGAAGATTCAGAAAATGCAAAATATTGTTTCACAAGCATTGAGCTTGTCAGATTTTGCCTATCTTATTGCTGGTAAAGAAATTCCGTTAACGGGAGCTGCTTCATGAGTATAGTAAAAAGAGGAAATTTAAAAAATTCGTGGTATTTACCTGCCATATTAAGTGGTCTGGGAATTACCTTTAAAAATATGATTCTTAACCTCTTCGGTAAACGCAAAATGCTTACGTTAAATTACCCAGAAGAGAAGTATGAATATTCGCCTCGTTTCAAAGGCTCACATGTATTAACGGTAAAAAAAGATGGTTCTATTCGCTGTACGGCTTGTATGCTTTGTGCAACCAATTGTCCGGCAGATTGTATTACCATCATAGCATCGGAGCATGATGATCCTAGCGTGGAAAAGTATCCAATTGCGTACGAGATTGACACCCTTCGCTGCGTTTATTGCGGTTTTTGCGAAGAAGCCTGTCCCGTGGATGCCATTCGCATGGGGCCCGAGTGGCAAATGCCAGGAATTAATGGTGCCAATTTCGTACATGACATTCGCCAGTTAGCAAAACGTCCCAATCTTAAGGGCGGCGTAGTTTCTGTACTAGATGAAGAGGAGAGGCATAAGGCGGGTATTTAATTGACCCATTGCTTTGTGCGAGACAGTATATAATATATGTCTCCTTTGCTAGAAAAATGGAAAGACTACTTTCAAAAACCTGACCGGATTACTCGCCGTGTATTTGTCGCAGCTAAGGGCTGTTGTGCCATAGAGGTTGAGAATTTAATTGCATCCACCTACGACATTCAGCGCCTTGGGATTGATTTTGTTCAAGACCCTAGAAGTGCATCTTTAATGATTGTATCTGGTTGGATTGACGATTCCTTTGCCGATGAAATCATAGAAAACTATGCCTATTTGGAACAGGACAAAAAGGTAGTGGCCGTGGGGATATGTAGTGTGGCCGCAAATATATTTTATACTGAAAAAAAGATTCGTTTGGCGGATTTGGTTCCGGTGGCAAGCTACATTCCTGGATGTCCACCTCGCCCTGAGGCAATGATTCAAGCGATTTTGAATTTGGATGTGCCTGCTAAAAAAACAAAGAAGATGACATATTTGTCTGAGGTTATGAAATCAAATGGATGAAGTTTTAAAGGTATTAAATGCAAAACCAAGTAACGTTGATGCGCCAAAGAATATAGGTCTCTGGATTGTAGAGGAGGCTAGCTTTTTAAACCATATTTCAAAAGTAGCAAAGCTAGGAATCACCTATCCAGTAATTTTCCAAATAGTGGGCGGAGAAGTCTTTATGCATTTTGGATTTTATGATTCCGACCAAAAACTTTCTTTCGTGGTCCCCACAAGGAAGCCTGAGATAATAAAAAAAGCCGTTGATGAGGTTTTTTCAGATAAAATAGCGAGCTTAATTCATGCAAGTTGAAGCTATTGAACTGGATAATACGATAATTAAAAAGGTCTGCTTGAAGCATCAGGCAAGTCGGAAGCCATTGTGGATTACCTTAGAAAAAGGAAGGGCTGATTACAATTTAAAAATTATTGACCGTTTCTCACCTTTTGAAGCGATTGCTTGTGAATGGGTTTTATCAGAGGTCTATTCGGAGATGTCACAGTTTATAGTACCGAAGAGAGGACAGTGCTTAAGAGTTCTGGCTGCGGACTTTCAAGAGATTCTTTGGAATATTAATTACCTAAAAAACATCTTTTCTAGTCTTGAAGAAGAGATTTATATTCAACACTGCTTGTACCTTCGCGACATGCTTTTGGATCTTCAGGAAATGTGGATGGGAGGGAGAGTTTTGCCGCAGTATTTAACTGTGAGCGGTGTAGAAAGGGACTTCACTGTTGGCATTCAAGCAAAATTGCAAAATGTATTAAAGTCTTTTGAAAAAGATTTTATGAGTTTTCATAATTTAGTTCATCAAGATCATAATTTGTTAAACCGCATGAATGGAGTGATGCGTTTGCCAAAGGAGGTGGTGCAGGCTCTAGACTTAGGCGGCTTGAATGCATACTCTTGTGGAATGGCATCGTTAAATCATAAAAGCTATGGCTTTTATCCTGAATTGGAGCAATATTCTCCATCGAGCGATCTTATTCAGAATGATGCAAAGTCTCGTTTCTTAATTGCCTTTGATTGGATTCGCTTTAATCTCATTCAACTGAATAAAATAATGACCATTTTGCCTGAAGGCAATTTTGATTTAAAAGAAAAGCCAGTATATGAGCCTTTACTAGGCTATTTTGTTTCGAAAGTGATCGCTCCTAGTGGTCCGCTTTATGCTAATTATATATATAAAAAAGTTTCTCTATCTTCCTCATCAACAAGATTAAAGCCTTTCTTGGAGCAGATTTTAGAGGGGCAAGAATATGAAGATTTGCCGTTAGCAATAGCGAGCCTGGCTTATGACGAAGAGCAAGGGGTACTTGTATGAGAAAACTTTGGTCTTATGTCAAATTTATCTACCGCAAAATGTTTTACTATCGCCAGCATAAGTCAGTAACCTATGAATATCCTTATTCTAATAAACACATTCATATTTTTTCTAGATTAGAAATAAAAAATGATTTTAATGAATGTACCGCATGTCAGATATGTGAAGATGTATGTCCTGTAGGCTCCATTAAGATAGTTGGAGAACAATTTTCAAAGCAAATTAAAAAACCACAAACGGGCAAAGGTTTTGATCAGTTAATGGAAATACAAAATTTCTATGTTGATTATGCAACCTGTATACAGTGTGGTTTGTGCATCCGCGAGTGCCCAACAGAATCTTTAAGTCATGAAAAGTCCTTTGTGCGGGCAGAACCTGAGGTAAGACTTTTAAAGAAGGATTTGAAAGAGGGAATTCAAACTTCTTTTCGAGGGGTATTTAAATGAATTTGCATTTCCCTCCATTTACTCTAGAGAACGAAAATTTAAAGATACTTAAAAAGGCTTTCCCTTGGCTTGAAAACGAGAACATACGAACATTCTCAAGTCCTGAAAATGCAATTGCCGAGATGATTTTGGCGCTTCAGCATATGCAGCCACACAAATCCAATGTTTATATACAAGATGGGGATAGTCCCTATACCTCTGAAATTGCTACATTTTTTTCAAAAAAAGGAATTAAGCTAAAACCCTTAAAATTGCCCATTACAGAAGTAGATGAGAATGCTTTTCTCTATATTTTTGTGAAAGATAATCCTTTTACCGGTGAGCTATTTCCTAATGATAGTGTTTTAAAGCAAATTCACGAAAAAAGAATTTTTAGTTTAAGTATCTATCATAGCCAGTTTCTAATCTCTAGCTTTCAAGAATCAAATAATCCTTTTGCAAGTCATTTGTATTGTTTGCAGGAAGATTTGGCTTTTTTATCGCTCTCTTCTCGAGCGAAGAAGGTGCCACCAGCCTTGCCCAGATCCACCGTTTCTTTAGCAGCATGGGAGCCTGTAATAATACATGAGAATGAAAATTTAATTTTAGAAATGGAAAAACAGTTGCAAGACAGTCTCAGTGGCTTGCAATTGTATTTTACTGCTGAGCAAAACAGGATGTTTGATCGAGTGGTATTTCATATTCCTAAATGCAATGGTGAGAAGGTCTTACATCTATTGGGTGATTGTGAGGCCTATACTAGCTCGCCTTGCGCCCATTCACACCCATTTCAGATGGCTTGGTGGCAAAATCTTGATGATGCAAAGAGTTGGGTGGTTATACCCTTAAATAGTCTTCGTCCTGATTTACCAGCAAAAATCTCAAAACTAATATAATTTGTTTTTCTTCGCAAGAGGCTCTATATTCTAAATACTCATGATTGAAGCGAAAACAAAGGTATTAGTTAATAGTATTCGAAAGTTATACCGTAGGTCTGCCTGGAAAAACATACGTCGCATTCTGAACAAAACTCATGAAGCGGATATTGCGGCTTTACTAGAGGAATTAGATCGACCAGAAAGAATTCATTTATTTAATCTTTTAGACTCTGTAGATAGTAAGGCTGAAATACTAAGTCATCTAGAGCCAAAAATTCAAAAAGACCTTATCTTAAATATAGATAAAAAAGAGGTGCAAGTTCTAGTTAGTGAGATGGACTCTGATGATGCAGCGGATTTATTGGGGAGTCTGCCAAAGGAAAAATCACAAGAGATTTTAGATACTATGGAGCGTGAGAGCTCAGAAGATGTGGCCGATCTAATGCGCTATCCAGAAGATTCTGCCGGCGGCATCATGTCTACAGATTTTCTTGCACTCAACCAACACTTAACCGTGCAAGATGCCATACAAAATATTCAAGAGCAGGCAGATGACAACTTGGTTACCTTTTATATATATGTGATTGATGATGATGAACATCTGGTAGGGGTTTTAAGTCTTAAAGAATTGATTTTATCGAAGCCCAGGCAAATTCTAAAAAATATTATGAGCTCGGATATTATCAGCGTTGGTTTAGATACGGATCAAGAAGATGTGGCCAAGGTGGTGGAGCGTTATGACTTTTTATCTTTACCTGTGGTCAATGAGTCGCAAAAGCTTGAGGGGATTATTACGGTAGATGATGTAATTGATGTTATACGTGCAGAAGGCACCGATGATTTTTTAGCAATGGGAAGAACCTCGGACTCCGAAGAAGAAGGCTTTCTTTTATCTAGTTTAAGTCGACTTCCATGGCTTATTTTCACTTTTTTGGGCGGCTTGATTTGTTTTTATCTTATTCAAAATCTAGCTAGCGACTTGTTTAGTCCGCAAAGTATTATCTTGGTTGGTATGATTCCCATGCTACTTTCAATGGGGGCCACAGCCGGCGGCCAGTCCGCCACATTGTGTGTTGGCTTAATTAATGCGGATAAGCTAGATTCCAATTTCTTTACTTATTTTATGTCAGAATGCCTTCGCTCTCTCATATATGCGATTATCTTTGCTGGCGCTACATACATTTTATTTCTCAATTTTAACATTGCCTACCCACCAATAAAGATAGCCATTATTTTGGCTGCACAAATTGTGATTTCTACTTTTATAGGTACTCTTACGCCTTTTATAATTGATAAGCTGAAATTTGATCCAAGTGTAGGTTCTGTTCCAATTTTTACGGTTATAGCAGATATTATCGCAATCTATTTAATACTTAGTTTTGGTCTATGAATACATCAAAAGGTATCATTTTAAAAACAACAAAATTCCGCGAAGCGGACCTGTTGGTAACAATTCTACTGCATGATGGCAGCCTTGAAAACTATACCGCTTTAAATGCTTTAAAAAGTAAAAAAAGATTTGGCGGTGGAGTGCTTGAGCCCAGTCATTTTGTTACCTTTAGTTGGGAAGCTAGAAATGCCAGTCATAAACGTCTTGCTGAAGCCAAGTTGATTGAGGATTTCCCTAATATTCGAAAATCATATGATAGTATTCAGTGTGCCTTAAAGGGGCTACATTTGGTGTACCGAGTTAGCCAAGAAAACTTAGAATCAAAAGATGTTTTTGATTTGCTCGGTAATTTTTTAAAAAACCTCAATTCTGAAGCTGATCTGGCTGTGTACCAAATGCACTTTGAAGTGCGCCTGTTCAAACTTTTGGGCTTAATGCCTAGTCTAGAGGAGGGAAAAGTTTTTTTTCAGCATCCTCTAGCGCAAAGCCAAATGATTCAATTAAATAATAAAGAGAAAAGCTTTGTTAGCAGTCATTTGATGGGTATTAAAGCCGATTACGGAATTTAAAAATCAAAATTGCCATTTAACAGTATGCCTATGGTGTATTTATCATAGCTACGAGCATCTACGCTGGAGGAATTATCCGTGTAGCCGGCATTTCCAATAATTGTGAAATCCTCGTTGAGCTGATGAATGAGATTCGTGGTTAGGGCAAATTGCGTATCTTTTCTATCGTCATCACTTGCATAAATAGCATGAAAAACCCTTAGTTTGGTGCTCCACATAGAATCAAGTGAGGTAAGCTTGCGAGTAAAGGTGATATTGCCTTGTGCTCGGTTGTAGCTAAAGTTCTTTCCTTCTGCTTGGTTGGTGGATAGGCCTAAATCCCAGTTTAAAAGTTTACCTTTTGCTCGGTCAAGAAATACAATGTTCTTCCATCTTGCATCCAGTCGGTGAGAGGTGGAATCATCATCGTCAGAGCTCACATCAATTTTAGAGTCATTAAAATAGTATTCTACATCAAAGCCCTTAACGTGGTTGGCATCCTTTACTTTTTGGTTCGTGTTTTTAATATAAAAGGAATTCAAAATGTTTTCACGTGTTCCAGTATCCTCTAGGTCCATATAAGTGAGGTTAAAACCAGGAATAAAAGTAGAAGTATATTTACCATTGAACATTTTCGTTGGCCGCATATAGGATGCATTAAAATCTAGTACTGTGGCATCTGCTCTAGCAAAAACATCGTCCATGGAATACTGATAGGTAGCCGTTGCTTTGTATTTCAATTGCTCTTTTGGGCGGTGAATGTGCTTTCTTTCTATGGAGGAGTTAAGAAGTAGGCGTAGCCCCCCATCTCCCTCAGCTGTGGCGTTGGCGGTGCTTCCATCGGATACTAATAAAATATTAGAGTCCTCACTTAAGCCTGTAGTAATGCTTAGCGTGTAGGGCTTCTCCATTGCTCGGTCAAACTGCTGTAGCCGTACGATACTTTCAATGTAGTTTTCGGCCTGCATATCCATATCAGCATCGTCAGAGTAATCTAGAACAAACTCAAAGTCTGCCTTTGCTTGGTTGTAATTCTCTTTTTGAAAATTGATAAGACCGAGATAAAAAGCTGCAGAGCCTCCTAAAGCTTTATCTTTACCAATTTTTACTTCGCTAAATAGTTTAACTGCATTAATGAATTCGGCTTGTCTATAGTGGCACATTGCTTCGTAATACTTAGCCTCATCTACACGGTAAGCATCTCGTCGTAATATACGAAAAGTCACAATGGCCCGATTGTGGCGTTTTGTATAAAACAATGTGATACCAAAAGTAAAGTAGGCATCTTTATCGTAGGGGGCTAGATCACTAGCTTGTTTGGCCTTTTTAATTGCTTCAGAGTATTGCTTGTTTTGAATCATTTGAAGAGCTTCTTGACGTAGTTTTTGTGACTGCATTCGGCGATCGCTTTGCTCTGAAGCAGATAAGGCATCAAATTCGGCTTGCAATGCTTTTCTACGCTCAAGCTCCTTTACTGAATATTTTGCGCGGGTGATTTCACGAGCCTTCTCGGCGCCTTCTAGTTCTTTCAGTCGCTCCTGTAAGGCTTGGTTATTCATATTTCGAACTTCATCTTTTGTTAACAGCTCTTCATCTAAAAGAAATTTTTGCGCGTCACTCAAAGCCAGGTTTTTTCTATGAGCTTTTAGGGCTCTTTTTAATTTCTTCTTTGAATCAAAAATATCAATGGTCTGCATGCCAAAGCGGTTTCTTAGATATAAGAACGGTTTTCTTTTCAATTGTTTGTCTTGAATGGCCTTTAACACATCTTCTTTGTTGGAGCTAAGCTTGCTTTGGTCGGGAATATATATAGAGGGAGCCACCCGCTTGCCTTTAAAGTGGATTTTATGAAAAGTTCTAAAAATGGAAGAATTGGGCTCGGTTTCTTGCAGTTCAATTAGTATGAGCTTGCCGGTGTGATTGTCTCTAAGAACAATGGTCCCGCTTTCTATTTTTGTAGCATCTTGGTTCCACTGTAAGTTGCCGTACGAAATAATAATCTTGTGGTTCGAATGAAAATTCGGCCGTTGTTTGTTTTGCGCTAGAGCTGTACTAGCCAATATGAATGTAAGCAAGATGTGCATCATGATGTACCCAATGCAATTAGAATAGGGAAATTATCGAATGATGGCAATCTTGCAGGGCCATTTCAGGCCCTTAGAACTTGCTATTTATGGTGCGTTGATAATGATGTTCACACGGGTATTTTGTTCTTGAATGATGTCCTCTAAAATTGGATTGTCGATTATTCCCGTATCATAGTCTGGCATTTCTGGCATATCCATTGGTGGCGGCATAAAGTTGTCGCCAATCACAGGCATTTCATCCATTGGTGGGGGAGGTGGGGGCATAAAACCGCCAGATGCAGGATCTCTCATGCCATCATCGGGGCCCATCTCTGGATTCAGTCCTGTATCCGGCATATTGGCATCACCTGCCACAGGGCCGTCGGCATTCAAACCAGGCTCTTGCGTACCAGAGTCAGGTCCGCCCATTTCTGGACCACCAGGGCCCATACCGGCATTTGGTCCCATATTGCGGCTACCTTTACCATCGGATTGGGATGCTTCGTCCATATTGGGGCCAGGATTGTTGGCCACACGATCTGGACCTTTTTGTTCAGCTGAATCATTTTGCTCCGACTTTTGTCCATTATCTGCGTCTGGGGAATTCTGATCAGCCACTTCATTGTTGGCTTTCTTTCCATCTTGGTCTGGAGCACCTTCTTCATTGCTAGCGGCGTCTTTTTTATCTGCCACACGATTATTGGATTCACTGGCATTGGCCTCTGTAGAATCACTATCAGCAGAATCAGCATTACTATCAATGTCTAAATTTTTAAGTTGAGCCTCCGGCACTTTTACTGGCGGTGCAGGCAAGGCATTTGGTTTTACCGATGTCATTTCTCCGGGACGGACACGAACCGGGTTGTTGATAATACCATTGCTTCCTAAGCCATTGCCCACTTCTACTTGCCCTTCAAAGGTCACGACTTGGGTACCGCTGCTAGTATGACCCACAATAAAGTCGGTTCCCCGAACCCCAGCAACGGCAGCTTTGGTTTTTACTCGGTAGGCATTCTTTTTGCCATCATACTTTTGCTTTACCTTGGATCGGATTTTACCATAGATCAAATTGATCGTTACGTTCTTATCCTCTCCGTTATTCTCATATTTATAATCTGCGAGTTGAATCTTAGATTTTGGGGAGATATTGAGAACGTTTTTATCAATCATTACGATTTTTGCGCGAGAGCGGTCTTTTGCCTCAATGATATCCTTGAGAAAGACCTTCATGCCCATGCGAGCTTTTTTTGTTTTGCCATCTGAGCCAGTAACAAAGATCTTACCTTTTACAATCATGAAGACCCCGGCATTTTGGGCGGCATTGGCTGGCATCACAAAGGCGATAAAAAATAGACTTAAAAAAACGTTCCTAAATAAAGTCATGGTAAACCTCTCGATCAATATTATATCGGTATATGTGTTTGCAGACCTTAGTACTTATTTGAGAATTTCAAAATAAAATCAGCCGCTTCGACGATTGAGTTTGTCTCAAAATCGGCCTCAGTTTTGTTTTCGGTTTTGCCTGTAGGTAAAAAAAGAATGGAGCGGCAACCTGCATTGTGTCCAGCCTCTACGTCGCTTTCTTTGTCGCCGATCATCCAAGATTGAGACATGTCTATTTGATGCTTGTTCTTTGCCTTAATCAACATACCAGGCTTGGGCTTGCGATCTGGGTCATTGGAATTGGAATCTGCTGGACAATAGAATATATCATGAAGGGGACAGCCGGCTTGTTGCAGTCTCATTTTGATACGTTTGTGAATTTCTTCTAGGTTCTCAAGACTAACGATACCTTTAGCAATACCGGACTGGTTGCTGACAATTATTAACAAATAGCCACTAGAATGGAGAAGGCTTAGGGCTTCAAAGACACCAGGAATGTATTCAATATCATTTGGATCATTCAAATAATGTTTGTCCCAAATAATGGTATTATCTCGATCTAAAAAAATAGCTTTATTCATTATCAATTAAGTCGTTTACCGGACTCAAATCCTCCATTTGCCTTCCTAGATGGTTTAAATCTAAATGTAAATATTTTTGTGTTGTTGCCAAGGAAGAGTGGCCCAATAGTTCTTGTAAGATTCGCAAATCGCAACCACTCGTCATCAGGTGGGTTGCATAGGAGTGCCTCAATGCATGGGGGTTGAGGGGCTTGTTGAGTTGCGCATTTTGACCAATTCCACGAATCCAGGCGTAGGCGGTACGCGGGTTTAAAGCTTTGTCATTAGCCAGTAAATAGCCAACTCTTTTTTTGCAAATATCTCTGGCGATGGCATTCATATATTTTGGTAAACTAATGATTCTTTCTTTATTGCCTTTGCCTTGAATTCTAAGCTCCACTTGGCTTTTTAGTTTCAGATCTTTTTTTTGTACTTTACAGGCCTCAGAAATACGTAGCCCCCCTCCATATAATAGAAGAAATAAAAATTCCTTTTCCAGGGCAAGTGGTGATTCTTTAAATGATTTTGATTTCATATATCGCATGCAGGCGATGACTTCATCCACGGACAAATAATTGGGAATTTTTTGTGTCTTTTTTGGTAGGTGAATGTGAACAGAGAGGTCTTTAGCTATAATCTTTTCTTCACAGGCCCACTTAAAAAAGCCTTTTACGGCCGCCAGTTTTCTTTGTTTGCTAACGGACTTCAAATTTTTTATTTCTGGTAGATTGGATTTGTAAAAGGCTAGGATTTCACTTTCATTAAGATTTAGATCTCCATTTTCATTGGCCTGAAATTCGTATCTCCCTCTTACTTGAAGAATCTTCCCATACTTTTTCCACTGTAAGATTTGCGCGTAGTCATTCAAATAGCAGCGAAGCGTATGATGGGAGCATTTTTTTTGAAATCTTAGGTAATTCAGATATTTAGCGAGATTTTCGAAGAGCTGCATATTTTACATTTTAGCTGTGATTATAAGCATTTAGCAGCTTTTTATAAAAAAAATATAACATCATGCGAAAATAATTCTTGCATGTTTTTCACGCACTGTGCTATACTCTAGCCCGTTGGCAGTATCAAAATGAGACCAAAGTCTAGTTTTGAGGCCGATAATTTAACCAATTCAAAGGTGGTACGTATGACAGATACTGAAAATATCATATTACCCAATGTTGCGTCGAATGATGCGCTAAAAAATCTTAAGCCAATCATTTTCCGTTCCGAGGCCATGAGCCAGGTAATGAAAATGGTCGACAAGGTGGCTCCTTCCGATGCGACAGCATTGATCTTAGGTGAAAGTGGAACTGGTAAAGAACTAATTGCTCGCGCCATACACCAAGGAAGCAATCGTAAACATAAACCGTTTGTAGCCATCAATTGTGGTGCTCTACGTGAAGGTTTGTTGGAAAGTGAGCTCTTTGGTCATGAAAAGGGAGCTTTTACTGGTGCATTTACTCGTAAGATTGGGCTTGCAGAAGTAGCCAATGGCGGAACTCTGTTTCTTGATGAAATCGGAGAGTTATCCCCAGGCATACAGTCAAAACTTTTAAGGTTTTTGCAAGAAGGGGAAATTTATCGTGTTGGCGGTAAAGATCCTATAAAAGTTAACTTGCGTTTAGTGAGTGCTACAAACCGTGATTTAGAAAAAGAAGTGATGGAAGGTCGTTTTCGTGAAGATTTGTACTACCGAATCAATACGATCACGATGAATGTTCCGCCTCTTCGTCGCAGAAAAGAAGACATTCCTATGTTGATTGAACACTTTTTAGCGAATGGTCCTAATGCGCACTTAAATCGCGGCCGTCAAATGAGCCCAGAAGCCATGGAAATATGCCTGAAGTACGATTGGCATGGTAATGTGCGAGAGCTGCAAAACATTTGTGAGCGCTTACAAATTCTTTGTGAAGGGCATACAATTATGCCAACGGATCTGCCGGAGAACATCCGTAATCCTGAGCAAAAAGCCATTATGGATGAGTATGATCCGAATGTAAGTCTTCACGAGTTAGAGCGACGTTATATCATCAAAGCTCTGCAGTATTTTGATGGAAATAAAACGAAGGCCGCACAAGCTCTAGGAATTACCATCAAGACGCTTTATAACAAGCTACATGAGTATGGTGATTTTGAGCGCTTCTCGGTGCATTCGAAAAATAACTAGAAATTACAAGTTGAAATTTTGTGAGCGAGCTTCTATTTAAGAGGCTCGCTTTTTTTTATTTTGGAGGTGAAGGGGTGGCGGACTTTCCAGAGATATTTCAAAAATTAAAAAAACACGAGGGGCAGTTTCCTGCCACGATACTTCAGGCCAATGACTGTGATGTTTATTTTTCTACCTTACAAGCGGGAACGCTCATTCCTCCGCATCGGCATGATACAGATAATTACAGCATCATCATTGAAGGGGAGTTGATTCTTGATATGTACGGAGCTCAAAAAGCATTTGCTGTGGGGCAGTGGTGTTTTGTGCCGGCAGATACCGAACATTCAGCCACTACCAAAGTGGATACAAGATTGATTGAATTTTGGTTCCGAAAATAAATTTAGAAATAGCCCTCATCGTCGTCATCGTCCAGGAGGCTATCTTCTAGATCATCTTCCATATCGTCTTCCATATCATCTTCTAGATCATCTAGATCCAAAGTAATTTGCTCCATTTCTTTGGCTTCTTCTTCTACCTCAAGGGGCTCGATCTCTTTATTAAATTCTTCTTCACTGATTTGCACCGGCTCAACCACAAAAGGGTTGATTGGCGGGACGACAACTTGTGAGCTGTCTTCCTGTTGAATTTTACCTAGATCTGGTGCTTTTGGCTTTTTTGGCTTTGCCTTAACGGGACTATCTTTTACAGACGGTTTCTTTTTTGTGCTGGCTTTTTTCTTGGTGGCCTTTTTTTTAGTAGCTTTCTTTTTGCTAGCTTTTTTCTTGGTGGCCTTTTTTTTAGTAGCTTTCTTTTTGCTAGCTTTTTTCTTGGAGGCCTTTTTTTTGGTAGCTTTCTTTTTGCTAGCTTTTTTCTTGGTGGCCTTTTTTTTGGTAGCTTTCTTTTTGCTAGCTTTTTTCTTGGTGGCCTTTTTTTTGGTAGCCTTATTTTTGCTGGCTTTTTTCTTAGTAGCTTTCTTTTTTACGGTTTTTCTCTTTTTTGCCATAAAAGCCCCTCTTAGTGTTAACTTAAAGTTAAACTAGATAGGGGCTAAGTGGCAATGGAAAAAATTAAGGCAATATCTCATCTAGAAAGCGAGCAAAACCATCTGGTAGCTTTGTCGCAATGTAGACGCCGCCGTCGTAGCCAAGTTTTTCAGGCACTAGAGCTACATAACCTAAGATTTTCGTCTCATTACGGTTTTTAATTGGAAACTGTAAATACAAATACGGGTTAAACTCTGGAGTGGTAACGTAAGCACCTACCAATCCTGGAGCGATGTATATATGAATGTCACGACCAGCTTCTTGAATCTTTAGTGCAAACTTTGGTAGCTCTCCGCCAGGCACGGCTGGTAGGGGATCACCATTCGGTAGTCGGTCTGCGGGTATTGGCAAGTAATTACCCAAAAAGTGCTCAAAAGGAATATGAACTTCAATTTGTGAATATCCCTCTGATGACATGCCAATCATATAGTAGGCACCTTCCAATTCAGGAATGGCTTGTGGCGGAAGACCCGCTATAACACCAAGCGGTAAAGGTATTGCCATCACCACTTCTTGGTTGTCCACATCAATCTTTAAGGCCTGATGGTTTTCAAAAGTACCATCGCTGACCTTTCCTTGTAGGTCATTGGCACTTATTTTGTATTTATCACCAATACAATTTTCTACGCATGTTGTAGCTGGTTCATTACTAGCTGCAGTTGTTGATTGCATCTCAGCGGCACAACCAATGTTGAGTATTACAAATGTAATCAAAAGTTTTTTCATAGCATCCCCCTGTTACTGTCTATTAGTATAGCACTGGAGATAGGTCGATAAAAGCCTAAGTGACTGAAATCATTGGTAAAAACTTTTACACTTTGCGAGAGAATCTTCTGTAAACAAAATAACCAAGACGTCCTGTAAAGAGGATGGACACTTTTGTTGGGGAAATTAAAAGAGCCGGCCTAATTTTTTTTCTTAGACCGGCTCATTTTAAGTCAATGAAGGATTATAATAGTTGCATTGCTAGTGCACCTTGTTGATTTGCTTGCGCCAAGGTTGCAGTGGAAGCTTGTAAAAGAACATTTTGTTTTGCCATCTCTGCCGTTTCTTTTGCTACGTCGGCATCACGAATACGTGAATTGGCAGCACTTAAGTTCTCATTAAAAACCCCTAAATTATTTGAAGTCGAAATCAATCGGTTTTGGATGGCACCAAGATTTGATCTTTGCTCATTCACTCGGTTCTGAGCTTCATCCAATTGTGTTAGAGCGTCTTGTGCACCTTCTTGTGAGGTATAATCAATATCAGCTATACCTAAAGAATCCAAAGTAGCCACATTTTCTGAAGCTTCAAATGAGATTCGGTCATTGAGCTCATCATTAAAGATACCAATTTGAAAATCAAAAGTAGGTGAGGAGCCATCTAGTAACTTTGTTGTTCCCCAAGTTGTGGTATTGGCAATACGATCTGCTTCTGATTTTAGTTGCTCGACCTCTTTATTAAGAAAACTTCTTTCACGATCACCAATGGTGTCAGAAGATGCCTGAATTCCTAATTCACGCAGACGAACAATAATATTACCAATTTCATTTAAACCACCTTCAGCGGTTTGAATCATAGATATACCGTCGTTAGCGTTACGGTCTGCTTGCTGAGCCGATCGAATGTAGCCGCGGAAAGATTCTGAAATTGCCAGCCCTGCTGCATCGTCGGATGCTTTGTTAATTCGAGAGCCGGAAGCTAATTTAGCCATACTGTCTTGCAGTTTCATTTGGCTGCCAGATAAATTTCTGTGACCGTTAATTGAAGCCACATTTGTTGATATACGTAAACCCATATTATTCCTCCATTGTATTTACTTTTTAACTCACCTCCTTGGTAATGAATTGGCTACCGTGCCAAGTTACAAAGCATTTGTCGGGGACTGGGTCAAATTCTTGACGCGACCTAAGACTGAAAACCCTAGATATTTAGCCAATTTAGACCATTATCCCCTGTCGATTGGTATGGATTTCTCGACTATGGATGTGCAAATATGGACCTACGTTAGATGATTTTTTGTCAAAAAAAACACAGCGATCACAACTTTAAGAAGTGATCGCTGCATGGATTACTGGGCCATTATCCTAATAACTGTAGTGCTAAGTTAGGAATTTGGTTGGCTTGTGACAAAGTCGCAGTAGACATCTGTAGAAGAATGTTATTTCTTGCCATCTCAGAAGTCGCAGCAGCAACATCTGTGTCGCGAATTCGAGAATTAGCAGCAGAAAGGTTTTCCTCATAGATACCTAGGTTGCTAACTGTAGACACAAGTCGGTTTTGCAAAGCACCTAAGTTTGATCTTTGTTCGTTTACGCGATTTTGCGCATCATCCAAGATCGATAGAGCTTCTTGCGCCCCTTCTTTGGTCGTATAGTCTATGCCTGACATGCCTAGAGCATCTAAAGTGGCAACATTTTCTGAGGCCTCAAAAGATATACGGTCATTTTCAGGATTGTTAAAGATACCTACTTGGAAATCAAAAGTTGGCGAAGAGCCATCTAGTAACTTTGTAGTTCCCCAAGTTGTAGTATCGGAAATACGTTGAAGTTCATCTTTAAGTTGAACAACCTCTTTGTTAATGAAACTTCTTTCGCGGTCGCCGATTGTATCGGAACCTGCTTGGATTCCTAACTCACGCAGACGAACGATAATGTTACCGATTTCATTCAAGCCACCTTCAGCAGTTTGAATCATCGAAATACCATCATTCGCATTTCGGTTCGCTTGACGAGCCGAGCGGATGTATCCACGAAAAGATTCTGAGATTGCCAAACCTGCAGCATCATCTGCAGACTTGTTGATTCGAGAACCAGAAGCCAATTGTTCTAATGAATTATTCATTTTCGTTTGGCTGCTGGAAAGATTTCTGTGACCATTGATCGCGGCCACATTAGTGGTTATACGTAACCCCATGGTTATCCTCCCTTGATATGCATAAATCCCTCCTTGATTGTTCCTGTTTCAGTCCACTGAAACCGGCGGCATCCGAGCCTAAATTGTTTTTGTCATTACTTTCCCCATGAAAATAATGAGTAATCTTATGATTACATTGATTGTTTCGGGTTGCCTGCGGATTTCTTGACACAGCTATCGTCTAGAAAAACGACAAAAGGTCTTAAATTTTATCTATCAGCTTCTACTTTGGTCGGTGATTTGTGTAATGATTTTGGCACACCATGGAGGATCATCCTCCATTATATGATGAAGACCACCAGAAAGAATATGCAATTCGCATTCAGGCACAATACTTTCTAAGGTATGCGCCATTTTAATAGGAGTAATGCGGTCATTATCACCCCATAATAGGTTTAATTTTATATTTATATCCTTATATATAGATGGCATACGTGTATCGCGTAAAAGGTGGTCCACGGCTTTGGCAAAACACAGGATGCTGTTTGGCTCTTTTCTGTACGCACGAAGGTATTGATCCAATACTTCGGGGCTTTGGTTTTCTTGTTGATGGCTAATCTCACGCATGATTTGTTTTATCGTATAGCGCTGAAGGAAAAATTTAACCGGGCGATAAAATGCAGCAAAAAAACCCAATTTAATATTTTTTATAAATCTCGGCTCTGTTGCCGGGGAAATGGCCGTTAGGCTTGCCACCATATTTTTTTCCTGCATGGCAAAGTACATGACAATGGCGCCCCCCATGGAGCTACCAACCAGATGCGCCTTTTTAATCTTCTTAGAAAGCAGAAAATTCTTAAGCACTAAACTTTGATCTTCTAGGTTGTGACTAAAGTTGGGGTCTTTTGTAGAGTAGCCAAAGCCCGGTAAATCCAACGCGATTACATAATAATTTTTAGCAAGCAAAGGTGCTAGCAAGCGCCAAGTAAAAGAAGATGCCCCCAGTCCATGTACCAATAGTATGCAGGTTTTCTTTGCATTTCCCCATTCTTGGTAATGAATGCATAGATCGCCAAGTTCTACAAAATTAGAATTGTGAAAAGGTCGCTCGATGGGCAAAATGGGCTTTTTCGGCCAAAACCACCAAACAAAGCCCATGACCAGGGTCATGGTAAGTAAAAGGGCGATCCATAAATTAGAATCCATATACGGATTGTTGCATAGAAAATCTGACTTGACCTTGAAAAAATATGCCCCAAATTTAACTGAGAGGTAAAAATGCGAATTGAAAATTACACCCAGAAAACCAAAGAAGCTTTTGATCAGACCATGCGATTATTGCAAGAAAAATCCCAGCAAGTTATGGAGCCGGAGCATTTATTCTATGCATTTTTGCAGCAAGAAGGGGGCATCTTTGCCTCATTACTTAAGAAGACCGGTGCAAATGTGCATGCCATTGAGGATGCTCTAAGGCGTAAAATAGATTCCAGACCTCAGGTGGAGGGAGCCAACACAACACCAAGTATTAGCTCACACACGGCCCGCATCATTCAAAAGGCACAAGAAATAGCGGAGAAGATGGGAGATCAGTTTCTATCTGTGGAGCATTTTCTCCTGGCTGCCCATGCCGGAGCTTCGGAGGCAATGAAGGAGCTGTTCCAAAGCCATCAGTTTTCAGAAGAAGCATTAAAAGAGGCGCTAAAAGAAATTCGCAAAGGACGAAATGTAAACTCTGCCAATCCTGAAGATGCCTATGAGGCTTTAGAAAAATACGGACGAAATCTTACTGAATTGGCGGAATCGGGAAAATTAGATCCTGTAATTGGGCGAGATGAGGAAATTCGCCGAGTCATCCAAGTTTTATCACGGCGAACGAAAAACAACCCTGTATTGATCGGGGAGCCAGGTGTGGGCAAAACCGCTGTGGTAGAAGGACTAGCGCAAAGAATCATCGCCGGAGATGTTCCCGATGCCCTAAAAGACAAACAAGTAATGTCTCTTGATATGGGAGCATTAATTGCGGGAGCTTCCTATCAGGGGCAATTTGAGGAACGCTTAAAATCGGTGATCAATGAAGTCACGCAAAGTGATGGGCAAATTGTCTTGTTCATTGACGAGCTTCATACATTGGTAGGGGCCGGCAAAACCCAAGGTGCTATGGATGCGGGGCAACTTTTAAAGCCTGCCTTAGCAAGGGGAGAGTTGCGGTGTATTGGTGCCACAACATTGGATGAATACAAAAAATATATAGAAAAAGACAAAGCTTTAGAGCGGCGCTTTCAACAGGTACAGGTACAAGAGCCAAGCGTGCTGGATACGATTTCCATCCTGCGAGGTTTAAAGGAAAAGTACGAATTGCACCATGGCGTGCGGGTTACCGACGCTGCTTTGGTTGCTGCAGCAGAGCTTTCCCATCGATATATTACTTCTCGGTTTTTACCGGATAAGGCCATCGACCTTGTAGATGAGGCGGCGGCTAAGATTCGCATGGAAGTTTCTTCGCGTCCTGTGGAAATTGACCAACTGGAGCGCAAGAAAACCCAATTGCAAATTGAAAAGGAAGCTTTGAAAAAAGAAAGTGATACTAAATCCAAAGAGCGTTTAGGAAAGCTTTCGGATGAGCTTAATGAAGTGGAGGAGCAGCTTAAGGGATTGAACGCCCAGTGGCTCGCGGAAAAACATAGTATTGATCGTTTGAATCAGGTCAAACAAGAGGTGGAAGAAACCCGTTTGGCAATGGAGCGAGCCGAGAGGGATTCCAATTTTGAAAAAGCTGCCGAGCTAAAATATGGTAAGCTTCCCAAGTTGGAGGAAGAATTAAAAACCTTAAGTGAGCAATCACAAAACAAAACAGAAAACACCATGCTTCGCGAAGAAGTAACCGATGAGGAGATTGCCGAGGTGGTTTCCAAGTGGACGGGCATTCCGGTGAACAAAATGTTGCAAACCGAAGCCGAGAAACTTTTGCATCTTGAGGATCATCTGCAAAAACGGGTTGTGGGACAAGATCATGCCCTCGTTAAGGTAGCCGATGCTGTAAGACGTGGACGTGCGGAGTTGGGCGATCCCAACCGCCCTATTGGTACCTTTCTGTTTTTAGGTCCTACGGGAGTGGGAAAAACGGAAACAGCGAAAGCCTTGGCAGAATTTTTGTTTAACAGCGAAGACAATATGGTGCGCATTGATATGAGTGAGTATATGGAAAAGCATTCCGTATCTCGCTTGATTGGTGCGCCTCCCGGCTATGTTGGCTATGATGAGGGAGGACAGCTAACGGAAGTGGTTCGAAGAAAGCCCTATTCTGTAGTGCTGCTAGATGAGGTGGAAAAGGCGCACCCCGATGTTTTTAATGTGCTCCTGCAGGTCTTTGACGATGGCCGGTTGACCGACGGGCAAGGCCGTACGGTAGACTTCAAAAATACGGTGATCATTATGACATCGAATGTTGGCTCCACCATGATTTTGGATGAAAAATTAAGTGACGAGGAAAAAGAAAAGAAGGTACTAGAAGCTTTGAATGCACAGTTTCGCCCAGAGTTTTTAAACCGCATTGATGAAAAGGTGATTTTCCACTCCTTGGGTAAAGAGGCGCTCGCAGGCATTGTCAAATATCAAATGGCAGAGGTAATACGAAGGTTGCAGCAAAAAGATATCCATATTGAGGTGGAGGATTCCGCTCTGGAATATTTGGGTGCTCGTGGATATGACCCTGTTTTTGGTGCAAGGCCGCTTAAGCGAGCCATTCAAGATCAGGTATTGAATCCACTATCCAAGATGCTGATAGCAAAAGAGCTGGATGCTGGTGACAGGGTTTTGGTAAAAGCCAATGATCTCGGCCTAGAGTTTAACAAACAATAGGCCGCCATCATTACATATCTAGACGTGGACTGCTGCTAGCTTCCAGTGAGCTAACCATTTTTCGTATCGGCTCATACTGTGCACTATTGGCCACAACCACTTCCGTTACGCCAAGGGTTTCTTTTAAAAGATTTTTATCTTTATTTAACTTTGGCATCTCCATAAGAGAAAACATAACATCATAGGTTAACTGCGGGTTTTTCTCATAAAAGTCTTGGCGTACCGTAAAAGGATCTGTTGGCAGTGACTGTGAAATCCATAGCTTCTGTACTTCTATTTTTTCCTCAGGATAATAGACGGTCCACGCACCTTTTGCAGCGTTTTCGTCATTGGCAAAAACTGCTACGGCATCCACCTTGCCTTTTTTGAGTAGTTCTATGCTGGCCTTATGGTTGCCAGAGAAAACAGCTTCATAATTGATTTGTTTTTCTTTTAAGGCCAGTGTGGGGAGCAAATAACCAGAAGTTGATTTTTCATCGACAAAGGCAATGCGTTTGCCATGAAGATCCTTTAAGCTTTGTAGTTTTGAGCCCTTATTGGTGATTATAGTGGAAAAGTAATAGGGATTGTCCCATACACTTTTCAACAGCACTTTTGCGCCCGCCTGTTTTTCAGCATAGACAAAGGACATGGCGGTAAAAAAAGCGAAATCCACCTTCTTTTCTTTCATGGCATTGATAAGACCTTGGTAGTTTTTAGGTAAAAATATATCAACTTTGCGATCCACCTGTTTCCCCAGAATTTTAGCAAATTCTTCGGCTTGCGCCCTGATTTCTTTGCCATTGCCGGGTATAAGGCCAATGGATAGATTCTTAGCAAATAGATTCGTGCTGCCGATCAAGATGACTAAGAAGAGTGAAAGTGCTTTCATAGAATTACCCCCTAGTCGGTTTGGCTCTTAAAGCCTGGTTTATTTATATCTTAAAAAAATGGCATATCAAAAGCATTTATTATAAAACTGTACAATTAACGCAATATAATAGGCCTAAAATAGCCTTGGCATAAATTTTGTTAATACTATAACTCAAGTTCTCTAAGCAGTGATTATATTAAGATTATAACAAGAAAAACGCCGTTTGCGTTCGTCCTGGTAATGTTTACCGATCTGTATAGTCTCTAAACAATTTAAGAGTTCAATTTGATTTTGCGTTTTTTTGCTTTCGTAGAAAGTTTCTCTGCTTTTCTTTGCAGAATGATTCTTTCAAGAATCTTTTTGCCTTCTTTACGAAGATCGTTCTCATAGACAAAACGATAAAAAGCCTCGATTTCAGGAAGTTGGCGGAACTTTTTAAAACTGGATGGTAAGGCTTGACCTTCTGCCGTGTCGGAAGACTTTTTCTTTGCTCTAGTGCTTTTTACTTTTTCCATGGGCTCTCCTATTAGCAATATAAGGGAGGTGAAGCAGAGGGTCAATATGAAGAGATTTCGTGGTGCTAAGCATTCGTAATATTTAACAAATTGCCATTTTACAAAAGGCATGTGTAAAGTGCTTTTACATATGACTTTGCAGCTCTTAGGTAAAACCAGTGCCGATAAACTCTATTTACAGATCCAAAAGGAAGTAAAAGAACTCTCCTATTCACCCTGTTTGGCCGTGATCCTGGTGGGGGAAGACCCTGCAAGCCAAGTATATGTCGGAAAAAAAATCAAAAAGTGTGCGGAACTAGGCTTTCAATCGCGTAAAATTCTTCTGCCAGAGGATACAAGCGAAGCTGCATTGTTAAAGCAAATTCAAAGTTTAAATGAAGACTCCGAGGTGGATGGCATTTTGGTGCAACTGCCTCTGCCCAAACATATTCATGAGGCCACTATCATTGAGTGCATCGATGCCAAAAAGGACGTGGATGTTCTGACCTCGCGTCTGGCTGGCAAGCTAATGCATAACGAACACCAAATTGCTCCATGTACTCCCTCTGGTATAATTCGTATGCTTGAGGATCATGATATTCAGATGGAAGGTAAAGATGCCGTGGTCTTAGGGCGCTCCAAAATCGTCGGTCTTCCCATGTCTCTTCTTTTGCAGCAGGCTGGGGCCACCGTTACCCTTTGCCACTCCAAAACAAAAGACATTCGCTCTCATACAAAACGAGCCGACATTGTGATCGTTGCGGTGGGTAAGCCAGAATTTCTTGGTAAAGAGGATTTTCATAAGAATTCAGTAGTCATTGATGTAGGGATTCATCGGCGCGAGGATGGCAGCTTGTGTGGCGATGTTCGGCAAGAAGAGATTCGTGATTATGTCGCCGCCTATTCACCTGTACCCAAAGGCGTGGGACCGATGACCATAGCCATGTTAATGTGGAACAATCTGCAACTTTCCAAACTTAGGAGAATTAAGTGAAGCGTACACCACTATATGAGGAGCATTTAAAACTTGGAGCACGCATGGTGGACTTTGCCGGTTGGGAAATGCCTTTGCAGTACGAAGGTTTAAAACCCGAACACCTGCATGTTCGTAAGGCCTGTGGCATCTTTGATGTTTCGCATATGGGAGAGATTTTTTTTCGTGGTCCAAAATCCTTAGAGGCTTTGCAGTGGATGACCAGCAATGATGTGAGTTTGTTAAAAGCTGGTGAAGCCCAATACTCTCTCATACCTAACGAGCAAGGTGGTATTGTCGACGATATTATAGTTTATTGCCTTCAGCCTTCCGAGGAATACCTTGTCTGTGTGAATGCTGCCAATATTGATAAAGACTTGCAGCATTTTCAAAAGCACAATCCCGGCGCAGACATTAGTAATGAGAGCGAGGCCTGGGCGCAAATTGCCATCCAAGGACCTAAGGCGGCTGCAATAATAGGAGAAATTTTTGCTATGGATTTTTCCTCGATGCCAAGTTTTTCTGTGCAAGATATTGGTTGGGAGGGAACCAGGGTTTTTATCGCCAAAACAGGTTATACTGGTGAGGATGGTTGCGAAGTTTTTATACGTCCCGATGAAGCTCCAGGTCTGTGGCAAAAATTGATAGGCTTCGATGAAGTGAAAGCCATCGGTTTGGGTGCGCGCGATACACTACGCTTAGAAAAAAAGTTTCCTTTGTACGGTAACGAGCTTAGCGATCTTACTAGCCCAACAGCAGCCAAGCTGAATTGGGTAGTGAAATTTGATAAAGGCGACTTTTTAGGAAAGCAAAAGATGTTGCAGGCAAAACAAGAGGGGACTGAGCAAACATTGATTTGCTTAAAGATGCAAGATCGCGGCATTCCTCGAGAAAAGTATGCGGTTTACACTGAAGATGAACAACAAGTGGGCACCGTAACTAGTGGCACCATGTCGCCTAGCCTAGGACTAGGAATTGCAATTGCTTATGTTGATAGCAAACATGCAAAACTTGGTGACTCCTTGTGGATAGATATTAGAGGTAGAAAAGCAAAGGCGTTGGTGGTAAAACCCCCCTTCGTATAAGGAGTAGAAATGGCATATTATCCAGATGATTTGTATTATACGAAAGCACATGAATGGGCTTCGGTGGATGAAAATATCGTAACGGTAGGAATCACTACCTACGCGCAAGAAAAGCTTGGGGAAGTGGTTTATGTGGAAATTCCGGAACCTGGTCAAAAAGTCACCGCTAGCGAAACCTTTGGTGTGGTGGAGAGCGTAAAGGCCGTCAGTGACTTGTATGCTCCCGTCTCCGGCACGGTGATTCAGGTTAATGAAGGCATTGCGGACAACCCGGGGCCAATTAACGATTCGCCTATGGATGATGGTTGGTTGATCAAGATCGAAATGGACCATGAAAAAGAGCTAATGAATTTAATGCGCTCGGCGGAATATAAAAAATTGATAGAAGAATAATATACTTGTGAAGGCGCAAGGCTTTTGCTAGCTTGCTTCACAAATCTTAAGCCCAACTGGCGGAATTGGTAGACGCGCTAGACTTAGGATCTAGTACCGTAAGGTGTGGGGGTTCGACTCCCTCGTTGGGCACCAAATAAAAAGCAGACCATAGTGTCTGCTTTTTTTGTTTGTTTTCATGTCGATAGGAGTCGAAGGGAGAAAGCCGCCCGTCAGGGTGAGCGAGCCGGAAGCGAGCGAAAGGCTTTCGGGGTGGTCAGGCGGGATCTATTCCCTAAGCGAAGGTGACAAGCCACTTAATCCCGATTTATTGGATTAGCAAGGCCCGTATTTTTTACGCCCTCTTCGTGAACATAAAACTGGCTATAATAAACAGCCAAAGCATTTAGGTCGTCATTAGTTAGGTCCTTCACCATACTTTGCATAATGCCGCTGTCGTTGCCGCGAATTCCTCTGGCAAAGAGGCTAAGTTGCGTTCTTAAATAGATTTTGGCCTGACCAGTGATGATCGGAAAAATAGGCGAGCTGGGATTTCCACCCATATCGGGGCTGTGGTGACAGGCACTGCAGTTCTTTGTTTTTGCAATTTGTTTTCCGCGCTCATAGTTCTTCAAATCTTTCAAATTATCAGGAAGAGATATTTTATTCTTAAAGTGGGGAAGTTCTGAAAAGTATTTCGATACTTCTTGTATATCCGACTCACTAAGACTTTGCACTTGTTGGTTCATCTGTCCATCAGCACTAACCCGTTCGTAATATTGAAAGTTGTGGATTTGCTTTTGTAGATAGACTCGTTGTTGACCATCAAGGTGGGGAATGTTTTTACCCGCACCACTACCATGGCAGGACAAGCAAGATTTCGCAATGACAGGCGCATCGGCGTAGGGGTCCGAAATAGGATCTGGCTGGGTAGGTGTTGGCGGTGGAGAACTTGTTTTTTCGGCGATGCGAGGTGCGCCCAATGCAAGCCATCTTGCTACCAGCTGCCGCTCTTCTTCTGAAATTGCCATAGCCTGAGGGCTTCCAGGAGGCGGCATAGATTTTTCATCTATGAGTCTTCGCTTCAAGCTGCCATCTTGAATTTTTGCTATGGCATTGTCATAGTTCAACCAATTGGGACCCGCCACAGAGGGATGACAGGAACTACAGTGCTTTTCAAATACAGGCCTCACATCTGCAAAACCCAAACCTGAGCCGCTAGGAGATTCCTGTGTAGATGGGCTGGAAAGGGGGCGATGCGGTCCCTCTGGAGGAGAGCAGCCCCACAATGCAATACTAAAAATTACGAAGGCTTTTCTTAAGATCATGGTTCCTCTTCATCTGCATGGGGATCTAGGTTGGAGTAATAATTTGCAAGCGCCTCAATGTCTTGGTCGCTTAGCATTTGTGAGACAGGGGACATCAAAGGATTGTGCCGTTTGCCGTCGCGAAAGGCTTGCAGTTGCAATTTTAGATAGGTCTTTTTTTGTCCGGCAATGTTCGGCCAAGCATCATTTGGGCTAATGCCATTGGCGCCGTGGCATGCACGGCAGGTATTGGTTAGTGCCGGCGGCTCCTGCGCGTTTAAGTAATTACTCGAAGATAATAGGCCGAAAAAAACAATTAGATAAAAGGGAAGTATTGTCATATGGAGACCTCCAAAATTAGAAAGGTGGCATCTTGGGCCAAAGTACCTGTTTTGGCTGATTCACTAGGGTGTGTGGCCGTAGCCCATTCATTACGAAAGATGATTTGCGATGCGGGAGCAAAGTGCCAACGAAAACCAAAACCGTGGCGCTCGTAATAATCGGAGGGATAGTCTTGATCTGGCAGCAGTCGATCGAATTTATAAACCAAAACCCAATAAGGGTTGAGGGTATATTCGATTCGGGTGAGCAAACCTTCTGAAGTGCTACGCTCCAGGCTTTGCGCATACGTATTACTCGACACATAACCTCGAGCCAGGTTCGAATTGAATCCGCGAGCTCGCACGCCCTCTATGCTAAGGGCTAAAGGCAGGCGACCTTGCGTGATACCATCCACGGAAATTTGTGTATACAAGGCCAAGGCATAACTTGGGTAGTCTTCTTCTGTATCATTGAGGCGGCCACTAGCTCCCACAAAGAAAAACGAGGGCATCCAACGTAGGTTGATAACGCTACCCCATAGTTCAGAGCCGCCGTCCCTAAGAGATTGTCCGGTATTGTTCAATCCATTTATGGCGGCAAAATCCCAGTGCAATTTGTAAGATGGATTACCAGAAAACATCATGCCAGTTTCAAAGGTAAACCATTGGCTGCCGCTTTGAATGTCTGTATAGGTGCGATGCTCATCACTGACCATGCCAAAGGGCACGCGAAAGCGCCCGGCCATAATGGTATCGAGATTTTTCGCTTGTCCAAAATTTCCTAAGCGATACTGTGCGTAGGTATCTCTTAGCTGCCCAGAACTAAAGCCTGCCACATTGTGCTCAATGACCAAATGAACTTGCTGTTTGTCATCTAAACTGGCATGTCCGGCCACGCTACCGGCCATCACACCGGAGCCGCCGGCAGCAGTTTTTTGTTTTTCTGGTCGGTAAAAGAGGGTGCGAAAATCAGCGGACACATAGTCCTGAATTAGTAGGGGATTGATCTTTAACCAGCGGCTTTGGTAGCGCTTGCCATCTGGATTTTTGGGGCCACCGCCGGTAGGCTGGTAATGGCATGCCATGCAATTGTTGATGCGATGGCGTGTGGCGTACTGGGGACGGGCCCAAGAGGCCTCGGCCAAGACCAATGTCAACGCGATGGCCCAGCCACAGCCAATGATTAAGTGCCTTATATTGCAAGCTTTTCCATTCACCATAGGGGGCGTTTTATAACACATCTAATGCAATGTTTCAAAAAAAATTGCTTAAATAACAATCTTTATAAAGTCACTCTCATGGCCATTTCTTGTTTAATAAGGACTAATTAGAACTGGCAAAAAAAGATACGCTTAAAACTTAAAGAACCTAGTAAATATCACCTCTGCAGAAGCTTTTTTTGCCATTCATATTTCCTTCGTGCATATAATCAGCCAGCGGGGAACATATGGACGTAATTTACATGATAGTGGGCTTTGTTTTGGCCTCTTACGCCATAGTGGCAAATGATTCGATTCAAACCTTAGGGACATTTTTAAGCTCCAATGCCCACCGAAAATGGTGGGTACTTTGGCTTTATGCCGGCGGTATTTTATCTTTTGTTGTGCTTTATGGCTGGTACACTCACTTGGGAGATCCCTCCTATGGCCGATTGTCAAAAATACCTCTGCCAGAGCATATTACTTGGATTTATGTCTTACCGCCGCTAATTTTGCTTTTTCTAACCCGGTATGGATTGCCCGTTAGTACAACCTTTTTGGTTCTAACTATATTTGCACAAAAGCACTTGGGGGCGATGTTAAATAAGTCCATCCTTGGTTATTTGGTTGCCTTTGGCGCTGGTTTTTTCTTGTATCTAATGATTTCTAAAATACTAGAGTCCCGCTTCATGCAGTCAGGGCCTTTGAAACCCAAAGATCCGGCGTCCAAATTTTGGGTGGCAGGACAATGGATCTCCACTGGCTTTTTATGGTCGCAATGGTTGATACAAGATTTGGCTAATATCTTTGTTTATTTGCCTAGACAATTAAGTTTAACTTCCATCTTGGCGGCAACCGCGATGATGTTGAGCTTTCATGCTTACATTTTTTATTCGCGGGGAGGTGAGATCCAAAAAATTGTCACTTCCAAAACAAATACCAACGATATTCGAAGCGCGACGATTATTGATTTGGTTTATGGCTTTATCTTGTTTTACTTCAAAGGTTTAAGTCATATACCGATGTCCACTACCTGGGTATTTATTGGTTTGCTCGCAGGAAGGGAGTTGGCAATGACCATTCGTTTACGTATGAAGCGCAAACGTGATGTGGTACCAGTGATTATGAAGGATGTTGCCAAAGCAGGAGCTGGACTTGCCGTGAGTGTCGCCACAGCGCTCCTACTACCCTTGTTAGGATCAAAACCAAAAAAAGATTTGGTAGAAAAAGATTTTTCCAAGGTTGCTGCCGTAGAGAAGATAAACAAATAATCCTTGCAAGCTTTGGTTATGCCTCTAGTATGTAGAGCGAGGTCAGTATGCGAAAAAAAGTAAAAAAAATTGCAGGTTGGCGCGAAGTGGTCGCATTGCCAGACTTGTCGGTTTCTGCCATCAAGGCTAAATTGGATACCGGAGCGCGTACCTCATCTTTGCATATTACCAATTTAAAAATTTTTGAAAAAGAGGGAAAGCAATGGGCCAGGTTTAATGTGCATCCTAGGCAAAAAAAGCGTTTGCCTTGTATTGCTTGTGAAGCACAGATTTTGGAATTTCGAGATATAAAAAGTTCCAACGGTCATATTTCCCGCAGGCCTGTTATCGAAACTCGAATCGTCTTGGATGGAGAAAACTGGATCAGTGAAATCACATTAATGAACCGTGAGAAAATGAACTACCGTATGCTATTGGGTAGAAAGTCCATGAAACGGTTATTGGTAGACTCTACGAAATCCTATTTATTATCAGAAGAAAAAGAGGTGAAGGTATGAAAATCTGCATACTATCGCGCGGACCTAAACTTTATTCAACGAGTAGATTGGCAAGTGTTGCCACGGAGATGGGGCATGAAGTGGAGGTTATCGATCCGCTAAAGTGTTTTATGAATATTGTTTCCAAAAAGCCTGAGGTGCATTACCAAAACCGTATTCTCAATGAATTTGATGCCATCATTCCCCGCATAGGCGCTTCGGTGACTTTTTATGGAACTGCTGTGTTAAGACAATTCGAAATGTTGGGTAGCTATGCAGTAAATGACTCGGTTGCCATTGCACGCTCACGTGATAAATTACGTTGTCTGCAATTGCTTTCCAAAAAAGGTTTAGGACTTCCTGTAACGGCTTATGGTCACTCCACCAAAATGACGGAGGATTTAATTAAGTTGGTGGGCGGGGCACCGGTAGTGATCAAGATGCTTGAGGGCACTCAAGGAAAGGGGATTGTATTAGCGGAAAGCAAAAAGGCCGCGGGCAGTGTGATCGACATGCTGCGAGGCTTGGATGCCTATTTCCTAGTGCAAGAATTTATTAAAGAATCCGGCGGCAGCGACATTCGTTGTTTTGTTGTTGGAGATAAAGTGATTGCCGCAATGAAACGGCAAGGCCCTGAAGGAGAATTTCGCTCCAACCTGCATATGGGAGGGACGGCCGAACAGGTGAAGATCACCCCTGAGGAGCGGGCAACCGCAGTTAAGGCGGCAAAAGCCATGGGATTAAATGTGGCAGGCGTCGATCTGTTGCGTTCGGAACGTGGACCGCTAGTCATGGAAGTCAACTCTTCCCCAGGTCTTGAAGGCATTGAGAAAACCACTGGCAAAAACGTTGCTCAAAGGATTATCAGCTTTATCGAAAAGAAAGTGCAGAAGTAATGGTGTCGCTTTGTCTTTTCAGTGTCATTTTCTCTTAATTGCTTAACATAATCATTCTGTTTCCCTCTTAATTTGTTTTTCTTAAAACTGGCACGGCTTTCGCAATACTTAAAGCCAGGAAATGAGGGGGGACATTATGAAACTATTAGCAAGCACAATATTTTTTTTAAGCCTAGCTGCCGTTAGTGCAGAAGCACGGGGTGGCCGTATCGATTACGACCGGCTGGATTGTTACCAGCAACGACTTTGCGGAACACAATTAAGCTGGAGAACCTATTCCAATCAAGCCATTGTAACGGTACAAAGAACGCAGCGAAATGGGCGTCAGATGCCAGAAAAGCTGGTGGCATGTGGGCAAGACAACTATAAGTATATAGATTGGTTGGCAAAAGGTGATCGCTATGTGTTTCGCCTCTATGAAGGTTACTGTCCAAGAGGACAATATCCGCGTCACTTAGGAAGAGTGATCGATCGAGTGCAAATCAACGTGCCAGGAAACTACGAGCGTGATCGTGGCAGAGATAGACATCGCGATGGCCGCAATAGAGGGCCTCGCTATCCACGTGGCCATTAAAATTGTATCGGCTGGCCCCCAAATGGGTCAGCCACTTTCTTTCGGTATCTACTTTGTCTAAGCATATTGGCACATTTTTTTTAATTTCTGGATTCCCTGCAAAAAACACTTAAATTGGTCTGTATGCGTACTCCAAAAGAATTGGTTCATCTTTGCGACTTGGTTGGTGATTTTATTCGTTACTGGGGCTTTAAAAAAGTCGACGGTACCATTTGGGCACATATTTATCTTTCTGAGCAGCCTTTGTCGGCAAAAGATCTTATGGAGCGAATGGGGATCTCCAAAGCACAGGTCAGTCTTTCCATAAAAACGCTAATGCAATATGGTGTGATCGAAGAGGCCAAAAAAGGCGACTACGGCACTACTTTTTACGCATCGAAAAAAGATTTGGGGGAGGTAATCAAAAACGTCCTGCAGCAGCGAGAAATGCAAAACCTCAACCACACTTACGATGCAAGCCAGGCCTTGCTCGCGACCTATTCGACCTTTAATATGGAAAAATGGGCTTCCGAGGACAATGTGAAAAAACTGCAAGAAATGGTACAGTTAGCCAGGCTATTTTTAGCTTCTATCGTATCCTCTGACTCGGTTCTTAATGAGATCAATGAAGAGGCATAAAATTCTTTCATTCCTTATAAGCTTCTGTTAATATGATTGCAGTTCGTAGAGCATGGGGTTCTGCGAGCTGAAGGAAAAAATTTTTTAGAGTTTTCATTCTAAAAGAAAGGATTACCATGAGTATTAGTACCTCGGGCACCACCCCGCGTGCGCGCGCCATTACGGCAGCATATCAACGACCACAAAGAGAAAGTACCATTAAAAAAGAGCCAGTTAGCTCGTATTTTGGTGAGCTTACTTTTGATCTTGCTAAAATGCGAGAAAAGCTCCCTAAAGAATCTTACCAAAATTTATTAGCGACTTTAGAGACAGGAAAAAAATTAAGCAAAGAAACCGCCGATAATATTGCATCGGCCATTAAGGAGTGGGCTGTGGCCAACGGCGCCACCCACTTTTGTCATTGGTTTCAACCTATGACAGGCTTGACCGCCGAAAAGCATGACTCCTTTGTTTCCATACAATATTCAAATCATTCGGAAGTTCGGGTGATGGAGCGTTTTAGTGGATCACAATTGATTCAGGGCGAGCCGGATGCATCCTCCTTTCCATCAGGTGGCATGCGTACCACTTTTGAAGCTCGCGGCTATACCGTATGGGACCCATCTTCTCCTATATTTATTGTGGAAGAAGAGAACACTCGTACGCTATGCATTCCTACCGTGTTTTTTGGCTATCATGGGCAGGCATTAGATAATAAAACACCGCTATTGCGCTCGGTAGAAGCGCTTTCTTCCACTGGTTGTGAATTTTTAAAACTATTGGGTGATGTGGATGTTAAGCGTTTGCAAGCAACTCTGGGCTGTGAACAAGAGTATTTTCTTGTAGATAAAAACTTTGTTGCTCTTCGTCCGGATTTGGTGATGAGTGGACGTACCCTTTTAGGGGCGCAAAGTCCTCGTGGGCAACAATTGGATGATCACTATTTTGGTGCTATTCCAGGTAGAGCCAAAGCATTTATGGAGGAAGCGGAAAGGGAGCTATATCGTTTAGGTATCCCTGTTAAGACTCGTCATAATGAAGTGGCACCATCACAATTTGAAGTGGCACCTATTTTTGAAGATGCCAATATTAGTGCGGATCACAATGCCTTGACCATGGAAGTTTTAAAGCGAGTGGCAAAACGACATGGTTTGGTTTGCTTGCTGCATGAAAAACCCTTTGCAGAGATCAACGGCAGTGGAAAACATTGCAACTGGTCCATGTCAAATGACAAAGGTGAAAACCTATTAGACCCAGGTAAAACTCCACACCAAAACTTACGTTTTCTAGCTACTTTGGCTGTAGTGATGAAGGCTGTTCACGAACATGCACCATTACTACGTGTTGGAATTGCTAGTGCCGGAAATGATCACCGACTTGGTGCCAACGAAGCGCCTCCAGCCGTGATCTCGGTATTCATGGGTGATACCCTTAGTGGTATTTTAGATGCCATCGAGCAAGGACAGGGGAATGCCAGCGTAGAAGAAAAAGTCATTGAGTTGGGTGTTAGTAAGCTGCCAACCTTTGCGCGCGACAATACGGATCGTAACCGTACTTCGCCTTTTGCTTTTACGGGTAATAAGTTTGAGTTTCGCGCTGTTGGATCTGCTTCGAATGTATCTGTGCCCACGTGCTTCCTCAACACGGCAGTGGCGGCAGAATTTGCTAAGGCTACCGAGCGCTTAAAGACTTTATTGGATGAGAAATCATCGCGTGATGAAGCGGTATTGGAGTTGGTAAAACAATTGGTGACAGAAACGAAAGCCATTCGCTTTGATGGAGATGGTTATTCGCAAGAGTGGTTGGAAGAGGCTGCAAAGCGAGGTCTTCCTAGGTATGATACCACGGCGGATGCATTGCCCGTTCTTAAAGACGAAAGCCTGACTCGTTTCTTTCAGGATATGAACGTATTATCTCCTGATGAAATCAAGTCTCGCTATCAAGTTGCTTTGGAAAGATACAATATGACCATCGATATTGAAGCGCAGACCACCATAGAAATGGTTACCAACCAAGTGGCGCCTGCAATTGAAGAGCAGTTAAAGACTTATTATGAGGTCGAAGACGATATGCATAGTAAGACTTTAAAAGCTACCTATGCCGAAAGAATTGCGGAACTAGAAAACACTTTTGATACTCTACTCAAAACAACAAAAACATTGAATCAAGAGTTGCAAACAGTTCGGTCCATGGAGGAGGAAGCTCAAATGCAGGCTTATTGCAATAAGGTGCTGCCGCTAATGTTGGAGGTGCGAACAGCTGCCGATATCTCTGAGCGTATTGTAGCAGACAATGCATGGCCACTACCGAAGTACCGTGAAATGCTTTTTGCTATGAATCTTTCTTAAGTTTTTAGTAAATATAAGCTATTTTGAGCCCTTGCTTGCAAGGGCTCTTTTTTTTGTCCTGAGTGAACGAACCTCCTGTATAAGGAAGACAATTCTTTACATTTTGCATAATATAATATATACTATAGTATATATGCATAAACTATTGAATAAACTGATAAATTGTCGAAAATCACAAGGTTTGAGCCAAAAACAAGTAGCCCAAAAGGCGAGTCTAAGTTGGTTGAGCGTGCAAAAAATTGAATCCGGAAATAGCTCTCCACAACTAGATACAATCATTCAAATTAGTCAGGCGCTGGGCTATGAATTGGAACTCATAGCTTCCAAAGTAGATTATGATTATCTGGCGGTATGCGGAATGGCTATAATGGAGCCGCATTACAATATGCAAGACTTCTTATTTGATGAAGATAGGTTGATCGAGGAAACAAGAAAAGCCGTGCAGCAGCAAAACCAGCAAGACGAACGCATGTACGTGGCACTAATGGGATTTTGTTTGGCTATAAAAAATCATTTTCCTCAGCTGTACAAAAAAATAGGATTGAATCCCAAGATAGATCTAAATGATGCTAAAATTATTAAGTTAAGCCGTATTTCATTGTCTCGACTAGCGGAGCTTATATGAAAAAACTAAACCGCCCGCTATTGCAAAGACTCATCAAGCTGGCTAGTGAAAAGTTAACAGGGGAATGGGTTCTGCTAGGTGGTACTTTGCTTCCGTATCTTGGTATTGAGCACAGAGTTACTGTAGATGTTGATTTGGTTGGCCTTGGAAAAAAAGAACGGGACCAACAGTTAGAACTCTTTCAGATTGCCGAGTCCTTAGATCTGCCAATAGAAATCATTAACCCTGCAGCTTCGTTTTTCCTACAAAGCGAACTAAAAAACAAAGCTAGCTTGGTATTATTGCGAAAAACAGCTAACTGTAAGATTTATCGTCCAGATGGAACTTTGTATCTCTTGCTAAAACTGAGGCGATTTACTGAAAGTGATTTTAGTGACTGTGCCGAGATGTTGCGCTATTGCAGAAGCATTCATGAGAAGGTAGATGTAAAATTAATTAAAAGTAGAATAAGAAAAATCATAAAAGAAGAAAGCAATTCAAATAAAATAAACCGTTTAAAAAACTTTCTATCAGAACTTGAAGGTTACTAATATTCATTAAATCTAAAGTACTTTTTCCTAGCTTTACGTTTGTATCGTTTGAGGTCCTGTTTTCTTTGCTCCACGAATAGCTGTATTAGATTCCAAATTAGATAATAGGAATGGGGTGTCTTTTGAAAGTAGGTAGTATCTTCGATGCGTTTTATGAGACCGGTATTTTTTGTTGGAAAGACCTCTTCCCACAATACTTTGCGCACGCCCGGCCATTTAGAATCATGAAAGGCCATATAGCCGCCAATTTTTAATTTTGGAAATAGTATTTGGTAATCTTGCAAAACATCCGCGTAGTCATGCGAGCCGTCAATAAATATAAGTCCTAGGCTGTCATCGTCGAGGTGCTCGGCAACATCTTTGCTAGTGCCAATATGAATTCTTACCTTGTTCTCAATTTGCCAAGCCTTGAGGTTTTCTTGAAAATCCTTAAGAGTATTTACCTCACCATATAGGTGCTGATGTTCTTGCGAGCCAATGAATGTATCAACACAATGGAGAATAGAATCTCTATCAAGTACCGTGGCCATGGCAATGGCGGATTTTCCTTTCCATGTGCCAACTTCAAGAATGTCACTATTCGTGGGACGTTTTTTACAGAGGTCTTGCAATAGCTCAATAACTTCAAGGCTTAACCAGCCTTCGACTTCATTTAAAACTAGCATATCATATTTGCTCTAAGCGGGCATACTTGGCCACAAAGGTTCTTACTTGGCCAGCTTGAAAGACAATGGAAATTCTAGAGTTATCGCCCTGACCAATCACTTCATCAATTACGCCTACGCCAAAGGATGGGTGGCGAACTCGCATTCCTTTTTGGTAGCCAGCAGACATGTCGCCATAGGAATAATCCTCTTCGTAATCAGGAATATAATCCACATTTTCATCATAATTAATTTTTGCCTGCTGCACTCGTTGTTGGTAGGAGGAGGGGCTAGAACGAAGTGAAGAGCTAAAAAACTTGTACTGGTTGGGTATTTCCTCAATAAATTTTGATGGCTGATAGTATTGTGTCTGTCCCCAAACCTTACGTTTTTTTGCATATAGAAGACAGAGCTGTTTTTTCGCCCGTGTCATACCAACATAGGCTAAGCGCCGCTCCTCTTCGAGTTCATCCTCATCTTCACTATCTATGCGTTGCAGAGAGGGAAACATGCCATCTTCCATGCCAATGATGAATACGTAGGGAAATTCCAGACCCTTGGAAATATGCAAAGTCATCAGGTGCACACAATTGGTATTTTCATCTACATTATCCGCTTCAGATACCAAGGCCATTTCTTCTAAAAAAGTTTCCAAGCTGGCTTCATCTCCTCGCTCTTTTTCAAACTGTCGTAATGCATTTAGGAGCTCTTGCAAGTTGTCGAGGCGAGCTGCAGCCTCAGGGCTGTCATCATGCTTTAAGCGATCCTCATATCCACTTTGCTCCAATATTTCTAAGTATAAATCAGAAATTTTGCTGTTGGGCGCAATGTCTCGTAGGGTTTCCAGTAGTTGTGTAAAGCTATGCAATTTCTTTCGGGTACCTTTATTTAATAAGCCCTCATCTAGGGCCATATTCAGGGCTGTCCAAAAAGATATGCTGCGGTCAATGCTTAGCAAATTGATTTTATCAATGGTAGTTTTGCCAATACCACGAGTGGGTACGTTAATGATTCTACGTATGGCAGCATCATCATGTGGGTTGACGATTACTCGAAAGTAACAAAGCACGTCCTTAATTTCTAGTCGTTCGTAAAACTTTAGTCCGCCGACTATTTTATAGGGAATACCCTTTGAGCGCAGTTGGTCTTCCATAACACGTGATTGCGCATTTGTGCGGTAAAAGATGGCCATATCTTTATATTCGCCCTCACCGCTAACATGTATATTCTCAAGCGATTTGGCAACGAATCGGGCTTCCGCATATTCATCTAGCTCTTCTCGTACTACAATCGGCTCACCATCTTCATTATCAGTGAAGAGCTTTTTGTTCTTTCTTTGCGTGTTTTTTTGAATCAGATGAGTTGCCGCATTGACGATATTTTTCGTAGAGCGATAGTTTTGTTCCAATTTAATAAACTTTGCACCACGAAAATCCTCTTCAAAGCTTAAAATATTTTGAATGTCGGCCCCTCTCCAAGAGTAAATGGACTGGTCTTCATCGCCAACAACACAGAGGTTTTGGTGTTTTGCTGCAAGCATTTTGATTAAAGAGTACTGAACCGCATTGGTGTCTTGATACTCATCCACCATAATATATTGAAAGCGCTCTTGGTAGATCTTCAAAACTTCTGGATATTTTTGAAACAAAATTTTAGTTTTTAGCAGTAGATCATCAAAGTCTAAAGCATTGGACCTTTGCATCTCCTCTTCATATTTGAAAAACACACTCAACGAGCGTTTGTCCATTAGATGTTTAAATTTATCGGCAACTTCTTCTACCGTTAAACCCAATGTTTTGGCCCAAGATATTTTGCTTAAAAAAGATTTAGGAGGATGCACCTTCGGGTCAATATTCAGTGCTCGCAAGACCTTTTTCATTAAGCTTAGCTGGTCACTGGGATCATAAATGGTAAAGTTTTTTTGGTAACCAAGGTGATGGATTTGTTCTCGTAGAATTCGCACGCAAATCGAATGAAATGTTTGTATCCAAAGAGGCTGAAAGATTTTAATGTCAAATTTGGTTAGAATTTGCACGACTCTTTCTTGCATCTCGCGAGCCGCCTTGTTGGTAAAGGTAACGGCCAAGATGTTTTCTGGGGCACTCAATCCCTGTAAGATCAAATTGGCAAATCGATAGGTAATGGCCCGGGTTTTGCCCGAGCCAGCACCGGCCAAAATCAATAAAGGGCCTTCCAGATTGGAGGCAGCTTCATATTGACTGGGATTGAGTGCGGAGCGAATTGTCTCTTCTGTGTCTAACAACTTACGTCACCCCTTATGGAAGAAAATTCCAAATATATCTAAGTCATTGATTTTTCTAGTAAATAAAATCACATTTAGCAAGATTTTTGGCACTTACATTGCAAAATATAATTTTATGAAAAACAGCTATTTCTATTCTCTATTGTCCATCATTTTGCCCTCGCTTCTTCTGCTAGCTTGCTCGCGTGAAGATCCGGCAGCCGGAGATCGATATTTGTTGCCATGGCCGGATGAAAAGGGTGCTTACTCTCTACAATATGTGCCAATTCACAGCCTTAAGGATCGTCAAAAGGTTCACGGTGATGTGGCGCATATGTCGGTAAACCCTTCAATAAGAGGAGACTCCTACAGAGCCGAGGATCCTAAGGCTCGCTTAGCGAAAATATCCGAAGGTAAGTATGTACCAGAGGATACGACTACAACAGCGCTCTATACGGTTTATGCCCATACCGAAAGATTGCAAGAGCTGGAGCGGCAATTAGGTTTGCAAGACCTTATCCCTTATCCGAGGAAAATCGGAGTTGAGGTGAATGTTCGAATTGATGGAGAAAAAGAAGACAACAATGGTTTTTATTTAGGAGAGCTAGATGTTACCATCTATAGCCGTTATAGTTTAAATAAACTAAGCACTGCCTTTAATGCAGGTTTGATCGCTCATGAGCATTTTCATGCAATCTTCTGGCATTTGGTAAGTAAAGACCTAGACACGCAGTTCATTGCACTGGACACACGCAATATGGACGAAGAAGTCTTGCAAAAAAAGGCACTGAAAATACATAGGAGCAACCTTTTTTATCTGCGGGCCTACAATGAGGGACTAGCTGATTTATGGGCGAATATCTATACGGGCCAAGATCGCTTTTTAAATAAATCCTTATCTAAAAACAAGGACAATCCCTTTCGCGATTTTCATCCAGGCCGATCTTTATACAAGTACCAAAATAAAAAAATGAAAGCCTACAAGGCTCATGATTTAATGTTGTCTAAGAAAGAGAAATATCAGCCAGGTGCTGAAGCGTATCGACATGGTTTTCATATCGCATACCTTTTGCGATCCAAAATGCTAAGGGATTTAAATGTTAAACTAGCTGCCTCGAGTAAAGAAAGTGGTAAGCTCTTAATGGCCGAATACGTAATCAATTTTTTGTATAAATTAAGGAAAATGCTCAAGGAAAACCTGCAGTATGGCTTGGATGAAAATGATATTCTTCCTTTAATTTATGAGCAAGATAATAAAGAAGACTGCAAGGTAGTAAAAAATATTGCCCCTGACTATTTGCAATTTCTCTCACACTGCTACAGGAATTTTCCGGATTTAGAAGAAAATGAAGAGCCGCAAGAAGTAAAGGTAAAACTGATTCACAAGGTAAATGACGGCCAAGATAAAAAAGAGGGTATATGAGAGCTTTATTCATAGTCATAAGCCTCTTGGTAGCGGGTAGTGCGAATGCGGGTTATTTAGGTGGTTTTAGTTTTAACTCTTTATTGGAAGAGGAAGTTCGCGGGAATGCCTATGACTTTGATAGCCGGACTCGCTTGTTTGGCGGATATCACCGTGAAAATAAAGAGAAGTTCTTGCTTACCTATGTATACAATCAGGCTTCCACGACGACGGGTTCTTTGAACATTGAAGATACAAGTCATGAGCTTTTGTTTTGGTACTACAAACAGATTTTTCGTAACTCGAATCAGACTTGGTTTGTGTTTTTGGGCGGCGGATTGGGGCTAACATGGTCGGATATCGATACTCGACTGGGGTCTAGTAGTGTAGAGGAAACTAGTGAAAAAGAAGCTGTGCTAGCGGCAGCAATGGAGTTTACTCGGCCTATTATTGCCAATAGGTTCTGGTATGCCACAGAAATTAGTCTTCGCTATGCAGAAACCTACAGTATGCAGCCGGCTTTGGAGTTTAGTGTACTGAAGTTCTATTTTTTATGGGATTAAAGATTTACACTGCAAAGCTTTCTTCTTAATATATTTATATGTATCTTCTTATAATAACTTATTTATTTGCTGCCAAACAGGATTTCGTGGATGTCCTATCGCCTGCAATCAAGTCTCGCACTATGGATTTGAATTATTATAAAAAAGATCTAAAGGATTCGAAAGTTTTGGAATCAATGGACTCTCAAGATGAGGGCAAGCCCGATACCTTTTTGATCTATGTAATGCGTGATGGAGCAAAGATTCTGCTTATGCATTTATTTGATTTAAATCGCGATGGCAAAATTGATGTGGCCAAGCACTTTAAAAATTCTAAGATGTATCGTACCGAAACTATATTGGATCGTGAGGGCAAAATCTTTGCTATCACCGAATACAATCCTGATACTGGTAATGAAATTAAAAAGGTTACCTTTGACCATGAAGTGATGACAACACGCTTGAGTTACAAGAATCAGTTGCGCAGAGAAGAGATCGATCGCAATTTAGATGGTAAAACGGATATGTGGGTGCATTACCGCGAGGGACAGGTTGTTAAATCTGAAGTGGACGAAGACTTCGATGGCGAAAATATCCGTATAGTTCCTGGGGAAAAAGTAGAGTGATTTACTGCACTACTTTTGTAACAAAGCCCTTAATTTTAGCTTCCTTATAAAGCTCTTTCATATACTTGTTGGCAGCATCCATATTGGCAAACAAGCCAAGGCTAACTCGATACCACATCTCACCCTTTACTTTGGCTTCAACATAAAAAGCTGTATAACCCTTAGAGGTAAGCTGGCTTACGTAGTCTTTTGCCTCTTTTTCTGCTTTGTAGGAAGCGATTTGTACGGTAAATTTTCCTGCCCGAGCAGAAGCCTGAAGTTTAGGGTAGCTAGCCGGTACGCGGTTTACTTTTTTGGGCGGCTCCACCACTACTTTTTCTGCATTTTCCGCAAGTCTTTTGGCAACCTTGCTAGTAGTGTCCTCTGTAGCGTCTGCTTTAGCCGCCGAGGCATTATCTGTATTGGGACTTGCCATTGCTTGTTGATCTTCTTTAGCTGGCAAATCGTCTTTTTCCATTTGTTTTAAATCTTCATCAAGCTGTTGTAGGGCTTCTTCGGCAAGTTTTTCGGCCGCAACATCTCGCTCGTTGTGCTCTGCAAGAGCTTCTTCAATATTCGCTGCTTCTGCCTCAGAAAATTCTTCTGTTAGGCTTTGCAATTCCTCGGCTGTAAGTTTGGATTCTGGCGCCACTTCTTCTGTGATATCACCAATCGAAGCGGCTTCACGGCTTCCTTGTTGTTCTAAGTTTGCTAAACGATGTTGATCTTCAGTGAACTTCTTTCCAACAAAAGTTCCAACTGCAAAGGCAAATAGTGAGATCACAAATACAAGACAAAATTTTAACAAAACTTCCGCCGCCGCTTTTCCTACTTGGTTATTAAGCATCCAACCCCCCTCATTCCAATCGAGTTCGTCATAGATCTATATATTCCATAGTAAAATTCTTTTCGGCAAATGAAAAGAATAAAACATAATTTTTTTGTCAAAAATATGACTTGGTCCTTCGTTTTGAAGGCCGAAAAAACTTCTTGTTTCTAGCTTCTGAGGCATAAAAAGTGAGCAAAACCTTTCGAATTTAGTCTTAGGTCGATATGGCATCTGTTTTGCTTTTTATAATTGCAGATCAATGTATCGGGAGTTTGTGACGTGGCAGAAGAACAACAGCAACAAGAGAAAGCAGAAGACAAGAAAGGGTCCGGTCAAAAACCTGTCCTCTTCATAGGTCTGGCCATCATCAATTTGGTATTTATTGCTTTGGTGGCCTATATGGTTTTTGCAGACAAAAAAGCAAGTGAGGCTGAAACCAGCATGGAAGACGTAATTCGAGATGAGACAGCGGAGCAGGCAGCAGATCAAGCAGCAGATGATGAATTCGTTGGGACCTTAGTGCCGCTGGAAACATTCTTGGTAAACCTTTCGGGTGTGCGAGGCGGTCGTTTGATGAAAATCACCATGTCTTTAGAGGTGAACAATGAAGAGGTGCAAGACGAGATTGAAAAGCGCAAACCAGAAATTCGCGATACGATTTTAATTTTGTTGGCATCCAAGACATTTCAACAAATTTCAAATGTCGATGGAAAAGATTTTTTAAGAGAAGAAGTAAAAGATACTCTGAACTCTTTTTTAACCAAAGGAAAGGTAAAAAGAGTTTTATTTACAGAGTTTTTCTACAACTAGGCTAGGAAGGCAGGTATGAGTCAGGTTTTATCACAAAGTGAAGTAGACGCGTTGCTAGCTGCCGTATCAGATGGTGGCGCCGAAGAGGGTGATAGTGGAAATCAGGGTAATAAATCAGGGGCCTTGAATTCGGATGTCAATGTAGTTGTTTACGATCTTACTAGTCAGGATAGAATCATTCGAGGGCGATTTCCGCAGCTCGACGTAATTTATGAGAAGTTTATGCGTGTTTTTCGGGTTTCGTTATCCAATGCTCTCCGAAAAATTGCCAGTATTAACCATGCCAGCACCGATTTTTTGAAGTTTGGTGAGTTTATCAATACTTTGCCCATGCCAACCTGCATGAGCGTCTTACGTTTTAATTCACTGAGAGGCTCGGCTCTATTTGTCATTGAAAGTAAGCTGGCCTACGCCTTGGTGGATAGTTTTTTTGGCGGTGCGGATCGCCCCTACACCAAAATAGAGGGTAAGGATTTTACACCCATCGAGTTGTCCATTGTTAGAAGAGTGGTGGATCTTGCCATTGAAGATTTGGAGCAGGCATGGGCCTCAGTAGAAAAAATTGGAGCCTCCTTTGTTCGTACGGAGATCAATCCACAGTTTGTTGGTATTGTACCTCCAACGGACATTGTCATTGCATCGACCTTTGATGTGGAGCTTGAAAATGCCAATGGTACGATTACTCTTGTAGTACCCTATTCGACCATCGAACCTATACGGCAAAAATTATCTTCGGGTTTCCAGGTGGAGGCCGATCAAACCGATCAAAAACTATGGTCATCCATCATTAACAAACAATTATTAAGTACCAATGTAGATATCTTGGTAGAGTTAGGGACTACAGAGCTTTCACTAAGGGAAATTACAAAGCTAAAGGTTGGAGATGTGATTCCCTTAGATCAGGACGCTACCGGGGAGTTAGCAGTACAAATTGAAGAGGTTCCAAAATTCAAAGCCTACTACGGAATCAGTCATGGAAATATAGCAGTACAATTAACAAAAGTATTAAAAGACTAAGGGGAGGACATTATGTCTGATGAAAACAACAACGAAAATAATAACGAGAATCCAGCTGAAGGAACCGACATTGAGTCCTTAATGGACCAAATGCAAGATGTAGAGGAGAAAAAGGCGGAAGCAGGTGCTGAAGCAGCTAAGCCTGAAGGCGCCAATATAGCTGGGGCAGAGGCTTCAGGAGATAGAAACTTAGAACTGATTTTGGACATTCCATTAAAGGTTTCAGCAGAACTTGGACGCTCAAAGATGTTGGTGAGCGATTTGTTAAATTTAGGCCAGGGCTCTGTGGTGGAGTTAAACAAATTAGCAGGGGAGCCGCTGGAAATACTAGTAAACGATAAGATTATTGCAAAGGGTGAAGCCGTTGTGGTGAATGAAAAATTTGGTGTTCGACTCACGGATATTATTTCGCCAATGGAACGTGTTCAGCAATTAAAGTAGGAGCAAACTTATGAAGTCTATTTTATTAATTCTCTATACAGGTCTTTCTTGGGCTACAAACCCTGTGGTTCTACAGGACATAAATAAAACTGTGGAAGATGGTCGTTTGGTACTTGAGTATACCTTTAACGATCGTATTGATTCTAGAAAGGTAAATCTAGACTTCATAAATGAAACGCTACAAATCGATGTACCAAAGGCTTTTATTGAAGAGAAAAAGCGTTTTACGAATGTAGAGGATGACAAAGTTCGTAGCCTGTATTCTTACCAAATGGATAAAGACACGTTAAGGTTAAGAATTATTTATGACCAACTAAAGGCAGATTCTTTGCAGGATAAAGTTACTACGCGTTTTAGTGGTAATAAGATGCGAGTGCTTATCGATGATGGCCGCATTCCATTTAAAGAAGTTAGCACGGAGCTTCCTGAAAAGGTAGTGGCACCTACTATACAAGTAGAAGATATCGTGGTTTCGGATGGTAAGGATTCTGTAACCAAAAACACTGAAGCAGTAAGTGTTGCGGTGGAGCAAGAAAAGACCGCCGAAGAAATGAAAAAAGATGCCGCCTATGATGAAGCGGCCATACCGGTTTTTGCCAATGTGCAAAAAACAGAGAAAAAAGAAAAGCAATCGGGCTTAAATCAAATGGCTATGGCAGTAGGAATCGTCTTCTTGACAATCATTGGTATGTTTTTGCTACTGCGCCGTTGGTCAAAAACAAAATATAAAAACCCTCATACGCATATCAAAGTTTTAACCCAGCATCATTTAGGACCAAAAAAGACTTTGGCAATTGTGAGCGTGGCCGGAGAGTCCATTCTACTAGGAATTACGGAGTCCAATATCAATATGATCAAGTCTTTGTCTCTTATGGATGAGGATTTGCCAGAGGACTTGCCTCAGAATTTTGATGGAGCTTTCCGCGAAGCGGACGAGCGAATGGAAGATAAAGAGCAGGGAATAGAGGAAGATAAATTTAATGTAATGGGCATAAAAGATGTAGTTCGTACGCGATTAAAGGATATGAGGGAGCTGTGAAACGTTATTGGTTGTTAATTTTTGCCATTCTTCTAATGGCCGGTGAGGCGCTGGCACAAGGGGTCACTCTACCAAATGTAAATATCGGCTTGCAAAATTACAGCAAGCCAGATGATGTCGTCAATACGATCAAAATTCTTGTGATTTTGACGGTGCTTACCCTGGCACCCGCAATACTAATTATGATGACCGGTTTTTCTCGGATATTAATAGTTTTATCCTTTGTGCGACAAGCTCTAGGTACCCAGCAAATGCCGCCCAATCAACTCTTAGTAGGTTTGGCATTGTTTTTGACCTTCTTTATCATGGCGCCAGTTTTTAATGAGGTAAACACCCGCGCAATTCAGCCCTACCTTGAGGGCAGTATGAATCAGGAAGTGGCTTTTAACGAGGCTATGGCTCCTATGCGAAAGTTTATGTTCAATCAAACAAGGGATAAAGATTTATCTCTTTTTGTTTCAATGGCAAAGATGGATACACCGCGCACTAGGGCGGATGTTCCAAATTCAGTTTTAATTCCTGCATTTATAATCTCAGAATTAAAAACAGCATTTCAAATTGGTTTTATAATTTATTTGCCATTCTTAGTGATTGATATGGTGGTTTCGAGCGTCTTGATGGCAATGGGTATGATGATGTTGCCGCCGGTTATGATTTCTTTGCCATTTAAAATTATGTTGTTTGTATTGGTTGATGGATGGGGTCTATTGGTGGGCTCTATGGTTAGGAGTTTTGGTTAATGAATGAAGATTTAGTATATTTTTTGAGTAAAGAAACTATCAAGTTAACAGCAATGGTTGCCGCACCTTTGTTGTTTTCATCATTAATCATTGGTTTACTAGTAAGTATTTTTCAGGCTGTGACGCAAATTAACGAAGCAACGCTTACATTTATACCGAAGATTATGATTATAGGAATTGTCCTGGTCATTATGGGGCCTTGGATGTTGGATCAGTTAACCACTTTTACCACCGAGTTAATGCAGAATATCGCCACGTATGTGAGGTAGAGTGAATATTTTTGAGTTTAGTAATACAGAGGTTTTGGCATTTATATTGGTGCTCATTCGAGTATCCGTATTCTTTGCTTTGTGGCCAGTTTTTGGTGTGGTCACGACTCCTACCTATTTAAAAATACTAACCTCAATCGCCATTAGTTTGATTCTATTTAGCCACATTGAATGGCGTCATCTACAAGTAGATATAGAGTCAGCTTCCATCATCTTTTTGGCTTTTCGAGAAGTATTTGTTGGTTTAGTTCTAACCTTTGTGGCACGAACGGTTTTGTATGCTGTGAACGTATGTGGGCAGCTGGTTTCCATGAGTATAGGCTTATCCAATGCCGAAGTTTTAAACCCAACTATGGACCAAAGAATCTCGGCCGTAGAAAACACACAGATCCTTTTTGCAACACTAATGTTTCTAAGTTGGAATGGTCACCACATTTTTTTAAACGCTATGAGTGAGAGTTTTGCTTTGGTTCCATTATCAGCAGAGATGACAGCAACTATCGGAGTGGATGCTCTGGTGCATTTGGTTCAGGGGGTTGTTGTGGTTGGTATAAAACTCTCTGGTCCAGTGATTGCTTGTATCTTTTTTATGAATGTCGCACTAGGTTTGGCAGGAAGAGCTGTGCCGCAGATCAATATTTTGATTACAAGTTTTCCGGCAAATATAATGATGGGATTTTTTATTATTCTGGTAACTTTACCAGCTTTCTTTTTGGGTTATAAAATTTTTATTAATGAGACAGGAGAAAATCTTTTTAGAATACTAAAAAGTATTTAACGTTCTAGGAAGGAACGATGGCAGACGAGGCAAATGAAAAGACAGAAGAGGCAACCCAGCAGCGGCGCGAAGAATTTCGCAAGCGTGGCCAGGTTGCCCAATCCAAAGAGGTGGCTACGCTGCTGTTATTAACAGCTGTGGCGCTTACTTTTTGGGGTATGTCGGACATTTTATTAGGTCACATAATAGAGGTTTTTACCGCTGTTTTTGGTGATTATATTATCAGCGCGGGACTTACTGGTGTTTATCATGCCATGGCAGGTTTTCTATTGCAGAAAACGCTTTTTATTATCGCTCCTGTCTTAATTGTCACGCTAGTGGTGGGTTTGTCTTCTACCCTTTTTCAGGTGGGCTTTGTTTATAATGAAGAGGCTCTGCAATTTAAGCCAGACCGAATTAACCCATTTAGTGGTTTTAAAAGACTATTTAGTTTGCGCTCCCTTATGGAAGGGGCAAAAGCTACCATTAAAGTGGGTATCATTACTTTTATCGTATTCATGATAGTGCGTTCTGAAATTCAAAATATTGGCGTGATTGTCGAGTATAGCATTGGGCAAATATTAATATATTTTGGCGGCATGGCCTTGAAGCTTATTGGTGCAGTATGCCTATTTATGGGGGTGTTGGCGGTCATTGATTTCACCTATCAGCGCTGGGAAATGGAAAAAGAAATGCGCATGAGCAAACAAGAGGTGAAAGAAGAAAACAAAAACCGTGAAGGTGACCCGCTAATTAAATCTAGAATTCGTAGGGTACAAAGGGAGATGGCTAACAAGCGTATGATGGCCGATGTACCCAAAGCAGATGTTATCATTACCAACCCAACTCATATTGCCGTAGCACTGAAATATGAAGCGGGTTCACCAGCTCCTAGGCTCATAGCAAAAGGTGCAGATATGGTTGCACAAAAAATCAAAAAAGTCGCAAAGGAGCACGGAATTCCTACTGTTGAAAATAAGCCTTTAGCCAGAGCCATTTTTAAAACTTTAAATATTGGGGATTGGATACCTAGGGAATTGTTTAAGGCTGTAGCAGAGGTCTTGGCCTATGTTTATAGATTGAAGAAAAGAAGGAAAGCATGATGGATGCAATTTTTGAATTTCTAAAAAGATTTGAAAAATATGCCAAGCACTCGGAGCTGATGGTAGCTCTTGGAATGGTGGCAGTTCTAGCAGTCATGGTTTTCCCCATGTCGTCTGGACTTCTTGATTTTGCTTTGGTGCTGGTAATTTCTATTTCTTTATTGATAATGATTTTATCCTTGTATTCGGATAAGGCTTTGGATTTCTCCGTTTTTCCAACGGTACTATTAATGGTAACTCTTTTTCGCCTAGCCATTAACGTTGCCTCCACAAGGTTAATATTAAAGGAAGGTCACACGGGTAGTGGCGCTGCCGGTAATGTAATTGAGGCTTTTGGCTCCGTGGTGGTTGGCGATAACTATATTATTGGTTTTGTAGTGTTTACGATTTTGGTAGTCATCAACTTTGTGGTGATTACCAAGGGTTCTGGTCGAGTAGCCGAGGTAGCAGCTCGATTTACCTTGGATTCATTGCCAGGAAAGCAAATGTCCATTGATGCGGACCTGAATGCAGGTTTAATCAACGAGGAGATGGCTCGAACTCGCAGAAAAGAAATAGAATCGGAAGCCGACTTCTATGGTGCTATGGATGGTGCGAGTAAATTTGTGCGCGGTGATGCTATTGCTGGTATTATCATTACCCTAGTAAATGTGGTTGGTGGCCTATTAATAGGTACTCTGGATAAGGGCTTAGATATTTCGCAAGCTGCCCAGTATTATACCATGCTTACCATTGGTGATGGTTTGGTTTCACAGATACCAGCTCTTATCATTTCGACAGCTGCGGGTATTATTGTAACCCGGTCGGGTTCAGCAAAAAAGAATATGGGTTCTCAGGTGGCAAAGCAGTTAACCTCAAACCCTAAAGCAATATATATTGTTGCGGCAATGTTGGCATTTATTGGTTTGATTCCAGGCCTACCATTGATGCCTTTTATGGTGATGTCTCTACTTGCCGCATCTATTGCTTGGACAATAGATCGCTTCCAAAAAGATAAAGAGATGCAGCAGCGCAAACTAGAAGAGGATCAAGCACAATCCAATAATAAAGAGAATATTGAAAGTCTTTTGCCACTGGATCTGCTTGAGCTTGAGGTGGGTTACGGTCTTATCAATATAGTAGAATCAGAAAAATCTGGGGATCTACTTGAGAGAATCGTGAGCATACGCAAGCAGTTTGCGCTGGATTTAGGAGTTATCGTTCCTAGTATTCATATCCGTGATAATTTGCAACTTCAGCCAGGCGAGTATCAATTATTGATCAAAGGTAATAAGGTGGCTGGCGGAAATCTAATGCCAGATCATTTGATGGCAATGGATCCAGGCAATGTAATTAAGAAAATTGATGGAATTGCCACAACTGAGCCTGCTTTTGGTTTGGATGCCATTTGGATTAGTAAGTCACAAAAAGAGCAGGCTGAGCTGAGTGGTTATACAGTGGTGGATCTGTCTACGGTCATTGCAACACACTTAACTGAAATTATACGCAACAATGCCCATGAGATTCTCGGAAGGCAGGAAGCCAATAATCTTATAGAAAACTTTAAGGCTGCCTTTCCTAAGGTAGTGGATGAATTGATACCCGATGTCTTGCCGTTAGGTGCCGTGGTGCAGGTATTGCAAGGCTTGCTCAAAGAGCAGGTTTCTATTCGTGATTTGCGCACTATTTTTGAAACTTTGGCTGACGAAGCTCCCAGAACGAAAGATATTGATGTTTTAATTGAGTCGGTTCGCAAAAAAATGTGTCGTAATATTACGTCTAAGTACAAAGATGAAGACGACAATCTCATGGTTATGTCTTTATCTCCGCACATAGAGGAACTCTTAGCCAATTCCTTGTTGCAAAGCGAGCAGGGAGTGCAGCTAGTTATGGATCCAAGAATGGCACAGTCCATAATTACAGAAATAGCACAAACCATAGAAAATAGCCCAGAGGTTGCGGCGCAACCAGTGATTTTAACATCGCCAACCATTCGAAGACATTTAAGAAAATTGATAGAGCGATTCTTACCACAAGTAGCCGTACTATCGCACAATGAAGTTAGTTTGGACGTGAAAGTACACTCTGCGGCAGTAGTGGAGGTGGCGCATGCAAGTTAAGAAGTTTGAGGCAAAAAACATGCAGGAAGCATTGCAAATGGTCAAAACTGAGCTGGGACCAGATGCCATTATTCTTTCGGCAAAAGACAATAAAAAGGGTTACGGTATTGCTGGTAGCACAAGTGTAGAGCTCACAGCTGCTATTTCGGAGCAAAAATATCGTGAGCGGCAATTTGCTTTAGCAAAATTAAAAGAAGAAGAGCGCAAAAAGCTACATGAGGCAAAGGCAAGGACGCAAAAAAAGTACATTCAACGGGCGGTAAAATCCTTTTATGATCAGCAAGAAGAAGTAAAGAGGCGTCAGCTTCCAAAGCGGCGACCGTATATCGAAATTCAGGATGAATCAATAGCACAAGAGGAGGTTGCTACAGAGTCGCAAGAGAAATCCAATCTTGCGCGTTTGCAAACGGCCACCCAGTCCGCTCTACAATCGTTAAACAATGATTTTATTGAAACAAAACGAAGAGTGAATCATGCAAAAAATGATTCCGAAATCGCGCAGTTAAAGCAAGAAGTATTACGTCTACAATCTGTGCTGCAAAAGTTTCAACAGATGCCGCAAACATTTATAGAAAACCCATCTCAACATGGCGGAGCAGTTCCTGCCTACCTAGATCATATGTACGAGAAGTTAAATGATGCTGGTATTAATGTAGATTTGATAAAAGAAATTCTAAAAGAAGGTGATAAAGCGATGTCTTCTGTTAAAGATAAGAAGGCCGCGCTTATTGAGGGGTGGGTCGCTAAGTATTTTCTCGATACCATTGATGTAACAGGAGATGATCAAGGCAAAAAAATCGAAATCTTTATGGGCGCAGCCGGCTCTGGCAAAACCGCTTCCTTGGTTAAATATGCCTCCCACCAAATTATTCGTCATCGAAAAAATGTTGCCATTATAACTACCAACACAAACAAGGTTGGTGCTATTGAGCAGCTAAAAATTTACGCCAGGATTTTGAATATTCCCTTCGCAATCATTAATAGAAATGAGGATTGGGAGCCCATCTTAAAACAACTCCGTCATATGGATCATATTTTGGTGGATACTCCTGGTTATACATTGAAAGATTTAAGTGAAATCAATGCACTAAAGGATAGTGTGGGACACCTTTTAGAAAAATCTAGAGTGCATTATGTCTGTCCCTTAACTATGGGAGAAAAACAAGCTTTGGAGCTGGCAAAACGTTATCAGATATTTCACTACGATGACATAATTTGCACAAAATTAGATGAAACCAGTCAACATGGTTTGATTTATACATTGAATAGAAAGTTGAATATTCCTCTTCATTCTTTTGGTATCGGGGCTAATATTCCGGAGGACTTCGAGTTTGCCACAAGAGAAAGAGTTTTGGATTTGATATTTAAAATTACAAAAAAGGGGTAGTGGGTGTTAGAAAATTTAAAGCGCAATAAGAAATATACAAAGACTATAAGTATCACTTCTGGAAAAGGTGGAGTCGGAAAGACCAGTGTCACCTGCAATTTAGCAAGATATTTGGCTTTAAAGGGTAATAAAGTATTAATTTTAGATGGAGATCTTGGCATGGCCAATGTGGATGTCATGATGGGTAAGCGCACAGAGCATAGTATATTGGATGTAATCGATGGAGAAAAATTCATTGAAGAAATCATCCAACCAATAGGTGACTCTATTTATTTGATACCCGGTGGCTCCGGTTTGCACGAACTAAGCCATTTAACAGTTTATCAAAAACAAAATTTGTTGGAGCAGGTTAGTTCACTGAATGGTTACTTTGATTATTTGCTCATAGACACAGCGCCAGGCATTGATAGCAATGTTTTGTATTTGAATGCAGCTGTGAATGAAATTCTCGTAGTGGTGAATCCAGAGCCTGCATCCATTACAGATTCCTATGCTCTGATTAAGGTTTTAAATAAATATCACAAAGAGGAGCGCTTTTCGATTCTTTGTAATGAAGTGCAGTCAGAGCGAGAGGGCTTAATGGTTTTTCAAAGATTGAGTGAAGTCTGTGAAAAATTCTTATGCGTTAGTCTAGATTATAAGGGGCATATTCCCTTGGATGCAGCCATGTCGCGGGCTAGTCGTAGTCAGACTTTGATTTTGGATAAGAGTCCCTATGCTCCTGCAGCTAAGGCTATTATGGCAGTAGGAGATAAAATTGGAGCTGATACGGGTCTAGGTAGAGCTAAAGGTGGACTTCAGTTCTTTTGGGAACAGGTACTTGGTGTAGCTTAAAAGATATGGACTTTCAATATAGCTTGCCTTTGCTAAACTGAAAATACCTGCGAGAGGAAATGGATGGCCAAAAGTAGTGCTCTTTTAAAAAAGTATAAAGAAGATCCCTCCAAACTTAGTGCGGAGCAAAAGGATAAATTGATTATGGAGTATGCTCCATTGATCAAATTTATTGCGCAAAAAATTGCGGCCCGTCTTCCCTCGAATATTGAGTTGGATGATCTTATTTCTAGCGGCGTTATTGGCTTAATGGATGCTATAGAAAAGTATGACCCATCAAGAGATAATAAATTCAAAACCTATGCAGAATTTCGTATTCGCGGAGCTATACTAGATGAGCTGCGTGCTCAAGACTGGGTGCCAAGAAGTGTTCGAGACAAAGCTAAATTATTGGATCGGACCATCGTAAAGCTTGAGGCCACGCTTGGCCGCAATGCTACGGATGAAGAGATTTGTGAAGCTTTGAAAATTAATATGGAAGAGTTTCATGATCTTGTTAATCAAGTAAGACCTGTTAGTATGCTGTCGATCGATGAAAGCGCTACCTTTTCTAATGTGGATAAGAAGTCGATTTTAAGCATCTTAGAAAATGAAAAGGGCAACAATCCCCATTCGCATTTGAATATTAAAGTGGTAAAAGATTTGATTGCCAATGCCATTGAAGATTTACCAGAAAAACAGCGACTGGTATTGTCGCTTTATTATTATGAAGATTTAAATCTTAAAGAAATCGGTCAAGTATTAAAAGTAACCGAATCCCGCGTATCGCAACTTCATGCACAAGCCGTTACTCGTTTGCGTGCCAAATTGGCCACGCAAGTGAATATCGACGAAGATGTCTAATCCTGATAAGCTTGTTTTAATTTTTTAATAATATTGGCTTCGATTTGTCGGGAGCGCTCTCTCGTAATACCAAAGTGATCGCCAATCTCTTGTAAGGTCATAGGAGAGTCATGCAAGACTCGGTTCTCTAATATGTAGACTTCTTTTTCATTTAAGCTTTCTTTGATGGCATCGATTTTTTCTTTTAAAACCTCTACTTCTTCCAGATGTGCGAGCTCCTCTTCTGCATCCACAGCTGTTTGGTTTTCTTGCATATCAAGTAGTAGAGTTTTACCGCCCTCATCGATAGGTGTGTCGAGGCTAACATCCCTTTGGCTCAACCGCATTTCCATTGCTTCTACCTTCGATGCATCTATGCCGATTTTTTCGCTAAAAGCATCCACATCAAATTCTTCACCTTTTGCCTCTAGCAAAGCCTTTTCTTTCTGCAATTGGTAAAACAATTTTTTTTGCTCAGAAGAGGTGCTAAGCTTGACCATGGAAAATTGTTTCAACAGGTACTCGCGTATATAGCCGCGAATCCACCAAACAGCGTAGGTGATTAAGCGTACCCCTTTATAGGGATTGAACTCGCGCACTGCATGCATAAGCCCAACATTACCCTCTTGTACCAAATCAATCATTTTGGCGCCAAATTTGGAGTATTCAGCTGCAACACTCACGACAAAACGCAGATTTGAGGTCACCAGTCTTTCCGCCGCTAGCGGATCACGTTCCTCGTAATATTTAATCGCCAAATCGTGTTCTTCTTCAGGGCTAAGAAGATCGTATCGATTGATTTGCGCTAGATAAAGCCCCAGTGCATCCGTTGGTACGGGCAAATGTCCGGGCTTGTTAGCCTTGTTATCAATGATATCTGGTATGTGAGATTTTTTCTTGGCCATTTTAAGCCAGTGCCTTCTCCATTTTTTTACGGAGAGTGGTTTCCACAACGCCTTTAAATGGGCTCAACATCAAGGGAAGCTTTACTTCAATTTTCACGTTGGAGCCTCCACCATTAGCTTTAACTTCCAGGGAAGCATCAAATTTGGAGCCTTTAGCCGTTCCGCTTTTTTTGGCTTCATCAAAGTTGCAGCTATAGGAAGAGTCCAGCTTTCGCAGCTCTGGATCATCTTGGAGAACCTCTTTGAGGCGCTCAAAAGCGTCTTGTTCGTTTAGTTTGCTATCTTGTTCGATCTTAATTTTTGCCATGTAAAAGAATATAAGGCGCATCGTTTTTTTTGTCTAGCTTCCGGCGAATTTCTAGCCAAATCCCTATGGTTTTCAAAGACCATCAGTAAAATCTTCAATAGGTCAGTGATTTTACCTATTTGGCCCAGCCTCTTTTGACACCCAAGTGGTGTTCATGGCAGGATGAGCAAATGAAATTGCAGTCCATTCGGGGTATGAACGACATCTTTGAGCTTGAGGCTAGGTTGTGGGGGAAAATAGAGTCCATCTCCCGTAAGGTCTTTGCAGCACACGGATATACGGAAATACGCACACCCATAGTAGAAAATACCCAATTATTTCAGCGCAGTGTAGGGGAGTCGAGCGATATTGTTGCAAAAGAAATGTACTCCTTTTCGGACCGTAATGGTGACTCGTTAAGTTTGCGGCCTGAGGGTACGGCCTCAGTAGTGCGCGCCTATTTGCAGCACTCCTTAATGCAAGATAAAGCCGTGCAAAAGTTTTTTTACCTTGGCCCGATGTTTCGTCATGAACGCCCACAAAAGGGACGCTATAGGCAGTTTTATCAATTGGGCGTGGAGGTCTTTGGCGCGGCCGAGGCCTTGGCGGATGTGGAAGTGATTCAAATTCAAGATGCTCTACTTAAGGCATTTGGTATTGAAGAGCGGGAATTGCATATTTCAAGCCTTGGCTGCAGTGTTTGCCGCCCACCTTACAATGCGAAACTAAAGCAAGAACTAGATAAAATTTCTGACAAGATCTGTGAGGATTGCTTGCGTAGAAAAGAAAAAAATCCACTGCGGGTATTTGATTGTAAAAACCCCAATTGCCAAGAACTATACAAAGGCCTGCCAAAAATGATGGATGCCATTTGCGGCGATTGTCAGGAGCATTTTGCGGATCTTAAGAAGGGCTTAGATGCTCTAGGCATTCGCTATAAGATCGATACTTCTTTGGTGCGGGGCTTGGATTATTACAACCGCAGCGCCTTTGAATTTGTTTCAACTGGAGAGGTCTTAGGCGCGCAGGCCACATTAAGTGCCGGCGGCAGATATGATACGCTGGTTGAAAATCTCGGTGGTAAGCCAACGCCTGCGGTAGGCTTTGCTGCCGGAATCGAGCGACTGGCTCTTCTTATGCAAGAGCAAAAAGACTCGTTGCAATTGCGGCCAGATATCTATTTCGTCTTGCCGGATGACTCGGCCTGGGAGATTGCTTTGCCACTAGCAGCAATTCTGCGCGAGCATGGACACTATATCGAGACGGATTTACAAAAAAAGAAAATGAAGCAGCAAATGAAGCGAGCCAATAAGCTTGCTGCAAGATTTGTATTAATTTTAGGTGAATCTGAGCGTGAATCGGCAAAGGCTATATTGAAAAATATGGAAGATGGCCAACAGCGCGAGATATCACTAGACAGCCTCGAGCAAGATCTATTAAACCTGCTAAGCAATTAGAGGATATTATGAGTGAGTACAAACGTAGTCATAACTGCGGTGATTTAAATGCGAAAGATGACGGGCAAGAGGTTTGCCTTATGGGGTGGGTGGATACTCGCCGAGACCACGGTGGTTTGATTTTTGTCGATTTAAGGGATCGTTATGGTCTGACACAAATCGTTTTCAATCCAAACCAGGATTCATTGCATGTTGCCAAGGATCTACGCTCTGAATATGTAGTGGCCATTAAGGGGCAGGTTCGTAAACGCCCTGATGCCATGGTGAATAAGAAAATGCAGACTGGGGAGATTGAGGTCGAGGCTAGTGAGTGCAAAATTCTATCCGCCGCAAAGACGCCGCCATTTCAGCTCGATGATGACAATGTTACGGAAGCCCTTCGTTTAAAATATCGTTATCTTGATTTGCGTCGCCCAAAGATGCAAAAGAATCTTCAAGTTCGCCACTTGCTTACCAATCATATACGGCAGTTTTTAAACACGCAGGATTTTTTAGAGATTGAAACCCCTATTTTATACAAATCTACTCCCGAAGGAGCGAGAGATTATTTGGTTCCCTCGCGCGTGCATCCAGGAAGTTTTTATGCTCTCCCGCAAAGTCCACAAACTTTGAAGCAACTACTAATGATATCGGGCTATGATAAGTACTATCAAATTGCTCGTTGTTTTCGTGACGAGGATCTGCGTGCGGAGCGCCAACCGGAATTCACACAGCTCGATTTGGAAATGTCCTTTGTGGATATTGAGGAAGTCAAAGAGCTCAATCAACGCTTGGTTTCCTATCTATGGAAGGAGCTTCGCGGCCAGGATGTGGGTACCATACCAACCATAACCTACGATGAAGCGATGAATCGTTATGGCAATGATAAGCCGGATTTACGTTTTGGTATGGAGCTGCAAGACATAACGGATATGATGAAAAGCTCTAGTTTTAAAGTCTTTTCTGATGTGGCCAATCGAGAAGGTGGAGCTATCAAGGGCCTGATTTGCCCGAATGCTAGTGATTTTTCTCGCGGTAAAATTGACAAGCTTATGAATGTAGTGAAAAAGGGCGGAGCCAAAGGCTTGGTTTGGCTTAAATGGGAGAAGGACAAGATCTCCTCACCTGTGTCGAAGTTTTTTGATGATGCATCTATCAAAGATATTATAACCAAGATGGGCGGCAAAGAAGGGGACATTGCCTTTATCGTTGCAGATGACTGGGGAATTACCTGTGCCTCTATGGCGGCCCTACGCTTGCATCTAGGCGAGGAATTGAACCTAATTGATACTTCCAAGGATGCCTTTACTTGGGTTACGGATTTTCCGCTTTTTGATTACGATCCTAATGAGAAGCGATGGATTGCCATGCACCATCCCTTTACCGCGGTAAAAGAAGAGTTCCTAGAGGATATGTTGAATGATCGCGAAGAAAACTTTCCGAATCTTCGAGCGAAGGCTTATGATCTTGTGTGCAATGGTTATGAGATTGCGGGGGGCTCCATTCGTATTCACCAAAATGAAGTGCAAGCGGCTATGTTTCGTGCACTTCGCATTAGTGAAGAAGAAGCCAAGCAGCGCTTTGGTTTCTTTTTAGAGGCTCTACACTACGGCACTCCTCCACATGGGGGCATTGCCTGGGGCCTTGATCGAGTTGCCATGATTTTATGTGATACCGATGCCATTCGCGATGTGATTGCCTTTCCTAAAACGGCAAAGGCCTATGATGCCATGAGTGAATCTCCTGCGCCAGTCGATCGTGCGCAGCTATTAGAGTTGGGAATTACCACTTTAAAGTCGCAGACAAATAAGACTTGAGCATTTTAGGAGTCGCAAGACTTGCGCACTTCTTCTAGAATGCTTTCTAGTTTCTCTACCTCTGCTTTTGCTTGCTTAAGAAGGGCCATGGCCTCGTCGCGTCCTTCGAGCTCTTCATCCATATAGCTAAATACATCTTGTAAGGATTGAATGGGGCTGCCTACCTTTTTTAGCATATCCAATATCAAATCTTTTTGTCTTTGGGCTAAGTCGCTCATTCTTACTCCTGAAATTTTAATGTTATAAAAATTTTCAAACATAGCCTTGCAAATGTCCAAGGATAAGCCAGCAGCTTACTGGCAAATGGTCGAGTTTTTATCTTTCACCATTAAGTCTCAATATGAAACGCCGATAGAAAGAAGTAAGCACAGGATGTGTTTATGTTGAACATAGGAGGTGTTCATGGACAAAATCAGTGGAATAATACCAGCAAATCAGCGCATTACCACTGTAGATGTGCAAAGGTCCGCGCCAGTTCGAAGGGGAGTGCCATCCTTTGGTAGGGATGTTGTGACTCCAACCAATCATCGGGCATTGGCGAAGACAACCTTGGAGGAAGCTTCAAGGAGCTACGATCAATATAGTGATTCCAAGCAAAAGATGCGAATTCAGTCAAAAATGGCTGACAATATGGCGAAAGACTTTTTTATGGAAAAGCGGGCGCAGCTATCACCAGTAAATACAGCTCCGCAAGATATTGGCACTACACAAGTAGGGACAAATCTAGCCGTTAAGGCCTAAAGTCATCGACGTAGTTTTTTATACGTGCTAAAGAAAAACTATGATTGATAAAAATCTAGCACTTTTGCAGCGTTTTGCGGTCATCTCCGAAGGAAGACAAGGAAGCATCCCCTATTCCATCTTTCTAGGAGATGAGCAGTCAGAGAAAAAGGCATTTATTTGTGCCGCCGCACATGGGAATGAGGTAGGCAGTCTGCCTGCCGTACTAAAATTTATAGAAGATGTAATTTCAGGTAAAAAACAAATTCCTATTCAATTGCAAATTGCCATAGGAAATATTGAAGCGATTCGTATCAACCAGCGCTATGTAGAGGAAGATATGAATCGAGCCTATAATATTGCAGAGCCAAAAAGCGTCGATGCTCTTCGTGCAAAAGAAATTGCGACCTTAATTCAGTGGTCGGATGTTTTTCTAGATTTGCATCAAACCATTGAAGAAACGGAAGGCTCTTTTTATGTCCTACGAAAAGATCCTATAAGTTTGGATTTGGCTCGTGCTCTAGGACTATCAAAACATGCAATTGTAATTGATAGCTCCAATAAAAAACCTGGAGATAGCATGACGGCAACAGAGTATGGTAAAGCCAATAATTCTGCTAGCGTTACCTTAGAGCTAGGACAAAAGGGCTACGATACTGCTGCGGAAACATTGTCTTACCAGTCCATAGAAAAATTTGTGGATTTTTATAGCCAGCATAATAAAGACGAATTTATTTATGAAGCGCAAAAAAGCGATGCTCTAACTTTGCTTGAGGTCAAATACTCACATCCTTTTGAGTCAGATCAAATGCGCTTGATTGAAGGATTAAAAAATTTAAATCAATACAAAAAAGGTGAATTGCTCGGTTATAACGGTGACAAGGAAATACTGGCTCCCTTTGATGGCTATATCTTTTTTCCTAAATATATTCAGCGGGACAAAAATGGGCGAGCTCTAGAGAAACTGCCAGAAAAATTATTTCTGTTTGCTCGCCAGCAGTGAGGCTGTTTGTTTTTTGTTAATTCGCTTTTTTCCTTGTTTTCGAATGCTAGGGCATTGCTTCATGGCATGAGCTTCTCCCATAGGTCGATCGGCTCTAGCAAAAGCCCAGAAGGCTCTAGGCCCGTGATACGGCAAATTTCTTTTAGGCAGCGTTTGCCGCTACTTTGCCTCTCTACCGCTATGATTTCATCAAAGGCGTAGTAGATGAGTTTTCTTAAAGTAGTAGATTGCCATTGGGGAGCTCCCATCTGAATCAAAAGCTCAAGACGAGAGATCGCTTCTTTTGCATCATGGGCATGCAAGGTTCCCATGGAGCCAGCATGGCCGGTAGAGAGGGCTAAAACCAAATTTTTTGCTTCGTGTCCTCGAACCTCACCCACGACCAAGCGGTCCGGACGCAATCTTAAGCTTACCTTAAGTAGATCTTCCAAATCGACTTTTTGTATGCTTTCACCTTCTTTGCTTTGGGTGATAAGTTTGATGCTTGCGGCATTGGGCGTAAGTAGCTCACTGGTATCCTCTAGTATGACGGATCGTTCCTCTTGTTTTGTTTCTTTTAGTAGAGCGTTTAACAATGTTGTTTTGCCGGAGCCAGTGGAGCCTATGACAAGCAGATTCTTTTTGTTGTGAATCAGTTTTTGCAGATAAGTTTTTTGCATCTTTGTTAACATGCCTTTTTGTCGAAGATCTTCTAGGGACCAGGCCTTGGAATTTAATCGACGTAGATTTAAAGTAGTGGACTCAGCATGAACTTTGGAGCCAACAATTTGCACACGAAAGTTGCGCCACTTACCCTGCACAAAAGGATTTTTAAGACTAATTTCTGCATCCAATTCTAGCAGAATATTTTGTACAAATTGATTGTAAGTATTTTTATTTGAAAATGCATTGGCAAGAGCTTCTAGTTGTCCATTTTTTTCGATAAAAACATTTTCATGGGAATTGCAAATGATCTCGGTGATGTCTACGTTACATAAGACTTCTTCCATATTAGTCCTCTATTTTAGGGTGAACCAAAATCACCAATTCGCTTTCGTTTTTTTGGTATTTCTCGCTGGAAAATAGCAAGCCCAATACGGGAATTTTTTGTAGAAGAGGTAGTCCTTGCCGGTCTTGACCCGTGGTTTTTTTGACCAATCCTGATAGGACCAAATATTCTCGGTCTTTTAAAAAGAACTGCGATTCAATGCGGTTTTTTTCCATTCCAGGTATACCACCTGCAGTTTTTTCTTCATTTGGCATGGAGACCTCCACAGTCAAATCCATATAAATATTGCCGGCTTGATCTGCCTTGGCTTCTACATTTAATAATATGCCGTAGGATTTCCAGGTTACCTTTGCAAATTGGTAGCCACTGCTTTGAATGGGGATTTCTCCACCGGCCATAAACGAGCCTTTTTTACCGCTAGCAGTTCGAATTTTAGGGGATGCCAACACCTTAGCACTACCTTCTTTTGCCAGCGCATGGATGCTAGCTCCTAAGCTTTCCTCTTCAAGTAAAAGCTTCTTACCGCTAAAGTTCACTTTTTCAGGCCAGTTAACACCAAGCAAAGTTTCTTCGCTGCGACTCATTTCCATTACAAAAATTTGCGTTTCAATATTAGCAGCTAAGTCCAAGTTTTTTTTGCTAGGGTTATATTGAAAACCATAGTGCTTTAGAGCATCGATGGGTTCGGAGTGAATTAGGATATGGGGCTGAGTACTTACGGAAGGGGGGCTTAAATTGTAGCGCTGAAAAACTTGCAGCAAAAAATCTGCGGCATCTTCTAAAAGGTCCATGTGAGCTAAAAATAGATAGGTGTTTTTGCAAGATTGATTTTTCTGATCAATAAGACTGGATGCGATTTCTTCATAGTCGGACCATAAAAGCAAACGCCCTTTAATCACCGAGCAGCGACCATTAAATTCGATTTGTAAATCGCGCTTACCATGAATGGCGCTTTTTAATTGGTGATAGTATTCATAGTCTTTTTTATGCAGTACCTGAACGTAGTGGGGCGTTTTTCCTAAGTGAATGTAGGTAGAGCCAAGTTTTTTTCCCACGACATGAATGTTGCCGCCGTATTCTTTGGCTTTTAAGATGTTGCCATTTTCAATAAAAATGGATTGGGAGGAGGAAAAGCGCAGCGCTTCGCCAATCCGGATTACATGCCGGGTTTCGGATGAATAAAGGTCTAGGCTAAAAAATATTAGGATTAGACTGATCATACCCCTCTCCTTGCAGAAAGTGTTCCAAGACTTTGGTAGAGGATAATCAGCGGAATCCTTGAAAAATGGACTAGGCCAAGGGCTCGCCATCCGACTCAGTTTTAGGAATTAAAGCGATTTTTCTGCATAATATATATAAGGAAGGCTTCATTTGCCAAAACTAGACTTCGAACAAGCGGTAATCCCTTAGAATCAGTCAAGTTTTGCAGAATGAATGACGATAGGAAGTCGATTAAAAGTTTCTAAGGAGTAGAAATGCGTTTCTGCAAAATGATATTACTAGCTTTTCTGTTTACGTTACTCACTACGATGACAGCTTATGCCCAATACCAGTGGGGTACCGGTATGCATATGATGAACCCTGCCTGCCAATCTTCGCCTTATGGTGGGGATGCGCGTATGGATAAGGAAGATATCAAAGATGCGAAGTTAATGAAGAAGAAAGCGGAAATGTTAGCGAAGGAAATTAAAAAACTTGATAGGGATATAAGAAAAAATAGGGACACTAGAGATTATATTGATCCAGAATACGATGAGTATTCGTATATGGGATATGTGGATGATATTGTAGATGATATCAAAGATGGTATAGATCCTGATAGCAGTTTTCTTGCTGATATTGCTGTAAATTCATTTTTAAATAATCTTGGTTGTAACAAAGATGAATCAGATTCAAAGATAGAAGTTGAATGTGGTCCTTCTAGAAATAATTTTCGTTGTAAAGACTTTTCTACTGAAAGTAGTATTCTAGAGCTTTCGGATGAATTAATAGAGGCCTACAGTTCTCCGAATTACAAAGTGGATTGTGGTAGAATTAGTGACCCAGATGCTATTGCCAGATGTAGAGAAGCAGAAAAACGAGCCGGTTCAGATTTCACTGCAATTGAACTAGAAGATTTTATAGAGAGTCAGACAGTCGTTGCTTCTAATACTGATGTGGCAAACGCGCAGAAAGTATGTAATACGCCTCAAATTGTATGTAATATCGCACCAGAAAAAGGCAATATTGAAGGCACAAAAAAATGTAGAGAGGCTGTTTCTAAATTTAGAGATAATTTAGAAACAATAGAATTAATCTATGAACATGACTATGCCTTAGGTTTACTTGAAGGCTACGAAGAAGAACTCGCTGATATTGATTTTTACACCGAAGGACAATTCTGCGCAGAATGTTACTATTCCGGGTCTCGCCGTTTTGTCGATGACCGAAGTGATAACCGTAGAATCTTTGATACTATGCTACCTATCTTAGGTGCAACAGCTGCAACCTATGCAGGTTGGGATCTTCATAAAGATGCTGTTCGTGCCGCAAGAGATCTTGGTTATACTACCAATCCATCTTCATCCTTTCTGTCTTATGGTTGGCCTATGATGTTAGGCGGAGTCATGGGGGGAGTTGCCGCTGGTGTTGGTCATGGCGGATTTTTCTGTGCACCCAATATGGCTGGCGGAATGCCTGGTGGCTATGGTGGCATGATCAATCCAATGACTGGTTTACCAATGGGCGGCGGTATGTGGGGGAACCCATATGCTGGTTTTGGCGGTAATTTTGGTTACGGAATTCCATTAGGTAATATCATAGGGTTTCCTGTTGGTTCAGGACCGTTTGGCGGTGGTTTTGGCGGCGGCTTCGGTGGTCCAATGGGTGGAGCCATGATGGGAATGCCAATGGGCGGCGGCTTTGGCGGTGGATTTGGAATGCCTTATGGCGGCGGTTTCGGTGGCCCCATGGGTGGAGCCATGATGGGAATGCCAATGGGCGGCGGCTTCGGCGGTGGATTCGGAATGCCTTATGGCGGCGGTTTCGGTGGCCCCATGGGTGGAGCTATGATGGGAATGCCAATGGGCGGTGGATTTGGAATGCCAATGGGCGGCGGTTTCGGTGGCCCCATGGGTGGAGCTATGATGGGAATGCCAATGGGCGGTGGATTCGGAATGCCTTATGGCGGCGGTTTCGGTGGCCCGATGGGTGGAGCCATGATGGGAATGCCAATGGGTGGTGGATTCGGAATGCCTTATGGTGGCGGCTTCGGTGGCCCAATGGGTGGAGCCATGATGGGAATGCCAATGGGCGGTGGATTCGGAATGCCTTATGGCGGCGGTTTCGGTGGATCGATTGGAGCAGGTTTTGGTGGTCCGGGAGGATCCGCTGCTTGGATGCGCCAACAACAAATGCAAATGCAATGGCAAATGCAGCAACAACAGCAATACTACCAATGGTTAATGGCGCAGCAACAACAAGAGGCTGCTCGTATGCGACTTAGATCAGAGCTTAGTATGAAAATGCAAGAGCTACAAATGCAGATGATGCAATTAGAGTATGGCGGCTTTGGCGGCGGCTTCGGCGGCGGTATAGGCGCTGGTTTTGGAGCAGGCTTTGGTGTTGGTATTGGCGGCGCCTTTCCTTCATCGGGAGCCATTTACCCAGGAGCTCCACAAGGTGGAAGCGGTTGGAACCCTGCGCGCGGGCCAACTCCTTAATTCTAGTTTTGTGATGTATAAATAGCAGGAGGAGAGCTAGAGCTCTCCTTTTTTGTTTCATGGTAAATGAATAATGCAACCGCAGTGGTAATGATTCCGTAGGTCCACAGGTCTCGCTCCTGCAGCTTCCATGTATTTTGATTTTCCATATCCTTTTCCGGCAAAAAGTCTTTCTGCAAATCCAGAGCTTTTGCAATGGGGGGCTTTACCAGCAATTTACTTTGATAGTTTTGCAGTTTCTTGACGCTCGCTACTAAGCTCTCACTACGGTAATCCGGCATAACCTTAACAATTCGATTTTTATGTAAGTTTAGTGGTATTTGTAGGCGTGGATTGGGCCGGTAGATCTTGCCATTCACCAAAATAAATTTTGCATCCATCCAATTCTCATTGGGTTGCCAATAATAGGTTTTTTGCTTTTCCTTGTTTTTGGCTAGCATCAACTTTGCAATCATTGGGGGAGAAAAAACATCATCTTCCACATGGGCAATCATGTCCTGATCAAAGGCGGCAATTTCCTTATAGGAATTTTCGCAGCGGCCTGGACGTATCATGCAAATTCGAAGGTAAGAGTAAACAATCAGCTTTCGATCGGCAAATGACCAGTTTTGATCGTAGGCCTTTAAGGTAATCAAGATAAACTGGTTTTCTGCCTCGACATCCTCGCCCTTTAAATAATGTTCCATGGCCCTGAGGTAGGGGATTTTCAGTGGTGCTGCCCCATAAAGCCCAGCTAGTTTTTTGTCCTCCAAGTCCTCCATATCTTGCCAGGCAAAAGCCCATGCTAAAATCCAGCTAATTAAAATCATTTTTCACTCCGTAATGAACTTTCGATTTTCTAGCTGAGGGAGTAACAAGAAATGTGCCATCCTCTTCTTGCTGGGATGCCAAACTAACGCGAAATCTTCCCTCTAATGACATAAACCAAGAAACATGGCGATAGGGAACTAAGACAGCAAAAACATTTGGGTTTTTTGGGGCACGCAATAGTTTCACGGCGCGTGCCACATAGCGCGACTTTCCGTTGGGGTGTACAAAATACAGATTTACTTTGCCATAGGGTCCAATCAAAGAGTCCAATTTCTCAGACATTTCAATATCGATGGGGATTAGGGAGTGGCCTGCCGGAATCATGGTATCTAGACCTTGCATGCTTTGTGTGTTCTGCGGCACAGGCTCTTCGTTGAACCATGCAAAACTCGATAGAAAAATAACCACAAGAGCTGTTAGTAGCAACTTATCTTGTGCTACTTGTCTTGCTATACCAAGGACGAAATCGACTTTTTTGTTCATACTTTCCATTTATCTCCAAACAAAACCAAACAAAAATATACAAAATGCTTAACATAAAAAGGCTCTCTACCATGCTTTGGCCAGATGAATTTTTGCATGCCATTTTTTCTCCTTTACTAAATCCACGCGGCAACTTCCGTGTAGCTTTTGTTGCTTCCATTTGCCTTGCCATGAAAATACGATTCTTTGCTTATTCTTAAAGTTTGTTGCCGGTTGATAACTTGGTGATGCCGAGTTTTTTGGAAATGCCTCGAACTCTAATTTTGTAGGCAGGTGTTGGATGTGAAATCTATTTTGAATTTTTGCATGAGCAAAATAAGCCAGGTAGCGGCCACGGTAAATCATTTGCAGACTTTCTTGTTGGAATTTTAAAAGTCTTTGCTGCGTCTTAATTCGTTTTAACTGCATGTATGCCGCCGCCTTTGCCTCTGGCGTGGGTGCAGCCAATAGGGCGGCTTGGGCAAGTTGGCGTTGCCTACGCAATGCCTTCGCCCTTGGATTAAGAGCCTCTAGCTTGTCGGCCAATTCGGCGTAAATACTTTGTAGGCGAATGCCCACCTTGTGACAGTCATATTGTTTCTGCATTTGCTGCTTTGAGATGGCATGACTGGCCACCAAGGCCGTCAGCACAATGCTAAACAAGACGAAAAAAGGTATGCTAGCAGCTAAGATGCCAGCTTCAGAGTTTTTTTGGTACATAAACACTGTTTGACCTCTTGATATCATAGCTAAAAAACCGATCCATCCATTGCACCCTTACTTTATAGGCTTTTGCGCTCTCCTTGTTTTGAGTTTTTAAATGGTGTTTTTGGATACCAGAAAAAAAACGAGTTTCTTGTAAAAAAACCTGTTCACAAGTTTTAGGCGTTTTTTCTAAACTACAAAGCATCCATTGGTAGGAATAGTATTGGCTCACAATTTGGTAGGTAAAATAATAGGTAAAGCCTAGTAGCAAAGCCGCAAACAAAACCAATGCTGGTGCCGCAATGAACATTTCCATGGTAGCTTGCCCCTTATTCGCTTTGGTTCTCACTACTTGCCCCTTGCATAAAGGTGCCCATGTCTTTTTTGCGATAAAGATCTCTATCAATACGCAGGTTCTCTGTTTTCACTTCCTTGCCAGTTCCTGCCACTGCGTGGGTAATATTGCTTAATTGTGTTTGCATGGTTTTTCCTAGAAGCCGAACAATCCCTAAAGATGCTACGGCAAGTAGAGCCACCAGTATGATATATTCTGTTAACCCCTGACCCTTGTTGTTTTGAATCATATAAACCTCCTTGGCTGGGGCACTACAAATATGATGCCAATGCCAGGGCAAAATTAAGAAGTGAGCAGCTCTTTGCAGTCCGAAATCGGGATTAAATTCGGACAAGTCTTCATTCATAGATAAATATTTCAAAGCTTTTTCTAAAGGCTGTGCAGGTTGCAAGAAATTAAGAAATTGTGTAGGGATTGCCATAATTTACCGGCCTTGCTTGACTTTATAGCGCTCAGCGATATAAGTGCGGAATGTTTGCAGGCATTGTAGAGGCAAAAAGTCCGATTCTTAGTAGCAAAACGCGAGATCAAGTCATTGAAATACAAGTTCAAAGGCCGGCAAACTTTGATGATATCAAAGTTGGCGATTCCATTGCAGTAAATGGCGTCTGTTTGACGGTCGAGGATTTTACCCCCGAGTCTCTACAATTTGCCATAGGACATGAAACCATGCGAGTTACGGCCTGGCAGGCGGAAAATTTAGAAAATCTTGTCTGCAATTTGGAGCGCTCTCTGCGTTTAGGAGATCGCATCCATGGGCATTTAATGAGTGGCCATGTAGAAGGACTTGGTAAAGTCGCGGCCTTGGAAAAGGCTGGGGAAAATCTTTTGCTCTACATTCAGATCCCCGAATCCTTTGCGCCGCTGGTGTGGAACAAGGGCGGACTTTGTGTGCAGGGCGTGAGTCTCACCGTTAACGAAATTAAGAACCATCAAGTAAGTATATGCCTCATTCCTGAAACATTGAGGCAAACCAATTTGGCCAACTTGCAGGTGGGAGATTCGGTAAACTTAGAGGCGGATTATTTTGCAAAGGCAATGCGGCACTTTTGGGAGTTAAAAAATGCATCCCATTGAAGAAGTAATTGAGGACATCCGCCAAGGCAAGATGATCATTCTGGTCGATGATGAGGATCGCGAAAATGAGGGCGATTTGGTTTTAGCGGCCCGGATGGTAACGCCAGAGAAAATCAACTTTATGGCCAGTAAGGCTCGGGGCTTGATTTGTCTAAGTATGAGCGAGGAAAGAGTGAAGCGCCTAGAGCTTCCAATGATGATCCCAGAAGATATGAACCAAACTCCAAACCGTACGGCGTTTACGGTGAGTATTGAGGCGGCCGAGGGAGTTAGTACCGGAATTTCGGCAAAAGATAGAGCCCATACCATACAAGTTGCCGCCGCAGAAACGGCCAAACGAAGCGATCTACACTTTCCGGGACACATCTTTCCGTTAAAAGCCAAAAGTGGTGGCGTACTCGAAAGGGCTGGGCATACCGAAGGTAGTTTGGACCTGGTCAAGCTGGCAGGACTTGGGGATGCTGCCGTAATTTGTGAAATTATGTGCGAAGATGGAAGTATGGCAAGAATGAATGATCTCGTAGACTTTGCCACAAATTTTGATTTAAAAATTGCGAGTATTGCGGACTTAATACGCTTTCGCAAGGAGCATGCAATATGATCTATCAAGGCGAGATTCCAAAAATAAAAGATTTTAAAGTGGCTGTGATTACGGCTCGCTTTAATGAGGACATTACCTATCGCCTAGAAATGGGGGCTATGCGCAAGTTGCAAGAGGCGGGAGTCCCCAGAGAGCAAATTACACAAATGCGAGTCCCTGGGGCTTTTGAAATTCCCCTAGCTGCGAAGTACGCCTATGATATGGGGGCCCATGCAATTGTCGCTTTGGGTGCCGTGATACGTGGTGATACTTCGCACTACGATTATGTCTGTTCCGCCGTGGAGCGTGGTTGTACAGAATTGCAGCTGCGTTACGCAATCCCGGTTGCATTTGGCGTCTTAACCACAGATAATGAAGAACAAGCATTGGATCGAGCCGGTGGCAGCCACGGCAATAAAGGCGAAGAAGCTGCCAGTGTAGCCTTGGAGATGCTAGATTTAAAACATCGTCTCATGGATTAGGGGATTTGCAAAAACACAAAGGTATCAAGCAAATAGAGTTTCGAAAACGCAAACGGGAGATTGTCTATACCTGTTTGATTGGTTTATTTTTAGTTCTATTCACATGGGGACAATTTCACTTATACGAAATCTCCCACAAACTTCCCTTCTATCACTCCATTTTCTTCTTTGGCTTGGTGAACTTAAACATTGTTTTGTTAATGTTCTTGAGCTTCTTTGTTTTTCGAAACATCACCAAGGTTTTTGTCGAACGCAAAGGAAGATTAATAGGCTCCTCCTTGCAAGCCAAATTGATCACGGCCTTTTTGGCCTTTAGTTTTATCCCTACGTTTTTAATCTTTTTGGTATCAGTTTTTTATATCAACTCCAGTTTTGATAAGTGGTTTAGTGTGAAAACTCTTAGTGTGCTCAAAGACTCTTTAGAAATACCCAATTATTTTTATGTCTATTCCAAGCAAAAAAACTATCATTTTGCTGAGCGCGTTGCCGGTGAGATGCGTTCACCGCGTTTGATTCGAAGAGATTTGGAACGTTTAAGAGAAAAGTATAGCCTGGATGCCGTCGAATACTATCCAGATTTTTTCTCAGACCGCTATATGGCAGTGGACAAGTCCATTTCCTTACAGGAGTTGCCGCGCCTTTCCCTGGAGCTTTTAGAAAAGGCGATCAATGACAACAGTGAAGCAAGCACCATACACGCTTCTGGTGAGGGAAACCTTGTGCGAGTCATCGTTCCTGTGGGAGACAAATCGAATCTCAGCAAAGGGGCAGTGGTTGTCTCCACTTTTTTACCCATTTCGATAGTTTCAAAAATGGCGGGAATCACTTCCGCCTATGAAAGCTTTCGCGATGTAGATCCCCTCGAATCTCCCATCAAATCAATTTATTTAATTCTCTTGGTAATGGTCACACTGGTAATTCTGGCGGTGGCTTCATGGTTTGGTTTTCACCTTGCAAAAGAGCTCTCCATTCCTTTGATGCGCCTTAGCAACGCATTCAAAAAGATTACCAAAGGTATATACGAGCCCATTGATTTAAAGACCGGTAGCTCCGAAATGGAAAAGCTTGTGAAAAACTTCAACTTCATGACAGAGGAGTTGGATCGTTCTGAAAAGATTGTGAAGAAAGCCAATAGCAATTTAAAAAGAGCGCTGGATGTGCTGGATGAGCACAGTAAGTACATTGAAGTTGTGATTTCCAACATTTCTACAGGGGTGATTTCCTTTGATTTGGATGGCAAAATCAAAACCATGAATCAAAAGGCGCAGACACTTCTGCGAATTCGTCAAAAGAAGGTGCTAAATAAAAATTATGGCGAAATTTTACCAAAAGAAATGGCCGAAGTACTCAGCGAGATGCAAAAGAGTCTTCAAGATGGTGGATTAAGAAGTTTAAAAAGGGAATTTGTCTTAAAAGAAAATGAGGATGCCCTAATTTTACAGCTTACCTATTCCACTCTTAGAGATGATAATCAGAATGTGATAGGCTTTGTTTTGGTCTTTGATGATCTAAGTTTGCTAGTCAATGCCCAGAGAGCTGCTGCCTGGCGGGAGGTTGCCAGAAGAATCGCTCACGAAATCAAAAACCCCCTGACTCCGATTCAGCTTTCAGCGCAACGTTTAAATAAAAAGTTTGAAAATCAGGTAGACGATCCGGCCTTTAAGGAGTGCACCGATACCATCATTGAGCAGGTTTCCTCGCTAAAAAACATGGTAAATGAGTTTTCTAATTTTGCACGGCTTCCCCAGGCCAAGCCCGTCGAATCGGATATACATGAAATTTTGCAGAGCGTGTGCAACCTTTATGAATCCGCCCATAAAGATTTAAAAATTAAAAAGCACTTAGCTGCAGATACTCCGCGTTTTTATTTTGATCCGGAGCAAATTCGTCGGGTTTTGGTAAATCTCTTTGATAATTCGGTGGCATCGATGCAGCACAAAGCTAGCAAAGAAATTCAAATTGCCTCTTTCTTTGATGCAAATTTAAAATTGGTGCGTTTGGAAGTAGAAGATAGTGGTACTGGCGTGCAGCCAGAAGCCTTGTCACGTCTATTTGAGCCCTATTTTACGACCAAAAAAGAAGGCAGTGGTCTTGGCTTAGCTATTGTCAAACGCATCATTCAAGATCATAATGGATTTATTCGAGCCTATAATAAAGAAGAGGGTGGCTTAAAATTTGTTATTGAGCTACCAATAGAGACTAAGTGGAGCCTACCGTTAGAAGGATGATTATGGAGACGAATGAATCTAGAGTCTTAATTGTAGATGATGAAGCCGCCATTCGCGACGTTTTATCTGCCTCTTTAAAAGATGAGGGATTTATTGTGGAAACTGCCTCTGGAGGTGAGGAGGGTTTGCAAAAGCTAAGTTCTTTTCAGCCGCAAGTAGTTCTCCTTGATATTTGGATGCCAGGCTCCATGGATGGTTTGGATGTGCTAAAAGCAAGTAGCGACTTTCATTTTCAAGGGGATTTCGTTGTAATGTCAGGGCACGGTACCATCGAGACAGCGGTAAAGGCCACCAAATTAGGGGCTTGGGATTTTGTTGAAAAGCCTTTATCCATTGATAAGATCACCATTTTGCTATCGAATCTTTTGGCATTTCAAAAAGAAAAGGCACAAAAGCAAAGCATTCTAAACAAATTGCGGCAAAATTTTTCGATCATTGGGCAATCTGAAGCTACTATGAACTTAAAGGAAACTTTGGCAAAGGTGGCATCGCAAGCCAAACCCGTTCTACTTACCGGCGAAATGGGAGCCGGCAAAGAGCTTATCGCCCAGCACATACATTATTTTAGTCCAAGGGCATACGGCCCTTTTATTGACCTTAATTGTGCGGCTAGCTCTAAAGATTTAATTGAGGCAGATATTTTTGGCCATGAAGCAGGTCATTTTGTGGGTACCACCGAAGCAAAACTTGGTAAGATTGAATTGGCCCACGAAGGCACCTTGCTATTAAAAGAGGTGGAGGCTTTAGATACAGACTTGCAAGCCAAAATACTAAAGTATTTGCAAGAGCAAAAGCTCTCACGTCTTGGTGGCAAGAAAATTTACAGCCCTAAAACTCGAATTTTTATTGCTACCGATAGCAATCTCGAAAAAGAAGTGGCAGAGGGTCGCTTTCTTTCTGAACTCTATGAATACTTAAAAGACACTCATATACATATTCCGGCGCTAAGAGAGCGAAAAGAAGACATCCAAGAGCTTGTGGAGCATTTTGCGCGAACTTTTGAAAAGCTGGGTGCCTATCGGCCAAAAACCTTCAGTGAAGAAGCGATCCTGGCATTAAAAGAGCATGAGTGGCCTGGCAATGTCAGGGAGCTAAAAAACTTTATAGAGCGAGTTTTCATACTGGTTACGGAGAGTGAAGTGGGGCAGGAGCAGGTGCAGTGGGCTGGCCTATATAACCGAGAAGATATGGACCGCATGTTTGATGAAAACGCTACCCTACGCGATGCCCGTAGCCAATTTGAAAAGGAATTCATTCTAAAAAAATTAGAAGAAAACGACGGCAATATTTCAAAAACTGCCGAAAGCATAGGTGTAGAAAGATCCCATCTACATCGCAAAATTAAATCCTTTGGAATCGATGTATGAAGTGGTCCAATAGCTTTTTGTTTACAAAAAAAGAATCGCCTGCAGATGCAGAAATTCCCTCTCACCAGTTGATGGTTCGAGCTGGTTTATTAAAAAAAGTGGGTCCTGGCGTTTTTACCTATGGTTATTTTTGTTTGCGTTCGATTCGTAAATTAGAACAAATTGTTCGCCGGGAACTAGATGCTATTGGTTGCCAAGAAATTCTTATGCCCATGGTGCAGCCGCGCTCTCTTTGGGAAGAAACAGGACGCTGGGAAGAGATGGGGGATCTGCTGTTAAAGTTCCAAAACCGCAATGAGCAATGGTATTGCCTTGGCGGCACCCATGAGGAAGTGGTTACCGACTTTGTTCGAAACGATTTACAATCCTATAAAAACTTGCCGCAAATCGTATACCAAATTCAAACCAAATACCGCGATGAAATTCGTCCTAGATTTGGTCTTATGCGAGGGCGAGAATTCATCATGAAAGATGCTTACTCCTTTGATTTGAGTGAAGAGGCCGCGCAGGTTTCCTATCAAAAACTCTATCAAGCTTACGAGAGAATCTTTCATGCTTTGGGTTTGGATTTTCGCATTGTAGAGGCTGACACTGGCAATATTGGCGGCTCGCAAAGTCATGAGTTTCAGCTTCTTGCCGATGCAGGCGAAGACCAGCTGATGATTTGTAAGCAATGTGATTATGCTTCCAATATAGAGATCACTCCTGTGGTTGCAAAGACCCTGCCTGAATATGATGGTAAAAAAGAGGGTGGCTTTAAAGAGGAATTTGCTACCAAGGGGCTGCGTAGCATTAAAGACTTAGCAAATCATCTTTCGGAAAAAGAAGAAAATCTAGTGAAGACTCTTTTCTACGCAGACGAAGAGGGGCAGGCTTACTGCATTCTCACGCGTGGATCCGATACAGCAAATGAAGTAAAAATCAAAAAAGTATTGGGACTAGCAAATCCTCCACGCATGCTGGAGCCAGAAGAGGTAAAGCAGCTTACCTCCGCCATGCCAGGCTCTTGCGGACCTGTTGGTCTGAATATTCCTACCTATATAGATCAGCATTTAAAGAATTTTAAAAACTTTGTTGTGGGTGCCAATAGAGATGATTTTCATCTGATGAATGTGAACCTTTCAGATTTTGCTAACGAAGGTTTTCATGATTTGATCGTGGCGCAAGAGGCGGATGCTTGTCCCAACTGCGGTGGTAGTCTTTATACCAAACGCGGCATTGAAGTGGGGCATTGTTTTTACCTTGGAACGAAATACTCCAAGTCCATGAATGCCACTTTTCTGGATCAGAACGGTAAGGCCCAACTCTTAGAGATGGGTTGCTACGGTTTGGGTGTGAGCCGCACAGTGCAGGCGGCGATTGAAGCCTCGCACGATAAAGATGGCATCATCTGGCCCATGTCGATTGCGCCTTTTCAGGTGCACATTTGCAATCTTGATCCTGATTCGAAAGATGTAGATCCTATTGCGCAAAAATTTTATGAAGATTTGCAAACTGCTGGTGTGGATGTCTTTATGGATGATCGCAAGGAGCGCCCCGGCGTGAAATTTAAGGACGCCGATCTTCTAGGCTTTCCTGTTCGCGTAACCATGGGAGCAAAATCCATTGCCAATGGCGAAATAGAAATTGTTCAACGCCGTACAAAAGAGAGCGAAAAAGTGAAAATCGATGCGGCTGTAGCCAAAGTTTTGGGATTAATAAAAGGCTAAGCTTTTTTCCTTGGCCAAATCCGGTATACGTATATTTTTAATTTTTTCGGACAATAAAATCTTGTAAAAAACAGAAATCAATTTCCGGTAAGCATCCGAGAATCGGACAATTATTGTTTCAAATGCAACAAATGAATCACAGATACTGGCCCACGCTTTGCTAAGCAAAAATCCGCTGTCCTTGTTTAGGCTCAGCGGACTTTGCAGCCCTCTAAATTTTAAAGAAAGGGGGTAGATATGAAATACCAAAAGTATATTTCATATCGGCGATATTTACGTGTACTTAAATCTTTTGTGGACCTGATCATGGCTGTGGGAAAGCTGATTTGGTTTGCGTGCTTATTGTTTGCAAAGATATTTGGGCCTTAAGTAGACCTGCCATGTCGGGAACCTAATTCCATTAGGGCTACAAATTCCGCTGAGCCGGGCAGCACCTGTTTTAAGTTGTAATGTCGCAAAACTATTTATTGTCTCATTTTGAGACGTCGATTCTGTTGGCAATTGTTATTTGTAACCTAAAAATAATGATAGACAGCCATGGACGTTTAGCAATGAGCCTCCCGGGCCATGTATGCAGCATGATTATGCTGTAGATTTTGAAGATCGTCAGGAGTTTTCAAACTTTCTTGAAGTGGTAAAAGAGGATTATATTAATCATAATTTTTAAAAAACGGATTCACTAATACAAGATTATTTCTTCAATGATCTTTGCTAGTCCGGATAAACATCCGATTCTCGTTTCACAACTCACTCAGCTATAAAAAAAACTAGCCAGCTGTATGGTATAGGTTTTGCTATGCAAAAGTCCGCTGTCCTTTTTAGGCTCAGCGGACTTTGCAGCCCTCTAAATTTTAAAGAAAGGGGGTAGATATGAAATACAACAAGTATATTTCATATCGGCGATATTTACGTGTACTTAAATCTTTTGTGAACCTGATCATGGCTGTGGGAAAGCTGATTTGGTTTGCGTGCTTATTGTTTGCAAAGATATTTGGGCCTTAAGTAGATTTGCCATGTCGGGAACCTAATTCCATTAGGGCTACAAATTCCGCTGAGCCGGGCAGCACCAATCATTTTCCGAAAATCGGACAAAGCGCCTGAAAATCTCTTCTTTTCTATCGAGAAAAATCCTATACCCAAGTAAAATGGTAAAAAATCAAGATCCCTCTAGAGTTTGTGCCGAAAGAGGATTAAATTCCAGCCTATGCGCAAGATTATCGGCCATCATGCCATTCGTGAATTTTTAAAAGTCCGTCCACGGGCAATCGAAAAAGTTTTTTTCAAAAGCGATTGGGAAAAGAATAGCGATTTGCAAGAGCAGCACGAGCTTATCAAAAAATACACCAAGAACATCGACTACATTGGCGTAAAAAAGCTTGATCAAGAATGCCCGGGCCATCAAGGCGCCTTAATTTACGCGCAAGAATCACCAGAAATTAGCTTGCAAGATCTAGCCGATAAAGAGTCCGCTTTGGTCTTATTACTAGATGGCATCCAAGATCCGCAAAATATCGGAGCCATCACTCGTTCGGCTTGGCTTATGGGCGCGGATGTCATTTATCTTCCACAAAAGCGCAGTGCCTATCATTCCCCGGCGGCGCACAAGGTGGCCAGTGGCGGTATGGAGCATGTGGCCATCGAGCAAGTTTCGCAGCTGCAAGATATCATAAAAGAATTACAAGGAATTGGCTTTTGGGCCTATGCCTTCGATCAGGCGGGGGAGCAGTCCCTATACCAAACAGATCTGCCGAAAAAGACAGCAGTTGTTTTGGGCTCTGAAGAAAAAGGTATTAAAAAGTCAGCATTAAAAGCGAGTGATCAGACGCTCTTTATTCCACAAAAGGACCGAGATGCTAGCTACAATGTTTCCGTCTCGGCAGCGATTGCCATGGCCGAGTACTCTCGGCAACATAGCTGATGCATGCTTCAGCACAAGCCCTCGAAATCCCCGCAATTTTTTTAAAAAGACCAAACATAAAACTTTGACTTCTGTTATGCGGCTCAGTAGAACCCCCATATCGTTACGTGGGTTTAACCGTGTGCTGACATAGCTCAATTGGTAGAGCAGCTGATTTGTAATCAGCAGGTTATGGGTTCAAGTCCCTTTGTCAGCTCCAATCCTATGGAGGGATGCCCGAGTGGCTAAAGGGGGCAGACTGTAAATCTGCTGGCTTGCGCCTACGTTGGTTCAAATCCAACTCCCTCCACCATTAAGATTGCGGTTAAACAAATGAGACGTGTGCGGGAGTAGCTCAGTTGGTAGAGCATTAGCCTTCCAAGCTAAGGGTCGCGGGTTCGAGTCTCGTCTCCCGCTCCAATTGCCCACGTAGCTCAGTGGTAGAGTGCACCCTTGGTAAGGGTGAGGTCGTCGGTTCAACTCCGATCGTGGGCTCCATCAACTGGATTAGAGGGAATCGTCTCACTTTTTGGTTGTATTTTATTTAAATATGAGGAAAATGAGTCCTCAAAAAAAGAAATAGGAGAATAACAATGGCTAAAGAAAAGTTTTCGCGCGAAAAGCCTCACTGTAACATCGGTACGATCGGCCACGTCGACCACGGTAAGACAACTCTTACTGCGGCTATCTGTACTACGCTTGCAGCAGAGGGTAAATCGCAAGCAATGGCATACGATCAAATCGACAAAGCCCCAGAAGAAAAAGAGCGTGGAATCACTATTTCTACGGCACACGTGGAATATGAAACCGACAACCGTCACTACGCCCACGTGGATTGCCCAGGCCACGCCGACTATGTGAAAAACATGATTACAGGTGCTGCGCAAATGGATGGAGCTATCCTAGTTGTGTCAGCAGCAGATGGACCTATGCCGCAAACTCGTGAGCACATTCTATTGGCTCGTCAGGTGGGTGTTCCAGCTATCGTTGTTTTCCTAAATAAAGTAGATCAAGTAGATGATGAGGAGCTTTTAGAGCTTGTTGAAATGGAAGTGCGCGAGCTACTTTCTTCTTACGAGTTTCCTGGTGATGACATTCCTATCGTGAAGGGTTCTGCTCTTAAAGCATTAGAGGGTGATGACTCTGACATCGGTAAGCCAGCCATTATGAAGTTGATGGAAGAGGTAGATCGTTATATTCCGCAACCAGAGCGCGATATTGATAAGCCTTTCCTAATGCCTGTGGAAGACGTTTTCTCTATCTCTGGCCGTGGTACTGTGGTTACTGGCCGTATTGAAAGAGGCGTAATCAAGCCAGGTGAAGAAATTGAGATCATTGGTATCCGTCCAACAACTAAAACTACCGTTACTGGTGTTGAGATGTTCCGTAAGCTTCTAGATGAAGGTGTTGCGGGTGATAACGTAGGTTGTTTGCTACGTGGTACGAAAAAAGAAGAGGTAGAGCGTGGACAAGTTCTTGCGAAGCCTGGTTCCATTACACCGCACAAATCATTTAAAGCTGAAGCCTATATTCTTACCAAAGAAGAGGGCGGACGTCATACTCCATTCTTTGCTGGTTACCGTCCACAGTTTTACTTCCGTACAACGGATATAACAGGTGTCGTGAATCTTAAAGAAGGTGTGGAAATGATCATGCCTGGTGATAATGCGGAAATGACAGTAGAACTAATTGCTCCAATTGCGATGGAAAAAGAACTACGTTTTGCGATTCGTGAGGGTGGTAGAACTGTTGGTGCAGGAGTTGTAACTGACATTATTGAGTAATAAATACAGTTGAATGGCGATAAATAGGGACTCATTGTATGAGTCCCTTTCGCTATTTTTGAAGGGTGTAAAAATTTTAGGGTAGTAGCTCGAATTGGTAGAGCAACGGACTCCAAATCCGTAGGTTGTAGGTTCGAATCCTACCTACCCTGCCAAAAAAGTGGTGAAGGAATGACTAAGGAAAACGAAAAGATACTGACCGTAAGTTTTATTTTGGCAGGGGCCATAGCCGCGGTAGTGGTAAATTCTTTATTTACTGCATTTGCCGCCTCATTTGCCAGTGTGGCTAGGGTCTATTCTATGGATATACTTCGTCATGGTTTGCCTGTGGGTGTAGGCGCTTTGACTTTTGTAATCCTACAATTCAATCAAAAGGCTCTAACCTACGCAGATGAGGTGGTTAGTGAGATCAAAAAAGTGGTCTGGCCATCACACAAAGATACGGCTGCCATGACAGTAGTGGTAAGCATCATGCTAATCGTATCTGGTTTGGTTCTTGGTTTGTTTGATTTTCTTTCACAAGAAATCGTGAAGATCATTTTGGACGTTTTTACTGGTGTTTTTTAAAGAGGAATGATGGAAAAGAAATGGTATGTAGTATACGCGCAGTCTGGTTATGAGGAAAAAGCAAAGGCAGCTTTGTTAGACCGGATTGATAAGTACAAAAAAGAAGAAGCTTTCGGCGATATTCTTATACCGAAAGAAGATGTGGTGGAGCTAAAAAAGGGCACCAAGCAAACCTCATCAAGACGTTTCTTTCCTGGCTATATGTTTGTGCAAATGGTGATGAACGAAGAGAACTGGCATATTGTGAAAGATACCACTTATATTTCCGGTTTTATTGGTAATACTTCGAATCCCATGCCGGTGAGTGAAGACGAAGTTTCTAGAATTAACAAGCAAATGGCACAAGGTGCCGAAAAACCGAAGCCAAAATTCAACTACGCTGTAGGCGAAGAAGTGAAGGTTATGGATGGTCCATTTAATGGATTCAATGGCACGGTAGAAGATGTAAATGAAGATAAAGGTAAATTAAAAGTATTGGTTTCTATCTTTGGCCGACCAACTCCTGTTGAGTTGGATTTCGTCCAAGTAGAAAAAATGAACTAACAACCCTTAAAAGGAGTGGGTCATGGCTAAAAAAGTCACCGGAGCAATTAAGCTTCAGATACCGGCAGGGAAAGCGAATCCAGCGCCTCCCGTTGGACCGGCGCTCGGACAACAAGGGGTAAACATTATGGACTTCTGTAAGCAGTTCAATGCAAAAACACAGCAGATGGGCGATACCATCGTGCCGGTGATCATTACTGTTTATCAAGATCGTTCCTTTAGTTTTATCCTGAAAACCCCGCCTGCGTCGGTAATGTTAAAGAAGGCTGCAAAGATCAAAAGCGGCTCTTCCAATCCGAGCAAAGAAAAGGTAGCGAGCGTTTCTCGTGCAGATGTTGAAGAGATCGCCAAAACGAAACTACCAGACTTAAACTGTTTAAGCCTCGAGGCGGCTGTAAACCAAGTGATTGGTACGGCTAAATCCATGGGCTTAGAGGTAAAGGGGTAAGCGATGGCAAAACTAGGAAAACGCTTAAAAGCGGCAAAAGAAAAAATCGATCGTAATCATCGCTACACAGTGGATGAGGCCATTAAGGCAGTTACAGAAAACGCTACGGCAAAATTTGATGAGACCATAGATGTGGCCATCAAACTAGGGGTAGATCCCAAGCAATCGGACCAGCAAGTTCGTGGTGCGGTTTCCCTTCCCAATGGATTAGGAAAATCGGTGCGCGTTTTGGTATTTGCGAAGGGCCCAAAAGAGCAAGAGGCCAAAGATGCTGGTGCTGACTATGTTGGCGCGGATGATTTGGTGGAAAAAATCAATGGTGGTTGGACGGACTTTGATAAGGCCATTGCCACCCCAGACATGATGGCAACCGTAGCTCGTGTGGCAAAGGTACTAGGCCCAAGAGGCTTAATGCCAAACCCTAAAGTCGGTACCGTGACAATGGATGTAGGAAAAGCCATTGCTGCCGAAAAAAAGGGTAAGTGTTCTTATAGAATTGATAAGGCAGGCATTGTGCATGCTCCTATTGGCAAAAAATCCATGGGAGAGGCAGCATTAAAAGAAAATTTTAATGCTCTAATGTCCGCTATTATTAAGGCTAAGCCAGCAACCAGTAAGGGGATTTACTTAAGAAATTTAAGTATCTCTTCCACTATGGGTGCCGGTCTTAGATTGGATGTTAACAAAGTACAAGGCGATATTGCCTAGTACAGAATGTCTTAACTGATCAGAGACAGAAGGTGCCCTCAAAGGGCTTAATTCAAGATGAGCCTTCCGAGATCAAGATAAAGAGATAAAATCCTCTTTTTCTAATTCTGATCGGTAAAGATAAAAGGAGAAGGTATGGCGATAACCAGAGCTGATAAAGAACAAATTATCAGTAGTGTTGCAGAACGCTTTGGCCGTGCGAAGGCTGCCTTTCTTGTCAACTACAAAGGAATGTCCGTTGAGCAAGTGACCAACTTTCGCAAAAAGCTAAACGAGAGCAACTCAGAAATGAAGGTCGTTCGCAATACACTTGCACTTCGTGCCCTTAAGGACTTTCCAGGCGAAAAAGAAGCCTTAGAGAAAGAACTTATTGGAACGAACGCCTTTGTCTTTGCCTATGATGATGCAAGTGCTTCAGCAAAAGCGATTAGCGAATTTGCTGAAGACGTGGAGCATTTAGAACTAAAATCTGGCGTAATGGATGGCGCAGGACTTGATGAAGCTAGAATCAAGTACCTAGCAACCTTGCCGCCGCTGGATGTTCTAAGAGCTCAGTTCTTAGGGGTATTACAAGCTCCTGCATCAAAATTTGTGGGTACATTGGCTGCTGTTCCAGGTGGTTTTGTAAGAGTATTGAACGCATACAAAGAGAAACAAGAAAACTAATTAGAAGGAGAATTTTATGTCTTTAACAAAAGATCAAGTAGTAGATTATTTATCAAGCATGCCAGTAATGGATTTGGCAGATTTAATTAAAGAGCTAGAAGAGAAATGGGATGTTTCTGCTGCTGCTCCAGCGGCTGTTGCTGTGGCTGCAGGTCCTGCTGCCGGCGGCGCTGCTGCGGAAGAGAAAACAGAATTTGACGTAGTACTAGCTTCTGCTGGTTCTAACAAAATTGCTGTGATCAAAGAGGTTCGCGGAATTACTGGTTTAGGCCTAAAAGAAGCCAAAGAAATGGTGGAAGGTGCGCCTAAGACAGTTAAAGAAGCACAACCAAAAGAAGAAGCTGAAAAGCTTAAAGCAGCACTGGAAAAAGCCGGTGCTACTGTTGAATTGAAGTAGTTTTTGTTTTTAAGAGAAGCGGATGTAGGGATCCGCTTCTCGCAATTTTTTTAAATAATAAGGAGAGTGAATGGAAACTTCACTTACAGCTTCTAACCTTCGTTTACGTCGTTCTTTTGCCAAGCACAAAACGACAGTAGAAATACCCAACCTAATTGAGCTACAAAAGAGCTCTTATGAAGAATTCATCCAAAGAGAAGTGGACCCAGATCGTCGCGGCGAAAAAGGGCTTAACGGTGTTTTTCAATCGGTCTTTCCGATCCATGATTTTAATAACACAGCTTCCTTGGAATTTGTGGCTTACCACTTGGAGCCGCCTAAATACGACGTGGATGAGTGTCGTCAGCGAGGTATGACCTACGCAGCACCAATCAAAGTAACTTTGCGTTTGATTGTTTTTGAAGTGGATGAAGAGACAGAAGCGCGTTCTATTCGTGATGTGAAAGAGCAAGAAGTCTATTTGGGCGAAATCCCCCTAATGACCGCCAATGGTTCTTTCATCGTTAATGGAACCGAAAGAGTTGTAGTTTCACAACTGCATCGCTCGCCAGGGGTTTTCTTTGATCATGATAATGGAGAATCCCATTCCAGCGGAAAAATCCTATATAATGCTCGAATCATTCCCTACCGTGGTTCTTGGTTGGATTTTGAATTTGATCAAAAGGACATTTTGCATGTTCGTATTGATCGCCGTCGTAAGTTTCCTGCGACAATTTTATTAAAAGCCTTGGGTTATAATGATGAAGCTTTGTTGGATTATTTTTACGATGCTGACAAAGTAGAGATTGATAAAAGTGGTAAGCTCTACCGTTTGATTAACCCAGAAAAGCTACAAGGGCAAAAAGCGCTATCGGATATCACTGACTCTAAGGGCAATGTTTTGGTGAAAGCGGGCCGCCGAATCACTCGAGCTGTTGTAAAAAAGATGCAAGATGCAAACATCGATCGCCTAGAAATCAGTGAAGAGGATCTAAGCGGTAAAGTGGTTGCCAAAGCACTTGTAGATGAAAGCACCGGCGAAATATTGGCCGATGTGAATGAGGAGCTTAGTCCAGATAATCTTACTGCAATTAAAGAAGCTGGCATTAACGAAATGGATGTCATCTTTTTTGATGGCGTATCGGTCGGACCATTTTTAAGAAACACATTATTACTAGACAAAATGACTTCCCGTGAGGAAGCGCTGTTAGAAATCTACAAGCGCTTACGTCCCGGTGAGCCGCCAACTCCAGAAGCTGCGGAAAACTTTTTTCAAAGACTTTTCTTTGATGCGGAAACCTATGATTTAAGTGAGGTTGGGCGTTTAAAGATCAACCATCGTTTCGGTATTACTTTGGATGAGTGTCCAGTGGAGACGCAAACTTTGCGTCAAGAAGACATTATGTTGGTGGTAAAAACTTTGATCGATCTAAAAAATGGTATCGGCAAGGTGGATGACATTGATCATCTTGGTAACCGACGTGTTCGCTCGGTGGGTGAGTTATTAGAGAACCAATACCGTATTGGTTTAGTCCGTATGGAGCGAGCCATTCGTGAGCGTATGAGTTTGCAAGATATTGAAACCATGATGCCGCACGATTTAGTGAATGCAAAACCTGTTAACGCTGTAGTGAAAGAGTTTTTTGGTTCTTCACAGCTATCCCAATTTATGGATCAAACCAACCCACTAGCAGAGATTACTCATAAACGTCGTTTATCAGCATTAGGTCCAGGTGGTCTAACTCGTGATCGAGCTGGCTTTGAAGTTCGTGACGTACATCCAACGCATTATGGTCGTATTTGTCCAATTGAGACACCTGAGGGACCCAATATTGGTTTGATTGCCTCACTGGCAACCTACGCACGTATCAACCAATATGGCTTTATTGAAACCCCTTACCGTAAGGTGAATGAGGGCAAGGTGGATGCCAATCATGTTTATTTGTCAGCCTTGGAGGAAAGAGGGCATAAAATCGCCCAAGCTTCCGCGGCGATTGGCGGTAAGTCCATTTCCGTAGACAAACTTGTTTGTCGAAACGACGGTGACTACAACATGACTTCTAAAGATCAAGTGAGTTTGATTGATATTTCACCATCACAATTGGTTTCCATTGCCGCCTCACTGGTGCCATTCCTTGAGCACGATGATGCCAACCGTGCCTTGATGGGCTCAAACATGCAGCGGCAAGCCGTTCCTGTTATCCGTGCACGCGCACCGCTTGTTGGTACAGGCGTTGAAGCTTTAGTCGCTCGTGATTCAGGAACCTCTGTAGTGGCAAAAAATACTGGTGTGGTGGAAGCTGTGGATGCTTCCCGCATCGTAATACGTCGTTATGCAAAAAAAGGAGAGCTGGGTGCTAACGTTGATATCTATGATTTAACAAAATACCAGCGTACCAACCAAAATACTTGCTTTAACCAAAAACCAATTGTTCGCGTGGGAGATCGGGTAAACAAAGGCGATGTAATTGCCGATGGCCCCTCCACCGAGTACGGAGAATTGGCATTGGGACAAAACGTGCTCATCGCTTTCTGTCCTTGGATGGGATACAACTTTGAGGATTCCATCTTGATTTCTGAGAAGATGATTCAAGACGATGTTTTCACTTCTGTTCACATTGAAGAATTTGAATGTGTGGCACGTGATACGAAGCTAGGTAAAGAGGAAATTACCCGTGATATCGCCAATGTGGGAGAGGAAGCTCTTAAAGACTTGGATCTATCCGGTATTATTCGAGTAGGAGCTGAGGTTCGACCGGGCTCGATTCTTGTAGGTAAAGTGTCGCCGAAAGGGGAGACACAATTATCTCCTGAAGAAAAACTACTTCGCGCCATCTTTGGTGAAAAAGCCGGAGATGTAAAAGATACCTCTATGCGAGTTCCTTCGGGCGTTTTTGGTACGGTCATTGATGCACAAGTTTACTCACGTGAGGCCGGAGACAAAGATCCTAGACTTGCAGAGATCGTTGCAGAAAAGCGCACGAAGTTAGAAAAAGATCTGGCTGTGGAGCAAAACGTAATTAAAAACTCTGCAATTGATAAACTAAAATCGCTTCTTGTAGGTAAAGAAACTACCGACATTCTTTTGAACGAAGATGGTACCGAACAGCTTCTTGATAAAGGTCAAAAAATTAGCGATGAGGATATTGAAACCATTCCTTTTGAACTATTAAGCTACATTCCGTTGGCACAAGAGCTGGAGTTTCAGGCTACTAAAATTGTCGACAATGCACGTAATCAGCTGGATGCAGTGAAGATGATCTTTAACGAGAAGATTGATCGCCTTACTAAGGGGGATGAACTGCCTCCAGGTGTTATCAAAATGGTGAAAGTTTATGTAGCGATTAAACGTAAGCTGCAAGTAGGTGATAAACTTGCGGGCCGCCATGGTAACAAAGGTGTGATCTCCAAAATTATGCGTGTTGAGGATATGCCTTATACTGCTGATGGTCGTCCTGTGGATATGGTACTAAACCCACTAGGGGTGCCTTCGCGGATGAATATTGGTCAGATTCTTGAGGTGCATTTAGGTTGGGCCGCCCATGAGCTTGGACGTCAATTGCAGGATTATGTAGATAAGTTTCAGGTTGATAAGGTGAAGGAGCAACTTAAAAAAATCTACGAAAATGATAATTTGGTAGAGTCTATTGATCAGGCAGAAGATGAGACCATTAAGCGTTTGCTACCAACCCTAAAAGATGGTGTTCACTTAGCAACTCCAGTATTTGATGGTGCCCATGAAGATGAGATACGCGAACTATTAAAACAAGCAGACCTTCCCTCGCGGGCGCAGACCATTTTGTTTGATGGTCGTACGGGAGAGCCATTTGATAACCCCGTTACTGTGGGCGTGATGTATATGTTGAAACTACATCACTTGGTGGAAGAGAAGATCCATGCTCGTTCCATTGGTCCATATTCCCTTGTATCGCAACAACCTCTCGGCGGTAAGGCGCAGTTTGGTGGTCAAAGACTGGGTGAGATGGAAGTTTGGGCGATCGAAGCCTATGGTGCTGCTTATGCTCTACAGGAATTTCTAACTGTGAAATCTGATGATGTGGCAGGTAGAAACCGTATGTATGAGAGCATCGTAAAAGGTGAAAATATATTAGAACCAGGCTTGCCAGAATCCTTTAACGTATTGGTTAAAGAGCTGCAAAGTTTGGGACTAAATGTGGAGTTGGTAGAATCCAATATCCTAACCGACGCAATTGAAGATGATGAAGAAGACTCTGAAGAGCAGAGCAACATACATTAAGGAGATGTAACGAATGAGAGATTTATTAAACTTTTTTGACAAGCCAAAAGATCCCTTAAGCTTTAATGCGGTTCGCATCTCCTTGGCGTCTCCAGAGATGATTCGCGCCTGGTCTTTTGGTGAAGTAAAAAAACCAGAAACCATCAACTACCGAACTTTTAAACCAGAAAGAGACGGGCTTTTTTGCGCCAAGATTTTTGGCCCAATCAAAGACTATGAGTGTTTGTGCGGTAAGTATAAGCGCATGAAGCATAGAGGCGTTGTCTGCGAAAAATGTGGGGTAGAGGTTACCCAGTCAAAAGTTCGCCGTGAAAGGCTCGGGCATATTGATCTGGCCTCACCTGTAGCGCATATCTGGTTCTTGCGTTCTCTGCCTTCTCGAATAGGAAATTTGCTGGATCTTACTCTTAAAGACGTGGAGCGTGTGCTTTACTGTGAGTCTTATGTAGTGACCGATCCCATGGAGACCGCCCTAGTTGAGGGTCAGGTTTTAAGCGAAGAAGCCTACCAAAATGCCGTTCAAGAATATGGGCCAAATTTTAAGGCCGGCATGGGCGGCGAAGCCGTTCGCGAACTACTTAGAAAAATTGATGTGGAATACTTATCAAAAAAGATTCGCATGCAAATCAAAGAGACCAACTCTGAAGCGCAAATTAAAAAGCTTACCAAGCGCCTTAAGGTGGTAGAAGCTTTTCGCGGTTCGATCAACAAGCCTGAGTGGATGATGCTGGATATTCTTCCAGTAATCCCCCCAGATCTTCGTCCCTTGGTGCCGCTAGATGGTGGGCGTTTTGCTACCTCAGATTTGAACGACCTTTATCGTCGCGTGATCAACCGAAATAACCGCTTAAAGCGCCTGCAGGAGCTGAATGCACCGGAGATCATTATCCGTAACGAAAAAAGAATGCTCCAAGAGTCCGTTGACGCTCTTCTTGATAATGGTCGACGTGGTAAGACTTTTACCGGGCCAAATAAGCGACCACTAAGATCACTATCGGATATGCTCAAAGGGAAGCAAGGTCGTTTCCGTCAAAACCTTTTGGGTAAGCGAGTGGACTACTCAGGTCGTTCGGTGATTACCGTGGGGCCAACATTGAAGCTACATCAGTGCGGTTTACCGAAAAAGATGGCGCTAGAATTATTTAAGCCATTTGTTTACAATAAATTGGAAGAGCTTGGTCTTTCCTCCACCATCAAACAAGCTAAAAAATTGGTAGAGCAAGAAGTTACGGAAGTCTGGGACATCCTGGCTGGCGTGGTAAAAGAGCACCCCGTAATGCTTAACCGTGCGCCGACTCTTCACCGTTTGGGTATACAAGCGTTTGAACCGGTTTTACTTGAAGGTAAATCCATTCAACTGCATCCGTTAGTATGTACCGCATTTAATGCCGACTTTGACGGTGACCAAATGGCCGTGCACGTGCCGCTTTCCATTGAAGCGCAAGTTGAAGCTCGCGTATTGATGATGTCGACCAACAATATTTTGTCGCCAGCAAGTGGAAAACCGATCATCAACCCTTCACAAGATATTGTCTTGGGTATGTATTGGATGACCCGTGTTCGCCCTGGAGCTCGTGGTGAGGGTAAAACTTTTGGTAGTGTACAAGAGGTAATTTACGCCTATGAAAATGGTCATATCGATCTGCAAGCAGAAGTTAAAGTTCGTATTCGCGGCAAGATTGAAGAAACCAGTGTAGGACGTGCTATTTTAAGTGATATTTTGCCAGACGAAGTTCCTTTTCACTTTGTGAACAAAGTACTAACGAAAAAGGAATTGGCAAACTTAATTGATAAGTCCTTCCGTTTGGCTGCAGCAAAAGCCACCTGCATTCTTGCTGATAAAATCATGCAGTATGGTTTCAAATATTCTACCGAAGCCGGTATCTCCATTTGTTTGGATGATATGGTGATTCCTGAGTCCAAGTACCAATTGATTGAGGAAACCGACAAATTAGTAAGTGAATTCCGTCGTCAATACGATGAAGGTTTGATCACCGATGGAGAACGCTACAATAAGGTTGTGGATCTTTGGGCGCAAACTGGTGATAAAGTTGCCAAGCAAATGATGACGGGAATTGAAACCGAAGAGTTTGATGTTAATGGCGAAAAGCTTAAGGGCTCTAGTTTTAACTCCATTCATATCATGGCAGACTCCGGTGCTCGTGGATCCGCTGCCCAGATTCGTCAGCTAGCTGGTATGCGTGGTCTGATGGCCAAACCATCCGGTGAGATCATTGAAACTCCCATTACCTCCAACTTCCGTGAGGGTCTTACAGTATTGCAATACTTTATTTCCACCCATGGAGCTCGTAAGGGCTTGGCGGATACGGCACTAAAAACTGCCAACTCTGGATACTTAACTCGTCGTCTGGTGGATGTGGCACAAGATTGTGTTGTGTTGTCAGAAGATTGCGGTACACAAGAGGGCATGACCATATCGCCGGTTGTAGAGGGCGGAGAAGTGATTCAGCCCATTGGCGACCGCATTTTAGGGCGTGTAGCGCTAGAGCCTGTGGTGGATCCTTACAGCAATGAAGTCATCGTCGATAAGAATGAAGAAATACGCGAAGTTCATGTACAAAAAATTGAAGACCTAGCTATCGAGCAAGTGAAGATTCGTTCCGTCTTAACCTGCGAAACACTTCGTGGTGTTTGCCGCAAATGTTACGGGCGTGATCTAGCACGTGGCTCGATGGTAAACCTTGGTGAAACTGTTGGTATCATTGCGGCACAATCTATCGGTGAGCCGGGTACACAGTTGACCATGAGAACCTTCCACTTGGGTGGAACAGCAACCCGTGCCGTCGAGCAATCCGTTGTGGAAAACCGCTTTGCCGGTACAGTGAAGCTTGAGGGTGTGGTTAGCGTTGAAAATAAAGATAACAAGCTAACGGTAATGAATCGCTCTGGTGAATTGGTGATCATTGATGAAAGCGGTAGAGAGCGTGAACGATACAAACTGGTTTACGGTGCCGTGATCAATGTTAAAGATGGCGACAAGGTAGAAAAAGGCCAAGTCTTGGCAGAGTGGGATCCTTATGCGAACCCCATTGTTTCTGAAATCTCCGGTATTGTGAAGTTTCATGATATTGAAGAAGGAACTACCATGACGGAGCAGGTGGACCCAGTATCTGGTTTCACTACCAAGGTGATTGCCGAGTCCAAAGACGCGGAGAAAAAACCTACCATTTACATCGTGGATGAGAATGGCAACGAAAAGAAATTACCGAACCGTGATGCGATTGCCAAATTCATGATTCCTGTGGGCGCACAATTGATGGTGAGTGACGGGCAAGAAATTTTTGCCGGTGATATGATGGCGAAGTTGCACCGTGAAACATCGAAGACTCGTGATATTACCGGTGGTCTTCCTCGTGTTGCCGAGCTATTCGAGGCAAGAAAACCAAAAGAAGCCTCCATCATTACGGAAATTGATGGTTACGTAAGTTTTGGTAAGGATGTAAAAGGTAAAACTCGAGTGATTGTTACCCCAGAAGTGGGCGAGCAAAAAGAATACTTAATTCCGAAAGGTAAGCATGTTGCCGTTCGTGAGGGTGAGTTTGTCAGCAAAGGTGAGGCTCTTATGGATGGGCCTACCAACCCACATGATGTATTAAGCGTTTTGGGTATGGGTGCCTTAGCCGAATACCTAGTAAATGAGATTCAAGAGGTTTACCGATTGCAGGGTGTGCATATCAATGACAAGCATATTGAAATCATTGTTCGTCAGATGGTTCGCCGCGTACAGATCGAGGAGCCTGGAGATACTCGCTTCCTAGTAGGAGAGCAAGTAGAGCTGACAGAATTGGTCGAGGAGAACGAAAAGATTCGTGCTGAGGGCTTGACCGAAGCCACATCCAGCCCGCTGCTTCTTGGTATTACGAAGGCTTCACTAAGTACGGAGTCATGGATTTCTGCGGCTTCTTTCCAAGAGACAACAAAAGTTCTTACGGAAGCTGCAATCAACTCCAAAACCGATCAACTTCGTGGGCTAAAAGAAAACATCATCATGGGTCGATTAATTCCAGCTGGTACAGGAATTCCTTCCTACAAGAACTGGAAGATCGAAGTGGATGAATTAGCAGGCGAAGAAGAGGTTTCAGCACTGCCACTAGGCGGAATGGCGGGAATGGGAGTGAGCCCAACCAACCCGTAGTGTAAATAATCGAGGGTTGAGGCTTGCTTGCTAAACTAGCAGGGAAAAGCCTTGACCCCTAAAAAGCTAGAGTATAATTTTTCGGCTCAATTGCAAAAGAGGAATAGATGGCAACGATCAATCAGTTGATTAGAAAACAGAGAAAAGATGTAAAAAACAAGACAAAGTCTCCTGCGCTCAAGGCATGCCCGCAAAGGCGTGGTGTTTGTACGCGTGTTTACACCACAACACCCAAAAAGCCGAATTCAGCCCTAAGAAAAGTGGCGCGTGTGCGTTTATCCAGTGGTTTTGAAGTTTCCTCTTACATTCCCGGCATAGGTCATAACTTGCAAGAACACTCCGTGGTTTTAATTCGTGGTGGTCGTGTGAAGGATCTTCCAGGGGTTCGTTATCACACTGTACGTGGGGTATTGGACACACAAGGGGTAAACAACCGTAAACAAGGCCGTTCCAAGTACGGCGTAAAAAAGCCGAAAGCGAACTAAGAGGTTATTGATGTCTAGAAGAAAGTCGAATTATAAAAGAGAAGTGATTCCAGATCCGGTTTACAATGACGTATTGGTAGCAAAGTTTGCCAATGGACTTATGGAAGATGGTAAAAAAGGCGTAGCACAAAAGATATTGTATGGTGCCATCGACAATTTACGTGAAAAAGTAAATGACGAAGAGCCTCTAAATGTTTTTAAAAAGGCCATTGAGAATGTAAAGCCAGCTTTGGAAGTTCGTTCTCGCCGTGTTGGTGGGGCAACCTATCAAGTGCCTGTAGATGTTCGACCTACTCGTCGCACTACATTGGCCATCCGTTGGTTGGTGGATTATTCTCGCAAACGTGGAGAAAAGGACATGAAAACTCGTCTTGCTAACGAGCTTTTAGATGCCTACAACAATCGCGGCAATGCCATTAAAAAACGTGAAGATACGCACAAAATGGCCGATGCCAACAAAGCTTTTGCTCACTATCGTTGGTAAAATCCTTTCCATGCAATTTTGTTTGCAATAGGAGAAAAAACAGCTAGTCTTGCACTAGCTGTTTTTTATTGAAGGTCCCAAATGTCGTATAAAGATCCGAAAACCTTAGAAGATCTAAAGTACACTCGAAATATTGGCATCATGGCACATATTGATGCTGGCAAAACTACGACTACTGAGAGAATACTTTTCTATACGGGAAAAACCCATAAAATTGGCGAAGTTCATCATGGGGATACTACCATGGACTGGATGGAGCAGGAGCAAGAGCGCGGCATTACCATTACGGCTGCGGCCACTACCTGCTACTGGAAAAATCATCGTATTAATATTATCGATACACCGGGGCACGTGGATTTCACAGCAGAGGTAGAGCGATCCTTAAGGGTTCTTGATGGCGCCGTTGCTGTTTTTGATGGCGTAAATGGTGTGGAGCCGCAGTCCGAAACGGTTTGGCGACAGGCCGATCGCTACAAAGTTCCGCGTATTTGTTTTGTTAACAAAATGGACAGAGTGGGAGCCGATTTCCACATGTCTGTGGATAGCATGCGTACGAAATTGGGGGCCACCCCTATATGTGTACAATTGCCCATTGGCAGCGAATCGGATTTTCTAGGTGTAGTGGATTTAATTCGCAACAAGGCCCTTGTTTGGTCCGGCGAGGAATTGGGCGCCAAGTTTAACGAAGAGGAAGTGCCCGAAGATATGAAGGCCGAGGTAGAAGCGGCCCGCTCCGAAATGATCGAAAGCATCGTGGAGCTAGATGATGCTCTAATGGAGCAGTATCTAGAAAACGGCGAAGTCAGCGAAGAGGATTTAATTCGAGTCCTGCGAAAAGCCACACTGGAGCTGAAGCTTTTTCCCGTTCTCTGTGGTTCCGCCTTTACCAATAAGGGAGTGCAGCCACTCTTGGATTGTATCGTTTCGTTATTGCCACATCCCTTGGACATTCCCAGTGTGGATGGCCATGACATTGAAGATCCTGAGAAAACCATCACAAGAAAAACAGATTTTGATGAGCCCACAGCGGCTTTGGCATTCAAAATAGCCAGCGATGCCTTTGCCGGCACCTTAACTTTTATTCGCGTTTACTCTGGTGTTGTGCAAAGTGGAAAAACTTTGATGAACCCCCGAACGGGCAAGCGTGAAAGGGTTGGGCGAATTGTTCGTATGCACGCCAATTCTAGAGAAGATCTAGAGGAGCTGCGAGCCGGGGATATTGGCGCTATCATTGGGCTGAAATTTACGGCCACAGGTGATACGCTTTGTGATCAAAAAAGCCAGGTTCTGCTAGAAAGCATTGAATTTCCAGTACCGGTGATTTCCGTGGTGATAGAGCCAAAGTCTACGGCGGATCAAAAAAAGCTTGGTGAAGCGCTGGAAAAATTATCTTTGGAAGATCCCTCCTTCAAAGTGCGCATTGATGAGGAAACTGGACAAACCCTAATATCAGGCATGGGAGAGCTGCACCTAGAAATCATTATCGATCGTTTGCTCAAAGAACATAAGGTGCAGGCCAATGTCGGGCAGCCGCAAGTATCCTATAGGGAGACCATCTCTGAGGTGGGCTCTGCGAGTGAAAGTTTTGAAAAGGAAATTTCCGGCAAAATGGCCACAGGCGGGGTTAGCATTGAGTTAAGGCCCAATGAAAATGGTGCCGGGATTGATTTTAAAAGCCATATAGATCGTGCAGATTTTCCCAAACCCTTTGTTGTGGCCATTGAAAAAGGCATTCGCGAGGCCCTAGAGGCGGGCCCTTTGGGCTCCTACACCATGGCGGATGTCAGCGCACATTTGACGGCTGTGCAGTTTGAGCCCGAAAGCGCCAACGAAATTGCCTATAAAATTTCGGCGGCCTTAGCTACAAAAAAGGCCTGCTTGGCGGCCAAGCCTGTGCTACTAGAGCCCATATTCAAATTGGAGATCATTGCGCCGGAGGAATTTCTGGGCAATGTAATCGGGGATCTTAACTCGAGAAGGGGCAAAGTGGACAAAATGAACCCCAAAGGAAATGTGCAAATAATACAGGCCGAAGCACCGCTAGCCGAGTTATTTGGTTACGCAACAGATTTGCGCTCCCTTACACAGGGGCGAGCCAATTTTGCCATGGAGCTATCCCACTATGCCTTGGTGCCAGAAAAACAAAGCCAAGAAGTTTTAAAATCCATTGGCAGGCTTTTTTAGCTATCCTGTGCCAAAAGACTGTGTTACCTCATCTGCATTGGAGGCTTTTTATGCAATGGATAAGCTCAATCCTACTACTATTTGCCGTATCGAATCTTTATGCCAATGATACGGTGGTATGGAACTATTCCGCTCGCAATCAAAGTGTTCCGCTTGTTGCCCAATACGATCCGCAGGGCTTTCTTGCGGCCCTGTCCTGGAACGATAAGGACCTTACGATTTTAGATGCTGATCCAGATTTGCATGTGGCCAAATATGTGGAGACCACTCCCAATGATGATATGGTGCTGGCGGATTATTTGTTCAAAATCTACCGCGGTAGAGCCTATGAGAGCTTGAAGCTAAAATTGCAAGACCCTGAAACTCGTAGGCTTTTCAGTGTTTTGCAGTATCCTTGTCTCGGAGATCGTAATACGGCCTTTTTGGTATTAGAGGATGAAATGGCAGCGGACCTGTATGGCTATTGCTTGAATCAAGAATCCCTTGCCAGCGGACGTAAGTAAAATCCACCAAGCCCCTTGACTCTACGACTATGGCAGCGTAGAACACCGACCAAACAGCAAATTTTACGCCCAAACGGCAAGAGATTTGTTCTATAAAAGATTTTGTTACCGTTCCCTTTGCATACTTGGCAGACGGAATGAGGGACCCAAGATTTTTTGATAGATATTTTGACAAAACTTTCTTTGATGTTGCATACTTGCGCCTCATTGTAGGTTCGGGTTTTAACAGGAGTAAAGGTAGCTTATGCAAAGCCAAAAGATACGTATTCGCTTAAAAGCGTTTGATTATAAGCTCTTAGATCAGTCCACTTTGGAGATTGTGGATACGGCTAAGCGCACGGGAGCGAAGGTAGCAGGACCAATTCCCCTACCTACAAAGATTAACAAATATACGGTTTTAAGATCCCCTCACGTGGACAAGAAGTCGCGCGAGCAATTTGAAATTCGTACGCACAAAAGAATGTTGGATATTCTTGAGCCGACCCAACAAACGGTGGACCAGCTTATGAAGTTGGATTTATCTGCCGGTGTCGATGTAGAGATTAAATTGTCTGTGGTTTAAGGAGTTTTTCGGTGACTGAAGAAAACGTAAACACAAATGAAGAAAGCCAAAGCCAAGAAGCGGCAGAAGCTACTCCTTCAAATGAAGTAAAACTTAATGGTCTTTATGCTTTCAAAGCGGGGATGTCTTCCATCTATGATGAGAGCGGTGAGGTTGTGCCGGTTACAGTATTAAAATACGACAACTGGTATGTTTCGCAATTAAAGACAGATGATAAAGATGGTTATCAAGCCATTCAAATTGCATGTGGTCCTAAGAAAGCAAAAAATGCAGCAAAGTCAGAGAAGAACCATTTGAAATCAGCTGGTTTTGAAAATGGGGCGCGTTTTGTAAAAGAAATTCGTCAATCACTTCCTGAAGGCATTAGCTTAGGACAAAAAGTTGATATCTCTAGCTTAAGTGTTGGAGACAAAGTGAAGCTTACGGCAAAATCCAAGGGCCGAGGCTTTGCAGGTACTATGCGCCGTTATGATTTTGGTGGCGGGCCTGCATCGCATGGTTCTGGTTTTCACCGTCGTCCTGGTTCTATCGGTAACCGTACATGGCCTGGTCGTGTGATGCCTGGTCGTAAAATGAGTGGTCACTATGGTGATGAAACTGTGACTCTAAAAAACGTGAAGATAATGGGAGTTGTTCCTGAAGAGGGTGCCATCCTTGTGAGAGGGCCGGTTCCAGGGGCAAAAAACGGACTAGTAAGGTTAATAAAAGAGTAAGTTATGGCAAAAGTAGAAGTTTATAATTGGAAAAAAGAAACAGTTGGTAATGTAGAGCTACCCGATGATATCTACGGCAAGGAACTTCGTAAGGATCTTTTGCAAACTGTAGTGAAGTGGCAACTTGCTTGCCGTCGTCGGGGAACACAAAAAGCCAAAACCCGCGCAGAAGTTCGTGGTGGCGGTAAAAAACCATTTCGCCAAAAAGGCACGGGCAATGCTCGTCAGGGCTCATCTCGCTCACCACTTATGGAAAGCGGCGGAATTGTATTCGCACCTCGTCCTCGTGATTATTCCTACAATCTTCCGAAGTCTTTAAAAAAAGCGGCAATCAAAAACGCGCTATCTTACTTAGTAAAAGAAAATAAGTTTTTCGTTGTGGAAGATATGAAGTCTGAGGGCAAAACCAATGAGTTGGCAAAACGACTTAAGAATTTCGGAATCGAGAAAACGGTTCTAATTGATAAAGAGCAAAACGATATGTTTACTCGCGCGACACGTAACCTACCTAAGGTTCGTTATTATACTGCAGAAGGTCTGAATGTTTATGATCTTCTTAAATATGATGCTGCGGTAGTGACGAAAGACGCGCTGGATTCCATAGCGACTAGATTAGGGGAGAAAGCATAATGTATTCGATAATTAAAAAGCCTCTGATATCAGAAAAAAACACCATGCATTCGTCCATTGGCACCTATGTATTTGAAGTGGATCGTAAGTCTACAAAAGATGAGATCCGCCATGCCGTGGAAAAACTTTTCGACGTAAAAGTGCAGTCTGTAAATACGCAAGTATGTCGTGACCGTTCTCGTCGAGTGGGCATGAACTATAGTGGTGTTCGTTATTGGAAAAAAGCTCTAGTACGATTAAAAGATGGCGAAAAAATCGCCCTGTTTGAGGGAGCATAAGTATGGGATTAAAGAAGTTTACAGCTCGAACACCTAGTAGAAGACATATGGTTGGCTTTGATTTCAGTGAAATCACCAAGTCGCAGCCAGAAAAGTCTCTTACCGAAGCTTTAACCAAGACAGGTGCTCGTAACAACACGGGTCAGATCATGGTTCGTCACCGTGGTGGTGGTCATAAAAGAAAATACCGAATCATTGATTTTAAACGCAACAAACTAGAGGTTCCTGCCAAGGTTAAGGCCATTGAATATGATCCTAACCGCACTTGCCGAATTGCGCTTTTAACCTATGCGGATGGTGCAAAAGCCTACATCATTGCACCTGTAGGCTTAAAAGTGGGTGATACCGTTGTTTCTAGCGACACAGCCGATATCAAGCCGGGCAACTCTTTGCGCTTAAAGAACATTCCGCTTGGTACGACCATACATAATGTGGAGTTAAAGCCAGGAAGCGGAGGGCAATTGGCCCGCGGCGCTGGTGTGGGAGCTACTTTAGTTTCCAAAGAGGGCAAGTACTGCCAAGTTCGTCTGCCCTCTGGTGAGGTTCGCTACGTATTGTCCGTATGCCGAGCTACCATTGGCCAAGTTGGTAATACAGATAATGAAAATGTAACTTTGGGTAAAGCGGGCCGCAGTCGTTGGAAAGGCATTCGACCTACCGTACGCGGTATGGCGATGAACCCAGTGGATCACCCATTAGGTGGTGGGGAAGGCCGAGGAAAAGGCAATCACCCTGTTAGCCCATGGGGTACGCCAGCTAAAGGCTACAAAACAAGAGAAAATAAGCGAACGAATAAAATGATTGTTAGACGTAGAAAGTCGAAGAAGAAGTAGGAGAAGGAATGGCTAGATCGTTAAAAAAAGGTCCATTTATTGATGATCACTTGTTGAAAAAAATCTTTGCTGCCAAAGAAGGTAAAGACAACAAAGTAATTAAAACTTGGTCGCGTCGTTCTGTGATCATTCCCGATGCTGTGGGTTTAACTTTTGCCGTTCACAACGGTAAGAAGTTTGTTCCAGTATATGTAACAGAAAATATGATTGGTCATAAGTTAGGGGAGTTTTCTCCAACACGTACTTATTATGGCCACGGTGATTCGAAGAAGAAGAAATAGGTGTTAGAATGGAAGTAAAAGCGAAGCTAAGATACGCAAGAGTAGGAGCACAAAAGGCCAGATTGGTAGTGGATTTGGTGCGCGGCAAAGACGTGGGAGATGCTCTGAAGATACTTAAAAATACCAATAAAAAAACGGCCATAATGGTTTCCAAGTTGATAGAGTCTGCATTGGCCAATGCTGAGCAGAAAAAGGTGATCGATATTGATAATTTATATGTAAAGTCAATATCCGTAGATGCCGGCCCCGTTTTGAAGCGTTGGAAGCCTAGAGCACAAGGTAGAGCCAGTGCATTTAACAGAAAGATGAGCCATATCAACTTAGTATTGGATGAGAGGTAATTAGTGGGACAGAAGGTTAACCCGGTTGGATTAAGAGTAGGAATAAATAAAACTTGGGATTCTCGTTGGTATGCCGATGGCGAGACATATGCAAATTTTCTGCATGAGGACTTCAAGTTAAGAAACTATTTACGAAAAAAACTGAAGCATGCAGGTGTGGCAAAAGTAGAGCTGGAAAGAGCGGCCAACAAAGTAAAGGTAATTATCTCTACAGCTCGCCCAGGGATTGTGATCGGTAAAAAAGGCACGGGTATCGATGCACTGAAAAGTGATGTGCAAAGCCTTACTAAATCAGAAGTCTTTTTAAATATTAATGAAGTAAGAAAGCCAGAAACCGATGCGCAGCTTACAGCAGACAATATTGCTGGCGAATTGGAAAGACGTAAATCTTGGCGCCGAGTGCTGAAAAAGGCCATGGCCTCCTCCATTAAAGCGGGTGTGAAAGGGATCAAAATCCAAGTAGCAGGTCGATTGGATGGTGCAGAGATTGCAAGATCAGAGTGGTATACAGAAAAATCCGTTCCCCTTCACACATTGCGTGCGGACATTGACTACGCCACTAGCGAAGCAAAAACAACTTATGGAATCATTGGCATCAAAGTATGGATCTACAAAGGTGATATTTTACCTGTGAAGAAAAATGAGGAGGCGCCACGTGCTTAGCCCAAAAAGAGTAAAATGGAGAAAACCACATAAGGGCCGTAATCGCGGCTTGGCATCCCGTGGTACCAATATAGATTTTGGCGATTTTGCTTTGCAAACCATCGATGCGGGCCGCATTACCTCTAGGCAAATTGAAGCTTCACGTATTGCGATCAATCGCTATATTAAGCGTGGTGGTAAGGTTTGGATTCGAATTTTTCCACATAAAGCCATTACAGAAAAACCGGCGGAAACTCGTATGGGTAGCGGTAAAGGTAATCCGGAGTATTGGGTTTCCGAAGTGCAGCCTGGCCGCATTTTGTTTGAAATGAACGGGGTGACTCGCGAGCAAGCAAAAGAGGCTTTTCGTTTGGCTGGTCATAAACTGCCAGTAAGAACCCGCTTTGTGGCAAGGGAGTCGTAGTTATGAAATATGAAGATATTGCTGGTATGCAAGCAGCAGATTTGAAACTAAAAGAACGTGAGTTAAAAACAGATCTTTTTAACTTGAAAATGAAAAACGCTCTAGGTCAGTTGGGTAATCCCCTAGAGATTCGTTATTTAAGAAAAGATATAGCCCGTGTGAAAACGGCTTTAAGACAGAAGCAAGGGTAGTAGAAGATGGCGGAAGAACAAGTAAAACAAACAAACAGAGGTCGGCCCATACGCGTTACCGGTAAAGTGGTAAGCGATAAAATGAACAAAACCATCGCGGTTCAAGTGGCTCGTTTGGTAAAGCATCCTAAATACAAAAAGTATTACAAGCTATCCTCTGTATTTAAGGCGCACGATGAGAACAATACAGCTAAAAATGGTGATGTGGTTTTGATTCAAGAAACACGCCGTTTGAGTAAGACAAAGCGCTGGAAACTACTAAATATTGTAGAAGAAGCGAAAATACGGGAGTAAGACGATGATACAAATGCAGACTCGATTACAAGTTGCAGACAATTCCGGTGCCAAAGAAGTGATGTGCATCAAGGTATTGGGCGGCTCAAAAAGAAGAACGGCTTCTATTGGTGATATCATCGTGGTTTCCATTAAAGATGCATTGCCAAACTCTAAGGTTAAAAAGGGTGATGTGGCCAAGGCTGTGATTGTTCGAACCAAACATGCGATTCGCCGCACAGATGGTTCTGCGATTCGTTTTGATGAAAACTCGGCGGTATTGATTAAAGCAGATAAAGAGCCGGTTGGGACACGTATTTTTGGTCCTGTGGCAAGAGAGTTAAGAGCCAAGAAATTTGTAAAAATCATTTCTTTGGCTCCAGAGGTTTTATAGTAAATTAGCAAGATCTATATGTATAAGAACATATAGCAGGAGAAAAAATGAGTTTACTAAAAGATAGATACAACGAATTAAGACCCAATCTTAAAAAAGAGCTGGGCATTAAAAATGAGATGGAAGTGCCGCGTGTTGAAAAGGTGGTGATCAATATCTCTTGTGGACGCGATGCTGTGGCCAATTCCAAAGTTGTAAACACGGCCATTGCCGACCTTGAAAGAATTGCTGGTCAGAAGCCACAGGTAGCTAAGGCTAAAAAATCCATCGCCAATTTTAAGCTTCGTGAAAATATGCCTATTGGCTGCTATGTAACGCTACGACGTGAGCGCATGTGGTCTTTTCTTGATCGACTTACATCGGTGGCTTTGCCGCGAGTTCGCGATTTTAAAGGGATTTCCCCCAAGGCCTTTGATGGACGTGGAAATTATAACTTAGGTTTAAAAGAGCAAATTGTTTTCCCAGAAATTGATTACGATAAAGTAGATAAGTTGCGCGGGATGAATGTAACAATTTGTACAAATGCTAAAAACGATAATGATGCTAGAGAATTATTGCGCGGATTGGGACTTCCGTTCCGCAAATAAGGGAGATTGAATGGCTAAAAAAGCAATGATTGTGAAAGATGCGAAAAAAAGAGAGTGGGCGAATCGCTACCGCGAGAAGCGTGTAGAGTATCGCAACATTATCAAGAGCGTGAATGCTACGCCGGAACAAAAAGAAGAGGCACGAAGAAAGCTAAACAATTTGCCTCGTATGTCCTTGCAAACACGCTCGAAAAATCGTTGTCACGTAACAGGCAGGCCGCGTGGATATTTAAGAAAGTTTAAAATGTCTCGCATCTCTTTTCGCGAGCTAGCAAACAAGGGACTTATCCCTGGTGTAACGAAATCGAGTTGGTAGAGGTAAAACATGGATACAGTAGCAGAATTTTTAACAAGAATTAGAAATGCAGTTCGTGCCAATCACGAAAAAGTTGATGTTCCCAGCTCGAATCTAAGAAAGGGCATTGCCGCGGTCTTAAAAGAGAATGGCTATATTCGTAACTACAAGGTGGTCAACGATGGTCGCCAAGGAATGATGCGAGTTTATTTGAAGTATACAGAAGATGGTGAGTCTGTGATTGAACAAATTCAACGTGTTTCAACGCCAGGGCGTCGTCGTTATGTGAATGTAACGGAGATCCCAAAGGTAAGAAATGGTTACGGGCTTGCAGTTTTGTCCACCAACAAAGGCATTGTTAGCGGCCGACAGGCGCACAAAGAAAATGTTGGTGGCGAAGTTCTTTGTACGGTTTGGTAGGTGATATTATGTCAAGAATTGGAAAAAACCCAGTTAGAATTGAAGATGGTGTGCAAGTAAGTGTTACACCCGAAAATGAGATTACAGTTAAAGGTGCAAAAGCGAGCCAAATGGTAAAAGTGCGCCCTGAGATCGAAGTCAAAGTAGAAGACGGCATGGTTACGTTGACTCGCAAAGATGATTCCAAAAGTACTCGTTCTTTGCATGGACTATATCGCTCTTTGGTTCAAAATGCTGTTACCGGTGTCTCCAAGGGCTTTCAAAAATCTTTGATTTTAAATGGTGTTGGTTATCGAGCCGCTGTAAAGGGTAAAAACTTAGAAATGAACTTAGGCTATTCGCATCCCATTGTTTACCCGATTCCAGAGGGCTGCACGATTGAAGTGGAGAAGAATACTACCGTCCATGTGAAAAGTGCGAGTAAAGAGCAAGTGGGACAAGTAGCCGCAAAAATTCGTGGATACCGTGAGCCAGAGCCGTATTTAGGTAAAGGTATTCGCTATTCGGATGAAGTAATTCGTCGTAAAGCTGGTAAGGCAGCTGGTAAATAATCGAGGTGTGATGTGAGATTAAAGTATAAAAAATCAACTAGCCCAAGCCGCATTGGCCGATTGAAAAAGAAAGTGCGTATTCGTAGGAAAATGAATGGTACAGCAGAGAAACCAAGACTTAGCGTTTACAAGAGCATCAATCATATTTATGCACAATTGATTGACGATGACGCCGGCAAAACATTGGCCTCTGCATCCACTATGAAGATGGATACAAAAGGCAAAAAGGGCATTGAGGTGGCTAGCTTGTTAGGTAAAGAGATCGCAAGTGTTGCGGGTCAGAAAAAAATCGAAAATGTAGTTTTTGATCGCAATGGTTTTATTTATCACGGAAAAATTAAGGCTGTGGCAGAAGCGGCTAGAGAAAACGGCTTAAAGTTTTAAGGAGATATTGTGGCAGAAAGTCAACAACAAGAACTAGAAGAAAGAGTAGTTGCCATTAACCGCGTAGCGAAGGTGGTTAAAGGTGGTCGCAGATTCTCGTTTTCCGCATTGGTAGTGGTAGGCGACGGTACAGGTAAGGTCGGCTTCGGAACTGGTAAGGCTGGTGAGGTTCCTTCTGCAATCGGTAAAGCTAAGCGCGGCGCTGAAAAGAAGATGCATGATTACTATTTAAAAGAAGGCACCATTCCTCACGAAGTTGTGGGGCGATTTGGCGCTGCAACGGTGGTGCTAAGACCTGCCTCCGAAGGCACGGGTGTTATTGCCGGCGGTGCGGTTCGCTCTGTTTTGGAAGCTGCTGGTGTAAAGAACATATTAACTAAGTGTGTAGGGACGCGTAACCCACATGCTGCGGTACGAGCTACTTTAGATGGTCTAAAGCAACTGCGTTCTCGTGAAGAAAGAAAAAAGATTTTAAGAGGGTAGTATTATGGCAAAGCAATTTCGTGTGCGTTTAAAAAGAAGTACGATTGGCTGCACAGAAAGCCAAAAAGAGACCGTTCGTTGCTTGGGATTTCGCAAGATTGGCCAAGAGCGTTTGGTTAATGATACGCCCGCCAATCGTGGACAAATATTTAAAATTCAACACATGCTTGATGTGAAAGTGGAGAACTAAAATGTCATTACTTGCAGAACTATCTCCCAAAAAAGGGTCCGTAAATAAGAAAAAGCGTCTCGGGCGCGGTATTGGTAGTGGCCTTGGTGGAACTTCCGCCAAGGGGCACAAGGGCCAGTTAGCTAGAACGGGCGGGCGTGTTCGCCGCGGCTTTGAGGGCGGACAAATGCCACTATGGCGCCGTATTCCTAAGTTTGGCTTTACCAACCCAAACCGCAAAAGCTATGAACTATTAAATCTCAGTGATCTGAACCGTTTTGACGGTGAAGTGACAGCTGAGTCTTTGATCCAAGCAGGGGTTTTGAAAAAAGGTTCCATGCTAAAGGTATTAGGCAATGGAACTTTGGATAAAGCGCTTACGGTAAAAGCTCACAAGTTTAGTGCAAAAGCAAAAGAGGCCATTGAGAAGGCTGGTGGTAAAGCCGAAGTCATTGAAAATTAAAACTTAAATAAGCAAGGATTCGCATGTCAGCTGTAGACAACTTAGCTAAAAATTCTGATCTTAAAAAACGCATCTTTTTTACTCTATTTGCCATGGTGATCTACCGATTTGGTGTTCATGTTCCGACCCCGGGGGTAAACACAGAAGCGGTACTTGCGTTTTTTAGCTCCCAGTCTACAGGTATCTTTGGCGTATTTAATATGTTTTCCGGCGGCGCCCTATCGCAGTTCTCTGTATTCGCATTGGGGATCATGCCCTATATTTCTGCCTCGATCATCATGCAGCTGCTAACAACTGTAGTGCCGCAGCTAGAGGCCTTAAAAAAAGAGGGCGAGCCTGGTAGAAAAAAAATCAATCAATTTACTCGCTACGGAACCGTAGGCTTGGCCATTGTACAAGCCATCGGTATTACTTCCTTTTTAAAATCACAAACGGGTCCTGCAGGTGAGTCTTTAGTTATGTCTGCTAAAGTAGGAGTTTTGCCTTTTGAAGTTATGACGGTAATCACTCTTACGGCCGGAACTTGTTTTCTTATGTGGCTTGGCGAGCAAATCACCGATCGCGGTGTAGGTAATGGTGCCTCACTCATTATCTTTGCCGGTATTGCAGCCACCATTCCGCAAGGATCCATGCAATTGGTTTCCTTGGTACAAAGCGGAGAATTTAGTTTCTTTTTTGCCTTAATCCTATTGGCATTTATGATTTTTACTGTGGGCTTTATTATCTTTATGGAAGTGGCTCAACGTCGTATTAAGATCAAATATTCCCAACGCGGAATGGGCAAGCAAGCCATGAATGCGCCAGAGTCGCACTTGCCGTTGAAGATCAATTTCTCAGGTGTGATTCCACCCATCTTTGCTTCTTCATTATTACTATTTCCTGCTACCATGACCCAGTTTGTGGAAACTCCGTGGCTAGTAAGCTTGCGTGATACACTCTCTCCGACAGGCGCGCTATACAATGTGCTTTTTATCGGTATGGTAGTTTTCTTTTGTTTCTTCTACACGCAGATCGTTTTTAATCCAGTAGAGGTGGCGGATAACTTGAAAAAGTATGGCGGCTTTGTTCCTGGTATCCGTGCCGGGCGAGAGACCTCGGATTATATCCAAAAAGTATTGGAGCGCATTCAGGTTGGCGGTGCGATCTACTTGAGTTTAATTTGTATTTTGCCGGTTATTTTAAATAAGTATTTTAATATTCCTTTTTATTTTGGCGGAACGTCGCTGCTCATTCTGGTTGGTGTGGCCCTAGATACTTCGCAACAAGTTCAATCACACTTATTGAACCAAAAATATGAATCCTTCATGAAAGGTCGTAAGGTTCGTCAGCGGAGGGTGCAGTATTGATCTTCCTTCTCTTTGGGCCGCCAGGAGCTGGTAAAGGCACGCAGTCGGCAAAATTGGTAAAAGAAAAGGGCATGGTGCATGTATCCACCGGTGATCTTTTTCGTAATGCCATTAAAAACGAGACCGAGCTGGGTAAAAAGGCCAAAAGTTTGATGGATGCCGGTAATCTAGTGCCCGATGATATTACCATCGCGCTGGTAGAGGAGACCCTAAAAGATTTACAGGGCAAAGATGTGATTTTGGATGGTTTTCCAAGAACGACGGTGCAGGCAGAGGGTTTGGAAAAGATTTTAGAAAAGATGGATCGAAAGCTGGAACAAGCCCTATTTATTGACGTAGATGAGAACAAGCTTTTGCAACGCCTTACTGGGCGCCGGGTCTGCTCCAATTGTGGAGCCTCTTATCACGTAGAATTTCACCCGACAAAAGCAGAGGGTGTTTGCGATCTATGCGGTGGAGATGTAAAGCAGCGAAAAGACGATACTGAGGCAGCAATTAAAACTCGATTGCAGACCTATAAGGAAAATACGCTGCCTTTGATTGATTATTATAAAACCAAAGGGATCTACTCGGCCATTTCGGGAGAAGGGTCTACGGATGAGGTATATGGGCGAATTCTACAGCAATTGTCTGTGGAATAGGCATGAAAGAAAATTACAAACGGCTGGACACAAACGACACTAAATGTTAGTTTTTCCGGTCTCTTAGGCATTTTATATGAAGAAGAAGAAATTCTTCATAAATAACGAGGGTTTACGATGAAAGTTAGAGCTTCAGTAAAAAAGATTTGTAAGGACTGTAAAGTTATTAAACGTGGTGGATTGGTTCGTGTAATTTGCGTTAATCCGAAACACAAACAACGGCAAGGATAGTAAAACATGGCTCGTATTGCAGGTGTAGATTTACCTAGAAATAAAAGAATGGAAGTAGCATTAACTTATATCTACGGCATTGGTCGCAAGACTGCGGCGGATCTGTGTGATAAAGCAAAAGTTGATCGTGATTTGCGAAGCGATAAAATTACCGAAGATGAAATTGGTAAGCTGCGACGTTTGATCGAAGGCGAGTACACTGTAGAAGGGGATCTTCGCCGTGAAATCTCTATGAATATCAAACGTCACGTGGATCTAGGAAGCTATCGTGGCCTTCGTCACCGCAAAGGACTTCCCGTACGTGGACAAAACACTAGAAATAATTCTCGTACCAGAAAAGGTCCGAAGAAAACTGTAGCGAATAAGAAGAAATAGTAGGAGTTTGAATGGCAGCGCCTAAGACGACAAAAAAGAAAGCGAAAAAAAATATTCCCAATGGCAATGTGTTTATCAAATGTGGCTTTGGAAATACGATTGTTACGGTAACGGATGTTCAGGGCAACACAGTTGCTTGGTCGAGCTCCGGTCACCTGGGTTTTAAAGGTAGCCGTAAAGGTACACCTTTTGCTGCACAAGTTGCAGCAGAAGATGCTGTGAAAAAGGCAATGGAAAACGGCATGAAAACTTGCGCTGTATTTTTAAAAGGGCCAGGCGCAGGCCGAGAACCAGCAGTACGGGCCATTGCCAATGCTGGTTTGCGAGTGACTTCTATGCGTGACATTACCCCCGTTCCGCACAATGGATGTCGCCCACCAAAACGTAGAAGAGTATAATTAAATTTTTGCAAGCCCCAAGGAGATACGATGCAAAAGCATTATTATAAATTTTGGCGAGAGTTGATTCAACCCACCACTTATGAACTAGATAAAGAACAATCCACAGATACCTATGGTCGTTTTCAGATTCGTCCACTAGAGCGTGGTTATGGTGTTACCCTAGGTAACTCTCTTCGTCGTACTATGTTAAATTCCATGATGGGTTCTGCTGTGGCGGCCGTTCGCTTTGAAGGCGTATTGCATGAGTTCACCAGCATTCCAGAAGTAATGGAAGATGTAACAGACATTATTTTGAACTTAAAAGAAGTCCGCTTTCGTCAGTTCAGCCCTGAGCCAAAAACTCTTGTGATATCCAAGCAAGGTGCTGGCACGGTAACGGCTGCTGATATTCAGATTCCTGAGGGCATTGAAGTGATCAACCCTGATCAGCATATTGCAACCCTAGGAGAAGCTGCCAACTTTAAGTGTGAGCTTCTGGTTCGCTTTGGCCGCGGCTATGTAAATGCCGATGATCAAAGTGAAGATCTGCCAGTAGGTTTTATTGCCGTAGATTCTCTTTACAGTCCCATTCGCCGTGTAAACTACCAAGTAGGCGCTGCGCGTGTGGGGCAAAAAACAGATTACGATGCATTGACTTTGGAAGTGTGGACTGATGGTTCCTTAAAGCCGGAAGAGTCCGTAGCTCTAGGTTCTAAAATTTTAAAAGAGCAGCTACAAATCTTCATTAACTTTGATGAAACGGAAGAAAAAGTAGAAGTAGAAAAAGAAGACGATCAACCGCAATTAAACGAGAATCTTTTCCGTTCTGTGGATGATCTTGAACTTTCCGTGCGTTCGGCGAACTGCTTAAAGAATGCCAACATTCGTTATATTGGGGAGCTAGTAACTCGCTCCGAGGCGGAAATGTTAAAAACGAAAAACTTTGGTCGTAAATCATTAAACGAGATCAAAGAATTGCTAACTGAAATGGGCTTAACCCTTGGTATGAAAATCGACGGTTGGCCACCTAAAGATTGGGATCCAGATACCTATGCACGCAATCGTGCGGCGCAGGCAGCCCCTGCGGCAGCGCCCACGGGTATGGGAACAGGTATCGGAGAGTCGTAAGAAGATAAGAAGGTGATGCGATGAGACACAAGCGTAGAGTTAAAACTTTTGATAGAGAAACAGGCCACAGAAAAGCTCTTTTGAGAAATTTGGTATACTCCTTAGTGGAGCATGGCCGGATTCGCACCACTGTGGAAAAAGCCAAAGAGCTGCGTCGCCATGTAGAGCGTGCGGTGACTACGGGCAAAAAGGGCAGCTTGCATGCACAGCGTACCCTTTTGGCGAAATACCCTAACCAGAAGGCCGTATCGGTCATCATGAAGGACATTTCACCACGTTTTAAGGATCGCCCTGGTGGTTATACTCGTATTCTGAAGGTGGGTCGTCGCCCCGGTGATGCTGCGGAGATGGCGATTATCGAATTTGTTGATTATGAGTTGCCAAAAGCTGTGAACGAGCAAGAGGGTACGGAAAAGAAAGCGGCCACAGAGGCCAAGCCCAAAGCCGATAAGTCAGCAAAAAAAGCGGCAGAAAAGAAAGAGGCGACAAAGAAAAAGGCTGTAAAAAAAGCCAAGAAGGTTGCGGCCAAAAAGAAGACAAAAAAGAAATCCGCGAGCAAAAAAACAGCTTCTAAAAAGAAAGCAAAAAAGAAAACTACGAAGAAGAAAGCCTAGTGCTAACACTTGCAATCTACTTACATCAAGGGCTCCTAATAGGGAGCCTTTTTAATTTGTGGAGCTATAGTAATGGTTAAGCTAGAAAGTAGATATGCAAACTACCAGTATGAGGCAAATCTAGCAAAACTATCTTTTTTTAGAGTTCCAACTAGACCAAGTAGCCAAAAGTCTTTCATATGCATATAGTTCATACTTAACAAAAGTGAAAATTAGTTATTTTTGATCATAAACCTAATGGTCAGAATCATAGACAAAGCCTTTAACGCATGAAACGCGTATAAGCACAAGCCGCCTTTAGAAATACCATATTTCAAGTACTATAATTTATTATAAAATTCTACCAAACTTTTCGTTTCATTACCTGAGTACAGAGAGTCATTAAAATTCTTTTCTCCCTTTTTTATTGTCAATGCCTGCTCAACAATCCCTAACAAATCATCTCTTACAGGGTTATAAGGCACGATATTGGTAGAAAGTAAATTTATTTCTTCTTTGCCACGAGTAAAAAATGTATTTGTAACTGTAGGTATTCCAGAGGCCGCAGCCTGATAAGCAATGACACCTGGGTGAGATGAGTAAATCAAGGCTACTACTAAATCTACACTTTTAAGTAAATTGAGGTATTCCATTTTATCCAACTTATTAATTACAAAAACTAAATTACTACGAATAGTATAAGAATAACAGGTGCCATTAGTTCCGACCAAATATAGTTCGTACCCATCATATTTTTCACAAAAGTCTTCGACAAACTCTATGATTAATTCTGGTAAATTACGCGTATTAAATTTTTCAGGACGAAAGTAGCAAAATATTTTCTTGTTCTTATCTAACTCAATACCTTCAATAACTGAGATATGAGGACTAGTAATGTAAATGTTTGCATCCTTTAAGAAACCGCGACTTACTAAATCTTTATACAAAATCTTAGTAGACAGTATTATATTTTTTGACTCTAGCAATGCTCGCTGAGCTCGTATATATAAGCTGCCAAAAGGGTAGAATCCAGCCTCAAAATCTTGGCAATAGTAGACTGTCTTATCAGGCATATTAAAAACATTCTTGCAATAAAAATATGTTGCCTGATCAAAGCATGTTATAGACTTTGGTTTTCTTGGTAGACTTTTTACATCTTGGTAATAAACTACTGATATAGTATCAAATTTGTCTTCAATTAAGTCCGGTTCTACATCTTTAAATAAAGTAATGATGATTACTTCCGAATACAGATTTCTTAACTTAGACATATCATTAAAAAAACTAACATAACCTGCAAAGAATAATTTTCTTTGTAAATGGGGTATTACTATCACACCAACATCTTTTCGACTATCATAATCGTAAGACATATTAAACCTGTCTAAAGGTAAGTTATGCACAGGCCTAAATAGCTCCTCGTCAGGTATTTGCGCTCTAATAGACAACTTTTTAGATAGCTCTAATGTACTATAAATCCGTTTTTCATGCTGACCCACTAATAAATAATGAACATATCCTGAATAAAATCTTCCATTACTAACAGACTCTTTAACATCAGGATTTGCATCTAGATAGAAGCTTTCATCAAAGTTTATATTACTAGGCAATAGCTTCTTCGCTTTTTTTACTTCCCTACAAAATGATTTAAATGTCATGTTTTTTGGAGAATGAACGCTAAATGCTAGACGCAATTGTTTGCCTGGAAATAATCGTACCTTAGAAATCATTTCAAAAGCCTTTCTGCTTCATGCTTTAATTCGCCAGATAGAGATTTAAAAACTATATAAGCCTCATCCTTCTTTCCAGAACGAATTAAAGCTTTGAGCAAAGTAAATAGCGCGGTTTGATCATTAGGAGAAATGTTATGAGCAAGTCTTAAGTACTTCAAGGCTAGTTTTGGCAGTCGCAAATCTAATAAAGTGCTTCCCAAGCCATGACAGGCACCAAGACTTTTATTGTCATCTTTATATGCTCTATAAAACCAATACAAAGCTCGCAACAACTGTCTTTTACTAAAGTAGTATTCTGCTAACCTTGTTCTCAGAGAAGGTGATGTGGCATAATAATATGGGATTTTACTGATAGACTCTTTAATTTTGACATGATCTTGAGAGAACGTAAAAAAATCAAGCATTCTTTCTATTACAAAGACCTGTTCACTTCTATCTACATACTTTAACTTTTCATCTTTAGACAAAATCCAATTATACACCATTTCTAGGGTGGTTCGATCTCTTTGCTTTATATTCCAATAAATTGATTTCTTAAGGCTCAAACAATTAGGTTTTGTGCTGGCAAGTTCGGTCTTAATTATTTTACTACGTATGAGCACAATATCAGAATATTCACGGCTTGTATTATTATAGATATTATCTTGTTCAGATTTGAGACTAGCACTAATTTCATATTCACCTTTATCATCGAAGTGGTACTCTAATGTAGAGTTAATATAATTATCCACCACATCTACAAACGCTACGCTTTCACAAGAAATCAAGCCTTTTATTTCATCAAACTCTGGTCGTCCACCTGTTATATATTTCCAAATACCTTCTGTAATTATCCACGGATCGAGAGGCTGGCATGGAAGAACATCAGTAAGAAAACAGAATTCACGCTCAAAGACTATAAACCACTTCTGATACAAATAAATCTCTTTCTTGCTTAAATTATCCCATCTTAAATCAGATAGTGGTTTTTTATCTAAACGAGTATTAATTATAAAGTTTTGTTCCATATCTACTATTTTATTAGATAGAAATCGTAAATCCGTAGTCTGAATAATACCCATAACAGCAGAATCATCTCTGGCAAATTCAAGCCACAAAAAACATTCTGGCCCTATGCCATTATAAATATTGTCTGCAACTAATTTTGTACGAACTGAATAGTGTAGAACCTTACGCATAGCTTTAAGGGTGCCTAAATAAACCATATCTTTGGCCATAAAAGGAAGGCTCACAGATATATGCTCTAAAGCTAATTTTTCACTTGCAATCAAGTCTTGCATTACATTGGCATCCAAGTCTACGCTAACAAATGACTCTACTACATCTTTACGCAGTAAGAATTTATCCGTGCGACCTTTTAAAACAATGGCATTTTCACCGTAATATCTACTTATTAAATCAACTCCAGCCTCCATCGTTCGCCATTGTCGATAGATGTTTGCAGGTCCACCGTGATTCAGAGAGCGAGACCCTACGACCTTTACCCCTAGCCCGGCCATCCACTTAAATAATTCAGGGTTAGATTCAACGTCTTCATGCCATGTTGATATAACAACATCTACATGAGTTTTTGCTTTATTTATGACATGATAAACATAGTCGATAATTAAATATATTTCTTCAACATCTCTAATAGCACCATTTAAAAGGATAACCTTCTGCACTCTAAGATCTCCTCAACTTGAATAATTCTTCAAAATCAACACATCTCCCGCCACATAATAAAGCATAATACCCAATGAAGCGCTCTATTGCATGTGCTAAAGTGCCATCTAGCTGTCCATTTTCATTTTCAAATGGAAGTTCATGCATTTTTTCTTTCTGCAGATTTTCTAAAAATAATTTATTACCTAAAAACATGGTTCCAGCTATAAAAGACCCATTATCTATACCATCAATATTTGTAATAAGAAAACGTAACCACTTTCTGTTTTGCTTAAAGTGATCTTTCAATTCCAAGGATTTAACGCCAGCAATCACTGGCTTATCACTACCAATCAAATCTAATAACTGACTATTTAGTGTATGACTTCCTAAAAGCGCATACAAATTTTGATAAAACCAAAAGCCGCCATCAGATAAGTGGGAAGATCGCTTAGTATGAAATTTCAAAAAATATTTGTACTTTTTGATATCTAGATAATTACAGACTAATAAAAAAGGCAATACATCTCGTCCCCTATTTTCTGTTTGAAAAAAAAATAAACGCTCTGAGGGTATGATGTCAGCAGCCAAAGCATACATATCTTCTAATGGTGAAGTTACTACTACATCGTAATCATGGAATTCTTTAAGGTGATTCAATGCTTCTATTGCTTCCTCACGGTAATAACTGTGAACAATTGCAAGTTTTTCATTATCTGAAATAATATTTACTTTAGAACAGTCATGTCCCGAATCAGCAGTTTCAAGTTTTTCACTTACAATTTTACAGTAGTTTCCCTGGTTTCCATGCAACAATTTGTAGTGCTTTCTATTAATCTCACTACCTTTGGGGCCACTAGATTTAGTGAAAAATAGAAGCCGAAAGATTTTCTGAGATAATTCTATCGGAAAAAAAACACTTCTAAGAATGGTTCTAACAGGATAGTGCCTTACATAATTTAATATCTTGTCTTGAGATCGTACTTTTGCTTTTAAGTACATTAGTTCAAGGAGGGTAAAACAAGATGACATTTCAATCTACCTTTTTCATGAAATATTTTGCATAAAAGCCTGTTAGGTTTGGCATTCTGTATTTACAGAATTCTATAAGTCGGCGTGGCATAACTCTGTTTAGTATTCGATGTAACACAGTATTAGAATAGGAAATATTCAATTGTTTTTTTAGAAAATCATTTTCTCTACGAAGCATAGTAACTTGCTCATGATACCTAGAGCTGGCCTGGTCATTTTGATCTTTAACAAAAAAGTGTTGAGCCGCTCCTTTTACTTTCAGGGTATTATTTCCTTTATTCAAACATGCCTTAGGTGACGGTAAGTCACTAAATTTCAGGCGAAATTCTTCATACTCCTCAAATACATTCTTTTTTATTCCAAAAGGCCCCTTATTTTCTGCTCTCTGCATTCGCTGCTTTAGCGATTCAATTCGCTCAGGTGAAAAAGATTTCATCAAAGATTTCACAAAACTATCACATGCTATAACATCAGATTTATCCCCACCTATGAACTTTTCATCTCCAACATAATTGCAGGCAGAAATGAAGTCTTTAATTTCACCGTATTTAACAAAATCAAAACGAGGAGCCCAGCCAATTTTAAAATATGCATCTAAAACAATCCACCATGCCTCAATACACTCTCTCATATAAGTCGATTTACTCAAAAAATCTAATTGCTCATCACGCCTATGTGCTACATCGGATATATGAGGTAAATTCCAATAAAAGTGTGTTTTAAATATCTCTATATTTTTAAAGGGCTCAAAAAAGAAGGTTTGCTCTACCGCTAAACGGTTGTACACAACCTCCATTTCATTTGATAGATTGACTAGCTTCGCAATATCAGACTTTTTACCGTAAAACTGAGCATCTCCTTGCAAAAAGGGGTATAAAAGCTGTGAATTTTCAACTATTATTTTATTTTTCAAGCCTACGCCGAGAAAATCATCTGTGGCTTCCGTTCCAGAGGTGAATTCATGCAACATATCTGCATGATTATCTGCCAAGTCAACTCGCGTCTTTAACACATATTTATCTTCATCTTCAATTTCATTTATTGCGTAATACAAGGACGTCATTTGATGTAGTTGGTGGCCACCCTTTAATACCAGTCGAGGCTCCTCTACTTCAATTACTTTAACTCCGGTTTTATTTAACTTTGCCTTTACTGCTGGATAGGAAGCTAGTTCGCCAATCCAAGTTGAGTATATCACCTCATCAACAAAGCCTTCTTTAGTCCAATTATAGAATTGCTGTAATTTATCACAGAATCTATCAGAATCTCGAACTAAGCCGCATATGATAACACTAATTTTCATCTCTACAACCCCTTAATCAAACAAATTTCTATAGAAACTGAGTCCCTGATCGAATTTCCCATCAAAAACTATTTTACTCTGATCAACAACAATAATCCTATTACAAATATCTCTAAAATCATCTGGGCCGTGGGTTGCTATAAATGCAGTTTCAGACTGAATAATGCTATCTTTTAATTTACGACTAGCCTTTTTCATGAAAAATTCATCTCCACCACCTAAAACCTCATCTAAGACCAATATTTTAGGCTCATTAGATATGGCTATGGCAAAGGCTAAGCGGCTTTTATAACCAGAGGACAAATGTTTATATTGTTTCTTCCGATCTTGTTGTAAGTCACAGAATTCAAGAATCGATTGGCTAATTTTAGCCATTCTTTTAGCGCTTATATTGTTTAGCAAAAGTGTGAACTCAATATTTTCTTGAACCGTAAAATCATCCTCTAAGCCAATGCCTGCAGCTAATACTGCCGTAGGCTTGAATGATGTCCAAACAGTACCCGCTGTAGGTCTGTAAATCTTTGAAATCACTTTAAGCAATGTTGTTTTGCCTTGTCCATTTCTGCCAACCACACATATCTTGTCACCTTTTTTTGCCTCAAAAAGAGGCACGTCTAATATTCGATTGATTTGTCGGGGATTTCTAGTTCTACGTAGGAACAAGCCCTTTAAAGTTTGATGCTGCTGATTTGCAGATACATCCAAACAAATATCTGTTAAGCGCACCGTGACTGTCATAAGATAATCACCATTTTTCTTCCTATTTTCTCAATAAACCAAAATCCCATCACAGTAATCACAATCGTGATTAATATTGGCGCCACAACTACCCACAAAGGCATAGGTTCTGCGCCAAATGTTAACTGTGAAAATTCCACAAAGTAAGTGAATGGATTTAGATATAAAATCAAGCGCAATTTTTCACTCAGCTGCACTTTACTGTAAGCAATCGGTGTAAACCAAAACATTACCGACAAACCGAGAGTCATTAAATGAGGTAAATCACGAAAGAATGGAGTGGCTACAGCTAATATTACCCCTAGCCCCAACAAGAAAAATGTAAGTGTAAGCACAAGTAGGGGTACAAATAGCAAATTGATATGTATGCCATTATAGTAAATAGAGATAGCTGCAGCTATTAAATATAGCGGTGCTAAAACAAACATTTCTGCAACCAAATCTGCAAAAACCAATTTAATCATCTTTGCATTACTGCTTTGCAATAAAGCTCTACGTGACAACAAACTATTACATGCCTTAACCATTGATGTGTTAATTACATTCCATACGGCTAAACCACTTGTTAACCATAAGAATAAATCGTCTCTTCCTGCCTTAAAAACATATTTTACTGCAAAATAAAAAACAAAGATTTGTGAGAGCGGAGACATTATGCTCCACAACCACCCTAAATAAGAGCCATATGAACGTTTTTTTGTTTCAAAGGCAGCAAGTCTAAATGTTCCACTTAAAAAATCACTTAATGTTGAAATCATACTTTGATATCCGCGCGTTAGAATTACTGTTTGATAGATAAGTAATAAATGTATAAAATGCAAGAAACTAGCTTATGCAAAGGCTTTTAAGCGGAGTAAGAAAATTCCTATTTTTCTCAAAACAATAACTTAAAACAGAGTTAATTTTACACCTAGCCATATTGACAAATCTTTACTCATTTAGATACAATAGCGTTGCCTTCTGTACAAAGGGTTTATAATGAAAAAATATAATTTCTCCAAATGTTTACGGTTTGTGCCCAACCGTTTAACTCAGGCTATAGACTTTCATGGTCATTTATCTTTTTTATACTGGTTGCTAGAAGTGGCGAAACCTAGCAGGATTGTTGAATTAGGAGTATTTAGAGGCGACAGTTTGGCTACTTTTTCGCAAGCTACTAGAGAGCTGAACCTAGATTCTAAAATATATGGAATTGATTGTTGGCAAGGAGACTCAACTACCGGAAACTATGGTGAAGAAGTCTACTCTGTTGTAAAAGATTACTTTGATAGCAATTGTCCAAACACTACACTAATACGAGCTTATTTTGATGAAGCTCTGCAGTATTTTGAGGATCAATCCATAGATATACTTCACATAGACGGCCTGCATACTTACGAGGCATGCAAGCATGATTTTGAGACCTGGCTACCTAAATTATCTAAGAAATCTATTGTTTTGATGCATGATACTGAAGTTGTATCAGATAATTTTGGTGTACATAAATTTTGGCAAGAAGTGTCTCAAAATTATCCTGCGTTTACATTTAACCACTCTAATGGATTAGGGGTAGTTCTCGTTGGGCCAGAACAACCTGCAATTCTTCAACAACTCTGTTCTGATCATGAAGAACTCGACAATTTTAAGGCGGTATTTGAAGCAGTAGGGGGTAAATTTTTTCAACTAGCTAAAGCCAAACACTGGCAGAAGGAGCTTGAAAATTATGTAAAAAAAACCTCGCTTACAATGATTTCCAGGGATGCCCTTCATAATAACTCAAAAATCCCGCGGCTTTTGCGTAGTATAAAGAATTATGTGTCTAGACATTAATATAAAAATAATTTCACATCGTGGATACTGGATAAATTCTAATGAAAAAAATAGTGCAGATGCTTTTGAAAGGTCTTTTAAATTAGGTTTTGGCACCGAGACAGACATCAGAGATTATAATGGCAAACTTGTGATCTCCCATGACATTGCCACCCCAGAGTCCATGCCTGTTAGTACATTCTTTGAAATATACAAATCATATGACCTAGAGCTGCCCCTTGCTCTAAATATAAAGGCTGATGGCTTGCAACGCTTGCTCTTGGAGGCTATAGAAAGGTATGAAATTACCCGTTATTTTTGTTTTGATGCTTCTATTCCAGACCTACTTCAATACCAGAGCAGGAATGTAAAAAATTACATAAGGTATTCAGAATATGAAACAGATAGTATCTTGCTCGAAAATGCAAATGGCATATGGCTTGATGACTTTGGAGGCAATTTTATCACCTCTACTTTATTAGATAGTTTATTCAAAAATAAGAAAGAAAATCATGATATATGCATAGTTTCACCAGAACTTCATTCTCGTAACGAAAAAGAATTGTGGGCTACTTTAAAACAAAAATTTAATGCAATCCAACCTGAAGGTATTTTATTATGCACAGATAAACCCGAAGAAGCTAGGGAGTATTTCAATGACAAATAAGATTAAAGCCGTGATTTTTGATATGGACGGGGTATTGATTGAAGCGAAAGACTGGCATTATGAGGCGCTTAATAAAGCCTTAGGTCTATTTGGTACCACTATTAGTCGCTATGATCACCTTGTCACTTACGATGGTTTACCCACCAAAAAAAAACTTGAAATGCTTTCTGTAGAGAGAGGATTACCAAGAAGACTACACTCTTTCATTAATCGTTTAAAACAAAAATATACAATAGATGCAGTACACAAATACTGTAAGCCAACCTTTCACCACCAATATGCTTTATCTAAATTAAAATCTGATGGCTATAAAGTGGCTGTTTGTTCTAACTCTATTCGCCAATCTATTGAAATTATGATGGATAAGGCAGACTTAATGCCTTATTTAGACTTTTTCTTGTCAAACCAAGATGTTGAGAAACCTAAACCTGCCCCTGACATTTATAATTTAGCAATCAAAAAATTAGAAGTAAATCCAGATGAATGCTTGATCGTAGAAGACAATGAAAACGGAGTTAAAGCTGCCATGGCTAGCAATGCACATCTTCTAAAAGTTGAAGATGTAAATGAAGTAAATCTAGATAACATCAGAAATAGAATTCGTATGTTGGAGAGCTAATATGATTACTATACTTATTCCTCTTGCTGGAAAGTCGAATTTTTTTAAGAAATCAGACTATGTATTTCCCACACCATTAATTGAAATCAATGACAAACCAATCATACAGCACTGTATAGAAAACTATGTCAGCCTAAAAGACAAAAAGTTTGTTTTTGCAGTAAACCAATTAGACTGTGAAAAATTTCATTTAGATAACGTATTAAAGCTTTTGACTGATCATAAATGTGAAGTAGTAAAAATGCCTGGAGAAACAAAAGGTGCTCTATGCTCATGTCTTGTAACCTTGGAGCATATTGATCCAGACAAAGAACTGATTATAGCTAATGGCGACCAAATTATTAGCGAGAATATCAACGACATTGTTAACGACTTTAAAAAAAGAAATTTAGATGCCGGCATAATCACATTTAATTCAGTCCACCCTAAATGGTCATATGCTCGAATAAATGGTGATTATGTAGTTGAAACAGCAGAGAAAAAACCATTAAGCAAAAGTGCTATTGCTGGCTTTTACTACTTTAAGCAAGCTAAATACTTTTTTTCTGCAGCAATGAAGACAATAGAAAACGATGACAGCATAGATGGAATATTTTTTACTGCTCCGTGTCTAAACCAATTAATATTAGATAATAAAAACATAGGATATTACCAAATAGATGGAAGTAACTTCCATTCGTTTTATTCACCTGAAAAGATTAGAGATTACAAACGGGAGAAATTCAATGAGCATAGCCCTAACTAAAGATTACATTGAGGCTTTTAATAATAAGAGCATTGACAATATAGTGAGTCTTTTTAGTGATGATATAGTGCTAGAAGATCCTGTCGTTAAAAGACTCGAAGGTAAAGATAAGGTAGTCGCTGCAGTGCGAAATATTTTTGACGGCTGTAAAGCCTTAAGCTTTACCTCTAAAAATATTTACGAAACCATTAATGGGCAAACAATGATAGAATTTATACTAATACTAGACGATACGAAGCTCGAAGGTGTAGATATACTTGAGTGGAACAATGACAAAATAACAGAGCTTAGAGCTTATTTGGATGTACCGAAGTGAATGTAGAAAAATTAGATAAAATGACAAAAGGATGGTTTGTAGGTAATTTTCAACCTACCGTTCTCAAAACAAACGATGTAGAAGTCGCCATAAAAAAGTATTTGAAGGGTGAAAAAGAAGAGCGTCACTTTCATAAAGTAGCAACAGAAATCACTGTAATTGTAAGTGGCCATGTTCGTATGAATGGCAAAGAATATAAAGAAGATGATATTATTGTAATAAATCCATATGAATCAACTGATTTTGAAGTATTACAAGACACGACTACTGTAGTAGTAAAGCATCCTGGTGCCAACGATGATAAATACTTAGGAGATCCTAATGATTAACATTGTAATTCCTATGGCTGGAGCAGGTAGCCGTTTTGCCAATGTGGGCTATAAAAAGCCCAAACCCTTTATAGATGTAAATGGAAAACCCATGATTGCTCGAGTATTAGATAATCTATATATTCCTGAAGCTAAATATATTCTAGTTGCGCGCAAAGAACATATTGCCAATGAAGCTGATTCAGTAGCTTTCATTAAAGACAGGTATAATGTAGAATTTATCGAGATAGACCACTTAACCGAGGGCATGGTTTGTACAGTATTATACGCGCACAACATAATAAACAATGAAACACCTCTACTTTTAGCAAATTCTGACCAGCTCGTAGACTTTGATATAAACTATTTTATTAAAGACGCTAAACAACGTAATTTAGATGGCTCTATTTTAACTTTTATTGACCATGAGAGAAACCCAAAATGGTCTTACGTAAAAACTAATTCAAATGGTATTGTAACAGCAGTCAAGGAAAAAGAGGCAATTTCTGACACAGCAACTGTTGGAGTTTATTTTTACAGCAAAGGCAGTACCTTTGTTAGTAGTTCACTAGATATGATTGTTAGAAATGACCGCGTAAACAATGAATTTTACACATGCCCAACATATAATTACGCCATTAAAAATGGGAATAAAATAGGCATTTATAATATCGACTTTGAACAAATGCATGGGATAGGCACACCAGAAGATTTGAATAAATTTATAGGATCTGAATCAGAAAATAAAATTTATAATAGATATTTTAGTTCTTTAACATAAAAACATTTCTTTTTTTTCATCCATGCAATTTTTTTGAAAATTTCTTGCGTATATACTCATATAAAGTAACGCAAGATTATTATTTGGAACTATTGGTAAAGAGCAATTTTAGCCCTGTTACAGCAGGTCAAAATAATGCCCCAAGCTGTTGTAATCAGATACTAAATATTTAAAATATCTTCCACCCCCACTTATTAAAATAACGAATTCCATTACGAATAAATACTATTGTCATTTTTAATGAAGAATGATTTTGCCTTTGCCAAACATGTACAACCTCTGCATTAGGGTTATACATAGTTCTGTACCCTAAATTACGCATTTGGCGGCCCAAATCTGAATCTTCAAAATACATAAAGTAACGTTTATCAAACCCACCAACTTTTTTTAAAACATTTGTTCGGCAGAATAAAAACGCTCCACTAACACTAGGCACTTCATACTCATAATCATAGCCTAGATGAAGATTTTCATACCATTCCATTCTTTTTTGAAATATTCTTTGTAAAAACATGGGACAAAATCTCCGCAGATATAAATCAAATATACTAGGAAGTTGACGATTACTAGCTTGTAAATGCCCATCTTCATAAAAAAATTTAGGCACAACTAAACCGACATCCTGCCTTTTGGACATGTATTCTGCTAGCTTGCTGATAGTTTCATTCCGCAACCGAATATCGGGATTACAAATAATATGATAGTCACTATCAATCTTTTCTATAGCAATATTATGCGCTTTACCAAAGCCAATATTAGTCTTAAGTGGCAGAATCTCTAAGTTATCAATATCATTAGCTAGATCCATTAAATATTCTCGTGTTCCATCTGTAGAAGCATTATCCACTACCAATATTTTTCCAGCATAATGCTTATTTATACTATCTAAAGTTGGCCCTATGATGCACTTATTATTATATGTAACTATAGATAAAGTAATTTTCATATGAAAAGATTTCTATACTAATATGCTATATAAGACAATTTTAGATCATACTTGGTGCATAATAATTAGTTGGTAGCGGATTAACAAATTATAACTGCTAGATTTGATTCGTTTTGTATATGTTCTGCTAGTGAACAGCAGAATGTGTAGTATGACCATATAAGCTTCCTTTGAACCTTTGTACCGTATCGTTGAATGTGTACCAAACATATAATTCCCATCTTTTCTTTAAGGGCACAATGCTGGCAGGAGCTTTCTTATCTTGCAATTTCATCAATTTTGGATCTAAATTCGTGTACATCTTTAGATAATAAGTAAAGTATATGCTTGTTTTTTGCGCATAAGTGCTGATTAATAATTCAATCAAAAGCTAGGATGCTGTGCTTCTTTTTTTACTCTCCACAACTTTCTAAAATTTCTTTTAAAAGAGCTCTATGCTGTCATAATAAGATCAGCGACTCAACATGTTAGATAATCTAGTACTTTAGGATTACTGGCTATTTCCCTTAAGATTCCTTAATATTGAGCCATGTTAAAGCTATTAGAAAAAATCAAAGAAAAGCGCGCTGTGATAGGAATCATTGGGCTGGGTTATGTGGGTTTACCATTGGCCATCCGCTTTGCCGAAGAAGGATTTGAAACCATTGGTTTTGATATTGATCCTGAAAAAGAAAAGAAAATTTCGCAAGGCCAAAGTTATATTAAGCATATCTCTTCGAAAAGTATTGAGGATGCAGCAGCACACTTATCAGCTACTAGCGATTTTTCTCGTGTCTCAGAAGTGGATGCAGTGATCATTTGTGTGCCAACACCTTTAAACGCGTATCGCGAACCGGATATGTCCTTTATCACTTCTACAATGGAAAGCATTCAGGATTATTTAAAGGAAGGGCAAATCCTTTCTTTGGAGTCGACTACTTACCCGGGAACCACGGAAGAAGTGATTTTACCTTATATTGAGACTAGAGACTTTAAGGTGGGTAAAAATTATTATTTAGTTTATAGCCCTGAAAGAGAAGATCCAGGGAATCCAAAATATACGACCCGCACAATACCCAAGATTTGTGGTGGATACAGTAAGCTATGTTTAGAGCATGGGCTTGCACTCTATGGGGCAGTGATCGACCAAGTTGTGCCCGTATCATCCATGAAGGCAGCTGAGATGACCAAACTGCTGGAGAATATTCACCGTGCTGTGAATATTGGGCTAGTCAATGAGATGAAGATCGTAGCCGATAAAATGGGAATCGACATTCATGAAGTAATAGCTGCTGCCAGTACCAAGCCTTTTGGTTTTACGCCCTATTATCCTGGCCCAGGCTTGGGGGGACACTGTATCCCCATTGATCCATTTTACTTAACTTGGAAAGCTCGTGAGTACGACGTCAATACCCGTTTTATAGAGCTAGCTGGTGAGGTGAATACTGCTATGCCGGACTATGTAGTCTCCAAGGTGAGTGAGGGCTTAAATCGCTCACAAAAAGCTGTGAATGGCTCTAAGATCTTGGTTTTGGGCATTGCCTATAAGAAGAATGTGGATGATATGAGGGAGAGTCCTTCTGTGGTTCTAATGGAGAAGCTTATGGCCATGGGGGCTAAGGTGGAATACTCAGATCCCTATGTTCTGAAATTCCCTAAAATTCGCCGGGCAGCATGGGACATGTCTTCTGTAGATCTAAAACCAGAAGTTATTGCGAATTATGATTGTGTGCTGGTTGCTACAAATCATGATGATTTTGATTATGCACAAATACTGAAGCACGCAAAGTTAATTGTGGATACTCGGGGTGTTTACCGTGAGCCCGCGGACCATGTGGTGAAGGCCTAGAGCAAAGCCTCAATAGATTTTGTAAAAGTCTCTGCAATATTCTTAGCATTATAATTATCTCGCATAAGCTCAAATGCCCTCTTGCCTATGTCGGCTTGATAATTTTGTCTTACCTCACGAATCATGTTTGCTAAAGACTCAAAGCCTTGCTCCACTAGCAATATGTTTTCGTCTTTAGTGAATATCTCTCTTATAGCAGGGCTATCTTTGTTAATTATCGGTAGACCGCAAGAGGCGTAGTGATAAACTTTATTTGGGATTACCAAGTCAGACTTAAGTGTATCTCCAAATATACCTAGTGCAATATCAAATTGGCATATTTCTTTGTGTAAAGTTTCTTCATCTAACCAGCCAGGGGTGCTTACGTTTCTTAACTGATTATCTTGAATGAATTTTAAAGCTTTTTCATATTCAAAGCCGTTACCTATTAGTTTAAACTCGATGTCCTCGTGCTTTAAAGCTTTGGCTGCTTGCAGAATGGTCATAACTCCTTGCAAGGGAATAAAGCCGCCATAAAAGCCCACAACAAATCGTTTGTTTTTGGTCTTATCCAGAGGGTAAAACTTGTCAAAGTCATTGCCGATATATAGCACCTGCATTTTATCTAGAGGAATTTTGAAGGTTTGGTGAAAGTAGTTTCTGTGAGCCTTAGTATCACAAAATATTAGATCAGCATTTTGCATAGGGGTTTTATCCCTATAGAAATTACGAATTGCAGACAAGCTATAGGGGCTTGCTAATTTGTAATCATAAACCTTCGTTAGATACCTAGATATAAGCGGGTCAAAAATTAGAGGTTTTCCGTTAATATGTTTTTTTGCAAAACTCACTTCTTTATGTGTAAAACAAGGAAGAAATACAGCGTCCACATTTTTTGCGAGCTTCTGTATTTCATGTGCTATCTTCTTATTTTTTTTCTCAAACGGAAGCTCGAATACAGTGTGACCAAGCTGGGCTAATCCCTTTTTTATTATAGCCGTACGATTATAATCAGGCAGGTAGTTGCCCGTAAATAAAAGTTTCATGATATTTTATTTAAATACCAATCAATGGTCTTTTCAATTCCGCTTTCAAAGTTTTCATCGGCTTGCCAGCCAAGCTCGTTTTCAATTTTACTAGCATCAATGGCATAGCGTTTATCGTGTCCAGGACGGTCTTTAACAAAGCTGATTAGCTCACTATAAGGTCGATCTACAGGGCATTTTTTGTCTAAAATTTCACAAATGCGGTGAACTATTTCTAAATTCGTGCGCTCGTTCTTGCCGCCAATATTATAAGTTTCGCCGCTGCGGCCCTTGCGAAAGGCAAGATCGATTCCTTTACAGTGATCTAAGACGTAGAGCCAGTCTCTAACATTTTTGCCATCACCATAAATAGGTATTGGTTCTTGTGACAGAGCCTTTCTTAAGATAGTTGGAATTAGTTTTTCTGTGTGCTGCTTGGGGCCATAATTGTTTGAACAGTTCGTGGTTACGACATTCATGCCATAGGTGTGAAAGTAGGAGCGCACTAGAAAGTCAGAGCTGGCCTTCGAGGCAGAGTAGGGAGAGTTTGGTGCATAAGGGGTGGTTTCGCTAAAAAGCCCCGTATCTCCAAGGCTGCCGTAGACCTCATCGGTGGATACATGATGAAAGCGAGCATTGGCATAATCTTCTTTGGTTTCAAAAGGCCCATTCATCCAATAATTTCTGGCTGTATCCAAAAGATTGAATGTGCCCACAATATTGGTTTGTACAAAAGCATCGGGTCCACTAATGGAATTGTCCACATGGGATTCGGCGGCAAAGTGAATCACCCCTTGGAAGTGATATTTTGCAAACAACTCTTCTACCAAGGCTCGGTCACAAATATCCCCCTTCACAAATGTGTAGTTTTGCTGGCCTTCTGCCTCTTTTAGGTTTTCTAAGTCCCCAGCATAGGTGAGTTTGTCTAGGTTCACTAAATGGGTGTCTGGGTAAGTTTGTAAAAAATAAGGAACAAAGTTCGAGCCAATAAAGCCGGCTCCACCGGTAACTAAGACATTCTTTCTAGACATTTTTTTAAACTCTCCTGCCAATTAGGTATTTTGATATCCATATCGTGTTTGATCTTAGAATTATCCAATAAAGAATACAAGGGCCTCTGTGCCGGCGTGGGGTAGTCTTTGGTGAGAATAGGGCGAAGCTCCATGGGGATATTGCGAAGGCGGAATATCTCCTTGGCAAAGTCATACCAAGAGGCTTTGCCATCACTACAGTAATGGTAGATGCCTGATTTGTAGTTTTGAGGCTCTGAGGCAATCTTACAAATGATCTGGGCTAGATCGCCCGCATAGGTGGGGGCGGCAATCTGGTCGGATACAATGGCAAGAGAGTCTTTTTCTTGTCCCAAACGGAGCATGGTTTTCACGAAATTATTGCCATATTCCGAATAAAGCCATGATGTGCGGATAACAATACTGTTGGCATTATTTTCCAGAGCCAATTTTTCCCCAGCTAATTTGGATGCGCCATAGATATTCAGTGGGTTTGGTCTGTCGTTTTCTGTATAAGCCCCCCCCTTATTGCCATCAAAAACGTAGTCGGTAGAAATGTGGATTAGGTGTTTGCAGTGCATGGCCATGATGCCTACAGCTTCGGCGTTAACTTGGAAAGCTTTGTCTTTTTCTTCTTCGGCTTTGTCTACTGCGGTGTAAGCGCTGGCATTAATAATCAATTCATAGTTATGTGAGCTTAGATACTTAGATAAGTCTGATGATTTTGTTAGATCTAGGTTCTCTATGCCAAGATAATCGTAATCAGGAGCTAGCTTTTTTTGTAGATGAGTAGCGAGTTGACCGCCTTTGCCAAAAACCAACGCCCTCAAAGCTTTGCCTCGCTTAAGGGAGGGTTTGCCTTGTCTTTATCCGATAAGATGATTTTGTCTTCTGGTATTTGCCATTGAATAGCCAGTTTTGGGTCATTATACAAAATGCCGCCTTCGCTTTCTTTGTTGTACACGTTGTCACACTTATACTGAACAATGGCTGTTTCGCTTAGGACAGAAAAGCCGTGGGCAAAGCCTCGTGGAAGAAGAAGTTGTAGCTTGTTATCCTCACTTAACTCGACGGCAACATGCTGCCCAAAAGAGGGGGAATTTTTGCGAATGTCGACGGCAACATCCAAAATCTTACCTACCACAACTCGTACTAGTTTGGCCTGTGCGAATTCTCCTTTTTGGTAATGCAGTCCGCGCAAAGTTCCGTAGTGAGAAAAGGATTGGTTGTCCTGAATAAAATCATGATGTAGCCCCGCCGTTTCAAAATCTTTTTTATTGTAGGACTCAAAAAAATAGCCGCGACTATCGCCAAAAACTTTTGGGCTTATGATTTTTACTTCTGATATTTCAGTATCGATGATTTCTATCATTTCACTAAGGCCGCTAAGTATTGACCGTATTGGTTTTTAAGCATGGGTTCCGCTATTTTTAATAATTGTTCTTTTGAAATATACCCTTTGCGGTAGGCAATTTCTTCAATACAGGAAATTTTGAGACCTTGCCTAGATTCAATGGTTTCTATGAAGTTCGAAGCTTCTAGCAGACTCTCATGGGTGCCCGTATCGAGCCAAGCAGTACCGCGCCCTAATAGCTGAACTCTTAAGTCACTCATTTCTAGGTATTTTTTATTAACATCTGTAATTTCTAATTCGCCTCTATGAGATGGTTTGATGTTTTTTGCGATATCAATTACGCGATTATCGTAAAAATAAAGACCTGTAACAGCATAATTTGACTTTGGTTGTTTGGGCTTTTCTTCAATGCTCAATACTTTGCCACTATCATCAAATTCTGCCACTCCATATCTCTCAGGGTCTTTTACATAATAGCCAAATACAGTGGCGCCATTGTCGGCTGAAGCTGCCATTTTTAGCTTTTCCACTAAGCCGTGGCCGTAAAAGATATTATCTCCTAAAATCAAACAAACTGATTCATTTCCAATAAAGTCTTCACCAATAATAAAAGCTTGTGCTAGGCCCTCGGGCTTAGGTTGCATCGCATACTTAATTTTAATGCCCAGGTGAGATCCATCTTTTAAAAGATTTTGGAACTGATTTTGGTCATCTGGGGTAGTTATAACCAGTATTTCTTTAATGCCCGCCAGCATTAATATCGACAAAGGGTAATAGATCATCGGTTTGTCGTAAATGGGGAGTAATTGCTTAGATACTGTACGGGTGGCGGGATAGAGGCGCGTACCGGATCCCCCAGCTAAAATGATGCCTTTCATTCTTACTCCTTAATAGAACAAAAATCTATCAAATCTTCTTGAAAAAGTCTTGTAAAAACACCATTAAAGGGGAGCTTTTCTGAGGGTAATCTAAGAGTAGGCATATATATTGAGCTCTTTTTACTTGGCAAAGGCTGCAATGCGTAAGGCATATTGCTGATGTTGCAAGCATAAAGACACATAACCATATAAGTAAGTTAGTGCGCTTGGGCCGGACCATGTGTAGGAGAAGTTTTCAGGAATGTGAATTGGGCAAATATTCATTTGACATGTTGACTTGTTGTTCGGTGCATAATTTATAATGCTTACCCTATCGCAGTAACGGAATACATTAGAAGTCGGCTAGTTTGGGTGAAAATATCTATTTTTTGCTAGTGAAGCAATTTTCGGTTTACTTACAAGTATCAGTGTAGTTCCTGTCAAGCTAATTTGTCATAATCTACTTGATCATTTGCACATAATCTAAGTTAGCATTTACTTTTAGTCACTTAACCTGTCTTACAAAGACTTGAGAGGTACAACCACTAGTGCATAGCGTGGGAGTGTTCCCCTAAAGCACCGCCGCATCTCTTCCAGAAGCCTAGGTAGGTATCTTGCGGTCCATCTAACCATGGATGTGCGTTGAAAATTCCGCGCCAATGTTCGCGAAATTCCACCTCTATGGTTTCGGGTAAGCCTACGCCTTGTTTTTCAATAATCTCTTTAACTTAGGCAGAAGCCTAACCAACAGAGTGATCATATCCTACATACATTTTTACACCTAAGTCTTTTGCTAGAGAATACAATTCAGCCAAATCAGGAGTCGCAAAAGGTTTTACTGTCAAGATGGCTTTTGGTTTTTCTTTCAAGGCTTCAAATGCCAGCTCGTAAAACAATGCATATAATTAGCCAATCATCAGAAATTATAAATGCGGAGCATCAAGTGATCAATATTAGCCGATACAGTGAGCAATTAAGAAAAATAATAGGCCGTCATATTCTTTCTTTGCAGTAATGGCCGATATGGCTAGACTCTATTGCTAGTGAAAATGTTAGAAGGCAACCGATACTTATTTTTTTTAAAAACAGGGATAGGCGTTCTATTGTCTGCGGTGTTTGGCCTGGTCTTAATTAAGATCATTGCTGTTCGCTATGGTCCTGAATTGCTTGGAGAGTTCGGATTATACCGACAGTATTTACAGGTCCTAACAGTTCTTCTAACCTTTGGAAATGGCTTTGCTTTAATAGAAGCTGTGTCAAAAAATAAAGAGAAAGTCATCCCAATTGGAAGTTACCTTCTTTACTATCTTATAGCCATAGCGATCTTATCACTTTTGCATGTGTTAATTGCACCCATTGTGGGGGGGCAAATCTTCGATGTAGAAATGGCACGTTTGGTTTGGGTGATGCCACTAACCTTTGTGGGCTTAGGGCTTTTTCATTTTGTAAGGTCTTCTTTGAGTGGTTTTTTATTTTCAACTCCCGCATCTTTACTTCAAAGCTTACCTTTTTTAATTATGAGTATTATGGTGTTCTTTATGGGGGACCTACCATTTGTATTTATGGTGGCTTACTTGGTGTCTTTTTTGCTTTGCTTTATTTATGCGCTACCAAAACTACAAGTTTCTTGGAAATTGCGCTGGCAAAGGGATGTCCTATTTGAAAAAACCAGTGTTTCCACAATCCTAACTGGGATAGCAGGTTTTGTTTCATTGTTTGTGGTAAAGTATTATACGAAAGAAGTTTTGGGTATTGAGTACAACGGTTATTTGGAGGCGAACTGGTCATTAGGTGCTTACTCGAATCTAATTGTATTAAACGGCCTTTCTCTTTTTTACTTACCATTATTATCAAAATTAGAGGGGGCTGAGCAGGCTCAGTTTATGCGGCAAATCTTTCGCTTGGTAGGCTTTGCTTCGACACTCATCTTGCTACCCTTACTTTTATTTCATAATCTTATCTTTGAAATTCTTTTTTCACCTGAAATAGCCGAATATTCCCATCTTTTTTGTTATGTGGCGGTGGCTGAGATTTTTCGATCTTATAGCTGGTTTTTTATTTTTTCATTCCTATCTTTGTCATTAAAGAAACGCTATATTTTCATTGATCTGTTTTGTAACAGTTTATTTGCTATTGCAGCTCTTTTGATGCTCAATGCAAAGTGGCAAATGCAAGGGGTGCTATTAGCCTATGTGCTCTTTCAAGTTGTTTATTTTGTTGCCAATATTGTATGGTTTCCTGTCAAAAAGACCATCGGCTATCAACATTTAGGTCTTGCGATATTGAATGTTATAGCTTTTTTAGCCTTATCACATTACATTACTTAGTATATGAAGGCAGACCATTATCTCCGATATCATCAATATTTATTGAATCGATCTACTTTGGGCAACATTTACCGTAAGTACATTCTTTACCCTTTGCTTGCTGGAATGTTTAAAGGACATGTGGTGGATGTGGGCTGCGGTATAGGTAGCTTCTTAGATTTTTATAAAGACGCAGAAGGCTTGGATATCAATCCTTATAATGTAAAGTTTTGCCAAGAAAACGGTTTAAAGGTGACTCTAATAGAAAAGAATGGACGCTTTCCTTATCAAGATCAACTTGTCGAGAATTTCTTGTTAGATAATGTCTTAGAACATATTCATGACCCAAGAGCTTTGTTAGAAGAAATTTCGCGCTGTATGAAATTAGGAGGGCGTTTTATCGTGGGTGTACCTGGGATTAAGGGCTTTGATTACGATGATGATCACAAAAAATTCTATGATAAAGAATTGTTGATTTCGACGATTGCACCTTACGGCTTTCAAGAGATAAAGTCCTTAGGACTACCCTTACCCGGCTCTTTGGCTTCGAAGTATATTCGTCAGTATTGTATATATGCGGTTTTTAAAAAAATCGATTTAGTGAACTGAATAAGGCCTGAGCTAGTTGCCAACGCCACCTGAGCTTCTGCTTAAGACTGGCTTGTGACTTTAAGCCTGTTGTCGAGATATTGGCATCATGACGGTGATACAAGAGTAGTGGCTCATGAATGAAACTCACCTTGCCCATGGTATGCGCAACCAATCCGATCCATAGATCATGCATAGGGATATTGGCTGGGAAAGGTAAGGCCCTATCTTTGACATCTTTGGTGAAGGCCATGCAGCAACCCATAAAAGAGTTTCGTATAAAATTATTTAAAAAACCAGGGCGAGAATGGCGTAGCTTAAAGTATGAATCAACAAGTACCTCACCGTTTTCATCAACAATTTTACAATCCGTTAAAGCGAGGCAGTAGCCTGATTTTAACTTTTCCATAGATTTCTTGACTTTACCGTCGAGCCATAAATCATCCTGGTCTGCTAAGAAAATATAATCACCCCTGGCATGTTGGATGGAGATTTGGAAGTTATGGATCACATTTCGAGAGTTGGCGTGCAGCAGCTTGATGCGATCATCGTGGATATTCTCTAGGATTTCTATGGTCCGGTCTGTCGATCCGTCATCACTGATGATCAGTTCATCATTGGCCTCAATTTGCGCAAGGATGCTGCGAACCTGTCGTTCGATAAAATCTTGCCCATTGTAAGAGGCCAGGCAAACGCTGATCATGTCCATAATCATAGTGTGAGAATTTAAGTTTATAAAGGAAAGATTCAGTGAAATATGTGTCTGTGCAAAAAATAGTCAGGCATAAGGCAACGTGCGAGATCTTTTTTTCTGAACCTATTCATGTGGCTTTGCAAGTTGCCGTAGTATCAACTAGATTGACCGATTTTCCCTTGTCCGACATAGGGGGCTGCACTATGCTCACATAAAATGACCAGCACGTTCCAACGTATATTTATTAGCACTTTTTCAGCTATATTTTACCTCTACATCCTTGGCTTAGTGTCTTCTGTCGCCATTACAGAAGGTGCTTCTTGGCTACTTTTTTTGCTGGGAACTGCATATTTCGCTTGGAATAGATCGCAGTTTCAAAAACTTTGGGCTTTGGATTATCTTGCCTTGGCTTTGTGGCTTTGGACAACATTATCTGCTTTTATGCAATCAGATTTATCTGGCGGAGACTTACAAGCCATTATAGGAAAAATGCGCTGGGTACTTCTTCTTATTGCCTTGCCACGAGTTTTTTTTCTTGTTCAATGCCGACGGAACCATTTTATGTTGTTATCCGTGGCCACCATATTGGTGTCCATACTGGCGGTTTATCAGAGTTTTGTGGGAGATGATCTTTTGCGTGACTCATTGCATTCCAGTCTACCGGGCTCCTCGCTTTATCGTGCCCAAGGCTTTTTTAATATCTCTATGACCTTTGCCTACTCCTTTGGTATTTTACTATGCTTTTATTTCTCTCGCTTTTTACAAGAGGGGGTGTGCAATAAATGGAATCTAGTAACTGGGCTATGTAATGCAATTGCTCTTTATTTGACTTTTACTCGCGGTGCTTGGTTGGCTGTTTTTTGTGCCTTGCTTTTTATGGTAATTTTGCAGGCGAAAAAGTATCTGCCAGTCTTTCTGAGTGGTTTTACTATCCTGTTTTCAGCATTATACGGCTTGAGTTCGTCTTTTCGTATGCGCTTAGCTACACTATTTGAATCAGGCTTTGAATCGAATCGTTACCGAACGCAGCTCTGGCAAGCTAATTGGGAGATATTTAAAGACAATCCTTGGTTTGGTGTGGGGTATCGAATGAATGACCGCTTACAGGAGGCCTATTATCAGCAATTAGGCATCACTGATTATATCACAGGTCATGCACATAATACCTATTTGCAGTTTTTGGCAGGTTTGGGGGTGGGCGGCTTGTTGTTGCTATTGGCTTTGAAATGGTCATGGTGGGTCAAAGCCTACCGTAGCTTTCAAAAATATAAGTCATGGCAAGCTCTTGCCTTTCTAGGTGCGGTTTTAGTTTTAAGCATTGGTGGCTTAACCGAATGTAATTTTCAAGATACAGAAGTAAAGCATATGTTTTTGTTTCTTTATGCAGTTTTCATCAGTGATCATTGGAGAAGACAAAATGTCGCTTGAAGTTGTACTTATATACATAGTCGTATTGGTGGTGACTTATCTACTGCTACGTTATTACTGCGTCTTTTCCCCATTTTGGAATTTGATAGATGTTCCCAATCATCGAAGTTCTCATAAAAAGCCCATCCCACGTGGTGCGGGTATCTGTATGGCAGTTGGCTTTTTTTTTGGTCTATGTTTTCTGTTTTTTTTCGATGTGATTGAGCTACAGTGGTTATTACCCTTGGCAATATCAGTTCCCTTAGTTACAATTATAGGTTTTTTGGATGATCGCAAGTCTCTGAGTCCTGGTTTGCGATTCGGCATGCAGTTTAGTTCCGCTTTATTAGCTATTGTCGCTTTGACAGATTTATTGCGCGTACCCCTAGAAACTGATTTTTTGCCTATTAACTCACAAATTGCATTAGTTCCACTGACCATTCTCTTTATAGGGTGGATGATTAATTTGTACAACTTTATGGACGGTATTGATGGTTTGGCTGGTATTGAAGGTTTTACGGTTTCGATTTGGGCAATGATCATAACGTTTCTACAAGGTTATTACGAACAATTTTACCTTTATACCTTATTATTGGCAGTACTTGCCGTCTTTCTTTGGTTTAATTGGTATCCTGCGAAGGTTTTTATGGGAGATGCTGGCTCCTATTTTCTGGGCTCAACCTTTGCTGTTCTGGCATTGATGGGGGATCAGTATACCGGTATGTCTGTAGCTACCAACATTATTTTACTTGCCGCTTTTATTGTAGATGCTTCTTACACTCTAATTGTGCGCTATCGCCAGGGTGACAACTTAACCCATGCCCACAAGACTTTTGGTTTTCATAAGGCGCGTAAACGAGGGTTTCGAGTATCGAAAATCGCCTTTTGCTATGGAGCTTTTAATTTATTTTATTTAGGCCCTATTGCAATGCTGACTATAAAAATTCCCGAATATTCCTGGTTGTTGGTTATCATTGCCTTTGCTCCAATTGTTGTTTTTGTGAGTCAAGTTCAGGCTGGGAAAGAGTAGATCTCGCCCCGTTATAATCGGTTGGTACTCAGTTCTCTACTCATAATGGCTCAGCCGTATGCGACTATATCCATGTCAGCGATTTGGTGGAATATCACTTCTTAGCCATGAACAGTATGGTCGATGGAACTTGGGGTTTTCAAGCCATCAATTTGGGATCTGGTAAAGGCTATTCTGTGCTAGAGGTTTTGCGTTAATTAGAAGAGGTTTGTGAAAAACAACTATTGGTGGAAGAGCGAGAAGCCGGAAGCTGCAACCCAGCTTATCTAGTGGCGGTCAATCGCAAGAGTCGTAAGATCTTTTCCTATGTGCCGCGATATGGTTTGGCCGATATGGCTCAAGACACTCTATCTTATCAACAAAAAGATTAATTTAACCCCACTTCAATCAAATTTCTTAGCCCATCCTCAAGTGGGATCTTAGGCTCCCAGTTTAATGCTTCTTTGGCGAGTGTGATATCGGGCTTGCGGATTTTAGGGTCATCGCTCGGTAGGTCTTTGTATATGATTTTGGATTGTGTCTCGGTCATGGATAAAACCTTTTCTGCCAATTCTTTTACCGTAAATTCTGTGGGGTTGCCTAGATTTACCGGGCCATGAAAGTCTTGATCTGTTTGCATGCAGCGATAAAAACCTTCAATCAAATCCGAGTAATAACAAAAGCTGCGCGTCTGGCTACCATCACCATAGATCGTGATATCTTCATTGTTTTTGGCTTGTACCACAAAGTTGGATACCACGCGGCCATCGGCTGGGTTCATACGCGGGCCATAGGTATTAAAAATACGAACAATCTTCGCATCCACTTGATGCATACAAATATAATCAAAGATCAGAGATTCCGCCGCACGTTTGCCCTCATCATAGCAGGAGCGTATGCCCACGGGATTGACGTTTCCCCAATAAGTCTCTTTTTGTGGGTGCTCTTTCGGGTCGCCATAAACCTCTGAAGTCGAGGCCTGTAAAAATTTAGCGCCTTTTTTGCGCGCCAGCTCGATAGCGTTATAGGTGCCAAAAACAGAGGTCTTCCAAGTAAAAATCGGGTCTTTCTGATACTGTGGGGGAGAAGCCGGACAGGCAAGATTGTAAATTTCATCTAAATTTTGCTCTACCTCTATCGGGCGAATAATATCTTGCTCTCGAAATTCAAAATTAGGGCTGTCGATATGAGCTAGATTTTGTTTGCGGCCGGTGTAAAGGTTATCCATGGCTATGACGTAGTAGCCGCGCTCCAGTAAATAGTCGCAAAGGTGCGATCCCAAAAAGCCTGCGCCACCTGTCACAAGGGCTGTTTTTTGCAAAATGACTCCTCAATTGGTTTATCTTATATTATGAATTTAGAGGTAACATGATTCAAAGGGAAAAAGTATGAAAATTTCCATCGTAGGAACGGGATATGTGGGTTTGGTAAGCGGCACTTGTTTTGCTGAAATTGGTCATGAGGTGACTTGCATTGATATTGATGAAGACAAAATCAAAAGGCTGCAAGAGGGTGTAAGTCCCATCTATGAGCCTGGCCTAGAAGAAATGCTGGAAAAAAATATTGCAGCAGGTCGTATCCATTTTTCTACCGATTATGAATCAACAAGTGAGGCTGAGGCCATATTTTATGCAGTCGGAACCCCTCCTGGAGAAGATGGCAGTGCGGACTTGCAGTATCTATTTGCGGCAGTGGATGCCACTTTGCCGAAGATGAGAGATGGTGCTATTTTGGTAATCAAGTCCACGGTCCCCGTGGGAACAGCGGTAAAAGTAAGAAAATATGTGGCCGAAAAAACACAGAAGAAGTTTTTTGTGGTGAATAACCCAGAGTTTTTAAAGGAAGGCGCGGCCATACAGGATTTCATGAAGCCGGATCGTATTGTTTTGGGAGCTGCGGAGAAGCAAGCAGGTGATAAAATTGCGCGTATCTACGAGCCCTTTGTGCGCCAAGGCCATCCCATATACCAAATGTCGAATATCTCTGCCGAGATGACCAAGTATGCCGCCAATTGTTTTTTGGCGACCAAAATTTCTTTTATCAACGAGATAGCCAAGCTTTGTGATGCCACTGGAGCGGATATCGATGAGGTTCGCCAAGGCATCACCAGTGATGTCAGAATTGGTAAGCACTTCTTATATCCTTCCGCGGGCTATGGCGGCTCTTGTTTTCCCAAAGATGTTAAGGCCTTGATTCAAACGGCAAAAGAAAATGCCAGCCCACTTCGTTTGATCGAGGTGGCCGAAGAGGTCAATGCCGAGCAAAGAAAATTCGTCTACCATAAGATTGCCAGACACTTTGACAATGATTTAAAGGGTAAGACCATTGCCTTTTGGGGAGTGGCTTTTAAGGCCAATACCGACGACATTCGTGAAACGGCAGCGATTTACATTGCAAAATATCTTATGGATGCGGGGGCTAAGGTTCGTTTTTACGATCCCGAAGCAGCAGAGAATTACCAGGCCTTTATGCAAGATCAGGGCTATGAAACCCAGCGCCTACAAGATAAGTACGAGGCGCTTAAAGATGCGGATGCTTTGGTTTTACTGACAGAATGGAAGGAATTCCAAATGCCAGATTTTAGCAAAGTTAAGAATAGCCTTAAAGGTAGTGCTGTTTTTGATATGCGTAATCTTTATCGCCCAGAAGAGGTGCGAGAGGCTGGCTTAAAGTATTTTTCTATTGGCAGAAACCACTAAGTCTCTTTAAGCTTTTGTTTTAATATTTTTTTGCCTAGCTCGACGCCGGGCTGCCCGTAGGGGTCGATCCTATAGTGCTGAGCGCAGGCATACATGGCCATCATAAAAATTTGAAAGTGGGCACCTACAGTTTTCAGCGAGAAAGCTCCTTTTATATGCCAGTCTACACTTCTACTTTGAGTGAGTATTTACGTTCTTAATATTTGTATGGAGTATTCGAAAAGGGACTAACTTCTTAAGAAAGTATTTCTTTTTTACCGGCTCTGGTGGATATGAAAATGTATTTAAACATTCACTTGCAAGACTTATAGAGGTATTGTTTTTTAAATACGCAGCAATATTTTCGTTATAAGCGTCTTTGTTGTTCCAATAATGAAAAATTTCTTTTGAAGCAGGAAGAATTTTTGTGTAATTCTGCAGAACCAAGGAAACTGCCCATTGCTCCATGACAAATTTAGGGTATAGGTCATAAGCCTGATCTGCATAGCTTAACATAATATCTAAAAGGTGTGAATTCTCAGGACTTAGGCCAATTACGCCTGCATTCCACATGCAATGATCTTTTTTAAAGGCTACGTTACCATTTTTGACTTTAATAGGGTTTTTCTTGGCAAATTTATATATTTTACGAAGCAAAATATCTTTTGTGATTTTAAGCTGACCTTCATTGATATGCATTACAGAGGTTCCACCATTCAGGGCATTGAATAAGTGAAGTGGTGATTTGGTAAAGTAAGTGTCACTATCAACATAAAATAAATTATCAGTAGGATAGTTTTTAAATGTATCTTTCATTGCTTCTAATTTTAATCTATGTACAAAGTCTTTCGGGCCACGCCACTTTTTGATTTTGTCAGTGCTTAGAGGTATTGTTTCTACTTTTTCACTTTTAAAAAAGTTGTTAAATATAGATGGGTTATCAGTATAGATGAGGATTTTATGGATTGCCTGTAAGGCGTTTTTAAACTTATAAAGACTCGTCAATGAAAACAGGCTTTGGTGTAAGTTCGTAATGGGCCCGTAGGCAATCATAAGTACATTAGTTAACATATCGTTTTACTTTACTTTTTCAGAAGAATATTGCAAACCTAAAATATGTCTAAATGTCTACTGGTAACTGGAGCGAATGGTTATATTGGCTCCCATATGTCAAAGCTGCTTAGTTTTAAGGGTTATAGGGTTATAGGCGTAGATAATCACAGCACTTCTCCTGCCAATTGGGTGCACTCTTATGCTGAAAAACATAGTTTTGATATTCGTGATACAGATAGATTAACGGATTTAATGAAAAAAGAAAATGTGGAGGTTGTCTTACATTTTGCTGCTAAAGCCATAGTCAGCGAAAGTCAACAAACCCCCTTTTATTACTATCGTGAGAATATTGATTCTTCCATTTCCTTACTTGAGGCCATGAATCTTGCAAATGTTAGCAAGCTGGTCTTCTCTTCTACCTGTGCTACTTATGGAATTCATGAAGAGGTTATTAGTGAAGAAACAGAGCAAAAGCCAGTTAATACCTATGGTTTAACTAAAAAAATCGTGGAAGACTTAATTAAGGATCAAGCATCTAAAAAACATATCCAAGCGGTCATACTTCGCTACTTCAATGTGGCAGGTTGTGATCCTCATGGTGCCATTGGTGAAAACCACGAACCAGAGACACATCTAATTCCAAATTTATGTCAATCGATCTTGAATAAGGGTAAGTTTTGTGTTTATGGCGATAATTTTAAGACAAAAGATGGTAGCGCAGTTCGTGATTACATTCACGTTGAAGATCTAGTTTACTATCATTATATGGCTTTAGATTATATGCAAAAAAATAACTTTGAATGGGAAGCTTTTAATTTGGGTTCTGGTGCTGGTTACTCGGTCTTAGAAGTAATAAATGTCTTTAAAGAAATAACCGGTAATAATTTTTCTTATGAGATTCAGCTAGCCAGAGTAGGTGATCCGGCTTGCCTTGTGGCTAATAATACAAAAAGTAAGTCTGTCTTTGAGTATCAGCCCAAATATAGTTTGAAAGATATGATTGAACATACCTTTAATTATCTAAAGAGCCATTAATAATGGATAGTATGTTAGATAAATGCTTTTTTTGATCGTTTATTGACTTATTTTTTCTGTGTATTTTGGCTATCGCCACCTCAGTAGCAGCGATAGAAGAGGTTCGAGAAGCTGGCTTAAATTATTTTCTATTAGCAGAAACCACTAAGTCTCTTGCAGCTTTTGTTTTAAGATTTTTTTGCCTAGCTCGACGCCGGGCTGCCCGTAGGGGTCGATTCTATAGTACTGAGCGCAGGCATACATGGCCATCATAAAAATTTGAAAGACTTTGCCCATTTCTTTTTCGCTGATTTCCTCAAGCTCCAAGCAAGCCTGCTTAAAGCCCTTGGATTGCATGGCCTCGCGGTTAGCATCACACTGCATATTTAAAAGATTGTCTTCTGCCGTTTTGATAAAGAGATAAAAATTTTGATTTTCCCCCTCCATAAAGTGTTGCAGTAGGGAATGTTGATCAATACTGGATTTACAAACCAGGGGAATGGAGATGCGAGCGGCCTTTTTGCCATCAAGGTTTTCTGCCTTACCCAAAGATTCAGACCATAGCTGCGCCCACCAGTCACAAAAGGTAATGACTTGGTCCGAATAGGGCCAAAGCACTTGTAGGTATAGCTCCTTTTTTTGGGTGGCAATTAGGTAGCTAGCTATTTGTGCGGCCAAATCGGAGTCTTCCTTAGCCGCCGCTTTGGCGCTAGCAAGAAGGGTTGCCATGTCGATGCCAGCAAATAGGCAAGGGGCGATGGCTACCGGAGAAAAGACGCTAAATCTGCCGCCAATCTCCTTTGGGTGTTCGCAAAAATTAAGGCCCCTATCTATAGCCATCCGGTGCAGGTCTTTGTTGTTGCTCTCGGTAATTATGCCGATATGCTTTTCGCTCTTAAGTCCTAGGGCATCGAGTTTGTAGAGAATGTTTTTTAAAATATAATGCGTCTCGGTTGTCGTGCCAGATTTAGAGATAATCATAAAATAGGTGCTCGGATTAATCTGATCAAGCTTACGACTCAAGGTGTGATCATCAATGCTATTCCAAAAATCAATGGGCCGCTCACTGCCGCAGGCCTCATAAATGGCTTTGGCCGCCATAAAGCTGCCGCCCATACCAACAACAACCAGTTGATTGATAGTATCAGGGATATTGGCAATAAAATCTTTCGATGCTTCTAAGTAGTCTTGATTTGCAAGAAAAGCAAAGGTGCTTTCTTCTAATATAGGTGCAAAATCAATATTAATGGGTGAGGGATTATTAGTGGGTGTCCATTGCATAATGAGTCCTTTATAACAATTGCCGTACTTTTTCTAATAAAAAATTAGCTCGGTGAATATGGGTGTGGTGTTGCAATAAATGTTTATGGGCCGCAGCGGCCATCTCTTCTCGCTCGCTTTCATTTTTCAAGTAATAGTCACATATGTCAGTTAGATTGCTTAGGTCCTCACGGACTGCTGCAAAATGCTCTCCCGCGATAAAATCATTGGGGATTTCGATTTGTATTTTCTGACTCAGCATAAACGTGCTAACAGCAGGGACTTCCCAGTACCGGGCCGTGTCCCAGCCGCCGCCACGCAGATTTAGTACAATTTTACAGCGCCTAATTTCCTTAAGGTAAAAGTCGCCTTTGCGGGCATATTTTTTAAAATCCTGTTTTTTTTTGGTTCCGTTTTTTTTGCAGTCATATAGAGGCTCTAAAATTTCAAGAGCTTGGCTACGTATGGGATGGGATTCTACAGCCCAAAAACTAACATCATATTTTTTATCACTAGGTAGATCTTTAGGTATTTGCTGGGTGTTAATACAAAAAGGATAAGGAAAGACATTTTTAGGATAGTCCTTGTTTTTCAAGTACTCTCTTTTAAAAATCAAATCAAAGTTTCGGTATTTTTGTGAGTCGCTAAGAAGATTGCTTTGATTGTAGCGTTGAAGATCCCCCGCAATTTCGGCGCGATCCCCTCCATCAATAAAAACTATCGGTAAGTTTTTAGGTAAACGATCTTGTATTTTTAGGTAGGCCTGAAAGCACTCAGGGTGCGATGAAGCCAGAATGACCAGGTCAAAATCCCCCATTTTATTTAACAGACGTTGATGCATGCCTCCTGGGCAGTACCCCCCGTTTTTAGGGTATTCTTTCATGGGGAGGTGGTAGCGATAGTTAAAGGGGTAATCATAGACCCTTTTTTTGCCCAAGAGCGCAACTAGGCCTGCATAGGTCCAATCTTGCAGATAATCAGACTTGGTAGCATTTACAAAGAGGATCTTTGGCAATTCCTGCATAGAGTCATTCTATGGGAAAGGAGAAAATTGTCCATGCAAATACTTGGCTTTTTACTGAAAATTTGATTTTTACTACTAGATCCTTAGAATTTGCGTAAGAATGGGAAAATATGAAAGTTATTGATCATATATTGAAGGCAAGAAAAGAAAAAAGCGTTTCATATTCGATGGAAATTGTCCCGCCGCCAAGAGGTAGCTCCATCAAGGATATTACCGATCAAGTTAAAGTAATTCAGCCCTATGATCCTAAGTGGATTGACGTGACCTCGCACGCATCGAATGCTTATTACAAAGAAATGCCAGATGGCAGTATCAAAAAAAAGATTTTTCGTAAGAGGCCCGGCACCCTCAGCATATGTGGAGTAATTCAAAACCGATTTAAGATTGATACCATTGCCCACGTCCTTTGTAAGGGATTTACCAAAGAAGAGACCGAGGATGCATTGATTGAGTTAAACTACCTGGGGATTCAGAATGTATTGGCACTGCAGGGGGATTCACCCAATTACTCTAAGCCAAAGCTAAAAACAGAAGAGCAGAATGAGTATGCCATAGATCTAGTACGGCAAATCGTGGATTTGAATAAGGGACAGTTTCTAGATGAATTGTCAAATACGGCGGAATTTGATTTTTGTATTGGAGTGGCTGGCTATCCAGAAAAACACTTTGAGGCCGCTAATTTAAAGACAGATATCGAGTATCTAAAACAAAAAGTGGATGCCGGTGCAGAATATATAGTGACGCAGATGTTTTTTGATAACAACGCTTTCCACGGCTTTGTGGATAAGTGCCGAGATGCAGGTATAACGGTGCCTATTGTTCCGGGTTTAAAAATTCTTAAAAGTGAAAGACAGTTAAAATCTTTGCCTAAAAACTTCCATATGGACATTCCAACAGAATTAGCCGATCAAGTCAGAAAAGATCCGGAAAATGCTAGAGAGATCGGTAAGGAGTGGGCTGTTATGCAAACAAAAGATCTCATCCAGTCGGGCATTTGTAATATTCACTACTATATTATGAACGATTCAAAAGATGTAACCGAAGTGATTGATCGGGTTTCTAAATAATATTTCTTTTGTGCAGTGATTTATATGTTTTCTTTAGTAGTTTTTTGAAGGGCGATTTCTTTTCTGTTTCAGTATCGGAATAGCCTCTCAAAAAAGATGGCAATAGCTGAAAACGCTTCTCTTCAAATTTTAGGTTGTGAAGGTCCAGTTTGCCAAATCCGCGAATATATACGGTGCCATCATACCCACTAAAAATATAAGTCACTCTGCTTTTGTCTGTACGTATTTTATCAAGTGAGTTGTCATTAATTTCAAATAGTGGAAAGTACTTTTCATCAACAAAAAATGCATTATTGAGTGTGGTCGCAATTAATTCATAGCCTTTTTCTTTGGCTAGAAGATTCAGGCTAAGGATGCTGGCGCCTTGATTAATACTGGGGTCACAAGCTTGCAAAAAATCTACTTCATTAGGCACAGTGGGGTTGAATTCAATGCATACTAATTTAGGGCGGTATTTTACTACAGGCTTCCATGTGTAATAATCATTGCCATCAATATCAATGGATAGAAAGTCAAAATCTTCTGGGATAGGATATGCTGATAACAAGTGGTCCAAAGAATTTTCTTTCGACATGCCAACATAGCCTAAGTGAGTGTGAACTTTCTCGTTATTTTTAAAAGTATTTTGTAGTTCTATGTATTTGTCCTGCATGCCCTCAATTTGTACAGATGAATAGGCCTTATTTTGAATTAAATTGTAGGTATTGCTTAGATGTTTGCCATCCCAGGCGCCAAACTCTACGCACCACTGATTCAGTTCGGCATTCTTGCCGATAAGTTCGAGGGCGGTTTCAATTATACCATCTTCGCCATTCATAGAGGTGATATTTTTTTTGCAATGGTTGAGCCAGTCATTATTCTTCATTGTTTTCCCATCTCTATAAGCTTGTGCTAGCGCAAATTGTATACTAGTTTATCCCCGTGTTAAAAGAATCTGCAATTCTCAAAGAGCTAAATCGACGCCTAGAGTCTAGGATCCTATTCATGGATGGTGCCATGGGCACCATGATTCAGCAGTACAAATTGGAAGAAAAGGATTTCCAATTGCCGGCATTTGCGCATGCCACCTCTGAGCTGAAAGGCAATAACGATCTGCTCAATCTTTCGCGCCCTGAGATCATCGAAGAGATTCACCTGGCCTACCTAGAGGCAGGGGCTGACATTATCGAAACCAACACCTTTAGCGGCACACGTATTGCGCAGGCCGATTATGGCCTGGAAGATCAGGTCTACCAAATCAATTTTCAAGCCGCGCAGATTGCTCGCAGAGCCTGTGAGAAGTTCAAAAATCAGACTGGTAAGACGACATATGTTGCAGGCGCTCTTGGACCGACCAATAAAACCTGCTCCATTTCGCCAGATGTGAATAATCCTGGTTTCCGCGCCACTAGTTTTGATGAGATGGTGGCCAATTACTACGAGCAGGCTAGGGCCCTATTAGATGGCGGCGTTGACATCCTTTTGGCCGAAACGTCTTTTGATACTCTAAATATGAAGGCCTGCATTTATGCCATTAAGAAAATTGAAGAGGAAATTGCCGAAAAGTTGCCACTGATGATCTCGGTGACCATTACTGATGCTTCTGGCAGAACTTTATCAGGGCAAACCGTGGAGGCTTTTTGGCATTCGGTTCGACATGCCAAGCCTTTAAGTGTGGGTATCAACTGCGCCCTTGGCGCCGAAGAGATGCGCCCCTTCATGTCAGATTTAAGTGATTGTGCCGAAAGTTTTACTTCCTGCTATCCCAATGCAGGCCTGCCCAATCCCTTAAGCCCCACTGGTTATGATGAAACGCCCGAAAGCATTGGTTCGCAATTGCAAGAATTTGCCGAGGCTGGTTTTTTAAATATCGTGGGCGGCTGTTGCGGCACTACGCCCGAGCATATTGCTGCCATTGTGAAGATGGTAGACTCGTCAAATCCGCGCATACCACCGACATTTTCACCCCGTATGCGATTGTCGGGTTTGGAGCCATTGACCCTTAAGCCTTCAGGGGAGCGTTCGTTTATCATGATAGGAGAGAGAACTAATGTTACCGGCTCGCCTAAATTTGCCAAGCTAATCAAATCGGGTGATTTAAGTGCGGGCTTAGATGTGGCTCGTCAGCAAGTCGAAAATGGCGCCAATGTTATAGATATTAACTTTGATGAGGGCATGCTGGATGGCCCGCAAATGATGCGTGATTTTTTAAACCTTGTTGCCAGTGAGCCTGATATCTCGCGAGTACCGATTATGATTGATTCCTCCAAGTGGGAGGTCATCTCCGAGGGTCTGCGCTGTGTACAGGGAAAAGCCGTGGTTAACTCGATCTCCCTAAAAGAGGGAGAGACGACCTTTAAGGAGCAAGCCCAAGAGATTTTACGTTTTGGTGCTGCGGTGGTGGTGATGGCCTTTGACGAAAAGGGCCAAGCCGCTAGCCGTGATGATAAGATTCGCATCTGTCAACGGGCCTATAAAATTTTGACCGAAGAAGTAGGCTTTCCGCCAGAAGACATTATTTTTGACCCGAATGTTCTTACGGTTGCCACGGGAATGTCTGAGCATGATGGCTACGGACTAGCCTTTATTGAAGCGGTTAAAGAAATTAAAAACACTTGTCCTTATGCATTTACTTCGGGCGGTATATCAAATCTTAGCTTTTCTTTTCGCGGTAATAACCCGGTACGCGAAGCCATGCATACAGTATTCTTGTACCACTCCATTAAAGCCGGTTTGGATATGGGTATTGTTAACGCCGGCATGCTGGAGGTCTACGAAGATATAGAGCCGCAGCTGCGTGAGCTTTGTGAGGATGTGGTTTTAAATCGCAAGACTGATGCCAGTGAGCAGTTATTGGAATTTGCTGAAACCGTGAAGGAAGGTAGCAAGAAAAAAGACGATTCGGCAAAAAACGAATGGCGTAAAGCACCACTTGAGGAAAGAATCACCCACTCTTTGGTAAAGGGGATTGATTCCCATATTGTGGAAGACACGAAAGAAGCCCTAGAAAAATTTAAAATCCCGCTTCATGTAATTGAAGGTCCATTGATGGACGGTATGAAAGTGGTGGGGGATCTCTTTGGTGCGGGCAAAATGTTTTTACCGCAAGTGGTAAAGAGCGCTCGCGTGATGAAAAAGGCGGTTGCCTATCTTGAGCCATTTATGGAAGAGGCAAAGAAGAACGCCAAGGTGAAGGAGCAAGCCACCTTTCTAATTGCTACGGTAAAAGGTGATGTGCACGATATTGGAAAGAATATTGTTTCTGTGGTCTTGTCTTGCAATGGCTATCGAGTGATCGATTTAGGCGTTATGGTGCCACTCAATAAAATCTTAGAGGAAGCTGAAAAGCATGGGGCCGACATTATTGGTATGAGTGGTTTGATTACCCCATCGCTGGATGAAATGATTCACAATGTAAAGGAGATGCAGCGCTTAGGCATGAAAACCCCGGTCCTACTCGGTGGTGCGACAACCTCTAGGCTGCACACGGCTGTGAAAGTGGACCCACACTATGATGGGGCCATCGTGCATGTAGGTGATGCTTCACTGGTGGTAGAGGTTTGCTCCAACTTGCTCAGTGAAGAAAGAAGCTCGGATTATATTCGCGATATTAAAAATAAATACAGTAAGACTCGCGAGGATTTTTTAAACAAAGACAGTGTGAAAATGGTGGATTTTGATGAGGCCATGGCAAAAAAACTTGAATACGATTGGTCCGCGGTGGAGATTGCCAAGCCAGAAAAGTGCGGCGTCTTTCAGGAAAACATTGCCTTAAAAGAGCTGGTTCCTTTTATTGACTGGTCGCCGTTTTTTTGGTCTTGGGGTCTAAAAGGAAGCTATCCTAAAATTTTAGATTCTGAAAAGTACGGTGAAGAGGCGGGTAAACTATATAAAGATGCGCAGGATCTTTTGCAGAATTGGTTGAACTCAGGTGAGGTAAAGCCAAAGGCAGTATACGGTATATGGCCGGCCAATGCCGACGGCAATGATGTTTTTCTTTATGAAGAGGGTAAAAAAATCGAAACTCTTCACTTTTTGCGTCAACAAAGTACAAAGGTTAGCACCAAGGGCAATTACAAATGCTTAGCTGATTATGTAGCGCCAAAGCAAAGCGAGCGGAGCGACTATGTCGGGTGCTTTGCCGTAACTGCCGGCGCGGAAGTAGATGAGATTGCCGCCAAATACGAAAAAGAGGGTGATGACTACCAGGCGATCTTAATTAAAGCTTTGGGCGATCGTTTGGCTGAAGCAAGTGCTGAGATGATGCATAAAAAAGTGCGGGATTTGTTTTCTTACGGAAAAAAAGAAGACTTGGACTACCAGGATATCATCAAAGAAAAATATCGAGGCATTCGGCCAGCCCCGGGCTATCCGGCCTGCCCGGAGCATTCAGAAAAACAAAAAATATGGCGGCTGCTCGATGTGGAAAAGGCCATTGATGCAAGGTTAACGGAAAACTTTGCCATGGACCCGCCAGCCACTATTTGCGGTTATTATTTTCAGCACCCAGAGGCAAAATATTTTCATGTAGGAAAAATTGGGCAAGATCAGCTAAAGGCACATGCCATTCGCAGTGGAATCGACATTAAGATATTGGAAAAGACTCTATCACCCAATCTCTTATAGAAGATTGTCTTTTGTTTAAAACTAACGTCTAATATTATTATGCATAAAAACACGCGCAATATTATAGAAGCAATTGCTATTTCGCTGCTACTCTCCCTGATCTATTGGGAAGTTACATTTTACCTTACCTTTTTAGAGGATTTACGTCCCTGGGTACTTTATATTTATACCTCCGCCTCTGTGGCGTTTTTGTTATTTAATTATCAAAAAAAAGATATCACATTATTTCTTTGCTCCTTGCCTTATCTACTGCCAGTAGCGTTGCTGAGTGATAGCAAATTGCTAGGCTTTGTCGCCATGTTGCCCATATTAGTGAATGCCAAATTAATTATTCATCATATAAAGAACACCTATTTTTCCATAGTAACAAAAAGCATTTTAGCCATTATTTTGGGGAATACTGTTATTCACACCATAGCTTGTCTTTGGCATAAGGTGGAGCCGGCTAGTGGCGACTTATGGGATGTTTATATTGAAGCGATTTACTGGGCCGTAACGACACTAACCACCATGGGGTATGGCGATATAGTGCCGCATAGTCTATGGGGCCGCGTCTATGCCATATTCGCCATGATCATTGGTGTGATGTTTTATGCTTTGATTGTGGGCCAGGTGGCAGCCAGCATTAGCTCTTACAATAGACGTAAGGTAGAAAAGCAAGACAAGTTAGAGCATTTATCCTCATTTTTTAAATACTATGATGTGCCAAGCAATTTACGCTCTGAGATTTTTAATTACTACGAAAACTACCTTGAAAAAAAGGCCAATGAAAAAGAGTTGGCAGTTTTGCGAGAACTGCCAAATTCTGTGGAAAAAGAACTGTTAAATTATGTAAATATGAAAAATTTAAAAAAGCTTCGGCTTTTTTATGGTGCTCATAGCGAGTGTTTGCGTCTTATTGTCAACTCTTTGCAGGAAAGAGAGGTTGGTCCTGGGGAGAAAATCATCCGCTCCGGCGTTGTAGGGACAGAGCTTTACTTAATTTATCATGGCCATGTTGAGGTACGAAAAAATGGCGAGGTGATTGCGGAGCTAGGCCCAGGTGATAGCTTTGGCGAGATGGCCCTTGTTGAGGGGCGCGTGCGGGAAGCCGATATCATTGCTAAAACCTATTGCGACCTCTATATCTTAACAAAAGAAGATTTTCTGGATGCGCTAAAGAAATACCCTTATTTGCAAAAAAATGTGGATGATTTGATTCACTCGCGTAAAAACTTTCTGAATAAAAGGTGATTTGTATAGCATTTATTGCTAGGTTTTGCTTATGAAGAAAAAAACGTGGCTATCCATACTTATGGTAAACGTGATGCTGGTCTTGTTTATCGGCTATTGGCGTACCAAGGATGAGCAATCGGCGGCCAAGCACCAACTAATAGCGGAGCGCCTTGATGCGCTAGAAAATGGTAATACTCCCGATTTTACCTTGCCTGATATAGATGGCAAAGAGCGAGCGTTTTTAAATGTGGAGGGGGAGTTAATACTTTTGCACTTTTGGGCCACATGGTGTGCGCCTTGTGTGATAGAGTATCCTTCGCTTTTGCGTTTGATCGAGGACTTTGATGGCAAGATTCAATTGGTGGCAGTTTCCTCTGACGAAGAGAAAAAGGATATACTTCGCTTTGTAAAGAGGTTCGGCCGCGGCGGTCAGCATACTCTGCACCTGTGGGATCCGGAGCAAAGGGTTTCCGAGCAATACGGTACAGAGAAGTTGCCAGAAACCTATATTTTTAACTCGGAATTTCAACTTTTGCGCAAAGTTCCTAACACAGAAGATTGGGATGCTCCTAGGGTACGGGATTTTTTTCGCTTCTTGCTGGAGCAAACGGAGGCTTAGTTTGCTAGAAGGCGAGAACCAAAAAGCTTATAAACAAGGCGGTGTGGGGCAAGAGGCCTTGGAGGATTTGGAAGAGGCCTATAATATTAATGCCTGGATTGCGGGTTTGTTTCATCAATACCTTGGCGAAAAAAACCTAGAATTAGGGGCTGGTACAGGCACGATTTCGAACTTTATTGCAAAGAACACCCCCTTAGATCTATGTGAAGCTTCCGAAGCTTGTCAAAAGACTTTAAGGCAAAGATTTCCAGAAAATAAGGTTTATCCCGACTTCTATACTATTGAAAATCAAGCCGCTTATGATTGTATTTATTCTTCCAATGTTTTGGAGCATTTTGCGGATGATGTATCTGCTATAATTCAGGCAGAAAAATTGTTGAAAGATGGTGGCTATTTTGTGGCTTACGTACCTGCTTTGCAATCCCTGTATTCTGATTTTGATAAAATGATTGGGCATTTTCGCCGCTATAATAATAATGAAATAGCCCGTATCCATCAAGAATTGAGCAAGCAGAAATCAAAAATGCAAATTCAGTCTTTTCAATACTTTAACCCGGTCGGTGCTATGGGGTGGTTAGTGAATATGAAATGGAAAAAGAAGAGGCAGATAGATAAGAAAGATGTCGTTATCTATAATAAGATTTTTCCATTTATTCGGTGGACCAATTTACTTAGTCGAATTGTAAAAGGGCAAAATATGTTAATTGTATTTAAAAAGGTAGACCTATGAAAAGTATTGCGGCTCTAATACCTGTTTATAATGAAAGAGAGACTTTGCCAGTTATTTTAGAGAAAGTAACGGCGCTTTCACAAATCACCAAAGTAATTGTAGTAGATGACTGTTCTACCGATGGGACTTCTAAGTGGCTAGATGAGTATTCACATCCGAAAGTTACCATTGATCGCCTAGAGCAAAATAGTGGTAAAACGGCTGCTATCAATCGTGCCATACAACTTGCTGATACTGAAATTTGTGTGATACAGGATGCGGATCTTGAGTATGATCCTGAAGAATTAAAAGATGTACTTGATCCTATTATCTATCGGAATGCAGATGTAGTATATGGAAGTCGCTTTATGGTAAAAAAAGCTTCAAGAGTATTATACTTCTACCATTATTTAGCCAATAAATTTCTTACTTTTTTATCTAATCTTTTTACTAATATGAATATGACGGATATTGAGACTTGTTATAAGGCATTTCGAACAGATCTTTTAAAAGGCATCGGTTTAAGTTCTAAAGGTTTTGGTATGGAAGTAGAGATAACGGCATTGATCGGTAAATTGCAGCCTGTAATGTATGAAGTTCCTATTTCATATTATGGCAGAACCTATGAAGAGGGTAAAAAAATTGGTTTGAAAGATGGTATAGATGCTATTTTTTATATTCTTTATTATAATATTATATATGTTCGCCGTAAAAAAGTATCCAAGCACTTAAAGTATGTCGCACAAAAATTCAATGAAGCAAAAAATTAAGTTATTTTTTGTTTACGTAATTCTAGCGCCTAGCGCGATGAATTATTTATTTGTTAGAACGCCTGAGTGGATTGCCAAAGCTGCTTCTCACTGGAAAAATATAGAGCAGTTTACGTCTAATAGTGAAAAGTACTCCGTCTTGCCCGTAGATGTATTGGCTTTAAAGCTTGATATGAAAAATAAAAATATCCAGGACTATCGTTTGCAGAGTTCATCTTTAGGGGCTTTATATTCTCACCGCATTATGGAAGGTTTATACCCAATACAACCTGCTGCAAATAGTAATTTCCTGATAAGTTCTAAAAAAATGAATACAAAATGTATAGTAGTTCAAAAATACACGGATATAGCTATTTATGATTGTTCTTTATAGCTTGTTGTCTTTGCTTTTTTTACTTTTTTCAGGACTGCATGTATGTCTCCTGTTTAAAAAGTCAGAGCTGAATCATTTGTCATTATGCTTGGGAGCAATGGCTCTTTCTGGCTTACTGCTAACCTACTTGTTGTGGTTAATATTGCAGGATTTCACCTCAGTTTTTTGGAGCATTCTTATAATTAATTTTCTATCTTTGTTGTTTATTTTTAGGAAAATGAAACTTTTAGATTATAGGTTGCAGCCTCAGTCTTACATTTATATTGCCATGTCCATCTTATTTTTATTACTTTGTGTAGCCATGCCAATTCTAGATTGGGATGCTAGGTCAATTTGGTTTTTTCATGCAAAGGCTTTATATTTTAGTGAAGGTAATATTTTTATAAGTGGTTTAGATAATCTTGCCTATATTCCTGCCCACCCACATTATCCAAAACTGTATTCTTCGGTTGCTGGTTTTTATTCTTATTTATTTCAAACCTGGAATGATTATTTTCCCAAGATAGCATCAGCTCTTTTTTTAATGCCAGTTCTATTAATCTTGCACTCATTTAGAGATAGAAAGTTTTTCTGGCTACTGGTTATCGGTCTTTTAGGAATGTCAGGAAAATACCTTTGGAATGGTTATTTGGATGGTTTTATAGCGATTTATTTATCTTTAGCCCTCTTGATTTACTACCAGAAGCTAGACGCTAAATTGAATATTGTAATAATATCTTTGTTGATGGCAATCTGTATGAATCTTAAGACTGAGGGGTTTGTGCTCGTTGCTATTGGTGTTTTTTCAGTGCTTTTACTAGATTTTAAGAGGGGACTAAAAGTTTTAAAATCCAAAATGGCTTGGCTTTTTATTTTGTCAGCTCTTCTTTGTAGTTTTTTGTGGAGGCTAATAAAACAAAAAATGCAATTAAGAGGCTATTTTAATGCTACAGATATGTTGTCAGATATGATGAGGCGCTTTTCTGAACCATCTGAGATCAGCTATATTTTAACATCTCTTTTAAAAGAAAATGCATATTATTATATTTTAGCCATTTGCTTTTTTGTTATTCTTAAAAAGTATAAAAAGGAAATTCAAGCATGGTATTTGCCATTTAGCGCTACGGTCTATTTCATGATTTTATTTTTTATATATATGTCTTCGCCCTATAATCTGAGTATGCATCTAGATCATAGTGTGGTTCGAGTATCTTTTGTTATTAAATCTCTACTATTTCTTTGGGTTTATATACATTTTACTAAGAATACAGATCTATTTTTTTTGAAACGTAAAGATTAGATAGGCAATGGCTCCTGTCAAAAATTGCAAAAATTGAAGTAGTGAAATTAGAGTAACGCAGATTTTTGCATATTCTGGCTGATAGGCATGGAATACATAATATATGGCGGCTTGACCGACGCCAATACCGCCTGGAGAAATTGGTAGAAATGAAATTGTCATTGTAGTTGGTATTAGAAATAAAAATAGTCCCCAGTAGGGAATTTGGTGGTTACTTATGTAGATACCTACTAAAAAGAATATAATCAAAAATATTTGAGCCAGGCAGCTTATAGCTATGATTTTAGTTTTTGGCCTTTGAAGCATAGGACGTAGAAAATCTAATACGGTTTGCAACTTTTGCCAGGGGAATTGAATGATAGGCAATAGAACTTTGCCAAAAAAATAAAATAATACAAAAAGAAAAAAACTACTGTAAATGACAGTTGACCAAGAAAAACGAAAAACTGCATCTCTGACAAATATCGCAGATAGTAAGCCTAGAATAGAAAAGCTAACCAATCCTAGAATTCTATCATACAAAAGTACGCTATAGGTGTAGCGCTTTTTATAATGGTATTTGCGGCTCAGTAAAAAACCTTTAAAGATATCCCCACCAACCCCACCAGGAGCTAAGAAGTTAAAAAATAAACCAAGCGAGTTGTAATAAAAAACATCCTTTAAATTAGGTAGACTTTCTTTTTTTAAAAACAAGGCTTGTAAGCGCAGGCTTTGTAGTAGGTGAAAGCATAAAAAGCAGATGCTAAGTAATAAAAGTGGCAACGGTTGAAAAAAAAGGCGAAAGGAGGAAAAATCAAAAATATCCTTAGTGCTCAGCCAGACAATTATGCTTAGTCCGGCAATTAGTTTTAAGCTGTGAGTAAGGATGGCTTTTATAAACGACTCCCTTTTAGTGTTAATAATCATAACCTAAATATATAACGACTCATATAGCATTTCTGGTAGATCCCAGGTAGCCAGAGATTTTTTATGTTAAATGCATGTAGTTACTCGTGATTTACTGTTGGAACAGCAAAAAAGGGAACAGATTGCATAGGTCCAGTAGCTGAGGATAAGTTACAAGTATTTAAAAACACAATGTTTTTTTCTTCCTATAAGTTGAGCGCATAGGTTGTTTACAATTTACTAGGTTGACCTAGTAAAAATACTAGATTAAGCTAGTAAAATGAAAGAGATTCGATTGCCCTTTGTCGATCAATTAAATAAGGCTCTCCAAGAGTCAAAGCCATTGATTCAGATAGTTCTGGGGCCAAGGCAAGTAGGTAAAACTACAGGTATCTTGCAATTAAGCAAACAAGCTACTGATCCTCGCTATGCCTACTATTCAGCAGATGGTGATATTGCTAGGCCACAGGACTGGCTATTGGAGCGTTGGTATGCGGTAAAATCGGACAAAGAAAAAGAGGTTTTGATTATCGACGAGATTCAAAATATTGAAAACTGGTCGCCTCTTGTTAAAAAGCTTTGGGACGAACAGCGACTCGAAAAGCGTTTTCTTAAACTGGTCTTACTTGGGTCTAGCTCTTTAGATATCCAAAAAGGTTTGGAAGAGAGTTTGGCAGGCCGCTTTCAAGTACATAATGTCTTTCATTGGAGCTTTCAAGAAAGCAATAAGGCTTACGGCATATCTTTTGATGAGTACTTACTTTATGGAGGCTACCCAGGCGCCTACCGTTTTATTAAAGATCGTGAGAAGTGGCTTTCCTATATGAAAAACTCAATCGTGGATGCAGTCATAGGTAAAGATATTTTAAACCAAGTTCGTGTTAGGTCGCCCGCACTCTTTCGGCAAGCCTATGACATTGCAATGCTCTACGCTTGTCAGGAGATCTCTTACACAAAATTATTAGGACAGCTGCAAGATAAGGGAAACACAGACTTAGTAAAATACTACTTGAATCACTACGAAGGCGCTTTTCTTTTACGAAGTCTCTTTAAGTACTCTAAGAAGCACCACCTAAAGAGAAGTTCCTCTCCTAAAATCTTACCTATGTGCCCAGCTCTATATAGCATAAATTTAGATGCTGATCTCAACCAAGAGGAGTTGGGTAGAAGTTTTGAGTCCATTGTGGGGGCAGCCTTATGCCGTTTGCCAGGGCGTTTGTATTATTGGCGTGAGAGAAATCAAGAGGTAGACTTTATTTATCAGGAGGGTAAAAAGTTGGTTGCCATTGAGGTAAAGTACAATTCCCGAAAAGAATCGAAGGGGCTTGGCGCATTTAAAAATAAATATCCTAGTGCAAAAATTCTATTGATTAATAAAGATAATTTTTTAGATATGGAAGCTTTGTTGGCCGATTATTAGGGCCATACCTATATAAGCCTCCCCTTAAAAACAAAAAACCGACAAACGCCAGTGGCATTTCTCGGTTTCTTTGGCGATCCGGGCACGATTCGAACGTGCGACCGTCTGCTTAGAAGGCAGATGCTCTATCC
>DFOS01000012.1:0-10853 GCA_002376845.1 Bdellovibrionaceae bacterium UBA3535 | reverse complement strand
GCTCTATCCAGCTGAGCTACCGGACCGTCAAGGGCATCCTAATGAATGCCTATGGACGGATCAAGGGAAAATACTTGAAAGTGCCTAAGGCTGTAGCTTCTATAAAAAGAAATGCCCTCTTGCGAGGGCGTATTTCACCTAGGCTTTCTTTTTGGTAGAGAGACTAAGCATAACAAAGCCGATAATCGCAGCAACAGTAGAAGCAGCAAGTATGGCAATTTTTGAGTAATCCAGAGTTTCAGGGCTTAGCGCTAAGTTACTGATAAATAGGGCCATGGTAAAACCGATCGCGGCTAAAAATCCCACCCCTATAAGTTGCGTCCAATTCACATCTTGCGGTAGGGAAGAAATTTTCATTTTTACAGATAGGTAGGCAAAAAGGAATATCCCTACAGGTTTACCAACCAGAAGCCCTAAAAAGACACCAATGCTAATAGGATTTTGCGGTACAGAGGCCATATCCACTCCGCCCAAATAAACCCCCGCATTTCCTAGTGCAAATACCGGCATAATAAAGAAAGTAACCCAAGGGTGAAGCGCGTGAATAATGCGATCTAGTGGGGAAACACTTTCTTTAGCTAAAAAGTTTAACTCCTCCAAGCTCCTCATCGTGTTGTGCGGAATAACAGCTTGCTCTTTATTGTCCACAAATTCCTTCATGGATTTTGCGGCTTTATCGGCAAAACGATTCACCTCGTTAAAAAAGAAGTTTTTATCAATCCAAGATTGTACCGGGGTAATCAAACCTAGAATCACACCCGCAATGGTGGCATGCACTCCAGATTTTAAGAAAAATAGCCAGATAAAAATACCGGCAATGATATAAACCAAAAGATTTCTTACTCCAGCTTTATTCAGTAGAATACAAAGGAAAATTAAGGCGGCAGCCGAGCCCAAAGCAACAGTCGAAATGCTTTCCGTATAAAAAATTGCAATCACCATGACGGCGCCAAGGTCATCGACAATGGCTAGGGCCAATAGGAAAATCTTAAGGGCCAGGGAAACTCGGTTACCTAGAAGCGTGAGAATACCAACGGCAAAGGCAATATCTGTTGCCATGGGAATCCCCCAACCGCTCGCCCCAGGGCTTCCGGCGGGATTTAATAGCCAATAAATTCCTGCTGGCACTAACATTCCACCAATGGCGCCAAATATGGGAAGGGCTGCCTTTTTCGCGGTGGAGAGCTCGCCAATGACCATCTCTCTTTTGATCTCAAGCCCAACAACGAAGAAGAATATCACCATCAGGGCGTCGTTGATCCAATGTAGTAGGCTGTGCTTTAAAACAAAATCGCCAATGCTGAGTTTGATGTAGGTATGAAAAAAATCAAAGTAAGAATCACGAAAAGGCGAGTTGGCCCAAATCATGGCAAGAACTGCCATAAAAATTAATACTATACCGCCCGAGGCCTCCATATGCATGAATTCCTGGATGGGTTTGACGACCTTTTTTAGGGCCTTCTCCGGTGCAGATTTAGGGGGTTTGATTTCGGTGCCTGCCATGATGTAACTCCTTGATGTTGTTCGTATACAAGTAGTTTAAAACTTCATCTCGTTTAGACAATCTTTTTTATCAAAAAGACAGCGTGGACAAGGCCGCGATTATGTACTACATATGCCCCATGTTTATTCGCCCAAGAAGATTACGAAAAAATGCTGCCATACGGTCCTTGGTCGAGGAGGTTAGCACACCTATCTCTTCATTGATCTACCCCTTGTTTATCGAGGATGAGCCGTCCGCAAGAAATGCCATCCCCTCCATGCCGGGGCAATATCGTCTGGGCAAAGAAGAGATTCTGCCTGAAATTGAATCTTGTTTGGAGGCTGGGCTGAAAAGCTTTTGCCTGTTTCCAAAAGTGAAAGAAGCGCTCAAGGACTCTGCCGCGACCTATTCTTTGGATGCGCAAAACTTTTATCTGCAAAGCATACAAAGTATAAAAGAGAAGTTTCCAGAAGCCGTGATTATGACGGATGTTGCCCTGGATCCATACTCGAGTGATGGCCACGATGGCATCGTAAAGGACGGCAAGATTCTTAATGATGAGACCATCGAAATTTTAGCGAAAATGGCCTTGCTGCAAGCGCAGGCGGGGGCCGATATTATCGGGCCGTCGGATATGATGGATGGACGAGTCGGTCTTATACGAAAAAATCTTGAGGAGCAGGGCTACAACGATACCCTGATTATGTCCTACACCGCAAAGTACGCCTCTGGTTTTTATGGCCCTTTTCGCGATGCTTTGGATTCGGCTCCTAAGGCAGGGGACAAAAAGACCTATCAACTCAGTTACAAAAACAAGCAAGAAGCTCTATTGGAGGCTACTTTGGATGAGCAAGAGGGAGCGGATATTCTAATGGTAAAGCCGGGCCTTTCATACCTGGATATCATTCAGGATTTGGCAGATTCCACCACGCTTCCTGTTGCGGCCTACAACGTTAGTGGCGAATACGCCATGGTGAAAGCCGCAAGTGAAAAGGGCTGGGTAGATGAAAAGGCCATAGTAGAAGAGATTCTTACCTCGATTCGCCGAGCGGGGGCCAAGATCGTTTTAACTTATCATGCAAAAGATTTTGCGACTTGGATAAGATAATTTATTCCTCTGCCGGTAGGCGCTGAGCCTCGGGATCGGGCTCCTCGTAAAACTGATTCACCAAATTAAGAAACATTTGTCCGCGGTAAATCCAGTTCTTATTGGGAATGATATAGGTGCGGCCAAACTCCCACAAGGTATTTCCACTGGCGATATCGACCAAATTGTACTGCATAATCACGGCTAGACTTTCTTCTTCCTCGTTATGGTCCACACTAATTTCCAATAGGTATTTTCCCTTGTGATTTAGTGCAATGGGATGTTTGCTTTCTTGCAACCACAGGGCTGACTTTGAGCTAAGGGCTTGTAGCTGCAAGATGCGTATTTGCTGCCAGGAATCGGGAAGTTGGTCGGCTTTTTCGAGTTTTTTAATATCGTCAAACCATACATTTTCCACGATTTTGGCTTCAATATTGGTGCGAAATAAATCGGGCTTCAGAAAGAAAACGGTGAAAAAACTCACCCCTAAGGAAAGTAGTAGCATGCCGATTAGAGATCTCATACTTCCCTATCGGCGAGGGGAGCCAAGATCTGAGATAAGCCGCGTAAAACGTCACTTTTTCTTAAGGGTTGACACTTTCTGCTGCTGGCGGCTTGGGTGCAGACCAGTGATATCAGGTATTTAGGCTACAGAGCAAATGTCTCACATTGGCACAATAATTGGATACTAAAGGGGTGTGAGAAAAGGAGATTAGTTGTGAGACGCATCTTTATGCTGAGAAATTTTATGATTTTGGCGCTGACGGGCTTTAGCATGCTCATCGGTTGTTCGCCAGTAGATTTTGATACCAAGCCTTGCGGAGAAAACTGCAAATCTGTTGTGGTTGGCCCAGAAGGTATTGCCAATTTTTGGGGTGATTATCAGGTCAAGGTACCTAAAGCCGATATCTTATTTGTTATTGATAATTCCAACTCCATGATTACGGAACAGCAGCGCATTGCTAGCAGCTTTAGTGGCTTGTTAAACACACTAAGTGGTATTCAATGGCAAATTGGAATCACCACCATGGATATCGGGCCGAATAGCCGAGCCGCGGTAGGCGATGAGATGTATTTAGGTATTCCTGCTGACCTGTATTCGGATTATTATGATGCTAATTTGCAAGATGGTAATTTGATTACTTTTGCTAGCGGCAGTAAATTGCTAAAGCACAATGACCCATATAAAGCTTATCGTTTTCAACAGGCAATTCAAATTGGTGATTCGGGCACGGATGATGAGCGCGGAATCTTTGCGGCTTCCTTGGCGCTAAGAAATAATATGTATTCCCTAGTTCGTTCCGATTCTTCCCATGTTGCCATCGTGATGTTATCAGATGAAGATGTTCGCTCCTCGGGTGATCGTGATTTAGGAGCAGGTTATAATGGCTACCGCCCTATTCGTTACGAGGATACAGCCGACTATTTAGCAGATACTTGGGAGCTGGTGCAAGCCGAGCGTGGCTCGAAGAACTTATCTGTTCATAGTATTATCATCCGTGATGGCGATGAAAACTGCTATCAGCAGCAAAAAAATCAGTCTGCCGGGAACAATTATGCGGAATATGGTAGTATGTATCAAGAATTATCCAATGACACTCGCTTTCGCGGTATCGTAGGTAATATTTGCGCCTCTAGTTATACCAACCAGATCAAGAATATGGGCCGCGATATGGCAGAAAAAGCTCGTTCCATTCCGTTAAGTTTGAACTGTCCGGTGATCACAGACAATTCTGAGTACCCCTTTGAGATCACTGTAAAGAAAAATAGTGGACAGGAATATAAGTTTTTGCTGGGCGAAGAGCCGCCTGCAGGATCGGGTATTGCCAATGTAAGAGCTGAATCAGGTGTCTTGATTTTTGAGCCGGCTTTATCTTCTGGAGATGAAGTGACCTATAACGGGTTCTGTAATCGCTAAGATTTACTGGACCTAGGTGGGGAGCATTCGTAGCCAAAAGCTCTAAAAAACGACATCATTGATATATGTTAACTATCTGCATCTTAGAAGAGGATCAGGCCGAGCACAACGAGCTCAAAAAATATCTTGAAGAGCTTGAGATAGAAAAACAAGTACACTTTTATAACAATATAGAAGGCTTTATGGCGGCAACACATATTTTTGATGCCGCCCCCAAAGAAGAAAAGCAAATCGATCATATTGATATTCTGATTCTTTCGGAAGGTATATTAAAAAATTACCAAGAAGATCTGACTAAGATCAAAAAGGGACTTGAGACGCAAAAACTCAACCCAGAAGAGCCTACTCGTATTATTCTAAGTGTAAATGAAAGTAAAAAATTGGACTTACAAGGATTGCCGATTCAAGATCTTTTGGTAAAACCTTACGAAAAACTTTTATTTTTGCAGAAGGTAGAAATAGCTGCCAATTTACCAGAAAACACCAATCCATCCTTTCTTGCTCTACAAGATATCAAGCGCAAAATTGAAATTGGCAAGCAAGCCAAATTGCGTGGGGTTTCGGACATTGGCATTGAGATGATAAACCCCTCGGTGATAAGTCCTGGAGCGTTTGTGAATTTTTATGCGGAAGAATTTGGTGAGAATGGTCCGGGAAAGGTGTTGGCGCGCTCCTATGGCTCTTACAAAGAAGAGGAGCAAATCATTTGCCGCTTTGATTACTATGGATTGGCGCCGCAAAGTATTTCTGTCATTCGTAGAAATATTGCTAAAAATAAAGGGGAGACCTATCCCTTTAAACGAAGGTCCTCCGAACCTAAAGATAATGTAAAAGTCATCATTATCGATAGCGAGGAAGAACATGCCTCGACATTGAAGCAAAATCTAGAAAATTTAGTAGATGCAGTGGATGTTATCAGCTTTTCATCTTATGTAGGTTTTTTAAAAAGCTGCTTTCCAAATACCAAATCGGAAGATGAAGAGGGCAAGGGCGTAGAGGTACCTGTGGAAGAGGAAGAAGAAAAGCAAGCGCCCAAGCCAGCCATTGGCATAAAGGATGCCGAAAGTATTTCCATATTTTTAGATAACACCGGCAAAACTTCGCAATGGTCTTTTGAAGGAGGCCTACTCTTAAATAAGAATGAGGAGCAATGGAAGGCCGAGCCAGAAGCCTTTATGGGCGCCATTGCTCCGCAAGAAAAAGAGCGTTTTGATGAGTATATCGACTACCTATTGCAAGGCAATAACGGCATAGAAAAGTTTTTGTTTTTAAATGAGGATGGCGATTACTCATGTTTGCGATTTACCGCAAATTACCGCAATAATGGTTTGGATATAGACTTAGAGGATGTGACCGACCTTGAAAAGGTCATCGATATGGAAAAGCTTGAAGGCAGCAGTATCAAGCTAGATCGAATCGACCTTTTGTTTATCGATGCCGCCTTTATTAAAAATATCGACGGCTGGATGGAAGGCATGCAAGAGAATGTGAAGAAGCTGAAAAGCCAAGCCATGCCACAAATAATTCTTACTTCCAAAAAGCATGAGAAGGGCTTTGTTGAAATGTACCAACATAGAAATTTTGTAGATTTTTTGATAAAACCTTTTGATCGTCCCATGCTAGCAAAAAAGATATTGGTAACCTATTTGCCATATCTAGAGAACTTAAAAAGTGGGGAACCAAAGGTTGAAGACGTAACTTTGTCAAAGGTCGATAGTCATATTATGCTAGCGACACCGGTGGACATTTTGTCCCTGTCTGAATTTGGTATTAGCATTCGTTTTCATGCACCGATTGTTAAGGACCGCTTTATCCACTTTTATTTGCGCACATTCCTGGGCATGTCCGATTTAAAACCCATATTGGCTCGCTGTTATTATTCCGAAGAGGATGAGGATCAGCGCGGTAAATTTATCTGCTACTTTACATTTCTAGGGGTAACGGATGAAATCTTTAAGCAGATACGCCTCTGGATGCGTGACTATTACATAAAATCTAAGCAAGAATAAAACCTTGTCTCTTTTCTCATCACATTGTAGTAGTAGCTTTTGGCAAGGAGCAAATATGACGGGTATTTCAGCATTTATTGATAGACATTTTCACCACTTTAATGCCGCAGCTCTTAAGGATGCTGCAACAGCTTATAAGGAGCATATTCGTGCCAACAAAAAAATGATGGTTACTTTAGCTGGTGCGATGAGCTCGGCGGAATTGGGTAAATCCCTTGCCGAGATGATTCGGCAAAATAAAGTGCATGCCATCAGTTGTACAGGGGCTAACTTAGAAGAGGATGTATTCAACCTTGTGGCTCATGAGTTTTATGAGCGCATTCCTAATTACCGCGATTTAACACCGGAGCAGGAGCAGCAGCTCCTAGATCGACACTTAAATCGCGTAACCGATACTTGCATTCCTGAAGAAGAGGCCATACGTCGCATTCAGCGTCCACTTGAAAAACTTTGGCAGAAAGCACAAAGTAGCAAGGAATCTTACTTTCCTCATCAGTATCTATATCAGTTGTTGCTAAGCGATGAATTAAAAGGCGAATACCAAATTGATCCCAAAGACTCTTGGCTACTAGCTGCAGCAGAGAAGAATTTACCCATGGTGGTTCCGGGTTGGGAAGATTCTACCCTGGGGAATGTTTTTGCTGCCAATGTTTTACAGGAGAAACTAGATTCTCGTGTTGTGAAGTCGGGGATTGACTATATGGTTCAGCTAGCAAAGTGGTACCAAGATGAGGCGGGCCAAGATGGCATTGGCTTTTTTCAAATTGGTGGCGGTATTGCCGGAGATTTTCCTATTTGTGTAGTGCCCATGTTGGAACAAGATCTAAATAAAACTACTCCAAAGTGGTCGTATTTTTGTCAAATCTCTGATTCCACAACCAGTTACGGTTCCTATTCGGGCGCGGTTCCCAACGAAAAGATTACCTGGGGCAAACTATCGGTGGATACCCCAAAATTTATCATTGAGTCCGATGCAACAATAGTTGCTCCGTTGATGTTTGCTTATATACTGGAGTGGTAGGTAGGTAATTTGAAAGCTCTATTTCGGCTTTGGCCATATGTTCGACCCTTTAAAGCGAACCTTGTAGTAGTTGTTATTACAGGGGCTGTGCTTAGTGCCACCACTGGCTCCTTGGCTTTTTTAGTAAAGCATATGTTCGATGCCTTAGAAAATAAAAATGCCGACATTGTTTACACCTTACCATTTATTATTATTGCCGTTTTTTTGGTTCATGGCTTGGCTCGCTATTTTCACACATTTTTACTTAAATACTCCATGGACCAAATTATTGCGCGTTTGCGCCAAGATTTGCAGGCCAAGTTCTTAAAGTTAAATCTTACCTATCACTACAATTACCGTACCGGGGGAGCTGGTCTTTTAAGTCAAACCTTAAATGATGTGAATATCATCATTCAAGGACTTGTGATCATGACCGATCTGATTCGGGAACCGTTGACGGTTGTGGTTCTCATTGGAACCATGTTTTATTTGGATTGGCAACTCGCGCTTTTTAGCATTTTGTTTTTACCATTGTTGCTAGGGGTTTTACGTCTAGTTACCAAGGGATTAAAAAAACATTCTGGTAAGCAATTGGAGCAACTAGAGGATTTATCGGGTTCTTTTAAGGAAACGTTAGATGGCATTCGCGTAATACAATCTTTTGGCTTAGAAAAACGTATGAAAGAGCAGCTTAAAGATATTACTGACCGCTATGTACGAACTAGAAAAAGTATTTACCGCAGAGAAGAGTCCTCAGGTCCTTTATCAGAACTTGTTGGTGCGGTGATCTTTTCAGGAATTGCCCTATATGCCGGTCACAATATCATTCAGGGAACAAGTGGTATTGGGGATTTTCTAGGTTTTTTAACAGCTACCTACTCCTTACAGCCGTCTATTAAAAAACTTCAAAGCGGTTATGTTCGCTTGCAGCAGTGTGTGGTGGCCACGGACCGCATTCTTGATACGTTATCCAATTCCAATGAAGTGGTGGAGGCGGCAGAGCCTCTTGAATTTCCAAAGGACTGGCAATGCATCGAATTTCAAAACGTTACTTTTAAATACAAGGATAATATTATCTTAGATCGATTGAATTTGCGCATCCAAAGAGGGGAGACGATTGCCCTGGTCGGCGAAAGCGGCTCAGGCAAATCTACCATTATTAATCTTTTGATGCGATTTTTTGAGCCCAACGAGGGCAAGATACTCATTGGTGATACTCCCATTGAACAGTTTGCCTTGAAAGATTTGCGTAAAGAAATTGCCATGGTTTCGCAGGATGTTTTTCTATTTAATGAATCGGTACGAGAAAACATTCGTTATGGGGATATCGAAGCCAATAAAGATGTGGAATCCTCTGCCAAGTCGGCCAATGCTCACGATTTTATTATGCGGCTCAATAGTGGCTACGACACGAAGGTGGGCGAAAAGGGCTCTTTGCTCTCCGGCGGCGAAAAACAGCGAATTAGCATTGCCCGAGCCTTTTATAAGGATGCTCCCATCCTAATATTGGATGAGGCCACCTCTGCTCTTGATAGTGTGAGTGAAATGGAGGTGCAAAAGGGGCTGGATAAACTAATGCAGGGAAGAACCGCCATTGTTATCGCCCACCGCCTATCCACGATTATGAATGCCGATCAAATTTTGGTCCTGCAAAATGGGCAGATTGTGGAGCAGGGTCGGCATGATCAACTTTTGAGCAAAAACGGCGAGTACAGCAAGTACTTTCGTTTACAGAGCAATTTGTAATCATTCCTTTTTTCTTTATTTCCGTGTCCAAGTCGTTTATCTTGTGTCCAGAATCTGTAAAAGGATTCCTAAGGAGAGCATAGTGACGGCGAAAATAGTGGTAATTGAAGACGACAACACTCTCTTAGAAGGCTTAAGAGATCTAATCGTTTCCAATGGTTATGAGTTTCAGGGCTTTAAATCGGCCGAAGACTTTAAGTGGGCAGCCAATATCGAGACAACAAATTTATTGATCGTTGACCGAAATCTTCCAGGAGAAGACGGCTTGTCCTTAGTTAAAGGGCTACGAAAACAACACGACTTTTTGCCCATCATGTTTTTGACTACAGCCCTAAGTGATGAAGATATCGTAGAAGGACTAGAAGCCGGTGCCAATGACTATGTTACCAAACCCTTTACCCAGAGTGTTCTTTTAGCCCGGATCAAGGCTTGTCTAAGGCTCAATGATCTAAACAATCATGATGCCAAGCCGGATACGGTTAACTGGGATTTGGATGAGCGAACCCGTGAGGTTGTAGTGGGTAGTGAGCGCTACGCGCTTAGTACCAGAGAGTTTCAGATATTTCATTCGCTATCGCAAAAACGCGGCGAAGTGGTTACCCGTGATGACTTATTAAGTATGAATGAAAATATCAGCGGAAGAAACGTCGATGTGCATATTGTATCGTTAAGAAAAAAACTCGACCCCTCTGGTATCTTGATTCAGACCATTCGAGGGGTCGGATATCGGGTTCAGTAGTAGAATTACAATTCTACAAACTGATTCAAACCCTTACCGTTCATAGAACGAACATGTAGTAGGTACTTGCCTTTAGCAGCGTTTAGCTCGATGTCTTTTACAATACGAACACTTCCACCATCATTTTCACAATTAGGATCGCGCTCTTCCATTGTAGGTAGCACCTGGATCACATTTTTATGTACGCTTACTTCAGGCTCCTTCAGTTTTAAGCAAGTGTTGTTGGATTTTACGATCAAGCGAACCTTAGTGCGCTCACCCATTTCCAAAACCTTTACCTTTGCAACAGGTGCATAGTAATCGTCATCGATATTATTCTCATCCTTAGGTTTTGCCACTACGATTTTATCAAATAATGACATTTCGCCGTTAGGACTTTGGAACAACACTTTATAAGTGCCTTCCACAGGAATAGGTCCTAGATCCATGATTTTGTCGTACTCACTAATCGCTTTCGTACAAATGGTGTTTTCTGAGTGAAAAACATTATTGGTAATGCGAATCTCACGGTTTTCTATATCCACCTCATAACTAGGTGGTAGATACTTGTAGCAAGAATCTGGATAATAACCATCGTATGCGATTTGTACGTTGGTATCGTTGGTGTCAAAGCCTACAGGTAAGTATGTATCTGTAGGTAGTAATTGCGTATTGGTCATAGCAAAAACGCTTTGTAGTATTAATAGTAACAATGAAGCCCCCTTTTTGTTTTGTTAGCAAATACAACGCTAATAGAAAAAAATATACTTGTGTAATACAAAATTTCTATGTCATAGATCATGAAAAATCGAAGTTTTTGTAAATACCAGAGTGATATTGTATAGATAAAGGCATGTTTTATGCGTTTTATGAAAAATAAAAAATAAATATT
>DFOS01000010.1 GCA_002376845.1 Bdellovibrionaceae bacterium UBA3535 | reverse complement strand
GATCAAGTCGTGGTCACTACACATAATAGCTTTTATTTTCATTTACCTCTTTATCAAACATTTTATTATCAAGCGGTCCGTTGACTTCGACATTTGCGAAAGAAACTGCTGATAAACTAATTAGCACTGTAGTGATAAACCATTTCATTTCCCCTCCTTATAAATTGGTAATTAACATTGATTTTAATTTTGTAACCTATAGCAGGAAAGGAAAGGAAAGGAAAACAGTGTGAAATAATTACCACCTTTTCAAAGCATTCGCTCATTGAGAAACAACACAGAGAGTCAACTTGATTCATTTTAGCTCGTTCTACCCCAAAAATCCTCCCTCAGGCCTTGTATCATAGATATTGATGGAAATTATCACATTAAATTCCACTTATAACTCTTCAAAAATCTATAGATTCACTGAATTGGTAGACACAGCGGATTCAAAATCCGCCGACTTCACGGTCATGGGAGTTCAAGTCTCCCCGGAGGCACCATTTTTATTTACAATGGAAAAATAAATTATCAAATTCTGCTTTAGGAAAATTGTTGTAATTTTCTAAAGAGTCACTCCAAGAATAGTCTGGAGACGACGAAGTCGCCCCAAGTAAAATCTTATTATTGAATTTTAAGATCTAAAATCCATACAGGTTCATCAAGCCGATCGCCAAGACATTCTCTAATGCCAGCCATTTTTAGAACCTTATCTGGACCGCTTAGTTTATCCAACGCTGTATACAATAGGGCTGAAGGAACAGCGATGCTAATCGCAGGACGAGATAGCGGGAACCCATTTTTGTCTCTAAAAGTAATATAAATGCGTTTACTATGTAATTGCCCTTCGGTCGTTACACCGTTAGCAAAAATATTTATAGAGTAGCTAACTCCAGAAAGATCTACTCCCGGGTTATAACCCTGAATTAATTCAACAAGGGTTTTACTGACCATAGTATCACAAACACCTTGGTCATTCTTCCTAATAACCTGCAATGTCGCATTCAAGTCGACATTCATGCTAGATGGGTATGGGGTTAAATTTACCAGCTCAACCAATTGTAGTGATGAATCAGCTTCAACACATTTCGGATACTCTGTAAGCCTCAAATCACTTCCTGCTGCCATTTGATTCTGAATGTATTTAGTTACTGTCTTTAGCCCCTCAATCCGTAGGACTTCAGTATTCATCCCCGCCTGATTTACAGATACAACTAATGCCCCTCTATTACCTGCTGGATTATTTATAGAACTATCAAATACCGAATTTGCAGCCATTATAGGAACGTTAGGCAAGTCGAGATCAGCAAGTCTCTCTGAAAAAACTTCTACGTCACATGTTCCACCGTCATATAAAAGAGGTCGTACTAAAGTGACTCTAGTACTTGTGTCTACTTGTACAGCGAACGAGCTTAGCGGAATAAGTAACATGAGTAATGCGATAATTGGTTTCATTTGGCCCCCCTGAAATTGGTTAAGATTGTAGTGGGATTAACACTATATTGTAAAATCCTCAATAACTACTCTCTTTCAAAATAATAAATTATGTTTTTACTGCAGACTGAGCAAAGCAGGAGCTTATGAATAAAATCAAATACCTAACGCCTTAGCTCCAATTATAACAGCTCCGCAGCACATAATAAGAGCCATCCTGGGGCTTCTTCCAGTCTTGGTTTCATATACATAAGTAAGCTATCCAGAGGATGGTATAAAGTGGCAATTAAACGACTATGTTAGAAAGCTAACACTCCTATAAAGTTTTCCTTGGAAGACATAATATTTAGTCTTGAGGGTAGTATATGGGTAGATAAATAAAAATTTATGAACCTTGGAGACTTAAATGAAAATGCGATTATGGGCAGCAATCTTACTGGCATCCACAACTTTTCTAAGCTCAGCTTATGCTCAAATGTTTGTGAACGGCCAAAAAGTAGACAATGTTGAAATTGAAAACATTCAACAAACACTATCCTATACAGATATGGACACTCAGAATTGGTTTTATAAATACCAAATAAATGGATTCCATATAGGCGCATACAAAGCTCAGATTATTCCGATAACTAAAGAGGTTTACGAACTAATGGAAAGTTTAGATAAATCCAAAAAGTATAAGTGCAGCAACCTAAAACTAACTGCCAAAACAGATTTTCAAGATAAGGGTTATGTGGAGCAACTATTTGTGCTCAGTATGGATTGTGAGGAAATCTAGACTTTGAAAATACTTTCACGGCGCACCCGTGACGCCGCTGAGACTTCTACCATCTTAGAAGGGGGCCCCGCGGGCACCTCCACTAATGCATCAGCTTTTCCATTGGTATTAGGTACATAATCTTGTTCTCAGGCGACTCCATAATTACTTGTTGTTGGTCTACCGATATAGCTTTAACTTCAGCACCCTTAGGAACTGGCATTCTATCAAATCCTAGCATCACTTTCTCACCCACACATATTTCTGTATGGTCTTTCATACAGCCTCTAGGGATGGCCACCTTATCAAAAGGAAAATGATAATACGTGTATTGTGAGCCTTTTTTTGTTACGAGAATACCAGATTTTTCTTGTATAGCATAAACCTTATGAAGTACTTGCTGCTGCTCTAGCGGATAGACAAAATCTCCAACACAAACATAATCCTCGCCTAGGGGACAGCCGTTAGCTTTCGCTATATAGTCGACATGATAGCGTTCATATTTTCCTGTTAAATCATTCACCACAGTAAACATCTTTTGCTTTGGCTGAAATGCTACAAGATAGGCAAAACCAGAATCGTAGTTCAATGGTATTACTTTGTCGCCAACACAATAAGTCCCCCAACAACCTTGCGCAAGATGAAGGTCATTGGCTTTATATGTTTGATGCAATTTAAACGGCTCAATGATGACCTCTACTTGATCCTCATCCATAACCTCAACAATTCTCGCATAGCCTTGCGACATCGTTATAGGTATCACCTGTTCTGCCTTCATAAACTGATAATCCTCTGCCCCAATAGCAGAAGCACAGTAGATCATTAGAATCACCTTTAAGTACCACATACCGCCTCCATTTTCTCGAGATTATAACACTCAGCAATTTTGCAAAGAAGAGCATTATTTTCATTGAATTCCGGTGACGAGATTGCGATACCAATAGTATGAAAAAACTAGGCTTAATTGGGGCTGGACAGCTGGCATACATGATTTGTGAAGCGGCAAAGACTTGGGATGTGGCTTGTATTTGTTTAGATAAAAGCGACGCGCCTGCTCATCGGCTCTGTCAAGATCGCATTGTGGGATCTACCAACGATGGTACGAAATACACGGAACTTGCGAAAAAAAGTGATGTGCTGACCATTGAAATCGAAAAAATCGATTTAGAAGCGTTGGGTGATCTGAATATTATACCCAATGAACAATGTTTAAAAATACTTTGTAACAAGTATTTGCAAAAAGAATTTTTACAAGAAAACAAGATTCCTAGTGCTCCATTTTTCTTGGTTACATCTAGATCTGACTTGGAACGTAATAAAGATGGCAGCTTTGTTTTAAAACTTGCTAGTGGCGGCTACGATGGTCGCGGAGTATTTACCTGGCCCAATAGTGATCTAAAAGATGATTTTTTTCATTCGCAAGTCTATGCCGAAGAAAAACAAGAGATCGCAAAGGAGCTGGCGATGATCGTAAGCCGCAATGCGAAGGGACAGATCGCAAGCTTTCCAGCCACGGAAATGCAAATGCGAGAGGACAAGCAGCTTGATTACTTATTCTCACCAGCAGCCATTGAAGAGACCTTAAACCATCAAATGCAGGACATATGCAAAAACATTGTCACAAAACTAAATTACCAAGGGGTTCTTGCCATTGAGTTTTTTCTAACCAAATCCGGCGAACTACTTGTAAACGAGATGGCTCCTCGTCCGCACAATTCAGGCCACCACACCATTGAAGCCTGTGAGTCCTCGCAATTTGATCATGTCATTGCCAGCGCATTTGATTGGGACTTACCCTCCACAAAGCAAAATCAAGCCGCCGCTGTATTAAACCTCATTGGATTAAGTAAAGAGCAATGTGAAAGCTTGCTGGAGCCAGAAATTCGCGGTGCTTATTTGCATTATTACCACAAAGCAGCTAGGCCAGGCAGGAAAGTGGGGCATATTTGTTTTGTTGCACAAAGACTAGAAGATGCGGTAGAAAACCTTAAAAAGGTACAAGAAAGGATAAAAGAATATGCCTAAAGTAGCCATAGCCATGGGAAGCCGCAGTGACTTGGAAGTTATGAAAGCAGCAAAGGACTTTTTAGACGATTTTTCTATCGACAATGAAGTGATGATCCTCTCGGCTCATCGCACTCCAGAGGAAATGTTAGAATTTGCCCAAAAAGCGGAGTCAAAGGGTTATGCCGTTATTATCGCAGGAGCCGGCGGTGCCGCACACCTGCCTGGTATGCTGGCCAGTGCGACCATACTACCTGTTATCGGAGTGCCGGTACGCTCCTCCAACTCCCTAGATGGCTGGGACTCCTTATTATCCATCGCCCAAATGCCCAATGGGGTGCCTGTGGCAACCGTAGCCGTCAACGCTTCCCAAAACGCCGCCATTCTCGCTTGCCAAATTCTTGCTAATTCTGATGAAGGGATAAAATCCAAACTAAAAGACTTTAAAAAATCACTCAAAGAAAAAGTAAAGAAACAACGACAAGAAATTAATTTCTAAAAATTAAAATTTGCCCTTGAACTTCTATATTCACCTTCCCGTAGGCGATATTGGAAAGGCCATGACTCGAAAACGATTTCAAATTGTTGTATATTGCATACTCCACTTCACCGTGAACACGTAAATGATCTTGTTTGCCCAAACACAGTATAGAAAATACACCCTGGTGCTCCATGCAATGCTTGGCGTTGGATAGAAGCAGGACTTCCGAATCAAAGTGAGCGCAAGCAGAAATCTGATGCTGTTGAAAATACTCAAAACCACTAAAGATGGATAGCCACTCTTGATCTCTACGCCCACCTAAAAAGCCTTGCATAAAATAGTGCTTATAAAATTGTGGTAATAAGCGAAACGCAGCCTCCAAATCAGATTCATTCTTTCTTTCCGGCAAAAGAATATCCATCTGCTGGGGACTAGAGGAATCCCCGTCTCCTATGCTAATGCCCATGGCCTTTTTTCGGTACTTTACGCCTGCATCAATAAATAATACAGGCTCTTGGTACTTAGCGTTCTGGGCAAATGGCCCAATGAGGTAAAGATTATCGCTTTTAAAGCCCTTTAAATAGGATTCCAAACTTGTCATGGCCCTGATTAAACACTATAAAATGCCATATGCAATGCAAAATTATTCTACCCAAAATCGTTCAAGAAGTACATCTAGGCACTACAAAAGAAGAGCAGCAGCATAAGCAGCTCGTTGCCATTCGAATTGATATACTATTTAACTCTCCTCCCCTTGGTTGCATCAATGATGACATCAAGCAGACCATGGACTATGCCCAGCTTGCAGAAGATGTGGAATCCATCTGCCAAGCAGACAAGTTTCATTTGATCGAACATCTGGCCGCGCAGATTTACCAAGGATTAAAAGATAAACACTATGCTAAATTACAAGTAAGTGTGCACAAGGAAAAACCGCCCCATCGTTTGCTAGATTTTGGTGCTACTTGCGTATACGGAGATGAAATCAAGTGATTGCACTTTCCTTGGGATCCAACCTTGGAGACCGACGAGCCAATCTACAAAAAGCATGTAGCTTGTTGTCTGACAATCAATTTCAAATTCACTGCAAATCTAGTATTTATGAAAGTCCGGCTGCGGTGAAAGAAAACAATGCCAAAGATTCCTGGAGTCTTAACTTTTTAAATCAAGTAATATTAGGTGATTGCCCCTATACGGCCAAGGAGCTGCTAGGTAAAATTCAAAATATTGAGAAACAGATGGGTCGCGATGAAAAAAACAACTGGTCGCCCAGACCTATCGACATCGATATTTTGTTCTTTCACGAAGAAGAACATTCTGATGAGCATTTACAATTGCCGCACCCTGCGCTTTGGGATCGATACTTTATTTTAAGCCCTCTTTACGAAATCGCACATGCACAAATGCCTTTTTTTAATAAGCTCCAACAAGCTTATAAGAAATTGCCCATAAAAAATTGCCAATGGCTTGGCATAGTCAATCTTAGCCCAGATTCCTTTGCAGAAAAGGACACCAATATAGAAGCTAGAATTGAAACTGCGCTACTGGACAAGCCCCATATTCTGGATATTGGAGCTGTATCCACAAGGCCTGGAGCAGCACTATTTAGCCAAGAGCAAGAGTGGAGTATATTTGCAGATTTTCTTCCCGATATTATTTCTGAGGCAAAGAGCCAAGACATTCGCATTAGCATTGATACCCAATACCCAAAAACAGCCGAAGCGGCTATGGAAATGGGCGTGGATATGATCAATGATATAAGTGGTCTATCCAATGAAATGCAAGATATAGCCCGTGCATCCGATGTTGATTGGGTTTTTATGCACAATCTCGGTATCCCCGCTAGCAAAGAAATCATCTTGAACAAGGAAATACCGGCAGTTTCACAATTGCAAGACTGGCTGGATAAAAAATACGAATGGATTGGCAAGCAAAATCAGCCTCGAAGGTTTATCTTTGACCCCGGAATTGGTTTTGGCAAGGATGCAGCCCAATCAAGAAATATCCTAGCCGCCATTCATGAGCTAAATACATACGATCTTAAAATCTTGATTGGCCACTCACGCAAATCCTTTCTCAATGGCATCAGTCAAAATTCTTTTGCGCAAAGAGATCTGGAAACCATTAGCATATCTATGGAATTGATCAAAAAAGGCGTGCATTACCTGCGCGTACACAATGTGAAAGATCACCGCCGAGCATTGTTGGCGCTACAAGGGATTTTTTAATGCAATTGAAAGATGCTTTAGAAGAAATTAACCGCATCCCCCAAATACCAAACTATATACCTAGCCTTGAGCGTATAGAATCGGCGATTCAGCATTTGTATGGAGATCTTCGTACTTACGCAAAGCAGATGATCACCATTGCGGGAACGAATGGCAAAGGCAGTGTAGCAAAATCATTGGAGACCTTTTTCTTAGAGAGTGGGCAAGATTGCGCATTGTTCACCTCTCCCCACTTAATACGAATTAACGAAAGAATTCGTTTTGCCGGTAAAGAAATCACCGACGAAGAGTTTCTGCATCATTACATGCAAGTACGACCTGCAGTTAGGGATTACCAACTCTCCCACTTTGAAATCTTATGTATCATCGCATTGGATTATTTTATGCCTAAAATAAAAATGGGTGCCACCTGTATATGGGAAGTCGGAATGGGAGGTCGATGGGATGCTACCAACTCCATACCGCACGATACTTCCATTTTGTGTCCCATAGGCTATGACCACCAAAAATACCTTGGTAATACTTTGGAGGAAATTGCTGCTAATAAATTTGATATTGTGCAAGAAGGCAACCAGGTGTTTAGCGTGCGCTACCCGGAAAGCCTACAGGCTTTGCTTGAAAAGAAATGCCAAGTTCAGGGAGCTAGCCTGCATACCATAGATGAAGATTGGATACAGAGCTTTCAATATGACTACAATGAGAACTATGAGTTCTTCCTCCGATACGATGGCAATACCTACCCCAATTCTCTAAGCGGCAAGCGTGGTTTTGAAAACCTTGTTTACGCCTATTTTATTTGGTCCCATTTGCAAGATAAATGGCAAAAGCAATTGTCTGCTAGCAGCAAGATCCAGTGGCCGCACCGCTTTTCCTCTCGTTATAGTGAAGTGTTTCAAGACATGGTTTATTTTTCTGGCGATCATAATGTGCAAGGGATTCATAGCTTAGTAGAAATATTAAACTGCAATCCACAACAAAAATGGTTGGTCTTAATGGCACTCACAGAAGGACGAGATCCAAATGGCATGTTTGATCCCATTTTTGACAATCCTAATTGTGAATTATTACTATGCCAATCTCCTTTTCGGGCACAAACGCTAGAAGACTATAAGAGATGGCGAAACTGGGAGGCCTGGAATGGCAAATATTTCGCTAGTGCAAAAGAAGCCATACTATACATGAAAGAAGTCAAGCAGGCAGACCAAAGAGTCCTTATATGTGGCTCGTTATATTTGACCGGCCATATCGATGAGATCTTGCGGTAGCTTTAGCTCTCTTGTGATTTGCTCCAAAACAGCCCCTTCACTGTAGTCTGTGTCCAGAACCAAATCTGCGTGGACCATAGAGGTTTGTACAAAGTCATCATGCATTGGTTTCACCTGACTATGAAACTGTAGGTGGACGCTCTCCTTGGTGCGACCCCTTTCTATCACATCACGTTTTAGGCGCCTTTCAAATCGCACCTGCTCAGGCACATTCAAAAATACGCTATAATCCATAATCTTACGAATTTTTTCTTGGCTAAGAAGTAAGGTGCCATCCATCACAATTAAACGGTGGGGGTTTAACAGCTCAATTCTTTGCGTTCGTGAATGACTAACAAAATCATAGATCGGCACTTCCACCTGTTTATTTTCTTTCAACATTTGCAAATGCAGGTGCAACAAATCAAAATCTATGGCCTCAGGGTGATCAAAATTTACCTTTGTAATGTCTTTGGCTTGGCTTTGATCGTAATAATAAGAGTCTTGTCCTAGAGTTGCAGCATTTTGCGGGCCGAAGTAAAGAAAGATTTTATGTGCTAAAGTGGTTTTACCCGAGCCGCTTCCGCCAGAAATCCCAATGATCTTCGTACCTGTATGCTGATTAGACAACGTCATTGGAATCCTTATCTAACATAGATATATCTTTGCTGCCCAGTAAAATATGGCTTATCTTGTCTCCACATGCGTAATTACCTTCGTTTTTTTCATAAGCATAGGAAATCCCTAATTTATGGCATGAGCCATTCATTTTTCTCCAGCTTTGGCCAAACCTTCTTTATTGGCTTTTATGGCATATATATCATGCAGGATTTTTCTCTTAGCAATACAGAGTACGGATCATTGTACGCGGCCGTTACTTTGTGTAGCTCCTTAAGTCTATCCTATTTTGGTGAGCTAATGGATCGAAGTGATTTTCAAAAAATTTCCTTACTCATCGCGGGAGGCTTGGGCCTTTCGGCATTGGGCATGGCGTTTACAGAAGATTTAGTAATCTTGGCCCTGGTCTTGTTTACGCTAAGGCTTTTTGGTCAAGGCTTATCGAATCTACATGCCCAAACACTTATGGCAAAGGCATTTACCAACAATCGCGGCAAAGCATTGGCATTAAGCAATGTCGGACAACCCATTGGAGAAGCCATTTTACCTCTCCTTCTTGTACAACCCATGCTGCATAATTTTGATTGGCAAAGCTCGTGGCTTTTGAACGCCTTGTTGATTTTCATCATTTTCCCAGCGTTAATTTTGTATTTGGGCAAGAATTTTCATGCAGAAAATAAAGTTGTGCGCACGAAAAGTAAAAACAAGGCTTTTCGCCGATTACAAATTCTAAAAGATCCAGCATTTTTTCTTTTAATCCCCACCGCCGTTGCCAATGCTTTTTTACTGACCGCAATTTTCTTTAATATCCAGTATATTGTAGAAGAAAAGTCTTGGGCGCCGGCACTGGTTGGCACAGGCTTTTTATGCTTTGGCCTCACTAGAGCGTTGATTGGGCTCTACTCTGGTTCACTTATCGATCGTTTTTCTGAATTTGATTTGGTGAAATTTTATCTCACGCCATTAATTCTTGCTCTATGTTCTTTGCTTATCCCCATTCCGCAAGCGGGAATCTATCTATTCTTTGTTTTCTGCGGCATTAGTGTTGGTTTCTCTACAAATTTGTTTACTTCTATTTGGACGGAAATTTATGGCACAAAAAACTTGGGTTCCATAAAAGGTTTGGCAGGTACCGTAGCGGTATTGTCCACTGCTCTAAGCCCGCCAATCATTGGCTGGATGATGGATCAGGCTTGGTCTTTAAAGCAAATTGTATACGCCATGCTCGTGTACTTGGCCATTTCCTACCTTTTACTTCTTAAACACCCACGCATATCTATTCTGCATTCAGACTCATAACCGCCGACAAAACTTCTTTAACATGGCCGGCAACTTTTACTTTGCGCCACTCCTTAACAAGCTTACCCTTATCGTCAATCAAAAATGTGGAGCGCTCAATGCCGCGGACCTTTTTGCCGTACATATTCTTCATTTTAATCACATCAAAAAGTTCACAGGCTTTTTCTTCTTCATCACTTAGCAGATCGAAAGGGAATTTTTGTTTTTCTTTGAACTTCTCGTGCGATTTCAAGGAGTCCCTCGAAACACCAAAAATCTCGGCATTCTCTTTTAAAAACTTTTTGTAATCCTTTTTAAAATCCAATCCCTCCGTGGTACAGCCCGGAGTGGCGTCTTTGGGGTAAAAATAGACCACTAGTATTTTACCTTTGTAATTCTTTAATTGAAATTCTTCACCCGCCGTAGAGGGAAGCTTAAAGTTTTTCACCTTTTTGCCAATTTCTATGAGTTCCGTCATACTGAATCCTTTCTATTAGAAGAATAAAATCTTGACCCATTCACAGTAAAAGCCATAAAAATAAGCATGCAAAAAATCAAGATTAGCACATTTTATCGATTCTCTAATATACCAGCTGAAGGCCTGACTCAATGGAAAAGCGAACTAGAAAGATTTGCAAAAAAACATTCGGTACGCGGCCTAGTGATTTTGGGCGAAGAAGGCATCAATACCACTTTCTGTGGACTAGAGCCAGACGTAGAGGCAATGAAAAAATTTTTCCAAAGCATTCCTGGATTTGCAAATTTGAGTTTTAAAGACTCCTACGCAGAAGCACCTCCCTTTCGGCGCTTCAAAGTCCAGATTCGCAAAGAAATTGTGACCCTTAATCGATGTGATATTTCCGATCCCAATGAAGAAGACACCAGCCACCTTAGTGCGGAGGACTGGCACAAGGTTCTTACCTCAGAAAAGGATTATTTATTGATTGATACTAGAAACTGGTATGAAACCGAGATCGGAAAATTTAAGGGCGCTGTCGTCCCGGATATTTCTGAGTTTACCGAATTCCCCAAGTGGCTAGAAGAAAATCATGTACCAAAGGATAAGAAAATCCTTGTCTATTGTACGGGAGGCATTCGCTGTGAAAAAGGATTGCCCGCCATGAAATCCAGCGGCTACCAAAATGTATTCCAACTCAAGGATGGAATTTTACGTTACTTAGAGAAGTTTCCCAATGGCGAGTTTGAGGGCGAGTGTTTTGTATTTGATCACCGAGTAGCGGTAGATCAAAACCTTGCTCCCTCCACAACCTTTGATTTATGCCCTCATTGCGGCCAGCCTGCAAAAGATGAGATTGTATGTGTGAAGTGTGACAGCACGGCGAAGGTTTGTAGCAAATGTTTGGCCAAGGCAAAACGCTATGCCACTTGCTCAAAAAACTGTGCGCATCACTACGATTTAAAACCCCATACAAAAATCAAACCCCATACAAATCATGTAAGTGAGTACCGTAAACTTAAGAAGAAAGAACAAAGCTCAGCAAGATCGTCCTAGTATGCGCAGCGTTTCGATGTTCACATAGATAAATCCCCTGCCACTGGCCCTTCAACCACCTACCCTCCTGCACAGCTAAATGCAGATGATTTCCAGTTAAAATGGACTTTAAATGGGCTGTCGTATCATCCGGCCCCTCTAAGGTATGCTTATGCCATGCTTGATTATCAGGCACTAGCCTATCCAAAAAAGTCTGCATATCTTCTTTCGCACTAGGATCATAAGCCTCTTGCATACATAGGGAGGCTGAAGTGTGTTGTGTACTAATTAGCACGATGGCATTTTTTTGTTGGCAATGCTCTTTTACCAAGCTCTCCACCTCTTTGGTGATCTCGTAAAAACCTTTGCCATTGGTAGAAAGTTCCATGCTTTTGTGAAATATTTGCGACATTGGACAAGCCTAGAACCATTTGTGGAAGATGCAAGGTCTCTTGCAAAATTTCATGAGGCATATCATAATGAGTGGGCAACTAATAAAGGAGATAAACATGGCAGTACAACTACCAGATTTACCGTATTCTAAAGACGCGTTGAGTCCACATATATCACCAGAAACCATCGAATATCACTATGGTAAGCACCATAAGGCTTATGTGGATAAGCTGAATGCCGCCATTAAAGATACCGAAATGGACACCCTATCCTTAGAAGAAATCATTCGCAAATCCAGTGGCGGTGTTTTCAATAACTCAGCACAAGTATGGAACCACACTTTTTATTGGAACTGTTTATCGCCCAATGGCGGCGGCGAGCCAAGTGGTGATCTACTGAAAGAATTAGAAACCAACTTTGGCAGCTTTGCGACTTTTAAAGAAAAATTCACTGAGTGCGCCTTAAATACATTTGGCTCAGGTTGGGCATGGCTTGTGAAAAAATCCGATGGTTCCCTCTCCATTGAAAGCACCTCCAATGCCGACACACCGGTTAAGGATGCCAGCAAGAAAGTACTTTTGACTTGCGATGTATGGGAGCACGCCTACTACATTGATTATCGCAATGCTCGTCCTAAATATCTGGAAGGTTTCTGGAATCTCGTGAATTGGGATTTTGTAGGGTCCAACTTGTAGTTTTGTTGCCCAGGCTTTCTCGGTCTGGGCTTTTTAAACTGCTCCCTTTTCATGTTGTTCGGACATGGAAAAGCGCAGAAATTTTAGATGTTTATAGCTAAATTTGGGCGCTGCTCCGGACTGAACCGGATAAGTGTCCGAATTTCTTAGGAACCTAAATCATCCAACAACATCAAAAGGGAGCACTTATCACTCAAAGGTAATCTTGCCATTTTCCACAGCAATACGCAGCGGAATGCCATCACTGGCCGCATTGACCTTTCGCTGATTGATTACCAAGGCCCTGGTAGGGCGTATATCAGGAAAATAGGACAAATTGGGCGCAAGCCCTATATTGATGTTGGCATTGGTAGCTTCAATGGTAATCGGCGCAGAAACTTGGTCGAAATCTGCATTCAGGTTTTCGGCAAGTATGTGCAAGGTCAAATCTTGCGGAACTTGCAGTGTGCAATCAATGCTGCCGGCCTTTTCTGCCAATCGAAATAAAAGCTGCTCCCCTTGCTCTTTAATGGCCTGGTCCACAATCACATCTTCACTTAAATCACATTTATAATGAATGTAGGAGTCCATAAAATACTCCACCTTTAATCGAATATTATCACTAGGGATTCTAAGTGTTTTTCCTCGAGCATTTTCAAAGGTGCCTTGTATGGCTTGATTTTGCATATTCTCATTGAAATCAAAATACAAACTATAGGAGAATTCATCATCCAGAACTCTTTTACTAATTTTAGGTAAGAGCCATATGGACAAAACCGAAAAGGTAATACCAAGAAATATCACAAAAAAGAAAGATCCCATTAGTGCATATAAAAATATAGGTTTTGAACGAGATACCTTGAATCCTTCTTGTTGCAAATGCCGTCTAGCTAGTTCTTTCGGACTGCATAGCTTTTCTAGCGCTTGAGCAAGATGAGTTTGCCCTCTTTCTTCGGCCTTACGAAAGTATTCTCGTAATTTTTCGATAAATTTTTGGTTAAACTGCGCATCTTCGGATTGCTTAAATAGCTCTTCTTTGTATTTTAGTTGATACTTATCAACCTGATCTCTTGTTGTCCACATGTGGGCATAGTAAAAAAGCCATTGCCCAAGTGCAAACTATTTCGCCGCAATATTATCTCTAGGCATATTCATTGGCTCTGTTGCCATTTCTTGCCACATTTTATCATACTGCCTGTCAAAAGCATTCACCGCTTGTGGAAATCGAAAGTAGTAAAAATTCTCAAGATTGGATTGAAAGGCAGAGATGGTTATATTGCCTGCTCCATGAAAAACCGCCGGCTCGGATCCGTGCAAGATAATAAATTTATTATGATGCAACAATCTAGCCCTCGAATTGGTCTGCATATACTTTAAGGACATACCTGCGTCCAAGAGCCAATGCAGCCTTTCCACTTCATATTTGCTATTTGTATTGCGTCCCCTGCCTTTTTCCACCCAATACATATCATCATCTACGATTAAAGATACGGGGGTTTTTTCATTTAATTTTTCCAGTAAGGTGGCTATGATTTCGCGGTTTGAAAAACGATGGGCGGCGATAGCAATGGAGCTGGCCTCCCGCAACTTTGAAACAATCCATCTTTCTGCTTTTTTCCCCTCTGCAGGCGCAAAAAATACGAGGGCATCTTCTTCTGGAAGGGCCTGGATCTTTTGCTTGCAGTTTTTTAAGAAATTACGAAACATTTTGCTCGATTCTGCTGCGTAGAGCATGGCCCGCATAGCACAGTGGTGGGCCTGCATAAAATAAGAATCCGAGCTTAACTGCATAAAATTCCAGTTTTCATGATGCAAAACGGTTCCCGAGCTTAAATTTCCAGAACCAAAGATCAAACGATTTACTTTTTCATTTGCGTTGATCAAGATCATTTTCATGTGGGCATAACGAATGCCGCTAACATATCCACGGTAGTGAACCTTTAGCAAATGACTTTTATTATCCATCACACAGGCTTGAAGTTTCTCGGCTGCGCGCCTTGAAGTCTTAGCATCTAAAAGTAAGTCCACTTTGATATCGCGCTGATTAACAGCATTGCATAACTCTTCCATGATTCGTGCATCAGAAAAAGAAAAGAAACTTAAGAATATCTCTTTGGTTTCCTCCCACTGAATCCAGTCCACCATGCGCTGCTGAGGAGCATTGCTACGGTAGCCAGAAGCTTCACGGTCTTTTTGTGAGCAATAAACATTTTTAGGGGTTTCGAACAACCTTTCTCCTGCTTGGGAGTAAACTTCCTCTACGTAGCGGTAGGTTTCACATACAGGATTGGTAAAGAGCAGCTCGTAATGGAATGCGGGATCCGCCGTGATGGACTTGGCAAAGACAATGGAAAGTAAAAAAATAAACACGCTATCCCCCTGTTATGCTACAATCTAGGGGGATATTTAGCTAAAGGCTAATATAAGATGATTATAACGGTGATTAGGCCGGTTTATAAATCGCCAAAAAGGCAGCCGCCACAGCCAAAACAATGGTCAACCAAAAGACCGCTTTGGCCGACTTGGGTTTTCTATATAACAAGGCCGATGCAAGACCAAAGCAAATCCAAATGGCAATTTTTAGTGCTATCCACATATCTGTGGAAAATATTTGAAGCCGTGCCAAAAGCCCAAAGCCTGCAACGAGTGCAATTAAAAGCCCTACGCCGTGTAAAATGCCCAATTTTTTGCGAAATTGATTGGTGGCTTTAGTTCCGCCGCTCATTACATGGAAGGCCGTAGCACTAAGGGATATTAGAACCAAAAAAACACCGGTGAGATGTAAGACTTTATAGACGTTATAGGATAGCATAAATACCTCTTTACAGCGTGTTTGATAGCAGAAACTTAAAATAATGTGCAGCCTTTTATTACATATTTAGAAATTCCCATGGCATTTGGCACGTCTATTTGCTAATCATTTCAACATGCTGGAACTAAGGCTCAAAAAAGACTTAAGAAAAAACCTATTGCGGGGTCATCCCTGGCTCTATGATGGCGCCATAGAATGTTTGGGCCCAAGCAAAAAGCAAAGTGAATTTTGCAGAATATTGGATCAAAAAAAGAACTTCTTAGCTTACGGCATATATACGCCAAAATCGCAATTGGCGGTTCGCGTATTTAGTTTCAATAAAAAAGGCAATTTTGCAGAATTGATCGAGGAGAGGGCTCGCACTGCCATGAGCCTACGGGCTAGCTTAATACCCTCTGATGCAACAAATGCATATCGTCTATTCAATGGCGAAGGAGATTTGCTACCAGGATTGGTTTGTGATGTCTATGGTGACACCGCCGTTTTACAGATGGACGGCACAAGCTTGCAAGATTTTTGGTTGCAGCAAGAAGGCATTACCAAATTTCTATCATCATCATTTGCAAGCATAGCTCTAAAGGAGCGCGGCAAAGAAAAAGGCGAGCTGAAATGGTTAAAATCTAAAAGCAAACCTTTGCTAGAAGTAAAAGAAAATCACATTCGATTTATGGTGGACATTGCCGCCGGACAAAAAACCGGTATGTTTTTAGACCAACGCGACAACCGTGATTACATTCGATCCATTGCAAAAGACAAAAGTGTTTTGAATTTATTTTCCTATACTGGTGGATTTTCCGTATATGCCGGCAAGGGAGAAGCAAAACACGTCACCAGTGTAGACATTTCGAAGGGTGCTTGTGAATTTGCAGAGAAAAACTGGCTAGCCAACGAGCTGCCCAAAGATCAACACAAGGCGCTTGCAGAGAATGTTTTTGATATTCTAGAAGACGATCAACATTATGATATGATCATTGCCGATCCCCCTTCAATGGCACAATCTGAAAAACAAAAGGCTGCCGCAATAAAAAAGTATATTGATCTATTCTCGCAAGTAGCAAAGAAAGTAAAAGATAATGGCGATATGGTATTTAGCTCTTGCTCTTCCCATATCTCCTTTGCTGATTTTCAAAGTATCGTGGATGAATCTCTTTCTAAAGCCCGCTGCCGCGGGCAAGTACTGCGATTTAGTGGACAGGGTGCCGATCACCCCTACCCCCATTATTTACCCGAAATGCGCTATTTAAAATTCATGCACTTAATTAAAAAAGTTTAAGGAAACATAAGTACCTCCGCACAAAGTCTAGGATTCTGCGCCATAATTGATGGGACTTTACCTGAGCTAAAGATGCGAGATAATTGGTATATGCCTGAAACACCTAAAGCCGAGGATATGCTCGGCATTCCCATATCAAATTTTTTCTCTGGTGTGAAAGCAGAAGCGGATATCTACATACGCCTTTCTGAAACCAAATTCATACTCTTGTTTCATATGGGTAGCTTGATCGATATGAAGCAAGTGAAGAAATATGCGGAATACAATATCAAAGAGCTCTACGTCATTAAAACGGCCTACAATAAAATGCTCTCAAAGCAAGTGAGCGTGGCTGGTATGATTATTGATTCAAAAGAAGTGCCCGCCTTGAAAAAAGTTAGCATTATTAATCGTGTTGCCGATGGTGTTTACAATGCTTTTAGTAAAAAAGGTTTTGAAGAAGAGGCCTTTGAAAATGCAAAAAATATATCGGAATCGGTCGTCAACCTAGTGAATGCCAAACCAGATTTAGCCAAACTTATGGAATCATTAAATGGCATAGATGATGAAATCTTCAAGCATTCCATGGCAGTTTCTTTTATGGCCCCCATGTTGGCAAAAAAATTGGAGTGGAACCGGCCAGACACTTTGCAGAAAATAAGTCTTGGTGGACTTTTACATGATATCGGCAAACGAGAGCTGGACCCCAAAATATTAAAAAAACAACGCTCCGATCTCACCTATGAAGAAATGTGTGATTATGAGACCCACCCCTTTCGCGGCATGGAGATTCTAAGCTCAATGAACTCGGTACCACAAGACGTGATTGCCATTGTGTACGAACATCATGAGAACTCCATTGGCCAGGGTTTTCCGCGAAGACTTTGGGATGTAAAAATGCATCCCATGGCACGTGTAGTGGCACTGACCAATGTTTTTTGTGAACTGATCTTTGGCTCCATCAACCACCCCGAGCCAGTAAGCATGAAAGAAGCTTTGCACCATATTGAAACAGTGATGGGGCAGCCTTTTAATAAACAAGCCTTTCAGGCACTTAAAGAGCTTGTTGAAGAATCCAACGAAGGCGCTTAACTCTTTACTTGAAGTGCCGATACAGCCTGTATGAGTGAGAACAAAGTTGGCGGCGTAAAAGCAGCCATTGAAGCATTGCAAGGCTTAGACCCAGAGGATCGCCAAAGAATTCTTGCAGAAATTGCATTGAATGACCCAAAGCTTGCAGAAGAAATTCGAAATAGCATGTTTCAATTTGAAGATATCATAAGCCTTAGCGCAGCAGATTTTCAAAAAGTAAAACAGCAAGCGAAAGCCAAGGTCTTTCACACTGCCTTAAGAAATATTAGTGAAGACTTCAAAGCCTCTTTAAAAGCTCTTGTCTCCGCCAGAGCCTATCAAATGATACTAGATGAAATTCAAGCTATCGGACCACAAAAGTTGAGTCATGTTAAGGAGTGCCAAAAGGAAATTCTGGACTTGGTGAAGGCTCTTGCTGATGAGGGTAGTATTGCGCTTCCATCTAAGTGGTCAAAAGATGAGTATGTAGCGTAAACTGCTCCCTTTTGATGTTGCTAAGAAAAGTGATCTCTAAGCACTGGAATTGTCCCATTCTCGGAAAGCGACTCAAATCAACTGCGT
>DFOS01000005.1 GCA_002376845.1 Bdellovibrionaceae bacterium UBA3535 | reverse complement strand
TATGCGATCTTTATTAGGGGAAGTATCACATTTACCCACTAAACACAGAGGTGGCAGCAATCAACTAGAGATGCAGTTTTCTGTAATTCCAGATGGCTCATTTTTGATGGGAAACCAAGCTGGTGATGTGTATAGTAATAATACGAATAAACAACATATGGTTATCATCACTCGAGGCTTTGAGATGCAAACAACAGAGGTAACACAGGCCCAGTGGCACAAGGTTATGGGAAATAACCCCTCTTATTTTAGAGAACAAAGCCATTGCCCAAGGGATTATGATCCAGAAATTGGTTGTCCGAATCATCCAGTAGAAGAGGTTTCATGGAATGATGTGCAGAGGTTTATAGAGGAGTTAAACCAAAAAATCAATGATGGTTATATCTACCGCCTTCCAACAGAAGCGGAGTGGGAGTATGCAGCTAGAGCTGGAACAACAACAAGGTATAATTTGGGAGATAATATAAATCCCGATCAGGTTAATTATCGAGGGCTTAATCGACAACAAACCGTGGCTACAGGCAGTTTAGATAATCAAAACGCTTGGGGACTAAGTGATATGCATGGCAATGTTTCGGAGTGGGTTGAAGATACATATATTTCAAGCTATGAGCATTTAGCTAGAATTAACCCTGTAAATTGCCCATCACCAAGCTTTCTTCAAAAAGCACCTTATATGAACGAAGAGTGTCAAAGTGTCTATTCCCGTGTGTTGCGTGGCGGTTGCTGGTACTACGACGCTGCTTACGTGCGGTCTGTTCATCGTGACTTCTGGGGGCCTGATGTTCGCAACTACGGTGTGGGCTTCCGCCTCGTGAGGACAAAAAATTAAACTTTTTTCTTTTAACCTTTTACCCTTTGCCGTTTGTATAATAATAGAAATGACCAAAAAGCGAAGCTTGCGTTAGCAGCTTTGCTTTTTTAAGTCATTTCAAAAAGTGGAAATGCAATTTATGAGCTCTGGTGCTGTAAGTGTAAGAATTGTCCTTAGCGATTTGCCACAAACATTTCTTTTTATGCAAAGTCCAAATATTCAATCATAAAAAGGTTCACCGCATAGGTGAAACAATAGATCATAAATAGAATTTTAAATTCCCCAATGAATTACGAATTCAAAATCTTGGGAAATTTTCTTTGGTTAATATAAATAAATATAAAATCCATATTTGCACGTTCATTTTAATCGAATGATATGTATAGATTTATATATTTGATCGAAGTGAAAGGGGGGCCTATTGTCTTTAGCAGACGTAATACAACAACAAAACCAAAGGGGGGTTCCATGAAAGTATTATTCGTTAGTTTATTCACCATATTCTTTAGTGTATCAGCTATGGCTTACAGCTCGGCCGACATTACAAAAGAAGAAGTGAAGATGGCAAAAGAGGCTTGGGGCAATGGCATAGTAAAGATTGGGAAGAAATTTACCAACAATAAAGACTATGTTACTGCGGCTCGCAATCACATACTCGAGTCTTATGACTACATGAATGGGCAGGTATTGTTTAAGCCTACTTTGGCAGCTGAGAGGCCCTTTCGACCAGACTTAGAAGGTGCACTGTCATATTTTGTAGGTGGCAATGAGAACTATCAAGAGGATGCGGGCTTTGCCATTAAGCCATGGACAAATGTTAGGTTTGATAACCATCAAACTGTATATTTTGGGCCTAGAGCAGTGTCCATGGGCCACTACTACTTCACAACTACCAGTGGTGAAGAGGTGAAGGTGGAATACACACTAGGTTTTATTAAGCGTGATGATGGCATTAAGATTTGGTTGCAAGACTCTTCATTGCCGTTCGCAAACTAAATTCATTTCCTTATGCGGGCGCTATTTTAGCGCTCGCTGTTTAACACCAGTAGAAGCCAACAAAAAAGGATAGCAGTACTACTTTTTGATTGATAGGCGGGCCTAAGAAATAATTTTTCCCATAAAAAGCTCGTCTAGATATTCGTCATTAAAAAAAATAGAAGACTTGCGCAGCCCTTCTTCTGAATAACCCAATTTCTTATACAATTGAATAGCGGGCTCATTTGTAGAAACAACGCTAAATTGAAGCCTCTTATAATCACTGGCTTTAGCTTGATCTTCTGCTTCTAGCATTAGTGCTTTTGCAATGCCTTTTCCGCGGTGAGATTTCCTAACGCTTATTCCTAGGTCACAATTTTTATTATAGAGTTTTATAGTGGATACTTCCCAAATGTATATAAGGCCGGCTAGCTCCTGTTCAATAAATGCGCCTATTGCAAAGTTTCTGGGGGCATCTTTGAATCTATTGATTATGGCACTAGATTTTTCAATTGTATTTTTACTTGTATCGACCTGAAACAGGTATGCGCTTTCATCATATATCTTGTTGCTGAAATCCACATGCAATTCACTGTCATTGGTGTCCAGTGTGCGCACAAGTAATTCTTCGTTGTTTGCAAGCAAAATCTTTTTACTGTTCATAGTAACCATATTCACTCCGGTTCAAAGTAGTACCAATGGGAGAATTACTCCCATTGGTAGGATTGTTTTATGATTAGAAGAAAATCATATCCACCTCCAATATGTTAATTGGACTTGAGTTTGTATGGCACCTTTATTAGAACTATTCAAAATAAAGATCAATATTTCTAAGAAAAATGCCTTATCTTGTCTCATTTTGACAATGCCTCAAGCCCTTATTGTTTAAGCAAATATCATGTCTAAGGATTAAAATAAATTACTGCACCATTCGGATGAATCAGGTCAATTAATTAGTAAAATATAAAAATAATGCTTAGCTGTGATTGCCTATGCTTTGCTATAAAGATGTATCATTATAAAATTCCGTGAACGTTTTAGATAAGAACAAATGAGTCTCATATGTGGACAAACTCATATTTAATCACTGTGTTTTAAGTGATAGAATTTAAAGAATCGATAAGATGCAAAAAATGAGACAAATACCAATAGGCTTCGCACCCAAGGGTCATAATCAATAATACTAGGATAAAAGATCTCGCCTATTGCCCAAGCAATTGATGCCGCTACCGTCTGAAAGGCATATACACTAGCCATCTTTTCTGTGCTCGTAATCTTTAGCCAAAAATAATTTGTTGATAACAAAATAACGGAGTACGCCAAGAATAAAGTCGAAAATACGATGAGACTGACAATCTGGTTGGTAAAGGAAATGCAAAGTAGAGATAAAAATAAGACGGCCACACTAAGCTTGAACCCAAAGTCATAGGCTTTGGTGGATTTGGTGAGGCTTTTTATTATTCTAGCACCAAAAATGAAGAAAATGGCATAAAGTATAATTGCTAGTTCATAGCCGCCATAATTTGCAAAGTATTTTTCGCCATAGCCGACTAGTAGATAATTCGAGCCGCCCATGGCAAAGGCTAGCGACACAACAACATAAAACAACGACCATTGCAGCTTTCCTTCAAGTGGAGGTTTTAATGATGTAGCTACTGTGCTTTTTATTGCCTTTATTTTAGGTAAGGGGAGAAATAAAAAGGCACCAATCAATGAGGTGATAGCATCAAACATTATAAGTATGGGGTAGTTGATATTGTCGATACCATAAAACAATAAATAAACGCCTGCGATAAGATAAGAAACTTGAGGAGCCGCACTGACATAAACAATAAGGTCCTCTCTCCAGCCAATTTCACAAAGCTGCTTGATCCAAGAGGATCGAATGATATTGATAATGCCCACAAAAATAAAACGAAAGAATAATGCGCTCGTTAGTATGATATCGTTCTGCCAGTATTGGCTTAGTAGTAATAAGATAGCAAAAGATACCAATTCGGATGCAAAGCATATACTTCTCGCTTCAAAGCGTTTTGATAAGTAGGGGCTTACGATCCCTCCCAAGATGATGGCCATGCGAATTAGGAAGAAGCAAAAACCCAATGCACTGATGGTATAGAATGTCTCTTCGATGCCGAAGATTCCGGGCAGGGCCGTAAGAAGTAGAACGCTAGGGGCAGAGGATAGAAAACTTTGGAATACAAATAAGAAGCTCATTCAATTCGCCCTTTGCGGTAATTACAAATTGTATAGACTAACCGTATTTCAGCTGGAAGCAAACAAAAGGGAAAACTGCCGGCTTACCGCCGCCATAAAAAGCCTTTTGCTCCGCATTGTTTTGGTATCTGCCAGTGGCCACAGGGGAGATCCAGCAAATAGCTGTAATTACATGTAAAAATGGATTTCCTTGGTTGCAGCGGGCAAGAGGCATTTGGCCAAGCCAACCAGCCCCTGAGCGGCAAAGACTGTATTATACTGCATAAATTGCATGCCTAAATTTCAAATTTGATTCTTAGAATTCAAATGATTAAAAAATACCCTCATGCAAAAAACTATCCTCATTCTCAGCTTTATTTTTATGGCGTTGCCCTCTTATTCGTTGCTTTTCGCAAACGATAAATGCGGCTCTTTATTCCAAACAAAGCTGCAACATTTTGAGAGCTTGTTACCACGTAGTGAAGATCCTGATGGCATGGTAACCACTAGTGAGCAAGTTCCCCTTAGCTCGCCTGCCATTATAGAAGCCTATCGGCATGGGGCCTTTCCTTGGAATCCAACTGCCGATGGTAGCGTAAAGTGGTACAATCCTCCTAAGCATGGCTATATGGAGTTAGAAAAAATTGCTCTGCGAAGTGGTAAGAAGTTTCGTCACTTGCGGCACGCCATGAATAAGGCAGATACCAAGGGTTGGCGTGTAACTTTCAACCAGTCTTTTGAACAAGTTATCAAGGCTTGTGCCGAGCATTACCGTAAGAATTATAGCCATGTTTGGTTAACTTCCGAGGTGCAAGCAGCTTTTACCAAGCTACACAAAGAAGGGTGGGCCCATTCGGTTGAGGTCTGGAACAAGGAAGGAGACTTAATCGGCGGAACCTATGGAATTTATATTGAAGGCGTATTTTCGGGTGAGTCGATGTTCAATCACAATGTTCGCGTGCGACTAGAAAGAGAAAAGCTGAATGAAAATAGGGCCCCAGAAGATAAGCTCAATACCATTGAAATTGTAGATGATGCTGGTAAGGTAGCCGTACTTTCTTTGGCTGACTTGCTATATCAGCATGGACATAGAATTATGGACACACAGACGGTCAACGACAATACGCGCTCCAATTACAAGGCTCTTGAGGTTCCTAGAGAGGACTATTTAAGACTGGTTCGCCAAGAGCGCGAGGCTTATTTAAAGCGCGGTGCTATCAATCCGTTTTTGCAAGTAAGCGGCGACTAATAAGAACACTCATCGGGATAATCATCAAAAGACTGCATGCGACTATCTGCGGCCTCACCCTCGGCTTCTAGATGCCACATTTCATCCCTGCCTACCGTTTCCAGGCGATAAGTATAAGTATGCTCACCGGTTTTTACTACGATTATGGGCTTACCGTTTTGTATATAGACTTCATACTTAGCTGCGATTTCTTTCCACAGTTTCGGGGCCTCTTCGAAAAGGTACAATTTTACGTTCGAATCCGTCATAAACTCAATTTTGGCAGAATTACCCGATCCATTCTGGCTTTTGCTATACATCATCACTCCCTCTAATAGCTTGCTAAGGGAATCAGACTTTTGCATAGCGGCTTCATTTTTAATATGTCGATAAGCGAAAGTGGAACCTAACAGATATTCTACTGAATGGGGAATTTGAAAATCGCGTTCCTGTTCGGGTTGGTTATTTTGACTAATGCTATAATATTTTTTTGCATTTCGAATGGCGCCCACAACATTGCTTTTGTGAGCATCTAGGGGGTTGTTGCATGGGCCAGTTAACAAGTGCTCTTGCGCCAGTTTGTCGCCAATTTGCCGGTAGGCTTCTTCCACTTGTTTGGCGGTTTCGGCTGGGGAATTGGCTTGGGCATATAGGTAAAAAGTACTGGCAATTAACAGAATCAATTTCATTGGATTTCCTCCCTTTGATGAATCCAATAGCAGGACGGCGAACTATTGTCTAGTTCCGAGCATAATTAAGCCTTAATCCAGCGGAAAGGCGGTGGCGAATTGCCGATTTTTATACCATAATGGATTCTAGTTCTTATGGATGCAGCGATGAAGTTCAAAAATGAAGAAGAACGCTTAGAGAAGCTTTATTCCTACAATATTCTGGATACGGTGGATGATGCGCAGTTTGATGAAATTACGAAGCTAGCTGCGCGCCTTTGTGATGCTGAAATTTCTTTGGTTACATTGGTAGATAAAGATCGACAATGGTTTAAATCCCATCACGGCATAGATCTGCAAGAAACTCCTAGGGAACATTCCTTTTGTGCGCATACAATCTTGCAAGAAGATTTTTTTGAAATTGAAGATGCGAGAAAAGACTCGCGTTTTTCCGGCAATCCTTTGGTAACAGGCAAACCCCATATTGTCCACTATGCTGGACATCCATTGATATCCGAGGATGGCTATCCGCTCGGAGCTTTATGTGTTATCCACCATCAGCCTCAGCGTTTGAATGACCTACAAAGACATAGTCTCGAAGTATTGACCAAACAGGTGATGGCTCGTCTTGAGTTAAAAAAGAAAATAATAGAAGTGGAAAAAGCCGCTAAGAAAATTCAAAATCAATCCTTGTTTATGGAAGAGGTACAGTCTCAAGCAATTGAGAATGCCAAAATGGTTGGGCTAGGTAAAATGGCAGGCGGTGTGGCGCATGAGATTAACAATCCTCTAGGAGTGATATCGCTAGCCAATGGCAGAATACAGGCCGAGTTAGATAAGCCAGAGATTGATAAGTCCGTTATATCGAATAGTACAGAAAAAATAGCAGCCACAATCCAAAGAATTAGTAAGATTGTTAGAGGTTTAAAATCGATTTCTAGAAATGCCAATAAAGATCCAAAGCAAAAAGCAAAACTGAATGATATTATTGAGGATGCACTAACGACTTGCTCCGAGCATATGAAGTCAAACAGCATAGATGTTGTGGTGGAGGGAGACTTAGATCAAAGTATGCTTTGCCGAAGCGGCGAAATATCGCAGGTTATCTTAAACCTACTTTCCAACGCAAGTGATGCGGTTAAGGATTTAGAGGAAAAATGGGTGCGCATTGAAATATCCAATGCTACCGATTTGCTAATCATCTCAGTGATTGATTCTGGTAAAGGCATTCCGGAGGAGATTGCCAACAAAATCATGGACCCATTCTATACGACAAAACCTGTAGGGCTGGGCACGGGCCTAGGCTTGAGCATTTCTCGTAGCATTATTGAAGACCATGATGGTCGCTTGCTTATAGATCGTCAGCATCCCAATACCAAATTTGATTTAGTATTCAATCAAATTACTTAAGACTTTTAATGTGCTTTGAAAAAGCTCGCATAACAAACCAATGAATCGGGGCTTGGGTAATCACATAAATGAACCACGGCAATGCTGGACGAAACGAGTGAATGGCAGCAATCACTGTGCGTCCATCTAATACCGAGCGAAACTCCAACCTTCCGCGCCCTTCAATCTTGGCGAGCATACCGCCAACAATATAAAACAAATGGCGTCTACGTGAAGAGCGATCTAGTGAGTGTTTTAAAACCAACAAAGGCTTTTTAAAAAATACTGCATAGAAAGAAATAATGCGGTTTTCTACCTTCACATCAATCCAAGGCTTAAAAAATTTAGGCAGCCAAGCATAGTATTCAAAAGCAATTTTTTCCACACTAATATTTTGGTCATTGCTAATACGGATTACCGAGCGCACATCATTTAAGGGGATTTGAGGGTTACGTATTGTAATGGACTCGTCCGAAATGGATTCTTCAATTGCCAACTGAAAGGGAGTGGGTGGGCGTTTTAGCTTATAGAGGCTATTTCTGCGCGCCAGCATATCGTGTTTTAGGCTTTGAAAGAGTGGGTAAACCAATTCATAGGGAATGGAGATAATCCAAGAGGCAATCTTGCATAGAATAAAGTCGTTTTTTATTGGAGTAGGTAGAAAATGCAGCTTTTTACGCTTCGCTTTGGCAACTTCTATTAAAAGTTGTTTGTAAGATATGGTTTCATCGCCAGCAATGTCAAAAACATGGCTTTCGGAATATTCTTCGTGGATCAAGTTGTGTATGATTTCGGTCACATCATTTACGTAAATCGGGTCGCAGCGATTCTTAAATCTAGAATCAATTAGCACAAAGGGAAAATAATTTAGCAATTGATTAAGTATTCGAAAGGAGGAGCCAGATTTGCCGATAATCAGACCTGCTCGTAAGGAGATGCAGGGAATATTACTAGAAGCTAATACATACTCCACCTCTAAGCGGCTTTTTAAATGCGGAGAGAGGTTGCTAAGATCATCATAGGGGAGAATCCCGCCAAGATAGATGATTTTTTTCACGCCATTAAAACGACAAGCACGTACAAAGTTATCTGCTAAAATAATATCATAATTATCAAAACTGCCCTGACAGAGAGCCGCGCTAGGCATCATAGAGTGCACAAGATAAATGGCCACATCAATATCTTTAAGAGCCCGTTCTCCTTGCAGCACAGAAAAGAAATCACAACGTCGCCAGCGGATGACTTTGTCTTCTTTTTGACGGCGAGAGAGGGCATAGATATTTATTTTTTCATCCTCTAAAAGACGACGAATCAAATTACTACCGATAAATCCACTAGCGCCTACTATGGCAATATTCATATTCTGCATTTTACTAGTCTTTTTCTACGGATAGTATCAAAATATAAAATTTCTTTGCTTTTAGAGAGGTAATTCATAATGCTTATCAGTATGTGGGAAGATTTACTCTACGTCGTATATATTTTTTCTAGTTTTGCATTAACTGGTTTAATATTGCTGGTGCAGTTCGTGCATTATCCTGCATTTCGTTACATAGGGAAAAAAGATTTTCCTGCTTTTCATCAATTTCATAGTCGTTCCATTTCTTATATTGTGATACCCTTAATGCTTGTAGAGCTGGTAGCGGCTTTTTACCTTTGGCTTAAGTCCGATTTATTTTGGTATCACCCATTTTTGGTAGTCTTAATATGGTTTTCTACCTTTTTTTGGTCAGTGCCAATACATAAAAACTTAGCTGGTGGTCATGATGCGCGGGAAGTGCAGCGCTTGATTCAAAGCAACTGGCCTCGTACTCTGTTGTGGTCTTTGAAATCTTTTCTGCTTATTGGGGGGATGCTTTGAAGTATTTGGTCTTTCTACTTTTTACAGCTTGTAGTTTTAGCCCCATAGCAAATTCAAGAAAAACAGGTGTTTCGGATTGTAGCCAGCAAGCGGCTTTTCAACTAGGTAGACAGGGCGGAGTATATCAACACCGCTGCTCTTTGGACAAGAGTGAAGAATTGCTTACCGCCTTTGAAAAGGGTAGGCAGTTATATTTGAAAGAGCGGAGCTTGCAGCAATTAAAGACCGAGCTTCGTCGTTTACAACGAAAAGAGCATCGACTTAGCGGGCAAGTTCATCAGCGCCGCCAGCGAGATCTGCAAAGGCAAATCCTAAGCGCAGAACAGGAATTGCGCTTCGAGGAGAAAAGGCTATTAAATTCTCTTTAGCAATTGGGCCAAAGGTGTTATGTAGGTATTTATGTTTGAATCGCGAAAAACTCAAAACTTTGGCAATTTGGACTGTGCCTACTCGCTAGCAAAAAACGGCAGTGACAAAACCATAGTATTGCTGCATGGCTACGGTGCAGACTGCTGGGATCTTTTCCCGCTCAAGGATTATTTAGATCCTAAAGGGCAATACAATTGGTATTTTCCCAACGGAATTTTAAGTGCTGAGGGATTGCCCAATGGGCGCGCCTGGTTCCCGTTAGACACTGACGCGATCGAAGCCGCCATGCGCGAGGGAAGACACCGCGATATGAGCGAGTTAAAGCCTGCCCAGTTTCCTTCGTTGGTAGAAAAACTATCGTCCATGCTAACAGCCATTCATGCAAAACCTGAAAACGTCATCCTTGGTGGCTTTTCCCAGGGCTCGATGCTCGCCCTAGAAACGGCATTAGCTACTAGCTTTCACTTTGCCGGCCTAGTTTTATTGTCCTCGGCGCTGTTAAATAAAAAGGAATTGCCGCTGCGGGCAATGGAAAAGCCAGGACAATCCTTTTTTCAAAGCCATGGTGTAAAAGACGTTTTGTTGCCCCATCACGGTGCTGAGGCATTGTATATGCTATTGAAAAAATCTGGCTGGCAGGGAAGCCTGCATAGCTTTGAGGGTGGGCATGAAATCCCTCTCGATATCATTGAAAAATGTCGCGACTATATCAATACAAGATTCAAAACCTGATAGGTGATCACCGCCAGTATGTAGGCCAATACGTTAAGTGCAAAGGTTTGCCCTAGGGCAAATTTCCAGGAGCCGCTTTCTTTGGCGGCAACAGCTGTGGTGGATATGCATTGCAAGGCGAAGGTAAAAAAGACCATCAGGGCGATGATGCTTGGCCAGGTAAATAGCGGGTCTCCTTGGGCATTGGTGGCGAGATTCATTTTTTCCAATAAACTAGCTGACTGAGCTTCCTCCACCTCTTCCGTAATATTAAAAAGTGTGGCAAGAGTTCCCACAAAAACTTCGCGGGCAGCAAAGGCGCTAATAAGGGCCGTGCCCACGCGCCAATCCGCTCCCATGGGCTCAAAGATGGGTTCAATGCTGTGGCCAATCTGTGCCATATAAGAAGCCTGAAATCGTTCTTGGCCATTTTCAATTTGGTAGTTAGGAAAAGTGGATAGCAGCCACAGAACTAATGATAAGCCAAAGATAATAGGGCCGGCTTTTTTAATATAAGATAGCATTTTACTATAAGAAGATCGCAGGATGTTTTTCCACATGGGAACGCGGTATAGTGGAAGTTCGAGTATGAAGTTGGAGCGTGAGTTTTGCTTATGAAAAAAGTGGGAGGCGATAAAGGAAATGAACAATCCACCAAAAATAGCAGCGAAATAAGTCATGGCTAAAACAATGCCCGCCAAAAACATTTTATCCCAAAATAAAAAGCCTATGAGCAATGCGTAAACTGGCAATCTTGCAGAGCAAGTCATAATGGGAAGAATCAGTAGGGTAAGAAATTTTTCTTTTCTAGATTCCATGTTACGGGTTGCCATCATAGCAGGAACCGCACAAGCAAAGCCCGAGAGCAAAGGCACAAAGGCTTTGCCGTTTAAGCCGGCTTTTGAAAGAAGTTTGTCGCTCAGGCTGGCAGCTCGGGCTAAATAGCCAGAGTCTTCTAGTAATCCAATAATCAAAAATAAAATAAATATTTGCGGAGCAAAAACTAAGAAGGCACCCAGCGAGGCAATGATTCCATTGGATATAAAGTCGGCAAGCAAAGGTTGCTGGATATTGGTGGCTGCCCAGGTTGCCATGTCGGCAAAACCATTATCAACAAAGTCCATAAAAGGAGCGGCAAACCAAAATATGCTGGCAAATAGGAAAAACATGATGGCAAGAAAGCTTAGTGTGCCAGTATAGGTATTTAAAAAAAAGCGATCTAATAAAAAGCTAAAGTTTAGTGCTTGGGAGGTGAAATTTTGACTATCACTATAAAGCATTACCTTATCCATCAGGCTTTGAATATCCTCTCGCACTTGTAGCTGCTTGCTTTCATCCCAGGGATCTGGCTCCGTAATGGAGTCGGACAATTTGGCCTCTTTAAGGGCTGCCATTAATTCCTTTATGCCGCCCCCAAGTCGGCCGTTAATGGGGACAAACTTGCATTTTAACTCATCTTCTAAAAGCTTTAGATTCAGTTTGATGGATGATTTTTTTACAAGGTCCATCATCGTAAGGGCAACAATGACTTCAAAGCCAGATTCACGAAGTTGCCTCAAAACGTAAAGATGTCGATGGATCTGGGTGGCATCCATAACAAAAACGATCTTGCCGCCATGGGGCTCGGAAAACAAAATATTATGGGTTACCTTCTCATCTTGGCTTTTGGGGAAGAGGCTATAAATGCCGGGGGTATCTATAAATGTGTAAGAGCTTTCATATTGCTTTAGTGCCGGCCCCTTTTGAAACTCCACGGTGGAGCCTGGATAGTTTACGGTTTTCTGACGTGAGCCGGTGAGCCAATTAAAAAGAGTGGATTTTCCAGCATTGGGCGCACCAACGATGGGAATTAAATTTTCTGAATCTCGATACATGAGGCGTCTTCTTTTCTAAGTGCAAAAGTGCTGGAACCGAAATTTAAAACCAAAGGGCCCCCAAAGGGAAGTCGTTGCAGCAGTCTCACTTTGACGCCTAGGCATAAGCCCATCTCAATGAGACGTTCCTTAAGATTTGGGTTGTTAATGGATAGGATTTTAAATTGCGAATTTTTATCGATGTCGCTCAAGCTCATAACAGTATTATTCTAAGGCATGGCGAACAAAGGTACTAGCTTTTTTCACTTTGAGGTCTTTGTTGAGAATGTATTGAAAGAGCTCTATGCAAAAAGCATGAGCTCCATCATTTTTTACTGCAATTGCACATTTAATGCGTAGCTAAGACTCTTACCAAAGGTCTCCGAGATGGACACGGCTTGTACAAGGTAATTGGTGCCTGGTAGCAGGTTGCGCACAATGATTTCATGTTCGGTGCGCAGCACATTGTCACTGTACGTTAAAAGTTCCTCACCCGTGGCCAAATCTACAATACGCACCTGAGAGGTGGCGAGAATGTCGGTCTTCCAAGTGACACGAATTTGCCCATCCAGAATGTCCTGAATGTAAATATCAGTAATCATTGGAGCTTGTCCATTCATGCACGGATTAAAAGGTACGCTGGCTGGCAGCTCGTAATTGCTTGCCTTTAATGGCTCCCATCCGCGAGCTAGCAAATTGTTGTACGCGGCCTTGGGCTCAGAATTATTATTATAATCAAAATACATGGAGTTGCCGGAACGGTTACAACTCGGATCTTTTCCACCATCTTCTGGTCCTGCCACTTTACGCATCATGGGTATGGCGGAAATGTGGTAGCGTGGGCCTTGGTGGTAGTAGAGTTTGGCTAAAAATTCCGTGTCCGCATCCATATAAAATACATGCGAGGAGCAGCCCATTTTTGTAGGGTGATTACCATCATTGTCCACAATTCTTTGAAAATCACCATCCACTTTAAAGTCCAATACCGAACCATCATCGGATAAAATGGCAAACTCATAGTATCCAGGCTCTTGCCCTTCACCAAGGCTAATCACCGTATCAAAGGCCAAGGCAAAGTTCTCTACAAGATCTTGGCCATCATCTGTTTGCATGATTTCTTCTGTCTGCAGTGGAAAGCCCAATTCAAAACGCCGGGTAGGTACGTTAAGGTCCGTAAAGAAAATATGATTTTCCGACTCCACACCGTTTTCGATATAATCAAAGACACTGTTATAGGGACTAGACAAATCCTGTTTGTAATATAGTTTTCCTTTTAGCCCCCCATTTTGTAAGGGCTGTCCCTCTTGTTCACTGAAAGGATCGCATACCAATTTGTTTAGTGAGTAGGTATTCACATCAAAGAAGGATTTTAAATCCCGATTGGACTCAACATTTGTTCCCCCCTCGTTGCAGGCAGTAAATGCCAAGCCAATAAATACCATATTGATTTTTTGCCAATCTTTCATAACGCACCCCAAACTTTTGTCTAGGATACTGGAAAAATGGCTTAGTGTGGCAAAGATCTAGATTTTGACTGCATCTGATACACTAGAATATTGACGATTTTTTAAAAAAAGCCGTTGCCTGGTAAATTAATCGCATTATAGGCTCGCCAAAGCAGTCAGGAGCGTTTCATATTATGTCAGATCGTAGACTAGTTTATTCCACGGACCCAAAGGAAAATATCAATCAAAAAAAGCAGAGCTCCAAAACAGCAGATGCTGTGGAGCCAAAAAATCATTGTATCAAAATGAGAATCGAAAAAAAATCACGCGGCGGTAAACAAGTGGTGGTCTTATACGATCTTCCAGACAATCCCGAATATTTAAAAAAGCTTTTGAAAGAGCTAAAGAACCAATGTGCTTGTGGGGGGAGTCTAAAGCAGGATTCGTGGACCTTAGAGATACAGGGCGATCACCGGGAAAAGATTCGAGGCATTCTGGAGAAGAAGGGATTTCAGGTGAAGGGGTAAGTCATGAAGATATTATTACTGTTGTTTGCATGTGAGCTATTATTGGCCTGGGGAAAAACGGGTCATCGAGTTGTAGGGGAAATAGCCGAGAGAAATTTGGAGCCAGAGGTGCAAGAAAAAATTCGACGTGTGCTGGATGGCGGCTCCCTTGCCGAGGCTAGCACCTGGGCTGATGAGATACGTTCTGATTCGCGCTATGATGGTTGGGGCAAATTTCATTACAGCAATTATTTTAAGAATTCCCGCTATCAAGGGAAAAACAAAAAAGCGCCCTACGACATTGTCTCTAAAATGCAAGAAATAGAGACTCGCTGGCGAGGTGATGAACTAAGAGCAGAGGATATTCGGCTATATGTGCATTTTATGGGAGATTTGCACCAGCCACTGCATGCGGGCTCCGCTAAGGACTCGGGCGGCAATCGCTGCTTTGTAAAATGGTTTGGAGAAAGTACCAACTTACATAGGGTTTGGGATGAGCATTTAATTGATTCGCAGAAGTTGAGCTTCACAGAATGGAGCAATTTTTTATTAAATCGTGATTTGGATAAGGACTCACTACAAGGGGATCTTGTGGAGTGGATTGAAGAGTCCCATGGATATTATCCTACTGTTTATCCTAGTGCCAAGAAAGATGCCAAGGGCAAAGATATAAACTATTGCGTGATTTCTAGTTTAAGTGTTCCGGCTGAGAAGTATCAGCCGAACCTAGGTTATGATTACTCCTACGAGCATATGCCGCTTGTAAAAAGGCAGCTCTTGCTAGCTGGGAAGCGTTTGGCAAAAAAATTAAATGAATCATTAAGAGACTAGGTTTTAGCGTAGTCCGATATGAAAGCCACTTAGGCTGCAGCCGCCGCTATTGACAACGCGGTTTGCATAATCCGCATAAAAGTAAATATCAAACGGGCTGTCCACATTGAGTGCTTCTGGCATATTGAAGGTATTGTCTTTTGTGCTAACTCCACCAACGCTAAAGTACAAAGTTACATCCTGTTCTGTGGCGTCGCTACTTATTCTGTTGAAGCTGCCGGGATTATCAAAATCAGGATTGTCCGAGAACCCCCCCGTAGTAAAAATATCTACGGTATATTCGGTGTTGGTATTGCAAACTCCTGGAAAGGAGGTTTGCGCCTGTTCATTTGGGTAAAACTTGATTTGGTCAGAAACTTTCACAGCTATGCAGCGAAAGACCGTATAATTTATGGGCCTGGCAGATATCATCTCGCTATTGGTAGCACTAAAAATTTCCACTTCCTCACCAGCAGTTCCTCTTAAACGGCGAATGGCTTCAATATCGCTACAATCTGCGGAGGGGCCTGCCCATAACTCCTTAACATTTACACGTAACAAACGAGGGGAGTCGCCCGCTGCCAAAAAATCTTGATAGTCTTGGAATTCCTGTGGGTTATCCTCAAAGCTTAGGGCTGTTGGTGAATTGGAGCCCAGCACCACAACGGTCTTTCTAACTTCTGTGGTAGAATTGGCGCAGCTAAGCAAGAATATAAAGATTAAGAATTGGGCGATTCGCATGCACGCATTATGTGCCATAATAAGAAATGGGTTCAAGCCTTTTTTAGAAAAATCAGACTGTGCACAATCCCCTTGCAAAGGCTGCAATTTTTCGCTTTCTTAAGGGCTTAGGAGGCAAGATGGCAACGCTAGTTATCACCAACGAGGGCATCACCAAGACAATTGAAATCTCTGAAGAAGAATCCATTTTGGAAGCAGGTCTGAGGGAAGGTTTGGACTTGCCCTATTCCTGCATGTCGGGCATTTGCACGGCTTGTATGGCTCAGAAACTTGAGGGAGAAGTGGAAATGGATGGTGCGGAAGCCATCGACGAAGAGGACATCAAGGCGGGTAAAATTCTTACATGTTGCTCCTATGTAAAATCAGAAAGTGTAAAGGTGAATTACGATCAGGATGAATAAAAAGGAAATTCTTTCGGTATTGAATCCGGAGGTTCCGGCTCACGATGGTCCCGGGCCGCATTATGCTGTATCCGTGATTCTTGATTTTCATGGGCAAGAGCCGGAGATCTTCTTTATAGAAAGGGCCGAGCATGAAAATGATCATTGGTCAGGTCATATTGCCTTTCCTGGAGGGCGCTGGGAGCCCCATGATCCTTCGCTGGTTTCTACGGCCATTCGCGAAACGGCAGAAGAGGTGGGCTTTTTATCAAAGCCTGAGCATTATTTGGGGTACCACACCAGCATTCCCATGCGGCGCCGGGGGCAAAAGGTTCCTGGCAGCTTGCATGCTTTTTGTTTTTCCTATGAGGGTGAGCAAAACTTAAAAAACAATTATGAAGTGAAGCGCTTTTTTTCTTGTCCCATTAGCTATTTTATCGACCCTCAAAATATGACTTCCTACGAATGGCAAGAAGGGCCGCGCCGAATATCTTTGCCGGCAATTCGTATGGGCAAGAAAAAGCTTTGGGGCCTAACCTATCTACTGCTCATAGATTTGTTAAATAAAATCAAGCCGCAAATAAAACTTCCTGGCTACTAAAGACTATTTTTGATTATTACGCATCGACCATAGCAGTTGAGAAATATAGGGGCGATGCCGTTGGCCACTTGTGACCATTAGAAGTTTGGTGATTTTTAAATTATTGGGATCCGTGTACAAGAGAATCAACATTTCCTGGATGTAATTGGTATTTAGTGTGATGTAGTTATCAGTTCCCACGCCGAGACTAACGCCTTTTTTCTCCCACCAATCAAAGGGGTGATCTTTGTAGTCTTTAAAATAGCGAGTTAGTTTCGTGTTGGACGATGGAAGTGCGGTCAAGCTTACCTGCTTTTGGATCATCCGATTTAGAACATCGTGCTGATAGTGCTCCACTTCTCTTGCCGTGTGAAATTTGGTTTTTACAAAGATAATGCGCTCCTCCATACTAAGGGGCTCGCCGGTAAGTATTTTTTCTTTCACAGTCGGATTTCGTGTCCAATCCATATCTAGAATTTCATAATATTCAATGCTTCCTTCTTTTAAAGGAAGGTGCTTGAGATTGTTTTGCAAGACTCTTTGATACAAACTATGAAAATAATAATTAGGATTGATTCCAAGACTAAGTCCGTGCTCCAGGGTATCTATATGCCAAATGTTCATCGCATTATCTACAGCCTGAATGCCTTTCCTTAGCGTGTACCAAACCTCTCCATGGTGAGAGCGAATTTTAAAGCCTTTAAATTGCAGCTTGCGAAAACCATATTTCATTTCATTGAAATGACTTTTTCGGTACAAATCTTTTTCATTTCCTACGGTATCCACTTCGCATACTACCTTGCGAAGTTTGGGATGTTTTTCTAAAATTTTTAACAGCGACTCCACTTGTGATATGAAATGCTCTTCTTTGCTTTGATAATTTTGCTTATCGTAAAAGTTGGGTTCTTTACGAAACGAAGGAGCTAAAATAAAATCAAAATCCGGCTCCTCTTGTTGAAACTTTTTAAAGCCGTCGTAGAGACCAAGCACCACATCTTCTTCCGTCAACTTTCCGGCCCCAGGGATTTGTTCTCCCTCCATAGAGGTTACACGTGAAAGAGTAAATTTTAGACGGATAAAACCTACATTGTATTTGGTTTTTAGCTCTTTTGCCATGTGGTAGGCAGCTTCTTCGTGCACTTTTCGAGAAGTAAGTATTAGTTTAGGCAAAAGCAGTATCTTCAAGTATTGTTCGAAAAACTCGCCCTCTTTTAGGCGAATCATATGATCCACCTGCTCCACCGTTTCAATAGGAATGAAGTCTTCCCCATAAGTGTCAGAAATAATTTTTTCGTAAATGGCTTTGTTCTTTCCATTTAGTAGTTTTTTGATCCTAGGAAAAATAAAGTCTGCGCTCAAAGAACCCGTTAAATGTATATGCTCTTCTCTGTAGGGGAGGGGGAAGTTTTTAAAAAATAGAAATAAAGCTTCTGATATGGGGTGATTTAAAAGTGAGTCAATTTGTACTTCATCTTGATCAAAATGATTGAGCAAGGTTTTAAAGCTTTTGATTTGTGCCATTAGATGGGGTTTTGTTTTTACAGTTTCGGCGTTTTCTAGCAGTTCCATGGTATCGTTTAAAGAGATACCATTGGTTTCACTAATGATTGCAGTAAGTGAGCGTTGCAATTCTAAGATGAGCTGGTCGTCGATGGCTTTCATATTCATAGGATAACAAAAACTCCAAGTAAAATCAGTTCTTTAGCTGCGCTTGTGAGTGGCTTAGCCAAATGTCCTAGGAAGTTTTAACCACTATGTTTTGCATGTAGGTGGGTGTCACATAGACCTTTGACGAAATCGCTAAAGCCCTTTGTCTGGTCTTTCATAAGTTTTACGGCCATTTCATCCATTACCTGGTCGTTTTGCATCATTTTCCAAACATTAATTAGAAACACGCGATCGGGATAGATAAAAGCATTGCGGTAGCCAAAAATCTGTTGTGCATGCTCCACTGGGCGAAGTCCACCAAACATGCCGCCAAGACCAATAAAGCATACAGGGCGGTGATAAAAGGCAGCGGGATATTCTAGATGGTCAATAAAGGTTTTTAAGATGCCGGGCAAAGAACCATTGTACTCGGGAACGACTACGCATAGGCCATCAGAGTCTAATATTTTTTTGTTAAGCTCGATCAATTTTTGTGGCTTGTTTTCTGAATATTGCGAGCCATCCAATTCATTTTGTGGGTAGTCTTGAAGGTCGATGATTTCGTTTTCAACATCAAGCGCGTTGTAGTAGCCATGCATTTGTTTGGCGACTTTTAAAGAGTTGGATCCGGGGCGATTGGTACCAGAAACGATGTAGATCATTCTTGTTCCTTTTGTAATTGTATTGTTTTAAAGGCCATTGCATATAGTTTCATTTGCTTGATCATGGCTGCCAGCCCATTGGAGCGAGATTGACTAAGGTGAACGTTCAGGCCTAATTCATTGATAAAATTAATGTCAGCCTGTAATACATCATCAATTTTTTGCCCAGAAAAGATTTTTAAAAGCAGAGCCAACAGACCTTTGACTATCATGGCATCCGAGGTGCCCTGGAAATGGACTTTATCTCCGTCGTGCGTGGCATGTAACCATACCTGAGATTGGCAACCCTTTACTATATATTTTTCCTGCATGATATTCTCGGGAGCAGATAAATTCTTGCCCATATCGATAATTTTTTTATATTTCGCCTCCCAGTTGGGGAGATCCGAGAATTCAGCAAGCAATTGCTCTTTGTTTTCTTGTACGCTCATTGTATGCTAGTCATACATGAATTTTAGCTAAATACAAAGGCTTTCATTTGTTTGTTGGACTGATCTATAACCAAAATAGCTACGAGAAAATGCATCAGCTTGCAAAGGAGTTTTTACTGCCTTTGTTTGAGCAACCAGAGGAGCCCGGAATTTATTTGGCCTGCGAAAATGATCGCCTGTGCCTGCTTGATAATACGAAGAAGCCGCTAATGAAGCTGCACTTAGATTTTGCCCACGGAAGGCTTGGCTACCGCCTTAAAGGTAGCGGCAGTGAGGATTTGTTAAAAGCAATCGGTAAGCTACCTGATGAAGCGGTCATTCTAGATGCTACCATGGGCTTTGCGGAAGACACTTTGCTGTTGGCTAAAACAGGTAAAAGGCTAATAGCTTGTGAACAAGATCCTGTTGTTTTTTTATTGGTGCGAGAGGCGCTGCAATTGTCGCCAGTTGAAAATTTACAAATACAATATGGTAATGCTATAGATTTAATGCCAAGCTGCCATGCGGATGTTATATATTTAGATCCTATGTTTTTGCGCAAAATTAAGGCCAAAGAAAAAAAAGAAATACAGTTTTTGCAGCAGATTGTGGGCCCCGCCACTCCCGCTGAAGATTTACTGAAGGCAGCTTTAGATCATGCAAAAATGAAGGTTGTGGTGAAGCGGGCAAGCAAAGCCGCCCCAATTAGCGGGCCAAAACCTTCCTATCAAATAGAAGGTAAAAGTGTGAGGTTTGATGTTTACCGGGTGGATTGAGTCTTATATAGAATTGCTTTCGCCTTTTTTGGCGATTCTCTTAAGTGCGGTGGTATTTAAAACCTACCGTTCCAAACATTTTGAAAACCATTATTTAATTCCCAAATCCATATTGCGCGGGGTCTCTACCAGCGTGTGGTTGAATTTCTTACGCGGCATATGGCAAAGTCTTCGTACACAAAGCCTACACTCACTTCTATCAACCTATTTTAGTCTTGGAGGTGCGGGCTACGTAAAAGTAGAGCAAATTCTGGCGATTTTTTTAGGTGCTGAATTTACCTTAATGCTAGTAGGGATTTTGCAGAGTCTTATAATAATATTTCGCGCTGAAATGTTGGTCTTTATCATATTCTTAAGCTTGGGCTTTTTGTCGTTTCTGTTTTTTCGCTCTAAAAAGACTTTCTATGCCTTTGTTTTTATATCACTGTTTTATTACCTGCAGACATATTTTTCGTATTTGGATGTTTATGGAATTTTGTATCAGCAGTGGGATGTATATTCCTTTTTCGTGCCAATCGTTTTCTTTTTTCTATTTCCATCTAGTCTACTATTGGTCTTTTTCTGTTTGTATATTTTATTAAATAATTATGAGTCGCCGCAGGTCTTAAATTTCTTGTCAATGCTGGTCCCGGTTTCATTATTACTATTATCTTTTCGAGCCTGGTTTTTACAAAGAAGAGCTCCCACAAGAATTTTGCGCACTTTAATGGGGTGTACGCTTTTGGTCTTGCTGCAACTCGTTTTCATTGCCTTGGTCGGATTTTTTGCTCCATATTATGTAGGTTTTATTATTGCAGTCTTCATATCCTTGCTATTGCTTAAGAAAATTATACCCCTTTTGTCGAAGCTGCAGCCGGACCGGCGCTATAAAGAGGCGAATGCCTTGATTTCTTATCAGCTTGGTCTGGAGAATATAGCCAATTTGCAAATGGATGTGATGTTGCAAGAAGTTCGAAAAAAATCGGCTCTTGTTTTTTCGATGCTGGAAATTTTATACGAAGACCTAAAAGAAGGAAGCATTAAGGTTGCTACAGAAAAACGTATCCATAAGTATGAAAAAATCACGGATAGCATTCAAGAGGAGATAGAGGAATTTTCTAGCCAGATAATGAAATTGCCGCTTAGTAATTATGATTCTAAAAGAATGCGTGCGCTTTTAAAGATAGTAAAAGACTTGGAGTCGTTGGCAGATGCAACTGCTGGGCTTTATAAGCATCTACTTACCTCCAAGGTTGCAGAGAATCAGTTGAGACAGGAAAAGTTTTTGTCACTGTTTACCAAGTCTTTCTTGCTCTATGAAAAGGTTTTTGAGGATTTGAACGAGAAGCCTTTTTTTGTGTCGAATAAGCAAATATTTAAGCGCTCATTGAAATTGTCTGATGAGTTGAGTCGTTATCATGATTATATAGAAAATGGGATTGCTAAAGATGAAAAGCAAGAAGTGATTTTTTATATGGATTCGTATTATTTGATACGCAAAATGAAGTCCCATATTTCCAATATATTTCAGGCGCAGCAGGGGATTCACTAAATGCAAATCGAAATAAAAATGGATGCTGATAAATCCCTAGCACGAGCGAATTGGTCTTTCATCGCTAAGCTTCACGATGACTTTTTTGGCTCTGGAGCTGACAAATTTCAACGTCGATTTGAAGAAAAGCCTGAGCTTGTGAGCCATCTGGCTTTTTTGGGAAATGAGCTCATTGGCTTTAAAATGGCATACCCGCAATCGCCTGATTGTCTTTATAGCTGGATGGGCGGCGTGACGCCGGAGCATCGACGCAGCGGCGTTGCGCTGAAACTAATGCAAGCCCAGCATGAGTGGGCCAACGCAGAGGGCTATCAACGCATTATTACGAAATCGACGAACCACTTTGTGCCCATGATTCTACTGAATCTCAAATCAGGTTTTATTATCACGGGCACCGAAGAAGATAAGGGCAGGCTAAAAGTAGTAATGGAAAAAAATTTGATATAAATTTTCTTCCCAGGTGACGACTAAAATACTTTTTCAGTGCTCACTTTGTTGATCTCATTGTTTTCTCGCATCAAAACCAATTTTGCTTCGTGGTTGGCGATTTCTTCTGGCTCTAAACCCACATAGGAGCAGATAATCACCAAATCGCCTTTTTGTGCCATGCGTGCGGCAGCACCGTTTAGGCAAACCTCGCCTTCTTTGCCGTAAATCACATAGGTGGCTAGGCGTTGGCCATTATTACAGTTATAGATTTCCACTTTTTCAAACTTGTGTAGTCCTGCCACATCACAAAGTTTCGGGTCGATGGACACCGATCCCTCGTAATTTAGATCTGCATCGGTAACGGTAGCTCTATGTATTTTGGTTTTTAAAAATGTAGTTCTCATAATAAATCCTATATGTTTTGTTGCAATGCCAAGTAAAGGCCTTTTAATACTAAATCTGGTTCGATGGAATCGAATATACCTTCTGATTCGTACATACGTGCAAATCCACCAGTACCAATGACTTTAAGGCTTTGATCTTTAAAAACTTCATCGTGTATACGCGCAATCATACCCTTAACAGAGAATAATTGATTGTAGTAAAGTCCTGCTTGAATGCTTTCCACGGTCGAGCGACCATAAGCAATATCTGTTTTAACGATTTCTACACTAGGAAGTTTAGCTGTTTTAGCTTCCAAGGACTCCATATTTAGACGAATTCCAGGTAAAATCAGACCGCCAAGATATTCCTTTTTTTTATTTAATACACATAGTGTAGTGGCGGTGCCAAAATCTACGACGATTAAATTTTCCTCTGGGTAAAGGTGTGTGGCGGCGATGGAGTTCGCGATGCGATCGGCACCCACCTCTATGGGGTTTCGATAGTTGATTTTTAAGCCTGTTTTTACCCCAGCCTGTAGTATGAAGGCCTGTCTGCCGAAATATTTTTTGCAGCAGTTGTTTAGCGAATAAAGAATTTGTGGCACCACACTACAAATAGCAATATTTTCAATGGCATCGGGGTCCACCGAGTTTTCCCTTAAAACATTGCGCAAGAAAAGCCCGAGTTCATCAGAGCTAGAGGCGGTTTGCGTATTGTGGCGGAAGCGTAAGTGTATTTTGTCTTTATCAAATACACCGCCATAGATATGACTGTTTCCAACGTCTAAACATAAAATCATGATTGCTCCTGGATAATATGAAATAAATTTTTTGCGAGTTCTTCTTTGCTATGAAACTCGTTGCAGATATGCTGTTTGTGATCGTAAATACTACCCTTATGAACTTTGTGATGAATAGCGTTTAAATCATTGTGAACCACATAGTTTGCTCCATCGTCAAAAACCCTTGCTACGGAAGCTTCACGCTCCTCTAAACTTGCGTTGTCGGTAAGTTTGAATGCTATGATGCAGATATTTTTATTCTTAGAGTGTTCTCGCAATTGGCTAAGTATTTTTTTGCTAGGCTTTAACTTTAAAACTAAATTTTGTCCTGATTTTAGCTTACCACCACTAGATAGCCCCTTGTTTCCTTCGGCGGTTTTTACTTCATCTATCAGGTAATCACTTACCGCTGCAGCATGAATGACTACATCATAAGAATGATTGCGGAGCTCATGATAAAGATGGTTCTGCAAATCTTCATAGGTAAAAAATCTTTTTGATCCAGCAAAGCCTCTTGCCGAACGGGCACAAAGGGTGGTGACGCTTAAGTCTTGTTGTTTTAAATATTGAGCTATGGAGTAGCCAGTTTCTCCTGTACTGAAATTGGTGATGTATCTTACATTATCAATTGGCTCAGAAGTGCCACCATAGGTTATCAGTAGATTCATAATTGCTCCAAAATCTCTTCGAAGATTTGCCTAGGCTCCAAGAGTCTACCATAGCCCTCTTCGCCGCATGCTAAGTCTCCTGTGCCGGTGGGGCGAATCTGCAGGCCCATAGATTTTAATTTCTCCATACAGGCTTGCGTAGTAGGGTGTTGGTACATGGCTGTATTCATTGCTGGATAAACCAAAAAGGGTCGTTGAAAGTCATGTGCTAAAAACAAAGTGCTAAGTAGACCTCCTACACCATGTGCCATTTGATTGATGGTTTTAGCTGTAGCTGGGCATAAAACAATAAGATCAGATTGATGCATTAAGTGAATATGATCCATATTGCGTCCACTTTCGTATTCGTTGTCTAATACGGGATTTCCGCTTAAGCCCTCAAGGGTGGACCTACCAATAAAGTGGGGGGTGCTCTCCGAAATGGCGCATTGAACGTCCAGCCCTTTTTTATTTAGCATGGATATTACTTCGCATGCCTTGAAACAGGCAATGGACCCACTCATCATAAACACCACTTTTTGCTTCACGGTAGCACCTCGTTGTCGATCAATCTTACGCCTTCAATGCTGGCTGCAACAAAGCGGCGATTCTCAATGGTTTCTACATAATCCACATCGAAGCCGGCTTTTTGCAGATCTGCAAGTACCTGCTGATCCGAAGATTTTGAGCGAAGCTTTTCGTATAAAAGACTGGCTTTATCTCGAGCTTCTGGGCTTAGGCGGCTATTGCGCGAGCTAAGAGCCAGTCCAGTAGTCTCTCGTACCGTAGGAACAGCGATGATTTCTATAGGCATAAAAAAGGCCTCCACCATGCCTCGTATTAAACTGAGTTGTTGAAAGTCTTTCTCGCCAAAGTAGGCGCGTTCTGCACCCATAAGATGAAATAGCTTGATCACCACGGTCAATACGCCATCAAAATGCCCTGGCCGATGATGGCCGCAAAGTTTTTTGCTAAAATCATTTTCACTAATTTTGAAGCGATATTCGTCGGGGTACAAGGTGGAAAAATCTGGTAGAAAAACCAAATCTACTCCCAGGTCTTTTAATGCTGCTAGATCCTCCTCAAGACTGGAGGGGTAGTTTTCTAAATCGCTAGCTTGATTAAATTGTGTAGGATTAACAAAGATGCTCACGCTGACAAAATCATTTTCTTCGCGGGCTTTTTTTACCAGCGAAAAATGCCCGGCATGTAGCGCTCCCATGGTGGGAACAAATCCATGTTTCCCATGAATCAGTTTTTTTGCCTGCCGTAAGTCTTCGAGGCTTTTGCATATCTTCATTGGTAAGACTCCTTGGAGCTAGGAAAGCTTTTTTTACGTACTTCTTGGCAATAGCTGGCTAGGCTTTCTTGAACAATGGAGGCTCCCTCGACATAGCGTTTAACAAATTTGGGTTTTATGTCTGTTTGAATTCCTAGAAGGTCCTGTAGCACCAAGATTTGGCCAGCAACTTCACTACCAGCTCCTATGCCAATACAAGGAATCTTTAATTCTTTTTGAATGGTGGTAGCCAATTGACTTGGTACGCATTCCAAGACCAAAGAAAAGCAACCAGCTTTTTCTAGGGCCAAGGCATCGTTTAAGATTTTTTGTTTAGCTTCTTCTTGTTTTCCTTGTACCTTCCAGCCGCCAAATGTGTGAATGAATTGCGGTGTTAAGCCAAGGTGGCCCATCACGGGTATGCCCGATTCTACTAAATGCGATATTATCTCAAGGTTGCCATCAGCACCCTCAAGCTTGATGGCATTTGCGCCGGCTTGAATGAGTTGTGCCGCATTTTCTACGCTTTGCCTAAGCCCCTTGCGGTATGACAAAAAAGGCATATCACTAATTAGGAACTTACTTTTTAGCCGAGAGCGAACGGCCTGCGTATGTGCGGTCATCATATTCATTGTGGCGTAGGTAGTATCCGGCTTGCCGTAAATTACCATAGCCAGACTATCTCCAACCAAAACAGCGTCAATGTCGCTGTCCTCAATCAGTGCGGCGAAACTGGCATCATAACAAGTAACAAGGGCTAGCTTCTCATTATTTTTTGGTTTTTTGTGAAAGACATCAATACTCATTGCAGTTCCTCATCTTTATACGTGTTGTAGAAATTGCTATAAATGGAGCTTAATCGAGAGCCCTTTAGACTTTTTTGATTGCTCTCAATGGTAACAAGATCTTTGCGCACAATTGGGCCCGTAAGAGGCGCAGTTTCAGAAAAGAAATTTGTCACACATTGGTTCAAATAGGGTTTTAGTATTTTTTTGGGTAGCTGCATTTTTTTTAAGAGTTTTTCACAGTCGTGCCATAATAATTGCGGGAAATTACCACTCACTACGCATAAAGCATGGTAAAGAGGTTTTTGAATGGGTGGAATTTGGTAGACTTCATTATTTAAGTAAGGAAAATTTTTTTCGTAGATTTCTTTTGGAAAATCGATAATGGTTGGAATGCTTTGATAGTCCGATAATGTATACAGTTTTTGTGCGAAGCTTTGTAGAAAGTGGATCCCCAATAAATTGGCATCATACAAAGACCCAGAAAAATGCACACAAGTTTTGTCTTTTAAAAGGGGATTGGAGTGGTAGAAATCCAATATGGCAGAGTCAGAAATTGCGAGAAATATTTGTTCTGCACTACGGATTTTACAATTTAAATCTATGTCTAGACTGCGATACCAGTGATCACTATGGATACCCAGTAGCTGCAAATAGTGCCGCCAATGATTTGCCATGCGGCCGTTGCCAATAACTAAAATTTTAGGTACTCGTCGCAAAGATCAAGTCCTCCTGTTTGTCACTGCCAAAATGGTCAATGCTTGAGCAGATTAGCTTATCTATTGGCATTTTCAATGCTTTTGGCGACATTCGATGCAGTGCAAATACTGCTTACGGCCGGATTTGCTCTGTACATTTTGCAGTTTCAATCTATAAATGCCCTATGTTTGGTAAAAGATTGATTCTGGGACTTTTATGCATAATTTGCGCCCTAGTTTTTATGGTGCATAGTTTGTTGCTGCCTAAAAGCTCGCTCATTATAAAGCCCTCTTCAGCAAAAGAAATTTCAGATATAGGTTATTATGCATTTCGACAGATTCATCACCGCCTAGCGGATCAGGCCTACTTTCAGTTTTATTACGATTTAAATAGTCAGGTTGAAAACGAGTTGATAGAGGCTTTTTTGGCCTATGGCCTACAAAAGCAAGGCAGACAATACACTTATTATTCCGATCAAAAAGACTTGTTGTTTTTGTATAATATTGTTGGCAGTGAAGAAGATTACCGAAAATCCTTTCAAACAGATTTGAATACAGATGAAGAAGTCTTCTTTAGCAATATGACTCGAGTTTTATTTTCCCCTCTTAACTATAAAAGTCCCCCTAATAGACATTCGCAGCAATATTTCTTCTATGTTTTACGTGTCGATAATGAGATTACTAATTTTAAATGTAATGATTTTGAAAAAGCCTTTCAGTTGGAGACGAGGGATGATTTCTATTGTTTCGCCAAAAACTTAGAACCTAAATTTCAAAAAGAAAAATCAAATAATCCAATTAGGTTTGCTTATGCCTTTGAGCGCATCAAGCCAGGCTATTTTGTGTTTTATATACGCGAGTACTAGTCTACGACTCGTGCGGCATATCTCTTCGGTAGCCTCGAAAATAAGACCTAGGTGAAGAACTTAAAATATCATTCAATGTAGCTGCATAGATACAAGCGTAGCGAGCCACTTGCCCGGCAAAGTAGCTTTCCTCATTGCCTGTACGCATGACTTCCCCCCAATGAGGGTTGAAGACCTTGTTATAAGCCTGTATGTGCTCACTTAATTCTTTATCAATTTCCCCAATTTTGTCATAAAGCTTGGAGATTTTCTCTTCAGAAATAGAAGCATTAGGGTCTTCCTCACGTTGATCTTCTAGTAAAATAATTTCCTTTTCGTAAGGGGCCTTTTTTGCCATCAACTCATTGATTTTTGTACTATGTGGTTTTGCTATTTTTAGTTTCTCGACTTCATCATCGAGTTCCTCAATGACTAGTGCAGTACGCCAAGCACAATCTTTTTTGAGACGAAGAATATCACCATAAATATGGTCACCAACATAAAGGATTTCTTCTGCATTAACGTTGAGATCTTTTGTGAAGTAGTTGGCAGAACCACCTTGATAAATGCCCGGCTCCAGTGCTTTTGTTACATTGCTCATTTTACCGGTATCCATTTCTATTTTTAAGAAGTCCAATTTGTCATAGAAAAAACGCGGCTTGGATGCTTGGGTGATTACATATTCAAACAATTCTGACCAATGCTCATGTTCTTGCAAATATGGATTGACCGCATAATCCAGCAAAACTTTTGCATAATAATATTCTGAGTTCGTAAGAACAAAAAGTTTTTTGCCGCGACGTTTGTACTTTTCTAAATTATGAATTAAGTCCGGATCAGGTTTGATATATTTTTCTAAATCATTTTTAACCACCGTTTTTAAACTTTTATCCCGGTGAGCTTCATCAATTACTTCTAGTAGGTCTTGAGAAATATCTTCATAACTAGGATAGCGCTCGGGAGATAGATCTTTTTTCTCAACAAGGTGAGCAAATAGGTTTCCATAAGCAACAGAGAAAGCAGTATCGACACTTATGTAGTTAGAGTCACCAATATCAAGATGAGCTCCGCGATAGATATTTTTTTGCTCTTTGTAAGGTATGAGCTTGGTTCCGTGGTAGCTAGCACGAATGTAGCCATGGATGTTGAGCTTGATCAAGTTTCCACGAATTTTATCCACCACAAGCCCGCGAATGATGCGATCATATTCAAATGGTATGTCTTTGATTTCCTCTGGATAATTTTTGATTTCAATAAGTTTTCGGACTGTAATATCGTGCGTAAGTTGTTCAAAGTTAAAACTATTGTACTGCACAAGTGTGTGATCCATATCAAAGCCAAAGTATTTGATTCGCTTGAAATTAATTGTACGATTTACAAAGACATCAGACATTCACTCTCCTAGCAGATGCAATTAGATAATACTTCCATTCTTTATTCACATTCTTCTTGGTAATTGTCGAGGTTAAAACGACATTTTAAAGGCCGCTGACTTGGGATTGAGCTTGGCAAGCGTCGATTTGGCTTTGAGACCTTGTTTTCCACGAGTTTAATGATGGCCGGATCAGGAAGTTGTACGATACGTTGGTTTAAGAATTCTTCTAGATTGGCTAGGCAATTGCTTTGGTTGGATCGCCGCACCTTGGTAAAAGAACGCTGTAAATCGTTGAAGAAGTAGTTTTGCTCCATTTTGCTATGACCACCATATTTTTCCGCTAAGCTAACCAAACTTGATAGGTTGGCTCCAATGCTTTTGCGATAATTCATCTTTTCACAAAATGCATTTGGGTGCTGCAATATTTTATGAATAAAGGTTTCGCTCCCACTTCTATGAAAGTAATCTACAGGAAGCTTTTCTTTTTTATCGCTTTTCGATAAGTGATATTTTTTTTCAGATTTTTCTTCATCCCTATTTAAGACAACATAAACCTTGTTTTTAAATTCCAAATCTACTCTTGGAGCAGCAATAAGATGTTCAAGGTATTGGTGGTAGCTTTGTTTGTTTCCTAAATTTTGCTGCCGAAAATTTTCAAAAGAGAATACGGGTAGTAGCGTTTTTTGTGTTTGAAATTTATCTTGTTGTTCTTTTGTGGTAACGGCCAAAATATCCTTATAGGGCATGCCTTGTTGGATTCGGTAGGCAATGCGTTTTCGTAAGATATTTTCGTCTATGCTTTCAATTCGGTTTTTTGTATACTTGCTTTTGCTTTTGTGGACGGCAATATTTCGAATGATCTTTTGCAATTCTTGATGGCTCAATAATTCTTCAGATACCCAAGGCATTTTTTCGATGCTTTGTTTTTGATAGGCTAGCGTCTTGTCGTAGCAAAATTGCCGAATGCTCGAAGTTCTTTTTTTGTTAAAATATTGAATGCTTAGTGTTTCATCAGTTGCGCCACATAAAAAGCGACCGCCACACAAGATGCAGTTGGCGCTAGGGCCCAGCTTGCCATCGTCAATGTGGTCCACAGCATCGGACCATAAGAAAAATGATAGTAGTAAATAAATCATAGCAATCCCTAATACTTATCGGTGTATATGAGGTGAATTTAAGCAAAAAAAATGGCCGCTTGGGGAAGCGGCCAAATAGGTGGGGGAATTCATGAGATAAACTCATTTGGGGAACAAACACTGCTAGGGAGGGGAATCCGTTTTGGCAGCGTCAAATTCAATACTTTTATATGGCTTTTTCGTGTGAATTAAAAATTATTCGTACTACTCCATCAGGATAAGGCAAACTTATTAAGCGGGTCTCACTTGCTTTCCGGCTCAATTCTGATAACTATCTAAGTGCTCGAAAATAATTATTTTCTTTAAGATTAGGAGGAATGATGGTGGCTCGCTGGGAAACTTTTGAAAACCCTGTAGGACTAGATGGAATTGAGTTTGTAGAATTTACAGGTCCAGATAAAGCGTATTTAGAAAAGCAATTTGCACAATTTGGTTTTCAAAAGGTAGCTAGCCATAAGTCCAAGAAAATCGATCTATATCGTCAAAATGACATCAATATTCTTCTTAATTTTGAAGAGACGGGTTTTGCAAAAAATTTTGCAAAACTTCATGGCCCAAGCATTTGCTCCATGGGTTTTCGGGTCAAAGACAAAGAAAAAGCTCTGGCAACCACGATTGCCAATGGTGCCCGTGAATATACGGACACAGAAAACAAGACCTTTACGACGGATTATCCTAGCATTTATGGAATTGGTGACTCGTTAATTTATTTTATCGATGAATATCGCAATACCATTTATGAACGTGAATTTGATTGGTCCGTGGATAAAGATAAAGACATTGAGGGCTTTGGTTATATGCGCGTGGATCATTTAACCAACAATGTTCCTGCCGGCAAGATGCAAGATTGGTGTGATTGGTATACGAAAATCTTTAATTTCAAAGATGTTAAATTCTTTGATATCAAAGGTGAAAAAACGGGTTTGATATCCAAAGTTATGCTATCACCTTGCAACAAGATCATCATACCGATTAACGAGCCAACGGATGATAAATCACAAATCCAAGAATACATAGAGGAGTATAAGGGTTCAGGTATTCAGCATTTGGCTTTGTTAACTCCTAACATCATAGAATCGATTACGAAAACCCGTGAGCAGGGGGTCCAGTTTCTGGAGGTGCCGGACACCTACTATGAGATGCTGCCTGAGCGCTTACCTAATATCGAAGAGCCACTTACTACTTTGCAGCAACTACGTTTGCTAGCCGATGGTGATGAAGATGGTTACTTGCTACAGATCTTTACGCAAAACCTAGTGGGACCGATCTTTTTTGAAGTTATACAAAGAAAGAATCACTACGGTTTTGGCGAAGGAAATTTTCAGGCTCTGTTTGATGCCATTGAAAGAGATCAAGAGCGAAGGGGCGTATTGTAGTGCAAGAGCCAAGGCTAGGTTCTATTTTTACTCCCGAGGGAGCAATGAATCTGGCGATGGATTTAGCCTATCTAGGGGCCCATAGAGTATCGCCCAATCCCATGGTGGGATGCGTGGTTTTAGATAAGTCTTATAAGCTGTTAGGATATGGTTATCACGAAAGATTTGGCTCTGCCCACGCAGAAAAAAATGCACTTGCGAATGTATCGAAAGACGATATCAAGGGAGCCCATGTTTTTGTTACCTTAGAGCCTTGTGCTCACCAGGGCAAAACGCCACCTTGCGCGGATTACTTAGCAAGCCTTCCCATTGAAAGTTTAACCTATGGTTTGCAGGACCCAAATCCTCAAGTGGCGGGTAGGGGCATAGAAGTCTTAAAAGCCGCCGGGATTAAGGTGTATGAATATCAAGGCCAAGATAAAAAGCGTTTGCATGACTTATTGGATTCTTTTTTATTTCATTTGGAGCACAAGCGTCCTTTTTATGTATTGAAGGTAGCCGTAAGTTTGGATGCGATGATTCGTGATGGCTTTGGGGAAAGTCAGTGGATTACTACGGAGGAGGCGCGCACGCATGTACACTTTTTGCGTTCCCGTTTCCATGCGGTACTCGTCGGGAAAAATACGATTTTAAGAGATAATCCAAAATTAAATGTCAGGCATGAGGACTTTCCGAATCACCGAAACAAGGTTATCGTAATTAACTCTGAGGCCGATCTATTAAACAAAGTGATGGAACTGCAGTTCTATAAGATTCGTGATCCACATGATGTTTACATTGTTTGTGATAAAAGTGCCTTGCAAGAATATGCTACCGAGCATATAGAGGGATCGCTTTACCTGGAAAAGCAAACCGGCGTGCAGCTTCTAGCTTTAGATTTTGCTTCGGGTCTGCCGCTTTCGGCGATTTCTACAAGCCTGTACGCGCAAGGAATATACAATGTACTAGTGGAAGGCGGCTCACAAATTCACTCCTACTTTTTAGAAAACCAAAGCTTCGATAGACTTTATTATTACCAGGCACACAAGATTTTGGGCGGCAAAGACGCTTTGGCCTGGACAAGTCAGGTGAAGTTCTCGGTGCAAGAACCACTACAATTAAGTCTTGTGAACACCTTTGATTTTGAAAAAGAAAAGCTAATGATTTTTAAAAAAAGCTAGCGCTGCCGGCGATCTTCTTCTTTAAGTTTTTTTAAAAGACGTATCGTGGAATTCAGTACATTGTGCCATATGTCCCATTCACGCCGAGTGGGAAAGGCTCTGAGAATCATCTTATGCAATGCCACGGCAGCGGATTTCGTAGGGTGGGAGTTGTCCATTCCTAGGCATTCCAGCCATTGCCGAAGGTAGGTGTCGTCATAGTCGATGGGCTCCTGCGATTGTGCCGTACCAGATAATTTTAGAGTTCCATGAAAGTGATTTTGAAATATAAAAGCTGCCAGTAAAACGGCATGCGCGAGATTTAAAGATCCCATATTTCCGTAAATGGGTAGCTGTGCATGCCAGTTCAAATGTCTTAAGTCTTCGGCGCTTAGGCCATCGTCTTCTGGGCCAAAAAATAAATAGATGTCACGAATATTATCTTGGTGCATTTGCTCATAGGGCAGTTCCTTAAGAAGGTCATTCCAAAGGGGAGTTTGCCTTTTTTTGCCTGAGCGGCGGGTAAAGGCTACGCGAAGCCCCTTACCACTGTATTGAAAAAAATCCTCCCAAGTGGAAAAGTGCCGTGCCTGCCTAAGCATGTCCTGCGCGCCCGCAGCCCGTTGTTTGGATTCGTGCTCAAGGTGAAGGTCCTTTTCTGAAATCACCGAAAGGCTGGTCATTCCCATATTTGCCGCCACACGGGCGCAAAAGCCAATATTACTTGGGTAAATAGGGCGTACCAATACGATATGACAGCGAAAATCCATTAAATTGCTCTAGCTAAATTGATGGAATCTTCAATATGCATGGCCAAATCGGGTTTGTCTTTGGCAACGGCAAGAAGATCCTGTTTTAGCTGTAGAGCTATATCTTGTTTTTTTGTAGATTGCAAACTGAGCTCATAAAGCTGCATTTTTGCCAGCCATTCTCCAGGATGCTGGCTTTGTAGCTCGTCATATAAAGCATCAATTTGCTCTTCCAGAGCCTTTATATCCTGTGTTTTTTTGTAGCTTTCCCGTAAATCACGAACCTTTTGATAGAAGCTTTGCTTGCGCTTTTCTTGTTCATCTTGCTCACGTCTGGGAATGATGATGGCATCAAAGTTTTCACAGTCTCCGTAAGAAGGGTAGTCTGCAGGCCCCGCAAAAGCAGAAACCACTTTTTCCCCCAATCCCATATCAAAGGTTCCCCAATCTGGAGAAAATAAAACTTCGCCATTTTTCTCAATGCTTGCCTTTTCTAAAACTAGAATTAGCGGCAGGTCATTTAGCATGGCAATTTCTTTTACAAAGGCTTTTAGGCGAATGCCAGAAGGAAAGTTTAATTCACAGTTTTTGCCTTCTTCAATGCCAAGTGTTTGCAGCTCGCTTTTGTTCATAAGATGTAGGGCTTTATCAGCGCCATTCGGACGCTCCAGTATGGTCGAGTAGCCATGACTATGATAGTTCTTGTCATGCCCCAGCAGCTCATGTCCATCAAAGCACAGTTGTGTTGGACCGTCGGTTTTTACATAAATGATTTGTCCTTCGTGTTCTATATACTTTTCAAATTCACCAGAGATTTGCAGTCCCGAATCCAGTTCAATGGAGTTGATAGTTTTTGCGCGGATGACTTCATCGAGGCCGTATTTTCCTCCAATTTGATAGGCAAAGCTTGATGCCAGCTCTTGCAGAACATCTTTTAGATGTTGAAAGGATTCGGCAACATAGAGTTGCGGCTGCATTTCGGTGATATCAAAGCTGGTTTCAATGCAGTCCAAACTAAGAGGCAATTTTTTAACACTTGGATCAAAGCACTTTTTTGCCTCACCGATTGATGAGAGCAGGCCGGCCCCATATATCTTGGGATTGTCCATTGGGCCAACAAGGCCATACTCCGCTGTCCACCAATATAGGCGAGAAGATTTGGCCGCTTCAGAAACATAGGTAACACTGTTGACGGCATCATTTAATTCCTTGGTAGCCTGTGCAATTTCTGCCTCTGTAGAATCGGGATGTTCTTTTATATCGGAGAGTTTGCGAATGCCGGAGTAGACGGCATAGTCTTCGGAACTGATAATGGCTTTTTTGGCTACATCTGCATACTGATGCAAGTAATCGGAAAACTCTGGGTGGGCAAGATAGGGTGCATGCCCGGCCGCTTCATGAATGATGTCAGGCGCAGGTGTGTAGGCAATATGATCTACGGTTCGCATCTCTTTGGCGATGGGTAAAAAGCCCAAGGCTTGCATTTCTAAAAATGCCGAAGGAGGGATAAAGCCGCTAACAGGTACGGTTTTCCAACCATACTCCATAAGTGCTTGCCGCATATTTTGAATGCTTGGAATTTCCTCTGTATTGATGCCCGCAGCTCTTAGCCCTTCGTGGTAAAAGGGGTGGGCATGATCCTTAAAAAAATCACTAAGAAGTCGTAGAATAAAGCGCCAAGTTGCTTGTTCTACTGGAGTATAGGCCGAGTTATCTTGTTCGACGATATATTTATGTAAATGTTCCGTACCTTTTTTTGTTTTCATCATCATAAGTAGGGCTCTTCCTTGCTTAAATAATTCCCTACATAGTCATTTATAGCTTCCTCTAAGGAATAGTCGCAATGACCAATGTCATGTTTTTTTAAACCCTGCATCTTAGCTTCTGTGAAATATTGGTATTGGTTGCGAATATTTTCTGGAATATCGATCCACTCAATTTTTGGCTCTTTACCCATTGCTTGAAAAACCGCATGGGCGAGATCTAACCATGTTCGCGCTTTGCCGCTTCCCATATTGTAAATGCCATTGATTTCATTGTAGTTCAGAATTTGTATGATCCACTTGGTAATGTCCTTCACGTAAATAAAATCTCGCATTTGTTTGCCATCTTCATAATCATTTCGATGCGAGCGAAAGAGTTTTAATTGCCCACTTTCTTTTATTTGCAAAAAAGCTTTGTAGACCACAGAAGTCATATTTTGTTTATGGTATTCTTGCGGGCCAAATACATTAAAGAAACGAAGTCCTACCCACTGGTTGCTGGGATTTGCCTTAGTCATATAGCGATCAAACATCAGTTTGGAATATCCATAGGGGTTCATTGGCACAAGGATTTGCGGATCGCTTGCATCATCAAATCCATTTTTGCCATCACCGTAGGTCGCCGCCGAGGAAGCGTATATAAATGGGATGCCATGTTCCTCACAATAGGTTGCTAGCTCCATCGAATAGAGATAGTTGTTTTGAAATAAAAAATCCATATCCGTTTCGGTGGTATCGGCACATGCTCCTAAGTGAACCACGGCATCGATATCTTCTGGATCAATATCTTCTAAATGCAGGAATAGCTCATTTTTATTGATAAATTCTGTGAACTTGCGTTGGGCCAAATTTTTCCATTTTGCGCTTGTGCCAAATTCATCTACGCAGAGAATGTCCTCGATACCGTTTTGATTGAGGTCCCAAACTAGGGCGCTTCCAATAAAGCCCGCTGCTCCTGTCACAATGTACATAAATCCTCCGCGTACAAAAGTATAAAGGACAGCTAGAAAAGTATCCAATAGCTTCGCGTCTCTTACAACGCGCGTTACTTGCTGAGAAGAAAATTAGCGGGGATTGACTTCGTGTTCTTTGCGAACGCGCAATAAGATGTTTTTTGCATCATCCAATGTGATGCGTTTTACCTTCTCTAAAAGATTTTGCAAATCTATTTGTACAGGTAAAAGTTCGTGGGGTTTGGCTCCTGCCGCAATGGCAAGGTTGGCTGCGTGCAGCTTCATATGTCCATTGACAATACCCACGGTACTCAGGGCCTTTAGCGCCCCAAGGTTTTGCACTAGGCCTACCGCCCCAACTATTCCAGATAATTCCTCGGCACTATTTACACCCAGCATTTTTAAAGACATCTGTGCGGTGGGATGAATCTTTGTAACCCCGCCCACAGTGCCAACCACGATGGGGGCAACCAGAGTGCCCACAAGTTGATTGCCTTGCATTTGCCAGCGAGTAATGGAGCGATACTTACCATCTTTGACGGCATAGGCGTGAACACCTGACTCCACGGCACGCCAATCGTTGCCAGTGGCAATAAGTACAGCGTCCATACCATTTAATACACCTTTGTTATTGGTAGTGGCACGGTAAGGGTCTACCCAGGCAAAACGGGAAGCCTCTTCAATGCCCTTTCCAATTTCTGGGTCAATGTCGTCAATTTCCACTTTGATTTCTGTAAGCTTTGTGTCCACCAAGTTGGACAAAATGCACATATTCACAGTTTCGCCTGTAATGTTCTCAATATGGGGCTTAAGTGCTTCGCAGGCCTGGTTGATCATATTGGCGCCCATTGCCTCACAGGGATCGCAATGTACATGCAGGACTAACATTTTCTCGGAGCTACCATCTTCTCGATCGAGAACACGAATAACAATGTCGCGCAAACCACCGCCGCGTTTGACAAGATTGGCTAGTACCGAATTGCCCACCGCAAGCAGGTGCTCCTTATTTTTGTCTAACAAGGCCAGGCTTTGTTCTAAGTTTTTAACTTTCGCAATTTGAATTTGACCGATGATATTTTTGCCAAGACAGCGTGTGGAGATGCGCCCTTTTTGCCGAATCCATTTGGCAGTTTTGGATGCCGCCGCGATGATGGAGGTCTCCTCCACAGCCATGGGAATGATATAGTCTTTGTCGTTGATTCGAAAGTTTGTGGCAACCCCCATGGGGAGCTGGAAAAAGCCCACTACATTTTCTACCAAATGTTCCGCAAGCGAAAGATCTTGCACGCCGCCTGATTTTAAATATTGCACCTCTGATTTGGATAGGATGCCCATATCTATCAAGCGTTGATAGCGTTCTTGTCTGTTTAATTTTGAGAAACCTTTTAAAAACTCATCCATCGACATACTTTATTAATAGGGGAAAAAGAGTTTAGGCGACAGAAAAAACTGAAAAATTGTGGATCTTATAGGAATTGCGAAGGTCCTTTTAAGGGAATGCTGATTTGAGGCGATGGGATAGGGCAGAATTTTAATAATTCTCAAGCGATCACTGGGGTTTAGCGCGCCCACTTTGTGCGCAAGTTATGTGCAAATCTTGTCGACATTATCACCTTGCCGCCAAAGCAGATGATCGGCAAGTACTAGGTAGGTCATGGCTTCAAGCACGACAACTGCTCGGGGTAGGATGCAGGGATCATGTCGTCCTTTTTTGGCAACATCTTTTACGGAGGATGTGGGTTTGAAGCCCACTTTGGTAAAGATGGTTTCGCCAGTGGAGATGCCGCCACGAATGCCGCCATAATTTGTCGACTGCGCTTGTTGATGAAAGTCGCTTCCCTCGAGCTCTTGCATATCTTGGATGCCTCCAAGGTGAAAGGATTGGGTGGCACCAACACCCATATAGGCAGCGGCCAAATCGCTCTTCAACTTATGAAAAACGGGCTGTCCCCAACCTGCCGGAAGGCCGAAAATTGCCACGCTTGCATAGCCGCCGTAACTTTTGCCCTCTTCTTTGGCCTTGCTTAACAGCTCCTCCACTTCTTGGTGTTGGTCATGCGGCATGCGGGTGCTAAAACTATCAATCCAGTCTCGGCCGCGCTCCCAGTCCGCATCTTTTAATTTTGCTAGCAAGTCAGAGTCCTGGACGGCATAGGTGTGAATGCTCGAGGTGAAGGAAAAAACTTTTAAATCGGGCAGGGCATGGCAAAGCAATTGCTTGGCAAAGGAGCCGGCAATTACTCTAGATATGGTTTCGCGGCCAGAGCTGCGGCCACCGCCACGGTGGTCGACATGTTGGTATTTGCTCTGCCAAACATCATCGGCATGTCCAATGCGTGGATTGTTTTTAATGCTTTCGTAGTCTTTGGAGCGCGCATCTTGATTGCGAACCATCACGGCGATGGGGCTGCCGAGGCTTTTGTTTTCAAACACGCCGCTAAGAATCTCTGCATGGTCGCTTTCTTGGCGAGAGCTAACCACACGGGATTGCCCTGGACGTCGGCGGGACAAATCCTTAGCCAAAGCATTTTCATCGATCGGGAGGCCAGCCGGCATGCCATCAATCACAACTCCCATGGCATTGCCATGGCTTTCACCAAAGCTCATGATTTTAAAATATTTGCCAAATTCATTTGCCGACATATCTGCTCCAAATCTCTTGTTGCTTCTTAGCTTGTTTTTTAAAAAAGTCCAAGCCAGAGGTGTAGCGAGCTCCCACCTCTTGTGCATATTCTTTGCCTGGAGAGTCTTCCGTGTAATTTAGATCAATGATTTCTTGAACCTGCCAAGTTTTAGGTGGCCATTTTGCATTGGCGGGATGACGGTAATGTTGTCGACCCACTGCCCAGAGTAGTTTTTTCGGCTCTTTTGCTTCGCAATCACCTGCTTTTGGTTCACCCGTTCTGGCAGAGTAGGCAGCGGCATCTGGTAATTGGGCTTTTAATGCGGGAACTAGTGCCGAGCCGCCCCAAACCACATCCACTTGCGGCAAGTCCCTAATGGCTTCCGTGTCGGTATTCCATACATGGCGTTGTTGATCTTCCACCACGAGAGTGTTGGCAGAAAAAAGATTTTGTGTGCTAGCATCTCGAATGTTTGCAGATTCATAGGCTGCTTTTTTTAATGGGGAGGTTATGGCAGCATACTTTAGCCCTAGCCTTATTAAAATATCCACTTCTGCATAATCTTCGATTGGAATATTGTAAAATGGCAAGCCCGCTTTTTGGAAAAAATCAAAATGTTCGGCTACGGATAAGGAATGGGAAATGGGGTAGCCAAGCACCCCGGCAAATGTGGAGGAGCTATTTGTGGATTGGTAGTAGGCAAAGCAAAGAGCCGAGGCCTGGTCTTGGATGGGGGCACTGCCACTTGCTAAAAAGAATAGGGATTGCCTTGAAAACGAATGCAATCGATACCAAAGATAGCGTCCGTCCTTCGAGCGAGGCAAAAAGCTCGCACGATTTTGCGCTCTTAGCCACTGGTCTCCCGCTTCTATTTCTTTTAGTGTATTCACTAGCGGCGATAGTTTGTATTCCTTAGCGGAAATGCATTGCATTTTTTTAATGGCTTCTGACAAGCTGTCATCATGCAGGGAATATACATCATATTGATTTGTAAATTTGGCCTTTCCTAGCTCGCCGGCCCAATCCCAGCGGCAATCGGTCTTTTGTTTTAGGTAATCCACAAAAATAGGATTTTCTTTTTTACGAAATGATAACAGTAAATCTTTTGCGGGAAAAACCTTTAAAGCATAGCGAATTTGCTCATCATTAAGAAGATCGTCTCGCAATTCAATACGTAGGTTTTTATTGTTTTGGTAAAAGTCTTCAAAGGCCTTTAAGCGATTGGCCTTTGCAAAGTGCTCCGATTTCAGACTCACCAAACAACCTCGGTAATCAAAATTTGTCTGAAAAAAGTCTTCTTCTTTTGGGTTTGGAAAATCAAAACCTTCTGGTGCGTCAACAATCTCATCGTAAATTGCTGTGAAACGTGGATCCCTTTGCTGTTTTCGCAAAAAATACTCTTCTAGTGGCGGCATCTCTTTGTTCAAGCGGGGACGATCTAAGAAAATTCGCCCGATTTCATCGGTCTTGCGGCGAAACCAAATGGTATGCACATCATTGGGCATATCTCCGATATAGCCAGCCCCAAGTGAGCAAACAAAATGTGATTCTTGCTCGCACAATTTTTTAAACACACGAACTTCTTCTTTGCGAAATTCGGCTTCACCGTATTCTTCAAAATAAGCGGCAATGTCATCGGCAATTAATGCGTCCAGATCATAAAATTTTAGTTTTCGGTATTTCGCGATTCGCTTGGCAAAGCTGGTCTTGCCACTACCTCGATGTCCCACTATGGCAATTCTCATAAATACAAATCTTTCTCACAGAAATCTTCATCAAACTGTTGCCAAAAACTAGGGTAGGATTTTTTTACGCAATCGCTGCCTAGAATTTTAATGTTATGACCATGCAGTTTTGCAAGTGCCAATGCGAAGGCGATTCGGTGATCCTCAAAGCAAGACATCTCGGTAAAATCTTTTTGTAGATAAGCAGCTTGCCCGGCAATCCAGATGCCATCTTCCAAGCGTTCGTGGCGGATTTTTAGTTTTTCAAAGGCGTGTGCAATACTAGCAATGCGGTTGCTTTCTTTGTATACGAGATGGGGAGCTCCATAAAGCTTGGATTCCCCCTCTGCCATGGAGCAAAGCATGGCAAGGACGGGAAACAAGTCAGGACAATCATGCAAATTGTATGTAATGCCTTTTAGTGTTTCGCATTTTTGAATGTGTAGGCTCTGCTGACCGAAATGTAAGTCGACCCCCATATTCTGTAAAACACGAACAAATTCGGCATCGGCTTGAATGGAGGGTATGTTAAAGGGTTCTATGCAGTGATTTTTGTTAATAGAACATAGAGCCGCCACGCTAAAGGCCGAGCTCATATCGATTTCACTTTTCACTTCAAAATTTCGAATGGTTTGGCCCTTTGGTATTTTAAGGCCGTTTTCTAGAGGCAGCCAATGCATACCTAGATAGTGCAGAATTTCCAATGTCATTTTGAGGTAGGACGGAGAAACAAGTTCGCCGCGAAAATGAATTTCCAAATCATCTTCTAGTAGCCAAGCATTCAGCAGCAGAGAGGACAAGATTTGTGAAGTTTGCTCCACGCCTACTTCAATGGGTTTTGTATGATTCCACTTGCCACCTTCGATTAGCACTTCATTGTTTTGCCACGAATTGGCAATGCCCAGCTGTTCCAGTAAATCCTTCAGGTCGGCATGCGGGCGGGACATCAATTGCGGAGTCATGCGAATTCGATGTTTTCCTGGATAACGACTCAAACGCAAAGATAAAAAGCGTAGAGTGGTGCCGCCTGATCCCACATAAAAATCATCTCGGTTAATATTGCCAAGCGCCTCGCGCAATAGAACTACATCCTCGCAATTCGAATCGGATTGAATTTCTAAGTTAGGAAAATACGACTTGCAAATGACTAGTCGATTCATAATGGACTTGGATGCGGGGATTTGGGTGTGTGGTTGAAAGTTTAACAAAGGCATTGCCACTCCTTTGCAAATTCTAGCATCTCCTCCGCAGCGACGTTTTCTACTCTGGCCTTGCCAAGATCTTCTAAGAAAACAAAGCGCAATTGCTTATCTTTTTGCATTTTTTTATCTTGCAGCAGATTGGCAAGAAAGTTTTGCGCAGGAATCTTGAGTCCCATCCAAGGGTGATAATTGTCGTTCAATATGGTTTGCAATTGCGGGGCACTTTCATTTTTTAAGTAGCCCTTGGCAGCACTCCATGCGATGGCAAAGTGTAGGCCTTGCCCTACTGCTTTGCCATGGGACAATTGGTGCTCGAGCTCTAAGACATGGGCATAGGTATGACCCAGGTTTAATTCGGTGCGCAGGCCGCTATCTTCAAAGGGGTCACGCAAAACATAATTGTACTTTGCTTGAATGGCTTGTGGCAGAATGGACCAAATATCATCCACTTGCTCGAGAATTTGAGGTTCTTTTAAAAATGCCATCTTCAGAATTTCGGCATAGGCATCTTCTAGTAGGTTTTGCGGCTGTTCCGCTAGTAGGTCCTTCACAAGATAGATTTTTTCTGCTTGATGAAAGCTGCCGATTTGGTTTTTGTAAGCTCCACAGTTTAATGCCGTTTTGCCGCCATGAGCAGAGTCTACCGCTGCTAACCAAGTGGTGGGAATCTGTATCAAGCGTACCCCACGTTTTAAGGTGCTAGCCACAAAACCGGCAAAGTCCCCAATGCTTCCGCCGCCAATGGCAACGATGTTCAGGTCTTTTTTGCCAATGCCAGCGCTAAGCTCGATAATCTTTGGCATGAGTTCGGCAAATGTTGTGACTTGTTTGAGGGATTCGCCGGCCTTGCAATACAAGGCCTTTTGCAGGTTCCATCGAGAGCGAAAGACCTCATCCACTAAAAAAATGCAGGAATCTTGTGGCAGCTCGGCAAGTACTTCTGCCAATTCCTTTGCTTCGTAAACAGGCGCAATTTCGATCGCTCTTTTCATAGGCAAGATATAACAAATCCCCTTAGAAAAAGCCAATAATTGCGTGATTAATTTGTCACTCTGTCGAAGCTCTGTTAGACCAAGATGCTATGAAAATTATTTCTTGGAATGTAAACGGCATTCGGGCTTGCTTGCGTAAAGGTTTGGAGGATTTTGTTGCCACAGAGGCGGCAGATATTTTTTGCGTACAAGAAACAAAGGCGCGTCCGGAGCAGGTAGAAATTGAACCAGAAGATTTGGACGGGGTGGAGGCCTATTGGTCTTCCGCCGAGAAAAAGGGCTATTCGGGCACTTTAACGGTGGTTAAAGAGCCTGCGCAGTCCGTGAAGTATGGCCTGGGCATTTCCAAGTTTGATAGTGAAGGACGCTTTGTTGTTACCGAACATAGAGATTTTGATTTGTACAATGTTTATTTTCCCAACGGGGCAATGAATGAAGATCGTCATAATTATAAAATGGATTTTTTGGACACCTTTTATAAGCATTTAAAAAAGGAACTTAAGCGCGGTAAATCCATAGTTTTGCTTGGCGATTACAACATTGCCCACACACGCATAGACATTCATGATCCAGATCGTTTGGATGGAGTCAGCGGCTTTAAGCCTGAGGAGCGAGAGTGGATGGATCGCTTTTTTGATTTAGGCTTTGTGGATACCTATCGACATTTTTATCCCGACAAAACGGATGTTTACTCGTGGTGGTCCTACCGGCAGCTGGCCCGCCAAAACAACCGCGGCTGGAGAATTGATTACATTAGTGTGAGTGAGGACCTTAAATCTAGTCTCAAATCTGCTGAGGTGATGATGCATATAGAGGGCTCGGATCACTGCCCCTTAAAAGTAGAACTAAAATAAGGGAAGATTGGAATTTTAGCGCAAACTATGCTAGGATCCCCCCATGTTTTTCCTGCTTTTGCTGCTTTTTATCGGCCTACCCATAGTGGAAGTCACACTCTTATTTAAGATTACGGAGTCCATCGGTGGTTGGAATACCATCGGAATTGTCTTACTTACTGGTTTTTTGGGAGCGCACTACGCCAAGCAAGAAGGCAACCGTGTCTGGACCAGGGTGCGAAAGGATTTGCGTTTTGGCGTTTTGCCTGCGGACTCACTTCTAGATGGATTGCTCATCTTTGTAGGGGGCTTTCTTTTGATTACCCCTGGATTTATTACGGATTTTTTGGGTTTGTCTTTTGTCTTCGGCCCCACTCGTCGAGGCATGCTTCGCTGGGCAAAGCGTCTACTGGAAAAGGCCGTGCGTAGTGGCAAGATTCGGGTGCAAACCTACAGCTCCACACCCTATGGCACCAGCTATCACTCCTACCAAGGTCCAGAAGAGCGAGAGGTTTTTGAGGCGCAAATCATTGATTTGCAGCAAAAAAAGGAAGAAAGGGACGCGCAGCCGAAGCCCTAAGTTGTCCTTTTGTCTAGATTTTTCAAAATCTCTGCGACTTTTTACTTTTTCCAACAGCAATTGTGTCTATACTTAAAATGCTTTTTTGTAGGGCATATTGCGAGACCAGAAGGTCATTTCTTAAATATTGCCCAATGAAAAAGCGCGTTATGGCCGCGAACTACGAGAAAAAAGTTTACTAAAATCGGCCTACAAGCTTTTTTTAATACACGATGCGTTTCCGTCGTAATCAAGGACGAGGCAAGAGGGGAATATTTTGCCAAGGGAACACAAGCCAAACCAAGGGGGGGAAATGGCTATTTTACCAACTAACCTTTTAGAGGAATGCCGCGCGCGGCTTCTTGAGAAGAAAGAAGAAATCTTGAACCGTGTAAAAGAAGGCAAGGAAGGCCTACTTCATAGTGAAAAAAGCGGGGATGAGGCGGATCAAACAGCCCGCATTCTAGCCGAGAGTGAGTTTGTTGCTACGCAAGAAAGACTTCGAGCCCATTTGTATGAAATCGAAATGGCTTTAGCTCGCATTGAAGAAGGCAGCTACGGCATATGTGAAGAAACCGAAGAGCCCATTGAAAGCGAAAGGCTTAAGGCCATTCCATGGACTCGTTTGAGCATTGAAGGCGCAGAGCTTCGAGAATCGGTTTCGAAAAAGTATGCCCGCTAATAGGTGTCAGCTACCTTTTCCGCAAGGAAATCCGATAGCTGGACAATAAATTGCTAAACTGGGGGGAGAAGAGGAATTTCTCTTTTTTAAATGGCCAAGGATTGGCCTTTTTTTATGTTATTAGGCCGCCTTCTAGAAAAGCATCCTAAGAGATTTTTTGCTTTTGGCTCTCCACGCACCAACCACAAAGCTGAAATAAAATGCGCATACCCACATTACCATCCCATTCTTGTTCTAGATCATATTCAGGCCCAGCAGAAACTTCATTTAGGTCAAAGCCAATGATCTTTTTGCCGCTACCGACTAAAACATGCAAAAGCTGTTGGAATTGCCAAAAATCAAGCCCACCGGGAACGGGAGTGCCGGTATTGGGGCAGAGCTTTGGATCAAATCCATCAATGTCTACAGAAAGATAGACCCGCTCCGGAAGAGCTGCAGCAATTTCCTCGCAAGACTCGCGCCAAGATTCGCGCTCCTTTAATGCGGCATCAAAAAAAGTGTGGATCCTGCCTTCACTTTGCTCAATTCTTAAAGCTTCCTCTTCGCAGTAGTCACGAATGCCAACTTGTACCAATTTTTTTGGCAAAAAATCAGAGGTCATAACATTATAAAAAATAGAAGCATGGGAATAGGTAAAGCCTTGGTAAGCTTTGCGTAAATCCGCGTGGGCATCGATATGTAATATTCCGTAATCACCCTGATATTTTTCACCGATAGCGCGAATCAAACCAAGCGGAGTAGAATGATCACCGCCGACCACGGCCGGTATTTTATCTTCTTCTAAAATTTGTAAGCAATTCTTGTAAACATATTCATTCATAGCAGCGCAATGCTTGTTAGTCTCTGCAAGAGCTTGCTTATCACCCTGCATGGCCAGCTCACAAAGCTTTCTGGTGGTAAAAGAAGATTCTAAAATCTCTTCGGAATGGTTTTGCCAAAAAAAGCCAGCTTTGTAGTTGTCCTTAAAATAAAAATCATAAAGATCCTGCTGTGCACTGGCCCTTAGAATCAGTTCCGGGCCATAGGCAGTGCCTTGCCCATAGGAAGTCGTTGCTTCCCAAGGAACGGGTAAAATGACTATGGCAGCATCTTTTCTTTCGCAATCTACATCAAAAATATTCATGGCAAAGGATTATCACGCTCTCAGATGCTTGAAAAGCAGGAAAAAATTACTCTTACTTCCCTTCAAGCTTTGCTGCCGCAATATATTTGTAGATGATGGCCGTAGTTATGGGGATGGGGACAATTCTATTATTATTTCTTGAAATAGCTTTTGCTCGGCAAACTTGCCCAGATCTATTTTATGACAATCTTATAGCTGAGGTTGGCGTTACTGCAAAAAACGATATGAAACTTGCCAGGCGCAAGTTAAAAGACCTTAAGCTTTTCAACCGGCATTTAAAACAAAAATACAAAGAAGAGGTTTATCTTTATTTCGATAGGGATCTAGATGAATTTGCTTACACGCCCACGGATCGACTTATTGAAATCACCCTAGAGCATAAGCAATCGAAACATCGTGAGCGCCGAAAAGTGCTGGCCGCAGGTTTGATGCATGAGTATGGTCATCATTTGCTGTACAGCTTGCTGGTGCGTAAAAGAATGCTAGATGATGTTTTTGAAAATCCCGACATTTTTTTTCAACACCAGGCTTTGCAAGAGGCTTTTAGCGATTTACTGCCCATTATTTTTTATGCAGATCCCAAGGCGATGCACACAGATATTTTTGTGCAGCAAAAAGACTTTTATCGCGAGCGAGACTATTCTTTTCCACTAGAGTCTAAAGACTATAAGCTTTGGCGCAAGCGCATTTTAGCAAAAGGGCAGTTTAATTACTATGTCTACTTTAAGCCGTTTATACATAATTTTTGGCAAGCCTATGGTGAAAGAATACAAGCGGCCTCTACGCAGCAAAGAGTGAGAATCTACGAAGCCGTGTTAGAATCTTTTATTCCTTTTTTATATAGCATAGAGGCGCGAAATATTAGTGATTCTGAATCCGTTATGGTAAGGGATTTGCTATTTCCAAAAGAAGACAATGACTTGCTATTGGCCATTGTTGGTGCGCAAATCAATGCCGTAGGATTTTAATTGCTACCACGAGTACTACGAGTAGAAGACCAATGCCCAGAGTCGCCTTTTCGAAATTGTCTTCAATCCAGGAGCGAATTTTTGGGCCGTAAAAGTAAAACAGGCCACCGAGTATAAAATAGCGAAGTGTGCGTGCGAGTGTACAGACCATGACAAACAATCCAAAGGGCGTGTTCACCACTCCGGCAGCGATGGTGAATATCTTAAAAGGGATGGGAGTAAAGCCAGCAATAAATAAAGTTTCAAAAGAATGATCGTTAAATAGCACTCGTACTTCATCAAATTTTTCTACGCTAAAGACATAGTCAAAAAAATAGGGACTCACGACATGCCAAAAAGACATGCCTAACCAATAGCCAAAGATGCCCCCAAGCACGGAAAACAGACTCATTAAAAAGCTATAATATAGGGCGCGTTTGGGCCGAGACGCTGCCATGGGCAAAAACAAAACTTCGGGTGGTATTAAGAAAAAACTCGCCTCGGTAAATGATACGGCCGATAGCGCAGCAGTATTGTACTTTTTGTCAGCAAAATTTAGGGTCCAATAATATAGGTCTTTAAGCCATTTCATAAAATCAAGCTAATATGAAAAATCCCCAGTGACTAGAAGTATTTAGATCTCTTGAATTCATCGCCAAATTACGTCATATTAATTGCAGCTTGCAAGGGGGGATTATGCGGCTGCTTTCTATTTTATTACTAATATTAATTTCTTGTACTTCGAAGAATGACGCTGCCAAAATGCAAGGCAAAATCATCTATCTTAATCTGAATGCCGAACCAACCAATCTAAACCCCATAACTTCGACGGATGTTTACGCCACGTCCGTGCAGTCCTATTTACTAGATCGTTTGATGGATCGAGATCCAGACACGCTGGAATGGCAACCGGGTATTGCAGAGTCCTTTGAGGTATCGGAGGATGGTCTTACCTATACCTTTAAGATACGTGAGGGCGTAAAGTTTCATGATGGCCAGCCGCTGACGGTAGAGGATGTGAAGTTTTCTTTTGATGTGCATTTTATGGAAGAGTATGCAGCGGTGCACTCCCGCTCCTACTTTGAAAAGTTTGAATCCCCCACCATTCTTGATGAAAGGACGATTCAATTTACAGCAAAAGAAAAGTACCATCAAAATTTAGAAGTTATTGCATCCATGATGCAGATATTGCCGAAACATGTTTATGGAGATCCTAAAGAGGGGAGAAAGTTAACCAAAAAGGTCGTTGGAGAAGGGCCGTATAAGTTGAAGGAATGGGAAAAGGGCAAACGCATTATCCTAGAAAAGAATCCTGATTGGTATGGGGCTAGCTTGGCTCACAATGAGGGAAAGCATAATTTTGACCGCATCATTTTTCGTTTCGTAAAAGAGAAAAACACCGCCATTGAAATGTTAAAAAAGGGGCGACTGGATTATATCGATATGAGTAACGATCCTGAGGCCTATATGAAGAAAACTAGTGGGCCGGTTTGGGAGAGTGAACTAGAAAAACATAAGGTCGATATTCTTACGCCAAAGCCCTATATTTATATTGGGATGAATTTAAAGCATCCCATATTTAAAGATCTAAAGGTTAGAAAAGCTTTTGCCATGTTGGTGAACCGCGAGCTGATTGCGGAAAAGTTTTATTACAATATGTGGGAAGTAATGAGTGGACCCACTTACCGCCACTCCGAATATGCAGATCCTGATTTAGAGCCGATACCTTATGATCCCGAAGGTGCTTTGAAATTGTTAAAGCAAGCTGGCTGGAGTGATTCGGATAAGGATGGGGTCTTGGATAAGATGATTGATGGCAAGAAAACGCCCCTTCGTTTTCAACTTACCACTGGCAGCAAGGAGCGCATGCCCATTTATGCCATGATCAAGGAGGATGCAAAGAAAAAGGGTGTGGATATTGATATCAAGCTGATTGAGTGGAATTCCTTAGTACAATTATTAAATGAAAGAAATTTTGAAACCGTAGCGCTAGGCTGGGGCGGTGGCATGCTGAATTGGGACCCTAAGCAGATTTGGCATTCCTCCTCTATGGCAGACGGTGGTTCTAACTATGTGTCTTACTCCAATAAAGAAGTGGATGCGCTAATTGATAAGGCAAAAGGCATTTTGGACAAAGAAAAGCGCAAACCTGTTTTACATGAAATATATCGCAAGATTGCCGCCGATGTGCCCTATATTTTTATGCTAAATCAAAAGAGCACATTATACGCCAATCGAAAGCATATAAAAATGCCGAAGCCGGCATTTAAATATTCATTGGGCATGGAATATTGGACAGTGGAGTAAGCCTTGTTTCGGTATCTACTCAAGCGTTTTGCTCTTATCTTTCCAACCCTGCTAGGAATCACCGTGGTTACCTTCTTTGTCTTGGAGCTTGCTCCTGGTGGCCCGGTGGAGCAAAAGATTCAAAGCCTTAAATTTGGTAGTGGCGCAAGTGGGGCCGCGGTTAGCGAAGAGGTAATCGAGGCGCTGAACAAACAATATGGGCGCGACAAACCTGTGGTGCAAAGGTATTTTATCTGGCTGAAAAATATTTTTACCCTAGATTTTGGTGATAGTTTTACCTACGAAGAACCGGTTATTGATGTGATCATTTCGAAGTTCCCGGTCTCCTTACAGTTTGGAATCATCTCTTTGCTATTAAGTTATATTATTAGTATCCCGCTGGGCATTGCCAAGGCCATGTTTCAAGGTAGTAAGTTTGATATTATTACCAGTGTAATGCTTTTTATTGCTTACTCCATCGTGCCATTTATGTTGGGGATTTTGCTTATCGTCTTTTTTGCTGGCGGCAGTTTTCTAGATCTTTTCCCTATTGGCGGTACCACTTCCGATCAATATGAGTTTCTTGGTTTTTGGGGAAAGGTAGGAGACCGAATTCACCACTTTATTTTACCGCTGATTTGTTATGTGATAGGTTCTTTTACCACCTTAACCTTGTTAATGAAAAACTCTATTTTGGAAGAGATCAAAAAGGACTACATTCGAACGGCCCGCGCAAAGGGATTGGATGAAAAGGCGGTTTATATTAAGCACGCAACCCGCAATGCATTGATCCCGGTAGTTACTGGAGTGGGCGGCTTTTTGTCGATCTTTTTTGCTGGCTCCATATTGTTAGAGCAAGTTTTTCAACTCGATGGCATAGGTCTGTTGTCTTATACTTCGGTGATGTCTAGAGACTATCCGGTGGTGATGGCTTTGGTATTTCTGCAAGCCATAGCCATGCTGTTAGGAAATATTATTAGTGATATTGCATATGTGCTAGTAGACCCGAGGATTGATTTTGATTGAACGCTTTATAGAAAACGACATGAAACTCAGACAATGGCGGCGTTTCAAGCAGAACCGACTGGCGGTCTGTGCCAGCATTGCACTGCTAATTATAAGCTTCTTTTCTTTGACTGCGGAGTTTTGGGCTAACTCAAAGCCCTTGGTATTATCCTACAATTCCCAATTGTATTTTCCGGTTTTAAAGGACTATCACCCCACTGAATTTGGCGTGACCACCACCATGGTGACCAATTACCGTGACTTGCAAGCCGACTGGGCGCTTTGGCCCTTGATTGAGTGGGACCCCTATGAGTCGGATAAGACGCTGGAGTTTTTTCCGGGACCGCCTTCTGCCAAACATTTGATGGGAACCGATGAGGGAGGCAGGGATGTCTTATCACGTCTTCTTTATGGCTATCGCTACTCCATGGCCTATGCGATTTTGGTTTGGCTTGTCACCACCATGATTGCCATCGTTTTGGGTGGTGCTATGGGATATATTGGCGGCACAGTGGACATACTAGGGCAGCGGGTTACGGAGGTGATTAGTTCCATTCCGTTTTTATTTATATTGATCATTATGGTATCGATCTATCAGCCAGGACTTACCTTGTTGGTAATTATCACCTCATTTTTTGGTTGGATTTTTATGTCTGCCTACATTCGGGGAGAATTTTTAAAGAACCGTAAAAAAGAATTTGTTGAAGCGGCAAGGGCCATTGGCGCTAGCCATAAGCAAATTGTCTTTAAACATATACTACCGAACTCTTTGCAGCCGGTAATAACCTTTGCACCCTTTGTGATTGCTACATATGTTACATCGCTGGCGGGTTTGGATTATCTAGGTTTGGGTTTGCCGCCGCCAACGCCTTCGTGGGGCGAGCTCTTGGCGCAAGCACAAAAGCACTTCACCACTTCTTGGTGGCTTGCGGTTTATCCTTCTACAGCCTTGTTTTGTACCCTTGTTTTATTGTCTTTGGTTGGTGATGGTGTGCGAGAAGCCTTAAACCCACGTTAAGGCTGCATCAAAGTGCCGCGTGAGCGGTTGTGCGCACGGTTGACCTTTTGGAAATTTGATAGGCCATTGGCACCAGTAATGCCGTTGTTCTTTTTTGCATCTCGCTGCCGTGCCAATTTTCCGCCCGGAAGATATTTTTTTAGATCAAGTTTGTTTTTGCCAGAACCACCACGTGCACTACTTGTGTAACCATCACCGCCGCCGCGCGAGGAGCCAGAGTAGTAGCCGCTACCACTGCCGCCGCCGCTACCTGCGCCGCCTGCATTGTTGCGAACACCACCAGTAACGTTGGTATCATAAACTCCTGCTGCTGGTCCGCGCCCGCCGCCGCCATCGGGGCCGCCGCCGAGGGCAGAGCCTTTGCCAACTCCGCCGCCACCGCCGCCGGTGCCGCCGACTATGCCGTCACCCGTATTGTTTGTATCACCAAAAGCGGGTGGTGGTACATCTTCTAGGGGCATCTCTGTTTCACCCCAATCGTAACCATCACCGCCAGGTGTACGGTTATTGGCAAAGCTGTTAAAACTACCGCCTGGTAGTGGTAGATTCATACAGCCATCGGCCATGGGGTTGGCCAAACATTTACAAGCAGGATCATTCATGGATTCTGGAGTGGAGCAAGCCGCTGTCCATTTGCAAGAAGGATCTTCGCTGTTATCGGGATTTGCACAAAACTGCACAGGACACTTACGATTTGTCCCCGCATCTTCTTGCATACATTCATTTTGCGTGAGTTCTTGGTCGCACTGATCGGCTTGGGCGAAGCCTTGCATGAGTTGCATGGCATTACCCAGCGCTATTTCCACACTTAGACTTGCTTTTTCACAACTTTGTTTGATTTCATCAATGCTGTTAACCGCTTGAACATGTCTGCTGTCATCTAAGAATGCATTTAACGCTGGAATATTTAGATTTTTTAGTTCAGCAAATACTTGCTTTGACCTATTTATCGAATCGTCATTAATCTCACAATTCTTTTTGCATTCGTTTTTGCCATAGAAGCACATGCCAGCAATGCCAGCGTTTAAGAGCCCCATATTTTTTTGAAAGTCAGCTGCTTTTTTACATTTTTCCCCCATGCCAGAGGCTCGAACTTGATTAGCCAAGCCGATTACTAGAGAGGCCGCACCTCCATAGGTTTGCGCATCACATGAATATTTTGCCACCTTAGCGGTATCAGAACAGGCCTTAACTTGATCTTGTAAGCTTGAGTTTAGCGCGCCTTTAAGACTATCCATTTTTCCAAGTTCTTGAGCCATGCATGTATTAAGATCCATAGGAGGATTTGGTTGAGTAACTTTGTAATTGCAATAATCAATTATGTTATCAATTCCTCTTCGTAATTCATCTGTCATTTCAAAGGTGGTTTTTGTCGATCTTTCCACAGCAGAACTTGCTGTGCCTAAATCTCCATCTCTTTGTTTATATAGCTTGTTGAGTAGATCTCCTAAACCGGGATGTATGTCGTCTAAGTTATCGCCCTCATCACTCGCTTCTGCTCTGCTGGCGATTACTACCGTATTCCCCATTCCATTTTCCTCATAATGGTAAGCGCGCTGACTAGCATTACTCGTAACGTTAACAAAAACTAAAGGGTTCACAAAAGTGAATAAGAATAGAAAAAATAAGACCTTTTTCATCATACAAACGTATCGTCAGAATCCCCATCTCACTTTAGTACAGCCAGCAAAAAAACGGTAAAATCATCAGGCTTTTATGTGAATGGGCTGAATCTAAAATAAGCCAATAAAGAGTGTATCAATTTGAGACAATTTTCTTTAGAATCTCAAGGGTGTTTCGCATATTTTTAGGCATATAAAGCCTCTCAAATGCCTCATTTATGCTCGAAAGTACGCCGATTCTCATTGTAGGCACCAGGCAAATTTGCTAAATTAAGAGCTCGATGTATACCGCACTGATAGGGTTTTTCCTCATCTCGATCACCTTCTCGTTTCTTTGCTCACTTTGGGAGGCAGTTCTACTAAGTATTTCGCCCTCCTATATGCAGATCCAAATCAAAAAGGGCAATAAGCTTGGCATCATCCTCAAAGATTTTAAAGATAATATCGACCGGCCCCTGTCGGCGATTCTGAGCTTGAATACCATCGCCCATACCGCCGGGGCAATTGGGGTGGGCCAAGAAGCCACCAAAATATGGTCCGATGCCAACCCGCTAATTACCGGATTGGTTGTGCCTGTGGGGATGACCGTGGCCATATTAATTTTTTCTGAGATCATTCCCAAAACCTTAGGGGCTACCAACTGGAAGAGTTTTGCGCCGTTTACCATTCGCAGCTTGAATTTTCTTATCAAAGTTTTGGCTCCCATCATATGGCTTTGCCAATCGATCACGGTATTTTTTAATTCCGATAAAAAGAAAAGCATTTTTTCTCGCCACGATTTCTTGGCCCTGGCTGAAATTGGCTCGCAAGAGGGTGCGTTAGATCCAACAGAAATCACCTTCATTCACAATCTAATGCACTTTAAAAAATACCAAGCGCAACAGGTGATGACTCCTAGAACTGTAATCGAAACGGCTCCAAAAAATATGAAGGCCCGAGAATTCTATGATCTACAAGAAGATTTGGTTTTTTCGCGCATTCCACTTCGAGAAAGTGATACCAGTGAAAATATCGTGGGTTATGTACTAAAAGACGATGTACTGGAGCACTTGATTGATGATGAAGGGGATAAGGAGTTGGGTGAATTTATGCGTGAGATTTTCACCATCTCAGAAGACTATAGTATTTTTCATCTATTCAACGATTTTATAGAAAAGCGTGAGCATATTGCTTTGGTGGTGGATGAATTTGGCGGTATCTCGGGCATTGTCACAATGGAAGATGTAATCGAGACTCTTTTGGGCGCCGAAATTGTGGATGAAACAGATAAAATTGTGGATATGCAAGATATGGCCAAGAAACGTTGGAAGAACCGCTACAAACGCAGTACACGACAAAAATAAAATCCGATTTTAATCCGCAAACCGTATAATGAATCACTCAATTTAAAATTATGTCCATTGGATCTTGGCACCACGATTGCTAATAAAAAATCCGCTGCCCTAGTGGCACAGCGGACTTTGAGCCTCCTTAAAGCATTTAGCAAAGGAGGTGATATGAACAACAAAACTTATTGTTCCTATCGGCGCCGCCTTTTGATTCTTAAATTAATTCTTTCGATACTTGTGGGGGTATTGAAATTTATATGGATCACTTGGCGAATGTTTTCAAAGTTATTTGGGCTTTTGTAGTGATCCTGCCATGTCTTGCCCACAAGAATATGGAGCTCAATTTGCGCTGTGCTGCCGGCAGCACCTTGCGTCCGCTTTTCGGTCAATATATGCAAATTCTATTTTTTGGATATGCTTAGATTTTTGTTAGAAAAACACACATATTATTAGTTCTTTATTAAGTTATGCATAAGAAATTCTTAGAGATAGTCATGGATTGCTAAATATTTATTGAATTCTTCCAATATCCATTGTCAATTTTACAGTTGGCCGATTGCATGCAGACGTATGTGATATATATGTCTAACGTATGGACATGGCTAAGAGTCAAAATACTTTTCATTTTCATTCTTCTTTTTATCATCATTGGTGCTAGGCACCTAATACAGTCTATTCACCATTTATTATTTTATTTGTTTAATTATGTCATGATAGGAAGAAAATGATATTTTTGTTATTTAATATATTTTTACAGCAGGCCCTAGCGAATGAGGAACAAATTCGTACCAGTCGCTTTACCATCCCTGCAACCGAGATGGCCGGAAAAATTGAAGTGCAACAAATACTGGTGCCAAAAGATCAATTGGCCGAGACCATACAAGGGATCATCAAAAATGAATCCCATGTATATTCTGTGGTTGTATCTGAAGAGGCAATGGACTCTTCTGCTAGGCAGGATTTGCAAGAAGATTTAAAGAAAGACAAGATTCCCCTGCGAGAATTTTCGGAGGCCGATCTAGAAAAGCCAGAGAATGCCGTTAGTATTACAGAACGAAATGGCATGCGCATGCTACTGGTGATTCGTTGCCTTGGTTTTGGAGCAGGTTTGTATGCAACGGGGGCAAGTTTGCCCATTGTGGCCTTTGCGGGCATTTTTAATTACGCCATGATTGAAGCTCTATATATTCCCAACCATAAAGGGGAGATGCGGGGAATTCAAATTGTGAACCAGACCATTGATCGAGCCATGCAATGGAATAAAAAATTTCAACCCAACCTTAGTTATCAGCAAATAAAACAGCGCGAGTATGCACTGAACGTTATAAGCAATTACACTCTAAATGTTGCCATGCTGATTCCTTTTTTAGGAATGACAGCTTCTGACTTCCCCACCTATTTGGAGTCTTTTTTGCACATGGAGACTTATATTCGTGCCATCGCCTTTGCCATACCCACAACCTTTTTACTCTCGTCTTGGAAAATGGCCATGACTCGCTGGGAAGAGGTGCGGGTGGAAAAAGGCTACAATGTTCCAAATAAGAAAATTCAGTCCCGCTTAATTAACGCTTCGGATTTTATAAATTCCTTTTTTGTTGCGGGTTTTTGGAATATGCAGCCCACATCCATATTCGTGGTGGTTGCCAACGGTGTTTCTGGTTTATTGGCTATGACCTATTATGATTTTCAGTCGAAAATTGTGAGGCCAAGGGCATGCCGTATGATTTTTAATTGATTTTACCAGCGAATCTCTGCATGGCCGTGCTGTTTTAAATAGGCATTGGCCTTGGAAAAATGACCACAGCCCAAAAAACCTCGATGTGCCGAGAGGGGAGAGGGGTGAACCGATTTTAAAACCAAATGTTTTTTTGTATCGATGTAGGCACCTTTTTTTTGTGCGTAGGCACCCCAGAGCATAAAGACCAAATGCTCCCTCTCCTGATTTAAATAATGAATGATTTTATCGGTGAAATCTTCCCAGCCTTTTTTTTGGTGTGAGCCCGCTTTGGCCGCCTCCACAGTTAAAGTGGCATTTAATAAAAGCACACCTTGCCGGGCCCAAGAGCTTAAATCACCGCTAGCGGGAATTTCCTTTCCCAGATCCCTTTGTAGTTCTTTGAAAATGTTTTTTAAAGAGGGCGGGGGGCGCACACCATCTCGAACAGAAAAGGCCAAACCGTGTGCCTGCTCAGGTCCATGATAAGGATCTTGGCCGAGAATTACGACACGCACCTTTTTAAAATCTGTGGCTTGCAAGGCGGCAAAGACTTCTTTGCTCGGCGGGTAAATGCTTTTGCGCTTCTCATATTCTGTTTTCAGAAAAGCGCGCAGATTTTGCATATAATCTTTTTCAAATTCGGGTGCAAGATACTGCATCCATGATTCAGGAATCTGTGCTCTCAATTGCTGTTGCTTCGTTTCCATTTCCATTGCCATTCTCTTTATATCTATAAAATAAGGTCTTTGCTTTCAAACGAAAGCTCTCCCTTTCGCTTAGCATAACAAAGATAGCACTGAATAATATGGATATGGGGATAATGGCAAAAATCGAGTCTTGAATAAAATGTCCGCCTTCTATGCCCTTTTGCAAGGGTAAGCTAGCTAAAACTGCTGCTGCTAGTCCGCGAGGTCCCATGGCGGTCATAATCATGGCGTCAAGGCGTGAGTACTCATCCTTTGACATAAGTAGCTGAATGCAAAAAAAGCGAGTAATAAAAATACATAGAGAGATGATGAGCCCGAATAGGACCGTGGTAAGATCAGAAAATTTTAAAATAATTCCCAGGTAAATAAAAAACACAGTTTTTAGTATTAATGTGAGTTCTCCTAAAAGAGAGATTTCATTTTTGGTAACGGCGTCCTTTTCGACGGTGGAAAGTAGCCAATCTGGCATAAGGTTCATATTGGCAAGGGTAAAGCCAAGAGCTAAAACTCCCATGGCACCATTAAAATCAAAAATCTCTATCAAGCCGAAGGTAAAAAGCGCCCATGCTTCGCCAGCAAAGGTCATGGTTCTTAGTGGTGAGAATTTGCGTTTTAAAAACGACCAGACCAAACCAAAGCCAATGCCCATTAGCACAGAGCTTAGGGTTTTGGGGCCGATACCAACTAGAATTTCTTGAAAAGAGAATTTATTTTCAATAACACCGTCTAATATCACTAAAAAGCAAACAATGGCTAAGACATCGGTAAAGGCCGACTCCAGGGAAAGAATGGTTTTGGCTCGCTTGCTGGCAGATAGAAAGCGTACCATGGGCATCACCACGGCTGCTGAAGTTGAGCCAATTCCAAGAGCAAATAAGAGGGCAATGTACCACTCTTGAGCGGCAACTATATAGGCCATTAAAAAAGCCACTATGCCGATTAAAATAGCTCCGGCCAAAGATAAGAGAGCGGCCGGTAGGGAGGAGCTAACCAAATCCCGCGTATTTAAATTTAAGCCGCCATCATAAAGTATCACTACCAGTGCCAAGGTGGTAAGAACGCTACCCACTTTGCCAAAGTCACTGGGGTTGATAAGCCCTAGTACAGGGCCAGCGATAAAACCAATGGCAATTAGGATTAATAGGTCAGGCACCTTGGTTTTCATAAATAGCCATTGTAGGCCGTGTCCCAAGAAAAAAACAAAAGCGAGGCTAACGATGATATATTCCATAGAGAAATTATGACGGTTATTAACAGCCAATACAAGCCTATAGACTAGTATTATCTCTATATAAATGCCAAAGCCCTATTCTTTTATGCATAATGTATTAGGTATGAACCTAGCAAAGATAATTCGCCAAAAACGCAAGCAAAAAGCCATGACCCAAGTAGAGCTGGCTTATCAAACCGGAATTAGTCTGCCCACGATACAAAATATTGAGGCGGGGAAGGCCAATCCTTCGTTAAAAACCATTGAGGCTTTGTTTGATGTGCTAAATGTAAAATTACTACTAACGAAAGAAAACGAAATGGAATACGACTGGCTAGTCGAGCTGGGCGTGCCGCTTCCGCAAAAGCGCCGAGCACCGCTAAGGGAAGATCTCATACAATATGGCGATCGTTTGTTAGCTAGATTTCTAATGTGCAAAAGCCAAAGTCAGGAGTACGCAGCCTTTGCCGCTTATTTTTCCTGTCTGCAAGATCACTATCCTGATATTTTTAATCAGATATGTCGACAGCAACAAGCAAAGGTGGAGCAAGCGATTATGAAAGTTCCGGTGCAAACTTTGGTGATACTAAAAACCAGGGCACTAGCAAAACTGCAAAAGCTATTAGGAGAAGAGCCTGCTAAGCAGCCGCCGCTTAGTTCTTATTCCAAATAGGTATAGCCGTTTAAACCACTTTCATAGTATTGCATAAGTAGCCGTGCCTCATGGTTTGTCATATTGCCTTCGCGGATACTGCGCTCGGAAGCATTGCGAATACGGCCAATCAAATCTTTCTTCTCGTATTGAATATAAGATAAAATCTCGTGTACTTGATCTCCCTCGACCACGCTTTCAATATGATATTTGCCATCATTGATTAGGATGTCCACAGCATCCGTATCGCCAAAAAGATTATGCAAATCTCCTAGGGCTTCTTGGTAGGCACCAAGTAAAAATATACCTAAAAAGTATTCGTCTTTGCCTTCTTCAAAATCATGCACAGCCAAGGTGTGTGTGGTTTCATAATTTTCAACAAAGGTGTCAATCTTACCATCACTGTCACAAGTGAGATCTGCAATAACTGCTTTGCGATTTGGTTCTTGTAAAAGTTTATGAATGGGCATTACCGGAAAAATATGTCCGACCGCCCAAGAATCTGGTGCAGATTGAAAGACGGAGAAATTACAAAAGTAAGTATCGGACAACTCATTTTTTAAATTGTCGCGTAAATCTTCATAATCCTCATTGCCACGGGACATATCATAGATTTTGGTTAGCGCTGCCCAGATCAGTTTTTCTGCTTTTGCTCGGTCACTCAAAGTCATATAGCCGAGAGTATAGAGTTTTAATGTGTCCTCTTTGTAAGAGATCACATCATGATAATATTCGGATAAATTTTCTGAGTTCAAAGTGTTGTAGGTCTCATAGAGTGAGGTGATGATAGGGCTGTCGGAAGGACTTACTTCTACCATTGGCTCTTCCATGCGAACCTTGTTGGCGCCGAGGACATTGAATAGCAAAACCGAATGGTGAGCCACAAGTGAGCGTCCACTTTCTGTCACAATATGAGGGTGTGGCAAGTTGTCGCGTTCACAAACTTGGCTAACGCTATAGACTACGTCATTGGCATATTCTTGTTCATCATAATTGCTAGAGGAATCGGAGTCTGTAGTTCCGTCGTAATCTACGGCCAGTCCGCCTCCCACATCAAGGTAGTTCAAGTTGTCGGCTCCCATTTTTCGAAGATCAGCATAATAGCGTGCACCCTCTTTCAGAGAATTTTTGATGGCTTGTATAGATTTAATTTGCGAGCCAATGTGAAAATGAACCAGCTCCAAACAGTCCAGCATGTCGTGGGTTTTAAGCTCCTCTATGCAGTCACAAATCTCGGCGGGGGTTAGGCCAAATTTTGAGCGAGCCCCAGAGGACTCCACCCACTTGCCAGATCCTTTGGAATAGAGTTTGGCGCGAAAACCGATTTTGGGTTTAATGTTTAAGCGCTTTGCTACGCGAATAATGAGTGGTAGTTCGCTAGCCCTGTCTACCACTATGATAGTTTTTTTGCCTAGCTTTAAAGAGAGCAGAGCAGTTTCAATAAATTCTTCATCTTTAAAACCGTTGCATATAATCAGGGATTCATTGTTCTTTGCTAGTGCCAGTACAATTAGTAGCTCGGGCTTACTGCCTGCCTCTAGGCCGAGGTAATTTCCATACTCTTGGATATGTTTTAGCAATTGATGATGTTGATTCACCTTGATGGGATATACCCCTCGGTAAGATCCACTATAGTGATTGTCTTTAAAGGCATTTTGAAAACACTGGTTCAATAGCTCGATGCGATGTTTTACGATTTGTGGAAAACGTATCAAGATGGGCATTCGAATACCGCGCTCCGATAGTTCATCGGCTAAATATTTTAAGTCCAATGAATTTTCTGGCTCTTCCGGGTTGGGACATACATTGATGTTTCCCTTTTCATTAATAGAAAAGTAGTTTTGTGACCAGTCGGGTATACCATAAAGCTTTTCACTATCTTCTTTTGTCCAAGTCAAAGCAACCTCACTTTAAAATAAGATTCAAAATGCGTCCCGGCACATAGATGACTTTTTTTAAGTCCTTACCCTGTATGGCGCGCTCTAGTTTTTCATTTTCTGCTACCGCTTGCATCGCGGCTTCTTGCGAAGCATCTGCGGCAATTTCAATCTCTGCCTTCCGTTTACCATTGATTTGAACGCCAATGGTAACCGTATCGTCTTTACAAAGACTATCATCATACTCGGGCCAAGGCGCTAATGAAACATAAGGCTTTTCTCCTATTTTTTCCCATAACTCCTCGGCAATGTGGGGGGCAAATGGCGCCAAAATTTGTATAAAAGGCTTCATAACCTGCAATGGGCGAGCCTCAGTTTTATAGAGGTCGTTGGTAAGAATCATCATTTGCGAAATCGCTGTATTAAAACTAAGGGATTCGATGTCCTGAGTAACTTTCTTGATGGTTTTGTGCAAACTGCGGTTAAGCTCTTCACTAACTTCTTCTTCGCGTACCTTGCAAGAGCCATCTTCATGGATACAGAGTCGCCATACGCGCTCTAGGAAGCGGCGAACTCCTTGGATGCTTTGTGTAGACCAGGGCTTATCCTTTTCCAGTGGTCCCATAAACATTTCATAAATACGCAAAGAATCTGCTCCCAGCTCCTCTACCACATCATCTGGATTGATGACATTGCCGCGAGATTTTGACATTTTCTCGCCGTCTTCACCCAAAATCATTCCTTGATGAACCAATTTATGAAATGGCTCCTCATGGCTTACTAAGCCCACATCATGGAGTACCTTTTGCCAAAAACGAGAGTAAAGAAGGTGGCTAACCGTATGTTCCGGACCACCAATATAAAGATCTACGGGCATCCAATAGGCCTGTTTTTCAAAGGAAAAGGCTTCCTCTTCATTGTGCGGGTCCGTATAGCGCAAAAAGTACCAAGAGGAGGCCGCAGTTCCGGGCATGGTATCCGTTTCGCGTGTAACGGGATTGCCCTCTTGATCTTGAGTATTGACCCAATCCTTGTTGTTATTTAGCGGCGGATCGCCTCTTTCGGATGGTTCATAATCGGCAACCTCGGGAAGCAAAACAGGTAGCTCATCTAGCGGCAGGGTTTTGAGATCACCTTCTGGATAATGCACAACAGGGAAGGGTTCCCCCCAATAGCGCTGACGAGAAAACAACCAATCACGCAGTTTGTATTGTATGCTCTTTTTACCAAGTTGATTTGCCTCTAGGTGGGCGACCATTTTATCAATGGCTGCATCTTTCTCAAGGCCATTGATAAAATCCGACTGGATCACTTTGCCATTTTCATCATAAACGGGAAGAATTTCTAGTTGGAATTTCTTAGCAAACTCCTCATCTCGCTCATCATGTGCCGGTACGCACATGATGGCGCCCGTTCCATAGCCCATCAATACATAATCGGAAATCCAAACGGGCAGTTTTTTTTGTGTTAATGGGTGCAGAGCATAGGCGCCAGTAAAAGCACCAGTTTTTTCGGTATCGGCTTGGCGATCGATATCCGATTTTTTTCCACTCTCTTCCACATACTTATCCACTTCTGCTTTTTGTTTGTCAGTTGTGATTTTTGCCACAAGTGGATGCTCGGGAGCAAGGACCATAAAGGTGGCCCCATACAAAGTGTCGGGACGAGTGGTAAAAATTGAGATGGACTCTTGATGGTTTTCCACAGGAAACTCCATTTCTGCGCCCACGCTTTTACCAATCCAATTTCGTTGACCTTCGATGGTTCTTGACGGCCAGTCAACCTTATCCAAATCCTCAAGCAAGCGTTCCGCATAATCGGTAATTTTTAACATCCACTGCTTCATGGGAACTCTAACCACAGGATGACCGCCGCGCTCACTTTTACCATCTACCACTTCTTCATTAGCAAGAACTGTTTTTAGTGCAGGACACCAGTTTACGGGTACCTCTTTTTGGTAAGCCAGACCCTTTTCATAAAGTTTGGTAAAAATATATTGCGTCCATTTGTAAAACTTGGGATCGCAAGTAGAGATTTCTCTGTCCCAATCATAGGAAAAGCCAAGAGACTGCAATTGTGCACGAAAGGTATTGATTGCATCTGCTGTAGTCTTGGCAGGGTGGATTCCTGTCTTGATGGCATATTGCTCAGCGGGAAGACCAAAGGCATCCCAGCCCATGGGATGAAGTACATTAAAGCCTCGGCAGCGTTTGTAGCGAGAGACAATGTCTGTTGCCGTATAACCCTCTGGGTGGCCTACGTGTAAACCAGAAGAGGAAGGATAAGGGAACATATCTAGTACGTAATATTTTGGTTTTGATGTGTCCATTTCGGCTTTGAAAACTTTGTTGTCGAGCCAAGCCGTTTGCCATTTTTTATCAATATTTTTGTGATCGTATGCCATGGCGGGCAAGCTAGCAATTTATCATTTGCCAGGCAATAAAGAAGTAAGAAAAAAGCTTGTCATTGCCAGTGAAGCAATGCTTGCTCCGCTGGGCAAATCCAAGGAGATCGCCACCAATAAGCCGCCGCAGGCTAGTAGGCAGGAAAGACCTATACTTAATATAAAATGGGCCCTTAAACTATTAGTAAACTTTGCAGCAATTAGTGTGGGAGCCATAAGTAGGCTGGTCAGCAAAACAATGCCCATGATCTTTAGACTGGCAGCAATGCAAAAACCAATCATGACATATGTGATGTACTCCAAAGTGTTGAGTTTTTTTATTTCTACTTGCGCTATTTCATATTGTAAGGATTCTAGTATTAACTGGTTTTTGTATTTGTATGAAAATATAACAAGCATCAAGGCCATTAGAGCTAAAAGGATTAAATCATAATTTGATACGAGCAAGACTTCGCCAAACAAATAGTGAATCATTTCGGTGGAGCCAGAGCCAAATAAACTTAAAAGCAAAATGCCCAAGGCCATAAAGCCAGAGTAAAAAATGGCTAAGTAAGAGTCTAAAGAGGCCATGCGTTTTTTCTTAAAGAAAGCAATGGCTAGGGACAAGCAAAGTACAAAAGGATATAGTGCAAATTCATAGGCAAAGTGGAAACTTAGCCCCAAGGCAATAGGAAAAAGTGCTGCATGCGACAAAGCGGCGCCATATAGGCCTAAGTTTTTCCAGGAAAGATAGGGGCCAATGAGGCCGCAGATACCGCCGGCGAGCAAGCAAGCGATCAGTGCTCGCCAAAAAAAAGTATAAGAAAATAGGTCGAGCCAATTAATGTCTGTGGTCATGGATGGTAGTCTTCTCTCCGTAAATATTGTGTAGGCATTGGTGAAAATTGGGGTCATTAGGGGAGCCATCATAGGCTACACCTTGATGTAAACAAAGCGCCCGATTGCACAACTCGCTTACCGCCGTAATATCATGGGTAATATATACCAAGCAGGCATTTTCCTTTTCTACATACTTTTTTAGGTGGCGAAAAACTTCTTGTAGGGAGCTTAGATCCATCCCCTCCGTGGCTTCATCCAAAATAATGAGTTTGGGTTTATCCAGCAAGGCGTAGGCTACAAACAGACGCTGCAATTGCCCGCCCGACAAGGTATGGATGGACGCCTGGGTCTGCTTTTCAAGGTTCACCATTTGTAAGACCTCATGTTTCCAATCAAGGTCTATGGGGCCTGCTTTTAAATCTAAAAATTCAGCTACATTTAGGGGGATTTGCGGATTCACGCGTATTTTTTGAGGTACATAAGCCTGGCTTAAACCTGCTTGTTTTTCAATGGTGCCAGAGATTTTTGGTAGAGTCCCCATCAGGGTCTTGGCCAGAGTGGATTTGCCACTAGCATTGGGGCCAATCAGGCCAATGAACTCACCCGCATGAAAGTCAATGGCAATGTCTTTTAGGACCACTTTTTTAGGGTAGCCTATGGTTAAATTCTGCGTTTTTATGTAGGTAGTCATTGCTAAGCTTTTTAGCAGCTATTGCCTTGGCGTACCAGTACTTTTGGTTTTTTGATGCAGACTTAGAAAAGTCTGATAGGTTTGATATATGATTATCGATAGGTATGAGAGTCTTAAGTTAAAAAAATTTCAAATTCAGTGCTTAAGCGTTCAATCTCGGGCTTTGCAAGGCAATGCCCTGAGCGATCCGGTAGATAGAAAGATGCCAATTCTAGTTGCCAAAAAACCGAAGGTGGTGGTTTGGGTGCTGGCTGGCTTTGGTGGCAACGGACCCAATTATTTAAACCTTCGAGGCTATGAAAAGAACTTTGCTGAAAATCTGGATGACTGGCGAAATGCTCCGGCGGCGGTCTATGTATTTGTGGATGCGTGGACCAAAGTAGGAGGCTCGCAGTTTATTAATTCGCCGGCTGTAGGTAAGTATGAAGATTATATTGTGAAAGACCTTTATAAAGAGGTCAAAAAAGCTTTTCCTGACTTGCCCCATGCCGTAATGGGAGGATCTAGTGGTGGCTACGGGGCATTGCATTTGGCCTCCAAACACCCGGACAAATTTTCTTATTGTGGAGCCATAGCACCGGATGCGTTTTTTGAAGCGATGTTTTTACCGGAGTTTCTCAAAACATCGAATTTTTTTGCGAACAAGAAAGTTGATGCAAACAAATTGGATGAAATATTGGAACTTCGGGATTGGCATTCTATCATGAACGTCTATGCCATGAGTTTGATCTACTCGGAGGGCAAAATCCCGTTTGATTTTCACTATGGAAAATTGATTCCTTCTTTGTGGCGCAAATGGCAGGCGAAGGATCCTGTTCAATTTTTGCCAAAACGAAAAGAATCACTTAAAAAATTAAAGGGTTTGTTTTTGGAAGTGGGATATAAAGACCAATTTTATTTGCAGTTCGGCGCTAGACAGATACATTCGCAGCTTAAGAAAGATCGTATCCGGCACCACTATCATGAGTTTAACGGCAATCATTTTGATCTATCCACTCGTAGAGAGCCGTTTTTGCAGTGGCTGAATTCTAATCTTTGATCAAGGATTTTCGAGCTGCATCCACACGGTCTAGCAACTCTTCATTGGGCAGTACTTCCTTAAGTTTTAAAAAAGTCTTGTCGGTAAGCTCTGCCTTTAAAATACTTTGTACGATATCATTTTCGGTCACGACTCTGGCATCAATGGGTATATTGAGCTCTCCTAATTTCTCCAGCAATTGTTCTTTTTTAGGAAACTTTGACTTTAATTCTGCAATAACGGGTCTAATATCTGCCATAAGGCCTCCACTTCCCGTTCTTTGTAAAGCATCCCGTAGAATTGGCAAAGAAATTCTTACAGAAATGATTGTTTCTACGCCCCATATTTGCTAACAAATACGGCATGCGTCCCATTACAAGAACTCGTAGTTTGCCCAATCCCAATGCCTATGCCTTGGCTTTATTGCATGAGAACTTGGATCTTAATTTGGATGAAGAGCGCGCTCCAAAAAAGCGCGGGCAATGGGCGGATTACCCTGGCCAGCCCATAGATCTAGAGATTGGCACAGGAAATGGTTTTCATTTTGAACATTTAGTTCGGCAAAATCCAGAAAGAAAAATTTTGGGAATGGAAATTAAATACAAGCCACTAATACAGACTATGCGGCGAGCAAAAAGAAGTGGTCAAAAAAACTTTCAAGTGATTCGTTATTCTGCAGATTTTATTGAGGATTTATTTGGCCCTGAAGAAATCGATAACGTTTATATACATTTTCCAGATCCCTGGGCTTATAAAGCTAGACAGTTAAAAAACCGACTTTTAAAAAAGGATTTTTTGCTAAAGTTATACGAGATTCAAAAGCCTGGAAGTCTGGTGGAGTTTAAAACCGATCATTATGGATATTTTCATTTTGTTATGCAGCAGCTGCGAGGAACCAACTATCAGCTGCTACGTTATACCGAAGATTTGCATCAATCCATTTGGTCAAAGCAAAACTTTCTAACTCATTTTGAAAAACTATGGACTTCCAAAGGTATCAAAACCAATATGCTCCTGCTTAGGAAGCCACACTGAATTTCTGATCTGGAAACACCTCTTTTAGTTTTGCGGTCAATTTGTCAAAGCTAATGGGCTTTAATAAATAACCCTGTACGGAGCTTTCTTTTGCTCGCATGATATAATCTTTTTCGGCAACAGCCGTAACCAAAACAAAGGGAACGTCTTTGCATTTATCATGTGCGCGTACAAACTCCAAAAAGTCCAAGCCATTTTTTTCTGGCATCATAATGTCAGAAATGATGAGAACACAATCTGTGTTTTGCTCAAGTTTTTCCATGGCAATGGCACCATTTTCTGCTTCCACTACTTCAAAATTTAATTTTTTTAGTAAGTGGCATAATATATTGCGGTTCGGAGCAGAGTCTTCTGCCACCAAAACTTTTTGCTTTACTTCTTCATTGCTCATTTGGTTCCTCCTCGGTTAAGCAATTTGACTTAAATCAATTTCTCCATCCATTGGTTTTGGACGGTAAACTTCATCATCTAATATTCTTTGTTTCGGCAAGCTAATAACAAAGCAAGCCCCATCTTTGTAGTTGGTATCTACTTTTAATTTTCCACCCATTAATTCACTTAATTTTCGTGAAATTGGCATGCCTAGGCCCGTGCCTTTTTGATGTGAGTTGATATTCTCTAAAGTTACAAATTCATCAAAAATAGCATCAATCTTATCTTCTGGTATGCCATCACCCTCATCCTTAATTAAGATAAAGGCCATGCTATCATCTTCTTGCACCTCCAGGTGGACGGTGGAATTGCGTGGGCTAAATTTAATAGCGTTGCTTAAGACATTGGACACTACCTGACGGAGACGCTTTTCATCAAAGTAGCAGCGGCACTCTTCATTGGTCATTGTGACTTGCAGCTGGATTTGTTTGTCTTCGGCAAATTTAGAAAATTGTGTGACAATTTTATCCAGAAAATCTTTTACGGGGTCTTCTTCTACATAAAGGTCAATGCGCCCGGCGCGTATTTTAGCAAAATCCAGGATATCATTCACTATTTCTAGTAAATACTGCCCTTGCTCATAAATGGTTTCGTTGAATTCTTTTACTTGTTCTTCAGAGTCCACAAGGCCCATTTTAAGCACTTCGGATGTGGCAATCATAGCAGATAAAGGAGTTCGCAGTTCATGGCTTATTAATGCAATAAATCGATCTTTTGCTTTGTCCAACTCCTTTAGCTGTTCGTTTTGTTTTAACAGATCTTCATAGGTTTTAGTGATTTCATCTTGTTTGGCCATCAGATCCCGGCGTAATTTCAATTGATAGGTGATGTCTTTAAACATTATGGCAAAAAGATTCTCTTCACCCTCCACAGGCATCGTTCCTAGTTCTGCGTAAATAAATTGTCCATCTAATTTTTTAAAGCAAATTTCTGTGGAAAAGCTCTCGCTTGTTAATAAGTCTTTGTTTAGATACTTCACATTGCTACGTTTGGGCTCTGTAATCATATCAAAGACACAAAATTCTATTTCTGGTGCGTTGAGTGTCTGTTTGGCATAGTTGTTGGCGTATACGCTTTTTCCCGTATCGCCCTGGTATACAATCAATCCCCAATTCGCTCTAGACCAAATGTTTTTAAAATTTATCATGAGCCAATCACCTTTAAGAAATGTTCTGCAGCATGTAAGCTGGTTTTTAATGTTTTTGCTAAGTCTTTGATGTCATCTGACTGAATGTTTAAGCGCTTAAATAATTCTGGCGGTATGGATAATTTTTTATCGTAACCACTATTACCAAAATCCAAATTATGCATAAAGATATTGGCAAACATCACGATGTCCACGGCAAGATTAACTTCTGGGCTCACTCCCACTCGAGCTGCTGTATCGACGGTATGATGGTATTTAATTGTCGGAGCAAAGATTCCGCTAATTTTCCATTTCTCTGTTAGAATAAAACCGACAATATTGTGTTTGTAAGTATTAAGATCCTCTTCGGCTTCAATCATGGTAATTTTTTTCTCAGCAGCATAAGCACAAACTTCACTTAAAACATTGGGTTCTACTTTTAGAATGGCAATTTTGCCAATGTCGTGAATTAAGCCTGCTGTAAAAAGTTCTTGAGGGTTTTTGTACTGTACATGTTTGGCGATTGCCTCTGATGCGATGGCAACACCAATGGAGTGTTTCCAGAATTCGTTAATATCAAAACTAGGCTCGCCATCTACTTTTAAAGATTGAAACACGCTAGTAGCTAAAACCAATTGGTAGATAGCATCATAGCCCAGATATCCAATTGCTCGGCCCAAATCATCAATGCCGCCAGGGATGGAGTAATAGGCAGAGTTGATTAGCTTCAGTACCTTCGTTGTTAAGGATTGGTCGTTTAACATTAGGTCTTCAATGTCTTTTGGAGTCGACATGGGATCGTTAATTACTTGTGAAATTTCCGATACAATGGAAGGAAGCGTAGGTAGCTCTTCCAATTTTGAGGTCAGGTATTCATAGTCTACCTTTTCCGGTAGTTTTTCTGCTGTCGACATGTGAAAAATATCGGTTTTTACAGGGGAGAATTGAGTATTTAAATTACCAATAAGGAGTGTCTAGACAAACGTCTCCTTCTATCTGGCAAGCGCAGGCCATGCGGCATCCAGAGGGAATGTCTTTCAGGTCCATAAAGTCTCGTTCTTCTTCGCTAGCACTACTAAGATTGTAGGAGCCTTCCACAACTTCGATGTAGCACTTGCCGCAAACAAGCTTGCCTTTACAGGAGGAGGCCACAGGTACCCCGGCTTTGGTCAGGGCCTGCATCAAATTGGTGCCCGCTTCGACTTCAATGCTTTCACGCCCCTTGGCAAAGGAGATCTTAGCCATTTGCTAGTAATGCCCTGTATGCGTTTTTCATGCCGCAGAAACTACTATTTCTTATTGCAGCAAGCAAGTGACAATCCCTCTGCGATTCGCTACAACCTCTTGCATTGGAGGAAGTATGGAAAAAGTCATCATTATTGGATCAGGGCCCGCAGGCTACACGGCCGCATTGTATACATCTCGAGCAAATTTAAATCCCCTGCAATTTGAGGGAGAGGAAGTCGGCGGGCAATTGATGACCACAACCGATGTGGAAAACTATCCGGGCTTTGCTGAGGGCATTACTGGTCCTGAAATGATGGACATTTTTAAAAAACAAGCGGCCAGGTTTGGTACCCGTATGATTCCGAAAAATGTTACCAAAGTTGACCTATCGGCGCGGCCATTTAAAGTTTGGGTAGGCGAGCAAGAGTACCAAAGTCAATCCATCATCATTGCAACCGGAGCAACGGCAAAGCTTTTGAACATACCCAGTGAAAAGACTTTTTGGGGGAAAGGAATTTCTGCTTGCGCCACCTGCGATGGTGCGTTTTTTAAAGACGTGAAGGTAGCCGTAGTTGGTGGTGGTGATACTGCCATGGAGGAAGCTCTATTTTTAACTCGCTATGCTTCGAAGGTATATGTCATTCATCGGCGCGATGAGTTTCGAGCCTCTAAAATTATGGCAGACCGAGTGCAGCAGCATGAAAAAATTGAGATCATTTGGAATTCTGTAGTGGATGAATATACTGGTGATGGCATGGGCCTAAAAGGTTTAAGGCTTAAAAATACACAGACGGGTGACACTTCCAATTTGGAAGTGGAGGGCTGTTTTGTGGCCATTGGGCACAAACCCAATACGGATATTTTTGCAGGGCAATTGGAGCTGCAGGAAAATAAATACATCAAAACCAAAAGTGATTCTACCTACACCAATGTGGATGGCGTTTTTGCTTGTGGCGATGTACAAGATCATGTTTATCGACAAGCTGTTACAGCCGCAGGCACTGGTTGCATGGCCGCCATCGATACCGAGCGTTGGCTGGAAGAGCAGGGGCTATAGAATGTGGGCTCCCGAGTCGACATAGATGCACTCGCCGGTGATGTGCTTGGCTTCATCACTGGCAAGAAAGCTAGCCATGGCAGCTACGCTTTCGCCGCTAATGTTCTCTTTTAGCGGTACCGATTCGGCGGCGCTACTAAGCATTTTTCGAAAATCACGAATGCCGGCTGCGGAAAGGGTTTTTATCGGTCCCGCAGAAATGGCATTTACACGAATTTTTTTCGGTCCTAAATCGTAGGCCATATAGCGTGCACTAGCTTCCAGGGCGGCTTTGGCGACACCCATTAAATTGTAATTTGGTATGACCTTTTGTGAGCCAATATAGGAAAGGGTAATGACGCTACCCCCTTCACGCATTTGCGCTTCGGCGTGTTTGGTGATCTCCAATAGAGAATGGGCGCTTACACGCAAGGCGAGGGAAAAGCCCTCGGCACTGGTATCAATAAAGCGACCTTCTAGGTCTTCTTTGTTGGCAAAGGCAATGGAGTGCACAATGCCATCGATACGGTTCCACTTTTTTTCCAAACCTTGAAAGAAATTTTTTACCGACCCTTCTTTTAGAACATCCAGTTCGGCAAGGTAATCGGCGTGGACTTCTTTGGCCAAGGCTTCCACTCGGGGTTGGAGTTTTTCATTCAAAAAGGATAGGGCTATGTTGGCACCCTTTTTTTGCATATCTTTGGCAATGAAGGAAGCAATGCTACGTTCGTTGGCCACACCTATAATGACAATATTTTTATCGTTTAAATACATGCAAAGAATGCTAGCAACGGCGTAATATGGTGTCAATCTGACATATAGCTACAAAATTTGTGGCATTTCCCATATATTACGCTAGCGAGGAGAGCTTATGTCTGACAATTTATTGAGCATAAAAGATTTAAGAATTGAGTTCAAAACCGATGACGGCATGGTGCAAGCCGTAAAAGACATTTCTTTTGATATTCCTAGGGGAAAAACTGTGGGACTCGTTGGGGAGTCGGGATCAGGTAAGTCGGTGACCTCCTTAGCTGTGATGCAACTCATTCCAAATCCACCGGGCAAAGTGTCCAACGGACAGATTCTATTTAATGGCGATGATTTATTAAAAAAGTCCGAATCGCAAATGCGTAAAATTAGGGGCAATAAAATCTCCATGATTTTTCAGGAGCCCATGACGAGTTTGAATCCTGTTTTTACCGTGGGGGATCAGATTACTGAGACCATTCGCTTGCACCAAAAGATTTCCAAGGAGCAAGCCTGGGAGAAAGCCTTAGACTTATTGGATCAAGTGGGAATTCCTGATCCCAAGAATCGCATTAAGTCCTATCCCCACGAAATGAGTGGGGGGCAACGTCAACGGGTGATGATTGCCATGGCGATTGCCTGTGAGCCAGATCTACTGATTGCCGATGAACCCACAACAGCTTTGGATGTTACCATTCAAAAACAAATTCTCGATTTGTTGTCGGATTTACAAAAGCAATACAATATGAGCGTGTTGTTTATCACACACGATTTGGGAGTGATTGGGGATATTGCCGATGACGTTGTGGTAATGTACCGGGGAGATATAGTTGAAAAAGGTACTTGCGAGGATATTTTTACTCACCCCAAACATCCATATACGAAGGGCTTGATGTCTTGTCGCCCGGCGCTGGATAAAAACCCGGATCGATTGGCAACGGTAAGTGATTTTATGACGGAAGCAGGACAGGAAAAATCCTTTGATCTAGAATCGTTGCGTAAGGTGAAAAAGAACCGAGAAATTTCTGAGCAAGACAATCCTGTGCTTTTAGAAACACGCAATCTAATGAAGTACTTTCCATTGAAAAAATCTTTTTTTGGCACTCCAACCGCCTGGGTAAAAGCAGTGGATGAGGTAAATATTAAAGTACGTAAAGGGCGTACGCTTGGCTTGGTGGGGGAATCCGGTTGCGGTAAAACCACTTTGGGCCGTACCATTTTGCGTCTTACAGAACCTACAGCTGGGGAAATTATTTATAAGGGTGAGGATATTGCCAAGTATGATGCAGAAAAAATGCGGGAGATGCGAAAAAAGATGCAGATCATTTTTCAAGATCCCTATGCCTCGTTGAATCCTCGAATGACGATCATGGCCACACTTACCGAGCCCATGAAAATTCATGGTATTGGTAGCAGCCGTAAGGAAAGACAAGAAATGGCGGGCCGTCTGATTGAGCGGTGTGGTTTGCCAGCTTCCATGTTGCCACGTTATCCGCATGAGTTTTCTGGTGGGCAAAGGCAGCGCATATGCATAGCCCGTGCCCTGGCAGTAAAGCCGGATTTTATCGTTTGTGACGAGTCGGTCTCGGCATTGGATGTATCTGTACAAGCACAGATTTTAAACTTACTACTGGATCTACAAGAAGAGTTTGGGCTTACCTATATCTTTATTTCCCATGATCTTGCAGTGGTGAAGTTTATATCCGATGAGGTTGCGGTGATGAATAAAGGTAAGATTGTAGAAATCAACGATGCCATTGGTATTTATGAAGATCCGCAGCAGGATTATACCAAACGCCTATTGAGCGCAATTCCCAAGGGACGACCCAAGACTTTGGAAGCGCAAGTTTAAATATGCTTTTGGATAATGCTATCTAGATCCTGGAAGGAAGACATAATATCGATAGCCCCCCAGCGAATTAATTCTTCAGGGGGGTGGTAGCCAAAATCTACCCCAATAAATTTTACGTCGGCGTTCTTGGCCGCTAGGGCATCGGGTAGCCCGTCTCCAATAAAAAAAGTATTTTCTTTTTCTATGTCTGATAAATGGATCAAATGTTCAATCCCCTGGGGATGAGGTTTGGCACGTGGAAAGGTATCGCCATAAACTAGGCCGACCCAGGAATGATGCAAAATCTCATAGTGCTCCAATGTGGGTTCCGCAAATTTACCAGGTTTATTGGTGCAAATGGAGGTTTTGTACTGCGAGCCTCGGATGTATTCAAAGGCACCATCATAAGGTTTGGTAGCTTGCAAAAAGTTGAGTTCGTAGATTTCTAAAAACTCCTGGTACAGTTTCAGGCGCAATTCTTCATTGGGGCTTTCGTAAAAGCGCTCCACAAAACCGCGAAAGCCATTGCCAATGTATTCTCTAGCTTCATTTAAGCTAATGGTAGGCAGCTTGTATTTTTGCAAAAGATTATCTAAGCTCGTGTGAAAATCAGGAGCTGAGTCAATGAGGGTGCCGTCTAAATCAAATATTAAATGATAGGCCATGTTTTTATGTTAGCGGAGGTATGTACCAAATGCGAGAAAATACGAAAGTTTACGACTACATTAGCCAAACCTTTCATCCTGATAATCAATTGGATTATGTGCGTGATAGAATGCAAGAGACGGGGCGAGAAGGAATGTCCATCTCAGAGGCCGAAGCAGGCTTGTTGCAGTTTTTTATACGTAGCTTTCAAATTCAAAGTATCGTAGAGGTGGGATGTTTTTTGGGCTTTTCTGCCATTCAAATGGCGCGAGCTTTGCCCGAAAACGGCAAATTGATTAGCCTTGAATCCGATCCTAAATATTTTGAAATTGCCCAATCCCATATAGAAAGAGCCGGTCTTTCTGATAAAATTGAAATAAAATTGGGGGATGCAAAGGATCTTTTAAAACAAATGCAAGAGCCTGTGGATATGATATTTATCGATGCAGACAAGGGCGCTTACCCAGAATACTTGGATTGGGCGGAGCAATACGTTCGTAAAGGTGGTTTAATTTTCGGCGATAATTCTTTGTTATTTGGTCATGCAATTCATGCGGAAAAACCGACAAATGTATCAGAAAAACAGTGGCGAGCCATGCGTAGTTTTAATGAACGCTTGGCTGATACAAAAAAATATCGTGCTACGTTAATACCGACACAAGAGGGTTTGACCGTTGCCCAGAAGCTCTTTTAGTTCTCTGAGGAGTCTTTTGCGGCCAAGACGAAAAAATTTTACAAGAATGATTTTTTAGCCTGCTATTTAAGCGCAAATCCACTATCTCTTTAGTTGAGGTGGGGGATTGAAGTATCTTTTTTTTATCCTAATATTCGCACATAGGGCATACGCAAGTTCGGCTTGTGGGGATATTTTTGTGCAAGAAGCGCAATTGCATCCAGATGCAAATGCCAAATCCAAAATTGTGAGCGTAGTTAAGGACGAGTTTGGAAGCTATTACCAACTCAATATTAGTTTGGTGCTTCCCGATGCCATTTCCGTATATGAAGTTTTGGGGTTTTCAAATTTTCACACAAAAGCTCGCATTCCTCACCCAAGCACGATGAACGAGAGGATTCGTCAGCTTTATCCCGATGTGAAAATTGAGTTCCTAGCTTTGCCAGAGGGAACGATCGAAGTTGGCCCTTATCTAAGACATTTAGCAAAGGGGCAAGTTCCCATTGGTATGAAGGGGCAGTTTTATCATGATATGGTGGACCATGCTGTGGGTTACTTTTTATTGGCGCAAACTCCTGAGTGGAATTTATTAAGAAAGCATTTGCAAATGCACCTACAAAAAGCCGCTAAGGGATCTAAAAAATCAGCCCGCATACTCAATAAGATAAACAATTACTTTGAGGCCATTACGCCGACCTTGATTTCGGAATATGGAATGGGAATCACCTCCTATGAAAAATTCTTGCAAGACAATGCGGTGAAGGTTAGGCGCCTATTAGCTTTGGATGCCTCGTAGTCTTTTTTGCTTATCACGACCTATAAAAAAATATCGTCTCAAAATGAGACAATTCCAGGCTTTCTGCTTTAGAATCCAGAGCTTAGCCGCTATACTAAGGGATGTAGCCAGATTGCTACAAAAGAAAGGTAAGTGCATGTTAGAATTTCAATTTGTTGGCTTTACTCCGAGAGCTGTTTTCAAAGAAGCCGCCAACAAAAAAATAGCAGAACTAAGTCAGCATATGCCACAAGGGTCCAATTTCTCTGCCCGGGTTATCATGATTGATTCCAAATTTTTCTTCCAAGTCATGTGTGTCAACAAAACGGAATGCTTTATTGCCAAAGAGGTTTTAGATCCGAAAAAGGAAAATACAGAGTCTCGCGACTGGCAAATTGTTGGCGTCGAGAGAGCGCTAGATTCTTTGGATTCTCAGCTCTCCGAGTGGCGTTGTTCTAAGGTCGCCTAATCTCGGCACACTTTTAATAAAAAGTTCTCCACCACAGGTTTGTAGACGTCAGGAAAATCTTTTAGGCCATTGAGATGGCCAGCCTCAGGTAAATTTAAAACTTCTAAATCTAAGTGTTGGTGTTTTTCAAATACTTTCTCAATGGATTTGGCTGGAACCAAATTATCTTTCCATCCTCGAATTGATAAAACCGGAAAGTCCTTCGGTAGAGCGGCGAGGTCTGCATTTAAGTAATTTTCGTGAAGCGGAGCCAATGCAATGGTACCAGCAATAGCCCCGGGTATATTTAGCAAAGGATTTTTTACATCAAAATAATCTTTGATCAGGTTGCGCGAACATCGCAATAAATCAAAAAAAGGTCCACTATCACAAACAACAGCACATACTTGGTTGTTTTTATTTTTTGCTACCTCAAAAGCAGCGCTGGCTGGATTAGAAAAAGCATAAAGTATTTTTTTACCTGGTATCTGATCCAATATATGTTGCAGATCTTTTGACCAAAAATTCTTTAAACCCAATCGTTTAAGGTTTGCTTTTGGTAAAAAGTCATGAAGCCGCCGCTCTTTTAAATGAAAAGCTACTTGGTAGGCATAGGCGTCAAACCCTAGTTGGTTTACCAAGTCTATATGTCTTTGTAAAAGCTTGGGGCTACCATCAAAAAAATGCACAAAGACGATTACCTCTTCATGCATTTTCTGTTTAGCAGGATATTTTTTTAGATTTAATGCTTCGTCTAATTTTTGCTGACTTCTGGCCATAGCTCTTTCCAGTGACCAGAACTTAAGTGGGCTGTTTGTCCCACTAAATCCTTACGCACTTTTACCTGTTCCAGGGCCGTCTCGGATAAGACCTTGCCGCAAGCATTGACGATGGCTTCGTGATTTATGCCATGAAAGGCATAGATCTCTTCGGGTCTGCCGCATTTTGAATGTTTTCGAGTGGCTAGGCACTCATGACGAACGCCCACAATCGAACCCAAATTATCTAACAAGCCGGGCTCTCCATCATGTACACTAACCATGGGAATGCGTCTGCCTGCCAGGCTTTGGTATTCTCCAGAATTATCTAAGCGATCACTGCCTACGTAAAGATCGGCGTTAATGGAGAGATAATTTTTTAGGTAATCATAGTCACTTTCATGGGCCAAGTTGCCGGCAATCAAATCGGAAGAAGTAACAACAATAACATTGGCGTAGATACCGCGAGAAAGCAATTGTTGGCTCGCTTTAATTGCCTCGGTAGTGGGGGAGCCCATAGAAAAAATATTTACCACATTGTCGCCAGGGATATATCCGGCATAACCGCGATAATCAATTAGGTAGTAGGCACCGGATAGAACCTCTTGTCGAAATACGCTTAGAATTTCTTGGTCACTAATGGCGGCTACATCCTTTTCGTTGGTAGCGCCGCTAATGGGATAGTCTTTATGGTGTAAGCTCACCGAGGAGTCTTCTTTAAAACGGGACTGGCTACGCAAAAAATTAATTAAATCTTTTTGTTCCGCACCACGAGTCACACAACGAATATGAACGCCGCTGCGCCCTTCATTGTCATAGGTTATATGGCGTTTGATGGCATCAGCCAGTATAAAATCAAGTTCCTGGCAGTAAAATGGTTCCCAAGTTATTTGATTCGGAATTTGAAAGTCAGATTTCCACCCGTGTTGCGCGCCTTCAGGTGATAATGTTACACCGGCAGGTGTTCCCATCATGATAAAACTGGATTTCCAATAGAGGTTATAAAAGTGTTGATCCAGGGCACGCTTTACAAAGAAATCATAGATCGTCATAAGAGGCATTAGAGGTATGCCTAGCATATCACGAATACGACCATAAGAGCCTACGCAAGACATAGTGTTGGATTCTTCAATTTCAAAGCGAATGAATTTATGTGCCTTTTCCTCACTTGGAACTAGGTCGGGTACACTTTTATCTTTGACGGATAGAATCTCTTCATAATCCTCTGTTTCTGGGTCGTATACCTGGCCATCCATGGTGGGGTTTAGGTTTGTGGAAGTGCCCACATCAGGGGCCATGGATACCATCATTTCTGCTGGAATCTTCCAACGCCGCTCACTATCACTTAGAGGCTTTTGTTTTTCTGCCAATTGCGAAGAATCAAGCGGCGTATTAGCAATGCGGTTTAACTTTGCCGACAATTGTCCTAGCATCCATTGGGTATGGGGATAGCTAACCAATTTTAAATTGATACCAATCTCGTCATCAGGAAGGCCCTCTTCCTCTAGGGCTTTTGTAAAGTAGTCCACATTGCGTTGGCGCAGTTCTTCTTGCTTCAGTATTTGTTTATAAAGTTCATCGCCGCGTTTTTTTAAAAACTTGGCTTCTTCTGACTTTTTATCAAAGAATGCGAACAGGTCATCATCCGGAATGCCCTCTTTTTTCTGTAGCTCTTCCACTTCTTCTTTGCCAGGCAAAGAGTTGTGATTGCCTGCGGCGGCTGCAATGGGCAAGCCCCAACCTTTAATGGTATGAGCGATGATAAGTGTGGGTCGGCGTGGATCTTTTTTGCTCTCTAGCATAGCCTCCGTTAAAGCTTCGATATCGTGGCCACCTAGATCGTGTAGGCCTTGATACAATTCTTCATCACTTACGTTTTTAAGAAAGGTCTTTAGCTTCTCCTTTTGGTTCAAGAGTTTTTCACGAGCGGCGCTCATATCCTTAGTGATCAAAAGACTTTGCAGGGCAAAGTCTTCCAAATCATTTTCTAAAAACTCTTGAAAGTCTTTGCCACCTTCTTTTTGAAATAATTTTTTGCGAAATTTTCCGTGGCGAATTTGGATGACGTGCCAACCACTAGCCAGAGCCGTTCGCTCAATTCGCTCATTGTCGGTGCCATTCATAATGTCATTGTTGGTGATGCGGTTGCCATCCAAGCTTTGTCGATTGTAATCCACAATCCAGGTTAGGTTGCCCAATTCCCTTTCTGCAAAATCGGGAAGGGCTTCCTGTAAGGAGCCCTCGCGATATTCCGAATCACCCATCACAGCCCAAAAATGTGCATCCTTAGGAACTTCAAAATTATTATCTTCTGCGAGTCGGTAAGCATGGGCAAGATACCCGAGCTGAACAGGCGGGATGCCTACTGTACCGCTAGGCAAGTAATTAAAGTGATCACAATCGTAGGCAGAGTGATAGGATTGAAAAACAGGCTCGCCTTGCGCGGAATATTTTCTTAGGCCATGCATGGCAACTTTGGATTTTTCTAAATCGAAGCGAGTAAAATCTTTTTCTAAAAATAAATTTAATAAATAGTGAAAGGTATGATCCATTGGTGCCGCGTGGGGCTTTACCGCTATGCAATCATGTCCTTTGCGAACTTTAAGATGCAAGGCTGCTGCGATATGTAAGTAGGAGGCGCAAGCTGAGGAATGTCCGCCAATTTTGGGGTCGCCCTTCACCTTGTCCTTGCGATGGTTTGCCAAATAAATCATTTGCGTTGAATAGTACAACGCGCGATTCACAATCTTTTCGATCCACTGTTTTTCCGCCATAATTACCTCGTTCGCCTGTAATATCACCTACTTATATAAGTCTCAAATGGAAATGGGTGAAAAGCCGCAGCTATTTGCTCTTATTGCTTCGAAGCAATCATAGACTGGTGGTTGCTCGATTTATAAGCTTATTTTGTAGGAATAGAATATTCATAAAAATTATGGATTTAAAGGGATTCTCCCTCTTTTAAAGCCTTTACAGCTTTTGGACTAGGAAGAAAGCTTTCTTTTATAGGAATGGACTGCCAAGAAAAATGTCCAGCATTTAGGCCCCTGGTATCAGATAATAGCCAAATCTTTCTATGAAAGTTCTTAGTTGCATAATATATGCCCAATATTTTGTCGCCCTTTTGTGGGCGTACAAAATCTGTTTTATGGGCAAGTTCGCTGCATTTTTGGTAGAAGTGTAGACTTAATCGGGGATCTAAGTGCAAATCTTCTACTACCAGCGAGTCTGCCACCATTTCATTTCGAAGCTCTTGGATTTGGGAGAAGAAATTGCTACGCATCATAAAAAGGTAGCGGAAATCTTGCAAACCTTCTGTTTGTCTTAGTAGGTCTTCGGCTTCCTCATGTAAGAGCACAACTACTTGGGAAGATATATCTTTGTAGCAGCTCAGGTATTTTTTTAAACCGCCAAGGATCTCTGGAAAACTATTCTGATAAGGATTCTTATATGCACAAAGAAAAATCACTTTCTTATTTTGCGTGATCTTTGCATAGACAGCAAGTGCATTACCAACCTAAGTAGGGGGGTGCTTTCCTATTCCGCTTGAGTGCCACTATAGACTGTGTCAGAATGATTGGGTCTCATATAAGATTGAAGGAGGAGATGTGAATACAACTAGAATACTACTGCTTGGCTTGGCTTTAGCGCTTGCTGCGTGTACCCCAAGTAAGAATGGTTTAAAAAAGGTTTTAGAGGAAAATCCCGATATTGTTTTTGATGTAATAAAAGATAATCCTCTAATGTTTTTGGAAACTGCGAATGAGGCAGCTCGTAATGCGCAAACTAAGCAACGCGAAAAGCAACAGGAAGATGAACAAAAAGCTCTAGAAGATGAACTGAAGAATCCAAAAGAGCCGAAAATCGAAGATTCCTATGCTACCTTAGGGCCTGAAGATGCTCCCATCACCATTGTGGAATACTCAGACTTTATGTGTGGTTATTGTGCAAAGGGTTATCAAACCATTAAAAGTTTAAAAGAGAAATATGATGGGAAAATTCGTTTTGTTTACAAGCATATGCCGATCCTATCGGACATCTCTAGAACAGCAGCCCAGTATTTTGAAGCCATTGCAAAAATCGATGCAGAGAAGGCATATAAATTCCATGATCACATTTTTCAAAACCAAGGGGAGCTTCGTTCTAAGCGTGAAAAGTTTCTAGAAGAAGCCACTCGTAAAGCGGGTGCCAACTTGGCAAAAGTAAAAAAGATGCTAGATGATGAGGATATCAATGCAAAAATCGATGCGGATATGTCAGAAGGCAGAGGCTTTGGTTTTTCTGGTACACCGGGCTTCTTGGTGAATGGTGTGAGTCTACGAGGCGCCTATCCGCAAGCGAAGTTCGAAGAGATTTTTGATCGCTTAGGCGTACTATAATTTAAGTATTATAATTTGAAAGCAATAAGCCATCCATTAGGGATGGCTTATTTTTATTGGGGCCTCTTTTTCTCGTACACGGTAGCCTCCCGGCTCCACATCCACAATATAGGCATGAATCTTAAGACCTTGCTCTTTTGCATTCGCTAAGAGCTTGGCGTATTCGGGGTCAATGTCTTTGGCAGCAGAAAAATAATCAAAATCACTTCGCTGAATTAAAAAAAGTAGTTCGGCTGTTTTGCCTTTTTTGATCCAGTTTAGCAATTCCTCGATATGCTTTTGGCCGCGCGTGGTAACGGCATCCGGAAAAAGGGCGGCCCTGTTTTCTACCAAACTTACATTTTTTACTTCGACAATGTGAAAGTCTTGTTCTTCTAGGTCTTTTAATTTTGGTTTTGCCGTGTCGTGTTTGCTTAAAACAAAATCAGCTCGAGATTTGTCCGAGATTTTGACTTCACTAAATATTTGGCCATAGTCTTTGTAATTGGGATGTTCTTTTAAAATTACCTCTCCCACGATTTTATTGGCTTTATGGGTATGTAGACCAACCCAAGAATGGGGCGTTTTGATGGCCTCAAGAGTCGCCTTTAATTTTCTTTTGGGATCATTGTTTTCTGAATAAAAGCAGGGGCTGCCCGGAACATTGCAGGATTTAAGCGAGCCTGTATTGGGGCAGTGGGCGGTGATGATTTCACCACCGACTTCTATGTCTGCAAAAAAGCGTTTGTAGCGCTTGAGAAAAATGCCTTCTTTAAAATTAGTTGGATAGAACATGGTTCTAGTAATCAAACTTAAAGCCAAATTGCAATTGATTACTTGATAGGTCGAAATCGCTTTCCGTGGCAACGGTAAGGTTGTAAGACAAGGTTAGCCAAATATGATTGACGCCAAACTCATTGTCCACTTTGGCAATGGCCTGTTCATTCATCCAATCCATTAAAAAATGCAAACCACCACCAGCTAGAAAAATAGGGGTGTAGGCGCGTTTGGTATCATCCCCATCATCTCGCCGCTCGATGATGCCGTAAACACCCGCACCGGCATCAAGATAGGGAACAACATACTGACGGTCACTGTACTGAAAATTAAGACGGATTTTCCCAGCAAGCGGTACTATCATGAGTTGATATTTTTCTTCAGGTGCATTGGAGAGATTGATTTCGCTGGGATTTGTAAAAGATCCCCTGCCAGAGCTAAAGAGAAAGCCGGAGGAGAAAATATAGCCCAGTTTAAAAGCTGATAGTGGCTGGTGCCATTCAAAATCCAGTAATAGGCCACTGTTATTATCATAGACATTTTCAAAGGAAACGCCCGCGTTCTCAAATTCATCAAATGCGAGTTTGGCAAATTGGAAAGTAAGGGCATTATTTTGTTCGCTTTCTTCGCGCTTGTAGTAGGAAGCGCTGCCTTTTGTGCTCATGGGATTGCCATAATGCTTTTCCGAGGAGTCCTTGTATTTCAATTTGTCGGTATCGTAGTAATAAACTCCATCTCGATCCACTCTTGCAGGGCCATATTTTGTATCGGTGCGTTTCTTGTTTTTATGTTCTTTGTAATAATAAACACCTTCCTCATCCACACGAAGGGGTTTCTCGGCAGCGTAGAGAAAAGAGAGTACTAGTAAGAAAACCAACGAGAGATCCTTTTTCTAAAAAGCATGGCCACTAAAGGTAGTAGTAATAACAAATACCATGGCTGCGTTGCTAAAAATGCAAAAGCAAGTAGAGGGTATAAAAGTAGTTCTGCGGTCTTTTTCGCAATTGTATGTTGGGCGATCCAAATAGCAAGTGGTCGTGAATGCTCATAATAAAAAGCTACTATTTTTTTACCTAGCGAGAAGCGGTTTAAGATTTGATCGCGAAAGGTGCGAAAAATATCCAAACGCGCATCTAAAGGGCTGCCGTAAGCGGCTGTAACGACGAAGCAGTTGCCTTCGTCGATGAGTCCAGCAACTTCGGAGGGCTGTGTTTTGCTAAATTTGTAATTATCGTAATCAGCGTCACCGCTTGTGGCGCTACTTAAAGCGGAGACAAATCCTAGGTCATCAACAATCGCCAATCGAAAGCAATAGCTTTTGTCGTTTTCTAGATTGGTCACCGCTTGATTGCCAATCAAAACATTGGTCGTAGAGGAAAAATTAATGTCTTGAAACGGGCTCTCATGGTCAAAGAGGGCTTTGGTAGTATCTCCACAAGGATAATCTGTTGCAGGTTTATTGGGATCCCCGTCTTGAAATTCCTCATAATACACACGTGCTGCTTTGTATTTGATTTCTCCCGTGCGAGTTATGCTTGAAAAAGCAGTGGTATAGGAGTCTAAAAATACTTTTTGGTCGCCAGGTATTAGAGAGTATGCAGAAATAGCATTGCTATTGCCAGTGCTGCTAAGCTCTGTGCTATAATTGTTTACGTAGCCAATGGCGATATCGATCTCAATATAATCATCTTCATCATCCAATTCGTCATTCGGAGAGCTGCCGCCAATGTCTTTACCCAATCGAAAAGTTTCCGATCTTAATTCTGTAATGGCATTGCACGCACTGCCAAAACCCTCACTGCAAATATTCGACCACGAGCAGGTAATGGTTTCGGAACTACCCGGGCCGGCAAAGGAGGATTCACAGCCAGTAATAAGATCAGAGTCGTCATCATCCGTTGTTAGAATATAGGGTCGTGATTCGGTTTGCGTGGTATTGGTGCTCCTGAGACTAATTTTTAGTTCCGCATCTACCTCTACCGCTCTGGCGCTACAAGCTTTACTAAGATCGCCGCTGCTCCAGATGCCTGTAGGATCATCGCAAGTATTGCAGACATCGATTGTAGAGCCGCAAGTGCCACTATCAACAAAGCCAGCATAGATCACATAGTTAGTCTCATTCTCATCAAAATCAAAGTAGCTATAGGAGCCGCTAATAGAAACATCTTCAATTGCTGCAAATAGTGAGAATGAGAGAAGAAAAACTAACATGTAATTAGTTCAGCACTACTTGTTATTGATGTCAAAAATCATTTCAGCGATTTGAATGCCGTTTAGAGCTGCGCCTTTTCGAATATTGTCGGCCACACACCAGAAAAGCCAAGTTTTTTGGTCGTAATAATCACGATGCACGCGGCCAATATATACAGGGTCCGTACCATCACATTTACGATTGCTTGTGTAGCTATCACTTCGCCCGTCATGCACCTTTACACCGGGAGCTCCTTTTAAAGCACTTAAGAACTCTTCCTTTTCAATGCTTTTATTGATTTCTGCCCATACTGCCTCGCTGTGCCCGTTGATGGTGGGAGTTCTTACGCAAAAAGCAGAAACTTTAAGATCTTCTTGTCGGAGTATTTTTCGGCTTTCGTGAATCATTTTTTCTTCTTCATTGGAGTAACCGCTGTCCTCTAGATCACCGATTAGTGGCAAATTGTTAAAACCAATGTTTTCACGGAATACACGTGGTTCCATTTCTTTGTTGTTTAAGTAAGCTAGTGTATGAGATTTTAGTTCTTCTACGGCTTCTATGCCAGCGCCGCTAACGGATTGATAGGTAGCAACCCGTACGCTTTTAAGACCAAACTTTTTTTGCAAAGGTGCAAGTGCCAACATGAGTTGAATGGTTGAGCAATTGGGGTTGGCAATCAAAGCGGGCTCTTTGCGTTTTTCTAGCAAATCACCATTTACCTCAGGTACGATGAGATCAATTTCTGGGTGCATGCGAAAGGTAGAGGAATTGTCTATGGCATAAGCCCCCTCTTGTACGGCCTTCGGCGCCCATATTTTGGAAATGCTACCTCCGGCAGAAAAGAATACGGCATCCAGCCCCACAAAGCAGCCTTCCTTTAAGGTTTGCAGTGGATAATCTTGGCCACGAAAATGCAGGGATTTCCCAGCGGACTTTTCACTTGCAAAAGGGCGCAATTCGCTAACGGGAATTTGTCGCTCCTGTAAGATTTTAATGAATTCACTCCCTACCATACCGGTAGCGCCAACCAAACCTAATTTTAATTGTTTTACGGCCATATTAATTCTCTTGTTGTTTGCTAAGACGGTTCTTTCCTGCTTTTAAAACGCCAAATACAGCACCAAGTACTGCATAGCTCAAAAACAAAATAAATAGCATTACTTCTGGGCGGTAAGCTATCACAGAGATAATCAAAACGCCAGCCACAAGATAGTGAAAGGGGAGACCGCCGCGAAAGTCGATGTCCTTAAAACTGCGGTAGGGGAAATTGCTTACCATTACAAAGCTAAGTAGGCCAACAATGGCTAATATTCCGTAGGTGCCTTCTGCTTCCCAGCCAAGTTTTTGAAAGCACAAGACTGCGCTGGCAATGATACCAGCTGCCATGGGAATGGGAAGTCCTTGAAAAAAAGAACCTTTGCCCACCGAAGTTTGCACATTAAAACGAGCCAAGCGTAGAGCGCCACAGGCGACAAAGAAAAAAGAAAAGACCCAGCCAATTCGGCCAAAGGGATGTAGGGCCCAAAGGTAAGATAAGAGAGCGGGGGCCATGCCAAAGCTAATCAAATCGCAAAGGGAATCGTATTCGGAGCCAAAGCGAGAGGTTGTCCTCGTCATACGGGCCACTCGCCCGTCGAGCAAGTCAAACAGTGCGGCAAAGACAAGTGCATAGGCTGCAAAAACAAAGTTGCCTCGTATGGAGTGAATGATGCTCATAAAACCGAAGAAAAGATTTCCTGTGGTTAATAGGTTTGGCAATATGTATATATTGGAGACCACTCTATCTTTGAAGGGGCGTCGTTGGCGTTTGTTTTTGCGATATGCTCTCATGCTGTGAGTCTGCCTTAGGATGCAATTGCTGGCAAGTCTAGACGAATCCACCAAATAATATAAAAGTTCCGTACAATAATATAGCGGTTAAGATGGGAAACGAAAAGTTATCATCGAGTTTGCCTATGGGAATTAACTCAGAAAAAGCGCCTATTAAGCCAGAGACCATGCTAACTAAAAACAATCGTTCGGTCATAAGATTGTTGCTAAAATAATAGATGATCGCAATAAAGAAGCATACAAAAAAACAAGCAAGGCTGCCTTGCAAACTTTTTTCGCCAATCAACTTATCCTTACCATACATCACTCCAATTAAACTAGCAGTAGGATCTCCCAGGGCTAACATGCTGAGTGCCAAGATGGTTATGTCGCGCGGAAAAAAAGCGATAAGAATTAATACGGATACGCCCAAGTAGGAGCTGCCAGTAAGGTGTTGGGCTTCGCTTCGCCGTAAGAATTTGGAGAAAAAGCGGATAAAAAGTTTGTTAACGACATTGGATTTCGTTCGTAAAAAATCAATGGGGACAAATATCAAACATGTAATGGACATGGCCATGATGGCAATGTCTCTAGGGAGAACCGAATAGAGACCGATAATAAAGCCTATGCCGGCTGCATGAAATAGTTTGCGAGCTAAATGCAGATCGCTCCGCTTTTTTAATTGTATTTCGCCTAGATACTCTTCATTTAAGCTATGCATATCCCCTTGTTTGTAGACAGCACTTTCCAGCTTGTCATGAAAAAAGCTGTCAGATGGATAAGTTGCTAGAATTAATTGGTTTTCTTTGCGTTATTTGCTTTCTTGTAGAGCACCGTGATGCGGGTGTTTGCATTGATAGCAAAATGGTTTTCTGATGGTGAAAGGGGGATATAATCACTGATCCAGGCTTGCTTTCTTGACCATAGGCTAGCTTGAAAATGGTTGCTGTCGTTTTTTACAAGGGGCTCTTGTGCGCAATTCAAAAAGCGAAAGCGAATGTGTTGAAACTCGGTTTCGACTTGATGCTCCTTTCCACATTCAATGGCGATGGTTTCCGCAGAGATTTGTTTTTGGATAAATGTGGGATTCTCAATGCTTGCAGGGCTTCTAGATTCTTTCGGTTTGATTTCAATGACCACATCTTGAAATGCAGTCCAATGAAATAGGTTCCAAGCAGAGAGCAAGACTGCGATAAGTCCAAGATTAAGGAGGCATTTGTAAAACGTCACAAAGACCTTTCGGTCAATATGACGTTATTTTGACAGGACTATGGTTTTATTTTGCGCTTTCGCGAATAAAGCGGCTTAGGTAATAGCGCACCAAATAATCTGGATTTAAGATTTGGTTTTTGTAGGTCCATTTTAGCTCGCCAAAGGCCCCCCATTGTGCCAATAGCTCTTCTTCACTTGTTTGTTCTTGGCTTTCTTGAACTAGGGCGCCAGGAGTTATATTGGCTGAGGGGCTACGGCTACTAATGGTGATTCTACCAGCTTCTACAAGGCGAAAAATAAGTTTGTAGCCATTGCGAAACAACATAAAGTCCGACTTGGTATTGGAGATGCCATATACCTTCACGCAACCCATTCCTCCGCCTTTGAGCTCGTTAAATGCATTGATATAATCGATAAAATCTTTTTTTAGTTCGAACATGAAGTCATAACTTTGACGGATGATTTCTTCACGACTATCGAAGCCGGCATTGATATCCACCATGCCGGATTCTTCGATTTCATTTTCATATCGTACTAAGTCTTTAACCCACGAAATATCTGGCATTTCCACTCCTTGCAAATGCTCCCTAGATTATTACAACAACTGCATTTTTTTGGGTCAATACCAAAGTAGTAAAAATCAGGTTTTTACGATGGTTTTAAGGTCTTTTACCTCAATTATTGCCGATTTCTGTTTTAAACCTGCCTCATTTTCCTTCTCATAGGTGACGATTTGCCCATCCACCATCAAAGATTGGCCTTTGGATAAGTTTTCTACCAAACGCATGGCCCTGGGTGACCAAAAAAATAAGGTATGCCAATCGGTTCGCTGCTCCCATTCCTCTTTTTCGTTTTTCCACGATTTGTGGCTTGCCAATGAAGCATGGTAGTAGGCTTTGCCCGACTTGGTTAATTTTTTTTCTGGTTTATTACCTAAATAACCTGTTAAAAAAACACGATTTAAAGAACTCATATGTACCTCCTGCATTTGACTTCTACAAAAAAAGTGCCAAGTCCCTACAGGCAAAAAAATGTACAAGGATGAAAAAGTCGTCCGAAAAAAATCCGGTTTTCGCTTTCAACTTTATAGAAAGGTGGGAACCTCAATATTGATAATGGAAAAAGTGTCGGCAGCAGCTTCTTTGCTGTCACCGGAGTATATGCCGAGCACAAAATTTACCGGCATGAGGTAGAAAATCTCTGCTGCCAATTTTAATTCTATACCGTAAGAAGAAAAAATATCAGAATGCCGCTCGCTCACAAGGTTCTCGTTTCGATCGTAGTAAAAACCATCTATGCTCAATCCTTCATAAAGCAAATTAATATAAAAGTGTCTTAAGAAATAGGGCAAGCTTCGTTTTCCGCGATAGATATCGTACATGGGAAAGGTATAAGTCATTCTCAAGTTGGCCGCGCTATAAGCGATAAAGTTGGCCACGGGATAGCCCCGCAGAGCATATGTGTTAGCAGTATCTATGCTGAATAAGGGGCCGCCAATGTTTAGAGTTCCCATGCCAATCGGGCGTTCGTTATCATCGGAATAGCGACTAAGAAATTGGGTGGTAAGCACATGTTTTTCAGGAAGAAAATAGGAGAAGTAATTGCGAAAATGCAAGCGACTTATATCGTAAGAAACATAGTCTTCATCATCAATATAGTGGCTATGCCCTAGCAGCAGCGAGTTGCCATTTTCAGGTAAAATTGCACCTGCCTTCATTTTGTCAAAATCTTGATAATTTAAATTAAAGCTAGCACCGAGGGCTTTGTTTTTACTAGCACCAAGGTATGTTGCCGTTTTTCTTTCGGCACTTAAATCCCAAGTCCAAGAATTGGATAGGCCATAAATAAAATGTCCCAAACCGAATTGATATAATTCTTGGTCAATGGTGTCGTCGGCCGCTTGCACATAATCGTAGATACGATTGGCTCGCAAAAACCAGCGAATGTCCCAATAGGTATTTTGGTAGAAAAAGTTTTGATCCCATTCACTGGACGCGGTGTAGTAGCTTAAACCAAGATTGTAAGATTGCAAGTTTACGGGATCGTTGGAGCCAGTACTAATTTGGAAAAAACTGCCATTGGCATCGTAGGCATAAAAAGGAATCCAATACTTTGGCAGCAAATGTGAGGTGGAGGAATAGTTTTTTTCTTTTGCATCGTTATTTAATAGTTTTACTTTCCAGGGAGTTTTTTGCTGTTCACTTAACAATTTTTTTTGTGGTTTTCTTAAGGGGAGCGTTACATATTGCAAACCATCGCTGGTCATTTCTGATGCGATTACGTGGGGCTTGGAGATAAAACCATCGAAGATCATGGTTTTTGTGTCGGTGAGCTTGCGAAAGCTTTTGTCCTTTATATTAAAATAATAAAGATTGGCGTAAAGGTTTTGTGAAAGACTTATACATAAGTTTTTACCGCAAGCTTTTAAGGAATAAAGATTGCGTAGGCTAGAAAATAGGGTTTTGCTTGTTTGTTTTTGTGGGTCATATTGTAGGATCCGGTGAATGCCGCCGCGTTGTTTATGTAGAAAGTAGAGCTTGCCTTCTTGCCAAATTAGAGAGTGCAAACTCTCATCCAGTTCACTACTGTAAAGGCTGCCTTGGCTTTTGCTATCCCTGAGGGTTTGAACGCCCTGCTCGCGCTGTATCCAATAGACATCCCCTGTATTAGAAACTGCCACATTTTTAGCGCGGGCCCCTTGTGTTAAGCTTTCAGATTTTTTAGTTTTTAAATCATAGACATAGATGTCGGAATATTTATTTCTACGTTTCCAAGTGCGGATTTTATCGTAATAGATTTGGTCTTGATAGAATACGGCGCTATGGATTGCCTCGCTGGAATCTAGAACGGTATCGGAGGCAATTTCCCATGAACTTGGGCTGGTAAATTGGACCAGGCGCAATTCACTTTCGTGTTGCTGATTTTTGGAAATGTATAGTGCCTGTTGGCCTCTGCGGCTCAGGCCCTTTTGGTCATAGCCTTTTAGACCCAAGCTTTGCCCTGGTGGATTTCGTTGAAAACTTTCGCGTTTAACTTTTTCCTGCCAATAATTCTTGGTTTCAGCAAAAATCGCCGTATAGTTTTTCTGGGTTGTTTTTTCCACCGGATCTTCAATAAAAAATGGCACTCGCCTTGAATAGGCTTGGTTCAACTGGTCATAAAGCTCTTGTCCATAATTTCGCGAAAGGTAGTCCCAGACAAAGGCGCCAAAATAGTAGGGCCGTGATCCATAGGGATACTTGGGTACGAAAAAAGAGTTGATACGATCCAAGCGCTCCTTTTCCCAATCACCACTTAAGACGCTAGCCCGCAACCAACCCAAGACCCACTCCGAATGGATTCGGCCAAAGCGTTTGCCCTCACTTTCCAGATCTACTGCAATCCCCTCCTTGTACCAGTTTGGCAAAAACATATTGGGTCTTGCCCAGGCCCCGAAAATCCAACGAAAAATTCCGGGGATTCCATTGGAAGGGTACATATTTAAAATATGGGTATATTCATGCTTTAATAATAGGTAAGCCCAGGACGGGTGGTTGTAGATGCTGTCACTAGGCTCGGGTGGACTGGGGTAGAGAAAAATTGTGGGTTCAGGAAAAACAGTGGCCGCTCCATTACTTAAATCTGTGCGGTCCATTAGTACCAAATAGGTTTTTGGGGGGCCGCCTTGGAAGTCACCAAGCATCTCATTGTGCACATATTCGGCTGTAGCCAAGTAGATCCGCGCCAATTCATGCTGTTTGGCATCATAAATGATTTCAAAATGGGCGGAGTCCATGCGCTTCCAATCCTCAGCACTGGCGATGTTTACTATCAGCAGAAAAAAGAAAAGTAGGCGGAACATAAAAAAAGAGAACCACAGCTGCTGTGCTTTCACAATGGAAAAGTTTGACAAGCCTTCCAGTCTTTCTACAATGATAAGGACAAAATAGGAGATTCCCATGCTAAAAAAATTATTCATCGTATGTTCTTTGGTTTTGGCAGTAAGTGCTTGTTCATCAGGCAAAAAGAAGTCCGGTGCCACAGGTGCTGATGCTGGTATTAGTTCGGAAGATTTATCTTTTGATCCACGAGGAAGTGACTCGGAGGCGATTCAAGGTTTAGAAACTGTAAACTTTGGCTACGATCAAGCGACTTTGTCTGCCGCAGCAAAACAAGCTTTGCAGCAGAATGCAGAATGGTTAAAAGAGAATTCAAATGCCAATATGCAGTTGGAAGGCCATTGTGACATTCGTGGTTCCATCGAATACAACCTTGCTTTAGGCGAAAGAAGAGCTCGCGCCGTGAAATCTTACCTAGAAGGTTTGGGAGTAAGTGGAGACCGTTTGAGTGTTATTTCATATGGTAAAGAGCGATTGTTAGACGAAGGAGACAGCGAGGCAGCTCACGCACGCAATCGTCGCGTGAATTTTGTGCCAATCGCTAGATAAGGTGTGCGGGCAAGATTCATAGGAATCTTACTATTGTTGGCGGGCTGTGCAAGTACTCCAAAGCCATTGCTTGAGTATACGCTAGCCCGCTCTGCTATTGAGGCCGCACAAAATGTTGAGGCGGTTCGTTATGCAGCGGCTTATTGGCATCAAGCCGGTGAGTACTACCGAGCAGCAGAAATACAATATCGAAAGCAGGATTACCAAAAAGCCAAAGAAAATTTTGAATTAGCGAGAAATTTTGCAGAAAAATCGGAAAACTTGGCGCGCTTAAAAAAATTTAAAAGTGGAGACTTTGTACCATGAAAAGATCACTTGTAATTTTATTACTTGGCTTGACGGCTTGCCCCGGCTTGCAAACTAGAAATGAAATCAAAACAAAAGAAGGTCGCCGAGTCGTGAGTGAGCCCAGCACACCTATTGCAGACAGAGACGTAAGCCCAGCAGAGGAAGCGGCCATGCAGCAAGATGCTTTAAGTGAAATTCGCCGCTTGAATGGCAAGGTTGAAGATTTGAGTTTTAAATTGCAGCAGATGGAGCAGATGAATGATAGTACGGCTTTGCAGAACCGTCTGGATCGCATCGAGCAAAAACTAGTAACTTTAAGTGAGTCGCTAATCTTATTGCAGCAAGGTAAAGGTGCTAGCATTTCTAGCCCAGCAAGTGCAAAAGTGGCGCCGCAAAAACCAAGCGGCCCCTATGAAACGGCAGAGGAACTATTTCGTAAATCTGACTGGAAGGCGGCCATTCTGGAATACAATCGTTACCGCGACAACTTTCCTAAAGGAAAAAAGTATGCCGATGCCACCTATAAAATAGGGGTATGCTTTCAAGAATTGGGTATGAATTCTGAGGCCAATGCTTTTTATTCGGAAGTGATTGAAAAATTTCCCAAGTCGAAAACCGCCAAAAGTGCCAAATATAGATTGAATCAACTTAAAAAATAAGCATACTCTCTGCATGTCGAAAGAATATGCTAGAGTTTTGGCCATTGAAACCTCCTGCGATGATACCTCTGTTGCCATTGTATCGGCGATGGGGGAAGTGCTCTCCCTTAGTAGTGTTGGCCAAGATGCGGAACATGAAATTTTCGGTGGCATTGTCCCTGAGATCGCCTCGCGCAATCATAATCAAACACTCCTGCCGCTAGTTGAAATTGCCCTAGATAAAGCCAATATGACTTGGGACAATATTGATGGCCTATGCGTAACCTCGGAGCCAGGTTTGCTTGGCTCCCTGATCGTCGGGGTTGTAACCGCTAAGTCTTTGGCTCTTGCCAAGCAAAAAGATTTTATTGGGGTGAATCATCTTGAGGGTCACTTGGTGGCTCCTTTTCTTAGGGACCATGATTATCGTCCACGCTTTGATATGGACGCACCAGCCATCGCCTTGGCGGTTAGCGGCGGGCACACTTCTTTGTATATGGTAAAAGGCTTTGCGAATTATCAGGTGCTCGGGCAAACCATTGATGATGCCGCGGGAGAGGCCTTTGATAAATACGCTAAAATGCTAGGACTTGGCTACCCAGGTGGGGCAAAAATAGATCGTCTTGCAAGAGGGGCGAATGCAAGTGCCTTTGCTTTCCCGCGAACGCTGCTAGGTAAAAATAGTTTGGATTTTTCTTTTTCAGGGATTAAGTCTTCGGCCCAGCGAATGTTAGAAGGTATGTCGGAGAGCGAAATAGATGCTAGTTTGCATGATCTTTGTGCCTCCTATCAAGAAGCGCTGGTGGATACTTTGATTGCCAAGTTGGAGCGTGCGCTAAAACAGAGTCAATGCAAGCGTTTCTATATCACCGGCGGTGTAATCGCCAACTCTCGTCTGCGAGAAAAGGTGGAGGATTTTGCTAAAGCAAATTCTTTAGAGTGGATGGCGCCGCCCCCTCGTTATTGTACCGACAATGCCGCGATGATTGGTTTGGCAGGTGTTTTGCGCTTGAATTTAGGACAGAGATCACCTTGGAATTTGCAGCCTTCTTCTCGCAGTAAGGTGATTTAAATGTATGACATTCAAGCCATAAAAAAACGTCTGCAAGAGCTAGGAGTGCACCCCAAAAAATCTTTGGGTCAAAATTTTTTAATCTACCAAGGAACCATAGATAAAATCATCGATGCGGTGGATACCCATGACATAGATCAAATTGTTGAGGTGGGTCCTGGTTTAGGAGCCTTAACCTCTGGTTTGCAAAAACTGGGCAAGCCTTTGCTATTAATAGAGTTGGATAGAGCCTTTGCCCAATATTGGCAGGAAAGTGGTCTACAAGTTATAAATGCAGATGCATTGCAAGTGGATTGGCAAAAACTTGCCCCCTGTTCAACTGCTTTGGTTTCCAATTTGCCTTACCAGATTTCCTCATCCTTAGTTATCGAGATGTCAGTACAAGAACTTGGTGTGAATCAAATGGTTCTGATGTTTCAAAAAGAAGTGGCACAAAGGATATTAGCCAAATCAGGCTCAAAAACCTATGGCTTGCTTAGCGTTGTGGCCCAGGCATTTTGGCAGGTAGATTTTCTGTTAGAGGCGGGACCCAAAGATTTTTACCCACCACCAAAGATTGCCTCACAGGTGCTGCGTTTTCAACGCCGAGAGCTACCGTTCTCTGATTCGAAAAAATTTCTTCAATTATTGAAATCTGCCTTTCATCAGCGACGCAAAAAAGTGATGAACAATCTAAAAAGTTATTCTGAAGTTCATGATTGGGGTAAAGTCTGGTCCAAAATGGGATGGAATGAGGATTTACGAGCCGAAAACCTTAGCGTTGAGGATTATATCCAGCTATTTAAAGAACTATAGGCCCTGAGCTTCACCCTTGTACATATTGTCTAGATCCAAAATAATTTGCTGCACCTCGGGGCTGAAGTCTTTGATATTCCGCTTTAAAGCAGATGGAGTGCTACGAATCGCGCGACGCCGCAGCCTTTCTTGTTCTTTTTTGACCTTCTCTTTTGCTTTGTACTCCTGTTGATACAAACGCCACTCATCTCTAAAGGCTTGGCGCATTTCACGGAGCCGTTGATTGAAATCATCTCGTATCATTTTTTGTTCATAAGAAAATTCTTTTCTTTTATCTTTATCGTTGGCAAAAAAGATTTTGCGTTGCTCATCTTGCTTGTCAAAAAATTCTTTCCGCTCTTCACGGCTCGGTTTGGAGTCAACAAAGCGATCTCTTGTCTTTTTGAGCTTTTTTAAAAAAGCATCCTTCTTCTTGCGAGATTCACTGTTAAACTTATCTCGCTGATCTTGTAAGTACTTATTTAAACGGTTCCGCTTTCTAGAAATGTCCTTTTGGAAATTTGATCGAACACGGCTGGGGCGTAAATTGCGATCTTGAAAAAAACTTAAAATATAAGCTTGCTGATCATTGGTTTGTTGAATTTCTTCAGGTATTTCATCGCGCAAAGAGTCCAAGTAAGCTCGGTCTGCCTGTAAACTATTGCTCGGCATTTTCTGCCCACCATCACTAGCAGCTGGTCTTTCTAAATGGCTACAACCTAGACAAAGGATAATAAGAACCTGACTAAGGATTTGGGACTTATGTGTTAACTTCATACCATAATGTTAGATGAGCTTTTTATGAAATACAATTGCTTATAGTCTAAATTTATGTGGTGGAAAGAAGGAATTCGCAAGCCGAAGTCTTATAAGTTTAGAAAGCGTAAAATGAATCTAAGTGATTCGCGCTTTCAATGGCGATATTTTATACTGTATTTTGGTGGTGTGGGAGTCTTTAGTCTCTTGGCTTTTGGTTTGGCAGCGTATTTCATCCATTATAATTATAATGTCTTTATTGATTTTGCTTACATTCACTCACCGAACTTTGTTCCAAATTTAGAATTTGAAAGAAAGTGGATGATTATCCTTTTGCTTTCTTGCTTTTTAGGCATGCAAGTCTTTGTTGCTGCAATAAGTTTGCGGCTACTACACTCCCTAATTTACCCCATGCAGGTGATGCGAAAGCATATTAAAAATCTTACTAAGGGGGATTGGTCGCAGCCAGAAATACGAGTTCGAAGCGACAATGATTACCAGGATTTGGTTCGGACGTACAATTATTTTTATCGAACCTTACAGCGGCACTCCAATCAAGAGTTGCAGCAGCTAATGGATTTGGAGTTCTCTAAAAATGCTACGCGTTCGAAAAGAATTTGGAACCGGCTTGTACGTTCTAAATACGAGCAACTTAACGGCTCTTCTTTAGAGCCCGAGAAAGCTCACGATTCACATCTCGCTTCTTAATGGAATCTCTTTTATCATGACGTTTTTTGCCCTTACCAAGGGCCACTTCTAATTTGCAAATGCCATTTTTAAAATATATTTTGGTAGGAACTAAGGTAAATCCTTTTTGTTGTATCTTTTTTTCTAACTTATTTATTTCTTCCCTGTGGGCTAAGAGCTTGCGCTTTCTTTCTGGGCTATGGTTATTATAGTTAGAATATTTGTACTCACTAATATGGGCTTTGTTTAAAAATAACTCGCCTCGATCTACGGTAACAAAAGAGTCTTTGAGGTTGCATGCACCATTGCGCAAAGATTTTACTTCGCTGCCTGTGAGCTCCATTCCTACCTCTAAGAAATCCTGCAAGTGGTAATCGTGCTTAGCTTTTTTGTTATTGGCAATTATTTTAATTGAGCTAGTCATGAACAATCTTTTTGCTTTTTTGTCGTCCTGGCTTTTTTGATTTTAGCGGATCAGAAAATATTTTTTTTATGTCATTATCACTAAGCACTTTCGAAGCTCCGGGCTTCATATTGCCTAGTTCTAGTTTGCCTATGGCTATACGTTTTAGCTTTAAAACATCGAATTCCAGCTTTGCGAACATTTTACGTATTTGTCTGTTTTTGCCTTCCGTTATGTCCAACTCTAGCCAGTCATTTTTGTCCGTCGATTTGCCTCTAAGTCGCTTTAGAAACTTTGCCTGTACTCGGCCGCCATTCGGAATGCTAACGCCATTTCGTAGCTTATCCATTTGTTGATTGCTAATTTTACCATTAATTTTGACTAGATACTTTTTGCGCACTTTATGTCTTGGGTGACTTACCTTATTGGCAAACTCGCCATCATTGGTTAATAGCAACATTCCTTCTGAGTCCCAATCCAGCCTTCCAATTGGGTAGAGCCGTTCTTTTCTGTCAGCAAAAAAATCACCAACACATGGGCGCCCTTCAGGGTCCTTCAAAGAAGTAATGACCTCTTTTGGCTTATAAAACAGGATGTAGACCTTATTGTTCTTTTCTACATGGACTAGTTTGCCATTAACTTTCACTTTATCTTGGTTTGGGTCGACTTTGATGCCTAATTCGAAAACCCTTTTGCCATTTACAAAAACTTCGCCGCTTTCGATTAACTCATCGGCTTTGCGACGGCTAGCAACACCATTATCAGCTAGAAATTTATTTAATCGCATCAACATTTGGTAAGCTTCCTTCGGCACTTTTATTGAGATGGAAGGATAACTCTTTTATCAGGACTTGCAAGAGTTTGTCGTTGGGAAATGTGGACTGCTGTGCATTTTTTCCTCTTTCAAGAGCTGCAAATGCAAGTTTTACAGATTCTGGGTGGCCAGATTTCAGTAGGTCCAATGATTTTTCCAAAAGATCACATAACTTTTGGTAGGTTTGATTGTCATTAAGACCAGTAATCAAAGCTTCCAAACGCTTAACGGTATAGTAGATTCTTGAATTTTCATTCAAGTTTTCAACTTTTACCTTTTCGGATGGAAAAAGAGTATATCCTTTAAAAACCATACCAGTAAAAACACTAGCCTTGGAATCTAAGCGAATATAAGAATAATTATTTAGGTATATTAAGTGGTTTTGTAATGCTTCTAGTTTTATATCGCTGTCAAAATAAACTACTTCATCTGTTGTTAGAGGAAATAGCTGGCCATTGTTAATATAACAATGTGGATATAGTCTCTGTAAGATATGCTTGCCGCCATCGGGCTGGTAATGAACATACAGCGAGTTATGATCTGGCTCGATAAATTTATAGTGAATTTTTTTGTTTTCTGCATAGCGATTGGCAACGGCTAGCCAGTCACTTTTTTGCTTTAATGTTAGTAGTTGGCAATGGTGAAAGAAGCTAGATTGGTATATTTTGTTTAAACCTTCTTCAGATAGATGGTGAGACAGTATCTTCTTAATTTGTGTTTGCAGGTGTTTGTTTTCTTTGCGCCAAAATTCGAAGGCATACATTCGCCGAAAATAAGCATCAATGGTATTTATATTCACACTTTGGTCTGGGCTACGGAAGAACTTTAAAAAGTGGTAAAAAGATAAATAAATGGGATTATCTTTTTGCATGTCCTTTTCTAATTTTTGACAGACCTCAAAAACGGTATCCATACTTTAGAAGATAGTCATAGATGTGACTTTCGTCTAGTTCTATTTATGTCTTAAGCCTTTTAGCTAGTTTGTGGCTAATAGCCTTATTTTCCTCTTAAAATCGCCGACAAGTATATAGAAACAACTAGGATCGCAAATGGGATTGATAGGCATCATTATAGTTACAGCATCGATTTTGGGTGGTTATGTACTGCACGGTGGTAAGTTGCACGTGCTTTGGCAGCCAACGGAGATCATTATCATATTTGGTGCCGCTGCTGGTGGAATTGTCATAATGGCACCAATCAAAAAAGTCATACGTCTTCTCAAACTCTCTTTTAAAGCGCTTACCTATACTGGCGTTGGAAAAGATAAGTATCTGGAGCTACTGACGGTTTTGTTTGCCTTGTTTCAAACATTCCGTAAAGAAGGGCCACAGGCGATCGAGGCCCATGTGGAGAACCCAAGCTCCTCGGAAATATTTAAAAAATCTTCGTATTTAATGTCTAATCACCACGCTTTGGATTATTTGTGTGACACCTTAAAAGTAACCTTGTCTGCCGATTTAAGCCCGTTTGATGTGGATGATCTGCTTGACCAAGACTTAAAAGCCATACATGAAGAAGAGCACGCATCTCAACATCTATTGCAGGCTACCTCAGAGGCTTTACCGGGATTGGGTATTGTGGCCGCGGTTTTGGGTATTGTAATTACCATGGGTAAGCTCGATCAAGGAACCGAAGTTATTGGTATGTCCGTTGCCGCCGCATTGATTGGTACATTTTTAGGGGTTCTTGCATGTTACGGCTTTTTTGGGCCGCTGGCCTCTAAGATAGAGCATGATCTAAATGATGAATCCTATTATTTCAAAGCAATAAAATCCGCACTAGTTTCGAATCAAAAAGGTGCTCCGCCGCTTGTATGTGTAGATGCTGCAAGAAGAGCTGTGCCGCCCGAGGTTCGACCCAGTTTTAGTGAAATGGATGAAGTGATTAAGAAGAAATAATATGGCACGAGAGAATCAAACCATAGTCATAAAAAAAATCACCAACATTTCCGCCCACCATGGTGGCTCGTGGAAGGTGGCGTTTGCTGATTTTATGACAGCTATGATGGCTTTTTTCTTAGTGATGTGGCTACTCAATCAGTCGGATGCAGTCAAAAAGCAAGTGGCAAGTTATTTTAGTGGACCTAGTGTTCTAGAGCACGAATTGAATACCTTTGGTGCCAAACTCACGCTGGAAAAGCTTTTTCTTGATTTTATTAATGAACCGCTAGGTACTTTGCAAAAATTAATGCAGCCTGCTGACCTAACCCCAGATGTAATGAGTATGGGAAAAGGGGAGATAATACTTCAGCAAATTGCCAGCGAAATAGGTCTTGTGGCAAAAGATGTAGGGATTGAGCAGGACAAGGTATACTTTGAAATATATGATTATATGCTTTTTGAAGTGGGTTCTGCAAAAATCAGTGGGCAGTTTGTTGATATTATGGAAAAAGTTCGCAAGCTATCACAAGGCCTAGAGAACTCCATTTTAATTATTGATTCGGAAATATTCGTTGAAACGGTACCAGAAAAAAGTATCGAACAGGCAAAACAGGTAGCTCTACAAAGAGCCTATATTTTAAAAAAATACTTAGAGTCCGCCATTGAGAGTGAAACAGTTGATATTGAGCTCAAAACCGCGGTTCGAAAGGCCGAAGTCTTGCCGCCATCGGGTAAGCCCGCTGGCTCTGTTGTATTTACCATGCAACAAAAATCTACATTGCCTGACGGTACAGAGAATCGGCCTATAGAGTACGATGATTACGGTAAAGTAAATCGTGCCAAGTACGAGAATATGGTTCGCAAACTGCTGGAAAAGCAGAAAAAATAGCTGCTTATCTTGCCTTTGTAAGCATGCACTGATAAATGGTTTGCATGTTATCCCTTAACTCACAGGTCTTGGATCAGCCCATTGTGGCGATAGACACCGAGACATCAGGCGCTTATCCATTAAATGCAGAAATTTGCGAAGTGGCCGCAGTAAAGTATTATAAAGGCAAAGAAATCGACCGGTATCAATCCTTGGTCCGAATCGGGCATGCAATGCCAAAAGAGATCGAAGATATTCACGGCATTTCAGACGCCATGTTAAAAGATGCTCCAGCCATGTCAGAAATTGCACAGCCACTATTTGCATTCATTCAAGATGCAGTGTTAATAGGCCATCATATCCAGTTTGATATGGGCTTTCTTGCAATAGAATTTGAAAAATACTGTAAACAGCTGCCAGAGAATATTGTGCTGTGTACGAGTCTGCTTTCAAGAGCACTCTTCAGTGAAAGTCCCAATCATAAGTTGCAAACCTTGGTAGATTTTTTGCGTCTTGATAAGGGTACAGCCCATCGAGCAATGGATGATGCCATTGCTTGCTTGCAGCTATTTTTGCGCTGCCTAGAAAGGGTGCCTGAAGATGCCACGCTTAAAGAGCTTGAGGAAACGCAGGATTTGCATATTGAGTGGTCGCAGTTTTCTTTGAATCATTTTTTAGATGATCGCGTAGGAAGTGATTTGGTTGCTTTAATAAGGCAGCAACAAACATGTTTTATTAATTATAAGTCACCAAATAATAAAAAAGACAATTACCGCGAAATCATGCCAAAGGGTTTGGTTTTAAACCCACAAAAAGGATTTGTTCCTGCTCTTTGTTTAAAAGATATGAAAGATAAAAGGTTTTACATAGAAAGAATTCAAGAGGTAAAACTTACGAATCCTTATGAGTCTTAGAAAAGCTCTGCATTTTTTTTGTGAGGTCATCAGCTACTTCTTCTAAATGCGTAAACTCATCTCCAGCACGAAGGCGTAACTTTCGGATCTTGCCTTCAGATAAATCTTCAAGAAAAGATTCAAAAGCATAAATCGGGCCGGCAGCTCGATGGGATAAAATTAGGCCAACTAAAAACAAAATGATACAGAAGCTTAATGACAATATTGAGAAGGTCAAAATATATGGCTGTAAAAACTTTTCTTGTACGGCGATATCAATATTTGGCATGTTTTCTAGTGTTACTCGAATATATGTATAAGAGAAAACGCCAGCAATTAATGATATGGCAAAGCCAAAAGCAAAAAGGATGAAGCAGTATTTAAGTTGGTATTTGGGATTGATCCAGTAGCTTTTTCTTAAATTCTGCTCAGGCCACAAAAGTTTACTTTCTTTAAAAAGGGCGTAAACGATGAGTCCATAACCAAACCATTGTAAGACATCTGCTAAATTCATGACTGGACTAATGTTGTCACCAAGCTTGAATACAAGAAAGTCAACTACATAGCCGTACAAAATTCGATCGGTGACATTACCAATAATTCCGCCAAGCAACATCGACATTCCCGAGCGAAGAGGAATGGATTTAATCGGCAGTAAAAATTGAATGATAATATAAGAGAAGACTAAAAATGCACCGCCCGTAGACAATGAGACAATTCTTAGCACGGGGGGGAGAGAAGAAAATAGCCCGAGCATAGCTCCATGGTTGTGATGCAGGGCAAATCCCACGATGCCAAAATCATGAAAGCCTTCGAGGCCTGATGCCCAAATTTTGGTGATTCGATCTATGGTCCAAACAGATATTAGGGGCAAAATGATGTAGAGCCAGTCGCGTTTTCTCATTAGAACTAGTTTAACCAAGGCGCAGAAGTGCGTTCAAACTATTTCCCTTTAGCTCGCCTTAGGTTGAGCTGTTAAATTCTTTAAAACTCTAGCTTTTTTTCTTAACTATGCCTTGGTCTAGGGCATAATTGCCTGCATGTTCTACTTGTCCCGAAATAAAAAAGCGTTAAACTCTTAGGGAATATGCAGCTGCTTATAGTCTCTTTGTTTTTTTCTTTTGTTCAAGCCGATATGTCTGCTGCGGAATCCTATATAAAAAAACTAAAATCTAACAAATCCTATTCCATTCAAATTAAAAACCTACAAACTAATGAACTTGTAAACTGGCAGGCCGAGAAAAAGATGACGCCAGCATCCCTAACCAAACTGGCCATTTTGTCAGCCCTAAAAGAGCACTACCCCTGGGACTGGAAGTTTAAAAGTTATTTGTTTGGCAAAAGCGCAGTAAAGGGATCTGTTCTCGAAGGGGGTATTTGTTTTAAGGCTTCGGGTGATCCCTCCCTGGTATCCGAAAAAATGTGGGTTCTGGTAAACAATCTAACTAGAAAAAATATTAAAAAAATTCGAGGTGGGGTTTACATAGACACAAGTATTCACAATGATGCAAAAAAAGATGCAGGCAGGTCGCAGTCAAAATCTGCCCGTGCATACAATGCCCCAATATCTGCTGCCTCCTTTAACTGGAACTCGGTGAATATTTATGTTCAGCCAACCACTATGAATAAAAAAGCCAAGGTTTATTTAGACCCTAAATCGGACTATTTTGTTTTAACCAATAAAATTAAGACGGTTAAAGGCCGTGTTAAAAATCTAAAACACGGAATTCATCAAAGCCGAACCTTTAAAGACGGAAAAGAGTATCTTACTTTGAGTGGTAAGATTGGCATAGAAAATGAGGAAGAATTAATATTTCGAAATGTCTCTCATCCTGTGAAATGGTTTGGACACAATTTAATTGCTTTTATGAAACAGCGAGGCATTGAGGTCGAAGGGGAGATTCAAGAGAAAAGCTGCGCCGATCATAAGACTCTTCTTTCAGAAATAGAAAGCAAGGATCTTTATTTGATATATAGAGATATGATGAAGTATTCGAATAACTTTATCACGGAATTGCTTGTCAAATCTATGTTAACTACAAAGGGAGAAACGGGTAGTATAGCAAAAGCAAAAGAGGTAATTGAAAAGCACCTTCATTCGTTGGGAATAAAGGAATTTCAATTGGAAAGTGTTTCTGGCTTATCCTATCAAAATCGTTTCTCTGCCAATGATATGAATCTAATTCTGAAGGATTTAATAAAGGATCCGAACTCTATAGAATTACTTTCTACTTTACCCTTAGCCGGGCTGGATGGTACTCTGAAATCAAGATTTGAATTTCTTGGCGACAATGAAAGTTTTCGAGCTAAAACGGGTTTATTATCTAATGCTGTGGCTTTATCAGGGGTATATGACCAGGAAAAAACAAGATACCTGATAAGCATGATTTACAATGGCAAGTCTATTTATAGGGCGCGGCAAGAAATGCAAGAAATTGTAAAGAGGCTACGTAAATGAAATTAGTCATCAGTTTATTTTTACTGACCCCACTATGGGCGTCCTTTTTTTCATCCGACAAAGAGAAGGAAGTGGATGTTAGTTCCATTGTGATTGCCGATGAAGACACCCCGGTTGATTTTGAACAGCCGAAAATCGAAGTAGATGAGAAAAATGCAGAGGATTGGCAAAAGCCGGATTACTCTTTGTCCTTAGGTAGTATGGGCTATGATAAAAAAACCTTTGCCGTGCCGGATGGTTTAAAAAAGCAGGTGGACTTTTGGAAAGATATCTATACGAAGTATTCTTCTTGGCAGGGCGTACTACATGATAGTGAGCATATTGATCATATATATGCGGAGATAGATTTCACGCCAATTATGAAAAATAATGATCTCAGCGCTTATCAGAAAAGAAAAGCCAAGCGCAAGATGGTGACAGACAAGAAGAAAGAAATTGTAGCCATAATGTATAAGCTGCAGAAGACCAAAGATATAACAGGTCTAAGTCCGGAGGAGCTGCGAATATGGTTAATGTATGATGATGTCAGTGAGAAGGATAAGTTTATAAAGGCTGCCAAAAAGGGTCGCTTGCGTTTTCAGTTGGGGCAAAAAGATTATTTTTTACAAGGGATATATTATTCGGGTCGATATCTTAGAGAAATGACAGAAATTTTTAAATCCTACAACTTGCCGATTGAATTAACCCGTATGCCCTTTGTGGAAAGCTCTTTTAATTACCGAGCAAAATCTAAAGTAGGGGCTTCTGGGATATGGCAGTTCATGCCTAGCACGGGCAAGCAATATATGAAGGTAAACCGTATAGCGGACTACCGTAATCATCCAATACGTGCATCTGTTTCAGCCGCAAAAAAACTGCGCTACATCTATAACAAAACCGAGGCTTGGCCTTTGGCTATTACAGGCTATAATTATGGCCCTAGTGGTATTGCACGCTTAAGTCGTAAACTAAAAACCAAGGACCTTGTGGAAATCATTGATCGAGAAAAAAGTGGGCGTTTTGGTTTTGCCTCTAGTAATTTCTATGCCAGCTTTTTGGCTGCGATACAGGTAGAGGCCGAGGCTGACAAATATTTTAATAAACCTAAGTGGATGCCCGAGATGCGTGCCAAAGAATATAAACTATCAAAGTCTATTCGTTACAATTCTTTGCAGCAGCTGTTTAAGGAGGAGGGTTATGATTTTGACCTTTATAACCCTCAGTTTACGAAAAGAACAAAGAAATACAACTGGCTTGTGCCCAGTGGTTATCGTGTCTATATTCCGCAAGCGAAAGCAGAGAATATGTGGGCGAGCATTGTTAAATTAAAGTCTGCAAAACTTGCTAAAAGAGGCTCCGAGGGCGCAACTTATCAGGTGCGCCGCGGGGATACTTTGAGCCATATAGCGGATCGTTTTGGCGTTAGGGTTCGCGACATTATGGAGTGGAATGATCTTGCAAGTTCTCGAATTTATGCAGGTCAAACCCTTAAAATCCCTAACTTATAACATAACTTATATTTATGGCTCCATCTCTGATAATCTTTAGCCTTATGCTCTCTGGAGAACCTTTCTACGCCCCATAAAATAATTATAGGGTGGCTGGTTAATTTTGTCTTTTACAGGCCTTTCTTTCATTCTCAACATTTCTAAATTAGGCATTGATATTGCAGATTTAGAGCTCGTATGAGGGGAATATGAAATTTCTGATTTGGCCATTTTTTGCATTGCTATTTTTAGCAATAGTTCCTGCTTCCTCGAAGAGCCCAGGCCATGAAGATAAAGTCTTACAAATTGGTGCGGAAATATCGGAAATTCGTCAAAAACTACGAGTGCTAGAGTCGGCCTCATATGATCAAGTCTCAGCTACTTGGCTAGAAAAAGATTTTAAACACATTATCTCTAAGGCTTTGATAGATCCTAGTAAACAAGAGCTGATTAATGAAGAGCAGCGTTATGTGTATCTGGTATCAAGATTTGGTCTTGAAAGAGCGTTGGATTCCTTGCAGGCATGGCTTCTGATAAACCCTGATAAGTATCCTGATTTAAAAGAGATGTTATCAGAGGAAAGAAGTTTGCAAAAAAGTGTCTACTCTCCATGGAAAGGAGTCGAGAGTCATAAGCTGAAAATTTATTCTAGTTTTTTGCGACACTTTCCTGGCTTGAATGACAAGCTTGATAATATACAAAATTCTTTATCAACAGCTAGCCCCGCCATTAGCCGCCGAATAATGGCAGAATCCATGTTACTTCCGGCGTTGCGTTTGTCAGATGTGGTGGTGGCAATAGAAAAAGAGAAGAAAGAATATGTGCGCATACTGAAGGAGTCGCTTGAGCCAGCAAAGCAGTATGAAGATGCCTACAATTTAATGAAGTATCCCCTATTAAAAAGATACAAGTCCTATTTGGATCAAGTCGCCGACATTTTAGGATGTCCAGCGGATTATAGCTATCACATGCCAAGTGTAGGTGCGGAGTCAGAAGAAATTCTAGCAAACGCAGATTATACTTTGGCAGAACAACACTTTTTAAAGGAGCAGCTTCAGGCTGTGGTTAATGGCCAGGCCTGCTATACAGATCCTGTTTTGCAAGCAAAGGTAGAAAAAACATACAAGGCTTTCCAGGATAAAGACCCCAGCTTCTCTCATCGAAATTATCGTAAAATGCATGTGGCATTGAATATGCTGCAACGAATATCCGAAGTGAAGTTGCCCTTAGTAAATCAACGATTGGATTCCCTTCGTAGGCCCTTTGAAAATTTTCAAGACAGAAAAGAAGAAATCGAGAGCAAGCTAACCAATTTAAATATAGTGTACAAACAGATCATTTATGAGACGCCTTATTTGTCCGTTTTGTTAAAGCCCATAGAAAAAGACGGGCAGCAATATTTGCTTTATGAATATATAAGTCAAAAAATTAGAGAGAAAACGACGCTGGATAATGTTCAGTCTATTACTGCAGATATTTCTTTGTTCCTTGAAGAACAGCAAGACCAAATGATCCAAAATACATTGGATTATATGGCCTATTTAGCCTCGGGTGATCCTAAGGCCTTGGCTGTATTGGTAGAGGTTCGGCAAAATGTTTTGGAGCACATAAAAAATATCTATCCCGTACAATATGAAAAGTGGAAGCGGCAGGACTTAAAATTGACAGCCAAGTATGGCTTCAATATGAATTTGGAAAACCCGCATTTGTCCAAATTTGCTGAGCAGACATCGATGGAGTTCGGAAGCATTATTGCGGTTTCTCTTTTGGCGGGGCAATCCAAAATCATATCCAAAAAGGCCATTGAAACCATTGTGGGGTTTAATTCTTTTAAAGAGTTGCAGCATAGCAAGGTTCATAATCTGATTGAAAAAAGGCGTGTCTTGTTGGGACAGCTTGATAGTGAAATGAAGCCTGGGAAGAAAAACTTAATCAATAAGCACTTAAAAGTTTTGGACAAGTTATTAAGACATCGCATACGCGCCCGCTTTTACGGCCTAAGTCTCCTGGCGCCGGCGGCACCTGCATATCTATTCGCGTTGGGAATAGATGCGGCCTACATAAGTCATTCTTATCTAAAAAATAAGGCCTATCGAGAATTCTCTAGAAATTTATTGGAGTTGGGTACGGCAACGGGTTCTTTGTCTTATATAAATAGTATTCATTCTCATAAATATGACGACAAAGATTTGATTTATACTGCCGCCATACAAGCTGCAACCGCCATGACGTTTACGCATTTTTCTTTCTTGCGAGGCAATGGCTTTGCAAAAGTGGTGAATTCCACATTAAATCCTAAAGGGAAAAATCTTAGCTTATATCTTAAGAATACATCAGGCCTACTACATTATACGGCAAATACATTTAATCGCTCCCTAGTGAAGGCAAAAGAAATGCCTTTTAAGGCGGGGTCCAGCATTCACCAGACTATGTCGAAATTTTTAAATGCTGTGATCTATAAGCGAATGCCAGAAGGTGCTGAATATCTTACTAGAAGCGGTTACTTAGGTAGTCTTGCTAGTGGTCATATAATCCGGCCGCTATACAATGTTGTAGGCAGTGCTTCCATCGCGGTGATTATGGACATGCTTATGCGTGGATATACCAATCCTATTGACCTATTAAAGGAGTCAGAGACGGCACGCCTAAACCTGGCTTCGTTTGCAATCATTGACTTTATACTGAGTTATGTCTCCGAGGGGCGAAGTGTTACCAAGGCAGGAGCCATCAACTTTTTTACAGGGGCAATTGGCGTCGGTTTTGCGCAGTATTTGGTGAGCCCGGATAGAGAATTTGAAGATTATGATTTCCAGCGTCTACTGCTTGAGGGAGCGATGATTGCCACGTATTCCACGATGAAATACAAACTCTTTTTTAAAAGATTTTTTCTTATGATGGATACGAGACACGTTCGCCGAGCCGTATCTAAGCCAAGACGTGTGGCAGATTATTTAGGTTTATCGTTGGCAAACAATTTCATTGGAAATGCTCCATTTTTATTGGTTGTATTTCACTTGGAGGATTTTGATGCCATGGCGGAAGGCAAAGAGAAGTACTTTGCTGAGCGATTTTATCAAGAGGCTGCGAAGCTACCAGATTCAGGAAAAATTCTGGAGGCAGAAAATCTAGAAGAAATTCTGCATCGAGCTAATGAAATCAATGAAAAGCTAGACGAAGAAATAGACAAGATCAATACTTTGGTGCCCCCAGCAAGTTAGGCACTATTTTCCCAGCCTAGAGTTATATCTAAATTATTTTAAAATCCAGCAAGCATCTGTATTAGGCAGCATATTTATTATTTAATAATAGTATGGAGTTATTTCTTAGTTTACTAATATCATTATGTTTTTCTGCGGATCCTTCCGCTAATTTTAAGACCGGTGATGCCAGTTTTGCGCAGGCCGAAGTGGATAAGCTAAAAGATGCGGTTCTAAATAAAAAATTACAGATACGAATGTTTCAAGAGATTTTGGAGTCCGAAGGAATTAATCAATCCTATCCTAAAATCACCATTGAATTCGGTAATCGCTTGGGTGGCAGGTATAGAATCTTTAGTGTGGAATACATAATTAACGGGGTGCGCTCTTACTTTTACCAGACGCCGGATACGGAGATTAGAAAGGTGAGTAGTGTAAAGGAAAATGTAGAAAGCTATGAGACAACATTGGCCCCAGGAGAACACGATATACAGGTTATAGTAAACTATGTTGGTAATGATAGTGGGATATTTTCTTATTTATCAGAATATAAAGTTCAGATGCAGCAGAAAAAGAAATTAAAATTTACGAAAGATAATGATTATAAAATATTGGTACAAGCTTATGAAAAAGGTGGGTTGTTATCGGACTTCAAAGAGAAAGCAAAGCTGAGCATCGCCTTTCAAGAAATAAGTAAGTGATCACGATACTTTTGACAGGAGGTTAAATGTATCTGATTTTGGGGCTCTGGCTTTTTATTGGCAACCCCACGCAAGCTGTAGCGGCGAATAACTTATTAGATTCCTATTTATCGGATGCGAGGATATCAGCATCCAATGGGGATCTTTATCGTTCTTATAAGCTCTTTTCCTTTTTGCAAACTAAGGATCAAAAGTTTCTGTTAGAGAATGCTGTGGAAGACTATATTGAAGTCTTAAGTAAGTTGTCAGGTAAAAAGAAGCTTCTAGCAACTTGCGGTGCCTTAATAAAAATACCCTATATTGTAGATCGTGCTGCCTATCAGTGTGCCAGATCTATCTACTTAAAAGGGGGAAATCCACGATTGGCACAGCAGTTCTTATTGAAAGTGGATACAGAGAGAATGGGCCATCTTAGAGATGCGCTCATGGCATCCATTTATTTGGAGCAAGAAAAATACAATAAGTGTATAAGTACCTTAAATAAAGACAAACTAGAAAAATTTAAAAAGAATTCTATCGATGATGTCTTCTATTTAACAAAAGGCCGCTGCTACAATGGCAAAAAAGACTACGAGAATGCCATTACTAGTTTACAGAGCATCAAATCTAGTAGTCGTTATTATTTTGAATCCTTATTAGAGCTTACCTGGACACTTTTTAAGGTGCGAGATGTAGAAAGAGTAAAATCAACTGCTGAAGCCATACTATCTACCTATAACCCTCGAGAAGAGTTGCTAGAGAAAAAGAGTGCGACCACGCATGATTATTTTCAAGTAAAGTATATCTTGGCCTATCTGGATTTGGTGATATTCACTGGAAAAGAGAAAAAGTTATTTGTAGATATAAACAATGAAATATCCTCTTATCAAAATTCCTCATTCGCAAGCAAAAATCTAGTAAAGGAATTTTATGATGAAATTATGAGTGCTGCATCGTTAACGGATTTACGTTTAAACTCAAAGCAATATCAAAAGTATATGTACCATGTATTGCAATGGCTACCGAATGCTGAGCAAAAAGAGCTTGGCCAAGATATAGAGTTTATGATAAGCCTCAACAACGAGTACAAACGTAAAGATCAAATCAGCAAAGAGTTTTCAAGCTACTTTAATTCTTTATCTCAATTAAGAGCCATATACAAAAATCGATTAAAACAACGTGTAATCTCTCAGTACGAACAAGCGAACAATGTTTTAAATGGTTTTCTGTTAAAAAACTTGATTGGCAAGATTGATTTGCACAATTTGCGCCAAACAAAAGGTTTATGGTCCATTGATGATGCGGCAGCAGAATTTAACAAAACCATGCGCAATTTAAGTAGTAAGATGGGGGATATCCCATGATTACTATGATAATGCTGTTTAAAATTACATTTGCGGCTTATATTCCGCCGGATTTAGAAAGAGCTAGGCAAACGTTCTATAATGATGCCAAAGCATATCAAAGCGTCTCAGATAACTACTTGCAGTATTTTACTAGATATAGAAGGCTTAGATACAATGATGAGTATTTATCCAGAGTAAAAAATCTAGATGAGTATTTTAACAAAGGCAATCAAGTTCTTCTTGGTGCCGTAGAGCAGTTTCAATCTAAAAAGAATGAAAATTTACTATTGGATGACGAATTGTTAATTCGTTTGGCGCAGATGGAGTTTGTTCGGGCGAATTATGAGGCTGCAGAGAAAATGGAGTCTTCTAGTGAAATCATATACCCTGATTATTCTAAAGCTGTTAAGTATGCCAAGCGCCTACTGTCCTCCTATCCGGAGTCGAATCTTGTTGATTCTGCCGAATACTTGATTGCATATACCCATGAAGAGGTAGGGGACTTCCAAAAGGCAGAGAAGATTTACCAAGAATTTATAAAAAAGTACCCCTATTCTAAGTTTTATGACGAAGTTCTTTGGCGACTATCTGAGTTGGAGTTTGAAAGAGGCGAAATTAAAAAGAGCCGTAAGGGTTATTTGCAGCTTTCTAAGAAAGTGAACTCTAAGTTTGAGTTTAAAGCACTTTATAAATTAGGTGCTACACTATATGAATCAGGTTTTTATGATTGGTCTAGTAAAATGTTTTTGCGCTTATATGAGAGGCTTGAGGGCAATTATGCCAATGATTCGGAAAGAATAACGCTATATGAAGAAACCTTAGAATACCTGGGCCTCTTGGAAAGAAAGGGAGTGGACTTGAAGCTTTTACCGGAGGTAAGGGCCGAAAGTACTAAAAGAGTTGTCAGAGCATTTGAAAGACATGGTTTATTTAAAGCGGTTTCCAATACAATAAGAGATTATATAAAAGAAAATCCTATGAGTGCCAGCGTGCCTGAGTTTTATCAAATGTGGGTGGATTTCCATAATAGCTTAGGTGAAGTAAAAGTGGCTCAGGCCATTCGTGAAGAATACTTGGATTTTGCAAGTACCAATATGAAGTGGTGGAGAAATAATTCTGAGAATTATGAGGCTACTTTCTTGGCAGAAGATTTGCTTGAAAAGAATCTGGTCGACTCGGCAAAGTATTTGGTCAAAAAAGGTGATGAAAAATCAATTAATAAGGCTAAGGGTTATTACGAAAAGTACCTTTTAGATTATGGATTGGGGCGTAGTGCCGATCCGGTTCGCTTGGACTTGGCGAGGTTATATTTTAATGAAGGGCAATACGCTAGAGCCATTAGCACTCTGGAAAGCATTCCTTATGTGGAAGACTACAATTTGTCCTACGATAGCATATATTATCTACGAACTTTAAGTTATATAAGAGCTAGTGAAGCAAAAAATTCTTATACAAATGAAGATTTACTTGATTCTGTTTATCAATATGTAAAGTGGACCAAAAACTACAATCAGAGTGCCTCCTTGCTGTTAAATACGGAGGAGCTGATCCGTACAAATGGTTCAGAAGATTATTACAATCACTATTCAAAGATTGATTATCAGTCCATTAACGTCGGATCTGGCTTCATCATTGCTGCCTTTGAGAAGATGATGAAGTACGGAAAGGAACTACAAGTAGAAGGCTTGGATTCCACTCTGGCGAGTCGATTGAAGTTACGAAAATATATCGACATAAAGGATCATTTGCGCCAGTACGAATTGCAAATTGTAAATGAATATATCCGGTCTGGTTTTATAAGTGATGCAATGAAGGTCTTAGAGAAACTACCTGAAAATGATGAGAGTACATATTTAAAGGCTTATGTCCTAAATATGCAGAATGATTTTGCGACTTCCAATCTTCTTTTGCAGTCTATTAACAACAAAATTATTGCCGACGAAATCAATATGTTGCAGGCAAAAAATCATTTTCGAATTTTTGATTTTGCCAAGGCAAAAGAGTATCTTCAAAAATTAAGTAAAGATTTTCGTAAGGATTATTTAGAGTCTTATTACCTACGTTACAAGGTAGCCGTCTTAGAAAGACACTATAAAACAGCGTGGCGAAATGCTGTGCATATTTACGAAAATACGCAGGATATTGCTTTTGCCTCTGAAGTTGCGGAGCACTTACATGCATATAATATGTTGAATGACTCGTGGTTAGAGCGCTTCAAAGAAGTAAAGGAAGTTAGAGCCTTTTATGATGGAGAAGTATGTGAAAGGCAGAATGCCCCTTGTTTGTATAAACAAAGTTTAGAAAGTATAGCAGCTAGTAATATCGAAGGTTTAGTATATAGTCTTTCTGGTTTGTATGATATTAAAGCCTACTCAGCTATTAACAAAGTCTATTTTGAATTGAGTAGAAATAAAAACCTAAGCTCGTTTGTACAAAACCCGATGTTCGCAAAGTTTTACAACGACAAAAAAATTGCTATTAACTTAAACAGTCCTTACTACTATGCCAGTCAAGTACTGCATGCGTACTTTAATCGGTATAATAGGGAATTTTTGGTCCCCTGGGATCTTGCTCTTAGCTACCTCATTGATTGGGAATATACGGTGCCAAATGTTCGGGTAGCGAGCCTACTATGCGCGGAAGGCTTTATAAAAAAGTGTAAGGAGGAAATAGAGAAAACTCCTAATAGTATCAACCATCTAAAGTATAGTTTGATTGCTCTGGATTCTACTGAGGCCTCTAAATGGCTAGACAAGTTAAAATTAAAGGATCAGGCCATTGCTTATATGCTCGGTAAAAGTGATCGCTTTATTGCCTCGGATGATTTTATTAGTCAGCTAGCCAATGTAAAATCATTGATTAATAGCAATAAATCATCAAAAGCATTCCAACAGGGATTAAAGCTAATAAAAAACAACCCTAAAAGTCATTATGCCTACATTATGTTGATGAAGTCGGCGCTAATGCTGAAGGATTATCCTACCTTTGATTTTGTGCTAAGGACTATGACAAAGAATTTGGACGATGATTGGTCCAAATTAACTACAGCGCTGCTTTATAATGAGGATGTGAATATACCGAATTCTCGATACATGGCTAAGCTGCTAAATTTATGGCGGGATGGACGCGGTGATCTTATTGATAAGCATTTTCCTGCGGGGATTCAGGCAATTTCGGCTTCTTCTATTGCCATGCTAAATAACACGACCCACGAGAAAAAAATTGATCCCAGTCAACTATTTGCGGGCACGCAGTTTATGTGTGAGCTGTCCAATCCAAAAGCAGACATTCTTATTGGCGGCGCGTTTTATAAACAGTTTTTGGATCAACATAAGCGAAATGTAGCAAGTCAGGGGGCACGGTGATTGTATTAATTATGTCTTTTTTTCTATATGCAGATAACTCCACAAAGGCTAAAGAGGATAAAACCTATTCTTATTCAAAAGTACCTAAGTCACTTTTTTTGATTAAAAAAGCAGAATTACAAGCTAGCGACGGTGAGCCAAGCTTGAATTTTGCAGACAAACAAAAACATACCATTAGAAAGGATGAACGTTTAGTATATAAGCCATGATACTCCTATTGATATTCAACATTGTTTTTGCATCAAATACAGAAGCTATTATGAGAGAGGTAGTAGACTCTTTCAAAAAGCAGTGTGGTTATATATCTTCTATAGATAGTAACATTGTAAATTTCCTAGATGAGCAATATAAAAAAGCGCAGGCAGAAGTTGCGGAAGAGTCTTTGGCTTGCTTTCGTCAGTCCATGACACAAATTGGTAGTGTAAATTACATCTATAAAAAACTTTGCAACGAGCTAACTCAGGCAAAAGGCCCTTTAAAAAAGTCGGACTTAATACGCATATTTGTTGGCACTCAAAAATATCGTAAAGGCATTCGATTGGAGCACAGTGTACTAAACGATTGTCTACGTTTGGCAAAAAATGGCTCCAAGTATTTGGTAGATGTAAACTTTAACCGAATTAAAACTGTTTATTTAAAAGAAAGATTGGATCAGGTTCGTCCCAATAAAGATCTGCAGACAAATAGGGTGAACTATCGATGATCTATTTGTTTTTATTTCAAATGCTATTTGCAGCTACAAAGGTTGACTTTGAAACCGGTCTTCGTTTGGAGAACAACGTTTTCTATCGTGATCAAGCGGCGGAACCAGATTTGTCATTGTTTCTGAAGCCCGAGGTTTTACTATATAAGGATTCAAATAAAATTAATTTGTTCGCACATCTTAATACAGAATATGGAAAGTATATAAGCTTTGCGGAGTTAGATTATTTGGACTACGATGCCGCGATCGGCTTTATGTTGCAAGTTAACAAAAAAACCAAGATGGGGCTTTCTGCCGATTACGCAAATATCACTGAGCCCTCACAATTTGAGAACCAAGAAATTTTTCAGCGACAAGAGATAAAAGCCAATTATCGGGCTGAATATAGACAGTCAGATCTTACCAATCATTATTTGGATATCTATGCATTGATGACGGATTATACGGAATCAGAATTTAGGTATATGGTGGGGCAAAAAATTGGTGTTGATTTTGAAACGGAATACTTCTTTCTACCAGAGACAGCCTTTTTGGTGCAATTTTCAGCCGATCAAATGGTATATCCTGATGGCCGTATCAATGACACGCTTACGGGTACTCAATACTTAAATGATAGCTTGGGCTACAAAATTGCCGGTGGTTTTGAAGGAAGGCTTACGGAGTACTCCTTGTTTTATTTTACCTTCGGTTATTACGTTCGTGATTATGAATTCGATGATGATTTTAATGAGCCTGTTTTTGAAGTAAGCTTTGAAGAGCAAATTACTCCACAAGATACCCTTACAGCAGGATACCTTTACGAGCTAGTAGACTCGGCATATACCAATTATGAGTTGAACCAGCAAATGTATTTGGCCTACTCAAGGGTGTTTGGTGATCGCTTTATATTGCTATTTAAGTCCAACTATTTGTATAAGTCCTTTTCAAATCCAGTAAAGCGAGAGGACCAAAAGCTATTCGGTACGGTGCAGGTAGATTATTCCTACAAACCCAATTGGCTAATTAAGGCTGGATTTAGTGGTGATATATTGCTGTCGGATGCCTACGATACTCGTCCAGAAAGTCGTGGGGACCGTGCGTCGTCTTATCAAGTTTATCAACTTTACCTGGCTACAAAAGTTTTCTTTTGATGAATGAATTAAGTCTTAAAATATATGGTGGACTAGGTGAAGTGGGGATGAACTCCATGTTACTCACATTTCAAGATCATAAAGTTCTTATTGATTGTGGACTCATGTACTCCAATCAGCCCCATTGGGGATTTGATGTGGTGCTGCCAGATTATAGCGATTTGCGAAATACAAAAATTAATACCTTACTTATTACCCATGCGCATGAAGATCATTTGGGAGGCCTGCCGTATTTATTACGAGACGTTGAGGTGGAGAAAATATTTTGCACGCAATTTTCACACGAGCTTATCAAGCAAAAGCTCAATCAATACGAATATTCCCAAACTAAAATAGAAATCATGGATTATTTAGATTTTGTTGAGGATGGGCCATTTACTTATCGATTTATGAAAAATACCCATTCTATTGTGGAATCTAGTATGATTGAAATCCAGAGCCCCTTAGGTAATATTTTGCATTCTGGTGATTTCAAAATTGACCATAAAAATTATGCCGACGAAAACTTTTCGGATACAACGATTCAGAATATGAAGTCACCATTACTTTTTTTATCGGATTCTACCAATGCGGAAAAGCCTGGATGGTCACGAAGTGAGTCAGAGGTATACGGAGCATTAAAATCCTTAGTAGAAAGCAATCAGAGCAAACAAATTTTTATAACATTTTTTGCTAGTAATTTGCATCGTTTGAAAATGTTGTGGGATATTTCGCGGGATTTAGAAAGACCACTTGTACTAGTTGGAAGATCTCTATGGAAATTTTTTGATATGGCGATCCGCACAGGATACCTGCATACGGGCAATGATAGACCTTTGTATCCTGAAGAGGTGGAGGGCATAGAGAATGCGATATATGCCTGTACAGGATCTCAGGGAGACTACAACGCATCCATCGGCAAGATTTTACGAGATGAATACTCTTATGTAAAAATGCAAAAGGGGGATATTTTCATTCATTCTGCATTAAAAATTCCAGGCAATGAATTAAATATTCGTTATATGCTAAATCAAATTTCGATGAAAGAAGTGCAAATCATTCATGACCCAGCTGTGCATGCTTCCGGTCATGCTTACTCAGAAGAGCAAGCATGGATGCTAGAGAAATTGCAGCCCCAATATTTTGTGCCAATTCATGGTGATGACATTATGCTGCGAAATCACTTACAGACCATGCATAGAGTATGTAAGAGTAGTGAAGGTATAATTTTAAAAGATGGAGATACGCTAGTTGTAAAAGAAAATGGCTATGAGCTTCTACAGCCATCGGAGCCGCCAAGAAAACGCGGTGCTAGAGGGAAGTACACTTTCTATTTGGATGCAAAAGAATTTAAAGATAGAAAAAAAATGGCTCGCAATGGTTTGTTAATATGCTTTGCCCATTTAGACGGACAGCGTTTGCTGGCGCCGCCTACTCTAGATTTTGTTGGTTATGAAGTGGCTAGATCTGATTTGGAGACTTTGGCAAAAGATGTAGAGCTGGCAATTCAATCGGCAAAAATTTCGAAAGATCAAATTGAATCATTTTTAAAAAAGCAGGCTATGAATTATCTAGGTTGGAAACCAAACGTGAGGCTTTACTTAGATGCTTAGGGGCCACAAAGGCCCCCCTTTTTAAGCTTAAAATTGTAGATGCTGGAAACCCAATTTTTGAGATTTGCTTTGTAAGCTACGATAGGGATTATCAGCCATATCAATCAAATACAAACAAGGCTCTAGGTTTTTACGAAATGTAGGATCAATAAAATCTTGTCCTGGGTAAAAGCCACCTTCCCAAATGGTTGCTGGATCTAGCTCGAATGTAAAGGAGATAATGCCATGAGCACCATAGGACCAATCCGTTGTATCTCCACTTGCTATATAAAGGTCTGAAGATTGTTGTGGGCGATAACCATTCCACTTGGCCATGGTTTCGGCCATGGTTTTATGTACCAAATAATCTTTCTCATTGGAGATAGAATTATAGGTATGGCCCCAAGGGTAGAGAATCAATTCTGAAAAAGTGTGGAAGGACAAAAGTATATTGATATTCTCATTGTCTTCGACGAATTTTTTTATGGCTTGGGTTTCGGGCTCACTAAAGGGTTTTGGCCCCATAAAAACATCACTTCGTCCGCTCTTGCTGGAGCCGCCAGTTCCCCACTGAAAACCATAATTACGGTTCAAGTCGACACCGATGGAGCCGTCTTTATTGGGGCGACGATTTTTGCGCCAATTGCGGTAACGGTCTGCTTTAATATCAAAAATTACGCCGTCAGGATTTACAATGGGGATAATGTGGATGTCGCGACCTTCCACCATGCGCTGAATACGGCTATCACTTGCGAAGTTTTCTAGAATGTATTCTGCTAGCATCAAGGGCACTTCTTTGGAAAGATGCTCCCTTGCATGGTGTGCCCCCATAAATGCGATGCCTGCTTTATCAGAGGCATTGGCTAGATCTGTAGAAATACGTAGTTTGTAGATCTCTCTTCCTTCTAACGATTTTCCAATTACGCTAAGCTCGCTAATATCGCTATGAGCTGCTTGTAAATCCTTGAGTGCCTGCACCATTTCTTCATAACTATGAAAATCATCGTCTTTTGGAGGGTAAAAGCTGGATGGGAGTAAGAATGAGGTATCGAGAAAACCCAATTTTTCAATGATTTCTTTTTCTCTGTTGTTTCCTAAAACAATGATGTAGTCGTCCTTAACAACTTCGATCACGGCTCCAGTATTGGCTACAGCTGAGCGTTCATACTTGTTCGTAGCATTGACCTTCATCCAATAGGTATTGCTTTCGTTAGCAAATAAAAATGAGAATAATAGTAGTAAAATAGGCATTGTCCCCCCTGTGTGTAATACAAGTCTACACAAAATGCGGGAGATGACAAAGTTTAGTTCATATTGTCGACGCGCGCGACATAGGGGATATTACGATACAGGCCTTGGTAGTCCAAACCATAGCCAACGACAAATTCGTTGCCTATTTCAAATCCTACATAATCTAAGGGAATATCCACCTTGAGAGCTTCGGGTTTATATAGTAGAGCGGCGGTTTTTACGCTTTTCGCATTTCTTAGGTTTATGTAGTTGAGCAGATACTGCATGGTAAGGCCGGTGTCGATAATGTCTTCGACAATTAAAACGTTTTTATTTTCTAGGGCGGCGCCAATGTCCATGGTCATTCTTACTTGCCCACTAGATTTGGTGGAATCCCCGTAGCTAGATAATCCAATAAATTCACAGCGAACATTTAAATTCAAAGAGCGAATAAGATCCGAAAAAAAGATGAAAGAGCCCTTTAAGACGCATAGGGCAATAATGTCTTCGCCAGAAAAACCTTCTTCAATATTGCGAGCCAATTGCCCAATTTTTTTTTGTAAATCGGATTCGGTAATTAGGGGAGATATTTTTAAGTGTTCCATTTATACTCCTAGCATCTCAAGACCTAGCAGGCTTACTTGTCTTTGTCAGTAGAATATCGCAACAAAACTGCCATGGTGATCTCGCCTTGGGCGTATTCGGAAGCATTCATTAGGCCAAGATAGCCGTCACGAAAAAGATTGGTTTCGCTAGGGTGTAGGGGGCGCTGCGGTAAAATGCCCATTAGTAAGTAGGCACTACCTTCGCGAAAGTTTAAAGTTTCATTGATCTTTTGCCATAAAGAGCTGGCACCATCTTGCTCACTTTCGTAAAAATTGCGATTCAGGCTAATATCAATACTTACTTCCTCGGAGCGAAAGGTGTTTACGGAGAACTCTAGTATAAAACCTAAATCATCATCCAAGGTTTCATCATAAACACTTTGCTGGATACGAAGGGGACTTTTAAATGCATTCAAATAATACTTCTCAGAATAAACTTGCGAATAAGCGGAGAAATCAACTTCCTGCAGGCGCAGGGCTTCGGGTACTACAATGCTAAACTGATTGAAATCCTCTGCAAGCAAGTCTCGATCTAGAAGATAGGCAATGAGATTGGTAGGCAATTCCAATACTTTAATTTCGAGATATGGATTCTCTTGTCTTGGTTCTTGGCTAATGGCTTGGCGAAGGTCGGATTTATCGGAGGAGGAAAAGGGAATCTGCGGCTGTTCTGAAGGCAAGCTTGCCGCTTCACGTTCTTGTTTTTGCTGAGCTGGCTGAAAGTCGAGATTGCTCCAGTCATTGGAAAACCAATTATTTTTAATAAAAAATGTAGTTCCAACGAGAATGCTGAAAAATAAAAACAAGTAGGTAAAAGAATTTTTTGTGATCTTCTCACTTAAGGGGCGCTTTTTTTCGAAGCTTTTCATGTCCACGCCACATGCGGCGCAGTATTGTTCGTCGGGTTGTTCAAAACTGCATTTGGGGCAGCGAATCATCATTTTGGCAAGCCTTTGTATGTACCTGAATGTACTAAGTAAAATTCTAACAATCTGCTTAAAAAATAGCAATCGAATTAGACTTGACGCACAAAAATGCCATGATAAAGTGGTAATAAGTGGTAAAAAGTGGGTGGAAACTCACCCAGTTTAGCAACAATCCCGCTTTTTACACGTTTTTTTTATCGGGGTCCATGGATGGACTCCAGCCAAGTGAGAGCCAAGATGGCGTATAATTTTCGAGGTCAGTTTCTGGCCAAAATGGATGATAAATCCCGTCTTGCCATACCGGCAGGGCTGCGAACCTTTCTAAGTGAAGGCGAAGAATTGGTGGTGACCAATTTTATTTATCAACAGCAAAGCTGTCTTGATGTCTATAGCAAATCTGCCTGGCAAAATCTTGAAAATCGCATCCATCAATTGCCCTCGCTGAATGCCGATGTGCAGGCCTTTCAACGTTTTTATTTGTCTGCTGGACAAGCGGTTGGACTGGACAAGCAAAACCGAATTCTAATTCCAAAAGCCTTAAAAGATTATGCAAACCTTGGAGCCGAAGTCTGCTTGGTAGGCATGGGAGAGAAGTTTGAAATATGGGATGCAAGTAAGTGGCAAAAACTAAATCAATCTCTAGCCAAGTCTTTTGAGTCCATTATGGCTGGTGTTGCAGCATTAGAGGGGGAGGAATGAAGCATATCCCCGTTCTTGCAGAAGATTTTAGGCGTTTTTGTGAAAGCATGCCTGAGCCACCAGCTGCGTATTTGGACTGTACCTTTGGCCGCGGCGGGCATTTTCGTATTCTAATAGAAGATATCAATACAAATATGCAAGCGGATTTGATTGATCGAGATTTGCAAGCAATTGAATTTGGTAAAAAAGAATTCGCAGACTTGGTAGAGCGTGGTCAGTGTCGATTTCATCATTTAAATTTTATGCGTTTAGCAGATGAGGCTTCAAAAGAATTGGCAGAAAAAAAATTTGATTTGATTCTGGCAGATTTAGGTGTGAGCTCACCTCAATTGGATCAGGCCGAGCGTGGCTTTAGTTTTTACCAAGAAGGGCCTCTTGATATGCGTATGGACGCATCAAAGGGTATAAAGGCAGCGGATGTTGTGAATCAATGGGATGCACAGGAGATGATCGAGCTATTTCGTGATTATGGGGAGATACACAACCCGACCAAAGTAGTAAATGCAATTATAACGGAAAGACATAATCAAAATATAGAAACCACAACGGAACTTGCGGAGCTTATTGCGAAATGCATTGGCTGGCGCAAAAAAGGGCAACATCCAGCTACGAAATATTTTTTGGCCTTAAGAATTTTTGTCAATGAGGAGCTTTCGCTCCTGCAGCAGTCCGTAGTGGATCTTATAGCCAGGCTAAAAGAAAACGGCCGTTTGATTATGATTACATTTCATTCGGCAGAAGATCGTATTGTGAAGTGGACGTTTAAGGAACATAAAGAGCAGGGGCAAATCTTAACCAAAAAAGCGGTGCAAGCTACTTGGCAAGAAAAGCAAAAAAACCCTAGAGCTCGTAGTGCGATTATGCGAGTATTTGAGAAGGGGAAATTATGAGAGATAAAATTGAGTCCATCAAACCCTTTATGAGTTTGCTATTGATTATTTCCTCCATGTTGACCATTGTTTTCTGCAAAATGGAAGTAAGACGTATCGGTTATTTATTTTGGAAGCAAACCAAAGTAGAAAAGAAAGTAAAGGACGATTTAAGAATACGCTCTCTTGAGTTAGCAACTTTGACCCGTCCAGACCGAGTGGAAAAATTTGCCAAAGAATACTGGGCACTTAACAAACCCGAGAACCAACAAATCATTCAATTAACTTATAATGATCACCAATGACACGTAGACTGAGTTTGGTTTTTGCCATTATATTGCTGTTGATGTTGGGCGTTTTAAGCCGAGCGCTATTTTTGCAGATTTTTCCAAGCGAAAAACTCTCAGAGAGAAAGCAACGACAATTTCAAACAGCCATTACCTTGCAGCCACGCAGGGGTCTGATCCTAGATCGCAACAATAAGGAGCTGGCTTCATCTGTCAATGCCTACTCATTTTTTGCCGATCCCAAAATCATAAAAAATAAAAAGCAATTTGCCCGAGAAGTGGCAAAAGTGCTGGGGATTTCACGTTCCTACGTATACAAAAAGATACGCAATTCTAATCGCCGTTTTGTCTGGATTGCTCGCAAGAAGGATCGCAGTACAAAGAAAAAGTTAGAAGCATTGAACTTTCGCGGCCTAGGGATTATCGAAGAGTCCAAACGTATCTATCCCAATCTACACATTCTATCGCAAACACTGGGTTTTGTTGGAGCGCAGGGTGATGGCTTAGAGGGGCTAGAGTTGCTCTATGATAAGGAACTAAGTGGCAAGGACGAAGAAATACAGCTAAAGCGCGATGCCAGAGGCACACCATTGATTTTAAATGGACAGTTGATCATGGAGCGAAGCGATGGCAAGCATATACAGCTTACTACCGATCTTGAGTTGCAATATGTTTTGGAACAAGCTTTGAAGCAAGCCACACGAAAGCATGAGGCAAAAAAGGCCGTGGGAGTAATATTAAAGGCCGATACCTCAGAAATTTTAAGCCTAGCTAGTTACCCCACTTTTGATGCAAATGAATTTTTAAAATCCTCTGCAAAGAACCGGCGCAACCGAGTCATTCAAGATGCTTTTGAGCCCGGAAGTACCATGAAAACATTCACCGTAGCCGCTGCGTTGAAGAAAAATATCTTTCATCCTAAGTCGAAGATTTATTGTGAAAAAGGGGAGCTGCAAGTTGGCGGCCGAACTATCAAAGAAGCCGATAAGGATCATGACTTTGAGTGGCTGCGCTTGGAGGAAATACTAGCCAAATCCTCGAATGTGGGTACGGCAAAGGTGGCTTTTAAATTGGGAGAGGATGATCTTTACCGCACGTTAAGAGATTTTGGTTTTGGCCAAAAAATTTCGGAGCTTCCGGGAGAATCGAAAGGCATCCTAAATGAAATACCTTGGCGCAAGCATACTCTGGCGACAATTTCCTTTGGGCATGGCATTGCGGCTACACCGCTACAAATTGCCAATGCATATGCTGCCATTGCGAATGGTGGGGTTTTGAATCAACCCTATATTGTGAAATCCATTCTCAATAGTAGGGGAGAGATTTTAGAAGAGATGCGCCCTAAGGAGCTGCGCCGCGTACTTTCACCGGTGGATGCTGAGGAGCTGCGTGATATGTTAAAGTTGGCTACCAGTGAAGATGGCACCGGCGTAAAAGCCAATATCAAAGGCTACTCCGTAGCAGGGAAAACCGGTACAGCGCAAAGGGTGAGCGATAGTGGACGCGGCTACGAGCCAGGAAAGTATATTTCTTCTTTTGCTGGTTTTGTGCCTGCTGAAAATCCTAAATATGTTATCTATATTGCAATAGATTCCCCCAAGGGAATTTTTTACGGCTCAGAGGTAGCTGCGCCGATCTTTTCACAAATTGCCAATTTTGCCATGCTTCGCAATGGTGCGCCCGCACACTACATTACGGAAGAGAAAATGCAAAAAGCAACAGACAGAAGTGCTAGCTTATGGCAACAATCGGCTGCAATTGATTTGGTCAAGCGAGAGATGCAAGAAGGGCAGATGCCAGATTTAAAGGGTTTGACCTTAAGGCAAAGTTTGCAGCTACTGCGCGGCGAAAACTTAGATGTGAAGATTCACGGCACAGGGCGCGTGACAAAGACTTTACCAGAAAAAGGAAAGAGTTTAGATAAAAGCAAGACTATCAACATTTATCTAAAAAAAGAGATCTAATGCAATTAATGGATTTGCAAAATGACTTTCCGGAGATTCAAAATCATCCTTTACGAAATCTAAAAATTGAAAATTTTAGTAGGTCCAACGAAGATTTCAACCAGCATACTGTCTTTGTGGCGATCAAAGGCAATCGTTGGGACGGGCATAGTGCCATTGGCGAGGCACTTGCCAACAAAGTGCCTTTAGTTGTTTGTGAAAATACGGATGAGCAAGATCAAAGGATTTTGAAGGTAAAAAACTCAAGAAAGTTTTACGCACATTTAGCATCTTTGTATTATGGTGATTTAAGCAAAAGTATGCCGATGATCGGAGTTACAGGCACCAATGGTAAAACCACAGTTGCCTATATGATTGAAAGCCTTTGGTCAAAGCTTGGACAGCCCATAGGACTTATAGGGACCATCGACCATCATTTTCAAAACAAGGTTTGGGAAAGCAGTTTAACAAGCCCGGATGCAAAAGGCTTGCACCATAGACTTTGCGACTTTGCCGATGCCGGAGCAAGGGGTGTAGTAATGGAAGCCTCTTCCCATGCTATTGAGCAAGACAGACTCGCAGCCATTGACTGGGACGCTTGTGTGTTCACAAATTTAAGTCAGGACCATTTGGATTATCACCTTACGATGGAAAATTATTTTCAAGCCAAGGCAAAGCTATTTCTTCAGGGCTTGAAGGCATCGGCAAAGAAAAACCCCATAGCCATACTGAACCAGGATGATACCTACGTACAGCGACTATTGAAGAGCCCGGATTTACCCATCAGATCCTTTGGCAAGCACGGAGCGCAATTAAGTTTTCAAATTTTACAACAAAGCTTGGATGGTATGTCCCTGCGTTGGACCTATGAGGGAAAAAGCAGGGAGATTTCCTACAGTCTTTTTGGCGAACATAACGCCTACAATTTGGCCGCGGCGCTTTTGACTGCAGAGGTTTTGCAACATCAGCCATTGGAGGTGGCGGAGCAATTAAGTACAGGTGTGAGGGTCCCGGGACGCTTGGAGCGAGTGAACAATCCGCAAGGCATTTATGTTTTCATCGATTATGCGCACACCCCGGATGCTTTAGAGAATGTCTTATCGTTTTTAAAAACCGTATCTGGGCAAGGAAAGATTTTTTCGGTCTATGGTTGCGGCGGCGAGCGAGACAAGCAAAAGCGCCCCCTTATGGCAAGTGCTGGAGAAAAGTACGCAGATCATTTGATTCTAACCTCAGACAATCCCCGCGGTGAAGAGCCTGCAAAAATCTTAGAAGATATGCAAAAGGGTTTAAAACAGCCTGCCACAATCATAGAAGATAGAAGCACTGCCATTCACCACGCACTTTCACAGGCGAAGGCTGGTGATATTGTGCTTATAGCCGGAAAGGGACATGAGCAATACCAAGAAATTGCAGGTAAGCGCTTGAAATTTTCTGATAAGCAACAGGTGCTCGATTATTTTGCCTAGATATTTTTGAGGCATGACAACGAGCCAAATCCTGCTAGTATTATTGCGATGATAAAAAATGCATTCACCTTAGAAGACTTGTTAAAGGGTACTGGCGGCGACCTAAAGCAAAAGGGGCAAGAAGAGTATTCGGCCATCTCCACCAATTCAAAAGAAGCCCAGGATGGCGCAATTTTTTGGCCGTTGATTGGGGACAAATTCGATGCCCATGATTTTATTTCACAAGCCATAAAAAACGGAGCAAAAGCTGTTGTTTCAGCAAAAGATATAGAATTACCAAAGGATGTGACTTTCCTTCGCGTGGCAGACACCCTAAGCGCTCTACAAGACTTTGCACGCTTTTGGCGACGAAAAATGCAAAAGCCAGTCTTTGCCATTACTGGCAGCAATGGAAAAACCACCACCAAAGAGTTTTTGCAGCAGATTCTCTCAAGTCAATACAAGGTTTGTTACAGTAGTGGCAGCTTTAACAATCATTGGGGGGTGCCCTTTAGTTTGCTACAAATTCGGCCCGAGCATGATCTGATGATTAGTGAAATGGGGATGAACCATGTAGGCGAGATTGCCAAGCTTTGTAAGATCGCAGAACCGGATTTTACTTTGGTTACAGTCGTGGGTAGGGCCCACCTGGAATATATGAAAACTGTGGAGAATATTGCCAAAGAAAAAGAGGGCATCTATCGCGCTTCCCCACAGTCCAGCAAAATTTTTAACCTGGATAACTCCTACACCAAGGAGATGATGCTACGCTATCAAGATTCTAGCCAAATTACTTTTTCCCTTAAAGATTCCTCCGCCGATGTTTTTCTAGAAAAAAAAGAAGGCAGTCTTCTGCAAGGACATATTGGTAAAACTCCAGGGGAAGCCAATTTTTCTGTTTTTGGTTCACAAAATTTAATGAATCTTGCGGCGGCCATTGCCATGGCTCATGCCTATGGCATGCCTGCCAAGCAAATATGGTCCGCCATATCGAGCTGCAAAACCATATGGGGGCGTAACCAATGGGTGGATCTGGCAAGCGGTGCCAAGGCCGTTTTTGATGCCTACAACGCAAACCCTGATAGCATGTCCGCCTTACTCGATAACATTCAAGATTGGAATGGACATCAAAAGCAATTCTTGGTGCTGGGGGATATGTTGGAAATTGGTGAGTCCAATGATCAAGAACATATAGATCTGGCAAGAAGGGTACGGGAAATGAACTTCGAAAAAGTTTATTTTATTGGCAAAAATGCACAGCTATTTGCCGATGCCTATGGAAAGAAAAATATAATGATATCAGACCTTTACAAAGAAAGTCTTGCAAAAGACTTGGCAACTATGCTAGGTAATAGCGATATTGTTTTTATGAAGGCTTCACGGAGTATTGGTTTGGAAAACTTTTTGCTAGCTCTAGAGCCGCTAAACTTTGAATCAAAATAGGTTAGTATGCTCTATCAATGGCTTTTGTCCTTTGCAGATGAGTCTGTATTTTTTAATGTTTTTCGCTACATTTCTTTTCGTACATTTATAGCATTTCTTAGTTCTTTCTTGCTCTGTTGGATGTACGGCCCCACATTCATTCGTCGTCTTGTAAGAAAACAAGTGGGGCAGGTAGTGCGAGATGACGGGCCACAAAGTCATATTAAGAAAACCGGCACTCCTACGATGGGCGGCGGCCTGATTGTTATTAGTATGTTGATCCCATGTATTTTGTGGGCCAATTGGCAGGTTCCCTTGGTTTGGGCCTGCATCGTCATTACTCTAAGCTTTGCCGCCATTGGTTATATTGATGATTACCTAAAGATATTTCGCAAGAATACCAAGGGTTTGTCGGGTAAATTGCGCCTGCTTTTGGAGTTTGTGGTATCCATGTCCGTAATTAGTATATTGATACATTACTACGATTTCCCTACACACTTGCACTTTCCATTTTTTAAAGATTTGCAGTTTGATTTGGGCTGGCTATATGTGCCGTTTGCCGCCTTTGTGATTGTGGGTTGTGCCAACGCCGTGAATTTAACCGATGGTTTAGATGGCTTGGCCATAGTGCCCATCATTATTGCCACGGCAACCTTGGCCATTATTTCCTACCTTACCGGTCACTACCAATTTTCTGAGTACTTACAAATTCCATTTGTGAGTGGGGCGGGAGAGTTGGCTCCCGTCGCCGCAACGGTCATGGCTGCTGGATTGGGTTTTCTATGGTACAACACCTATCCGGCGCAAGTCTTTATGGGAGATGTGGGGAGCCTTGGTTTGGGTGGTTTTTTGGGCACCATGGCAGTTTTAAGTAAAAACGAAATTTTACTAGCTCTATTGGGTGGTATTTTTGTTGTTGAGGCGCTTTCGGTGATAGCGCAAGTGGCTTCATTCAAGCTTACAGGCAAGCGAGTTTTTCGCATGGCCCCCATTCATCATCACTTTGAATTAAAAGGTGTTGATGAGCCAAAGGTAATCGTACGCTTTTGGATCATTGCCATTTTATTAGCAATTATTAGTCTTAGTACATTAAAGTTGAGGTAAAAAGTATGTATGAAGTGAAAGGCAAAAAAGTCATGGTCGTTGGTTTGTCAAAAACCGGGGTCGCACTAACAAAATTTTTGGTGGAAGAGGGAGCCAATGTCACGGTCAGTGATCACAAATCTCCTGCGGAGTTGGCCAATTATTTGGATGATATTGATCAATATGAATTAAATTATGATCTGGGTGGGCACACTCCTAGAACTTTTATTGAGCAAGACTTAATTATACTTAGTCCGGGCATTTCACCAGAATTGAAAATTTTTGAATACGCGCGTTCAAATGGAGTGCAGGTAACTGGCGATGTGGAGTTTGCATCTTCCTATATAGAGGAGCCAATTATTGCTGTTACGGGCACAAATGGTAAGTCTACAGTATGTAAGCTTGTAGAACAGATGTTAACAAAATCCGGTGTGCATGTATGGCTGGGCGGTAACTATGGCCCCCCACTCATTGAGTATGTTCGTAAGGTTCGTAGTGGTGAAAGAGCGCAATTTGTTGTTGCCGAAGTCTCTTCCTTTCAGTTGGAGCATTGTGAGACGTTCACTCCGAGAATCATCTTATTTATGAATTTATCAGAAAATCATCTCGACAGGCACCGTACTATGGAAAATTATATCGCCTGTAAGAGAAAGATTTTCCGCAATGTGAACCATGAAACCACTAGCATTTTGAATGCAGATGACAAGCGAGTGGTGGATTTGGCTCGAGACCCAGTTGTGCAAAAGGGGCGTATTCTATACTTCTCAAGAAAAGCCGCTTTAGAGCCTCAAATTATGAATATTGGTGGTGCTGTAAATATTAAAAAAGAGATTCGTTTTATGGTAACGCCCGAAATTGAGGTTTTTCACACCGATGATGTGAAAATGATGGGACGTCATAGTGTGGAGAACATTATGGCGGCCATTTTGGCTGTTCGTGAAATTGGCGCAAAACCAGAAGTGATTCAAGAGGTAATCAATGACTTTCCAGGGCTTCCTCATCGTATTGAGTATGTTCGTAAAGCCGGCGGCGTCTTGTTCTATAACGACTCCAAGGCAACTAATGTACATGCAGTAGCTAGGGCTCTGGATGCTTTTGATGAAAATGTGATTCTTATTATGGGCGGCAAAGAAACCGGCGTAAACTTTGAATCCTTAGCGCCTTTTATAAAACAAAAAGTAAAAACTTTGATTTTAGTTGGTGAGGCAAAAGAGAAAATCAATCGTGATATTGGCGATCATACGCAAACCTTTTTGATTGGCACCTTTGAGGAGGCGGTATTGATTGCTTACCAAAAATCTCGCATTGGCGATGTTATTTTGTTAAGCCCGGGCTGTCCTAGCTTTGATCTTTTTGATTCTTATGTGGAGCGAGGCGAATACTACAAGAAAATTGTTCGTGGCTTTTCATAATTAAGCCTTGGTAGCAGATTATTTTTCGCATAACATAGAGGTATGCGGAAATACACCTTTGATCAGCCTCTTTTACTGTCCCTATTCTTTCTTTTGGGAGTAGGGATTGTTCAGGTCTATTCTGCCAGCTATATCTATGCCATTGAGAATCTTGGCGATGGACTATATTTCTTTAAAAAACAGGTCATATTTGCGCTAATTAGCATTCTGGTTTTCTTTGTAGTGTGGAAAACACCGTGGAAGGTGTTTAGCAAAGGCATTTTATTGATTTGGCTGGCAACCACTGTGCTGATTGCCATGACTCTGTATAGTCCGTTTGCATTGAGTGTAAATGGTGCCTATCGCTGGCTCGATTTGGGTGCCTTTCGTTTCCAGCCGGCCGAGCTCCTCAAAGTATTCATACCCATATTATGGGCCAAGTATTTTTTAGATCTGAAATGGGGAGAGACCAACAAATGGCATTTTATTGCTAGGGCGGCTCTGTTAATTGCACCCTTTATGCTTTTGTTGTTGCAACCGGATTTTGGCACTTTTGTGATATGCAATATTATTGTTTTTGGCATTCTTTTTAGCTTCGGACTCTCCTGGCGCTATGTTTTTGGTCTCGCTTTGGCAGCCAGTGGAATTTTTATCTCTTTGATCATGATTAGTCCCTACAGAAAAGCGCGATTGATGGCATTTTTAGATCCTTGGTCCGATGCTAGTGGTAGCGGTTTTCAAGTCATCCAATCTATGATGAGTTTTTACTCAGGCGGATTCACAGGTGTGGGGCTTGGACAAGGACAGGGCAAACTTTTCTTTTTGCCCGAAGCCCATACGGATTTCACCTTGGCCGTGTTGGCAGAAGAGACGGGCTTTGTTGGCGTTGCCATCATCATTTTTCTTTTTACCTACGTGATTTTTCGCTCCATGCAAATCGTGATTCAAACAAAAGACACTTTCCAAAGGTGCGTAGCAACAGGTCTAACCATTGGTTTTGCTATACAGGTCTTTATAAATATGGGAGTAAGTATGGGCTTGTTGCCTACAAAGGGGGTGACTTTGCCATTTATAAGTTATGGAGGTAGCTCCTTAATTACTACTGCAATATTGTTTGGTTTGCTATTTAATATTCGATCTCAACAAAAGAAGAAGGCATGACGGAGCAGACAAAAAGAGTGTTTTTCACAGGTGGGGGAACTGGTGGTCATATTTACCCTGCGGTTGCCGTTGCCGATGAATTAACGAGCTTGGATCCTAAGGTAGAGGTACATTTTGTCGGAGCCAACCGCCCTTTGGATCAAAAGATACTTTCTCGAATTGAATATCCAACGCATACAATTAGCATAATGCCGATCAATACCGGAAACCTACTAAAAAAAATATTGGGCTTACTGGTCTTGCCCTATGCTTTTATTGAGGCCTTGTTCTTGTTGATTAAATATAGACCTCAATTAGTAGTAGGTTATGGAGGTTATGCTTCCTTTCCTTCGCTTTATGCGGCCTATTTTTTAAGTATCCCGATTATGCTTTGGGAGCCGAACGCAAAAGCCGGCCTAGTTACACGTGTAATGGCAGATAAGGCGAAGCAAATTTTTGTTAACTTGCGATCCAAAGATGAAATTTTTGAAAAGTACAATGTGCAAGAGGTGGGAGTGCCGACACGATTCCAAAGGGCCGTGCGCAATTCGGCGCAAAAAAAATTTCGCGTCTTTATATTTGGTGGAAGTTCCGGCTCACGTTCGATCAATGAAAAGGTTTACGAATTACTCGAAAAGGTCAACCGAGATAAGGACCACCCTCTTAGGGAGCTTGAGTTTTTGCACCAAATTGGCTCTTTAGATTTTGAGAAGTTCCAAGCTCTGTATAAGGGCTTTGATATTTCCCTAGAGGTGCGTGAGTTTGTACACAATATGTCAGAGGAGTTAGCAAGGGCGGATTTACTCATTTGCCGTGCTGGTGCATCCACCATTGCGGAAGTGTGTATAAGTCAAAAGGCGGCCATATTTGTACCCCTGCCTTGGGCTGCGGACAATCATCAGTTTGAAAATGCAAAACAGTTGGCTCAGGCGCAGGCAGCCATCTTATTGGAACAAAAAGATTTGAATGTGGATCATCTAGAGTCATTGATTCTAGGCTTTGTAGAAAATCCAGATTTGCTAGCCATGCTAGAAAAAAATGTGGAGCGCTTTGCAAAGCCCCATGCCTCCAGTGACATGGCAAAGAAAATATTGCTGTCTTTATAAATAGCTACACATTCGCTTATTTTCTGCTAGCTTGCCTACATGCGTTTAGAAACCTCCAAAATTTATTTTTTAGGTATTGGTGGTATTGGCATGTGTGGTCTCGCAGAACTCTTGCACAATATGGGTGCGACAGTTTGGGGTAGTGATATTCAAGCCAATGCCAACACGAAACGACTAGAAGAACTAGGCATAGAAGTTCTATATGGCCATCAAGCGAGCAATCTGCGAGATGCCGACGTTGTCGTTTACACTAGCGCGGTTAAGGCAGATCACATTGAACTACTTACTGCGAAAGAATTAAAAATACCCAGAATCCCTAGGGCAGAAGTTCTGGCGGAGATCATGCGCCTAAAGCGTAGCATTGCTGTAGGTGGTAGCCACGGCAAAACAACCACCACTAGTTTGTTGGCCTCTGTATTAATCGGTGCGGGTAAAAAACCAACAGTTGTTGTTGGTGGGCGATTGGATCTAATAAAATCTACTTCTATTTTAGGTGAAGGCGAATGGTTGGTGGCCGAGGCGGATGAAAGTGATGGTAGTTTTTTAAAATATAAACCTGAAATTGCGATCATTACCAATATTGATAATGATCATATGGATTTTTATGAAAATGAGCGGGCTTTAGAAAATGCTTTTTTGAAATTTGCAGAACAAGTTCCTTTTTATGGAAAAGTATTTGCATGTGGTGATTGTGATAGAACTCGACGTGCCTTAGAGCCCTTTAAAAAACATATTGTCTATTATGGATTTCATGAGACCAATGATTACCAACTTATGGGTAGTGATGGAAAGTATCAGGTTCTGCAAAATGGCGAACTGGCTTTTTCTTTTGAGCTGGCTTTTCCTGGCAAACACTATGCTTTGAACTCTCTTGCAGCACTACTTGTAGGAATGGAAACAGGCTTAAGCAGCAAAGAGGTCACTCGTGCCCTAAGTCACTTCTCGGGAGTGGGCCGGCGTTTTGAAAAAAAAGGCGAGTACAATGGGGCCTTGGTTTATGATGACTATGCTCACCATCCTACAGAGATTCGCTATACCTTAGAGGCCTTTCAAGAAAAACACCCCGACCGTAAAGTGCGGCTAGTTTTTCAGCCACACCGATATTCTCGAACCTCTATGTGTTGGCAGGACTTTCAAACATGCTTTACCTCTGTCGACGAGTTGCTGCTTTTACCAATTTATGCGGCTGGCGAAGAGGCAATGGCCAATATTACTTCTGAAAACTTGTTAGAGGCCATTGATTTGGAAAATAAAAAGTACTTTTCTAGCCAAGAAGAGGTGCTGAAGTATTTAAAAGAAACCAGCGGCCCAGAGGATATCTTGGTTACATTTGGTGCAGGGGATATCAGCAAATTGGGAGATCGACTCATTCAAAATGCAAATTGAAAAGAATGTTAGTTTAAAAAAATACAATTCATGGCAAGTCGGCGGAGAGGCGGAGTACTTTGTTTTGCCAGAGAATATGGAACAAATGCGAGAGGCAGAAGCATTCGCGAAGACAAACAATTTGCAAATCACCGTCATTGGCAGTGGATCAAATGTTTTGGTTCCTGATCATGGCATCAAAGGGCTCGTGATTTGCACCAAGAAATTTCGCGGTTTGCATTGTTCACAAGAAGAGAATCGCTTGTTCATCGAGTGCATGGCCGGAGAGCCTAAGTTTGCATTGATGAAAGCTTTTTTAAAAGAGAATTTGCCGCCAGCTATTTTTTTGTCAGGTCTTCCTGGTGATGTCGGTGGTGGTTTGGTTATGAATGCTGGCATAAGTGAAGGGCTAAAGCCGAGGGAATTTGTTGAAATTTGTGATTGGTTGGAGGTTTTGCGAGATGGCGAAGTCCATCGTTATCATAACAAGGATCTCGATTGGTCCTATCGACATTGCCGCGGATGGGAGCCAGGGATCATTGTGAGAGCCAGTTTTTCTTGGCCTTTAGAAGACCGGCAAGATAATTTAAAACAAAAGACAAAAGATTTTTCTAAAACCAGGTGGCAACGGCAACCTTTAGATTTGCCATCTTGTGGTTCGACATTTGTAAACCCCTCCAAAGACAAATCTGCTGGTTATTATATCGAAAAAGCAGGGCTGAAAGGCTTTCAGATTGGCGATGCTGCCGTATCGGAAAAGCATGCAAATTTTATTGTAAATTTGGGCAACGCAAAAGCTGCCGATATTAAGCAAGTCATTGAGCATATTCAGCAAAGTGTGCGCGAGCAATTTCGAGTGGATTTACGTACTGAAGTTCGTTTTCTTTAGACTTCTCGTAAAACACCATACGCTGATTAAGCCGAGAAAAGCACAAAGACTTAAAAATAAAAAGTAATGCTGAAAGCCGACTAATCCAGGATTGGCATCAAGTATACGTCCGGTAAGGGGCGCAAAAAAAACATCAGGGGTAAATCCTACTAAAGAAATCAATCCGGTGGCGGTACCTGTGGCATTCGATTTGATGGAGCCTTCCTCTAGAAGAGCAAAATAAATTCCGCGTAGGGCGTAAACTGCGGCTATGGTAAATACCAAGTTGCTGATGATTAGCGCTAAGCTCATGGTGGAGGGAGAGAATAAATACAAAGTAAGATAACATGCAGTACAGAGCAAAAATAGAAACAAGATTACCGAGCTGGGACGCCAGCGATCGGCAATAAAGCCGGCCAACACCGCAACAATGGGACGGCTATAGCTGGTGTAGGTAACAAAAGCTGCCGACTCCACTTCCCCCATGTCTAAAACCTGTGTGGCGTAAAGACCGTAGTTATCAAGTCCCTTATATCCGCAGTAGGCGGTGATCACAATACCAGCTTGCCACCAAATTTTAGGATTGCGTAGTACGGCAAAAATAGAAACAGGATTGTCTTCTTGGACTTTCAAATCTTGTTTTTGTTGCTGGGAGTGCTGTTTAAGGAAAAACCAAACGGCAAGAGCTACCAAGAGTGTAATGATGGAGTAGTATGCGATCACGCTTTGTAGTCCTTCGCGTTGTTGTTGGGGAGCGAAGACCCTGTCTTGTACATAATAACTTAAAATTATCACTGCTAGGCTTGCCATTAGACTTGCAACCAAGCCCCTGCCGCCGTCCAATAAACCAAAGGCAAGACCTTGATTCATACTGCCGCCCCATTCCCTTGTGGCTTTGATCATGGCGGACCAAAATAATAAAATGGTGGTGGCCCCCCATATAGCAAAGACCACATACATACCGGAAACAGGTGGTATGGTGTAGAGGTAAAAACCTCCAACGGAAGTTCCAATAAGGGATACGCTTAACAAAAACCTTGCAGAAAAACGATCTGCAAGTAAGCCTCCAGGAAAGTAGGAAAGCATCGCTACAATACCGTAAGAGGCAAAGATATCTCCCAGTTGTGTGTTGTTAATTTGAAAAACTTCAAGAAAAGTGGGGCGAAAAAAACGTGCGATATGAAAAGGCAGAGCGAAGATAACTTCGCCAGCAATAATTAAAATAGTAATCACGAGAATTCGTTGCATAGAGATACTTTCTTTGAATTTGGTAAAAAAGTTAGAAGGCAGATACGCCGGTTAAATGTTGACCGAGAATCAAACGATGAATGTCTTCGGTCCCCTCGTAGGTGTTAACAGATTCAAGATTTAACAGATGGCGACTGACAGAATGCTCGTAGGTAATGCCATTGGCGCCCAGAATATCTCGGGCCATTCGAGCAATACCAAGCGCCTTTGAAACATTGTTCATCTTTGCCATGGAAATTTGCGCTGCTTGGGCTTTTCCAGCATCAAAAAGCCTACCCAATCGTTGGTTGAGCAACTTGGCTTTGTTGATCTCCGTGTACATTTCAACAAGTTTTGCCTGTACCAACTGGTGGGAGCACAGGGGTTGATCATGAAATTGTTTGCGATTTTGACTATAGTTTAGAGCCACTTCTAGGCAATCTTCGGCAGCACCTATGCTACCCCAGGCAATGCCATAGCGGGCAATATTTAAACAAGAAAATGGGCCTTTTAAGCCCTCTACATTTAAGAGATGGCTTTTAGGTATTTTTACTTTTTGAAAAACAGCTTCACTGGAAATGCTGGCACGTAATGAGAATTTATTCTCTATTGTTTTGAATTCTACGCCGGGACTATTGGTTTGTACTACCACGCCGCAGACTTTGCCAGCTTCATTTTTTGCCCAAATCACCGCTAGATCGGCAATGCTACCATTGGTCAGCCATTTCTTTTTGCCGTTTAAAATTAAATGATCGCCCTTGTCTTCTAGTTGGCAAGTCATATTACCAGGATTGGAGCCATGCTCTGCTTCGGTAAGCCCAAAGCAACCCACCCATTCGCCACTAGCCAATTTGGGAAGATAGGCTTCTTTGATTTCTTCATTGCCGTAGGTGAAAATGGGATACATTACCAAGGCACCCTGTACACTGGCAAAGCTGCGGAGCCCACTGTCCAAGCGTTCAATTTCTTGCATGATAAGTCCGTAACCCGTGTAGTTCGTGCCTAAGCAGCCATAGCCTGAAATGGTGGAGCCAAGAAGTCCCTGTTCGCCAAAGAGCCTGGGAATTTCGCGAGGAAAGAGTCCTTGCTCAAACCAATCGGCAATTTTATCACGAATTTTGTCATTTAAAAATGCACGAACTTTGTTGCGCAGGCTTAATTCTTCCTTGTGAAAGTCTTGATCGATTTCAAAGAGATCGAAGTTTTCAGCCATCAGATTCTCTCAATCATAATGGCGATGCCTTGCCCGCCACCAATGCAAGCACTGCCGATGGCATAGCGTCCTTGGCGGCGATCCAGTTCATAGGCCAAATGGTTCATAATTCTTGTGCCACTTGCTGCAAGCGGATGGCCAATGGAAATGGCGCCACCATTTACATTGCATCGATCTCGAGGTATTTTTAATTCTTTTTCTACTGCAAGGTATTGCGCTGCAAAGGCTTCATTGACTTCAATCAAATCCATATCATCTAAGCTTTTATCTACTTTTGCCAAAGTTTTTTGTATGGCCTTAACCGGGCCAATGCCCATTAAGCTTGGCTCACATCCCACAGAGGCATAGGCAGAGATTCTAGCTAAAATCTTGAGGCCACGCTTTTTTGCTTCACTTTCTTTCATAAGTATCGACATGGCAGCGCCATCGACAATGCCCGAGGCGTTGCCTGCTGTAACCACACCATCTTTTTTAAATACAGCTTTTAGTTTGGCAAGACTTTCAAGGCTAGCATCAGCTTTTGGGTGTTCGTCTTCAGCAATAAGAAGATCTCCCTTTTTGTTTTGAATTGTAACGCTGGCAATTTCGCTTTGCCACACGCCCTGCGCCTTTGCGTCTTGATAGCGTTTTTGACTTAGGTATGCGTATTCGTCCACCTCTTCTCGAGAGATCTTGTATTTCTCGGCCAAATTTTCTGCAGTAATTGCCATGGGAGTATTGCTATATTCATCGTTGAGTGCCGCAGTAAGATAATCCTCTAGCTGTGCATGTCCCATACGTTGACCAAAACGTGCTTCCCGCATAACATAAGGTATTTGTGACATTTGCTCTACGCCGCCGGCTAAGACAATGTTCGCCTCTTGGCTTTGAATCATTTGGCTGGCGCTTATCCATGCTTGAAAGCCACTACCGCAAAGTCGATTTAGGCCTAGTGCTCCCACTTCAATGGGAAGTCCTAATTTTAAGCCAAGATGTCTGGGGCTGTAAATGGCATCCGAACTCGATTGAACCACATGGCCCAAAACCACATGATCGATTTCGTTAGTTGGGATATTGCATTGTTCAAGGCAAGTTTTTGATGCTTCTAGAGCTAAATCCGTAGCCCTCATGTCCTTGAGGCTACCGCCAAATTTACCGAAGGGTGTTCTTTTTGCTGCAACGAGTACGATATTATCCATGCAGCAAAAACTAGAAAGATTTTAATCTACGGTCAATCTTAATACCAAGTCATGGATAGATTTAATGTAGTAAGAGCGCTAGTGGAGTCCGCAATGGGGTCTGGACTTTGTTTGATGGTCAAAAGAGTGGAATCGTCCAAATATTTTTCTACGCTATATTCCATAAAGGAGCGGTCGAAAAAATATTCCATATTGGCATTAAAAAAACCATCATAGCGAAGCTTGGCAATTTTTTGAAAAGGTCGATATTGTACGCGAAATTTATGCTGAATTTCCTCTTTTACACTGGGTTGGTTGATGGCGATGTCATAGTTCAGTGTTTCTTCGACCTTTTTTACGGTGCGAAATATTTCGGCGTTGGGGGTCATTTTGCCCTTAATGAAGTTACGGAAAGTATGGTCCATTACCTCTCGTCCCACGCGATTGTCGGGCATGTCCGCAGGCAAATCTTGCGGTACGTATAAGGCAACATCCTGGGCCTCAATGGTATTGTCGTACTTGGTATGCTGAATTTGCTGCCAAGTATGCAATTCTACGGTCTCAGCAAATGCCACCAATTGTAATAGGCTGAAAAGCAATATAAGCATATCTCTCCTCCTACTATTATTAAGGGCAAAAGCAGTGCCAAAAAGACCAGTTTTCTCGGGCTGAAAAGCCTTTATATTTGAGCTGAAAACCAGACTTGTCTCATTTTGAGACACTTGCCGGGAAGTGACATTTTTTGCCGACAAGTGTAGGAAATATCCCACTTTGTCCTTCTAAAACTGCTCCCTTTTGATGTTGTTAGAATTACGGCAAGTAATTAATTTTATTGGAGTTTTTTAGAAATTATGGAAATGCCCACAGGCTCCTATTGTGGCGGCAATATTGAGCAACAATATGTAGTACTTAGCCCTCTACTTCGCTTGCCAACAACAATAAAAGGGAGCACTTGGTATCCATAAAATCTACACAGCTATGGCTAGATGAATCTTACAATTACCACATAAAGCTTAGAAATATTTCAGCTCTCTAAGAAATATTGGCCATTTAGGCAGATTTTCGTCATTTTTCATTCTGGATAGGGAGGGGAACGTGATCCAATTTCTTTTGATTTTTGCAAGTTTAATATTTAGCCAGGCAACACCAGATGATTTAGACGGTTTGCCAGATAAGCAAAAAGCCTTTTGCTCAGAAGTAAAGGTTTTGGGCTCATCGAAGTTTTTGTGTCACTACCATTCTTTAATTCCTGCCGACAAATTGATTCAACGGGCTTCTCTAGTTTTGGATGAGTACGGAATGTTACCCGAGGATTACAGCTTGCAAAAGCAAGATGGCCATGGCTACTTTGTGCAGTTCATTGCTCCATCTGAGAGCGAGGCCAATCACGTGAAGCGAATTCTAATGTTAGAGGATAATCGCAACTTTGATTACACTCCCATCCGTTTGACCGTAAAATTTTACTATCTCTCCCACGCAAAGGCGCGAAATAAGGGCTTTAATCTGCGCCTCATTGGAGAGGGGCCAGTACCTGATAATTTACCCCGGCTTGCCGGCGGCCCTCTCTTTGGTTTGACCTGGAACATTGGCAATCTCACCGATCGATTGCTACGCATCAATCTCGATTACGCTCGCGATTACGACGTCATGGAACTGTCGGAAATGTACGAACTAAATACTTATGACGGTTATATGTTGGATGTTTCGGCCGACCAAATTTTCTACCCAGGGAATACGGTTACGTTAAAAGAGGAAACGGTACAAAAGGGTTTTTCTGGCACCGTACGTTTGGACACCGATGATCCCAAAAAGATTTATCTAGACGATTTTGTTTTTATCTATCCAGAAGTTTTGAACCAAGACAATACCATTGCAAAATCCAAAACCATTGGTGCTCAAAGTTTCTCTTTAGATTCGGGAATTACCAAGGTGATTTACAAGCAGGACATCAAAAAAGAGGTGATTGCGAACTCATCCAATATTATGCAAAGTGAGCGCAGCAAATCCTTTGAAAACATTCGCTTTATCGTAACGGTTACTGCTACTTATATGGAAGAGATGAATCCCATGGATGTGGTGACCAAAGAAAATCCGTTTAACAATCTTTATTATTTTACCTCGGACTATAAGGACGGTTTACGTAGAAATGATATTTACGAACCGCCAGTGGCCGCCGATTACCATGCACTAGAAAAACTGTTCACTCCTGAAAATTTTGAGATCACGGTAGTGCCATCGGTTCTAGGTTCAAGAAAACAAAACATTGCCTTTATGTTGGCCCCGCGTGACAAGAAAATTCCAAAGAACTTACTGGATGCGCCGATTATCTTAAGTGCAAAGTCTGGGGATAAGGAAGTTCACTACCATTGGGAATTAGAAAATGTTTTGGCCGGTCCTGTGGTATTAAATGGATTGGATATAGGTTATGATCCTGAAAATCCTATTAATGATATTGCGGTGGGGATTGCACTAAATAAAAAAGATTATCCGGAGGCTTGGGAGGATTTAGACCCTATACAGGTTTATTATGGTTTTAAACAAAACCCATCCACTTTTAGCATTACTCCGCGCTCTTACTACCAGTACGACCAAAAAGACGAGTGTTACTTAAGGGCGCATTCTACGGACCCGGATGTACAAAAGAAATATGATAAGAAAAAATGCTATTAAAATTAGTACTTAGTTTTTGTATATCAAGTTTTGCCATGGAGTCATTTCGCGTGGACAACAAACGCGAGGTGGACAATTTGCTATCAAGTTTTGGTGTGGATTATATTTCCAATGTGCGCACCAAATACCAGCAACTCTTCACCAATTATGCACACAAGACTCTAGGTAATCGGGTGGACTTTTATAGTACTACCGATTCTTCTGCCTGCGGTTATGCTCTTGATAATACCAACAAAATTCTTGCCAGTGTACTATATGGACGTACGAAAACAGAAACAGGGTGGAAAGAGTCCTTACGTTTTGTGGGTTGCAACCAAGAGAACTACTTTACGTTTTATTTAAAACGAGATGGTGAGGCCTTGCCGCCATTGGATGCCGATAAACTTATTCATGAATTGGAATTTTTGGACCTGCGAAAGGGCGAAACGCAACGGGTGGTACAATTTGCGCAAAAGGGTAGTGCGCTTTATAATATAGTGATTCGTAAAACGGCAGATAAGGTAAGGGAATATGCCTATATTTACCGAGGCGAAAATAAGTTTACCGCCAGAAGGTATGAGGATCAAAAAAAGATTCGGATTGAGTTTTATTATCCCAATGTTGATTCAAATTTAAATGAAAGAGTTAAGCGGATCTTTTTATTTTACAACAAAGAGAAAAATGAAGCTCGATATCGATGGCCGAATTCGAACTTGTATTTATCAAAAAGACAATTTGACCAGTATATTCAAAGCACGGTGCGAAGTACGGTGGCCTACTACTTTGGCGGTGTGCATATGCACAATCTTTTGTCTTTGCCAGAGACCAGGGTGGTTGCTGCGGCAACGAGTGTGACGCAGTTTTACCGTGATTTGATTGAAAATATCGACATATTAAAGTCGGGCCAAATAGCTCCCGTGATCAACTTTTTAGAAAAAAAGAAAGAAGATATAGAAGAGGGCCGCATTGTTATCCAAGAATTTTAACTTTGTTTTTTTCATGCTTTTGGCTCAGCCATTGTATGCTGCCGATATCTTTTTAGATCCGGATGAAGTTTTTATCCGCTCGCTATCGGTATTTCAAATAGCCTTTACCGACATTCACCGTGAGTATGGGCATCGTACAGAAGACAATGTTCGCTACTTCGACCGGGCGAATGAATATGCTTGCGCCCCAGAAGAAGCCTTTGCAATGCGTGTGGTAAAAGAAAACCTGCTTAATAAAAGACGCATTTCCTATACCTTGTACCGCTGCGGCCAAGAGTTTAATCGCATCCACTTGGTTTTTTCTGGGCAGTGGGAGAGTCTGCAAATCCAAGAAAGTGATTTTTATCTGAAGGGATTTTACAATAAAAACCTTCCTGAATTTTCTAGTTTAATCAGTACTCGTTGGCCTCGGGTGATGACTAGATACGATGGCAAGGAGAATCGTGCTTCATATTTTGCGAGACTACTAAGTGGCGATGATTGGAGAATTGAAATCAAGAGTCGTGATATTGGTAATCGCAGGCAAATTTTTACCCGCACTCGCCGAGATGGGCAGGAAACCTACAATTGGTTGGTGGATTATTCTTTGGGCGGCAGCGCTTTTCAACAGGCCGATTACTGGCTGGATTCCATTGTAATTTCCCCTAGAACTTATCAGCAAGGACGAAAATTAATACTGTCTTTTCCAGCAGAAGTCTTAAAAGAGATTGTTTTTCAACCTGGCGCAGGTTATTTGGCATTTAACACGGAGTTATTAAATTGATAAAAGTCTTTCTTTGTTTTCTGTTTCTAGCCCAACCCATAAAAGCAAGTGTCTGTAAGAATGTTTTTGAAAACGGTAAGAACCCCAATACCGTGGTGAAAATGAAGGAGCTGCGTGAAATTATGTGGCAAATCGAGGAGCTGCTTTACCAACTGCGCGATGGGCAAGATGTTTACACTGAATTGCAGCAGCCGCTTAGTGAGGCCATTGCGCTAAGTCGCCACCTTTATGAGAACGCCAATGAGATATATATGCCGGCGAAGGCTCTTGATATTGAGATTGGTAAGCGCTACCTATTTTTGCAACACTACGAGAGAGCCTATCAGATTTTACAGCGTCATTTTGAAAGGTTGTCGGATGCGGCTAAACAACGAGCCAGCTACGAGGAAATTCGTCATCGCGTGGCTCGAATCAAAGACTATTCCACAAGAATGCACTATCGTTTTTAGATCACTCTACGGTCACGGATTTGGCCAAATTTCTAGGTTGATCCACATCAAGGCCTAAGTTGTCAGCCAGGTGATAGGCCATAAGTTGTAGAGGTATTACCGATAGGATGGGGTTTAGATTCCAAGTGGATTTCGGTATGGCCAAATAGTGTTTACTTAAATTTTTCAGTTTCTCATTTTTTTCGGTACCGATGGCGATAATATGGCCGCCGCGCGCACGCACCTCTTCTAGGTTGCTTAGGGTTTTCTCATAAACCGAATCGGATGGTGCTACCACTACGACCACCATTCGATCATCGATCAATGCGATGGGGCCGTGTTTCATTTCTCCTGCGGCATAGCCTTCCGCATGCATATAAGCTAGCTCCTTAAGCTTAAGAGCACCCTCCATAGCTACCGGATAATTGGCTCCACGTCCCAGGTATAAAAAACCTCGGAAGTCTTTTAGGCTTTTGGCCGCGTCTTCAAAAAAGCTATCGTAAGCAAGAACCTTTTCCATCTCTGATGGTAGAGCCTGCAGGCTTCTAACCAAATGTTTTTCTTGTTCGGAATTGATTTGCTCCCGGCTAGTCCCCAGATAGATGGCAAACAGATTTAAAACTGTCATAGTCGTTGTTAATGCCTTAGTGCTTGCCACACCAATTTCCACATCGGCTCTCATAAATAGGCGATAATAGGCCTCGCGATCTATGGAAGATTTGTCCACATTGCAAATACTTAAAATTTTGGCTCCCTGTTCCTTCGCCATACGTAAACTGGCTAGGGTGTCTGCCGTTTCGCCGCTCTGGGAAATCACCAAGACCAAGGAATTTTCTGGTATCACCGGATGTCGATAGCGAAATTCAGAGGCAAACTCGACTTCCACTGGTATGCGCGCCATATTTTCAATGAGGTATTCGCCATACAAACCAGCGTAATAACTGGTTCCACAGGCAACAATAAAAATGCGTTGTACTTTCGCCAGATCTTCTTTTAAGTCTTCGGCGGCAATGATCTGGTCCTCAGAATTCAGTACTTCAAGGGCCACTTTTAAAGTTTCCAGATCAATATGATCGCGCATGGCATTGGCCACCACACGCGGCTGCTCGTAGATTTCTTTTTTCATAAAGTGTTTGTAGCCCTGTTTTTCAATGGCTTCCGGGCTCATGTTTAAAGTATGAATGTTTTTTTCAATGGGGAAGCCGTTGGCTGAGAATATCTCATAATTTGTACCTTGGATTTTCACCACTTCTAAATCCTCTAAAAAGATCACTTTGTTGGTATGGTGTATGATGGCCTGCGCGTCACTGGCTACAAAGATCTCTTCTTTGCCGAGGCCAAGTACCATTGGTGGACCATTTTTAAAGGCAATCATCGTATCAGGTTCATCCAGGGAGGTGGCAACAATGGAGTAAGCTCCCTCCAGTTTCGGTATAATCTGGTCGACGGCTTTTTTTAAATCATGTCCTTGCTCCACTTCTTGTGAAATAAGATGGGCAATCAACTCAGAATCAGTTTCACTGGAAATTTTGGCGCCCCCACGAACCAAGGTTTCTTTGATTTCTTGGTAGTTCTCAATGATTCCATTATGTACCAAACTAATTTTACCTACTTGATGGGGATGAGCGTTGGTTTCTGAGGGAATGCCGTGTGTAGCCCATCGGGTATGACCAATGCCAATTTTTCCTGAGAAGTTTTCGCCATCTAAGCGTTCTTTTAAGTGGTTCAATTTGCCGCGAGCACGTATCACTCGGTATTGGTCTTTATCGTAAATGGCAACTCCTGCAGAATCGTAGCCGCGATATTCTAGTTTTTTTAAACCGTCAAACAAGACGTCTTTTACAACCTTATTGCCATAGTAGCCTATGATTCCGCACATTCGTCTTCATCCTTTGCTATATAATCTTCCTTTATAAATTGTTTGCCTCGGGCAACGGCTAGGGCTCGGTCGGGCACATCCTTGGTAATGGTGGAGCCGGAGCCAATCACCGCATCTTCGCCTATGGTTACGGGCGCCACAAATTGAGTGTCGCTACCTACGAAGACGCCGTCTTTTATAATAGTTTTGTACTTTTTGCGATTGGCAGCGTAGTTGCAAGTGATTGTGCCGCAGCCAACATTCACATTTTTGCCAATATCTGCATCTCCTAAATATGTGAGGTGGGAGGCTTTCGAGCCTTCACCAAAGTTGACCTTTTTCATTTCTACAAAATTTCCAACCTTGGCATCTTTACCGATTTTGGTTTCGGGTCGCAATCTTGCGTAGGGGCCAATCATGGCTTTTTCTGAAATGCTGCAATCTTCTAAATATGAGCCGGCGCGAATTTGGCAAGCATCCGCAATGTCCGTGTTCTTGATAAAAACATTGGGCTCTAGCACGCAGCTATGCCCAATGGTGGTTAAGCCCTTAATGAAAGTGCCGGGGTATAAAACGGAGCCGGGTCCTATGCGAACCGTTGGCTCTACGTAGGTAGACTCTGGGTCGATGACCACAACACCTTCTTGCATCAAGGTTTTAACTTTAGCTTGAAATATGCTTTTGCTTGCTTGGGCCAATTCTTCTTGTGTATTCACGCCAAAGGCAACTCTTGGGTTTTTTGCTGGAATGGCCAAAACTTTATAATCCTTTTCATTTGCAATATCGACAATGTCCGTCAGGTAGAACTCTTCTTTTTCTGCATTCATCTCGATAGCTGAGGTGAGATCTTCTAGCAGCCCGCTGCGAATCAAGTAGATGCCCGTATTTACTTCTTTGATTTCTAAGGTTTCTTTGCCAGCGTGGCGCGCCTCTACTATGGCGCGAAAGTCACCGTTATGGCGAATGATGCGGCCAAAGGCTCCTGGCTCCTCCATCTCTGCACTTAACACAGCAACATCTGCTTCTTGTTTTTCAAATTGTTCGACAAAAGATTGTAAGTCCGCTGCCTGCAAGAGTGGGTGATCTCCATTTACTATGAGTATGTGCCCCTGCATAGAAGACGGTTGCGCCATTTGTACGGCATGGCCGGTTCCCAATTGTTTTTCTTGCACATAACAGCTAGCGCCTAAGGGTTCTACCACAGATTGCACCAAGTTTTTTGCATGTCCCACTACAACCCGGCATTCTTTTGGTTCCAGGCTGCGAATGGCCGACAAAACATAACTTATCATGGGTAGACCAGCCACTGGGTGTAAAACTTTGGGCAAGGGCGAGTTCATTCGGGTGCCCTTACCAGCAGCCAATATAATCGCGGAAATCTCTTGCATAATTACCTCTTAAATCCTTTGCCAATTAGTACCACCATTAGTTTAATAATCACAATGAATGTTATTAAAGAGTGGGCAAAATCTGCAGGTGGCCATGCCATTTCACTAGCATATGGCGGTGGTTTTGTATTTGAAAAAAATCACAAACCCCTGCTTTTTATTGGCGGAGTTCATGGCGATGAACCCGAAGGTGTGGAGCTGGCTACACGCTTCCTGCAGTATTTAGAACACAGTTCGGAAAAAACCAGTCCTTGGATATTAATCCCCTGTTTAAATCCTGATGGCTACATGAAAGTGGAGCGCACCAATGGCAACGGCGTGGATCTAAATCGCAATTATCCGGCAAAAAACTGGTCGCCCGATTGCGATGCCCCTCGTTATTTCCCGGGCACAAAAGCGGCGAGCGAACCAGAAATTCAAGCACTGACTGCTTTAATTGAGGCAGAAAGGCCGCGTTTGATTTTGCATTTCCATTCCTGGAAGCCATGTATTGTTTGCAGCGGGGAAAAAGGCCGGCTCGATGCTCAACGCCTTGCCCGGGCGTCGAATTACGAAATTGTCAGTGATATAGGCTACCCCACACCGGGTAGTTTAAGCTCCTTTGCGAATAAAGATCATGATATACCGGTGATATGCATTGAAGAAGAAGCGGGGGTTGCTTTGGCCGAAGTTTGGCCGCGTTTTCAGCCGGCGCTTATAGAGATATTAAATGACACTTCCATGAGGGACAAATGAAGATTCGCGCAATAATTTTTGACTTGGACGATACCTTAATGAATACCTCGGAGCTGTTGGTGGAAAAAGCCTATGAAGAGGCAGCAGACGCCATGATAGCAGCGGGCCTTTCTGCGACTGCAGAGGATTGTCATAACGTAAGAAAAGAAATTTTTCGTCAGCATCCTAGTGAAAATGTTTTTTCCGCCATTGCGGCTCACTTTGGAGCATCCGAAGAAGTGGCAAAAGCGGGTTACAGAGCTTTTTATGCTCGAGATATCAAGGAGAATTTGGAAACTTTTGCTGGGGTAAATGCCATGCTCGATCGTCTATGTTCTTCCCATGATCTGTTTTTGGTAAGTGCTGGGATACCAAATACGCAACAGCAAAAAGTAGACGCTCTAGGCATTGCGCCTTTTTTCAAAGAAATCGTGCTCGTGGATCGAAGCCGTGAGCAAGAAAAAAGAGATGCCTTTTTGCAGTTAATGCAGAAATATCAATTGCAAGCAAGTGAAGTCCTTTGTGTTGGTAATCGTTTTGATGATGAAATCATGGCGGGCAAAAGTTTGGGCATGCCAACATGCTGGGTGCAACATGGAGAATACGAGCATGTGAAACCTGAAAGTCCAGAGGATGCACCCGATTACACGGTAAGCCGAGTTGTTGAGATTGTAGAAGTATGTCAGCTCTAGAGCCCGCCCTTATTCTGTTAGGTAGCCCCTTAAAATTGGATTGCCACCATCAGGTTGTTGATCCTTTTGTCGAACAAGGCTGGCAAAGTAAGTACTCCCAAGCAGTGGTTGCGGTGGAGTGGTTACATTTTTCTTATCAAATTTCGGATTTGGCAAAGCAATTAAAAGATTTGCCGGTACCGGTGATTCACTGTGTTCGAGCAGGTGAAGAGGAGCATTTTTGGCAAAGTTTCCAATATCTTCCCATCTTTCAGATGATTGGTGTTTGGGATTCTAAGGTTGTGGAAGAGGCTTTTTATCAGGCAAACCTTTGTTTGCAAGAAGATCTACAGCAAGAGGATTTGATTGCTATTTTAAACGAGCAAGTAGAAAAACAGGATTTAGAGCGCGTCCTTTTGGATTCGGAATTGCAAAGTGAAAAGGGAAAAACCGCAGCATTGCTGCATAAAAAAGAATTTCTTGAAAAGCGCACAGAGGCTACTCGGCGCCTGCTTGTGGCAATCTTGCAAGCAAACAATTTAAAAGACCTAGAAAAGCGAATGCAAGAGAGTTTGGCGCCATACTTTGCTTTGGATTTGGTTCAGATTCGCACTGCTGGTGCTTACGATGCCATGGAATCTAGTTATGAGTACCGCTTTGACGTCAGAGAATATGGGGAAGTTGCCATTCATTATATTCGGGAAAAAGACTTTCTGTCTGTGGAAAAGAAATACTTGGAAGAAATATCGGCCATAATCGAGGTATTGATCGTTCGCTTTTTACAAGAAAGTCAAACGGCTGCATGGTTGGATACTTGGAAGAAGACATTTGAGGCTTTTCCAGTTGATATCATTGTGGTGGATGAAGACAGAAACTTGTTACTTAGCAATAAGCAGAAAACGGGGAAAAAGTGCTATGCAGCTTTGTTTGGTCAAGAGCAAGCATGTGAGGGTTGCCATTTAGAAAAAGATTTTTATTTGCAAAATTACGATAAGAAATCCGACCAAATGCAATACTTTGAGGTGAATAGTAATACTCTTTATTTAGATGATAATAAGAAAAACTATGTACATACTTATTATCCTGTGACGGAGAAGTATCTATACGGTCAATCCCGCATGGAATCCATGATGTTAAAAGATTTAGGGATTATTGGCAGCAGCATTGCGCATGATTTGAATAACCCCATATCGGGAATGCATAGTTTGTTGCAGATTTTATTATCCGAAGCGCCGGAGAAATCTGAAGTTTATGAGGTTTTAAAAGATATGCTGGAAGCCACGGAAGAGGCAAAAATGAAAGTTAAAAATCTTCTAGATTTTTCTAGACAAGATGTGGCCATAGATAAACAAGGATCAAAGCTAAAAGATAATTTCAAAAAGGTGATGGCTCTGCTAAGTCCTGAGTTGCACAAAGCTAGCGTTCAATTGCATATGCCGGAAATTCTAGAGGACCCGCTTTTGGAAATCTCAGAAAATGCATTTAGTCAGGTGATTTTAGAGATATTCCGTAATTCCTTAGAGGCATTTACAGAGGCGGCAACCCAAACACCTAAGATACAAGTATGCATGGAAGTGACCGCAGACCAGGTGATTATAGAAATCACTGACAATGGTCCAGGCATGGATCAAAAATCCCAACTGCAAGTTTTCAATCCTTTGTTTACCACCAAGAATCCTAGCTTTCATAAAGGCTTAGGACTTACGACTTGTTATCATATTTTGGAGAGATGCCAGTCTAAGATCGAGGTTTTACCAGCGAAGACCGAAGGGCTTCGGGTAAGGTTGAGTTTAGCTAGGAAAAAACCTCCAGCTTAAGTCCAAATCTTTGACACCCTCAATTGACACTAATTGTTTGTCTGACATAGCCTAAGTATAGAGATTAGCTTCCGTAGATATTCCAGCTGATTCCCATGTCCATGAAGGATGTGAGTTGTACCTAGGAGAGGTGTTCATGCAAGCTAGAAAGCTTCTTATCGTCGATGACGAGTCCAGTTTAAGAACCGCCCTTTTTCGCATACTGGATAAAAAAAATTACCAGGTCCTAACCGCTAGTAGTGTCAAAGAAGCGAAGGCTTTAGCCTCCTCCGGTGTCGATTTGTCCATTGTGGACTTAAGTCTACCAGACGGAAACGGATTGCAACTAATGCGTGAATTAAAGTCGATGTACCAAAATATGCAGTTCATTATTATTACAGGAAATGCATCGGTGGAATCGGCTGTGGAGGCGACCAAGCAAGGGGCCTTTCATTATTTGACCAAGCCCTTTGATATTCATGCAATTGATTCGATTATTGAGAAAGCATTGCAACACAAAAATTTGGTTCAAGAAAACCACTCCTTAAAATCTCAACTACAACAAAAGTATCGTTTTGAAAATATCGTGGGGCAAAGCAGTGAATTGATGCAAGTAATTGAAATGGTGGACCGTATTGCCGACTCGGATGCCACCGTGATGATTTCGGGAGAAAGTGGTACGGGAAAGGAACTCTTTGCCCGCGCCATTCATTATAATTCCTCCCGTGCCGAAAAGGCCATTGTGCCCGTTAATTGCGGAGCAATTCCGGGTGAGCTCTTAGAGTCTGAACTCTTTGGACATGTAAAGGGTGCATTTACGGGTGCGATTCAAAATCGTATGGGACGTTTTGAAATGGCCGATGGCGGCACGCTGTTTTTGGATGAGATTGGTGATATGTCCATGAACTTGCAGGTAAAGTTGCTGCGAGTTTTGCAAGAAAGAACTTTTGAACCAGTCGGCAGTCCAAAGACCAAAGAGGTAGATGTACGAGTGATTGCGGCCACCAATGTGGATTTGGAAAAGGCCGTGGCACAGGGACGCTTTCGCGAAGACTTATATTATAGACTAAACGTAATACCGGTACACATACCTGCACTAAGAGAGAGAAAGGATGATGTGGCGGTTCTTTTTCATCACTTTATGACGCGATTTAATCAAGAGAAAAATCGTAATATAGATGGCATTAGCCCAGAAGCACTGGAGCTATTGGTGAATTATCGTTGGCCAGGAAATGTGAGAGAGCTGGAGAATCTGGTAGAGAGACTGTCCATTTTAAAAGGAAGCGGCATTATCTCAGTGGAGGATCTCCCTGCAAAATACGCCGAACAGCAAGTGGTACGCACTAGTAATGTTTCTGCAAACATTCCGACAAATGGCTTGGATTTCAATGCGGCAGTGGATGCCTATGAAAACCAACTAATCATGCAGGCCCTAGAAAAGACCGGTTGGAATCGCAATCAAGCAGCCAAGTTGTTGCGATTGAACCGAACCACATTGGTGGAAAAGATTAAAAAGAAGGGTTTAAAACCCGAAGCCGAACTTTAATTTTTTCTATTAAAAAAATCACAAGTAATAACACGGAATTAAAGCGAAAATACTTATTTTCTAAGCAAGACAATTCTTGCGTTACATAATTCATTTCAAAAGCGCTTAAAACCTAGACTAATGATTAGGAATTGCGCGTAAAAAGCGAATTAATTACATTTTACCACAACAAAAAGTCTTGAATTATTATTATTGTTTAGTTTCAATATAGGAGAACCTAATGGTTTTTAATTTTTAAAGTTTAATAGACATAAGGTTTATTAACTTGTTTAAAACAAAGGGCGATACAGCCTGGGAGGTAATGTGAAACATTTTAAATTTATCAGCTTACTAAGCATCGTGTTTGCTTTCTCTGCTGCTCAGGCTGAGACGAAAGTAAATGGCGAGTTGTGGACAAGCTTTGGAATGGTTATGGACAATGGTGCCACTGGTGGTAATGACCGAATCACTCCAATGGGTTTTAACTTAGAGCGTGCTCGTATAGTTGTTGGTCATTCTTTTAATGACAATTGGTCAGCTGAGTTAAGCATTGCTGGTGACGATGTTACTGGTAACAATACTGTTGGTGCTAATAACAATCCAACTGTTTCTTTGAATCGTGCTTATATCACTGGTAAAGACTGGCTAGCCGATGGTCATACTTTAATGGTTGGTATGCTAAAGAACGCTTTTGAGCGTGAGTACGATAAGAGTCACAGATTTTGGATTCATCGTTCTGCAGCTCGCACAATTGCTGGTATTGTAACTGCTGCTCAAAGTGCTACTGCTGATGAGAATTTATTCAACTACGGTGGTTTGAACTACAATATCATGTTCAATGATATGTGGGCTTTAGAACTTTCCTTAAACAACGGTCCTACTACTACGATCGTTAACGGTGGAACAACTGGTTCTTCTCATGATGTAACTGGTTATGGTGCTTACCTTATGGGTAAAATCAATGACAATTTTAGTATTGCTCTAGGTTATGACACTCATGGTACTGGTAAAAACAACACATCTGACTCTGGTGCTGACAACGTAAACGGTACTGATGTTATGCGTGCTACACTTGACTACACCTCTGACATGCTAGATGCAGGTTTTGAGTATGTTAACTTCGATAGTTCTGCTGCTACCGGTACCGATGCAGAAAGCTTAGGTGCAATGGCTTTACATCTTGACTGGAAATACCAGGAAGATCGTTCTGTTTATGCTTGGTACATGATGACTGATGGTTTTGAGGCTTCTGATTTTGGTTCTGCAGTTAACCAAGAGTTAGAGTCCATTTACAAAGTTGGTCATGTGTGGACTCTAAGTGAGGGCATTGATACTGGTCTTTTCTACGAAGCAGTTACTCGTAACACTGATGATAATGACGAGAATGGTGTATACTGGAGATGGGCTGCTAACTTCTAATTGGAGTTGATAGCTTGAGTGAAGAAGGCAGCTTTCGGGCTGCCTTTTTTTATGTTGGAAGCTATATTGTTGTTAGCCACTTAGCAAAAGCTTCTTTAGCTAAGTGTAGCTGAATCTCTTTTTTCTCTTTTTTAGGAATCTTCTTTCTGCCTTGATAATGTTCTTCTGTTAAATTGGGAAACAAGCCAAAATTAATATTGGTGGGCTGAAAGTTTTCTTTTTCTTCTTTGGTAATCGCATTTAGTAGGGAGCCCATGGCGCTGGCTCTGGGCGGTGGTTGGAATCCTCGGTCCTTTAGTTTATCATCTAAAAACTTTGCTGTTAGCATTCCCATACAGGTCGAATCAAAATAGCCTTCTACTCCAGTAATCTGACCAGCAAAATACAAATACGGGTCTTTCGGGCTGGATAGATCCTCATTAAGAAGCCTAGGGGAGTCCAAATACATATTGCGGTGAATGCTACCAAGTTTTAAAAATTCGGCGTCTTCTAGGCCCGGAATCATGCGAAAGATTCGTTTCTGCTCTCCATAGGCCATCTTGGTTTGAAATCCCACCATATTAAAAGCCGTTCCTTCCTTGTTGTCTTGCCTTAACTGTACGACGGCATAGGGCCATCGGCCCGTGCGCGGATCATCCAGTCCCTTGGGCGACATGGGGCCAAAGCGCGGAGTTTCCTTGCCCCTTCGAATCATCTCCTCAATCGGCATGCAGGATTCAAAATATGGCGTAAGCTTTTCAAAGTCTTTAGCTTCAATCTTCCGTGCCTTTTCCATCTCTTCTATTAATCGATAGTATTCTTCTTTATTTAGTGGGCAATTGTAATAATCATCGCTGCCTTTTCCCCAGCGCGAAGCCTTCCACGCAATCTCCGTATTGATACTATCCGTATCAATGATCGGGGCAATGGCATCAAAGAAGTATAAAAAATCGGGTTTTTCAAAATGCTCGGCGATGCTCTTTGCAAGATTCTCGTGGGTGAGTGGGCCGGTGGCAATGATGGCTGGCCGAGGGATCTGATCTAGTGACTCCACGATTTGATCCACCAATGTGATCTTTGGGTGCTCGCTGACCTTTGTATGAATGATCTGCGAGAAGATCTCGCGGTCCACACCCAAAGCCATGCCGGCAGGTATATAGGCTTCTTTTGCGGCGGCTAAAATGTTGGATCCCAATTTTTCAGCTTCCCATTTTAGTTGGCCCGGTGCGGAGTAATCGGTCATGGAGCCAAAAGAGTTGGAGCAAACGAGCTCGGCACATTTTTCGGTCTTATGGGCCGGGGTCAATTGTTGACGGCGCATTTCATACAAAAAGACCGAATAGCCCTTTTCTGCTAGCTGGAGGGCTGCCTCACTGCCAGCCAGGCCGGCTCCCACGATATGTATTGCTTTCATTTCTTTTTGCATGTTAGCTCTTTAATATGAGTTTAAAAGGCCCAAGGTTTTGGTTTTCCAACTTACAAGAAAAGGCAAATAAAGGGCCTAAAAATATAACAGAAGTCCTACAGGGCCTTTTGCAAAATAGCAAGTCACCCCTGGGGAATGCTTTTCAAACATGGAAAATGTACCAGCTTTGGGAAGAAATCGTAGGCCCTGATATTGCCAAAATCTCACGCCCCAAAAATTTTTACCGTGGCAGACTCTTTATTGCCGTGAAAAACTCGGTTTGGCTTAGCGAGCTTTCCTATATGTCGACGCCCATTAAAGAAAAGATCAATGAGGCCGCGGGTTGGGAGTGGATCGATAAGGTGATTTTCACGTTGGAGAACAATGACGATTCCACAAAGGCACAAAATGCTCGGGGTTCGCATGGTTCCCCTTCCACATAATTTCCCAGTGCAGGTGCGGAGCTTCCACCCTGCCTGTGCCGCCGCTTAGTCCCACAGCCTCACCCTTTTTCACTTGTTGGCCCACTTGCACATCGATTTTGCTTAAATGCATATAGCGAGAAACAAGCCCTTTACCGTGGTGAACAATGACCATATTGCCAGGGCTGGTCATATGCTCGGCCAGTATAACCTTACCATCTCCCATGGACAAAATTGGCTCCGGACTGCGGGAGCGTAAGTCTAAGCCCGTGTGATAGTAAGCGTAGCCGTTGGGAAGAGTTCGAGGTGCGGCAAATTTTGAAACTCTAACCGATTCAATAGGGTATTGCAGACAGCCCAAATCGTCATTGGCATATTCTGTGTTGAGTATCTTTCTTAGTTTATTGCGCTCTTGCTGGATTTTGTCTTGGCGGTTGACCTTTTTCCAAACGCTGGCAGGCAGCCGCAAAAGATTGTCTTTGTACAGCTTTGGCCGCTTCATTTCTAAAACTTGGTGTTCGCTTCGGTAGATTTTTCCGCCGAAAAGTCGGTGGTAAAAAGAGCTTTTGCGATCAATAATTTTGGTGATGCGAATTTGTTTGTTTTTGCTGAGGCCAACCACCGCAAATTGACGGCCATTGTAGTAGGACGCTTTCTTGCCCCCAATGAGGTATTCACCCTTGGCAGGCAGGTGCAAAAGCTCGCCAGCGTAAACCGAAGATTGCGGAATTAAAAAAGCCACTTCTTTGGACTCATAGTCCGAAAGAGTGAAAGCCGAAAAAAAGATCAGCAAAAAAACGGCAAGCTCTTTTTTATGTGTCATAAGATTATATTCTTAAATGCTGGAGCAGCTTTCAAGGCTTGATTTTTATTCGAGCGCTGTGACAAGCTTTCGCCAAAGTTTGTCGATATGTACTAGATATTGGGCGTGCTCAGAATCATAGCCCTTTGCCTGGTAATCATTTTTTCGCATATACCAGAGCATGTTTTTGTAATCCTTCGCCCATCGAATCAGGCGAGAAAAGGGGCGCTGATCCCAAAACTTCATGCCCTTTGCGCTACCTCTTTGTGCATTTAAAATATGTCTTGGGATCAGTCCGCTGATGGCCCGTAAAAAATTATTAAAATGACTTTTATCTTTGCATTTAACTAGTAGATGCAAGTGATTGCCCATACTTTGCCACTGATAGATTTTTACAAAATGTTTTCGAGATTGTTTTTCTAGCAATCGCTGCAGAAATTTTTTGTGTTTGTAAAAGCTATTTTCTTTGTTGGCTTTGGAAGATTTCAACACAACATGAATCGCCGCTCTGGGGGAGAAGGGGCGTGCAACCTTGGCGTGAGAATTTTTTAGCAAAGAGCCGCCAAAACTGGTTTGAAATGCTTTGCTTGGAATCATAGGCATTTGCTGCATTGTCTTAGTTTAGCCTTGTTAGTAGCGATGTCAATGAAAATGCAAAAACTGGGCTTTTGTGTAGCCTCTTAAAAAACATTATTGTTCGATTTCTTGGATGGAATCCCTTATGGCGCTTTTAATTGGACTGACATCTTTGCCGCCCAAAAAGTCGTTCAGTTTTTTATATAAGCTGGGATCATTGATTAGGGCTCCCAGGCTACCATTGCCATTGTCAATTTTGGCCATGATTTGATTCAGCCTTTCTATAGTATTGCGTAATTCCTTACCACTACCATTGCCGTTAAGATCACTCGTAAATTGATTCAAATTGGCTGCTGCTTGCTTAAGACTTATAATGGCATCTTTAATCTCGCCATCGCCTTTGATTTCTCTAATTAAATCGCGTGCATCACGGAGCATTTCAAATAAGTACTCTACCTGGTCTCCCTTCTCGCTCAATGCGGAGAATAAATCACTACCTTCTTCTGTTGTAATATAGTCGCCATCTTTTAATGGAGGTGCACCATAATCTCCTGGCATAATATAAACAAATTTATCACCCAAAGCCCCTTGCGTTCGAAGGCCAGCAATGGAGCCTTCCGTGATTCTTTCTTGATAATCGCTTTCAATCAGCAACACCATAACCAAGTCGCCTTTTTGATTGAAAGTGATTTCCTCCACATTACCCACAGGGACGCCCACAAGTTGGACCACCGAGCCAGTGGCTATACCTCTTACTTCTGGCATTTTTACGTACAATCGATATGTAGCATTAAAAAAAGAAGAGTTCCCACTTATGGCAAATAGCATCACCACAAATAGGCTAAGGCCTATGACAACAAATATTCCAGCTTTTGTATTACTTTTTGTATCCATTTTGCTTTATCTCTCCATGTACAAATCGGTAGATCACGCCACCTTTTTTAGTATCTAAATCAGAAATTTTGCCACTTGCTGCAATTTTACCAGCCTCAAGTACAGCCATTTTGTCGCATACAGCAAATGCGCTTGGCATATCATGAGTTACCAAAATAGAGGTAACCCCTCTTTCTTTCAGCTGCATAATGGTTTCTTGAATGCGAATGGTGTTAAAAGGATCAAGCCCTGCTGTGGGCTCATCGTAAAGTATAACTTCAGGATCCAAAACAATGGCTCTTGCAAGCCCTACGCGTTTTTGCATGCCGCCAGAAAGACTTGCCGGTAGCAAGTCCTCTGTGCCGCTTAGACCTAAATCTTCCAGAGTTTTTAATACTTTTTCTTCAATCTCTTTTTCATTAAGATTCGTATGCTCTTGTAATGGATAGGATATATTTTCCATTACGGTCATGGAATCAAACAAAGCTCCGCCTTGAAAAGCATAGGCTACACGCTTGCGTATAGGAATCCACTGTCTTTCTTTTAATCCAAAAGTTTCCGCCCCATCAATCTTGATGCTTCCACTATCGGGTTTTTCTAGACCTATTAAGGCTCGTAGTATGACGGACTTGCCGGCTCCAGAGCCCCCTAGCAGCCCCATGCATTCGCCCTTTTCTACGGTGAAGGTCACATCTTTGTGTACGACTTTATCGCCAAAAGATTTTTTAAAGTTTTTAACTTCAATAAAACTCATGTGATCACCATAAAAAAGATCTTTGTTATTACAAAATTACTGATAAATATTAAAATGGTTCCGGCCACCACCGCTTTGGTTGTTGCGATTCCCACGCCGCGAGTGCCGCTGTTTACATTTAAGCCGTAGTAACAAGCAGGAATCGATACCATAATGGCAAAGACAAAAGTTTTTACCATTGCCAGCATCAGATCTGGAAACTCCAGAGTTTGCACGATTCGTGCGTAATAAAAATGGGTATCTAAATCCAACTCAATATTTCCTAAAATTAAGGAGGCCCAAAGTCCTCCTATGATCGCAATGAGTGTTAGTATGGGAAGGCTTATGGCAAGAGCTAGGACCCGGGGCACTACGATTTTGGTCATAGGGGATGTGCCAAGTGCGCGTATGGCATCTATTTGCTGTGTAACAACCATAGAACCAATTTCGGATGCATAACCAGCGCCCACGCGGCCTGCGATGACCAAAGAAGTAAAGGCAGGTCCTAGTTCGCGTACAAACGAGAGAGAAACAAGCTTTGGTACATAAAGTTTTCCGCCAAACTTTTCTAAGCCCAAACCAAACTGTAGGGCTAAAACTAAGCCCGAGCATATGGCCGTCACAATAACCAATACAGAAGATTTTAAACCAACGAGATAAATTTGATCTTGTAAAAGTTTGAACTCAATTTTCTTGGTAAAGACTTCTTTGCTAAACTCTAGAAAAAGCTTCCAAAAGCCACCTATCAGGTCAAAGTATCTTTCTAAAATATAGTTTACCTGCGCCATGATACCCATCATTTCACCCTGAGGTTCTTTTTGACGGCTTGATAATCTTTCCAATTGCTATCAAAGTATTTTTTTAGACCAAAGTAATTAAGCGTGTAGTTGCAATGATTCTTTTTAAAAACAAGGGTGGCAATTTTTATTTCGATCCCATCCACGCGGCCCGTATGGATCGTTTCCAAGGCGCCTCGGCCATTATAACGAAAACGATCTCGCTCTAGTTCTGCTAAATCCTCGATTCCAAGTAGGGCTTCATGGCTCAATTGACTAAGTCTGGGGTCATTGGGACCGCAGGCGGTTTGCAGTGATATGGAGTTACCATTTTTGGGGTGTAGCCAAAATTTATCAAATGGCTCTTTGTCCTTTAGCTGAAAGGGCTCCGATGGGCTGAGCATTGAATAGTTCTTCGCTTTTTCAGAATTGCGAGGCTTTTCGATGCTAACCGATACACATGCTGTTAATAATAAAAATGCTATCCCGTAGTATTTCATGTTGTTCTCAGGTGTTTATTCGGACTTCATATCTAAGTGATGAGAATTTATGTGTATTTTTAAGAAAAATAGACGTTGGTTTACCTCTTCCATTGTCTGATGTCATAGCTTTGGCAAGATGCCAAGGTTTTTAGGTCTAGAAGCCTGTGTCGAAGAATTATTTACACTTTGAGCTTCATCCATTTTTGGCACCCTTTGTGCTCTTTATAAAGGTAGAGAAAAATTTTTGCCTAGGAAGGGCTGATAAGTGTTGGATTTTATTAGAAACAGGATGTTTTACATAGAGCATTGTCGTGTTGTAAGATTGACGATCTTGCTGCTTATTGGCTTTGCATTCAACTTTGGTATGGTTTCTAAGGCCCTAGCACTTAACCTTAGTATTGGAAAAAAATCAGATGCAACGCAAGTGGAGTTTCAGGGCAAGGCTTTTTGGGACTACTGGCTTGAGCAAAAAGAGGCAAAGCTCTATTTTAAAATTGATCCTCTGCCGCAAAAACAACTGCAAAAGTTAAAAGATTACAAAGATGATCTTGTGACCAAAGTCGAGGTTGTTAGTGAGGATGATAAACAAATAGAACTACGCTTTCACTTAAAAGACTCACAAGTGGAGACCTTTGCTTACCAGATGGAGTCTCCTTCTAGATTACTTATAGATATTTATCGCAATCCCAATGCTAAGAAGGTCAAAAAGAAAACGGCCAAAAAGAAAGTAGCCAAGCGCAAACCCGCCTCTGAAATGCCCATCCTTGTTGAGGAACAAGAAAAACCTGCAAAAATTCCTGAGCCAAAGGAAATACCGGGTATTTTTGATGGGGCAGATCCAAATTATGAGCGTTTCTCTATTAAGGATTATGAAGTTCACCAAGATGCTTTGATTGCTAGTCGTCAAAAGGTATTTGTGCCTTTTCCCTTCATTCTGACGAAGGATAATTTTATTCAGGATTTAGAAAAACACTCGCCAATATATAAAATTAAAAAAGAAAACACGAAGCAAAACCAAGAAGCAAGGCTGCTACTTACCATTTTTAATAACCAGCGTTATGCATCTTTTCTTGAAGCGCTTGAGGTATTTCGAGCAAAGCACCCTGATACAAAGTGGCAGCATATGCTGCGTTTTATGGAAGCCGATGCGCACTATAAATTATGGAAGGAAACAGATTCACATCCCGCTTTTGTACAAGCAATGGCGCTCTACAAAAAATTGCTAGAAGACTATCCTAAGAGTCCTCTTTACCAGCGAACTAGAATGCTAATTGCCTACGGGCAATTGCAAAAAAATAATTATGTAGCTGCCTTGCAAGAGTTCTTATCGATTCGAGAAGATATGGGCAAGTTTGAGTTTTCAGATGAGATCAATATAAGTATCGGGGACTCTCTTCTTGCGCTAAATAAATTCGATGATGCCATTAAGAATTATCAAAAAGTAATTGATGAGAGCGAAAACGAATACAGTCAATACAAGGCGAAATTTAAAATAGCAGATGTCTATGCAAAGCAAAAGCAGTACGAAAAGACCATTTCCCATATTGAATCGATCATAAAAGAAAACCCTGAAGCGGCAAAAAAGTATCCCAATAGTGTTTATAATATTGCAGAGTCGCAATTTCGCTTAAAAGAATATCGAAAGGCACATGAAAATTATCTGCAGTTTCTTAAAAACTTTCCTATGAATGATCACGGTGCGTTTGCCCTGCACCGCGTGGGGGAGTTACTAGATATTTTAACTCTAGAAAAAGATAAGATTCGTGGTGCTTTTCTTGAAAATACATTTCGCTTTCCCAAAACTCCTGGTGCATTTCTTTCTGATCTAAGAATTAAAATGCGTAGAGCTCCAGAGATGAAAGCAAAAGAAATGGAGATGCTGGCAAAAGAGATAAAAGATTTTCTTAATGAAAATGTAAATATTGATGGCCTGGATCATTATATTACTTCTTATATGGAAGAGGCCTATTACCAGAGAGGGGATTTGCAAAAGTCATGGGACATCTTGCAGAGATATTATAAGAAAAATATTACCTCGCCAACCATACCTTTTTATAAAAAACGCATTGCTCGCAATCTTACAAGACAGATTGAAAATGCAGTTACAAACGGTCAACCAATCCAAGCTCTAAGAATATATGGCAAAAATAAGGATTTGTGGTTGAAAGAGCAAGACCGGATGGATTTGAAATACTACCTAGGTAGAACTTTTGAAAAAACCACGGCTTACAAAGATGCAAATAAAACCTATATGGATTTATTAAATAATCTATTTGCCATCGAGGGGACAGAAGAAGAAAGAAAAAGGCAGTTGTTTGAGCATATTCCTTCAAAAGAATCTGTAATGCTTCGTATAGCGCAGGTGAATTATCAACAAAAGGATTATGAGAAGGCCATTGAATATTTAAATCTCATCAAAGATGATGGAAAATTAGAAAAAGATGAGATCTATGAGCGTAGTGCTCTGACGGCTGATATTTCCATCCAACGTGGCAATTACAAGCTAGCAGAAAAGCACCTAAATTTCTTAGTGAATAAATGGAAGTTCTTACCGCAAAGAGTTGCTGCGCCTTATACAAAATTAGCAGAAGTATACAAGCGCCGCGGCCAATTAGACAAAGCCCATGAAATTTATGATCGAATGATCTACCACTACAAAGATTCACAATCTATTAATATTGATACTTACACAAATGTTCTAGAGAAAAAAGCCATGGCCTATCTAGATAACAATCAGGATGACAAGGCTGTACCTGTTTTAAAAGACTTACTTAGTGCTGGGCCAAAAGATAAACATTTAAATTCTCGCTATAAGCTTGGTCAGATTTATTTTAACCAAGGCAATCTAGCAAAAGCAGAAGAGTTCTGGGCGCCCCTACAAAACATAGATGAGGGCAAGGTTTGGTACAATCTTGCGCAAGAAAAACTACAAGAAGCAAAATGGAAAGATAATTACGAAAAGTATATTGAACGTTTACCCGCAGGTACGACAGATCAAATAAGGAGACAGTGATGATGCTTACAAAACACCCTAGAATGAAGAATTTGATTGAAGTTGCAGAGTCTGTAGCTAGCAGTAGGGCTGCGATCTTGATTCAGGGAGAGAATGGGGCTGGAAAGCATTCTTTAGCAAAATTCATTCACTCCAAAAGCCAAAGAGCCAGGCAAAAAATCGTTTCGGTTAATTGTTCTTCTTTGCCTGGTGGGCTTCTAGAGGCGGAATTGTTTGGCCATGTGAAGGGGGCCTTTGTCGGTGCCAATCAGGATAAGGCAGGCAAATTGGAGTTAGCCCATAATTCTACTTTAATTATTGATGATATCAATGAGATGTCTGTACCTTTACAAGCGAAATTACTGAAGGCCATACAGGACTCCGAGGTAGAGCGCATAGGATCGAATGAGGCCATAAAAATCAATGTTCGAATCATTGCTACGGCATCACGTAGTTTGGAGAGAATGGTCCGTGAAGGCAAATTCAGAGAAGATCTATATTACAGAATCAATGTCATTCCACTGGAAATACCCGCCTTAAGAGAGCGAGTGGAGGATATAGAGGTCTTAGCAAAACATTTTGTAGAAGTCTCCTGTATCTTAAATAACAAGCCAAAGATGAAAATTCACCCAGAGGCTTTGGAGAAGTTATCTAAATGGAAGTGGCCAGGTAACGTAAGAGAGCTAGAAAACACTTTAGAGCGTGCGGTTCTGTTGAATTCTGATGTTGAGTTAACGGCAGCGCATTTGGACATTCCCAACGTAGAGGCTTTAGAAGACGATGCCCTAGAGCCAGGAATGACCATCGGCGAAGCCGAAAGAAGGCTGATTCTGAAAACTCTGGAGTTCACTAAGCAAAACCGTACAAAAGCAGCCAAGCTACTTGGAATTAGTATACGTACTTTACGCAATAAAATTCATGAGTATCGTGGGGAGAATTATTTATGAGCAAAATGTTTGATGTAACAACTAAAGCTCTAGAAAGATCGCTGGATTCGTTGCAGTTGCGCAATACGGTTACCACTGCAAATATTGCGAACGCAGAAACGCCCAATTATAAGGCCAAGAAAGTAGATTTTGAAGAGGAGCTTGCAAGTGCTCTTATGCAGGGCGGGGCAAAGAATCTATCGGCTACGGATGCTGGGCATTTTCCACTATCCAGGCCAGCCGTTGCGGCAGTACAAGCGGATGTCTACGACAATCCTGATGTTAACCATTCCAATGATGGTAACACCGTGGATTTAGAAAAAGAAATGGCAACGCTATCGGAGAGCACCATTCGCTACCGAGCTGCAACGCAATTAATTAATAAAAAACTAGGGGCTATGAAATACGTAATTGGAGAGGGTAGATAATGGATGTAATGTCTAGCATGCGAGTCAGTTCTTCGGGAATGTCGGCCAACCGACTTCGGATGAATACGATTTCAAGCAATATCGCCAATATCAATACAACTCGAACGCCCGAGGGTGGACCCTATCGACGCAAAGATGTTGTTTTTGAGGCGATTCCCGATGCCAAGAATTTTGGTGAAGTGCTAAATAAAGAGCAGTCAAAAATTGCACGAGTGCAGGTTACCGATGTGCATGTAGATAGAGGCGCTCCTATTGCTAAGTATGAACCGCATCACCCTGACGCGGATGAAAATGGTTATGTATATTATCCCAATATTAATTTAATGGAAGAAATGGCAAATATGATCCAAGCCACCCGTGCCTATGAAGCAAATGCAACAGCAATGAAAGCGGCAAAGGGCATGGCAGCAACGGCCTTAGAGATTGGAAGGTAGGTAGATTATGACAATAAACGGTATTGGTAGCGGTTCCAGCTACGTAAGAGGAAAAGAGTTTGGCATAGAGGTGGACCAAGAATCACAGTTTGAGGTGAAGAGTCCAGGTGGAGCCAAGCAAGGAGAAGTAACGTTTGCAGACAATTTGCAAACGGCTGTGGAAAAAGTAAATACCATGCAAGTGGATGCCAACCAAAAGATTGAAAAATTAATGACCGGTGAGTCCACCAATATACATGAAACTATGGTGGCCGTAGAAAAGGCTGATATTGCGCTGAAACTAATGACACAGGTAAGAAATAAAATCATCGACGCATATCAAGAAGTTATGAAGATGCAGGTATAATAGGGGGAGGCCAAGTTGAATCGCTACTATAATTTAATTGTCACGCAAATACAGGGATTTTTACAAAGTCTCTCGCCAGTAAAGCGGATGTCCGTCATTGTGTCATCTGCATTATTTGTCATTACGATTGTTGCGACAATCATCATCATGTCTGGACAGTCCTATGTTCCATTGTTTACAAAGGTCAACTCCGATCATTTGCCGGCAATTGTAAGTAAATTAAAGCAAATGAACATTCCGTTTAAAATCGCTGATGGTGGAAATGAAGTACATGTTCCCCCCGAACTACTACATTCCACGCAAATGGCGATTATGATGGAGCATGCTGATACAAAGCTAGGCTCCATTGGTTTGGAACTTTTTGAAAAGGTTGATTTAGGTACTACATCCTACGCGCAAAGAATCAACTATCAACGAGCTCTACAGGGCGAGTTGATGCGTTCGATCAATAGTTTAGAAGTAGTAAAGCGTAGTAAAGTAATCTTGGCGCTGCCGCCGAAGAAGACGTTTTTAGAAGAGGGTGGAGAAACCAAGGCTTCTGTCGTAGTAGATTTGCACGAAGGTACTACTCTTTCGAAGGCGCAAACCAAAGGGATTATTAATCTTGTTTCCTCGGCAGTGGAAAATCTGCATCCAAACAACGTAAGCATTGTGGATTCACTGGGCCGTGTTTTGAGCAAGCAACATGCTAACGGCAATACGGCGATGTCATCCGATATGCTGGAGCTTAAAGAAGTCAAAGAGCGCGAGTTAGAGGAAAAAATCCAAACGATTTTGTCTAGAGCCGTTGGTGTGCAAAGGGTGATAGCCAAGGTGGATGCCACGTTAAATATGGATGAAACTTCGCTGGTGGAAGAGACCTACGATCCTGATACAACAGCCATTCGTAGTGTACAAAAGCAAGACGATAAAATGCGAGGTACCAGAAATAATCCAACGGGCATACCAGGAGCTAGAGCGAATTTACCTGGGGCCGAGGAAGCGGGAACCGTTGGCTTTGAGCAGGAAACAGGCAAGGAATTTTCGATTACCAATTACGAAGTTCCAAAAACTGTAAAGCGACTTCGCCGAGCACCGGGATCTATAGAAAAACTAAGTGTTGCGGTGATGGTAGATGGAAAGGTGACGAGTACAACCAACGAGAATGGTGAGGTCGTAAAAGAATGGCAACCGCGCTCCGAAGAGGAGATGCGAAAATTTGAAGCTCTAGTGCAATCGGCCATTGGTTTTGATGCCGAACGCGGCGATACCATCAAAATTGAAAACGTACAATTTCAAAAAGAGGACTTCTCAGAAGCCAATGAAATTCTTCACACTATAGAAAATCGCAAGCTGATATCCTATGTGATTCGCTGGTCTATAATCACACTATGTTTGTCACTATTTTTTATCTTTGTGATTCGACCATTTATCAACTGGATTACCGATTCTTTTCAAGAGTCTGTGGATGATATGTTGCCGCGGACCATTGAGGAGTTAGAGGAGTTGCAATCTGTAGATTCCACGTTGCCAGGAATGAGCGGCTCCCTACCAGTTCTAGAGGAGTCCATTGACCCAGATAAGGCCGAAAGTGAGCTCTTAAAAGAGCGTATTTTGGGAATTATGGAGCGTGATGAAGAAAAATCGGCAAGTGCATTGAAGTTATGGTTAGTTAGAAGGGAGTTATAGATGTTTCCACTGAAAAAAGAGGAAAATTTAAAGTATGAAGATTTGCGAGGCTTTGAAAAAGCGGCAATACTCTTAAACTATTTAGGAGCGGATGCCGCCAAGATGATGTTTCGCAATTTGGATGACAATGACATTCGAAAGCTCATCTCCTTAATGTCAAGATTTCGTATCATCCCCGTTGCTATTACCAAACGAGTTTTAGAAGAATTCTATGAAATGGTTTCAGAATCAGAAGATTATATCTTTTCCGATGAAACCACACAAAAAGATACCATCGTGGGGGCTGTTGGAGAAGATCGAGCCAGAGGCATTCTGGGTCACTTAAGCATTGCTGGTGGTGCGGTGAACAAGCTAGAGAGTTTGGAATTGGTGGATGCAAAATCTTTGGCAAACTTCTTAATCGCTGAGCACCCGCAGACCATATCTGTAATTTTAGCTCACTTGGAGCCGGAGAAAAAATCAGAAGTACTAAAACGCCTTCCTGAAAGTTTGCAGGCAGAAGTAGTCTTGCGTTTGGCCAATCTAGAGTATATCGCGCCGGAGCTTCTAACAGAAGTAGACCACGTCTTAAAGAATGAGCTGCAAACTCTTGGTAATGTAGAACAATCGGCATTAGGCGGCGTACAGCCTGTGGCAGAAATGTTAAACGTAATGGATAAAAACACAGAAACTTCCATTATGTCGCGTTTAGAGGAGAAAGATCCCATACTAGCTGAGGAGATTCGCAAGTTGATGTTTGTATTTGAGGATGTGGTGAAAATTGATGATCGCGGAATCCAAACTCTTCTTAAGGAAGTGGATAATGCGAAATTGCTACTAGCTCTTAAAACGGCCAACGAGGATGTTAAAGAGAAAATCTTCAAAAACCTTTCGACTCGTGCTGCCACCATGTTGCGCGAAGATTTAGAAAATATGGGGCCAGCAAAATTGGCAGATGTGGAATCAGCACAGCAAGAGATCGTAAACATTGCACGAAGACTAGAGCAAGAAGGAAAGATCCTGATTGCAAGAGGTGGAGCAGAAGATGCCCTTGTATAAAGATAAAGTGGTTAAATCCGAAAATGCTGCAAAAGTTGCATTGGATTATAAAGCCAAAGACATTCGAAATGATTTGCCTAAAGCAGAAATTAATTTTGAATTAGAACAGAAGAAAAAGACGCATGCGACTTCCTTTCGTATAGATCCCTTGCTTGCACAGAGGACAGGACATGCGGCCGAGCAAGATGAAAAGATCAAAACAGAAGTGGAGAAGATGGCTCTTGAAAAGCTCAAAGAGGTAGAAGAGCGGGCCTACAAAGAAGCTTATGATCTTGGTTATAAGGAAGGCAAAGAAGACGGCTTTAAGGATGCGAAAAATGAAATTGAAGAACATTTATTTCAATTAGAAAAAGAAGCGGGGCAGCTGGCAAACCTTTTGCCCAATATGTTTGAGCAAAATGAAGCAAAGTTGGTGGAAATGATTTACGCCATCGCTTCAAAAATCGCACTGCTACACATTGAAATGGATGATAAATACGTAATTAATTTGTTGCAAAAACTCTCCTCGGGCATCCAAAGTGACTTGGAGACTACGGTAAAAGTTCCTGTGAAGGACTACGAGTTTATCGAGCAAATGGGAGCCAAATTTTCACGTGAAGTAAAATTACCAAAAAATGCCAAGCTGGAGTCAGATGAAAGTTTGAGTCATGGGGAGTGCATCATTGAAACCAATTATGGTGTGGTGGATGCCTCTTTGGATGCGCGGATTGAAAAGCTTTGGAATGTAATTAAGGATAGCATACCTAAGTCTTATTCTGAGGGGGCCTAGTGAGTGACGGCCTGATCATGAATACAAAAAAGTATTTACGCTTGGTAGATGCAGCCCCGGTGGCAAAAGAAAGCGGAAAAGTAACTCGCATTGTGGGCAATATGATTGAAGGCTATTTACCAGGGGCTTCCATTGGTAGTTTATGTCGCATTTTTATTAATAATGGGAATGACTATATTTCGGTAGAGGTTGTAGGGATTAATGAACAACGTGTAATCATGATGCCCTATACGCATGTTACCGGTATACGTATGGGCTCTCCTATTTTGCTTTATAGATCTAGAGCTACGGTCAAAGTTGGCAAGCGTCTGCTTGGGCGCGTAATCAATGCTACTGGTGATCCTTTGGATAATAAGGGCAAAATTCTTTTAAATGAAGAAAGAAACTTATACTCCGATGTTGTGAACCCACTAAACCGTGACCCAATTACAAAACCCTTAGATTTAGGAGTGAAAGCGATCAATTCCTTTATTACCGTTGGCGAAGGCCAGAGAATATCTGTGCTTGCTGGCTCCGGTGTTGGAAAATCGGTATTGCTCGGAATGATGAGCCGAAAATCAGAAGCAGATGTGAATGTGATCGCGCTCATTGGTGAAAGGGGTAGAGAGGTTCGGGAATTTATTGAAGATGTCTTGGGTGAAGAAGGTATGAGAAAAACCGTTATCATCGCTGCGACAAGTGATGAAAATGCTCTACTGCGTGCGCGCGGGGCCTTTTTGGCTGCTACGATTGCAGAATACTTTGCTGAACAGGGCAATAAAGTTTTATTAACTATGGACTCTGTAACACGTTATGCAATGGCGCAAAGGGAGATGGGTTTAGCAGCAGGTGAGCCGCCAGCAACCAAAGGATATACTCCAAGTGTTTTTGCACAATTACCAAAAATTTTAGAGCGTGCGGGTAATTTTCAGGGAAGCGGAAGTATTACGGGTATTTATACAGTTCTTGTAGAAGGTGATGATATAGATGATCCCATTGGAGATTCGGTTCGCTCCATTGCAGACGGTCATATAGTTTTATCAAGAAAGTTGGCGCAGAAAGCTCACTTCCCGGCAATTGATGTATTGGCAAGTGCTTCTCGGGTAATGCAAAAGGTGCAGGACCCTGAAACCCTGGAAGCATCCATGAAAGTGCGAGAGCTTATGGCGATATATGCTGAAGCCGAAGATATGATCCAAATCGGAGCATACCAAGAGGGTACAAACCCCAAAATAGATAAAGCCATTGAATTCCATGATGAGATACAGAGCTTCTTAAAACAAAAAGTAGACGAGGAAGTGCATATGGATGATTGCAGAAATTTCCTAGTCCAACTTACAGCTAGGTTTTAACAATGAAGAAATTTCGATTTCGTTTAGAGGGCGTACTAAAAATAAAACGCTTTCAGGCAGAGCAATTACAGATGGAAGTAGCAAGTATACAGGCCAAAGTACAAAATGAGCAAAAGCAACTCGTGCAAATGTATGAAAATATAGAGCAATCCTATGCTTTGGCTTTAGAATATAAAAAGAATGGTAAGAATATACAGGGTCTATTGGACCAAGTGGATGCGCATATATACGGAGAACGTCATCATATAAAGGAGAAGAGCGATCAAATCCGTATTTTAAAGCAAGAGCTCGAGAGAAAAGAATATGAGTGGTTGGAGATGCGCAAAGAGGTAAAAAAATTAGAGGTTTTAAAAGATAAAAAAGAACAAATTTTTAAAAAAGAGATGCAGAAAAGAGAACAAAAAGAAATGGACGATTTAGTAAATATGCGTAGGAAGGTAGTAGGGTAATGGATCACCTCAATGTAGATATAAAAGATCAAGTGAATATTAAGCGTCCTAAGCAGCAGGTAGATCCTGATTTAGAAAGGGTTCGTAGAATTATACAGGAGCAACGTGCAAACCAAAAAAGAAGAAAAAGAAAGAAAAGACCATTTCCTGTTCGCTTGGCATCAGGCTGTGTTGTTTCCTTAGTGATCTTATCTGGATTTCATTATTATCAGAAAGAGGTTCTCGATTACCTTAAAAACATGAATGTAAAGGTAAAAGTTTCTCCCGTAACTAAAGTAAATGCGGAAGAGAAAAAGGAAGCTGCAAAACCAGCAAAGAAACAAGTGGAAGTGCAGAACAAGGAAGAATGGACAGATGAGGAAATTCGTATATTTCAGGGCCTAGAAGAGCGCCGTAAAGAATTGGATCAAAGAGAGAAGAACCTAAATGCCTTGGCCGACGAGATTCAGAGCCAAAGGCAAGATCTAGATAAAAAATTAGCAGAGATCAAAAAGATACGAGAAGACATCTCCAGCGCATTGTCCACAGAGGTGAATAAAGATGAGAAGCGCGTGCAAAAGCTGGTGGAGGTATATTCCAATATGAAACCAGCACTGGCAGCAAAGCTTTTTGAAGAGTTGGATGAAAAATTAGCTATTGAAATTTTAGGAAAAATGAAAAAGGCCAATGCGGCCAATATTTTAAATTATATAGAGCCGGCAAAAGCCAGACGACTGTCTGAGAAATACGCTGGCTATATTAATAAATAATTGGGGCAGCAAGTCCCAGAAAGGAGGAGATAAATGAGCGGAGGAGTGAATATGAATTCACTTTCTTCATTATCAAATGTGCTTGCGGCGCAAAAGCCGAAAGCTGATACCAGTTCGTGGAAAGAAGATCTGGGAGAAAACCGTACAAAGCAAGATGCAAAAAGCTTTGAACGGGAGTTAAATTCTCAAACAGATAGAAGACAGGAATCGGATCGGCTTCGGGAAAAGCAAGATCGTAGTGCTGTGGACCAAAAGGATTCGCGCGATGCCAACAAGAGGGAGCAACCCTTAAGAGCTAGCGAAAAAAAGGATTCAGGTAAGCAGCAACAAATGGAAACAAGGCAAAATGCTGTTAATGAAACAGGGCAAGATAAACTTAGCACTGAGAAAAAAACAGCAGCTGATCCAAGAACAGATTTTTGGGTAGATACTACTCAAACAAATGCAGTACAAAACAAAGGAAAACAAGAGCCAATGCTAGAATTTCTGGACTCCATGGAGAGGGAATTAGGTGTTGGGCCAGAGCGAATTCTGGCTGCTTTCGCTCTTATGCCAAAGGAAACTTTGGGTATGCCTGTTAGTAAGACGAAAGATGCATTTGTACAGAATCTACAGTTGGATAATATGCAGGAGCCAAAAGCGAAAGCTTTGTACTCCGAAATGCTACAGGGGATAAAGCTCCCTGAGCCTAGTTTGCAAGAAGCGATTTTGCCCGTGCAGCAGAACACTTCAGGTCAAATGGCCTTGGATAAGAATTGGGATTTTATTCCAGAGAAGTCTTTAACTCCTGCAGAGGAGAAACAAGTAAAACTAGCTGAGCGAAATGCAAAGCTGGATGCTTTAAATAATCGCTTCTTTAATGTTTATCCAAGTCAAGAGAACAGTGAGGTCGTTCAAAATGCGCAGAGCATGCAGGCTTCCCAACCGGAAGCGAATGTAATGCTCCGTCATCAAAACCGATTAAATTCAGAAAAGCTAGAAGCTTTCCAAAATAAAGGGGAAGTGAACGCAGATGTGCCCAATTGGATTCAGAATGTTGAAGTTGGTAATACAGCCAATACGAGCGAATTCAATGGCTTTGAGCAAAATGCTTGGAGCGATGAGGCTGCCATGCTTTCTGGGGATAAGGTTTTGACGGAAGAGGAGTATGTGCTCGAAGGTGAAGAAGGTTTGGATAATCTAATTTCTTCGGCTAAAAATCAGCAAAAAGCAGAAGTAGGAAAGATGGGTGCTAAAACCCAAGTGATCAATGCCAACCAAATGCAGGTTGATGGTGAGAAAGTTGCCGTTAACGAATTGGTCAAGAAAGCAGATCTACTACTTCAACGCGGTGGCGGCGAAATGAAAATTCAGCTGAATCCAGAAAATTTGGGTGAAGTTCATTTAAAAGTAGCTGTTAATGAAGGTAAGGTTGACTTGCATGTTACAGCAGAAAAATCGTCCACAAAAAAACTGATTGAAGCAGAAATCCATCACCTGAAAACAGGGTTGGCTGATGGCAAATTAGATTTAAGAGATATAAAAGTAGATACAGCACAAGACATGCGTAACCAGCTCGAACAGCAGTTGGCAGATCAGCAAAGAGAGAATGCTCGTCAGTTCCTGGATTTCTTTAGAAATCAACATGGATCGGCGCAAAAAGCATTTAATTTTGCTAATGCCCGATCTTCGTATCTGGAATCGGAAGACCCCAATGATGCAGCAAAAGAGGGTCAACAGTACCAGAGAAGAAGAAGTAACGAGAATGGCCGTTTAAGTGTTGTGGCTTAATTTAAAGAGGGCTTGCGGGCTCTCAAAACAAGAGGGTAGTTATGATTTCAAGTAAGAGCGTAGGAGCGAATCCAATTCAAACGGAGAGAGTGGGAGCGAACTCCGATGATAAGTTCCAAAGACAGTCCGCGCTGGCAAAGGAGGCCTTTGACGGTAAGGACATTGGAACGGTCTTAAATGAAATTGCTGATCCCAATTGGGTTGATCCCGCTAAGCGTAGAAAAGTAGGAAGTAACGAGCTAGACAAAGATGCTTTCATGAAGCTCATGCTCGAGCAAATGAAAAACCAAGACCCTACCAACCCGCTGAAGTCGCATGAAATGGCGGCGCAGTTGGCACAATTTACTTCACTGGAGCAATTGCAGAATATGAATTCTGGAATCCAAAAGTTGGTTAGTGCGCAATCGCCGAATGAAAAATACCAAGCACTAGCGATGGTTGGAAAGGTGATTAGTTCGGATTCTTCTGTCCTTAGTCATTCCAAAGGTCAAGAGGAGCACGAAATTCGTTTCGATCTACCAAAAGCAGCCAAAGAGGCAAAGGTAACCATTAGTGATAAGCAGGGTAATCAAATTCGTACCTATGATTTAAACAATCTTAAGGAAGGTACAAACAGTATTACCTGGAATGCGAAAGACGAAGAGGGTTATGATGCCGCTGCTGGGGAATATCTTATTGGTATTATTGCCAAGGGAGAAGATGGTCAAAGTATCATCGCTAATACCAAAGTCGCTGGTAGAATTACTGGTGTTAACTTTGGCCCAGAAGGACCTGTCTTGATGGTAGGAAAGCAAACGGTGAAACTTCAGGATGTAAAAACCATAGAAGATTCCTCGGTTCTGAAAAAGTCCAGTGATAACCAGCAAACTGACGCTACCAAAGCAGAGGGAGCTAATAAACCGGACTTGAAAAAGGCAGACAATCAAGAGGAAAATAAAGGTATGCGTCCTTTAGGTAACCTTGACCAAGTGGCAATGCAAAAGGACTTAAAAGATAAGTTAAAGAAAGTAGGAGCAGATGGAAATCAATAAGATTGGTTCCAAAAACATAGAAGGATTAGGCGGCTTTGAGAAGCCGAATAGTCAACAACAGCCTTTGAAAGGCAAAGGCCCTAGTTTTGCAGACATTCTTGGAAAGGAGATGGATGCAAAGCAAGGACTGGAGAACAAGCAGGCTCCTGGGATTCAGTTCTCCAACCATGCTCTCGATCGAATACGTTCGAGAGGCATACAAATGGGGCCGGAACAATTGGCCAAATTAGAAACTGCGGTTTCTAAGGCTGAAAGCAAAGGAGCAAAGGAAACATTGGTATTAATGGATTCCACTGCCATGATCGTGAATATAAAAAATAAGACCGTAGTTACGGCTCTCGATCAAAGCATGATGAAGGAAAATGTTTTTACCAATATTGATAGTACAGTGATTTTATAAACAGGGCTGGACTTTACCTAAGGGTAAGGAAGCCCTCCAAACTACTGCCGACCGACTGAGGCAGTATGGACATGGAGGTCCTATGAGTATACTAACGTCGTTATATACTGGTATATCCGGTATGAAGGCGCAGGGGGAAGCGCTTAACGTAATCGGTGATAATATCGCCAACGCCAATACAACTGGCTTTAAATCCTCAAGAGTGGAATTTCAAGACATCATTGCAAAGTCCCTAAAAGGGATTGAAGGTGGTAACCAAATCGGTCGAGGTGTGAAGATCGGTGCGGTAAACCCCATCATGTTGCAAGGTACTGTAGATCGCACAGAGAAAGCTACAGATTTGGCTATCTCAGGTGATGGTTACTTTGTGGTAAAAGGAAGTGATGGGCAAACTTTTACCCGTGATGGTTCCTTCACTTTTGATAAGAATGGAGTACTGAAAACCAATGATAAGCAATTGGTTCAGGGTTACAAAATTGATGATGCTGGTCGAACTACGGCAGAAATGGAAGGAATTAAATTTCCGCAAGCATTGATTCCGGCAAAAGGCACAGAAAAAATCACAATGCATTTGAACTTAAATGCTCTTGATCCAATAAAGCCTGATTTTGATCCTGAAAATCCGCACGATTCCTCACAGTTCTCTACATCAATTGAGATGTATGACTCGCAAGGTACCAAGCATAATGTCTTTATGTTTTTTAACAAAACGGCAGATTCTACTTGGGAATACAACGGAATGGTGGATGGTTCCGAAGTAGTAGGTGGAACCGCTGGTAAGCTATCAAAGGTAGTGGGTGGTACCCTTACATTTGACGAGTATGGTGTTTTAAGCACAGAAGAGCAAACTTTCAATAACTGGAACTTCACTGGTGGTGCCTTCCCGAACCAGCAAGTAAAGCTAGATTTTGGTGATTCTTTAGTTACCGATACTGGTAAGGGCGAAGAAGGTACAAAACAGTTTGGTTCAGAGTCTGATATGCACAAATGGTCGCAAGACGGTTATGCAGCAGGTACGATCATTAGTTTGTCATTCAACGATAATGGTGTGCTTGCGGCACAGTATTCGAACGGTAATACGAAGGATCTTTATCAAATTGCATTGGCAAAGTTTGAAAACAGTGAAGGCCTATTTAAAGCGGGTAACAACCGTTTTAAAGAGTCTAAAAATTCAGGCCCGCCTGCAATTGGTACTCCTGGTAAAAATGGACGTGGTCAAATTTATGCCAAGTCACTAGAAAGATCGACAGTGGATTTAGCTACAGAATTTGTTGGCTTGATTCAGAACCAAAGATCCTTCCAGGCGAACGCCAAGACGATCTCGACGACCGATCAGCTATTGGATGAAGTGATCAACCTGAAGAGATAATAGGTGTCAGCTACCTTTTCCGCACTAGTGATCCGGAAATCGTAGATAGAACTTAGAGAGGGTGCCCGAAGGGTGCCCTCTTTTTTATTAATGCTCCGATTTCTGAACAAATTTCATGTCTTTGCCGAAATGGTGTTCCTTCTGCTTAATTTTTGTTATACCGACGACAAATAGGAGAGCCCCGAATGAAGACTTTATTTCTACCCCTACTAGTTTTTGTTTTTTGTAATCAAGCCTTGGCCCAAGAAGTGGATATCGGTGAGGTTGGACGCCATAAAGACCGTCAGGGTGAAAACATCAATGGTCCTGTGGACGAAGGCTCTAGCAACCCTAGAGAGGGCGAATCCAGCGCTTGGGATGTGGAAAATGGTTATGATACTGATGCTGGTCCTCTTGGGATTTTTAAAACGCGACAAGAGCGCATAGCCGATTTGGAAAGCTTGCGTAGTTTTGCCGATACCTTTGCAAGAGAAGATAGTGTCGCTCTTTTTACCGCAACCATTAAAGAAAATACTACATTGATCGCGGCAGCTTCTTTGTCAGCCTTATGGGCCAAAATGACAAATATGCTGCGCGCTTCCTCCGGTACTTTTGCCATTTTTGCCAGTGCCGGTGCTAGGGCTGCCGACTTGGACGATGTAGAGTCCTATCAAGAGGCGCCCGCATTGTTTATATTGAACGAGCAATGGAGCGCAGAGGAAATGGTGGATTTTGTAGAGTGGAATGGCCTGGAAGAGGAATTTGATTCTTCCGTGGATCAGCTTTGCGCCGAATTTGCTGTTTGCGATTCATATTAGACAGAAAGAATGCGCGCCAGCTGCAGCTTGTCCTGCCTCATACGCGGACGCTTGCTAATGGCTTCTTTTAGATCGATCAAGGTCATTTGGCCATTTTGTACGCCTGCCATATGGTGTTGGTAACCCTTCGATAAGGCATCCACCGCATAGGCCCCCATGGCCGAAGCCAGCACTCTGTCGCGCGCTGAGGGGCTTCCCCCGCGCTGAATATGACCAAGAATGCAAACCTTGGCATCAATGCCGGTGTTCTTTTTAATTGCTTCACATAGATCATAAGCCCGCCCTGGTTTTTGTCCCTCGGCACTTACCAGTATGCTGTATTGCTTACCTCTAGATCTGGAGTCTTTTAAAGATTGAATGCAGGCATCAATATTGTTTGCTTCCTCTGGTATAAAAATATCCTGTGCACCGCCAGCAATCCCTACATCCATAGCGATATAGCCGGAGTTACGACCCATTACCTCAACAATGAACAAGCGAGAATGGGAGTTGGCAGTATCACGAATTCGGTCAATGGCCTCTAGAGCCGTATTTACCGCTGTATCAAAACCAATGGTATGATCCGTACCGTAGATATCATTGTCTATGGTTCCCGGGATACCGATGACGGGCATGCCTTGTTCTTCATGCAGTGCGAGTGCGCCTTTAAAGCTACCATCGCCGCCAATGCAAATGAGGGCGTCGATGCCCTCTTGTTTTAATTTATCAAAAGCATCTTTTCTTCGGGCTGCTTGTAAAAAATCCTGCGAGCGGGCGGTTTTGATAAAGGTGCCGCCCCGGTGAATCAAATTGGCAACGCTGCGAAGATCTAAGGGCATATAATCGCCCTTTAGCATGCCTTCGTAGCCGGAGAGAATGGCGACCACCCCGTATTTGTGATGGTATGCCGATCTGACAACAGCTCGAATGGCTGCATTCATTCCGGGGGCATCCCCGCCGCTAGTAAATACACCAAGTTTCATATCTTATTTTTTTAGCAGATTTTTAAAGTCGGAGCCAGGGCGAAATTTTGGATACCAAGCCGCAGGAATTTTAATTTCTTCACCAGTTTTGGGATTGGTACCCTTGCGTGCATTGCGCTTCATTTTAGAAAAAGTGCCGAAGCCTACCAGCTTAACTTCATCGCCTTTTTTTACCGAACTACAAATCACATCCAATGTGCTATCCAGAATTTTTTCTGCTTCACATTTTGTGGTATTCGCTTTTTTAGCAATGCGCTCTACTAGCTGTGCCTTGTTCATTACACCCACTCCTTCTGTTGTGGGAAGAATTCAACCCCAGCTCCTTGCAAGCGTCAATAAAATCTTAATATTCGCTTTAGAATTTAGATGGGAATCAGGATTTTTTAAGCAAAAAATATTTTTTACTTGCCACTAAGAGTTTTGGCTTTTTAAAGCCTCTAGCAGATCGTCCTCACTTACCGGTTCTTTGGATTCTAGTTTATAGGACTCTTGCGCCCATTCTCCTAAGTCGATCATCTTACAGCGCTTGGAGCAGAATGGGCGGAATGGATTTTTCTCTTCATAGAGACTTTGTTTTTTACAAGTTGGACACTTTACTTTCATAGTCTTAATAAATTGGCATTATAGGTCCAAATTGATTCTGGTCAATCAATCTTAACTGAAAGCTGCCAACCTTGCGGGTAAAGCCTTTGCCGTAGTAAAGGTCTACGTTCACATACTCGCGGTTTTGGTAATCGCTAGCCGTCATATCCGTAACAATGGTTACTTCGTACTCTTGTTGATCATTGGCAACGGCACCGCGATTGTTATAAGTGGGGCCGAAGTAAGCAGTTAATTTCACATCGTTGTTGGATATCTTGCTTCTACGGGCGTATTGCATAAATCTACCAGTGGGAGCTTGAAAAGCAGCAACCGCACCGCCAGCAATATTGCCAAAAGGGCTGCCGATGATGACGGTTTGAGTGCCTTGACCGCCGCATTCCCAGCCTGTGCACCAAGCGTTTAAATAAATCTCGGCTTGTGCTGTTTCTGGATTGATGGTCAAAGCCAATTCCACAACATCGGTGTAATTTTCGCAGTTTTGGAAACCGACAGGCCATGTCTTGTAATTTGCAGGATAGGTTCCTTCTACCCAGCAGGGGCCACTTAAGTAACTCACCATCTCCGCTAAAGCTTTGTCATTGGCAGGGGATTGTAGGTCTGTTGTTTTCCAAATGATGCGGTCATCAGGAAAAACCACGCCGCCAACTCCTGGAGGAAGTGGTATGGGCTGCGGGCCATCACTGCCGCCGCAAGCCACCAGCATAAACGCCGTGACAAATACAAATGCTATTTTTAGAAGGTCTCTCATTTCTCTTCTCCTTAAATTTACTTACATATGTAAAATATTCATGAAATGTGCCAGCTCAGATCAAATATAAGGGTATTTGAGCGGGCTATAGGTGACGGATTCGAGCTCGGTGGACAAAAATGGTCACCAAATTAGGCCTTTAAGTGCTTAATATGAGCGTATTTTCTTTAGATTTCGGCAGCTATAGGAGACGGTTTTGAATTGCTTGCCCTGGCCTGTGTACTTATAACGGCTGCGCAGGCTGTGGTGTTCTATATTTAGGCTTTCAGGCTGCCGGCTTTCGGATATGTCGAGGGCCATGCTGTAGGACTCATTTTGCCCTTGGCCAAAAAGCTGCAAGCCATCAGCTTCCGCTTGTATCAAGGTTTCCAATCGTTGTTGGTTTAGGTCTGTTTGCAATCGAGCTATATCATAGGGGAACTTAAAGGTTGTTTGAATAAGGCCATCCACAGTTTCCTCAAAAAAGCGTGTCTCTAGCAGGTAGTAGGCTTGTTGAGGAGCCTTGGCCCGCTGGTGCTTGACCCAAATTTGGCAGGGATTGTTGTATTGATCCAAGCCCTGGTAGACGCCCTTGAAATCTGAGGAGGGCTTAGTAGAGCCTGCTGGATTCCCTGCGGGGCACTTAGGGTATTGCAGGGAAAGTATCTGCTGCTGACTCAGTGTCAGCTCATACCAAGCATGCGCCTGTATGCCATTGTTTCTAAGAAAGCTAGCAAACTTATCTAAGTCTTTTGTTTGTCTTCCCAAAAACAAGCTTTTTAGATTATCGCCTAAATCCTCTGCCGCGCTCACCCAGCTCCACATGGTTTCAGGTTTTTCCCATTTTCTAGGGGAGTGGCATAGTCCACCATCACTTGTTACCAAGGCGATGGATTTGTTTTTGCCAACGGCTTCGCATTGCAGGTGCAAACGTTTTTCGTTATTGTTTTTTACATATTGGGATTGGTTGTAGTGATGAATATGCTCTTCAAGATCCATACAGGAAATGGGCATGACCTTGGCAAATTGCCACTGATTGGGCGTCTGCGCAAAAGCTGTCAGGGATAAAGCTAAAACACTTAATATAATATGCATATCATATTATGTAAGCAAAATTGGTGCCTGCTTGAATCGCTCGTATTCTTCTTTTCATGCATATTGGGTGACGAAAAAGGGCATGTCTTTGACTATAATTTCCTTTAGTCTGTTTTTATGGAACTTAGCTCTATCGATCAGGCAGTGCTTATACTGGCTGCTTTTTTAACTTCTTGCATGTCGGCCATTTTGGGTATGGGCGGAGGAATTTCCTTACTTGCGGTGATGATGCAGTATTTGCCGCAAACTTTGTTGATTCCGTCCCATGGAATTGTACAGCTTTGCTCCAATGGTTTTCGTACTGCGCTAAATGCCAAACATGTAGTAGGGCGAATCTTTATACCGCTGCTAATAGGCGGTATAGTGGGGGCTTTTAGCGCCTATCACTTGGTACTAAAAATTCCGGATAGTCTTTTTAAAATTTTGCTACCAATACTGATTCTATTTTTTACTTGGAAGCCGAAAAATAAAAACCCCATAAACTTTCCAGCAAAATTTTATGTTTTAGGTTTCTTTAGTAATTTGATGTCGGTGGTATTTGGCGCTACAGGCCCCTTGATTGCGCCGTTTTTCTTGCGAGAAAATTTAAATCGCTTTCAAATCATCGCCACCAAAGCGGCAATCCAAGCTTTCGGCCATCTTACCAAGGTAATAATTTATTTTCTGGTTGGTGTTAGCTTAGGTCCCTATCTACCTCTTATAGCCATGATGATAGTGGCGGTCTTTTTAGGAACCTTTGTTGGTACGAAGATTTTGCATAAAGTACCAGAGAAAGTATTTTTAGTATTGTTTAAGTGGATGATTACACTTTTATGCCTGCGAATTTTGTTTTTGCAAGTATGGGCTTATTTTAACTAAAGGGCTTAAATACCGCCAAAAATACAATTGCGATCAATAAGATCGTGGGCGCCTCATTCCACAGACGGCACTGCTTGGAAGTCAAAAAAATATCATCTTTGGCATAGCGGCCCAGAGTATGGCCAATAAAGTAGTGGTAAAGCCCCAAAGCTATAAGCAATAAGAACTTCCACATAAACCAGCTTGTTTTCATTTGATAGGGTACTTGCAGCAAAAGAAGAAAGCCAAATAGAAAGGTAGCAATCATGGCTGGGGTAGTGATGTAGTGAAAGAGTTTGCGTGACATAGTCTTTAATACCGCTACAACCTCAGGTTTATCTTGATTTTCGGTATGGTAGACAAAAAGGCGAAACATATAAAACAAGCCGGCAAACCAAGCCACCATAGAAATCAAGTGCAATGCTTTAAATAATAAGTAGTAATTCATTGTTTTTTCTCCAAGCTGTCGGCAATTTGCTGCATGCTTTTATTACAAGAGGCCAAAAGGTAGTGGGAAAGAAGCTCTTGTTTTTGAGTCTCATTCAGGTCGCCTGATTCTCCCAATTTTTTATCACGATCGAGACGTGCATGATACATGGCAATCGCAGCCGCTACGGAAATATTGTAGCTTTGTGTAAAACCTTTCATGGGAATCACCACATTTTCATCTGCCAAGTCCAGTGCTTCCGTGCTTATCCCATAGCCTTCTGAGCCAAATAGTAGGGCTGTTTTTTGTGAAAAATCGATTTCACCAATGGCTTTGGCGTTTTCACTCAGATGGGTTACGCAGATTTTGTAGCCATTTTGTTTTAAATGGTTCAAGCATTCGCGCGTAGATTTCCACCGTTGGATACTTAGCCATTTATCCGAGCCCTTGGAGACGCGGTTGGCTCGGCGAAAACTTTCATTTTCAATAATGTGCACATTTTGAAAAGCCATGCTTTCGGCGCTTCTTAAAACCGCATTGATATTGCCTTGGTCAAATATTCTTTCTAGCACGGGAACGAAGAGCTGTGAGCGCATTTGGATCACCTGCTGCATTTTTTCGAGCCTTTTGCTTGTTAGATGTGGTTGCAAATGCTCGATGATTTCCTCAATGTCGTAGGTTTTTCCTTGATAGTTTGTAAGCATGGAGATTAGGGAGTAACACAAAAAAACTAATGCTAAAACAAAAAAGGCAGGGTCCTTTAGCCCTGCCTCGGTAATGTTACCTTGGGAAAATAAGTACTATTTAGTACTCACCTCCACCCAAGTTTTTCGTTGATAATAATAACTACTGTCCATGGGCATCACCTCCTTTTTGGCCTAAGAAGACCTGGTGCGAGTCGCTGGGCGAGAATGCCTACGAGGCACCTATATTTATTTTATCTTGTTCTCAGAGCGGCGACCAGGCTTTCCGGGATCTTTTTTGCGAGCTAAAAACTGTAGAAGTGAATCTAGGCCATTGTCTAAAAAAATGCTTTAAAATAAGGCATTTGCCCGCCTATCTAGGAGTCTAGGCTGTATTATAACGCTACATATGGGGTGGGCCCTATCGCGCTAGCTAGGACTCTTTAGCAACCTGATATGTCTCTTGCTTCGGGCTTCGCAGATTCAAAATCAGTAAATAAATCCCCGCCACAATCATGATGGAGCATAATATTTGGCCCATGGAAAAATATTCGAAATAATAGCCCAGCTGCCGGTCAGGCTCGCGAAAGAATTCGATGATAAAGCGGCCGATACCATAAAGAATGAGCCAGCTAGAGGCCAAAATGCCGGTTCTCTCCCAGCTAACATTCAATTTGTTTTTGGTTTCGTTTACGTGCAGATATTTTTTTCTTTCCCGGTAATCGATCACAAGCAAAATTAAAAAAACAAACAACCCTTCACAAAAAGCTTGGTAAATTTGTGAGGGGTGTCTCGGTAGGGAGTCCGCAGCGGGAAAGATTACGGCCCATGGAACATCGGTGGGCCGCCCCCATAACTCACCATTGGTAAAATTACCAAATCGTCCAAAAAAGATGCCCAGCGAGGACACCATGGCGACGTGATCCGCAAGATGCCAAAAACCGATCTTATACTTTCGGCTATATAAGATCATTCCAATAATAAACCCTACAGCTGCTCCATGAAAAGATAGACCACCTTGCCAAATGTAAAAGACTTCCAGCAAATTGCTTTTGTATTGCTCCCAGTTGTAAATGAAGACATAAAAAATGCGGGCCCCTACAATCATAGAGATCATCATATAGGTAAATAGGTCTTGCACGCGCTCGCTATCGAGTTTGAACAAACCATGCGCATGGCGATGTTTGAAAATATAATAGGCGGCTACAAAGCCAGTTAAATACATCAAGCCATAGTAGCGAATTTGTAGGCCAAAAAACTCAAACAAAACGGGGTCGATATTGTGGGTATAATATTCCATTGCAATACTATAGGAATGGAATGCACGAATGTTAAGAGCTAATCGTATTTAACAAATAGCAACAGTAGAAAAATACCACTTACAATGGATATATCTGCAACATTAAATGCTGGCCAAGCGTATTTTTCGAAATAATGAAAGTCGAGAAAGTCCACCACATAGCCAAAGCGTAGGCGATCTACGTAGTTGCCTATGGCCCCTCCCATAATCAACCCTAGGGCAGTGATTTGTATAAAGTCTTTTTTTTCGGCTTTATAGTGCATGTAAACGATCACTAGCATGGCAATCGGTGGAAGAATTAAAAAGAAGTTGTCTCGGAAAACCGCAGGAGCTTTTGCTAGAAAACCGAAGGCAGCACCGGGGTTTTTCACAAATGTGATGTTAAAAAAGTTTTGAATCACCGGGATGCTTTCGCCCCATTGAAATTGGGTGTAGATTAAGAGCTTTGTCCACTGATCAAAAGCCAGGATAGCGCCCGCCAAACACCAAAAGACCAAGTATTTTTTTGAACTCATTTCAGCGCCTCTGTACAACGTAGACAAATGCCAGGGTAATTTTTGTCGCTACCAATTGCAGTACTATACTGCCAGCAACGAACACATTTTTCACCATCTGCCTTTGTCGCTTCTACTTTTAATTCCCCTTCTTTTAGTTCTACCTGTGAAACAATAAAAAAGGTAGGAAGTTCTGCTTCGTAGGATTGAAGATAGTCAAAAGTTTTGCCTTTTGCATAAAGAATGACCTTTGCTTCTAGACTAGAGCCAATTTCTTTACTGCGACGCAAATCTTCAAGGATTTTTGAGACCTCGGACCGCACCTGCATCAAATGATCGAACTTTTCTATTAGTGCATCTTCTTGCCATTCAGGATTTACTTTTGGCATATGGCAAGTGAAAATACTTTCGATATCGGGTCTTAAATACGCGTAGGTTTCCTCAGCAAGAAATGAAAGAATGGGGGCCATGAGAAGACAAAGCCTATCACATAGATGGTAAACTACGGTTTGTGCACTTCGCCGCGATAGGCCCGATTTTTTGTCTGTATATAGACGATCTTTTAAAACATCCAGGTAGCGAGCCGATAGATCCACGGTCACAAAATTGTTAATGGCGTGATAAATTTTGTAGAATTCATAGCGCTCATAGTGTTGAGTCACGTCGTTTGTGAGTTGGTTTAAGCGGATGAGTGCCCAGCGATCTAGTTCTAACATATCCTGAAAGTTTACAGCATCTTTGTTGATATCAAAGTCAAAGAGATTGCCCAGTAAAAAGCGCACGGTATTGCGCATACGGCGATAGGTTTCGGACAAGCGTTTAAAACTCTCGTCGCCGCAGGTTACATCTTGGCTATAATCCTCATAAGAGGCCCAAAGCCGAAGGATTTCTGCGCCATATTTTTCAATTACCTTGTTTGGGTCCACAACATTACCAAGGGATTTGGACATTTTACGACCTTTTAGGTCGTTGACAAAACCGTGGGTCAAAACTTGTTTATAAGGTGCTTGGTCATAGGCGGCAATGCTGGTTAGCAAGCTTGTCTGAAACCAGCCGCGGTGTTGATCACTTCCCTCAAGATAGAGATCGGCCACATCTGCGAGCTCAGGTCGATGTCTTTGCACGGCCGCATGGGAGACGCCCGAGTCAAACCAAACATCCAAGATGTCTTTTGACTTTTCAAATTCATCATTTCCGCAAGATGGGCATGGCAATCCATTGGTAAATTCACTGGCATCACTTTCAAAGTAGGAATTGATGCCATCTTCTTTTTCCATTTTGTCAGCCACGCGCAACATTACTTCACTGGATACTAGGTGTTCACCGCAAGACTTGCACTTAAATACCGGGATAGGTACACCCCAAAGGCGCTGTCTAGACAGACACCAGTCAGGGCGATTTTCAATCATCGCATTGATACGGTTTTCCCCCCAGGCCGGAATCCACTTTACTTTTTTTATTGCCGCTAAAGTCTTTTTGCGAAGCTCGTTGGTATCATCATCCATTCTTAAGAACCATTGCGAGGTTGCGCGGAAGATTAACGGCTTTTTTGTGCGCCAACAATGGGGATAGGAATGTTTTAATTTGTAGTGAGCTAGCAGATGTCCGCTGGAATTTAATTTTTCTACAATCAAGGGGTTGGCCTTAAAAACGTTTTCGCCACGGAACTCCGGTACCTCATCGGTAAAACAGCCGGCCTCGTCCACAGGAGAGTAAGCGGGCAGGTCATGCTTCAGACCTAAGATATAATCATCGGGGCCATGTCCGGGAGCTGTGTGTACCGCGCCAGTACCGGCTTCTAAAGTAACATGATCTCCCAATAAGATTACCGATTTGCGCTGTATCCACGGATGCTGACACTCTAAATCTGTCAGCTCACTTCCTTTTTTGGTAGACCCTTCTACTTTTTTGAATTTCAAGCCACTAAGTTCTTCGATCTGTTCTTGCAAGCCATCGGCAAACAACAAATATTCGTTTTCGTGTTCAAAAAGCGAATAATCAAAGTCTTTATTCAATGCAATGGCCAAGTTTGCCGGAATCGTCCAAGGAGTTGTGGTCCAAATTACTACGTAAGCTTTTTTATCCAGCTCCAAACCCTTGGTAATTTCAAATTTGACATATATAGCAGGCGATTCATGTTCTGCATACTCCACTTCTGTGTCTGCCAAGGCAGTTTGCAAGGGCCAGCACCAGTACACGGGTTTGTCGCCTCGGTAAAAGGAGCCCTTCTCCACAATTTTAGCTAATTGCCGTACCTCTTCTGCTTCATATTCTTTACTTAATGTTAGGTAAGGATTGTCCCAATCGGCCAATATGCCCAGGCGCTGAAATTGCTCTTTTTGCGTGGCTATCCACTTTTTTGCATACTCTCGGCATTGGTTGCGAAAATCATTGTCGGAAATGTCTTTTCTTTTTGAGCCCAATTTTTTATTCACTTCCAGCTCAATGGGCAAACCATGACAATCCCAACCGGGGATAAAGGCAGCCGATCGTCCCGCCATATTTTTGTATTTCACAATCATGTCTTTTAGAATTTTATTTAAAGCATGTCCCATATGAATATTGCCATTGGCATAGGGAGGGCCATCTTGAAAAACAAACTTGTCTTTTCTGCCGCTCAACATTTTTTCATAGGTTCTGTTGTTCTGCCAGCTGGCGATGCGTTTGGGCTCTTGTTGGGGGAGATTGCCTTTCATGGGAAAGTCAGTCTTTGGCAACTGTAAAGTGTCTTTATAGTTAGGATTTTCCGACAATTTCATGCTCCTGAATAATTAGCTAAACTATAGCTCAAAATGAATGGGGTCAAGCAGCCTAGAGGCTAAGCAGGAAACTAAGGCAGAGGTGGCAAGCGCCTATAAATCTTTTAAACGTTCTGCTCCAAGGGTAATCAGCATGCGAATGACTTCGGTATCCGAGGAAAGGTTTAAACGGCGTTTTACATCGGCTATACGCTGTTTGGATAGGCTATCCAATGCTTCCGAGAGGTTTTGGCTTCGGGTAGTGGAGCTTTTTTCTCGCTCCACTGAAAAGTTCAAGCGTTCCTTTTCGACGGTGGAGCTTTCTTTTGCCGTCTCCTCTTCTTCTAGGATGATATCATGGCTTTTCACCTGGGGTTTTTGTTTGCCGGAAAAACCGCTTAATTGGTTGGCAATATTGTGTAGATCTTGGCGAAAGCGTTCCTCATTGACGGAGGGATATTTTTCATAAAATTTATCCCCATATAGAGAAGCTTGACGATACAAAGCCATCAAAGCCGCAGTGGAGTCCACCATGGTCTTGATGTGTTTGGGCTGCTGGTCCAACCAGCGCATTGCTTTGTTGACCTCTTGGCTAGAAAAAGCCTGAGGTGGTAAATTGCCATTTGCCATAGAATCACCTAGTTAATGCATTTTCTGTCCAATAGGCAAAAGAAATCGCCAATAACGCATAGATTATGCAATTTCACCGCCTATTTTTTCATATAATTGCGCGGATTGATTCCATATTTTTCTATTTTTCTTAGCAAAGTCTTTTTTGGAATGTTCGCATGCAGTGCGGTTTGGTTGATTCGTCCATTAAAAGTTTTTAAAGCCTTGGTGATAAACTCTCGTTCAAACATTTCCTTGTGCTTTGAAAAATCCAACTTATCATCTGCGATTATGATTCCTACTTGCGGACTCACGTTTTGATTGGAAAGATCATTGCCATAGGGTAGTGGATTTTTCACGGGCATCTGCAAGTTATGATTGGTCACGCCAACTTTGGACAATAATTTTTCCGGCAAGGAAGCGATAGAAATTTTGTCACCGGTTTCTAAAACAAAAGCATGTTCGATTACGTTTTCTAGTTCGCGTATATTACCAGGCCAGGTATATTTTTTTAACAAAGTAGCCGCCTCAGGGCTCAGTCCTTGGATTTTTCGTTCGTGAATTTTATTAAACTTACTAATGAAGTGACAAACTAGATGGTCAATATCATTAATTCTATCTTTGAGGTTTGGAAGATAAATGGGGATCACGTTTAGGCGGTAGAAAAGATCTTCGCGAAATTCGCCCTTTGCAATCATTTCTTCTAGATTGCGGTTCGTGGCCGCCACAATTCGTACATTCATACCAATTTCTCGATTGCTACCAACAGGTGTAAACTTTCTTTCTTGTAGTACGCGTAGCAATTTTACTTGCATGGCCAATGGCATATCGCCTGCCTCATCCAAGAATAAAGTGCCGCCTTCGGCATATTGAAATTTACCAATTTTTCTTTGATCGGCACCGGTAAAGGCTCCCTTTTCATGCCCAAAAAGTTCGGACTCAAATAAATTTTCTGCAAGGGCAGAGCAGTTGATGGCTACAAATTTTTCTTTTTTCCGAGTGGAATTCATATGAATGGCGCGAGCTACCAATTCTTTGCCCGTGCCGGAGGCTCCGCGTATTAATACCGGAGTGTCGACTTTCGACAAGCGATGGATCAAGTGGAATACTTTCTGCATTTCGACCGTCTTGCCGATAAAGTCTTGCCTGCCATCCATGAGTGTTGGAGCCGAGAGCACCAAGTTGGATATTAGTTGATGTGCTTTCAGCGCATCTTGCAATATTTGTAAAACTTCGTCCGCACGCAATGGTTTTGCTAAGTAATCGTAAGCACCCTCTTTTACTGCCTGTACGGCGTTTTCAATGCTAGCGTGGGCCGTTAGAATGATGACTACGGTAGAAGGATCAATTTGCTTGATCTTTTTTAAGGCCGTAAGCCCATCCATGATCGGCATATCCACATCTAGAATCACAACATTTGGTTTGCTTTGCTCGACTTTTGCAATTGCTTCTTGTCCGTTTTCAGCTTCCTCGACTTGGTACATCTCACTTTGCTCTAGAATGCTGCGCAAACTCAAGCGTAAGCCGCGATCATCATCTACCACTAGTACTTTTAACATATTCCCCCCTAAACTGGAATTTGCACAGTGAAAGTGGAACCCTTGTTAGGCTCACTTTCCACTGTAATATTTCCCTCATGTAAATTTACAAAATAATAAGATAAATAAAGCCCCAATCCATTCCCTTTAATAGGAGAGGATTTCGCATTCTTCGAGCGATAAAATTTGGTAAAGATTTTATCCATTTCTTCACTAGGAATGCCAATGCCTTGATCGGCAACTTGTATTTGAATCTTCCCGTCAGCTTCCTCAGTAGTTATTAGAATTTTGGAGTTTTCTAAGCTGTATTTTATCGCATTTTCTACCAGGTTATGGATGGTTTGTTTCATTAGGTCACTATCTATGCTTATGGCAAATAACGGCTCGGGTTCAAAAACAATTTGAATATTCTTTTTATCCGCTTGGTATTGGTTTTTTGAAATTATATCTTCAATAATTTTATTTATATCTTTACTTTCTTTGTTTAATTGCACTCCTTGACTCTCAACTCTTGAAAGATTCAAGACTGAAGACACAAAAGTGTTCAATTCAATGGTAGACATTTTAATGCTTTCCAATGCTTCGCACTGTTGAGGATCTAGATTTTGTTTTTTTACAGAGGCCATTTCTGCCATACCCTGAATACGAGCCAAGGGAGTTTTTAAATCATGTGACATCATGGAGATAAAATTGTTTTTTAACTCTTCAACTTGCAAAAGTAATTCATTCTTTTGCTGATATTGCCAAGACTTTTTACTTTCACTTATTAAGCGATAGGGAATAAAAAAGTAATAGGTGCAAAAAAGTGCAAGTAATGGGTGGGCAATAGGAAGCCAAATTTGTGTTGAGGAAAATGCAATGTAGCAAATAAAGAAGTACAAGATGCCGCTACCAAGTATGGAGGCAATGCCCATAACCGGGCGCAATTGAAACGTAAAAAATAGTGTTAGCAAAGACATTGCGATTGTCGTTGCGTACATATAGATATTGCCGGCTTTCACGATGCCATTATTTTGAATCAAGCTATCGATAATGTTGGCATGATACTCTATTTTTGGCATAGCATTGATTTCACGCGAATAGGGAGTGCGTACAAAATCTTGTGCATCAAAATCGCTAGCTTGCCCCACAAGAATGACTTTGCCTTTTGCATCTAGCATAAGCTCTTGTGATTTTAGTGTGTCGATAAAGCTGGCACTTGGAAAGCTACCGCTTTTTCTTGTATTGGTAAATATCTGTGTGGACCCTTTAAATGTAAATTGACCTTGATAGTCTTGCACAGTCTTTTTGCCACTTAGAAGTTGCGCCGCTACAGGGTGCATAAACCAACGGTCTTTGTATGTGAGGATTGCCCTGCGAGACACTCCATCGCCACCAAAGTTTACTCGGTCTTCACTTAGAATGGCTTGAAAAGTTGCTACCTTATCATAGGGATATGGAAGCAGAAACTTTTCCGTGTTGGCTCCCACGTCCAACTCCGGGATTCCCACCATAAAGTTACGGCTTTGGTGAATTGTTTTTGCCAATTGCAAGCGATCCTTTTTACTTCCTTCGATCTTGTTCGGATCTAGCAAGTAGGCGATGGCTTTTGGTTTCTTGCGCTGCAAAATTTCGAGAAGTTTGGTGTGCTCAAAGGCATTGGGAGATCGGCCTAAGTCATCAAGGGTCTGCGAATCAATTTTTAGCAATACAATATTATTTGAGGTTTTTTGCGGAGCCTTCATTCGAAAGAGTAGATCGTATGTCATAAACTCCCAGCGATAGAGGGAGAATTGACAGAGCAAAACAGCAATGGCCAAACCGCTACTTATTAGCAAAAATTTGTATAGATTTTGCCTGTGCAAATGGCGCTTTAGCACTGAATCCCCCCCAAGCTCAAATGCGGTAGTCTTTCGACACCAGCATTGCTTTAGCATTGCAAAAACTTAGGGTCAAAAAGGCCTCGTTTTCCTGCTTATGAATCTATTTTTTTCACTGAATTAAGAACTTAATAAAGATACTTTTTATATTTCCATATTGTACTGGAAGAATTTACATCTGCGCACTATATACCTTTTTTCAAAAGGCCAACTCTACCTCACCCATTTTTTCCGCGTCCTCGGCGGGGATTCCATAGGTTTCCAGTTGTAAAGGGCTAAATGTTTTGAACACAAGTCCTTCAGGCCAATCGAAATCTTTATCAAAGTAACGACTTCCATAGTTTTTCATATAATGGGTCCAGATGGGTAGGGCACCACTTGCCCCCGTTAAGTTATGCGGGCGATTGTCATCAAAGCCAACCCAGGAAACGGCAACCAGATTAGGGGTAAAGCCTGCAAACCACGCGTCTTTTGAATCACTGGTGGTACCGGTTTTTCCGGCTGCAATAGCTTCAAAACCCATTAATCGTGCAAGCCTGGCGGTACCATTGTTGATGGTTTGTTTTAACATGGAGATTAGTATGGCAACCTTTGTTTCGGAGTAAACCTGTTCTGCATAGGATATATGTTCATAAAGGATTTCACCTTCAATTGTGGTCACTTGTTGTATAAAAGTGAGCGGTATGTGGGAACCAAAGCGTGCAATAGTGGTGTAGGCCTCTAATAGTTCGGTAGGGTAGAGTTCAAAGGCTCCAAGGCTGAGAGCTGGTACTGGCTGCATATCAGATCGTATGCCAAAGCGGCGAGCGACCGTAACAACGGATTCCAAACCGGTGTCAATGGCAAGCTTTGCAGTGGCAACATTGAGCGAGTTTTTAAGAGCAAAAAACATAGGAATATCACCGTAGTATTTGTTCTTATAGTTTTTTGGTTGCCAGCTTTGACCTTCATACGAGTAGCGAAAGCGTTCGTCTTTTAAAGTTGTGAGAGGGTCAAAGGCTTCTCCCTCCGAAGTGAAGGATTCTAGGGCCGACAAATAAACAAAGGGTTTCATCGTCGAGCCAATTTGCCGGTGGGATAGCAGGGCGCGGTTATAGGGATAGAGTCTATACGAAGTTCCGCCCACCAAAGATACCACATAACCATTTACCGGATTGGCACTTAGTAAAATGCCTTGCAGGTTTTCAGGACTTTCTGGCAAACGATCTTTGTAATTTGACAAAATTCTATCAATACCAAAATTTACAGCTTCTTTGGCCGCCTGCTGGGCTCGCAGATTCATGGTCGTATAAATCTTCAAACCTTCTTTGGTTTCCAGCCCAAGAGAATTTACCTGCTGCATAGCTGCATCCATAAAATAAGGCGCCGGACTATCTAGCTTTCTAGCAGGAAAGTTTGGTAAACTTTGCTGTTTGGCGTTTTCTAGGTCAGCATTGTTGATGATATTGTTCTCGCGCATTTTATCCAAAACCAAGTCCCGACGAGCTTTTGCTTGGTCCGCTTTGGTAAAGGGATTGTATCTGCCAGGTGAATTAATAATGGCTGCTAGTAATGCGCATTCTGATAGATTCAGGTCCTCCAAGTTCTTACGGAAATAATGTTCACTAGCCGCACCAAAACCGCGCACTTCAAATGTTGCATTTTGTCCCATATAAATTTCGTTGATATAGGCTTGTAGGATCTCATCTTTATGGAATTGTGTTTCAAGTAAAATAGCCATGAGAAGCTCTTTGAATTTACGCTTAAAGGTTTTTTCATGACTTAAAAAATAGTTCTTAACCAATTGTTGGGTAATGGTGGAGCCACCTTGGGCCCTGCGCCCCTCGGAGATATTTTTTACAACAGCCCTAAGAATGGATTTGGGATTGAATCCGCGGTGTTCTAAAAACTCGTTGTCTTCAATAGCAAGAATGGCATTAAGGCAGAGCGGCGGCGCCTCTCCCAAGTCTACGCTTCGTTTTAAAATGGGTTTATTATTATGATATTGCGCAAAAAGAAGCGGCTTAAATGCTACCCTGTTGACTCGGCGGTCTTCCTCTAGGTCGTGAATAAAAACCACTCGTTTGTTTTGCATGCCAATTAAAAAATTACCTGGAGTATTGGCCTCACGAGGCAAAAAAAGCCGCAGGCAGTTATTAATGGGTAGTTGGTTGCTGCTTAATTGGTTGCAAATACTTGGTGCCGCCAGTTCATATTTGCCATCAGGAAATGTTTCTTTGTAGTCCTGCATTTTTGCTTGATAGTTGAGTATTTCCCCCAAAAATATTTCTTCGGCTTGTGAATAGAACTCTACTACAGGAACAAAGCGTTTTTTCTCCATAGAAGCTTTCATCTCTTGGTTCAGGCGAAACATATAATGAATGAAAAAAATGGCGGTAAAAAACGAAATGATAACAATACTTGAAAAGATCAATCGTAGGTTGTTGCGAATCCAGTTCATTTTATTCCTTGCTGAAATATCAATCTAACATGTGCCATGCCTCTTTTTAAGGAGAATTCCTTATCTCCCATGGGGCAAAAGTCCTTTGCAAGATATTCTGGCATTATTTAAGCATGTATCCACAAGAAAGCAATACTTGCGAAAAAGAAGCATCCTATCAAGCGGGCTTTTACTTGACTTTAAATGAGGCAAAATCATATCTTTTCCAGCACCTAAGGAGTTCCGCATGGCGAAGAAAAAAGCAGCAAAAACTAAGAAAAAAAAGACAAGCAAAAAAGTTAAAAAGCAATCCACGCGCAAGAAAGCTAGTAAAAAGAAAGCGGTAAAAAAGAAGGCAACTAAGAAAAAGGCTAGTCGTAAGACAAAGAAAAAAACGCGCAAAAAGCAGGTTAAGAAAAAAGCCACAAGAAAAAAGACCAAGAAAAAGGTAAAAAAGAAAAGCACTCGCAAAAAAGCTGCTAGCAAGAAAAAGTCTACAAAAAAGAAGACTGGCAGCAGAACTGCGACAAAGAAAAAGTCGCGCAAAAAACAGGCTAAGAAAAAAACAACAGCAAAAAAACAGGTTAAGAAGAAAAAGCCTGCTGTAAAGAAAAGTGCAAAAAAAGTAAATTCTAAGGTAGCAAAGACTAAAGAGGTGAACCTAGAAACAAAAACTTTTACAGATAAGGTAGACTGGCAAAGATTTCTAGCGCCCCTTTATGATAAAGTCTTATTGGAGAAAGTTCCGGAAAGCACCGAGGAATCAAAGCTGATCATTATCGCCGAAGAGGAAAAACCTTATACAAGAGCTAAGGTTTTGGCAGTCGGCAAAGGGCTTCGGGGCAAGAAGGGCAATGTGCGTCCGCTGGATGTGCAAACCGGAGATACTGTGATTTATCAATCCTTCGGGGCTAGTCATTTTGAAGAAAATGGTAAGAAACTCGTGGTCGTTCGTGAAGAAGATATTTTGGGTGTAGAGGATTAAGGAGAAATATGATTTCGTTACTACTAGCAATACTAAGTCCATTTGCGTTCGCAAATTCCATTGATTGGTCAGGAACCTATCGTTTTGAAAGCGTTTATGTATCCAATGCCGATTTGGTGGATGACTCGAAAAATTATTTTCTTCACCATTTGGTGTTGAAACCACATATCGTGGCCGCCGACGGCATGCACATTTATGGTCGATTCGATATTTTGAATAATGATGATTCCCGTTACAGTGATGTGAACAATCAATTGGGCTCTTACTTGGGAGACTCTCCAGCATCGAGTGAAGAAACCAATGATTTAAATAGCCGTGCTTTGCAGTCGGCACAGAAAACTTCTTACTTGAATGTTTCTCAGCTCTATCTTCGTTGGGTGCAGGAACATGGCAACTTACTTGTTGGTAGAGCACCAAAACATTTTGGATTGGGGATTCACTACAATGCTGGCGATGGCCTATTCGATCACTGGCTGACTACACACGATGTGGTTGCCTACCAAATGATTTGGGGGAACATTTACTTTCAACCCTATTTTGCCAAAGTGGAAGAGGGCAATGTAAATCAAAACTCCAGCGATACACAAGAGGTAGGAATTGTTATTAATTATGAAAATCCTGAAACGGATTTGAAAATGGGTGCCTACTATGAGGAGCGCAAGAACTCTGCGGGCCTAAGATCCGGAACCGGCTTGCATCCTTTTGGTGGGGCAGACAGCTTGTCCTATGGCGGCTATGAACATCAAAACTGGAGCCTTTTTCTTGCCAAAGATTATGGGAAATTTGCCTTTGATTTGGAAGTTGGGTTTAATTCTGGAGACACAGGTGTTTTGAACAAAAACAATGAGCAAATTGATTTGGATGCCTTTGCCGTTATTGCTGAGCTAGATTACCAGTACAATGAAAAGTGGAACATTTTGCTAAATATGGGAATGGTGACCGGTGATGATCCAGATACGGATGGTACCTACGAGGGCTATTGGGTACATCGAAATTATAATATAGCTACCTTGCTATTCAATCATCCCATCGGGCAACTAAGTGTGAACAATGTGAACTATGCCACGTCTACAACAAATGCATACAGCGCTGCCGATATAGATAGTGACCGAGTCAGCAACGTCATGTACTTCACGCCAGGCTTTGAATACTATTTTAATGATAGGTGGACGTTAAAGTCGCAATTTGTTTATGCGCAATTGATGGAAGATCCTCGAGGAACGGGGGATGCACCTAGCGTATCCAATGGCTCAAAGGATCTTGGTTATGAGCTAGATGTGGGATTGTCCTATCAACCGATCGAGCGCGTGAAGGTAAAATTAGACCTGGGTTATTTAGATGCGGGGGATGCATTTAAGGGCGGAAGCCAAAACTACAATATTGATTCTATTTACGGTTTTGAAACAGGTATAGCGGTTAGATTCTAAAAAAAAGCCTGCTCATCTAAGCAGGCTTTTGTTTCATTATCGATTGATGATGGTGCTCCTGGATCGAGGTGGAATGACTCCTGGAGGCAGGTTGGGATTGTTTTGTAAACCACCTTCTAGTAAACCAGGGTTGTTCCCATTGTTCGCATTATTTTCCAAGTGACCTGGTAGCAAGCTGTTAGAGTAAATATCACTTACACCAAGCTCCGATAGTAAGCGCTCAAATTCGTTTATATAACCATTCAGATAGTCGTGGCTGTAGCCCGTACCAAACTCATCTCGCTTTTGTCGGACCAAACCGTTCATGACGCTATTTCGCCACTGCATCAAGCTTCTATAGTTTTGGGTTCCGTAAACATTGTACTGCGGGGCGCGCAGTCTATCTCTTAGCTCCATTTCGCGGTAGAACTTCAAGTCTCGAGCATATTTTAAAGCATTGCGCTGCTGCTCTTGTGCCTGTTCAATGTCACGAAGGGTACTTTTTACTCTTCTTGAACTTACAAAATCCGTAAAGTCATCATAGTCTTCTTTGAAGTCTCTTTCTGTTAATTTTAATTCTCTATCTAAATTTTTTAGATCCGAAATCTCTGCGCGGATACTTTGAATTTCTGCATCCAGAGCTTGGTTCATTGTGCTACATTTAGTAGTACGGTTCCAATAAATCATGCTGCCGCCATACTGCGTGCACAGTCCGCGGATGCTACCTTCTAGCAATTCAATTTCTAGTTGATTGCGCATTCTTTCTGTATAGATCTGATTTAGATCTTCTAGGCGTGAAGAAGTGGCCTCACTGATTTCATCCATAAAAGCATCGTACAAAGATTCAATGTCTGCTAGTTCATCTTTGAGCGCATCCTTTTCTTCATCGCTAAGGTTTCTACGATTGCGACGTAGCTCGCGCTCAATCTCTTTTGCACGGTCTGCTAACTCATCAACACGCTCATCCATACATTCTAGACGAGTTTCTTCATCATCATAATCACAATCTTCCTGTTTCGCTAAGCGCTCTTCTCGGGACTTTCGAGCCTTTTCGGCGGCTTCTTTTGCCAGGCGCTCTTTTTCGGCCTCTTGAATTTCTTCTTGAATGGCTTGAAATAGCGCAATCAAATCGGATATGCTTTGTTGGCTTTGATCTGTGGTAATCGTTTCTCCATCAAAACATGTATTGCAAGTACTGCCCTCAACATTTGTTATGTTATAGGTAACCTTATTTTGCTCTCCATCTATTGTATGTATAGTTTCCAAATCACCTTTTTCTAGCTCAAACCTAATATCGCCTAAGCTAACAATGATTTTCTCGCCTTTTTTCTTATTACTAAAGTCAGTAGAATTTCGCTCATGGCTTTCTTGTTCCGAAGCATATAAGGCGGTCTGTTTTTGACTTTCCTTTACACTAAAGTTCCACGACATATTGGCCGCAAGTAGGGCAAACAATATGTAGCTCAATATTTTGTTAGACATTTTACTCTCCTTAAATGTTTTTCTCACATACATCTAAGGTACAAAAACAATGCCAAACTCCGTTTAACTGGTTAAATATTTAGAATCACTTGCTTTTTAAGGCTGCGTTCCAAGCCCTCTGGCTGTTAAGAATTTTTCGGGTAATTTTGTCAGAAAAATAATCTCAAAATTCTCTAGTAATATTAACAACTTATGAGGTGTAGATTTTCTAACACCCAAAGTGACGATCTTCGTCTCTAGGATATGCGACCGGCGAGGATCTCGGAAAAGGCTTTGGTAGATTCAATGCGGGCAAACAAGAATTTAAAAACCGCGGTGATGGGTACTGCCAAGAACATTCCCGGAATGCCCCATACCAGTCCCCAAAATATTAAAAACATCAAAATGGCAATGGGGTGTAAATCCATACGTTCCCCTAATAGCTTTGGCTCCACGATGGTACCAATGATGGTGTGTATGATCATTTGCCCCGTGAGAACGGCAAAAAAGGTAATCCCAAGCCCTTGATTTAATAAAATGATGGGCATGGGAAGGGTGGCAGCCACAATGCTTCCGACGTTGGGAATAAAGTTTAGCAAAAATGTTATAAAGGCAAAAACAAAGGCAAGTTCCACATTGAAGAATAGAAGAAGTATGCAAACACTTACTCCTGTTAAAAATGAAGAAAAGAATTTAATGATGATGTAGCGAGAAACTTTGGTTTTTACATCCATCCATAAAGATTCTTTCACAAGGTTTCCGTGTTTTTCACCAATGATAAGAAAAATTGTAAATACAAAAATTAAAAACGCATTACCCAAAAAGGAAGCCAGACCGCCGGTAAACTCTTTGATCCAATCCACTAGGGGCAGTGACATGATTTCTTGTTGAATAAAATCTGGCTCCAATTCGAAACCATAGGTGCCAGCCCAAATGGAAATATCTTCCACCATGCCAATGGCTTTGGCTTTGTAAGTGTCTATGCCGTCATAAAAAGACATAAAAGATTGTATGACGAGTAGCCAAGTCAGGGCAGTCACAATACCAAGAATCAAAAAACAAGTAACCACCGCTACTGGCCGAGGAGCTTTTAGCTTTGTTTGTATCATTTTAATAAGAGGCGAGATGGCAGCAAAGAAAAAAACCGAGATAACAAAGGGAATCAATACAATTTTTGTATAGATAAGTGCAGATACCGTAGCAACACTAGCAATTATAATCAGGCAGACGTTGTTGATCTTATCATATGAAGTGTTCATTCGATCCTATTAGAGCACAGCTAAAAAAAAATGGAAAGCAATAACTATTTGGAATAATTCAGGTGACCAGCGGTTTGTTTTAAGGAGTTTTGAATTGTAGGCTGTTGCCATTTTTTTAACAAAAGTAATTCTTCTTGCTTTAGCAGCTCAAACTCCATGAATAGGCCCATTAGAGCCGTTTGTGAGGCGCGAAATGCACCGTCCTTCACTTTTATGGCTAAGGCAATTTGTCGATCGCGCACAACAGCTGCCATCATTCCTTCGGCACCATCTTTTGCGAGAATTCGGCCACCTGTTGCTAGAAGCAAATCACTCACAAGCCGGCCTTCTCCAGCAAAGTACCTGGGATTATCGCATATGGCTTTTAGTAGTACATCCACGGTGGCATCTTGGCGGCAGGCAAGCTGCAAAAATGCATTCGCAAGTTCTTGTAAAGACATTCGGTAATTTACCAGGCCGCAGCCATCTAAGGCATGGCCATTGTTAGATAAATCAATACGGAAGATCTTTTGCATAATATCCAAAAAACGTTTTTGGATAGGGTGCTCAGGCAGGTGATAATCAGTTAATGGAAAGCCCAAATGCCTTGCGTTTAGCAACATGGCGGTATGCTTGCCACTACAGTTATTGTGTAGTCGGCGCAGAGGGTGTCCCGTCTTTGCCCAAGCCATCACGTCCGGTTCTAAAAGGGGAAGGTTGGGGCCACAAACCAAGTCCTCTTCTGTTAAAGAGTTGTCGGCTAGCCACTTCTCCAGGCTTTGGATTTGTTCTAGGCTTGCGTTATGAGAGGCACAAGCAAGGCTAAGATGTTGCGGCTGGCTCTGGCTATTGTGGTAGGCGCCGCTGGCAACAAAGTCATAGGCCTGGTGCAATTTTAAAGTGGAGCGAGGAAAAAGGCGTTCATCCAAATTGCCACTTGAAGCCAACACACCTTTTGTGCCAAGCAAAACAAAATCAATATGGTGTAGACTTTCTAAATAATCTCCGCGGTAGACATTTACTAAGGGTGACATTCTTTGCCTTTTCTTTCTTGTCTATACAAAGTAAAATCAAGGTTAACAAATAGCAATGGGAAAAGAAGATGAAAAATCAAGCATGGCAAGTGGAGTCTTTTGGAGAAAATGCAAAGTGGCAAGAAGTTGCGATAGACAAGCCCAAACAGGGACAGGTGCTAATCCAAAACCATTACTCGAGTATCAATTATAAGGATGCCTTAGGATTTACTTCACGAGGCAAAATATTTCGCAGCTTCCCCATGGTGGGCGGAATTGATCTGGCAGGTGAGGTTGTGGAATCAAAGTCAGAAGAATTTAAGATTGGGGATCAAGTCATTGTTACAGGTACCGGTTTAGGAGAAAATTATCCTGGCGGCTATGCGGCCTATACCCTGGTGGATGCGGAGAATATTGTAGCGCTACCCAAAGGTATAAGCACAAGGCAAGCCATGATCATCGGTACTGCTGGCTTTACGGCAGCACTTGCCATTCATCGAATGCAGTCGCTAGGACAGGCAAACGATTTGCCAATTTTGGTAAGCGGTGCAAGTGGCGGCGTTGGCTCCTTTGCCACCTTACTGTTAAGTAAAGGTGCTTATACGGTGCATGCACTCAGTGGAAAAAGCCAAGCGCATGAATATTTGGAGGCTTTGGGAGCTAGCAAAGTCGTAAATTTAGAAGATCTAAACCTAGGCGATAAGCCATTAGATAAAATTCGTTACTCGGGCTGCATTGACAATGTAGGCGGAGATTTCTTAGCAAAGATACTTCCCTACATAGACCTCTATGGCAATTTGGCAAGCATTGGTTTGGCCGGTGGACATAAGTTTCAAACGAATGTCATGCCGTTTATATTGCGAGGAGTTTCTATCATCGGTATTAGCTCCAATAATGCGCCCATGAATATGCGAAAAGAAATTTGGCACAGTCTTGCAAATCATTTAGATGAAAAGGATTTTGCAAGGTTAAAAGTAGAAGAAATCCCACTCCAGGATATAGATCAACATATGCAGCGTTACTTTCAAAGAAAGGTTATGGGCAGGCTCTTGGTTAAAATCAAATAGACGAAACAAAGCATGTAGTAGAGTCCTGAGCTAAAGTAGTCCACCGCCTTGTAGAATACAGGCGATTTCTCAAAGGTCCTTTCCAGCTTCTGAATTATAAACTCCTCTAGGGAGTTGGATGCAAAGAGCATAATGTGCGCTATAAAAATGTGGATCATAAAAGAGGTTTGTTGATCTAGTGAGAGGGATTCTAATAGGTGGTTGGCCGTTGCGAAATAGGAAAAGCCTAGGGGGATTACTAGGAAGTGTGCAAGTAGTCGGTAGGGAGAGCGGAGCTTTTTTTTGGTTCGCGCCCAGGATGCATCAATATTTTGATAGTTTTCTCGGTATTTATTTAACAATTTTTTCGAAAGCATCTCAGGTTTTGTTGCTTGCACTTTTTCAAGTAGGAAGTCGCTATTAATTAAAAACGAGGGAACTCTTAGTTTTCGCCCGTTCTTAAAGTAAAGTACGTATCCCCCAGAAAAGCGTGCCGATATAAGGCTGAAATGAATGCTGCGAATATCATCGAACAGGTAGTCTTCTTTTTTTCCATGAAAGGTGCGCAGCATGCGATTATCAAATATTTCATATTTACTGTAAATGGCAGGATAAACCCATAAAAAAGCACGAACAATCAAACCGATAGGAAAAAGAGAAGCGGCCAAAAACTGATAAAGATTAGGAATAGAAAAATCAATCAAATACCAGCGGTAGAATAATAGTATGACAATGATCAGCGAAGCAATGACAAACCAGAAGAACTTTTTAATAAATGGACGAAATGTCATGGCTAACATAGCCTTAGTAAAGGCAAAAAAATATTCTAGGTCTAGAAAAAAAACAAATTATTGAGAAAAAACCGCTTTTTATTGGACTATGAGTGTATGACAAAACTGCAATGGTTTGTGAGTCTAACAGCGAGTTTATTTCTTTTTGCCATGGCGGTGATTCCTAATGGCTACTCTTACTTTTATGCCAAATATCAAAATACGATTATTCCCATAACCAATACCATCAATGTAACTTATAACTGGCAATTTTTTGCGCCCAATCCGCCGCCAGCAATTTATTATGATTTCATCCTTTGGCGTGACAATGAATTCTTGGGCGAAAGAACCATTCCCGATGGAGAAGCACCATTTTTTTTTCGAGCCAATTATTCACGTAGAGTGACCATCAAGAATACCCTGATGAAATTCCCAGATTTGGTTTATACGATATTTGCTCCGTACTATTGTTCTTTATACCCTGAGGCCAATTATATACAAATCAAGAAAACAATTGTGGAACCTCTAAGTATTGATGATGCGAAATCAGGAAAGCGAGATATGCTCGATGAGTCGAAAACAATAAGTGAAGATCTTGGCTATGAGGAATGCAAACATGGTTGAGAAGTGGAAAAGATTTTGGTTCGACTCGTATGATTACAATGCTTATCGCTTGTTTCAGATACTTTTTGGCACGACCATATTTTTGGTCTATCTTTTTCGCTTTTTGGACTATGAGTTTTTGTATAGCGAGGCGGGAATATTGCCATACTCGCTACTATCTGCCATCGGAGAAGTGAGCAAGTCCTACATTAACTGGGAAATTTTGGCAAAAAACGAGATCGTGGGTAAGTCTTTGTACATCGCCTTTTTGTTGGGCTTATTGGCAATGATTTGCAACAAACAAAATCGCTACTTACTAATTTTTCTATGGATCGCGCATATGGTCTTTCTAAGACGCAATCCCATGGCCCTTTACGGTGCCGATATGGTGGTGTCTTTTTGGTTTCTGTATATGATTTTTGCCGATCCAAAAAACTCCAAGGCTATGATGTGGAACTCCCTCTCCACACGCTGCATTCAAATTCAATTGTGCATTATATACGTTTATTCGGGTTTGGAGAAAATTCGGGGCATGACCTGGTGGCGCGGAGATGCCTTATGGTATGCTTTCGGAAACACACAATTAACATATTTTGATATGTCCTTTTTGGCGCATATGCCCCTGGTGATAGTTGCATTGACCTATTTGACCGTGATTTGGGAGACTTATTTTGCCGTGCTCATCTGGTTTGCCCCCATACGGAAATACATCTTGCTATTTGGTTTGATCTTTCATTTAAGTATCGCTCTGACAATGAACTTAGTAGAGTTTTCTGTTTTAATGCTAGCTCCCTATTTGCTATTTCTAGAAAGGGAGCGAGCAGGTAAGTGGTATCAGTATTTAAGATCTAAGATTTCTTGGATTTGATATAATCGGCAAAATCATTGACCTCAAGCTTGGCAAACTTCAGAAGAAGAACGCAAGCAATTAGGTTGGGAAAAGCCATCAAGCCAAAAAAAGCATCGGATAGTTTTACCACGGCACCTCCTTGAAAGTAGGAGCCAGCCACGGTGGCACAGAGAAATAAAACTCGGTATATGGTGATGGCTTTTTGGTTTTCGCCGAATAAAAAGAAGATGCCCTGTTCTCCGTAGTAGGACCAAGAAATGATGGTGGAGAAAGCAAAAAGCGTAACCATAAAGGCAACCAACGCGGCACCCATCTGACCGTATTCTTTTGCAAAGGTAAAGGCTGTAAGCTCGGAGCCAGTAATACCAGGGTTAGTATGCCAAGAACCTGTTACCAATATTGCCAGGGCGGTGATGGTGCAAACCACAATGGTATCAATGAAGGGCTCTAATAGAGCAACAGTACCTTCTTCTGCCGGGCGAGATTTTGCGGCCGAGTGGGCCATGGCAGAAGAGCCCATACCCGCTTCGTTCGAAAATGTTCCGCGCTGCAAACCGCGCTTTAACACCTCTTTGAAAACCGCACCACTAAAGCCGCCCACAGCCGCCGTGCCATTGAAGGCACCATGAAAAATATGACCAAACATCGCAGGAATTTCAGCTAGGTTGAAAGTTAAAATGCCAAGTGCCGCTATAAAATAAACGACCACCATAAACGGCACGATAAAGGACGTAACATCTGCAATCCTTTTAATACCGCCAATCAAAACAAGTCCTGCCAGCGTGGCAAAGGTGATTCCAAAAACCAAACTTGGTATTTCTAGGCCGAACATATTGGCGCTTTGTTGAACCAATACGGAAGACATTTGATTGGACTGAAACATATTGCCGGCACCAAAAGAGGAGAGTATGCAGGCAAAAGCATAAAACGCTGCCACCGGCTTCCAGTTTTTACCCAGGCCATTTAAAATGGTAAACATGGGGCCGCCATGCATATGTTTGGCAGAGTCTTCATTGCGGTATCTTAAGGCAAGGGTGACTTCGGTAAATTTGGTGGCCATACCCAAAAAGCCTGCAACCCACATCCAGAAAACTGCACCCGGGCCACCCAAAGTAATGGCAATGGCTACACCGGCAATATTTCCGAGACCGACGGTGGCGGATAAAGCCGTACATAGGGCTTTGAAGTGGGAGATTTCACCTTTGTCTTCAGGATTGTCATACTTGCCGCTAACAATCTGCAAGGCCAAGCGAAAAAAGCGAAACTGTGGAAATTTAAAGTATAGGGTAAAAACGGTTCCGGCGCCTAGGATCATAAAGAGCATATGCGGTCCCCAAACCAAATGCTCTAAAATATTGGCAAAAAGATTGAACGAACACTCTACAATATTGGTATCTATATTCGCTCGACACTCTTCAAATTGTACTAGATGTGGATTGAAAAAATTTGATAAAAAACCCATGTTTGCCTTTCTAGCTGTTGGAAGAGGCTAAAACTAATACAGAACCTAAAAGAAATCAAATTCTAGCAGACTTAAAATTCAGCTGCAAAATTCAGATAGTGCTAGAAAAAAAGCCTGCGTAATGCTTCTAAATTAAGCGTACTCATCCATGCCCGGACAGGTGCAGACAAGATTTCTATCGCCGTAGGCATCATCCACGCGGGAAACGCTAGGCCAGAACTTGTTCTCTCGAACCCATGGAACCGGATAGGCTGCCAACTCCCGCGAATAGGGTCGATCCCAAGAATCGGAGAGAAGCACATCTGCTGTATGCGGTGCCATTTTTAGAGGATTCACTTCAGAATCCAAATCCCCAGCTTCAATGGCTTTGGCTTCGGCAAAAATTCCCAACATGGCCGCGCAAAAGCGATCCAATTCCTCTTTGGACTCACTCTCGGTGGGTTCAATCATAAGGGTGCCGATTACCGGCCAAGACATGGTGGGGGAGTGAAAACCGTAGTCCATTAAGCGTTTGGCAATGTCCGATACCTCTATATTTGCCATTTTTTTCAGGATGCGAGTGTCCACAATGCATTCGTGAGCCACCAAGCCGTCTTTATTTTTAAATAAAATCGGGTAAAACTGCGATAATTTTTTTGCCATATAATTGGCATTAAGAATCGCAATTTCTGAGGCCTGTCTTAAACCCGTATCCCCCATCATGGCTATATAGGCCCAGGAAATATTTAGGATAATGGCACTTCCCCAAGGGGCGGCAGAAATCGCGCCAATTTGTTTTTCACTACCAAGGTTCATATAGCGATTTCCGGGTAAAAATTCTTTTAAGTGGGCTTTGACTCCAATGGGACCAACACCAGGTCCACCACCACCGTGTGGAATTGCAAAAGTTTTATGGAGATTGAGGTGGCAGACATCGGCCCCGTAGTCGCCAGGACGGCAAAGTCCAACCTGTGCATTCATATTCGCACCATCCAAGTAGACTTGTCCGCCATATTCATGAATGGTTGCGCATACCTCCTTCACGCTTTCTTCAAAAACTCCGTGCGTGGAGGGATAGGTGATCATCAACGCCGCAAGTTGATCTTTATGCTTGGCGGCTTTGGTTTTTAAGTCTTCAAGGTCAATATTCCCTTCGCTATCACAATCTACGGAGACCACTTGCATGCCCGCCATCACGGCACTAGCCGGGTTGGTGCCGTGGGCAGAATTCGGTATCAAGCATATCTTGCGTTGGCTTTCTCCGCGTGACTGGTGGTAGGCACGAATGCAAAGCAAGCCAGCGTATTCTCCTTGTGAGCCCGCATTTGGCTGCAGTGAAATGGCCGCAAAACCCGTGATCTTTGCCAACCAATTTTCTAAATCTTGAAAAATCTTTTGATAGCCTTTGGCTTGCTCCAAAGGAGCAAAAGGATGAATCTTCGCAAATTCTGGCCATGAAATGGAGAGCATTTCACTAGTGGCGTTGAGCTTCATGGTACAAGAGCCCAGCGGAATCATGGAGTGATTCAGGGAAAGGTCTTTCTTTTGCAGGCGCGTAACATAGCGCAAGAAGTTCGTCTCCGAGTGGTAGGAATTAAAATTTGGATGTTCTAAATAGTTTGTCCTTCTAAGCAGATTTGGATCTAAGTTTGTTTTGGTCTGTAGTATATCTTCTGCCGTAACTTCGGTTTTATTGCCACTAACAACATAATATAGGTCGGCTAAGTCCTTTGTGCTGGTGGCTTCATCTATTTGGATCAATATCTCGCGATCATTTAGACTGCGAAGGTTGATACGTTTTTCTTCACAGCGTTGCAAAATCGCCGAGATATTTTTCACCGAAACTCTTAAGCCATCAAAAAATGCTTGGTTGGTTTGTAGTCCTAATTTTTCTAGGGCTTGTTTTAGCCATTGGCATTTATTATGAACTTCCGTAGCAATATGTTTTAAGCCTTCGGGTCCATGGTAAACCGCATACATACTAGCCACTACGGCAAGTAGTACTTGTGCTGTACAAATATTGCTAGTGGCACGTGCACGGCGAATGTGTTGTTCCCTAGTTTGCAGAGCTAAGCGAGTGGCGATTTTTCCATTTTGATCTTTGGATACCCCAACAATTCTACCAGGTATCAGGCGTTTGTATTCCTCGGTAGTAGCAAAGTAGGCTGCGTGGGGGCCGCCGTAAAAATAACCCAAACCAAAGCGTTGGCAAGTACCAACGGCAATTTCTGCACCCATTTCTGCAGGGCTTTTTAGTAGGCAGAGGCTTAAAATATCTGCCACCATAATGCTAAGAGCATCATCTTCTTTCGCTTGTGCCATCACATCACTAAAGTCTTTTACGTCGCCGTTGGTTCCAGGATTGGAAAAAACCGCGGCAAAGTAGTCTTTACGATCAAAGCTTTGCCAATCTCCAATATGCACTTCAATGGCTAATGGTTCGGCCCGTGTTTGCAAAACCTCGATGGTTTGCGGGTGACAATTTTGATCAACAAATATTCGATTCTTATTTTTTCCCTTAACGGCTTTTGCTAAAGCCATGGCTTCGGCAGCTGCCGTGCCTTCATCTAGCAAGGAGGCATTTGCCAATGGCAAACCGGTTAAATCCGCCACCATGGTTTGAAAATTTAGCAAAGCTTCCAGGCGCCCTTGTGAAATCTCGGCTTGATAGGGGGTGTATTGTGTATACCAGCCAGGATTTTCCAAAATATTTCTTTGTACAACAGGAGGACAGATGCAGTCCGCATAGCCCATGCCAATGTAGGAGCGATAAACTTGGTTCTCGGCGGCATAGGATTTTAGTTTCTTTATAGCTTGAGTTTCCGTAAGCCCGGGGCCTATGCCCAGTTGCTCGTGATAAAAAATATTTTTTGGGATGGTTTTTTCTACCAATTCTTGCATGGAGGAAAAACCCAGTTCCTTTAACATCTCTTGTTGTTCGGCTGTAGATGGTCCAATATGTCGAATTGGGAAGGTCTGAAGTTCGGCCCCCATAAAATCCCCTTTGTTAGTACGTGCGTTTACATCTGGCTGCAAGTATTCCATAATCAATCCCTTTAGCTCATAAGATTTAGCACAATATAGATTTACAAGGAAAGATTTATTCGAGGGTTGTGCAGAGCAAGTAGCTGCGGCTGAGCTTTGTATAAGCGGCCCTGGTAGGTAGAGCTTTGCTTCATCATGTCCAAAATTGTTTGGCGAATATGCATTTTTCTTCTAGTCCAATCAGGGGCAATCAATTCCTCCCATCTAGAAGCAACTGCACCCAAACGATGCACAGGTATTTCAGGGCTCAAATGCTCTAGAAATAGGATGGTGATCTCAGCAAATTCCTCTAGTTCGATGGGCTTAAAACCACCCTCTTGGTAGATTTTTTCTAGTCCCGTATTTCTTAGAACGTGTAAGTTATGGACTTTTACATTGTCCACTTGCAATTCATTGCATAGTTCCGCTGAACGAATGATTTGCTGCGAGCTTTCCCCCGGACAACCAAAGATAAAATGGATGCCTAAGTCTACTTTTGGGCAATCATTTTTAATGCGGCGAATGGCTTGAATGGATTTTGCTCCATTATGACCGCGCTTCAGAAATTCAAGGGGTTCGTCATAAAAGCTTTGCACTCCCAGTTCCACCGACACATAGGTTTTCTCTGCATACTCATTCCACATATCAATATTTGCCTTTGATATGCAGTCTGGGCGAGTGCCAATGACAATGCCTTTGACAAAGGGATAGGAGAGGGCCAAATCAAAAAACTCGCGCAATTTCTTAATGCCCATAAAGGTATTGGTGTAAGACTGAAAGTAGACCAGAAATTGGCGAGCATTATATTTTTTGCCGATATGACTTTTGTATTCCTCAATTTGCTCACTAAGACTTTTTTCAAAGCTATCCACATTTGCTGCTGAACCGTATTCATCACAGAAAATACAGGTCTCCATTTGATTCAGTCCGCGGCGATTGGGACAATCGTCGGCGATGCTCACAGGAATTTTATAAGTCTTCTCACCAAAACGCTGGCGATAGTAATCTCCTATGGAGAAGTACTGTGGTTCGGCCCAATTGGCAGAAAAATCCGTTTGCATGCTTAGGTCTTATGATTAAGTCTTCGCAAGCGCAAGGAATTTCAGCGTCCCTTGATAGCAAATGTAGATTCTCGCTTGTAGGCAAAGCCAGGACGTTTCTCATAGCGGAAACCCAGGTTTTTTAAGCCCCGTTTCAATTCACCCTTTGCCGCATAAGTAGAAAATATACAAATTCTTGCTGCATTGTTCTCAAGCCAAGGAAGCAGTTGGGACATTTGCCAAGCTTGTTGATGAAAACGCGCACAAAAAGGGTCAAATAAGATGGCGTTGTAAGGATTAGGACTTGTTTGAAAAGAAAAGGCGCCAAGTATTTTCCATCTTCCCGAAGCAAGTAAGTCCTTTAGACGCTGGCGAATTTTCTCAAGCGGAATCTTGAAATGCTCTGAGTAGATTGAAAATATTTTTTCATACTGGTCTTGATAGATCGAGGGCTGCTGGTTGAGGTAGGCTAGTAAAGCCTCAACCAGGTCTTTTTCGCTTTCATAGGAAGTGATTTGATAATCTTTATGTTCCCACAAATGGCAAACAGCGCTCAGTTCGGAGTAGGCAAAGCCAAGTCCTACAGATAGAATGTGCAAAGTCTCAAGGTCTTTGACCTCCTCAATGGCCATCCCATATATATATTCAGTTTCTGAAAAGGCGCCTTTATAGGAGTGCATCAATTGCTGGTCCTCTTGGCTATGAAAGAGTAGGGAAGGAGAACCATCTTCTGTTTCAATAACTTGTTTTTTTAAATAAGACACAAGGAGCCAAATAGCGGAAAAGCCGGCAATTGCAAAGCAAAAATGGACAAATCCCATCATTCTTTCTACATTTTTTACTATGCATGTTTTATTTTTAAATTTTGAAAGATCCTGGCGAGGGGGCGAGCAACAAATCTACCATTTGGCAGAATACATAGAAGAAAAAGGTGGTAAAGCTTTTATCGCCTACCCAAAGGGAGAAGCTTTGCGCCGCTTTCAAAAGCGCTTTGATTGTTTGGAATTGGGAAAATGGCCAATACGAAAATTAAAAAAATTCTGCGAGGAGAACAAAATCGAAATTGTCGATGCGAACTCCTCCAAGGCTCATACTTATGCAATATTTGTAAAATATTTTTTGCCGCAATTAAAGCTGGTGGTGCATCGGCGAATTGATAAGCAAGTACAATGGAAAAACCACTGGAAGTATCATAGCTCTCTGGTGGATGCCTATGTCTGTATATCCTCAGCAGTTAAAAAGAATCTTGCAGTCTCTGGTATCGACTCTAGCAAATTGCATATTGTAGCTTCGGGGAGAAAATTTTTTGCTAAAAAAGAAAGTCGCACAGAATATGCAGAAAAATGGAGTTTAGATGCAAACAAAATATGGGTTGGCATTGCGGCAGCCTTCACCGCAGAAAAAGGACACGCAGATTTTTTACAAGTGGCTAGCAAAGTCTTAGAAAAAAGCGATCAATATCAATTTTTATTGGCGGGGAGTGGGCCTCTTGAGAAAAAGTTTTTGCAATATGAGAATCAGAACATACGTTTTCTAGGATACCAAGAGGATATAGCTAGTTTTATGTCGGCAATTGATATTTATTTTATGCCTTCACAAAAAGAGGGCTTGGGAACGGCGTTTTTAGATGCCATTTTGGGGGAAGCAGTGCTTGTTGGTAGTAATACCGGAGGAATCCCTGATATTATTGAGGATGGGCATACAGGTTATTTGGTAAATAAAAATGATATTGATACAGCCGTAAAAATTATATTAAATTATAATGCTGCTGAGGCTGAAATCATCCGGCAAAATGCAATGCGGAAATTTCAAAAATGCTTTAGTTTAGATGCTATGTGTGAGGGGAATTACCAAGTTTTCTCTGCTGTCTTAAGTGGGAAGCAGCCTTAATGTATTTGATAAATACAACATAGGCACCGATTACAGCAATTACAAAACCATAAAAACCATCTAGAAAACCCAGCTTCAGAATATACATACGTAAAAATTTAAATTTTGAACGCAGAATGGCTTGTGCTAGTAAAAAGCGTGGATTTCTTTTGATTACCATTTTAGCGCCCAGCTCTGTATAGGAATCAATTCTTTGTAAGTGATCGGAGATGCTGTAATAGGAATAGTGTAGCAAATCCGATTGCATGCTTTTTAGTTCCCCCTTATATTCTAGTTTTTCATGCACATCACTTGCATTCCAATGGGCCTTATCTTTTGGGAAGAGGCGGGTTTGGTAGTCGGGGCGCCAGCCGGAATGCCGTATCCATTGTCCACAATAATTGGTCAGTCTTGGCATGCGGTATATGCTACCGTCCAAATGACAGCCTTTGATTTCTTCTTGTAATTGATCAGACAAAGCTTCATCAGCATCCAGTGATAATATGTATTCTCCGGTAGCCATTTTGTTGCCAAGGTTTTTGGTGGCAGAAAAGCCCTGCCATTCTACCTGGTGTACTTTTACTTTTTCATAACTAGCAGCTATGGTCAGAGTTTGATCGCTGCTGCCAGAGTCCAAAATAAGAATTTCTTCACTAATCGGCAGACAGGATTCAATGGCGCGTGCGATATTTTTCTCTTCATTTTTAGTAATAATAACAGTGGAAATCGACATTACATTCTGTCCAGGCTTTCAATTCCAATTAGATGAAGACCGGCTTTAAGCGCAGCACCACATGCGGCTACTAACTGTCTTCTAGTATTACGTAAGACATCATTTTCGGCATTAAGTACAGAGCATTGATCATACATTCGTGAGAAGTCCTTTGCTAGCTCATACAAATAGATGCATACAATCTGCGGCTCATAGCGTTCGGCTGCTTTCGTCATGGTTTCAGGAAAAGCAGCAATTTTGTTAAGAACTTTTTCTTCGCTGGGGTGCTCGATTTTATCATAAGATACCTTTGCGGCATCAAATCCATATTTATCATCCACTTCTCTTAAAATGGATTGCGTTCTAGCATAAGCATAAAGAAGGTAGGGACCAGTATTACCAGATCTTGCCGTCCACTCCTTTAAGTCAAATACTATATTTTTATGGCTGTCTTGATTGAGCATGCCGTATTTGATGGTGGCAATGGAGATTTTGCGAATGGCCTCTGCGATCTCATCTTTGGACCACTTACCTTCATAGTTTTTTAAAAAATCTTCATAAATTTGTTTGGCTAGTAGCTTTCGGTGTTCATTTAATAAAACCACATTGCCTTTTCGAGAACTTAGTTTGCCCTCTGGTCCTACAACCATGCCATAAGAAAGGTGATAACACTTGTCAGCCTGTTCATAGCCCATTAATTCCAAGGTTTTAAAAACCTGCTGAAAATGCAGATTCTGCTCGGCCGCAACTACATAGATGGAACGATCCACTTTGTATTTTTCAATTTTCAACTGAGCCAGAGCAAGATCCTTAGTGGAGTAAAGACCGGTACCATCTGATTTAAGAACTAAAAAGAAGGGAAGCTTGTATTCACTTAAGTCAATGCCAATGGCGCCCTCATCTTTTTTGAACAGGCCTTTTTCGGTATACTCCTGTACCAATTTCTTGCCGGGTTCGGCAACTTCACTTTCATAAAAGTAATGGTCAAAATGAACGTTGAGCCAATTGTAGATCTCATAAAAATCCTGCATGGACCATTCTTTGGTTTTTAACCAGAGATCGTAAATTTCTCCCTCTTCTTTTTCTAGCTTTTGTAAGACCTCTGATACACCTTGTTCTCGTTTGCGCATTTCCTGGCTGGCATTCTCTCCCTGGATGGAAAAATAATCGGCAACTTCCATGCCCAGCGGAGTGTCTGCAGGGAATACGTAAAGATTTTCATTGTCTTCGCCCAAGCCGAGTTCTTTGGCAGAGCACAACATGCCCTCACTTTGAGTGCCTTGTTTGTCACTTACTTCGACGGTTCTACCGAGGACTCTGGCTCCGGGTATGGCCAGCGCAACAATACTACCGACTTCAAAGCCAGTGGCGCCGCAAACTATTTGCAGGTTTTTATCTTTATGTGCAACGCTGACAAGTTTCCATTTCGCATTTTTAGGATGTGGCTGGATGTCTTGGACCTTTGTCGTTAGCACGTTCAGCAAAGGTACTTTCGTTAATTGGTTAAAATCCAAGGCTTGTACGGCCTTCGAATATAGCATTCCTAAAAACTCACCGCGAGACATTTGCTCTTGGTAATCTTCGTAATCAACCTTGTGAGTGGTGTAGTACCAAAGCACTTTGGCAATATGGGCCCCTACATCACCTATATAGTTGGCTGCAATGACCTCATCGCCAAGCCATTTGCGTAGTTGCACTAGAGAATCTCCAAGACTGACATTGCGAGTATGCCCCACATGAAAGCCTTTGTGTGTGTTGGGCTGCGAAAATTCGATCATCGTGCGAACCTTAGTAGACGGGCGTGCGGATAAATATTGGCCGCTAAGAATTTTTGGTATTAAATCCGCTGCAAGAGAAGCTTTGTTAAGGTAAAAATTTAGGTAGGGGCCTGTAGCTTGCACCTGCGAGATAAAAGCTGGCAACTCGTCAATCTTTGCTGCTAGATCGCTGGCAATCGCTGCGGGTGCTTTTTTCCATTCTTTTGCTAAAAAAAAGCAGGGAAAGGCATAATCCCCCATGCTAGCTTTTTTGGGGATTTCTAATTTACTAGACAGTTCTTCTGTTGCTAGCGGTACTTGCAGCTTTTTTGCCAAAAAATCAGCGATCTCTTTTTTATAATCCATAACCTTTTATATCGACTAATTAGCAGAAAGCAAAGCATTACGCAGGTTAAAATTGCTATGCTCAACAGCTTTTGCTAAGTAAGGGCATGGCCAATATTGCTGTTTTGAAATCTTGGGACTTATTTCTACGTAAAGTGCGTGAATACTTTTACCAAAGAAATTTTGTGGAGGTTCCAACGCCCTTTTTGGTATCTAGCCCAGGAGTGGAGACATATATTGATCCTTTGGCCGTGGCAGATACGGATTACTTTTTGCCAACCTCACCTGAATTTCATCTAAAAAAAGCCTTGGCCTCAGGGCTTGAAAATATTTTTGAAATTAAGGCATGCTTTCGGAAAGATCTTGAGGGGCCTTATCATCGACAAGAATTTACAATGCTGGAATTTTACCGTTCTGCCGCTGATTTGGAAGATTTAAAGAATGATGTTATGGCTTTGTGCGAAACAAAGGAATGTAAATCGCTAAGTATGCAGACCTTGTTTCAAGACTATTTGGACTTTGATTTACGGCCCAATACGAGTCGGGAGGATTTGGCTGCACTTTGTAGGAATAAAAACATTGTAGCGCGAAAAGATGACTCGTGGAGTGATCTTTTTCAAAGGCTCTGGCTGGATGGCATCGAAGACAATCTTCCGTCAGAAACATTGATTTTTGTGGATAAATTTCCACCGAAGCTAGCGGCACTAGCGGACTTCGATGAAGAGGGATGGGCCAACAGAATGGAGGTCTATTGGCGTGGCATTGAATTGGCAAATGCCTATCAGGAACTACGGGATCCCATCGAGCAGGCTGCCAGGTTTGCGGAGACCAATCAGGAGCGTCTTGCTTTGGGCAAGCAAGCTATGCCAATTGATCAAGACTTTTTGAATTCGTTAAATTATTTAAAACCCTGTGCAGGAATTGCGATGGGTTTAGAGCGTTTGTATATGGCAAAAAATAATATCAAGGACATTCACCAAGTTAGGGCTTTTGAATCAGTCGTCTTTCGGTAAAGGTTCGCCGGCACGCTTGTTGATTTCTTCTTTTAATTCTTTACCGACTTTAAAAAACGGAAGTTTTTTCTCTGCCACTTGAATGACTTCACCCGTGCGGGGGTTTCTACCGTTGTAACCTTCATAGTGCCGGTTTACAAAAGAGCCAAAGCCGCGGATTTCGATTCGATCGCCCTTTAGTAAGGCCTCCACCATGGTGTCAAAAATGGTATTCACTATGGTCTCCGCCTTCACGCGAGTCATACCGGCTTGTTCTGAAATTAAATTGATCAAGTCTGCTTTGGTCATCGAAATCCCCTAACCTATTGAAAGTATTGCACATAAGTTTGGAGCTCCAAAGCAAAAAGATGCTATAGAGCCCCGCGAAATCAGGCTTTAAGACGCAATTGGACTTCATTCTTGCGTTAGTATTAGGCAACAGGGTCTAGTTTTAAGAAAATTGTCAGATTTAAACTTTTCTAAGTGCTTTCAAGCAATTATGAGTCTTGCGGCAAATGCACGCAGATTTACAGGCAAGCATCATCCGGCACGATTCCCTTGCCGTAAGCATCATCAAAATAGATCAAGATACTAAGTAAGCTGACAAAGAAAAATAGAATGTGATTGTAGTGAAAAATAGGGAAGAACAGTGCTGCTAAATGCATATTGACCTGCATGCAGAGCGTGCCCAATACCAAAACTTTGTGCCAAGTATGGGTGTTGGGAATATCTTTTAGCAAGCGAAGGTTCAGCATCAATGCGCGAAGGAAAAAGGCGATAAATAAAACAAAACCAATCACTCCAACTTGCTTGAGAAGTAAAAGATAGGAGTTTTCCATTATATTTTCTTGTGTATCTGAGGAGGAAAAGTGCTCCGTAAGTAAATTGAGATGAAATTTTTGCTCTCCCAACCATAAGTGATTGGAGATGATTTCAAACCACTGGGAGTGAATGGTGTGCATTTGCAATTGCAAGGTTTCGAAGTTTTTTTGCAAAAATAAAAACACATTGCGAAAAGGTTCAATCAGCCAGAAGCTTAAATAAAAAAAACCAAGTAAGCCTATCACTCCAACAATGAAGTATTTTTTGCTAGCAAAAAAGCAGGGAATTAAAAAAGCCAAAACCGTTAGACACCAGATACGCAAATCATAAGTAAAAAAACAGGCAGCCGCCACAATGATGGTCATGACAAGATAAAGGAAATTGGTATGTCCTTCTTGCTTGAGCTCGTAGAGTAGCCGCGTACTTATAAAGGATAAAATGGAGGTTAATACAAGACCAAATGTTAATGGAGATTCAAAAAAACCGGAGATGGCATAGCCATCAAAGCTAAAATGTGAATAGGCAATGGGGTATTCCACTTGCGAAGGATGCCAGCCAATAAAATGTTGGGCATGCCCAAAAATTGCAAGAGCCAAGCCCCCAAATATGAGTAGAAATAGCCAGGTGTTGACGCCGGGAAAGAGATATAAAATGGGCGGCAGTAGCATTAGAACAAATATCCAGCGAAAATATAGGATGGCATTTAGAAATGGTAGCCATTGAAAGCCACAGGCTGCCAATAAAAAAAATGGCAATGCAAGGTAAAACCACTCAAATCCACTAAAGAAAATGCGGCCTTCTTTTTTGCGAGATATAAAATCTGTTAGAAGGTAGAGTGTGCCCAAAAGTAACAAGAGCCAAAGCGAGGCTTCCATCAAAAAAGTAGCAAGTAGTACGCCCGTGAAAACAAGAAATTCTAGGTAGGGTATAGGAAAGCCGAAAATGTTTTTTAGTATCAGGTTAAAGCCGCCATGCCCATCAGCTTGCCCAACACCTACGGGGTGCGGATTGCATTTTGCTCGAGCTTTTTCGCTAGGTGTGACTACATAGGACATATTTACCTTTTATACTTACCTGATAGTCGTAATATATCAAAGTACGCGTTGACACAATCATCTGTCATCTTTTGCGGGTCTGAAAAATTCATTACTTTTTTATAAGCATGCACCTGCATTTCCTCTACGGCAATTTGTTTGTTCATAATGTCCATGAACAATTGAAACAAGCCTTCAATGTCGGCAGGACGAATTAGAAAACCATCTATGCCGTTTTCGATCAGCGAAGATAGGGCGCTTACTTCGGAGCCAATGACAATTTTTTGCTGTGCCATGGACTCTAGGAGACTGGATTCAAACCCCGAGGTGCGGCTACTTAAATTTATATAGACATTGCAAGTGGATATATAGTCAGGAATTTCTGTATTCTTTATGGCGCCAGTCATAACAACTTTACTACCCAAAGCGTGATTCAAGACCATGAATTCAATATCTTTATACCTTGGCCCCTTACCTACAATGACAAGGCGGGAGTTGGGTTTTTTTATTACCAGTTGCTCAAAGGCTTTAATGATGGTTGTGATTTCGTTGATTTCTAACATATCAGAAAAGGTGATGATGCAAAAATCATCCTCCCTTATCTCCAGTTTTTTTCGTATGGCTTGAGCATTTTCTTCATTGATATTTTCACTTACCTGCAAGCCGTAGGAGATGGTAAAAATGCGCCGGTCAGGATATAAATAGTAGCGCTCTAAAGCAATTCGCTGTTGGGGACTAGTAACAATCACGCCATCGGCCTTTTTTAATAGGGCCCGATCCGTAGAAAAATAAGTGCGTAAAAATTTGTAGGTTACACTTAAGGCCGTGCGAATTGCACCCCAGGGAGTTTCTTGTGACATTCCCAAAATGGAAATCACCTCACCCATTCTGGTGGCCTCTACGTCCATCATCGTGGTTACTTGGTAGTGCTTTTTGTATTTTAAAACTTTCGCCCCGGAATTATCAATGCAGTGAACCATGTGAAAAGGTTTTTCACGATGCAATTTTGCAAAGCGCTCCTTAACTAAATCTGCATACTTGTCTTCCGGCACCAATTGATTCTGATTTAAATAGTAGGCTTTAATTCCCTCTTGTTCTTCTAGGGATTTCCCAACTTGGTTGGAGTGGGCCAACACCGTTACATGATGTCCCCGTTTGACCAATCCCTTGGCAATATACAGCAAATAGGAGTGGTCCGCAGCTCTGCCCGACAAAGGGAATTTGCGGGATATAATGCATATATTGAGCTCGTGCGGTAGCGTTGGTTTGGCCATGCCTCTAGACTAGAAAATTGCAGCATCAATGTCATTTAGATTATCTCTAAAATCTCATTCAAGACCACTCGGTTGGTATCTGGTATTTCCAGACGGGAGATCTCTTCTTTTTTTACCCAGCGCAGTTCACTGTGATGAATGCTTTTGGGTTCTCCTGTCCAATAGGGAACTTCAAAAAATAGGAGAAGAATACCTTTGTCGCCAAATTGGTGGGAGTTGGCGATACGCAAATCCCCAATCTTCGCATCGATACCTAATTCTTCTTGCAATTCTCGATGCAAAGCCTGCTTGGGGCTTTCTCCGAGCTCCAGCTTGCCACCAGGAAATTCCCATAAACCAGCAAGCGTGTTGCCTTCCGGCCTCCTGCCTAACAAAACCTCATTGCCCTTTTTCATTATGGCAGTGACGACAGGAATCCAAGTTGCTCGTTTTGTTCTCATTCTAAAAGGATATAAGATGGAGTTTTAAAAGTCACGCGGCTTAACGCGGGTATAAACCGCGTAAAAGCATGGCCTGTTCGACGCGTTTCATGGCAATTGCCATGGCAGCAGTACGCATATCGTAATTTTCTTTTTTTGCCATTTCCATCACATTGTTAAAAGCGCGCGTAATTACATACTTTAAGCGGCGGTGCACTTCCTCTTCTTCCCAGAAGAAGGAAGCAATACCTTGTACCCACTCAAAGTAAGAAACAATCACACCGCCACCATTGGCAAGGATGTCAGGCACAATGAGCACATTGCTTTTATTTAAAATTTCGGCCGCTCTTGGCGTTACTGGGCCGTTGGCGCCCTCAATAATGATTTTGGCTCGAACTGTTTTCGCATTTTTCTCATGAATGACACCATCAAGTGCGGCGGGAATAAAGGCATCTACATCCAAAGCTACCAGTTCCTCGTTGGAAATACTTTCTCCGTAGCCACATTTTTGTAAGTTGTGGCATTGTTGGTAGTCCAAAATCAATTTAGGTATGTCGATACCATCAGCATTAAAAATGGCACCATGTACATCGCTAACGGCTAGTATTTTTGCTCCTCGTTGATGGGCATAAAGAGCTGCATGGGAGCCAACATTACCAAAACCTTGTACCGCAATGGAAGTCTCTGACATATGTTTGTCAATGGACTTCAATGCTTCTTCCAAGCAAAAAATGGTGCCGAGTCCTGTTGCACCTGTGCGTCCGAGGGAGCCACCTATCTCAATAGGTTTGCCTGTAACAATTCCTGGTACCGCATTGCCTAGTCCCTGAGAATAGGTATCCATCAACCAAGCCATGGTCTGTGCATCGGTGCCAACATCGGGAGCAGGAATGTCGGTGGCCGGACCAATGAAGTTGGAAATTTCTGTTGTATAGCGTCTTGTTAGGTTTTGTTTTTCGGTTCGAGATAATAAGTTGGGGTCTACGCAAATCCCTCCCTTAGCTCCGCCTAAAGGTAGACCAAGTAAGGAGTTTTTAAAAGTCATTAAGCACGCCAAGGCGGCCACTTCGCTTAAGTTTACTGATTCGTGGTAGCGAATTCCACCTTTACAGGGGCCGAGGGTTTGACTGTGTTGAACCCGGTAGCCTTGAAAAACCTTTACGGTGCGATCATCCATTCGGCAGGGGACACTCACCACCACTGCGCGTTTAGGAAAGTAAAGTCGATTGAGTATATTGGGGTCCAAACCAATCTTGTTACCAACATCATCTAAATAATCGATTGTATGTTCAAAGAATTCGCCTCGATAGATCTCAGGTATTTCTGTGGGCTGCATATGATTCCTTTGCTGTTCTATGAGAATAACAAGTTTTATAGGGATGTCCACAAGCACCTATGTGCGTATGGAAAAATCTCGTGACTTCCGTCCTAATTCGAAGGCAGTATAGTGCTATGATTCATAATGTGGATTTGACCAAAGCAAGGCAGAATATATTGCAAAAGAAGGCCCAATTTGCTGGGCAAAAAATCCTGGTATTGGGGGACTTGGGCTTAGACGAGTATGTGACAGGAGAAGTGGATCGCATTAGTCCAGAGGCGCCGGTTCCTGTCTTGGCAGTAAAAGAGGAGTATTACCGCCTAGGTCTTAGCACCAACGTTGCTTTGAACATCAAGGCTATGGGGGGCGAGCCCTTATTGGTCTCCGTAATTGGCGATGACATTGCCGGGGAAAAGGTAAGGGCTTTGTTAAAAGAAGCCGGTATTCAGGATCAATTTGTTTTACAAGATAAGAACCGTCCAACCACCCGCAAGGCTCGCATAATGTCGGGCTCGCATCATATGGTTCGGGTGGATTATGAGGAAAAAACAACGATTAGCTCGCAATGCCAAAAAGAGGTCTTGGATTTGTACCGTCAGGCTTTGCAAGATTGTTCGGCGGTAATCATTCAAGACTACGCCAAAGGTTTGATTGGGGCAGATTTGAATGCGGATGTTATTAAAATGGCAAAGGCTAAGGGAGTGGCAGTTTATGTGGATCCGCACCCAAGTAAAAGTCCACAAACCTATCAAAATGCTTTTTTAATGACTCCAAATTTAAAAGAAGCGGCGGCAATGATGAAATGGCAAAAATCATCTAGCGATTTGCTAGATGAAGAGGTTTTGGCGCTCGGAAAAGAATTGCAGGCTGCCATCCAGTCGGAGGCTCTCATTATTACACGTTCCAAAGATGGTATGACCCTATTTGAAAACGACATTTTGCAAGTGCCCACTTTTGCCAAACAAGTCTACGATGTTACCGGTGCCGGGGACACCGTAATAGCGGCCATTGCCATGGCCCAAGCAGCGGGTCTAAGTTTGCAAGATGCCTGTGTTTTTGCCAATTATGCCGCAGGAGTCGTGGTGGCCAAGGTCGGAGCTGCAACAGCCAATTGGGAAGAAATTATGGAGTCCATGGATAGCCATTGACGCCATGCCGATAAATTTCTAGTATCCGGCCCATGTTAGGCATACAAAATTTTTTCTCTTATCCGTTGGAAGATCTTAAACAATACCTGGTGGGTCTTGGTAAAGAAAAATTTCGTGCGCAACAGCTCTATAAATGGGTTTACGAAAAGCGCGTACAAGATATTGATTCCATGACAAATTTATCGAAAAATTTCCGCGAAGATCTAAAGCAGATTTTGTCTTTTGATTTGCCCAAACCAAAACAAGTTTTGGATTCCGTTGATGGCACAAGAAAGTTTTTATTTGAATCGGAGGGGCTAACCTTCGAGACCGTTCTTATTCCTGCCAATGATCGCTTAACCATTTGTTTGTCCTCTGAAGTAGGTTGCAATATGGCATGTCGGTTCTGTTATACCGGCAAACAAAAATTAAGACGGCGCCTGAGTACAGCAGAGATTGTCGGGCAATTTGTCGTGGCTTCGGATTCTTTAAAAAATGAAAGCCGGCGCATTACCAATATTGTTTTTATGGGTATGGGAGAGCCGTTGGATAATAGTGATAACGTCTTCAATGCCATTGATATCATTACCAATGAGTTTGGTTATAATTTATCACGCCGAAAAATCACGGTTTCTACATCAGGTTTGGTTCCACAAATGCCGCGTATTTGGGAATCGCGCGTGCGTTTAGCCGTTAGCTTAAATGCTAGCAATGATGAGATTCGTGATTATGTGATGCCGATCAATAAGCGCTACCCCCTAAAAGACTTGCTTGCAGCTTGCAAAGAGTACACTCAGCAAACTAAGGACAGGGTTACTTTTGAGTACGTCTTGCTAAAAGGCGTGACAGATCGCAATGAAGATGCGGTTAGGTTGAATCAACTTCTGAAGCATATACCTTGTAAAATTAATTTAATCCCTTTTAATGAGCACCCAGGTACCGAGTTTCACCGACCAAGTGATGAGAGTATCGAGCGTTTTCATCAGAAGATGATGTCTTATGGCTACCAGACCATTGTCCGCAAAACTATGGGTCGTGATATTTATGCAGCTTGTGGTCAATTAACTTCGGTCTACGAAGGTCGACCTGAGCGCATGAGTCTTTAACTAAAGTCGAGTCCAAATCTCTAAAAAACTGTATAAATTCTTAAAAAGACACTGCATTTTTCCGAACAAACATAGAGATGGGAAAAGCAAAGAAGAAGAAAAATCCATTCTTAGATTTTCTTTTGGAAGAAGAGGTTTCCGAAGAGGAAGTTACGTCTTTGGCTAAAGAGCCAAATGGCGAGGAGACCAGTATTGTTAAAAAAGAAGACCCTACAGAAAAGCTAGAGCTTTCAGGTATTGATTTGCCAAAACGTCAGGGCGATGAGCCAACCTCCATTCAAGTTACAAAATCAGAAACAAAAGAGCAGAGTCATCAACCAGTAAAAGCAGGCATTACGCGAGTGGTGCAACATCTTGCTGAAGGCAAGGTCGAGCAGGCCCAAGCGCTGAAAATTGCGCAAGACAAAATCCATGCACTGGAAGATCTTAATACGAAACTGGAACTAGAGCTTTCTGAGTTACGCTCTTCCGGAGAAGTTCTGTACAAGAACAATCAGGAACTAAAAACAGAAGTGGAATCTTTGAACCAAAAGATCCGCTCGGTAAAGGATAAGTACAAATCTGAAATCCAGCATTTAGAAACGAAGCTGAGTAGTAAAAATAAAGAAGTGCAAGAGCACAAAATGAAGGTAGAGGCACTAGAGTTGCAGCTTAAAGTTGATTTTCAAAAAATAAAATCGCGCGAGCGTGAGTTGGAAAATCGTTTGCAGATTATGAAGATGGAAAATCAAGCTCTGTTAAGGAGTAAGGACGAATTAATATTAGAGTTAAAACGCAACTTAGACGAATTGAATATGGAAATCGATAATTTTAAAGAAAAGGGTAGGGACTTACATATCAGCCACGAAAACACCAAGGAAAAGATGCGCAAATCCGTAAAAGCATTGCGGTTGGCATTGAACTTATTAGAAGTAGACGAAGAAGATAAGGCCGAAACCAAGGATGAGGAGAAAAAACCAGCATAGTATGTAGGTGAGGGATTATGAAAAAGGAAGTCATACTTTTAGGTTTAAGTTCAGAAAAGCAAGAGAGGATCGTTAGTCATTTCTCTGAAGCATTTCATTTTTATTCAACATCGCAGTTTTTTGACTTAAAAGACATGTTGCGCAAGCATGACGTGGACGCTGTTTTGATTGATAGCCAGGGCTTAAGTGATGCCAATAAATTAATGACAAAGCATTATCCCTATTTGCCCACAGTTATTCTGGATGACAGAAGACCAAAGAGCATGAGCAAGAATTTAGTGCGGCATATTGATACGAATAGCGATTTCACTGATATTGAGAAAATGTTGAATAAGGTAATCTCTGTCGGTCAGAAAAACCAGAAAAGATTGGTAAATTCAGAGCATATTAAAGTTCAAAACAAATTAAACCTTTTGCCTGGAACGGAGTTGCAAGACCTTATGGATTCGACCATGACTGTACTGGGTAAGTACCTAAAGACGGATAATATTTTTTGGGTTGAAAAAGATAAGATTGATTTTTATGTACACGAAATGTGGAAAATACAGGCTTTAAAGAACCACTATAAGAATCGCGGTAAGGGTAAGGAAAACAAAACTATTTTCTCTACAATGGGGGCAACACCTAAAGATATCACTAGCACTTTGCAAAAGATAACAAATGCGCTGGGCCCCTCTTGGTCCAAGCAAGATAAGGTGCAATATATAGAAGGTATGGTTTTGGTTCCTAGCTGTAAGATGGACAACTGCTACGGCTACTTTATTTGCTTGGATGTGCAGAAGTTTAATCTTTATAAAGTGGCAAGGGTTTTAGAGAGTCTTAAAGACTATCTGGGTTTTCGCTACGAATTGGCAAGTGAGTACAATCGAGTAAAAGAGCTGTCTTATATTGATGATTTAACGGATTTGTACAATCAAAGGTATTTGTCCATAGCGATAGACGATTGCATTAAAAATTATGAAGAGCGGCAAGAAAAGTTTTGTGTGCTTTTTATGGATATAGATCACTTTAAAAAGGTAAATGATCAGCGCGGACATTTGGTGGGATCCAAAATTTTAGTAGAATTGGGAAAAATTCTAAAACAGAACATTCGCTCTAGAGACTATGGCTTTCGATACGGCGGTGATGAGTACTTACTGCTTCTAGCCAATACAGACGAGCAAACAGCACATGTTGTTGCTGAGCGAATCCGCAGTCAGGTAGAAAATACAGTTTTTCACTTAAATGAACAAGATTTGCAGATCACTTTAAGCATAGGGATTGCTTGTTTTCCTACACATGCTAAAACCAAAGATGCAATTTTAGAAATTGCCGATGAAGCAATGTATTATGGTAAGAATAAGTGTAGAAATATAGTCTACGTGGCAAGCTAATGAAAAAAATAAAACTAGTCGTCAGTGATTTACACCTGAGTTCGGGAAGAACTTTAGAGGATGGCACCACCAACCCTCTTGAAGAGTTTTTCTTTGATGTGAAGTTTAAAGAATTCATTCACTATTATACTACGGGCGAATACAAAGATTACGAAGTCGAACTCATCATCAATGGCGATTTTCTAAATTTTATTCAGATGGACTATAAGGGGCACTACCTTACGGTTATTACGGAGCCCATTTGTGTGGAGAAACTCAAGCGCATTGTCGAGGGGCACCCTGAGTTTTTTCAAGCCCTTAAGGACTTTGCGGCAGACCCTAAGCACAGCATTACCTATATTGTAGGCAATCATGACCAAGCCATGCTTTGGAAGAAAACAAGAGAATATTTAAATCAAATCTTAGATACAGAAGTGAATTATAAGAATATTGTGTATTTCTTTGATGGAGTACACATTGAGCATGGTCATATGTACGAAGCCGCAAATCGTATCAATCCCAAAAAGTTTTTTTTAAAAAAGAATTTGCCGGAACCCATACTAAATCTACCCTTTGGCTCGCATTTTTTTATCGAATTTGTCATGCGCTTAAAGTTGGAAAACCCCAATATTGATAAGGTTCGCCCCTTTGGAAGGTTTTTCCGTTGGGGTTTGGCTTTTGAATTCTGGTTTACTTTTAAGGCGCTAGTTTCTTTGTTAAAATATTTTGTGCTAGCTATCGTTCGGCCAGATCCCCGTAAGGGATGGTCGGCCAAACAATTATTGAAGATCTTTATTGAGGGTGCCATATTTCCCGATTTAGGCTCCGCTGCTCGTAAAATTTTAAAAGACGATCGTGTGAACACGGTTGTTTTTGGTCATAGTCATGTTTATCAGTATAGACAATGGGGTAGAAAGGAATATTTCAATACCGGCACTTGGACGGATGTTACTTCCTTGGATACGGCCTCTTTGGGTAAGATTACCAAATTGACCTACGTATTGATTGAGTATGTAGAGGTTAAGGATCGTCAAAAAGATGATGAGCAAGATGTTCAAGATATCGATTATAGACCTAGGGGCAGGTTAAAAGAGTGGCGCGGTTATCATCGTATTGAAGAAGACGTAGTTGTTTCATAAAAAACATTGTTTCTGTTGAAGGGCTTACTTATAATACTTGTATGAGTGATGATGAGAAGCTAGATAAAACCAGCATTATTCCCAGTGACACGTTTAAACGCAAAATGGAAGAGGCAAAAACCAATCCCGCCTCGATCATTTTACTTATGGGACCTATCAATTTGGTGGGTAAACAATGGAAAATTACTAGCAATCATCAGATCGGCCGTTTGATCGACTTAGAGATTTGCGTAGATGATCGCTCCATGAGCCGCAGGCATGCTGAAGTTCGATTGGTTAATGGCAAGGTCTTTATTGAAGATCTTGGCTCTTCCAATGGTACCGAAGTGGCTGGCAATAAATTGAAGCCAGGTGAAGCAGTAGAGCTGCGTGATAACGATCAAATAAAGCTGGGAAATGTGATATTCAAATACTTGGCAGAAGGCAATATTGAAGCTGTTACCAATACCGAAGCTCTGAATCGAGCTCTGACGGACCCGCTTACGAAGATTAATAATCGTTTGGCCTTTTTAGAAAAGGTAGAGCAAATCTTTCGTAAAGCCATTCAAACCAATGTAAATCTATCTCTAATTGTTTTTGATTTAGATAAGTTCAAATCCATCAATGATAACTACGGTCACCAAGCGGGAGATTTTGTATTAAAAACTTTGTCTGCCGTGGTGCAATCAAAGCTGCGTCCTTCGGACTTCTTTTCTCGTTATGGCGGGGAAGAGTTTACGATTTTAGTTAGCGGCGGGGATTTAAAGGTGGCAATGGATCTAGCCGAACGTTTGCGCTCGGCTATAGAAGATCATGATTTTATTTATCAAGGCACACGCCTACCTGTAACAATTTCAGCTGGAGTGGCATGCATCGACTCTTCGATGACGAAATGGGAAGAATTGTTTGAAAAAGCCGATCAAGCTTCCTATAAGTCGAAGCAAGATGGCCGAAACCGCGTATCAACATTGGATTAATTCTCTTTTAGATTCCCTTGAGTGGAAGTTAAATACTTATGCTCTGAGCTACGAAAAACCTAAAGCGCTTGCCGAGCAGATAAAGCGTTTGTCAGATTTTTATATTCACAAGCCAAGAGAGCATAGTCCTTGGGATGAGGATTTTTGCAAAATTGCCTATCTAGCCTATTACCACCCTTTAAATGCCATACGTTATTATGCGCTGATGGATTATATTTCCGCCTACTCTTTTCCTAAGATTGTCGAGCTTGGCAGTGGACTAGGGGCTTTTTCGGCGGCGTTTAGCCAATTTGCGGAGGCAGATTTCCATTTTGTAGAACGGGCAGAGGTTGCTAGAGATTTACATAAATCCCTTAGCGGCGAGAGGGCGCATTGGAGTGCGGAGTTAAGGCAAGATCACTTGTCAGGAGCATTGCTAGCTCTTACGTTTTCCCATACAGAAAATATTGCAATACAACGTTGGTTGCCCCATTGTGAGCATGTGCTGGTGGTGGACCCAGCAACCAAAGAGGATTTTGGTCATTTAAGCCATTTAAGGCAGAAATTAATTGATAGCGGTTTTGAAATTTTGGCACCGTGTACCCACCATCAAACTTGTCCGATGGCCGAAAGCAAAAAGGATTGGTGTCATTTTTCGGCGCGATATTCGGTCCCGCAAAAGCTTCGCTTGATGGAGCAGTATTTGCCTTGGCAACACCACGAACCGGCCTTTTCCTTTGTTTTGGCTTCCAAGACTTACAAGAGGAAAGTGCCCAAGGGCTATGGTCGCCTAATCGGAAACCCACTTAAAGAAAAGGGCAAGTTTCGTCAGCTTTATTGCAATGGATCCGAGCGAGTTTTTTTGACTGCTTTAAAAAAGCAAGTGAGTGAGTGGCCTTTTCGGCGTGGAGAATGTTTGCGTATTCATTCCCATGAAAGAAAAGCTAGCGAGCTTCGTATTCGCTCGCTAGACAATGTAGATAAGTACTAATTTCCTTTGTTATACTTTTTGCCCATGCGTAGTGTTTTCATTTTCTCTTTATGGGCCTTCACGCAGGAGCGAAAAGCTTCTTTTTCCTCAGCTCCAGAAACACATGTTTTTAGCTCATTGATTGCAGCAATGCGCTTGTCTGCGTTTTCCAAAACTGTGGCTTTGCGGGCCTCCCACTTTCCTCCCTGTCCTTGTGCGAAAGCGGTGGTAGCAAAAAGAAATATTAAAATGCTTAGTGTTTTCATAGTTCACCTCATACTTTGGACTTAATATTACGCCGATTTTTTAAAAAAGCATGTATTTTTTTTAGCCTCCTTCCTACATTTCCCCGACAAAAATCCGAAAAAAATATTAACCGGCCAATCCTGTGGCTGGTCTAAAGACTGGGGGGCTACTTGAGCGCGACGACGGACAAGGAACTGGTAAAAAACGTAAAAGATGGCAATCGCGTAGCTTTCTCCGAGCTGGTCAAGCGGCACCAAAAGCCTCTTTTTCAGTTCATTATTCGGTATACGCGAAATGAAAATTTGGCAGAGGACATTGTGCAAGACGCATTTATAAGAGCATACACAAAAATACACACATTTGAGGAACGGGCGGCCTTTAAATCCTGGCTCTATCGCATTGCTTTAAACTTGGCCAAGAACAAGCTGCGTCGAGAAAAACCACAATATAGCATTGATAACGTAAAAGTTGGCAAGGTGGCCGAGGCGGAGTCGGCCCTGGTTTATGAAACCATTCAAAAGCGCATCCAAGTCGAAATTGATGCTCTTCCTGCCAAGCAAAAAGAAGCCTTGCACTTGCGTGTTTTTGAAGATTTGGCCTTTAAGGAAATCGCTGAAATTATGGACTGCCCTTACGATACGGCAAAGGCCAATTACCGTCATGCCCTGTTAAAGCTGAAGCAAACCTTTGGAGAAGACCAGGCTTTAAGGGAATGGCTGAATATGATCAATCGAGAATTGGATGTATTAGAAACCAAATTGGGAGTTGAAAATGAAAGAATTTAAAAGCGAGCTTCGTAAGCTGTATGGCGATTATGAAGTTAGTGAGGTGGAGTCCAAGCGGCGAGAAAAGCAGATTCTTGCGGCCCTGGCGCAGGTGGATTTGGATAAAAAGCCATTTTACGTGCAGCCTAGATATTTGCGAGTGGCCTCGGTCTTCATCGTGGTGCTGGCCTATATGATTTATATAGAGACGCAAAAGCGAATTCCTGAACAAAGTTTGCAAGCCAAATTGGAATCGGTGGTGGATGGTTTAGAAGTTGCAGATTTGCCCCACACAACGTTGGCTCTGGGCTCTCCCAATGATGCGATTTATGAAAACTTGCGTATTCAAAGTCAAACCATCAGCGATCAACGATTGCGTCAACTCATGGAGGATATATAGATGCGACTTCTTAGATGGATCACCCTAATCTCTCTTGTGTTTTTACCCCTTCTAGCGCAAGCCAAGGTGGACCGCTTTCAGGAGCTATTTATTTGGAAAATGTCGGAGGCACTGGAATTGGATGCCAAAAAGGAGGCGGAGTTTGGCAAAATCATACGAGACTTGAACCAAAATAAGACAAAGTCTTTGCGAGGCTTACAGTCTTTGACTCAAGAAATGGCCAAGACCGACGATAAGGATAAGGCGAAAGACTTAGTACAAAAGTACGAAAAACAATTGAGCCTTTATCAATCGGTCAACCAAGAAGAAATTCGACTTTTACGAGAAATTTTTAACCCCGTGGAGCTGTCGAAGTATCTAAGCTATAAGGGTGTAATTCTTGAAAAATTGCACTCGAAGCTAGAGGGCCTGACCAAGGACCAGGTAAAGGCTAAAGACAACTAGGAGGGGTATATGATTCGTCTCATCTATGTAATCGCTATTTTGTTGGCGAGTGTGGCGTGTACCACCGCGCCAAAATCCAATTCCGGCGTAGCCGATAGCCGGGAATATCAAGAGCACCTTGATATGCTCGAACGAATTGATCGTTTAAGATAATCTTTCTATTTTTCTAAAATTACGTTATTTCTATGCCATGATTGCAGAAAATATCATGGCAGTTAAGGAACGGATGATTGCGGCTTGCAAACGAGCTGGCCGCAAGCCGGAAGATGTAAAGCTCTTATTAGCAACCAAAACGGTGCAGGACCAACGCTTGCAAGAATGTCTCGATGCAGGCGCCAATTATTTTGGTGAAAACCGTGTGCAAGAGCTTATTCGTAAACAAGAATATTTACGTGGAAAAGAAATAACTTGGGATTTTATTGGCCATCTACAAAGCAAGAAGGTTAAGGATGTCGTCGGCAAAGTGAATATGATTCACTCCGTGGATCGCATGTCTTTGGTGCAAGAAGTCTTGAAACGCTGTGATCGTCCGCAAAAAGTTTTGCTTGAGATCAACACCTCTGGAGAAGAGACCAAGTCAGGCTGTCAGCCTGATGATGCCGAAGAATTGTTAAAAGTAATGGTGACTGCCAAACAGATCGATGTATGCGGCTTTATGACCATTGCCACCAACACAGACAAGGAAGAGGAGGTGCGGCGTTGTTTTCGTTTGCTGGCTGAGCTGCGTAGCCGCTTTGCTTCTTTGATTGGTAAAGACGAGTCATCTTTGGAGCTTTCCATGGGCATGTCCTCAGATTTTGAATGGGCCATTGAAGAAGGCGCTACCATTATACGTATTGGCTCGCTTATTTTGGGCAAACGCGAATAGCTTTTATTTGCTTTCCTGTTCTCGTAGAAACCATTCTTTTAACGATAAACCTGATGCGGCAAAATCACGTTCCATGGCCGCAACCTCTTTCATATAAGTGCCAAACAGTAAAAGGCGGGCATTGTTCAAATCAATTTTTGCAAAAGCCTTATAAGATTCGCTTTTCAATAAAGGTATTACCTTAGCAGCAAAGCGCTTTTGTATTGCCTGCAAACGCGAGTTTTTACCTTCCTCATCCAAATCCTTTTGTGAGTCGTACCAATTTCGCAAATCGGAGATTTCGTGGGCAATAAAATCCGAAAATATTTTTGCATCATGCCATTTTGCTTGTAGTTTTTCGATTGCTGTTTTATTTCCGCGCTCTTCAAAAAACTTCAATGCTCCTCGGTAGCCAATGAAGCTTGCTAGTTGCTCATTGTAGTCGGCATCGCCTTTTTTAAAATAATTTGCATGCACAATTTCATGAATCAGTGTTTCGACAAAGGCCTCTTTTGGCAGCGATAGCATAGAGGAAAAAATGGGGTCTTTGAACCATCCAAGAGTGGAGTAGGCGCTTACACCACGGACGTATACATCAAAACCCTTATTTTTCATTTTCTCGGCCTCTTTTAAGGCATCTTCCTTTTCAGGGAATCCTTTGTATGGAAGTTTTCCGACTATGGGGTAATTCCACTGATAGCCTTGCAATCGAAACTTCTCTGCTGCATTGACTACATAAGAAACGGAGTCGTTTTTTAGTTGTACATAATCTTGGTAATTGCCTTTTGCTTGAAGCCCTAGTTTGGGTACAAAGGCCAAGACTTCTTTTGCTAGGATCAAATACTCGCGGGTTTTCTCATCGTATTTTTTTTCCGCTAGAACTTTTTCAATACTTTCTTGCGAGCGTAGAATGCGAGCCTGATGCTGAGCCAAATCGTTTATATAAGATAAAGAAATACAGCCGCTATTAGAAAATAAAAGAAATACCAGCGCGAATGACTGTATCGGTTTGCTCTTCTTCATTTTCATTTTCACTATCGACGGGTCCTGTCCAGCCATCATAACCAGCTTTGATGGCCCAATTTTTTGTAAGTTGCAGCTTAAATCCTAAACCATAAGTAATAAAGGTACCATCGGTTTCCTCAACATATTTTTCTGAGCCTTCCAATTGGAACTCTACTCTCTTTGTTTGATAGGCCCCGCCAGCTTTAAGATAGGGTTTCAAAATGGCGTTTTTCCCCCCGCCGCTTAAAATAAAATCCAAACCCGTCATTTGAAAATTCACTACTTGGTCGTAGGCAATATTGGTTCCGCTAACATTCGCTAAGCCTTCGGATTCCATAAAGCCTTCCGTGTAGGAGATTTGAATGGCAGAGTTTTCATAGAAATAATAGGCTAAAGAGCCCGTTACCGAGCGAGTGGTAGTGGAGTTGTCTTCATCCACTGCATTTTCTCGCACTGAACCCGTGGCACTGAGTTCAATGAAGCCAGCAGCCGCCGGTAACGAGTACAAGCAAATAAGTATTGTCAATATACGCATAATTCTATTCTAGCAAATGCGAGTAATAAGTGATTCTAGGGATTGGGAAATACAAGGTCTTCTAGTTCTAAGATTAGGAAAAAGCTGCCTACTTGATTCGGGAGGCGTATTTGGGATGCCAAATTACAGAAAAAGAGTAGCGTAGACGAATCAAGTCGTCTTCCTCTAAGAGCTCAGGGGGAGGATTAAGAAAGGGCGCACCGTCTTGAAACGCAAAGACCGCAGCGCGGTCCCAAGCGCTAAGTCCAGAGCTTTGGTAGATGGTCGAGCCTTGATAGTTGCCTTTGCGGTCTAGCCGCACTTCTAAAATGGTGGTCATTTCACTCTCGGGGAGTTGCTCCAAAAGTCCACGACGTTTTAACCTTCTTAAGGACTCTTCTACTTTATTGGTCCAGCGAATCCGAATTCGCTCGTTGACCCTTTCGGTAAAGGAGTAAAAAGAATATTCATCTGTATTGAGTGCAGTAAATTGACCAATGGGAATATTACCAAAAACCTTTTCACCAATGGTGGAGGAGCCGCTCTGTGGGTATAAAGAAGCAATTTGATTGAGGTCGATTTTTTTAGGTCTTGTCAGCTCTTGAATTTGATCACGGCTTTTCGTTGGTGAAGACAGCTTCACCTTGGGTTGTGGGCTGCGATTTTTTGTCTCGCCAATTTGGCTTGCCACCGACTGCTCTTTAACTCGTTGGCGTTTTTTGGAAAGCAGTGGGGTGTCTTCATTGTTGGTAATATCAATCTCTGGCGCTTCGGCATACAGCACGATCTGGCGCTGTTGATCCATCTGGCCAATGGCTTGAATCACTTCTTCTAGGCTGGCTTCTTCATAGCGCAATTTAGATGCCTGATCGAGCAGCAAAAACAGCAAGGCATGTAGGAAAAAGCTTATGACCAATAGCCAATATTTCATATCCCTCCAATCTATACAAGGCGCGTAAAAAAAGCAAATTAGGGCTCATATCGAATATATTCGATTTGAGATCTTTCTGGCCTTAGTACTTAGAAACATTAGCCATAAAAAGTGGCTAAAGTTGAGACACTGGTCTGCCGATAAGACTTGTATAGATTTGTGGGGGGGCCATGAATAAGAGCAATGTAATTGATATTTCTAGCCGCTTTAAGGGCGATAAAAAAAAGCAAGATCAGCAGATCTCCGAGGTGGGCTCCGTTCTAGATATGACGGTTCGCCGCGAGGAGATCATTCAGGATGAAAGACGTAAAGTTCGACGTACCATCATGGCCGAATTTGTCGGAGCTTTTGTGGTAATACCCGGTCAAGGTTTGCAACAAGTAAATGTCTATGACCTTTCCGAGGAGGGTCTTGCCTTCGATATGGATTTTGAATTAGGTCATTTTAATGTCGGAGAAGAGTTTGCCATGCGACTTTATCTCTCCAAAGATACCTATTTGCCATTTACTGTGCGGGTAACCAATCATCGAGGCATCTCGGATGAAGGGGTTTTTCGTCATGGGGCACAGTTTGTTACCGATACCACCAATCACGAGGCTTTGAGCCACTTTGTACGGTTTTTAGAGACGGTAACGGCGAATTTGCAAACAGATAAAGGCGATCGCATCGTTAACAATCTTAAATAAGTTCACAAGAATCATAACTAGGGTTTTCTACCTCGTGGCCTTCTTCACCAGAAATGATGGTTTGAAAACCTTCGAAAAATAAGATGCCATGTTCTAGGTAGATACTCGTCCGATCATATTTGTATAGAGTCGATTCCTTACGATCTACATAACCTTCTATGGTAATGTGCAATTTGTAGCGTTCACAATAGGCGCGCTTCTGTGCATTTCGCACGCCAGGCTCTGAATGGGCTCTTGCCAGATTGTCTGCTATGTAATGGGCAGACTTGGATCTTTTTGGAATCTTAAAGTAAAAATGTGTTATGTCGCCAAGGTCCTTTTCTTGCTCCACTTCAAGAATGTAAACGCCTTGATCGTCAACGCACCTGTAGGAGCCGCGCAGATCGGGGCAAGCAAAGCCCTGGCTACTAGCAAGCAGAATAAAGAAAAGCAACTTCATGTTGCATATTATTAAAGCTTCTTCTGTCGAAAGGCAAAAGTCTTTTGCTTGGCATTATATCTGATGAAAAATCTATACATATTCCTATGGATGTCATTCAATATAGTAGTCCTACCGTGAACGTAAATGAGGTGGCCATGACGAAAACCCAAAAGATAGTTCTTGATACCAATGTTATCCTATTTGACGCTCAAGCGGTCTACCGCTTTGACAATGCCGATATTTACATTCCGGTATCTGTGATTGAGGAAATCGATCGTTTTAAAAGAGATACAGGCGAGAATGGGCGCAACGCCAGACAGTTTTCTCGATTTATCGATGAGCTTCGAGGTATTGGAAAATTGGTGGAGGGCGTAAAGCCGAGCAACTCCAAAAATAAGGTTTATGTCATGAGTGACCGCGATACCAGTGCGGTGCCGCCGGATTTGGACATTGAAAAAGCGGACAATCGAATTTTGGCTGCAGCGATGTCGCTCTATAAACATCACCCTGAGTCCGATGTTATGTTGATCTCTAAAGACATCAACCTACGCATTAAAGCGGATGTCTATGGGGTGAATGCCAAAGACTATGAGCCGGACAATGTCGACATTGATGAAATGTATGACGGCTATCGCGAGCTGGTTCTAAAACCTAGTGAAATCGATCAGTTTTACACCGAACGTTTTTACCAGGTAGATGAAAATTTCAAATTTGTACCAAACGAATATGTAATTATGCGAAACGAAAGCAATCCTTCGCACTCTGCCTTGGGGCGCTTTTCTCTAAATGAGGGAGGCATTGTTCCGCTTAAAATTCATGACAATGTTTGGGGGATTCACCCGCGCAATATGGAGCAAAGTTTTGCCCTGGATTCTCTATTAAACCCAGACATCCAAATGGTATCCCTAGTAGGAAAAGCTGGTACAGGAAAAACTTTAATGGCATTGGCTGCAGGTTTGTTGCTTACGCTTGATGAAGCCAAGTTTCAGCGACTTTTGGTGTCTCGGCCGATTTTTCCCATGGGTCGTGATATTGGTTATCTTCCAGGTGATGTAAATGAAAAGCTCAATCCTTGGATGCAGCCTATTTTCGATAATGTGGATTTTTTAATGGGAGCCGATACTTCACACAAAAAAGCTGCAGGGCGTACGCAGGAGCTAATGAATCAGGGCTTATTAAATATTGAACCTTTAACTTATATTCGTGGAAGAAGCATTCCTCACCAATATTTAATTGTAGATGAGGCGCAAAACCTTACGCCGCATGAAATTAAGACCATCATCACTCGTGCCGGCCAAGGAACGAAGGTGATTCTGACGGGGGATTGCTACCAAATTGACAATCCCTACTTGGACTCCTCCACATCGGGTTTGACCTATTGTGTGGAGCGTTTTAAGGGCGTGCCTATCGCATCGCATGTGACCCTGACTAAAGGAGAAAGATCGCAGCTAGCGGAGCTGGCTTCAAATATCTTATAACCTTGGTCGGGTTCGGACGATTCTGGTAAAATCTTGGCCCAATGTAGCCGATAGGGTGGCATGGGCTACGTTATTTTTCTGCTGCTTTTTACAGTCTTTTCTAGCGCAAATGCGAGCAATTATTGTGAAGACTACTTGCGAGAAGATGATTTGGAGGATCGCTTTTCCAAGGACATTGCAAATGCCAAAAAGTATCCAGGCGAAGAGCGCTTCGCTAAGAAACAAGATCCATTTTACATCAGCTCGATAAAAATAAATCGTAAAGATACTTATAGTTTGTATGCTTATGATGATAAGCAAGGTTTTGCATTGAACCAAAGATTGCTGGCCGAGCTGGATGCAGAGGACATTCGCTATAGCGTAGAGAAGAAAAATGACAAGAAAATTTATAAGCTCGTGGACTCTTCCATTCGTTCGGGAATTCTTGCAAATCTCACTGCAAATCAGCAGGAGCCTACCTCAACAGAAACCACCATCTATACAAAAGAGAATAAATTAATTCAGCATATTTGGGAGCAAGACCACCTACGTTTTACAACAGAATTTACCTATAAAAACAATCGCTGTATCCCTCTGCGTAGAATACACAAAGATACTAAGCAAAAAGAGGAATGGGTTGAGTTGGACATTCGTGTATGCCGTGATTTAAAAGATGCCTTTCAAAAAAGAAAAGACTTAACAACGCCCAAATACAAAAAAGAGATGTTGCAAATTATTAAAAAGGTATTTCAAAAATATGATATAGAAAATTTAAGACGTAATAGTAGCATTGATTTTGATCTTTATAAGTTTCGCCGTAGTGTGAAGCACCATGATGGCTATTTTTGGTATATCGATGATGAAAACCCGTATATTGCTAAGGCCTTTGATATGCTAGCCTCGTGCTATATGGAGCCTGGTTTTAAGGGCTTGCTTAGTGATAAAGAGCTGTGGCGCGTGATTCCGAAATCCCTAGACCCCAAGGATCACAGTGGCGCCAATTAGTCTTACCAATGTCTAGCACAATATCTTTATGAGACATTTTTCTAAAGTTAGCCGCAGTTAAGTCCGATTAATTTATTGCGGAGGACAGCTATGAGCACAGCCAGAAAGATTGAAATAACAATGAATGAGGAGTGGCAATCATTACTGCAGGGCAATCTTCAAAATGTATTTGATGCTCTTTATCACTTGGGTGTGATTGATCCGGTTTTAGAAATGGATTGGGTAAAAGAAATGGAGGCTGCCGACTTGTATCGAGATAAAATTGATCTCGCCATCATTGCCGCCAATGCTCACCAAAACTCTGTCGACCGCTTAATTAGTGAATTAAAAAACTTTGATGAAAAAACATTAGGATATCTTGCCATGGAGGTGGCTCGTGAATTTGCAGATTTTCACTCGAGAGAGTCTTTACATTAAAATTATACTGGCATGTTTGCTAGTGGTTCCTGCTATTGCATGGGACGTGGATTTTTCTCGCAGAGCTAAGGACATGCAGAGAAGTCCAGCTTCCATTGAGGCGGCAAAATTCAAAGTGCCTGCACCAAAACTATTACAAAATGCCTTTCCTTCCTCAGCCAGTCATGAGGTGGTAATACTTAGCACGGAAAAGGGTTTCATTCCTGCAAAAATCCAATTAAAAAAAGGTGAGCGTTATAAGATACATGTCGTAAACGTAAATCAAAAAGATAAGAATGTTAGTTTTATATTGGATTCCTTTGCACAGCATTTTGGGACTTTTTATGGTAGAACGAAAAGTTTTGAATTGGAACCAAGTAAAGAAGGTATTTATTCCTATATATCTCCTGAATTAGGAGCCGAAGGGAAAATCATTGTGGTTGGTAGCGGGCAAGACTTAAGATTGCCAGCTAGCGCGGAAGAAAAATGAGAGACACATTAGAAGCCTTTCAAAATGCCATTGATAATTTCTTAGGGCCCATTCGCACCTATTTAGATGATGAAGAGGTTTCTGAAATTCTAATCAATGGACATGCGGAAATTTTTATTGAAAAAGACGGCAAATTGCATCGAGTGCCGGAGGTCTTTGATGATGAGGATGCTCTGCGAGCTGCGATAAACAATATTGCTCAAAGTGTTGGTCGTCGAATTACAGAAAAGCAGCCTCGGCTGGATGCGCGTCTTCCAGATGGCTCCAGAATCCATGCGGTGATTCCGCCGGTAGTGAAGGGTACGAGCGTTTCCATTCGGAAATTTAAAAAAACCAATATCAATTTTAAAAAGTATATAGAATGGGGAGCTATCAACGTTGAAGCAGCCCAATTCCTAGATGCCTGCATGTATTTAGGAAAAAACATCTTGGTTAGTGGCGGAACAGGCTCAGGAAAGACAACCCTTCTAGGGCTTTTATGCTCCAGAATTCCACCGCAGCAGCGAGTGATCGCCATTGAGGATTCAGCGGAATTAAATATTGATTATGAGCATGTTCTTTATATGGAAACACAAATGGCAGATGTACAAGGGGAAGGGGAAGTCACCATGCAGGACTTGTTAAAATCAAGTCTTCGTATGCGTCCCGATCGCATTATTGTTGGGGAAGTGCGTAGCGCCGAAGCAATGGAGCTCATCAACGCCATGAATACCGGCCATAAAGGTTGTCTGGGTACCATTCATGCCAACTCTCCTAACGATGCCGCCGTTCGCTTGGAAATCTTGGCGATGAGTGGTGATACGAAAATCTCACAGCGAGCCGTACAATACCAAATTGCCTCTGCTGTGGACTTGGTTGTACAAGTATCTAGATTGAGTGATGGCTCACGCCGAGTTACTCACATCTCGGAGCTTTTGGGAATCGACAGTGAGGGAAACTATAATTTGGTGCCGATTTATGAACTGGGGCACCTAGAACGCGGTGCTGATGGAAAATTCTTAGGAGAATTAAAGACTTGCGGCAACAGCCCAAGTTTTATGCAAGAAATAAAAAGTAATAAAATTCCCATTCCTGAAGAGCGCTTTTTAAGTGCCACGAAGTCTGCATAAATCTATAACAATCGCTCTCACCAGATCCTCATAAGTGCTTGTCATCACTGGGGCTTCGGGTTACAGATGAGTCGTGTTATTCAGTTGTAAAATATCCAATGCTTGTCTGATTTATTTTGATCGCAAAAATATCGATTTGGAATCTCTATATTCTTCCTTGGATATGCCTTTTGAATTTTTAAAAGATGCTTCCTATTGGCTGGAAGCCGAAAAAATGGAACGTTTTTTAGAAGCATCCGATAAGCTTTTGGCAGGCTACGAATTGGATAAGGGCTCTTTTATTGAGGACCTTGCGGCCCAATCCGCGCAGTTGCGCGCTTGGGGGGTATTGGATGGCGTGCTTCGAATGCTACCAAAGCCGCAAGACATTTTTGCTCAGCCGGAACGCTTTATTTCCTACTTTATTTCTCCTGCGCCGCCGATTGCCAACATCTTACGAGAAGACAATGCCATGTCGTTTATGCTTCCCATCTCAAAAGATGAGTATCCACTCAGTCTAAGCTATTTAAAAACAGCGATGGAATATTTGCCCTCGTTCATGGACCGCGAGCCATTTCAGGTGGAGTGGGAAGGCAACACCATGCGGATTGCCTGGAAAAATCAAGAGGACTTATTTGCCGAAGATCCTGGTCATATGATGAAGCCCGAATTGGTGCGCTCCCTGGCCTCTAGTTTGGAGCAGTCTCAAGTTGATCTAGAAAATAAAAACAAAGAGTTAATGTTAAAAAATACCGAACTAGAAAACGCGAAAAATGCTCTAGAAAAAACTCTTTCTCAACTCAATGTTCCCCATGATGCCAAATTGGAGGCGCTCTACGTACCCCTTTCTTTTATGCAGACCAACATTCATCGTTTGCAAGACTATATGTCTCGCTCTCAACAATTGATTACTCTACTGGTTGGGCAGGGGCGAAAGGACAAGCAGGTAAAAGAGGCTATGCATCGGGTGGATTGGGATTATGTTATGAAGGAGTATCCCAATCTGATCAATGATGTTTATGAAACCATTGATAAGATACGTGCCATTGCGGAGCGTTTGCAACGTCAAGAACAGTCGGCAAAATCAGATAATTTAGAACTCAATATTCAATAGGAGTTAAAATGTCAGAAATCGTGGAAGTGCGAGCCAGAGAAATTTTAGACAGTCGCGGAAACCCCACAGTGGAAGTGGACGTGCTAACTGCGCATGGCTTTAACGGAAGAGCCGCCGTGCCGTCGGGAGCTTCTACGGGTAGTCATGAGGCGGTAGAGTTACGGGATGGAAACCAAGAAGAGTACCTTGGTAAAGGTGTGAAAAAGGCCGTGAACAATGTGAATTCCGTTTTGGGGCAAGAGCTAATTGGCCTGGATGTGAGTCAGCAAAAAAAGGTGGATGAAATTTTATTGCAAGTGGATGGTACCGAAAATAAATCTAAGTACGGAGCCAATGCCATCTTGGGTATCTCTTTGGCTTGTGCAAAGGCCGCGGCGGCCGAGGCGAATTTGCCGCTTTATCGTTATCTAGGTGGGGTCGGTGCCTATCAACTCCCTGTGCCCCTTATGAATATTTTAAATGGTGGAGCGCATGCCAATAATGGTGTGGACGTGCAAGAGTTTATGATCGCTCCCATCATGAAAAAGAGCTTTCGAGAAAATTTACGAGCTGGAGCGGAAATTTTCCAAAACCTAAAAAAGCTATTGGCTGCAGACTCCCTTTCCACAGCGGTAGGAGATGAGGGTGGTTTCGCTCCTAACTTGGCCTCGAATGAAGAGGCTCTATCTTATATAGCAAAGGCCATAGAGAAAGCCGGTTATCGCATGGGAGAAGACATCCTTCTAGCATTGGATGTCGCGAGTACGGAGTTTTACAAAAATGACAAGTACCAATGGGAAGGAAAAGATATAACGGCGCTGGAGCTGGGGGAGATTTATTCTGCCTGGGCCAGCAAATATCCGCTTTTTAGCATTGAGGATGCCTTTGCCGAGGATGATTGGGCGGCGTGGACCCAGTTTACTAGGGATCATGGTAGTAAATTACAATTGGTGGGAGATGACCTTTTTGTTACAAATCCTAAACGCATCCAGCGAGGCATTGAGGAAAATGCGGCCAACGCTGTCTTGGTGAAGATCAATCAAATCGGTAGTCTATCGGAGACTTGTGAGGCGGTGGAGTTGTCCCACAAGGCAGGCTTTCGCACGGTGATGAGTCATCGTAGCGGCGAAACCGAAGATACAAGCATTGCCGATTTGGCAGTGGCACTTGGTTCCTCGCAAATTAAAACCGGCAGCCTTTGCCGCTCCGAAAGAATTGCAAAGTACAACCAACTTTTAAGAATTGAAGAAGAGTTAGGAGATCAGGCTCGTTATGTCGGGGATCTTCGCTCCAAGTAAAAATGAAATAATTTTAAGCTTGTCAAAAATATCACAGGCTTAAAAATTATCCGCTGTGCTTTTGCTAAAAATTTTATAATTTTTGCAATGCTTATTCCATCAGCTAAGACTTTGATATTTGTACACTATTCCTTTTTGTTTTGGTGTCATGCTGACACTTTGTAAAAAATCTTCGCCTTGTAATCTCTGTATAAATATGGCACAAGCTTTGCTTATCAATTGGTCGTTACCAATGAATGGTGCAAAAATAAGGAGAAAAAATGAGAGCACTTACCTATGCATTGATTGCATTTTATGCAATTCCAGTCTTTGCGCAGTCATCTGTGGCAAACAACAATCAGCTAGCTGCAGCCTCCACTTCCACAAGCCTGCCCATGAGCGGTGAAATTGTTAGTGACGCTGTAAAAGAAATCAAAGAAGAAAACAAATTAAGTGTAGAGCTAGAGTCCTACCATGAAAAGTCGCAAGCTTCCTTTGATGCGGATAATAACGCTCGTACTATGCTCAACTATGCCGAATTCACTTATAAATTGGATGAGGAAGAATCCCTGCGTGTTGTTCCTGGGGTACAAACTACAGTAGGCGATGATGGAGTGAGTGATACTCAGTTTATGAACACCTATGTTCAGTACGCCAATTCTAAAATGTGGAATGTTTACGGAAAAGATTTATCCTTTGTGGTTCGTCCCTATCTACCAACGAATAAAGGCTCATTAGACGACGGCCTAATTATTCCTCAAATTCGTACTTACGTAGGTACTAGTTTTAATATTACCGAAAAGTTCACAATTTCTCCTTTGTTTAATCCGCGCTTTTACATAGGTGACAATAGCTATCGTAATGCAAGGAGTGAGGATGGAAACGCCAAGCAATATGCCAGCATTCGTTACTATTTAAGCGGTTCCTACGCATTCTCGGATCGCTTAAGTTATTCTGTAGACTTGGCTCTTCGAAATGGTCTGAGTCATGGGGCTCAAACCAACTCGGATTACTTGCTGGATAACTATGTATCTGCCGATGTTTACGGTCCCATCAGTATGGATATAGGTTTTGCGAATACCACTGGTAGTACCGATAAGTTTTTTAGCCGTAAAGATAACAGTTACTACTTTACTGTTATATATGCTTTGTAGTAGTTAATACGGCTTAAGATCTAAAAAGGGCAAGCTTAGTACTTGCCCTTTTTTATTGGGGGCCCTTAGAATATAAATATGATCCGTGGTTTTTTTGTATGGCTAAATGAATGGCTTCATAGTCCCAAGAAGGTCCTTATATTCTGCTTGGCCTTTATCTTTATTACCTTGGTATTAGATGGCAGCCTATATCGCTGGTGGTCTTTGCAGCAAGATTATAAAACCTTACAAGAGCGTATCGATAAAAACCATGCGGACTTGGACCTTCTAAAGGTTAAAATTAAAAAGGCCAAGGACCCTCTGTATATCAAGCATCAGGCCAAGGACCGTTTTGACTTTGTTGAGGCAGATGAAGTGGTCTTTTATTTTTCCAAATCGGAGAGTGAAAATTAAAATGTACTGAAGGGTACATGTTTTTCTTGCAATGCAATACAAAGCCGTCATAAGCTTTATTCATAGATAAAGACATAGGTCTAGATCTTAAAAACATGGGCGGGCTTAGCCCTGTGCATGTTTAGAATATTGGTAAGTTGAAAAGGGATTTTCACATTTATGGGAGGCCGATATGGCATGGACTCCAGAGAACTTGCGACACTTACGTTTGGAGTTAGGATGGTCGCAAGCAGAAATGGGACGCAGAATGGGCATGGATGCGCATCGTTGGAACGCAATTGAAAGAGGGGAGCTTGGTCTTGATCAAGAATCCATCTATCAACTGGATGCCTTGTTTGGGCAGCTAAGGGATTATTCTCGACGCTTGCGATTTTCTTCTCAATCCGAAAGCTATCTGAAGCAAAGGCAATACAATCAAATTTCTGAATTTGACATAGAATCATTTGATGATTGATGTTGAATCGAGTACTCCTTCTCTATGCAGAAGAAGAATTTCCTACTCGTTGATGTTAGCGCGATGTATTTTCGCGCTTTTTATGCCATAAGACACCTTTCCAATTCTAAAGGTATGCCAACCAACGCACTATATGGCTTTATCTCCATGTGCGTAAAAATGTTGGAACAGTTTCACCCAGAATATATGGTGTTTTGTTTTGATCGCAAAGATCCTTCCTTTCGAAAAAAGATATATCCAGAATACAAAGCCAATCGCGGGGAGATGCCAGAAGACTTGGTTCCGCAGGTTCCTTATATTTCTAAACTAGCTGAGGCCATGGGGGCGAAATGTTTAGAATTAAAAGACTACGAGGCCGACGACATTATAGGCATGCTTGCCAAGTGGGGCGAACAACAAGATTTGCATCCCGTGATCATTAGTGGGGATAAGGATTTTGCACAATTGGTCTCCGACAAAACCAATATGTTTGAACCCATGAAAGAGATGTATTTTGGCCCCAAAGAAGTAGAAGAAAAATGGGGGGTTAAACCAGAACAGATGATCGATTATCTGGCCTTGGTGGGAGATAGCTCGGACAATATTCCTGGTGTAAAAGGGATTGGACCTAAGGGCGCACAAAAATTATTAGGCGAATTTGGTAGTTTAGAAAATATTTATAAAAATATTGAAAAAGTTAAAAATAAGAATTTAGCCAAAAAATTAGAAGAAAACAAAGAGAACGCGTTTTTATCACAAGAATTGATTACCATCGTTACAGATAACGTCATAGAAGCAAAAGACAAAGAAGACTTTCGTTGGCAAGGTTATCGTGATGAGGAGCTGAAGGCTTTACTAGAAGAGCTGGAGTTTGATCGCTTTTTAAAGAAGTTCTTTGCGGTAGAGGAAAAATCAGAAGACAAAAAAGTCGAGCGCGGAGAAAAATTACCGGAATTTTCCTACGAAAAGTTAAAGGGGCATTTTCCAGAATTAGAACACAAGCATTTACCGAAGAAAAAAATCTTAGTGATAGAGGATGTGGATAAATTTAAACGCAAGGATCCGATCTTTGCATTTCGCTTTCAAGGTCAAATCTATTTGGGCCAAGAACACTTGCTACTTGCCGTCGATGAAGTGGATTTAGAAAACTACACATGGCAAGGTTTTGATATTAAATCCATTCTAAGAGAGCTGGATATCCATACATATTCGATCAAAGAGGACTTGCAGCTCTTAGCCTATACCTATTCATCAAAAGAGGTGAAAACGGAAGAGTTTTTAATCCAAGCTCATTTCTCAGATTCAGATGCTTTGCTGGAGCGGGTAGAAGAATTTTATCTAGCTCTATTAACGATCAATAAGGCTTTGGTGGGCGTAACGAAAAAACAAAAAGTCTATGAAATATATCGCGACTTAGAAATTTCCTTAGCACCCATACTACATAAAATGGAGCATGCTGGTATTCGTTTAGATTTAGACGAATTGGAGGCACAAAAGCAAGATGCCTTAAAAGAAGTAGAAGAATTGAAAAGTGAAATTCAAAAAGAGCTAGATATAGAAATCAATCTAGACAGTCCCAAGCAATTGGCCCATGCCTTGTTTGAAGTAAAGGGCTTGCCAGTGATAAAGAAAACCAAAACTGGATACTCCACAGATTCAGAGGTTTTAGAAAAGCTAGGCAAGGACTATCCCTTTTGTAAGCAGATCATTCAATACCGGGAGATAAAAAAGCTATTAAGTACCTACATTGAAGCCTTACCAAAACTCGTTAGTAGCGAGACGGGTAAAATTCATTCCCATTTTAATCAGGCAGTGACCACAACGGGTAGACTTTCCAGCTCCAATCCCAATTTACAAAATATTCCGATCCGCAGCCCTAGAGGTGGTGCAATACGCAAAGCCTTTGTGGCAGATCCAGGTAATAAGTTGATTGCAGCAGACTATAGCCAAATTGAGCTTCGCGTTTTGGCGCATATAACAGAAGACCCCTCTTTGATTAAGGCCTTTAATGAGGACATAGACATTCATGCGCTGACGGCGAGTGAAGTTTTTGGTGTGGCATTAAAGGATGTACATCCAGAGATGCGCCGCCGAGCTAAGGCGGTAAACTTTGGCATAGCTTATGGTATGGGAGCTTACACATTGGCAGAGAATTTGGGAATTAGTCGACGAGAAGCCAAAGAAATCATCGACACTTATTTTCAGCGCTTTAAAAACGTAAAAACCTATATGAATGACATCGTGGCAAAGGCCAAAGAGCAGGGTTATGTAGAAAGCATTTTTGGCCGCAGACGCTATATTGAAGAAATTTATTCTAAAAATCCCAGCGTACAAAAATTTGGTGAACGCGCTGCTATCAACGCCCCTATGCAGTCTTCTGCTAGTGATATTGTGAAAAAGTCCATGATTCTTGTGGACCAACAAACAAGTGCGGAAATGCTTTTGCAAGTGCATGATGAATTGATTTTTCAATGCCCAGAAGAAAAGCTTGAGCAACAAGTGGAAATCATTCGCGAGGCGATGGAGTCGGCGGTAAAATTAAAAACACGCTTAAAAGTGAATATTGGAGTCGGGGAGAATTGGCAGCAAGCCCACTAGTTGTCTTTGGTTTCCCAAGCAACGAGCTGCCCATTTTCAAAGTATAGGTATCGTGATTCTTCTATTTCCCCTAGTTCGCTATCGCGATAGGCTCGGTACATCCATCGTTCGTTGCTATAAATGGGATTGCCAGAAACCTCTACTTCTTCCGGTTTTCCCCACGCTGCGATCACAGCATTTTTGGTCATATAGGGGACTAGGTCCTGCTTTTCAATGGCTGCTTGAATGCTAGCGGGATAACGATCTTTTTCAACGTATTGCTGCAAATAGGCTTCTCTATCTTGTAGAGTGGGAAGGCTTAAGAAATACAAGCGCTGGCGGTCATTTTGAAAGTAGGCTTTGTTTTGGAAGTATTGTTCCCGGAGTATTGGTGATTGCAGTTTGTCTTCTTGTTTCAAAAGTTTGGCCCGGTAATGAATGGCATTGCTTTCGTTGCTGGTAAAAGAGGTTTTGCTCGCAAATCCTAACTCTTGTTTGGCTTGGTAGGTATAGTATTGGTTTTGATTGCTGATATATTTTGCTACATCTCGATTATGCGTAGTCGTGGTTCTTTTGGTTAATAAGTTACACGAACATAACAATAAAAATGCGATCCATGCATATTTCATACAGCCTCCATAGTTTTTTTCGGAATTTTGTCTCATTTTTTAACACGGAATTGGATTTTATGTACTTTGGTCGAGTGATTTTGTTTACCCAAAAGCAATACTTTTTCCTATAATACAATTGTTCATGGCTGATGAAAAAGATAAAGACAAAAAAGAGATTAAGGACTTAGAGGAACAACTTTTTAAGGAGTTCAATGAGCACGTAAATCTTAGTGAACCAAGTGATTCCCGCTTGCAGGACAATGTGGATCTGAATCCACAGGAATACGCCAATAATCCAGAAAAAGAGGCAAAAAGCCAGGAGAGTGAAGAGACGAAGGAAAAGGCCAAAGATGAGGGTGGTGAAGAAGCTAGTAAGCAGCCAGAAAACCCTGCGGATTTGGATCTAGGAGATGCCTTTCAATCTTTTGTCGAAACCGAGCAAGTGGATGATGCTATAAAATCAGAAGAGGCAAAAAAAGCGGAAGCCATTGCAGCAGAAAAAGAAAAGAACAAGCCTTGGCGAAAGTTTTTGGCCTATGTGGAAGCGAAACTGCCCCTAGCAAAACAAAGCGCGCAAAATCTTTTGAGCAAAAGTAAAGAGCTTGTACAAAAAATTATTTCTTACGCCAAGAAGCCCTACTCCTGGTTTATGTCTTTGAGTAAAAAGCATAAATTGTATTTCGTAAGCATCTTAGCAATGAGCATGATGGTCTTTGGTTCAGCAACCTATGTTTATTATAATATCATTCTTACTTGGGGAAAATCTCCCTATCTTACGGATTTTTCTGAGGTCGCAGATGCCAGTTTTACCTTTGATAAGGAGAAGCGTTTTGAAGACTTTTTCTCAAAGGCCTATATGCCAGATTACACCTATGTCTTACCAAAAATTGTGACGAATCTGCGACCTAGCCGCTCCTCTGGCTCCAACCCCATGATATTCATTGAAATTATCCTGCAAGCGAGCAATGAGGACACGGCTATCGAGTTAAAAGACCGCGAGATCGAGTTCAAAGATCGCATGACGAGGGTGATCGAAGAATATAAATTTGATCTCATCAAGTCAGAGAATGGAAAAGTACAACTCAAAAAAGATTTAAAAAATAAAATCGACCCGCTATTAAACGATGGTTTTATTGAAGCTGTTTTATTTAAATCCTTCATAGTTAAGCCTTAAGTAAGTCCTTTATATTAATATCAAAGCGTTTTATTTTATCATTCAAAGTGCTTTTGGGAATCCCTAGCTCCAAAGCTGTTAGTCGTTGATTGCCATTGTTCGCAACAAGTCTTTGCTTAATCATATCATATTCAATTTGCTGAAATACCGACATGCCCGCAGGGCGGTTGACGGGGTGATCTTCGGCTTGGTTTTCCATGATCATCGGCAAGTCCTCTTCTTTTACAGTATAGGCTTGGCCAAATAGAGCGGAAGCACGGCTTACGGTATTTTTGAGTTCGCGAATATTTCCAGGCCATGAATGCGTTTTCATTTTAAGAACCGCTTCATGACTAAAGCTAAGCCGCATTTCACGGGCAAAAGATGCCAACAAATCCTCAAAATCTTCCATGCGATTTTTTAATTTGGGAATATGAAAGGGTATGATGTTGAGTCGAAAAAATAGGTCTTTACGAAAATCTCCTGTGCTTACCATATGCTTTAGATTTTTGTGAGTGGAGGAGATGATTCGTACATCGGTTTTTATGGTATGATCACTACCTAGAGGGCGTATTTCCTTATTTTCTAGAGCACGCAAAAGTTTGGGCTGCAGCTCCAATGGTAGATCCCCAATTTCATCCAATACCAGTGTGCCGCCCCGAGCTGCTTGAAAGGCGCCTTTGCGGCTTTGTGCGGCATCAGTAAAACTACCTTTGATGTGGCCAAAAAGCTCACTCTCAATCACTTGTTTGGAAAGTGCGCTGCAATTGATGGTGATAAGAGGACCTTTGCGGCGCAAAGAACTTTCGTGAATGCTTTTGGCGAGCATTTCTTTGCCGCATCCAGATTCCCCCAATATCAAAACCGGTAGGTCGGTGCTAGCAATTCGCGGCAGTGACTGCAATTGCTGCTGGTAGGCCAGGTTTTTGCTTTGCAAGCTCTCGGCTCTTTGCTGTTTTTTGAAAGTAAACAAAAAGTCCGTTTTCCCTATTCGCAGCCGATCTCCCTCTTGCAATATGGCCACCTGCACACAGCTTTGATTTACATAGGTGCCGTTTTGACTATTTAGATCTTGCAGCAAAAAATCGCCATTTTTCTGTTCGATTTTGGCGTGCTGACGGGAAACAAAGGGATTGGCTATGCAAATATCATTTTCGCTGCTACGGCCGATATATAAAGTTGCCTCCTTCAACTCCCAATTTTGCGTTCCGGAGTTGTCTATGGCTTGTAAATAGGCCACCCTTTTCACCACTTTTTGCTGTTGACGAATATTTTGCGTTTGCATGCTTTTCCTCCTATTGCCAGAGGATCTTTACAAGAAACGTACCAGCTTGAAAAATTAGGGCACTTACAAGTCATTTCAGATATTTAGGTCCATAAAAGATACAAGTTGTTGTCCAAATAGTGGATTTTCTGTCCGAGATACGATACAAAATCCGGAAGAGGAGATGTGATTCGATCAGCCGTATTGCCCAAAGATTATCCTATAGCGGACCGTGCCGAAGTGGCAGTGGTGGGCCGATCTAACGCTGGAAAATCTTCCTTCATCAATCAGGTTTTGGGAAAAAAAATCGCGCGGGTTTCTGCCTCACCGGGAAAGACGATTCTATTAAATTTCTATGATGCTGGAAAATTCTATCGCTTGGTGGATATGCCCGGCTATGGCTTTGCCAAACGCAGCCGTGAGGAAGTGCAAAAATGGAAGGAAATGATCGAAACCTATTTGATGAATCGTGACTGCCTATCGGGACTTGTCTTATTGGTGGATTGTCAGCGGCGATGGCAAGCAGAGGAAGAGGACTTAAAGAGGTGGTGCGAAAGCGCGGGAATTCCTATGCTCTTGGCATTGACGAAAAGTGATAAATTAAAGCAATCAGAAAAATCGAAAAAGCAGGACTATTTTTTAAAGGCCAGCGGCTTGCCATGTTTTTTAATATCCAATACCAAGAAGCAGGGCATCCAGGATGTGGAAGCCTATATCTTTGAAGAATGGGTGAAAGAGTGATTCTTTATAGTCTTTTTACCCTTTGGTTCTTAATGGTGAGTTTCCTTACATTTGGATTTTGGCTACAACCGGAGGGGCTGAGAAATTTGGAGTGTTTAAAGGCAAAGCATGCCTGGTTGGGGGCCTTTTACACCGTCTTATTCTTCGCGAATTGCTTTCTGTTAGGGGTGATGATATCCATTTACAATCTTAAGGGGCATATATGAACTTACTAGCAGTGGTGCCAGCACGTTTTGATTCCATTCGTTTTCCTGGGAAGCCACTGGCAAAAATCTTAGATAAGGAAATGTTGGCCTGGGTGGTGGAAGGCATTCAGGCCGCAGATGTTTTCAACGAAATCATTGTGGCCACGGATCATCCAGAAATAGCGACGTTAGCAGAAAAATTGAATGTATCGGCCGCAATGACTGATAAAGATATTCCGACGGGTACGGACCGCGTTTACGCTGCTAGCACCAATAAAGACTTTGATTGGGTATTTAATATACAAGGAGATGAGCCGTTGGTTTCGGCGGCGGCTCTTCAGGGTTTGGCTCAGCTATGTGAAAATCGAGAGGATTTAAATATGGCCACCCTGGCTAGCAAGCTAAAGCAAGAAGATCTGCAAAACCCCAATGCGGTCAAAGTGATTTGTAATCAACACAATGAAGCCATTTACTTTTCGCGTTTTCCCATACCCTTTAGCCGCGACCCGAATTACCAAGAGGATGTGGCATTTCAGCATATCGGCATATATGCTTATCGTAAAAACTTTTTAAAGAGATATTGTGAACAGCCACCAACGGCACTGGAAAAAAAAGAAAGTTTGGAGCAGTTGCGAGCCTTGTACATGGGTGAAAAAATTGGTGTCTTAGTAGGGGATTTTGAAACTGTGGGAGTGGATGAGCCCGAAGATGTTGCACGAGTCGAAAAGATTTTGAGGAGTCGAGTATGAAGACCAAGTTTATCTTTGTAACAGGCGGAGTGGTCTCTTCTGTTGGAAAAGGCTTGGTTTCTGCTAGTCTCGGCACACTATTGGAAGCCAGACAATTAAAAGTTCGCCTGATGAAGTTTGATCCCTATTTGAATGTGGACCCTGGTACCATGTCGCCTTTTCAACACGGGGAGGTATTTGTAACAGAGGATGGCGCAGAAACCGATCTGGACTTAGGGCATTATGAACGCTTTACCAACTCGAAATTGACCCGTAAAAATTCTGTTTCTACAGGTCAGATATATGAGTCTGTTTTAGCTAAGGAGCGACGTGGAGATTATCTTGGCTCCACGGTGCAGGTCATTCCCCATGTTACCGATGAGATAAAAACAAAAATCAAAGAGGGGGCTAAGGGAGCTGACATAGCCATTGTCGAGATTGGCGGTACAGTGGGTGATATTGAGAGTCAGCCATTTTTAGAGGCGATACGTCAATTGCGTTTAGACGTTGGAGCTCATAACTCCATTTATGTGCATGTGACCTACATTCCTTTTATTGCGGCAGCTGGAGAATTGAAGTCAAAACCAACTCAACACAGCGTAAAGGAGCTTCGTCAAATCGGTATTCAGCCAGATTTTTTGATCTGCCGCACAGAGCACGATTTGGATGAAGGCATCAAAAACAAGATTGCGCTGTTTTGCGATGTGAATAAAAACAATGTCCTAGAAGCAAAAGATGTTAAGTCCATTTATGAATTGCCTTTAGTCTTAAACAAGCAGGGGTTTGATAAAAAAGTATGTCAAAGAATGGAGCTGGAAACAGAGAACCCCAATTTAAATAAGTGGCGCTCCATTATTAAAGTGATTCACGAGCCGAAGGATATAGTAAGTATTGGTGTGATAGGTAAGTATGTGGATTTAAAAGAATCCTATAAATCTTTAAATGAGGCGCTTGTGCATGGCGGGATTGCCTCTAAGGTTCGAGTGGAGTGCATCTATATCGATTCCGAAAAAATTACGGATAAAAATGTCGCCAAAAAATTATCTGGTTTGTCCGGCATTTTGGTGCCTGGAGGATTTGGAAAGCGCGGCGCAGAAGGTAAAATCAAAGCTATTCAATACGCTAGAGAAAAGCAAATTCCTTTCTTTGGAATTTGTTTGGGTATGCAGATGGCAGCCATTGAATTTGCCCGTAATGTTTGTAAGATTTCAGATGCAAATAGCCGCGAGTTGAAACCCAAAGCCAAAGATTTGGTGATCGATTTTATGGATGAACAGAAAAATATAAAGGACAAGGGTGGTACAATGCGCCTGGGTGCCTATCCCTGTAAAATCGTAGATAAAAGTTTAGCATATAAGATGTATAAAAGATCTTCCATTCAAGAACGGCATCGCCATCGCTATGAGTTCAATAATAAATATCGCAAAAAGTTAGAAGCCAAAGGCCTGGTCTTTTCAGGAGTCTTTGCGCAAAAAGATTTGGTAGAGATTATCGAATACCCCAAGCATCCTTGGTTTGTTGGCGTACAATTTCATCCAGAATTTCAGTCAAAACCCACACTGCCGCATCCATTGTTTGCTGGATTTATTGCAAGCGCTTTAAAGCAAAAGGAGAGCATATGAATGTTCTAGAATTAGCTAAACGTTGCATACAAACGAATATTGAGGAACTGCAAAGCCTGCAATCTAGAATGGGAGAAGATTTTTTGCAGGCTGTAGATTTATTAGCGGCTCACCCATCAAGAATTATTTTTTCTGGTATTGGCAAGTCCGGGCATATTGCGCAAAAGCTTGCTTCCACCTTTAGCTCGACGGGTAGCCCATCGGTTTTCGTACATCCTTCTGATGCATCCCATGGCGATTTGGGGATGATAGCGGATAATGATTTACTAGTAATTATTAGCAATAGTGGAAACTCGGCAGAACTAAAAGATCTCATCAATTTTGCTGCTAGAAGAGATATTCCCATCGTAAGTATATGTGGCAACCCAGATTCTGATCTGGCCCAGGCTTCTCGTGTTCATCTAAGTGCTCATGTGGAAAAGGAGGCTTGTCCCTTCAATCTAGCGCCGACTACCTCCACTACGGTGAGTCTTGCCTTAGGGGATGCTCTGGCTATTTGTGTCCTAGAAAAAAAGAATTTTAAGCAGGAGCAATTCGCAGAGTACCATCCGGGTGGAGCACTAGGACGTCGATTGTTAACTAGAGTAAAAGATTTGATGCACCGAGGAGATACCTTTCCTTTGGTGGAGCCGGATACTCCATTAATTGAGGTTATTGGCAAAATGACGGCAAAAGAAGTTCGCGGTGTCGCGGGGATTCGTGGCCCTCAGGGAGAGCTAGCCGGTATCATTACGGATGGAGATTTGCGTCGTTTGCTAGAAAAGAATACAGATCCATTATCTTTGTCGGCAAAAGACGTCATGACGACTCGACCAAAAACCATTTTCGCTGAGGAAATGGCAGAAAGAGCCTTGTTCATTATGGAAGAATTTAGCATTCAAACACTATTTGTATTGGATGAAGAAACGAAAAAGCCCGTAGGTTTGATCCATTTACAAGATCTATTAAAGGCAAAACTTCGTTAGGTCCTTGGTCTAGAAGCGCAAAGTAGACTTACTCAATGTAAGTGAATGCCTCTATCCTATCTGCATGAAGGATTTAGCTCAAAGCTTACGAAACATAAAAATTCTGATCAGTGATGTGGATGGTGTGATGACCGATTCTCGCATTTGGTTGAATGCAAATGGCGATTGGACTCGTGCTTTCACTGTACGCGATGGTATCGGCATTAAGCGTCTGCTTAAAGCCGGCATACCGGTTGCCATCATCTCTGGCGGAAAATCAAATGATGTGCAAACCCGCATGGAATTTCTAGGTATTGAAGAAATTCATCTGGGTATAGAAGATAAAAAAGAGGTTTTTTTAAACCTGCTAGATAGAAAAAAACTCAAACCTGAGGAATGCGCCTACATTGGTGATGATTTACCAGATTTGCCCATACTAAACCAAGTAGCTTTTGCGGCTACTGTGCCGGAAGCGGTAGATGATCTGCACGGTGAGAATATCTACGTTACTAGGCTTCATGGAGGGCAAGGCGCTGTAAGAGAGGTATGTGATTTGATCATGCAACATTCGCAATATGCGAAAGGGGATTCATGAAACGCGTAATTTTTTTGGTTTTGCTTTATGCATTGCCTGCCGTTGCCGAAAGACCGACGAAAACCATTCGCTTTCCTGAAGAGGAGCTGGCAAGAGAATCCGTTATGCCAGTGTTCGAAAATAAGGTGGCAGTAAAAAAGAAATTGGTGCCTAAGGAAAAACGTTTTGAGCTCGGATTGCAATTTGGCAATCAGTTAACGGAAGCTTTTTATGATGCTTACGCGCTGGGCTTGTCGGGGCATTATCATTTTAATGAATTTCATGCATTGGAGTTAAGTTACCAATTTCTATCAAGTAGTGAATCGCAGTTTGTGGACATTATTGAGGAAGATGTAGATACGGTGAATGGTTTTAATTTTGATAGAGCACCTACCGTTGAAAGTATGATACTTGGGGCTTGGGAGTTCACTCCATATTATGGAAAAATTAGTTTGACCAAACAGCGCGTTATGAATCTTTCTATTTATGGCAGTTTGATCTTGGGCATGGTGGACAATGGCGCATCCAATGTTTTGGCTTACGGCTTTGGCTTGGGACAAAAGCTTTACTTTAGTCCAAATTGGGGGCTTCGATTTGAAATAAAGGGGCTTTTCTACGATGTAGCGAATCCATTATTACAAAACGGAACCTTCCCCGAGGAAAATAAATTTAATATGATGTTGAATATTGGCTTGTTAAGAATGTTTCCATCAATTAGCGGCTAAAGGTCTAGTTTCCGTTCATTATGCTTTAGCCTGATTTTGTACTTCTATATCCTATTAGCAGCAAGGATAATTATGCGATTTTACACCATTTTGTTTTTACATCTGAGCTTGCTTTTGGCCTTTTCTGCGAATGCCCAAGAGATTGATGAGATCTTAGAAAGAGAAGAGGAGTCTTTGGATGTAGCCGATGAGAATGTCAAAAATCTAAATGTAAAAGACTTTTCGAGTTTAGAAAAGTTGGTGCCTTTTGATGACATTGCTGTAATTCAAAAACGTTATTTACCAAGAACCAAGCGCTTTGAGTTTTTTCCCAATGTAGGCATGATTCTTAACGATGCTTTTTTTACCAATTATATTTTTGGTGGTAAATTTGCTTATCATTTCTCAGAGAAATGGGGCCTTGAGGCCACCTACTTAGCATTATCTCAATCTGAAAAACAGGTGGTGGATGATTTGGACAGTGAAGGAGTGGAAACCACAAGCATATTAACTCCTGAAAGCTATATGGGAATTGATTTAAAGTGGGTGCCGATATACGGAAAGATGGCTTGGATGAATCAAGAAATCATTCCCTTTGATTTTTATTTTACTTTTGGTTTGGCAACATTAGATGCCGATAGTGCCGATAGTCCTATGGCTGTGCACGTAGGCGCAGGTCAGAGCTTCGCTGTGAATAAGTATACAGCCATTCGTTGGGATACTTCTTTATATTGGTACAGTGCCGAAGTTACTACAAATGGAAGAAAAGAGGATGGTTCTTATATGAACTTGCATCTCACCATTGGTGCCAGCTTCTTTTTTCCGGAGGCAAAGTATAGATGAGAATCCTGACCCTAGTACTACTTAGTTTATCCCTTTTAATTCCTGCGCATGCAGATAATACTTTTTTAGTAGCGTCTAGTAGTGAAATTCAAAATAGCAATGAAGCAAGATTGATTGCACAACGTTCTCGTACAAGTCGAAGATCCTCTAAATTACGACGTCAATATAAGCGCTACGAATCAAAAGCCGACCTTGTACGCGCAATTCGGCTGGCAAAATCAAAACAATATGAAGAGGCTTCCATTGCTCTCTACGATTTATCTCGCAATCCAAAATATCGTCGTGAGAGGGCGCAAATTCGCTACATACTGGGTTTGATGCTTTTTCAAATGAATATGCATCAAATGGCGGGTTATCAATTTGTGAGCGTGATTCGAGACGGAAACAACAAGTATGTGAAAAAGGCTCTAGCCAAACTTGCTTATTCAGCCGATTATCTAAATGACCGAACCTTACTTAATTATTCCATGGGCAAAATTCGATTGCAGGATTTTCCAAAGTCCATGCGCTCCATGCTACGTTTTCGAATTGGAGAATTTCAGTTTCAAAACGAAGAATACCAAAAAGCAGCACATAATTTTTCTAGAATACCTAGGTCCAGTCCGTATTATTCAAAAGCAAAATATATGCAAGGGGTTGCGGATGCACATCGCAATCAGCTCGGTAGTGCATTAAAATCTCTAAAAGAACTTGAGCGAGCGCGTTTAACAGAAGGTCCTGTTGATACCAACTATGTAGCAGCCAAAATGGGTATTGCTAGGATTTATTATCAAAATCGTTCTTGGGATAAAGCCGTAGAGGCATACAGGCAAATACCCAAGGATAGCCCTTTTTGGCACGAAGCTCTGTTTGAAATGTCTTGGGCTTTAATGCGATCGGCAAAACTTAGAAGTGTATTAAGTAATTTTCAATCACTGCATTCACCTTATTATGAAACGGCCTATATACCAGAATCACTGCTACTTCGAGGTATTGTTTATTTATATATATGTCAGTACGATGAGATGGATAAGACGCTGAATCTATTTAAAAATATTTATGGCCCAGTTTCAAATAAATTAAAAAGGTATTTGTCAAAGCGGCCGGAAGCAACTCGCTACTATATCGACTATTTAAAACTTATTGAAGCGAAAGAAGCTGCTAGTGATAGTGCAAGTGTTAGGGATAGTTTGGCGCTACCATTTATGCTGTATAACTTTCTTTCCAATCAAGGAGATGTGGAATCTACTCAATACTATATAGATCAACTATTGAAAGAGCGTGCTAGGGCTAGAAATATGTCTGCCAGATGGGTAAAATCGGGCATTGGTAATGCATCGCAAAGACTATTAGAAAGACGTATTAATTCTGCGCGTAGGAAAATTGGCTTGCAAATCAAGCGGCATATAATTTTGAAAAACCGCGAGCTAGACAAGTTGATCGAGCAACATGATTTTGCCCGCTATGAAATGCTTAATGCTAAAAAAGAAGACATTAAGAAAAATTTGGGAACGGAAAAGCAAGCTAAGGTGGATGATTCCATAAATCGTGAGTTTTATATTCAAAATGGTTTTGAATACTACCCGTTTAAGGGTGAATACTGGCTAGATGAATTGGGTAATTATCATTATCTAGGCACAAAGAGCTGTGAGTAATTATGCTAAAAAAATTACTAATTCTTTCATTATTAGTATTTTGTAGTTCTGCCTATGGCTCAAGAAATAAGACCGTTGCAGAATTGCTCAATGAAATCGACCAAAAGGGTGCGAACAAAGCTTTAGCAAAAAAACAAAAGGCTTTGATCCCAAAGTTGAAAGCAATTAAAGCTGTTCGTCCTAAAAATATTTCTAAGGTAAAGCCGATTCGTACAAGAAAAATTCTAAAGGGTGACCGTGAGACCCTGCAGCTGGAAAGTGTAATTGATGAAAGCATTGATGAGTTATTTAAATTAACACAAAAATACAGCAAAAGTCCTAACCGTGGGGAGCTGTGGCTACGCTTGGGCGAGCTATATGTTGAAAAGGCCAAGCTAATTGAAATTCGCACATATGATGAATACGATAAACAGCTCAACTTATTTTATGACAAAAAGCGTAAAACCAAGCCAAGGTTAAATTTAAGTTTATCAAAAGACTTCAATAAAAAAGCCATTCGTTTGTATGAATGGTTTGTCAGGGACTTTCCAAAAGATAGAAAAGTTCCGCAGGCATTGTTTTTCCTTGGTTATAATTACTTTCAAATTGGTGATACCAAAAGAGGCGCAAGATATTTTGAAGAGTTGAATAAAAAATTTCCCAAATCTAAATTTGTAACGGAATCCAATTTCACCTTAGGCGAGTATTATTTTGAAAGGGAGCGTTGGAAGGATGCGCTACGTGCTTATACGAAAGTGATACGTGATGGCGATGCCAAGTTAAATTCTTTTGCTCTTTATAAGAGTGCATGGTGCCAATATCGTCTGGGAGATATTAATTCAGGCCTTGGAAGTTTGGAAAGAGTGATTAAAATTGGTCGGCGTAGCCAAGAAAAGAAGATCAAGCTAGTTTCAGAGGCGCAAAGAGATATGGTGTTCTTTTATGCCAATGTTGGCTCTTACAAGCGGGCAAAAGCATATTTTTCTAGGTATATAGACGACAAAGATCTGCCAGGTGCCTTGGAGCGATTGGGCTTTATGTATTTTGACTCTGGAAAAAGACGTAGCGGGCGTTTCATTTTTAAGAATTTAATTAATTCCAATCCAAGACATGAAAAGGCCATTGATTACCAATTCCAAATTACGGATGCCTACAAAACAGGTGGTAGCAAGAAGGTATATCTATCCGAGCTGGCAAACTTTATTGAAAATTATGGTCCAAATAGCGCTTGGGCGAAAGCAAACCCGGGTCAAATTTCTAAGAGCCAAGCTCTAAGGGAAAAGTATTTGCATACACATGCGTTGCAAAATCACCAAACCTATTTAAAAAACAGATCGCAAACCGCAATGAAAATGGCAGAGGCGGGCTATAAGCTGTACCTACAGCATTTCCCGCAAGGGTCCAATTTGGATGAGGTTTATTTCTTTTATGGGGAACTGCTGTTTGATCAAGATAAATTTAAAGCCGCCGCTAGAGCATATGATTGGGTGGTGAAAAATGCGCCCAAATCTCAATATTATACGAAGGCGTTGAATAATGCCTTGGTGGCGCTCGAGAAGAACTTACCTAGTGAGGAAGAGATACGCAAAATTGTTGGAGACTCGGTAGATCGTTTTGAGCAGCCAGATGAGGTAAAGCTATTTATTAGTATAGCGGATGATTACAAAGATCGTTTTCAATCTAGAGAGCGGAAGGCTGAAATTCAATTTCGTATTGGAAGATTTTATTATTTGTACAACCACTTTCCTGAGGCCGAGGTTAACTTTAAGGCCATCGTAAATCAGTATCCAGGCACTAAATACGCGGATTTTTCTACAAATCTAATCTTGGATATTTACAATCTTCAAAAAGATTATGCTGGTCTAACAAGTGTGGGCGAAGAGCTCTTGCAGAACCCCAATCTTTCTAGCTCGCCGGCATTAAAAGAAGTAAAAAGTGTTTTAGAAAAGGCGGCATTTAAAACAGCGCAAGATCTGGAAGCCAAAAAAGACTTTTTAGGTAGTGCAAAGGCTTACCATTCTTTTGCGCAAAAATACCCCAAGTCAGCTTTGTCTTTGCCGGCTCAATACAATGCCGCTGTGAACTATGAACGAGCCAATCAAGTACTGCCAGCACTGGTTTTTTATACATTAGTAGCAAAAGAAAAATCTAAAAAATATAGTGAAGAAATTAATACGTCCTATATTTCACAAGCCAGTTTGTTGGAGAAAATCGGCCGATATGAAGAGGCTGCTAAAATATACGAGGATTTTGCCAATAAGAACCCAAAAGATAAACAGCGTGCGGATTATTATTACAATGCAGCAACTTTGTGGGATGCCATTAACAATGATGCCCGTGCGGTGAAAACTTATGAGCGCTATTACCGCTTAACTAAATCTAAAGATAAAGCCGAGGTGTTTTTTAATATTGCAAAAATATACGAGGATAATAATAAGAATAATTTTGCAACACAGTACTACAAACGATTTATTGGTGAGTATCGCGGCGATAAGAGTCGCATTACGCGTGCTAAGCATGATTTGGCCAAGCTGTATGAAAAAATGCAGGAGGACGGAAAAGCTAGATACTGGTATCGAGATCTTATTAAAAATCACTCGCGCGACAAGGGCAAATCAGTTCGTTTTGTTGCAGAAGCCAAGTTGCAGATGGCCATTTATAACTACAATCGCTATGTCAGTATAAAGTTTCCAAATGACCCCAATAAGCAGGCTGCAGTATTAAATCAAAAATTAAAGCTTCTGAATGATCTAAATACAGAATTTTCCAACGTTATTAAGTTAAATTCGGGGCCGCAAATCATATCCTCTTTGACCTATATAGGAAAAGCCTATGAGCACTTTGCAGATGCTGTAGAAAATGCTCCCAAACCTAAAGGTTTAACAAAAGAAGAGCTGCAAGAGTATAATGCAGGGCTTGAGCAAGTTACGAAGCCCAAAAGAGATACGGCAATTCAGTTCTATAAGGAGTCCATAAAGAAATCCAATGATCTGAATCTCTTCGATGAGTCTACACAAATTGCCTATAATGCTTTAAGCAGGTATGAGCCCGAAAAATACCCTTATGGTTTAGATTTTGTCATTGAAAGTCCGTCTGTGGAGGTAAAGCAATTATGATTTCGATTTTACTTTCACTTTTGCTAAGCAATCTCTTCGCGCAAGAAGCAAAACTGCCGGACAGCGTTTTCTTTGCTGGCTCTTCTATGCAAATTATTAAGCCGTCCAGCGATTATCAGAGACGATTATTGGATGCTTACAAAGACAATAACGATAAGCTTTTAGAAGATACTATTTCTAGTTTTCTTGCGGAGAACCCTAACGATTTGTTTAGTTTGAATACACTGGGAGCCCATCACTACCGCAAGGGAGCTGTTAAATTGGCACGTTTGCTTTGGAATCGTGCTTTAAAAGCTCACCCACAGTCTGACACCGTTCTAAATAATTTAGGTGTAAGCTTTCATCGGGAAGATGAGGAGCGTGCTACCGATTTTTACAAGAAAGCTATAAAAGCCAATCCTAGTAATCCCTATGCTAACTTTAATCTAGGTTCATTGTATGTAAAATATAAAAACTTTCCACAAGCAGAAGTAGCATTAAAGCTGGCATACAAAGAATTAAATACGATCGAGGCGGCCAACAATTATGGACTTGCGCTCAGAGGCTTGGGTAAGTTTAAGGACTCGATAAAAGTCTATGAAAGAATAATTCGTTCAAATTCCGACCAATATCAGGCATTATTGAACTATGCCACTGTTTTGGTGAATGCGCAGAAGAAATCAGATAAGGCAAGGGAAGTCATTACGCGCATTCGCATGCTAACGGATGACAAGCAAGTTCTAAAATACGTTGCAGATCTTGAAAAAAGGATAAAGGACTGATGCGCTTGATTTTTACACTATTATTTATACCATCTTTGCTCATACAGGCATTGCCTCTACATGCACAAGATCGCACGAAGCGAACGGTAATTGATTTCGAAGATGAGCTGATTGAAGGGGATATCAATAAACCAGAGCTATCCTATTTGTTGCAAAAAAAGCAATTTAACTTCGGTAAATTAATCAAGTTGCGAGAAAATTTTCTTCCTGAAATGCGTAGTACAATTGAAAAGGTTGATAAGGGAGATTAATGAGCGATCTTCTTTTTTTTCGTATTTATAAGGGAGATGAGCTAACTGCAGTAAAGCAGTTTGAAACCAGCCAAGTTGTGTTGGGCTCAAAGGCGGATGTTACCTTATCCCTTCAAGGGGAAGGAATTGCGCCGGTACATGCATCCATTGAGGAAAGGGGTGATGATTTCTTTATCACCGATCTTGGCTCGGAGACAGGTACACGTCTAAATTCTAAAAACATAGTAGAAGAAAAGCTTTTTAATGGTGATAGCATTGAAATAGGGGAATATCGTATCGAATTTTTTATCGGTATCCCTACTTTTGCTGGTGTAAGCCCGGAGCCAAAGGTAACAGCCGAAAAAAAGACCGATGATGCACCTAAGGCAGAAGAAATTGTGCCGCCGCAGCCGCCAGCACCAGTCGCGCCGCCGGAGCCTAAAGCTGAACAGCCTTCTCAGGAAAGACTGCAGCAAGAGCCGAAACCGACCAGCACTCCACCTGCGGAAAGTCCGCAAGCAGCGCCGCCCCCGCAAGAGGCAGCAGTGGATAATGTATTAAAACCTATACGTGTAAAGCAAACCTATGCACCTAAATCTAGTTACGAAAATGTAGATGAAATCATTAAACCATCTAAGGGTTCTTTGGTTGAAATTGTGGTAACTTGGGGCGACCGTGTTCTTACCACCTATCATTGTAACAGAAGAGGTGTGGTTCGTTTTGGTTCGCATCCTAAAAATGACATCATCCTTCCGACGCTTGGGTCCCAGCAGGCAAGTTTGCCGCTTTTAGACGTGCAAGGTAATGAAACCAAAATCTTCATTCATCCATTTTGCAAAGGTCAGCTATATCATGGAGACATGCGCTCCAGCATTGTAGATTTGCAAAAACGCGGAAAACTTCATGATCACGGTAAAATTCAATCCTACTCGTTATTGCAAGGAGAAATGCTGCGTTTGGATTTAGGTGAAGGGGTTAGTCTATTTGTACGCTATATTTCGCCCACACCAAAGCCGTTAATGATTCCTTTTTTTGGTTTAACCTCTACAGAGCTTACGGGAATATTAATTGCAGTTATTGTAGGTGCTATACTTTATCTATTAAGTAATATTGAGCCTGATTTGGTAGAAGAAGAACCAAAAGATGAAGTGAAAATTACGCAGTTTATTTTTAAGAAGGAATTTCCGAAGCCTACACCTGTGCCCAGGCAGCAAGTAAGGCCAAAATCAACACCAAAGCCAAAGCCGCAAAGAATTACAAAGGTGGCAGACAAGAATAAAGCCCCATTAGTTAAAAAGGTTCGTAATGAATCGCGAAGCGGCGGGGCAGCTGCACGGGCAAGACCCAATGAATCACGAAGTAAAAAACAGCAATTAACGGCAGATAAAAAATCAAAGTCTAATAATACACGTGTAGATAGTGGTGGAGTAAAATCAAATCGTTCTAAAAATGCTGGTACTACGGAAAAGAGAAACGTTAAGCAGACTGGTCTATTAGGCGCTTTCTCTCGTGGGGGAGCACAGCAACAGTTAGCAAAAACCAATCAAGGTCTAGGCGAAATCGCAGGTCTATCACAAAGTGCAACTGGCGAAGCTGGATCGGGTGGAGATGGCCCTGTATCGGATGGCTTAAGGCAAGTAGGTAAGGGCGATAAAGGCACAGCCAAAATAGGTATAGCCGATATAGGAACCCAAGGGCGTGGAGGCGGACAAGCCGGCTATGGCAGCGGAAGTGTGGGTACTAAGCAGTCTGCCGATATTGACATACAGGCATCGGACCTTGAATCAGAGGGTACGATTGATCGAGAGGCAATACTTCGAGTGATTCGCAATGGTAAGAGTCAAATCCAAGCCTGCTACGAAAGAGAGTTAAACAAAGATCCCAATCTTTTTGGAACGGTAAGACTAAATTGGGAAATTATTGAAAATGGAAAGGTCGGAAAAATTAGAGTGGATAATAGCACTTTGAACAATAGCAGAGTGGAAAATTGCATTATATCTCGATTTAAGGCCTGGAGATTTCCAGAACCACCACCAAATACGATAGCAGAGCTTTACTACCGCTTCGTTTTTGCGGCAAAATAATGGAGTAGGAGGACACCGTGGAAGAAACATTAGCAACAGCATCAACAGTCGCCGTCGAGCAACAACATTGGCTACTAAAGGCTTTTGAAGACGGTGGTAATACGATGATCTTAATCGCCATTACCGGCGTAATTACTCTGGCACTGGTGTTAGAACGATTGTTGGCATTACGAAAACTAGTTGTAGACCGTGATGACTTTAATAATAAAATTGCAAGCATGATATTGCGCGGGGATTTGCGCCAAGCCATCGCCTTTTGTGATAATATTCGCGCTCCTCTGACCAATGTTGTAAAAGCCGGTTTGGAGCAAGTGATGAACCGTCGACCAGATGAAGAAGTTCAAGTGGCAATGGATGCTGCTATTTTAAAAGAAAGCCCAAGGGTAGAAGGTTGGGCCCCATATTTAGCGGTGTTAGCAAACGTAGCTACATTAATAGGTCTTTTAGGAACCATTATTGGTTTGATCATTGCATTTGGTAATATTTCCGATGCCGACCCAGCAAAAAAAGCAGAGATGTTATCACTGGGTATTGCTCACGCCTTAAATAATACTGCTGCCGGTATTGCTGTGGCTGTACCTGCATTGATATTCTTTGGCTTCTTTCAGTTAAGAATTGGGCGCGCTATCAATGATATGCAAGAAACTTCCATGTCGATTCTGAATTTGGTAGTCGCCAACCGTGACAAAATGAAAGGATAAAAGTGGCTCAGATAGATGAGGGTGGCTCTGGACGCCAGGTCAACGTAGATATTAATATCATACCATTCATTGATCTAATGAGTGTGATCATTATTTTCTTGTTAATCACGGCAGTTTGGACACAAATATCTATGATTCAATTGGGTAGTTCTGTATATGGAAAGCAGAATGCGAACACTCCGCCTGCGCCGTCAACCCAGCAGCAGGTTCCGCTAGAGCTATATATAACAAGTAATGGCTATATCATCACGCTAGATAAGAATCGCTATACGATTGCAAAAAAAGAAGATGCCTATGACAAAAAAACTCTTTTTGATCAGCTACGAGCATTCAAGCAAAGCAATCCAGATAAAAAAGATGCCATGGTAACCATAGCCGACGATGTAATTTACAATGATATGATTGAAGGTATGGATGTTATGATGCAGTCAGGTTTTACAGAAATTGCCGTATCAACCGGGGGCTCCTAATGCCTATTTATGTGCCCGGTAAACGAGATCGTCATGGTCGTCCCGCAAACAAAGGTAAGCGAAGTGTTGTGGCTACTCTAGCTTTAACCGCCATGGTGGATATGTTTACCGTTTTGGTTGTATTTTTACTGCAAAACTATAAGGCTACGGGCGAGGTCATCACCTTGGATAAGGATGTAGAATTGCCGCAAGCCTCGGAAACCAAAGAGCTCCTACCTGCCACGGTAGTGATTATTTCGCCCAAAGCTGTAATGATTGATCGCTTGGCAGTTGCCGATTTTAATGAGGTGAAACAGCAGTCTTCATGGATGATCGATGACCTCTATACACAGATTCAAACGTATTTTCGTTTAAAAGAGGCAGAAGAAAAGCGCAAACTGCAACAACGCCTCAAGCAAGTAGTAAAAAACGTGAGAAACGCAAAAGACTACAAACCTAAAGATTACCGAAAAATCACACTGCAAGCTGACAAGAATATCGACTTTCTTACGATTAAGAAGGTAATGTATACACTAACAGAAGCCGGTGCTACAGAAATTAATTTTGCGGTAATTCAAAACGAAGAAGAATTCAATCCAGAAAGTATTTAAGCTACATTCTTAAGGTATTGTGTTGAGGGACCAGAGAACTGTCTTACGTATTCTCGTATTGTTTCAACCATATCCTCATCAATTTCTAGGAACATCATGCCGCTATAGTTTTCATTGGTATAGCGTAGCTCAGCTGTGGCACTGATTGCCATGGATAGTAGGGGGCTACGAAGCGTGATCTTCATTTTGCTCCCTGGTTTTAAGCCGGATAAATTGTTGATACCCATGCCGCCCTCGGAGATCATCGCAGCCGCATGGTTGGTTGCTCTACCATTTACATTTACAATAACTTCGCCGATAATGGGAGCGCGTTGAAATTGCCGTTTGGTAATACCTAGCTCATCAGAGATGTCGTTGTATTGGTATACCGTTGCCCATTTTTCTTGACCTCGCTTCCATACTCGAATGCGGCTCAAGTTTTCTAGGTTGGACAAGATGGCAGTAAGTTCTTTTTTTGTGTAGGGCCCCAGGGTATGCCCCTCTTTAAGAGCGTACCAAACAGCTTCATCGCTGGTATTTAAATTGCGCTCATAATCACTAAGATTTTCGGCCCAATCGTTTGCAGGAATCCAATCTCTCTGGCCTCGCCACCAAATGCGAGAGTCTTTTTCCACCTCGCCCTGATGGAGCTTGTCTTGCAGCTCGCTAGTGCTAAATGGACCACTCACTATTTTGTTTTCGTAAACAAACCAAACTTTACCCATATGTAATTATTCGGCTTTTAAGTTTAAAACTTGAATATTTAACAACTAGACTATAGCCAAGAGGTGAATGACTGGCTAGTTCAATAAAAGCAGCGTATACTGCTAGGTGAAGATGACAACAAAACAAAAGTGCCTCTTATTTTTAGCAATATCTTTTATAGTCGTGCAATTGGTCTTGCTGGCCCCCAATACTGTTGAGGAGTGGTCGACCGTAGAAAATAGTAGCAGTAAAAGTCCTGAGCAAATTATGACGGACGTAAAGCTATACGAAAGGCGCTTAAATAAAAATGATTGGGAGCTGATTGCCAACAAGGCCGAAGCAATTTCGCAAGACAAAGACTGGATGCTCTTTGACGTGCAAATCAAATTTTTTGGTGAAGAAATTCAATACATTGTGAAAGCGAAACAAGCCAAAATTGAATCCACTACCTCCAATATGCAAATTGAGGGCGATGTGGAGTTACAGACAAGTAGTGGATTTACCATATATACCAAGAGAATGAATTATCTTTCTAAAAAAAGACATTTGTATGCTCCCAATAGAACGAAGATCATTTCTCCAAAAGATAAGACTGGCTCTCATGTTGAGATGGAGGCCAATCAAATGACAGCGAATATAGATCTAAATCAAGCCAACGTTGTCGGCGATGTGCGAACAACCAAATATAGTAGGTCTACACCGGTGAAAATAGCTTCGGATGAAGCGGTATTTCATTTGGATACTAGAGTAGCACAGTTTGTGAATTCTGTTGAGGTAGACTATAATACTTCTAAGGTGATTAGTCCGTTGGCTAGCTTGGCTTACGATCCTATCCGGCAACAGTTTACAACTATGATGATGAGTGGTGGTGCTAAATTAACAGATTTAAATCGTGTAGCCACAGCAGATGAAATGTCCATCCACTTTATTGAGCAAAAGTTGAAGTTGGCGGGCAGTCCAAGACTGATTCAGGACGGAGACGAGTTGATCGGCGAAGAAATTTACTTGCTCAATGGTGGTAAACGAATCAAGGTATTAGGAGCAAAAGCACAAATCGAGGACTTACAAGGAAAGTAAAGGTGAGTGAATTAAAAGCAAAAAATATTTCCAAGACTTTTAAGAAACGCAAAGTAGTGAACAAAGTAAGTTTCGAAGTGGAGTCTGGAAAAGTAATAGGTCTATTGGGTCCAAATGGAGCAGGTAAGACGACCAGTTTTTATATGGTAGTGGGCCTTATCCCTCCGGATAAAGGAAAAATATCTTTGGATAAAGAGGACATTACGAACTACCCCATGTACCAGCGGGCGCGGTCCGGTATCAGCTATTTACCCCAAGAGCCAAGTGTATTTAGAAAGTTAACGGTTTATGAAAATATCGAAGTGGCGTTTGAGGCCATTGGCCTAGAAGGCAGCCATAAAGCAGAGAAAATTGCGGAATTGATTGAAGAGTTTGGTCTAGTTGGTAAGGAAAATTTGCAAGGCTATTCCTTATCTGGCGGGGAGAGGCGTCGTGTTGAGATAGCTAGGGCCCTAGCCTCTAGCCCAAAGTTTGTCTTATTGGACGAGCCCTTTGCAGGTATTGATCCCATAGCCGTTGCCGACATACAGGAGATTATACTAAAATTAAAAGAGAAAGAGATAGGCATTTTGATCACAGACCATAATGTAAGAGAAACTTTGGGGATTTGTGATGAGGCCTACATCCTGAAAGATGGCGAAATACAACTCAAGGGTACTGCGCAAGAGATTGCGAATTCCAAAGAGGCGCGCGAGTTCTATTTAGGAGAAAACTTTCAATTATAGGAGACTAAATGGCTGTTAAAATGAAATTAGGGATGAAACTTTCGCAGCAGTTGCGAATGACCCCCCAATTGCAACAAGCCATCAAACTTCTGCAAATGTCTCGAATGGAATTGCAGGAAGCCATACACCAGGAAATGGAAGACAATCCTGTATTAGAAGAAATCATCGATACGGTGGAAGACTCAGTTAGTGGCGTAGAAGAGCGAGAGTCATTGCCCGAAATTTCAGGAGCAGAAAAAGAGCAACAGCAAGACCCACAAAAGCAAGATGAATTTGATTGGGAGTCTTATATAGATCAATCCAACCGCCCTATGCCAAGCACGGGTGTTGGCAATGATGAGATTTTAAATTATGAAAATGTCCTATCTACTTCTCAATCGCTGCACGACTACTTGATGTGGCAAATGGGACTGTGTGGTTTCAATGAAGAAGAAATGGAGTTGGGGGCAACACTCATTGGTTACGTTGATGATGATGGTTATGTAAAAACCCCTGTAGAGGAAATAGCGAAGGATGAAGAACTGGATCTAAAAGAATTAGAAGATATGTTTCCATTGCTTCAAGAATTTGACCCGCCGGGAGTTTTTGCTCGTAACTTAAAAGAATGTCTTCTTATACAGGCAAAGCACCTAGAAGAGGATACGAATGATCTGGTTTATATTATTCAAAACCATTTACCTAACTTAGAAAAGAAAAACTACAATGCAATTGCGAAAGACATGGATCTGGAGCTAGAAGATGTTATCGAAATGTGTAAAATCATTTACGAGATGGACCCTAAGCCGGGCAAAGCTTTTGGCGCCGCAGCTCCGCAGTATGTCACCCCTGATGTCTATGTTTATCCGGTTGGAGATGAATTTGTTATTTCTCTAAACGAAGATGGCTTGCCGAGATTGAGGTTGTCCAATTTCTATAAAAATATTTTGGCCACGGGAAGCTCCAATGAGGAGACCCAAGATTACATCCAAGACAAATTGAAATCGGCTGTTTGGTTAATTAAATCTATCCAGCAGAGGCAAAAAACCATATATCGCGTTGCTGAGAGTATCGTAAAAAAGCAGCAAGAATTCTTTCTAAAAGGGCCGGCCCATATTAAACCCATGATTTTGCGAGATGTGGCCAACGACATAGAAATGCATGAATCCACGGTATCTCGAGTTACCACCAATAAATATATGCATACACCGCAAGGAATTTTTGAGCTAAAATATTTCTTCAATTCTGGAATATCCAGATCCGATGGCGATTCCATGGCGAGTGAGTCCGTAAAAATGAAGATCAAGGGCATGGTCGATGCAGAAGATCCCAAGAAACCGCTTTCAGATCAAAAGATCGTGGCGATCTTGAAGAAAGAGGGGATTCAGATTGCACGTCGAACGGTTGCCAAGTACCGGGATGCGCTAGGAATTTTACCCTCTAGCAAGCGAAAAAAATATTTTTAAATCAATATTACTAGTCTCATTTTAAGACATTGCCTCAGACTGAAATCCATTGGGGCTTCTCTTAGGTCTATAGTGGGCTTTATGGTAGAATTCTATGAGGAGGTACGATGAAGTTAAACTTTACTTTCCGTCAAATGAATTCAATTCCTGAGCTCGAAAATCACTGCGAAGAAAAAATTCAACGTCTTAGCAAGTATGAACTCAAAGTGTCGTGGGCCAATATTGTGGTCAGCAAACAGCGGCACCGGGTGCTGGTCGAGATCAAAATGATAGGTAAAAATTTATGCCTCATGGCCAAGGCCCATTCGGATGGGGAATACGAGGCTATGGACAAAGCCATTGATAAGCTGGAAAGGCAAATGGCCAAAAACAAAGAAAAGGTACAAAAACATAAGCATGCCGAGCGCTCCAAGGAGTATGCGCTATACCATTTCACCAACGAAGTGCTGCAAGTAAATTATAATTACTATGGATCGAAACGAAAATCTGCTTAGCAAGATTTGGCCCTCCTGTGGGAGGGCTTTTTTTTGCCTGTTTAAGCCCCATAACGCATAAAAACTAGATTGACCAAGGCAAACCTCTTAGGCTAGCTTTTTTAGCTATCTTTGGAGGTATTGCAATGACAAATTATATTTTCACAAGTGAATCAGTTTCAGAGGGCCATCCAGATAAAATGGCTGACCAAATATCTGATGGTGTTTTGGATGCGATATTGGCGCAAGACACCCAGGCACGAGTGGCTTGTGAAACCATGATTAATACCGGCATGGTAGTGCTAGCTGGCGAAATCTCCACCACTTGTTATGTGGACATGCCCGAGATCGTACGCGATGTGGTAAAGCGCATAGGCTACGACTCATCGGACAAGGGTTTTGATTACAATACCTGTGCGGTACTTACTTCCATCGATCGCCAAAGCCCTGACATTGCCATGGGAGTAGATCGCTCCAGCAAGGATGAGCAAGGGGCGGGTGATCAAGGCATCATGTTTGGCTATGCCTGCAACGAGACGCCGGAGCTAATGCCTCTAAGTATTTCTTTGTCCCATAGAATTCTGCGCAATTTAGCAGAGCTACGTAAGACCAAAAAGCTAGATTTTTTAAGACCGGATTCCAAATCTCAGGTATCGGTAGAGTACGAAAACGGCAAGCCCAAAAGAATCGATGCCGTGGTTCTGTCCACGCAGCATTCCGATGAGGTAAGCCTTAAGCAAGTGCAAGATGCCGTGCGCGAAGAGTGCTTAAAGCAAACCATTCCCTCGGATTGGATTGATGACAAAACAAAATATTATATCAACCCCACAGGCCGCTTTGTTTTGGGTGGGCCGGTGGCTGACTGTGGACTAACAGGCAGAAAGATCATTGTGGACACCTATGGCGGTCATGGAGCACATGGCGGCGGCGCGTTTTCTGGCAAAGATCCCTCCAAAGTGGATCGCTCGGCAGCTTATATCACTCGCCATATTGCAAAAAACTTGGTGGCAGCAGGCATCGCGGATAAGGCACTGGTACAGGTTTCTTATGCCATCGGCGTGGCAGAGCCGGTAAGCATTTTTGTGAATGATTACGGCACAAGTAAGTTTGAGCAAAAACAAATCACTGATGCCATTCGCAAGATTTGGGATTTGCGCCCGGCTGCCATTACGGAAAGCTTGGATCTACTAAAGCCTAAATATTCAGCTACTGCAGCTTATGGTCACTTTGGCCGGGAAGAGGCGGGCTTTACTTGGGAAGAGACCAATAAGGTCGAGGAATTAAAAGCCTTTTTTCAATAAGTTCTTTGCTTTAGGAATCCATGCGTATTAAAAATCTTATGCATGGATTCTAAATACATTCGTAATTTCTCCATCATTGCTCATATTGATCATGGTAAGTCCACCATTGCTGATGCCATACTGAAGTTTACTGGCGCACTGACTTCACGGGAAGAAAAAAACCAATTTTTGGATAATATGGATCTGGAGCGCGAAAGAGGTATCACCATCAAGGCGCAGACTGTGCGCATTCCTTACAAAGCAAAAGATGGGCACGAATATATTTTAAATTTGATTGATACGCCTGGGCATGTTGATTTTTCCTATGAAGTCTCTCGTTCTTTAGCTGCATGTGAAGGCGCGCTATTGGTGGTGGATGCGGCTCAGGGTGTGGAAGCGCAAACCTTAGCGAACGTTTATCTCGCGCTAGAAAATGATCTGGAGTTAATACCGGTTTTAAATAAGATAGATCTTCCTGCCGCAGACCCAGATGGGGTGATACAGCAAATTGAGGACGTAATTGGATTGGAAACCGATAATGCGGTATTGGCTTCTGCAAAAACTGGCGAAGGAATTGAAGAAATTCTTGAGGCTGTGGTGCGCGACATCCCGGCTCCCGATGCAGATTCCAACAAAGCTCTTCGCGCATTGATTATCGATTCATGGTTTGATTCCTACCAAGGAATTGTGGTCTTGGTTCGGGTCCGAGATGGGAAGATGGCGAAAAAAGATAAAATTCGTTTTCATGCTACAGGTGTTGATTATGAGGTGATCAAAATCGGCACCTATTCCCCCTTCCCCAAAGAAGTAAATGAGCTCTATGCCGGAGAGGTGGGCTTTCTTATTTGCGGCATCAAAGACATTCGCGAAGTAAAAGTTGGCGATACCATTCAGCACACAAAAGGTGGCGACATTGAACCGCTGCCAGGTTTTCAAAAAGTGCAGCCCATGGTTTTTTCAGGGCTATTTCCTGTGGACTCCTCCGATTTTGAAAACCTTCGTGAAGCCATCGAAAAGTTGGCACTCAATGATTCCTCCTTAACCTATGAGGTGGAGTCCTCTTCAGCTCTTGGCTTTGGTATGCGCTGCGGTTTTTTGGGTTTGCTGCATATGGAAATCATTCAGGAGCGTTTGGAGCGGGAGTTCCATCTAGATCTTATTACCACTGCCCCTAGCGTGGTATATCGAGTCTATAAAAATGATGATACGGTCCTAGAAATTGAAAAGCCCTCCGATTTGCCCGAGGTCACTCATATTAAAAAAATTGAAGAGCCAATGATCCGTGCTAGTTTGCACACACCCAGTGAGTTTCTTGGAAATTTAATTAAACTTTGTGAAGACAAGCGTGGCATTCAAGAAAAGATGGAATACATATCCGAGCAAAAAGTCATGTTGGTCTATCAATTGCCATTAAATGAAATTGTTATGGACTTTTATGATCGTTTAAAATCCATAACCAAAGGTTATGCTTCTATGGATTATGAAATCATTGGCTTTCAGGAATCGGATATGGTCAAGATGGACATTTTGATTAATGGTGACCCCGTGGATGCCTTGTCATTTTTGGTACACCGAACGAAGGCGCAACACCGAGGGCGAGAGCTGGTTAAGAAGCTCAAGGAAGTAATTCATCGGCAACAATTCAAAATTGCGATACAAGCAGCCATTGGAGCTAAAATCATCGCAAGAGAGACCCTTAGCGCTTTGAGAAAAGATGTGACAGCTAAGTGTTATGGTGGTGATATAACAAGAAAGAGAAAGCTGCTAGAGAAACAAAAAGAGGGTAAAAAGCGCATGAAGCAAATAGGCAGTGTAGAAATACCGCAAAAAGCCTTCTTGGCAATCCTAAAGGTGGAGGACTGATGTTTGGCAAAAAAAACAAGCAAAACAAAAAGGGGACCTTAGGTGAGGGATTGGGCTCATTTGTTCTTGCTATTTTGATCGCCTTAACCATTCGCTGGTTATTTTTAGAAGCTTATGTCATACCTTCTGGCTCGATGCTGCCAACCTTGTTAATTAACGATCATATTTTTGTAAATAAATTGGCCTATGGCATTCGGGTGCCTTTTTCTAAAGTATGGCTATTAGAAATCGACAAACCGGAGCGGGGGGAAGTGATTATTTTTCGCTACCCAGAAGATGAGTCTACAACATTTATCAAGCGGGTCATCGGTGTGCCTGGAGATAAAATTTTATACGAGAATTCCAAATTATATATCAATGGCGATTTGGTGGAGCAAAGCGAGGCTGAAGACTCAAGTGCGTTCGATGCGGTTCGAGATGTGGATTTTAAAATCGGCGCCAAGGCAGATCATCAAGATTATATAGAAACCTTAAATGGTACAAGGTACAATACACTCGTATCAAAATACGAAGAGCCGCCAGGCTATGGGCCTTATACGGTTCCTGAAAATTCGTATTTTGTTATGGGCGATAATCGTAATCACTCCAATGATTCGCGCTATTGGGGGCCAGTCCCAGAAGAAAATGTCATGGGAAGGGCTTTATTTGTGTGGCTGTCCTGCGAGGAAACTTTGCCAGTGATCAGTTTTCTATGCAATCCGCTGACAATTCGTTTTCAGCGTTTCTTTCATGCGATTGAGTGATGCTGCAAAACTACAGGGACGTATTATTTAGCTTGGGTGTAGCCATTGTCCTAGCGGCAATCATACGGCTTTTTATGTTTTCAGTTTACAAAGTGCCGATGTCCTCGATGCAGCCCAACTTAGTGGCGGGCGATTTTGTGATAGCCTTTAAGCTTCCCTACGGTTTTCATTTGCCATTTTTGCTGGAAGACAAAGTCTTTGTTTTTTCGAGGCCAGAGCGAGGAGAAGTTTTTGTCTTTAAATTGCCAGGAGATGACAATATTAAATACATTAAGCGGATCGTCGCACTTGCCGGTGACAAGGTAGAAATTAAAGACGATGTATTGTACATTAATGATATGCCCGCAGAATACGAGCCCATAAAAACGCAGCAAGACGATTATATGCAGATTAAATGGGAGATCCACGGCAAAATGAAACATAAGGTTTCTACGATGCTAAAAGATAAGCCATACAACTATGGTCCTTTCACCGTGCCAGAAAAGTCTGTCTTTGTTCTTGGTGACAATCGCGATGCATCAGATGATTCGCGTTACTGGGGGGCTGTTGCTGTAGAGAATATGGAGGCTAAAGTATTTGGCATCTGGTTCTCTGTAGAGGTAAAATCAAAAAACAACAGTAGACTGGGGAAAATACGCTGGCAACGCATCTTTCAAGGGATTTAATGAGTAGTGTAGACAAATATTTTGATCAATTAGTAGATCATTTTACAAGTGATACTTATCGTGAAGAAATACTCAATGCTAAGCGAGAGTTTTTTGATCAAGCAGGTATCATTGATGAGGAAAGTCACTACTTCGAAGCGCGTATGGCGCAGTTCTTGGATTGGTATATCTACACAAGGCCATTAAGTGAATACCATATGCCGCCAGTTCAATTGGTCTTAAATAAAAACCTTATTGAAATGAATGCTACAGATCAAGAGGCATACCAAGATCTAGCAAAGGCAGATCATAGTTTGTTTGAGTTCCTAAAAATACGAGGCTCAGACGTCCACATCTATGATCTGTTTAAAAAGAAGAAGGTAGTCTTAAGAAACAGCGATTTGAATGTTGGTTTCAATCCCAATGAAATTTTTGATGTGCGGGTCATTCCATTTAATAATAAATTACATTTTGCAAAAGGTTTTTGTTTTCACCCTTCCGAGGCAAAAAAGTTTATATTGAAAGAAGTTAAGAAGATTCGTCACCTAGAAAACGAGCAACATGAAGCTTTGATGTTGCGATTATTAAAAATGCGCTACAAGCTGGAACAGTATAAGCACATTCGCTTAGAATACATATATACGAATGATCCAAATATTAAGATATGAACGCAATTGAAGTTAAGAATTTAAACAAATCATTTTCAGCAGGTTTGAGTTTTAAAAAAAATCAGGTTCTGAAAAACTTAAGTTTTTCTGCCAAACCTCAATGTGTTACGGGGTTTCTTGGTGCAAATGGCGCCGGTAAAACGACTACTTTTAAAATTATGATGGGCTTGCTTCATGCGGATTCTGGGGAAGTGCTCATTCATGGCAAGCCTATTAGTAATGATACAAAAAAGAACTTGGGTTTTATGCCGGAGCGCCCACAATTTCCCGACCACCTAAATGCTCATGAGTTCATGGCTTTTCTTTGCAATTTCCACCATATTGACCAGCAAAAAAACAAGATCAAACAAAGTTTAGATTTAGTGGGACTAAAAGATGTAGGCAATAAGCTGATTAAAGATTTCTCAAAGGGCATGGTGCAGCGCTTAGGCTTAGCGCAATCCATAATACATTCTCCTGATTTGGTTATATTAGATGAGCCCATGAGTGGCTTAGATCCGAATGGGCGAAGGGATTTGATTCATATTATCAAGGGCATAGCCACTAGCGGAACAACAGTTTTTTTAAGCTCACATTTGTTGGATGATGTTCAAAGGCTATGTGACGACATTGTTTTGATAGATCAAGGTAAAACCCTATTTTCAGGCTCGGTCGAGGATATTCAAAAGCGTACTAGTGCCAAATTTAGGCTTATCTCAATACAAAATGGTAGCAAAAAAGAAGAGGTTTTTGAGACTTATACAGAGGCCAGTGCCGCATTACAGAAATACCTAGAAGCCGGTGATAAAATTATTGATTTTTCCCCTTACCAATCTTTTGAACAGGCTGTGATGGAGTTGCAACAAAGATGATGGCAACATGGAATATTGTTAAATACACCCTCATTGAAGCGATTCGCAATAAGATCTACTTTATTAGTTTTATTTTTGCCTTGGTCTTATTGTTTCTAGCTAGAGCTTTAGCCGCTTTAAGTTTCTCGGAGCAAGGAGTAATGTTTTTTGATTTCTCTTTGGCGGGCCTAAATCTTATCGGTGTGTTTCTGGCAATCTTTTTAGGAGTTTTCCTGCTGCAAAAAGAGTGTGAACCCAAAGCCCTTTTGCTGGTGCTATCAAAACCCATTAGTCACACTCAGTATCTTTGTGGTAAATTTATTGGCTATTATATCTCGATATTTTTTGTCTTATTGCTTACTGCCGCCATTCTGATGCTCATATTTGTCTTGTATGATGTTAGTATCAATGCACATTTTTTTGCAGCATTTGCTGGCATTCTTTTGGATGTTTTTGTTTGTCTGTCTTTTGTCTTTTTCTTCTCACAAATAACCAAATTATTTTTAGCCATGGCCTTTAGCTTCTGTTTCTGGTTGATTTGTCATGCTCATAATGGATTAAAATATTTATTGGAAAACTCCTCCGAGACAAGCCTGAAGGTTGTCAATTTCGTAGTTAATACAGTGGCACCCAATTTTTCTACATGGAATTTTAAAGATCTCTACTATTTAGAGAAATTAGTAATAGCTGACTACCTGTATGCCGGAATCTATGCGTTTGCATGGGGAGCCTTTTATTTTCTCTGTGCCATTCTAATTTTTCGAAAGAAGGACTGTGTTTGAGCCAATATTTGTATTTCTTTTTGGCGCGTGTTTAGGTAGTTTTGCCGGGCTGCTGGTTTATCGCGTTCCCAAGAAATTAAGCATTGTTCGTCCGGCTTCGCACTGCACGCAATGTAAGGCGAAATTGCCATGGTATATGAATATCCCCATCTTTTCGTGCCTTTTTTTGCGAGCTCGTTGCAAGTTTTGTAAGGCCTGTTTTGGTTGGCGACACTTTTTTATTGAATTGCTCATGGCTATTGGCTTGCTAGCATTGTACTGGAGATTTGGTATTAGTCCGTTAGGAATAGAGTATGCCATTTTTTATTTTGGCCTGATTACCATTTCCTTTATCGACCTTGAGCTGCGAATTATTCCGGATGTTTTTAGCATTGGTGGCATAATAATAGGTTTAATTGGTGCTGCCTTAAATCCAGATCGTGCGTTTTTGGATGCACTGATGGGGGTTTTGCTGGGCGGTGGTGTTTTTTGGCTAATTGCCTATGCTTATTATAAACTACGAGGGGCCATGGGTCTGGGTGGCGGCGACATTAAACTCTTGGCATGGATTGGCTCAGTATTGGGTTTGTCGGCCATATTACCGGTTATATTCATTTCTAGTCTGCTTGGGAGCTTTGTGGGCATCTTTTTGATGATTAAAAACCGTAGCGGCATGGCAACTAGCTTGGCCTTTGGTCCGTTTCTTTCCCTTAGTGCAATCATGTATTTATTTTTTCATGAGGAGCTAGCTCGACTTTTTTACAGCTTTTTCGTTCCCGGCCTTCTCTAGTGCACCTAATTTGACTTTAGCTTAGGTGGTTGGTCTAATTGTATTAGACTTTCGTGTTGGGAAAAAAGTCCTTATGTTTTTTAAATCGAAGCAACTAATAGGATTGGACATTGGATCTAATTCGATCAAACTAGCCGTCATCGAGAACTCAGGTGGTAAGCCTGTGCTTGATGGCTTTTATTTTATGCCAACACCTGGTGGTAGCGTCAATAGTGGAGAAATCATTTCCCCTCCAGATGTGGCAAATGCATTGGGGTCCTTAATTCAGCAAGCCGAAACAAAAAAGAAGGGGATATGCGCAAGTGTCTGGGGTGGAAGTGTTGTGGTAAAGCGAATTCAAGTTCCCCGTATGGATGTAAAGTTGTTGGAAGAACAAATAAAATTTGAAGCAGAACAATACATTCCATTTAATTTATCTGAAGTGAATTTAGAATTTCATGTTCTAAAAAAGCAAGAAAGTACACCAGATTCTATGGACGTATTGCTTATAGCAGCAAAAAAAGATTTGATCATGTCTTACGCCGAAGCGGTTGAGGGAGCTGGCTTGGATTTAACAACTGTAGATGTAAGTGGCTTCGCTTTGTCGAATTGTTTTGAATTCAATTACCCGAATCCTGGTGCCAATCACATAGGAATTCTCAACATAGGTTTTTCCGCTTGCAATTTTGTGGTTAGACATGCCGGAGAGGTAATTTTTGTTCGTGATATACCTTTTGGTGGCTACCATTTTACAGAAGAGATTCGCAAAAACATGGGGGTATCCTATGAGGAAGCGGAAAATCTAAAGTTTGGTGCTGCTGGGGAAGATTCGCCGCCTGAGGTAAATGAAAACTTACTCAATGCGATGGAGTCATTTCTCGAAGAGTTAAATCGTACGATTGATTTCTATATGACTTCTAGCTCCATGTCGACGCCAATCCAACGTTTTTATTTGAGTGGTGGCTCGAGCGTGCTACCAGGTTTAAAAGATTATTTAGAAAACCATATGCAAGTCTCAATGGAAGTAATGAACCCTTTTATCAATATTGGTTTTAATCCTAAAAACATTACTCCAGATTATATGAAACAAATCATTCCTTATGCGTCCTTGGCCATGGGCCTTGGCATACGCAAAAAGGGGGATGAATCATGATTCGAATCAATCTCTTAAAAAATACAGCAGGTGCAAGCAGTATGGATGTGCCAGTACAAGAGATGGAGGGTATTTCCTTTTCTGCTGAGGGCGATGATAGCGCTGCTTTTACAGACCCTAAGGATATATTGGTTAAAGTTGTATTGGCCTTAATTTTTCCCATTATGATTTATGGTGTTGATATTTATTTTACTAAACAAAAGCAGGCACAATTAAATCAGGTAAATCAAGAGATTCAACAGGTAAAAAATAAAATAGCGAGTTTTGGCTCCAAGGCAGATTCAGTAAAGCGTTTCAAACAAGAAAAAGAAGGGCTTGTAAATCGAATCAATATAATTAAAAAGCTTCTGGATGAACGTTTGACGATTATAAAAAGACTGGATGCCTTACACAGAGTGATTCCAGAAAAGGCATGGTTAAAAAAATTTAGTATTGAGAACGGAGCCTTTAAGCTACAAGGTTTGGCTACAGATGACTTCATAGTCTCCACTACCATACAAAACCTAGAGCAGAGCATATATTTTAGCGGTATTCGCCTAGAGTCTTCTGGTGAAGCTAGATCTTCAGATGGAGCGGTAAGGGAATTTAATATTCGAGGGCAGGTGACCAAGCAATGAGTGCGTTAGAAGATAGAATTCGTAGTGCCACACCTGCTAACTTTGCCGTACTAGGTTTGATCCTTGCTGGCTTGTATTATATGCAGTTCTATGATGGCGGGGAAAAGTTAAACAATACGATCAAAGCTAAAAATGCGGAATTACAAAAAGAGCAAAAAGATCTTCAGGATATTGAGTCTTTGGTAGCAGACTTTGATCGTTATCAAAATGAAATCAACCAGCTTTCAGAAAAGTTTGAGGTGGCACTAAAGTATCTGCCATCGGAAGAAAACGTATATGTGATAATAAAACAACTTTACTTAGAGGCGAAGAGAGCTGGTGTGAATATAACCTTGGTAAAGCCTGCCGAGCAGAATATTGCCAAGGATTTTTACGAGGAGATGCCCTTTGATATAGAGGTTGAGGGTGGCTACATCCAACTTCTAAATTTTCTTTCGCAAGTGGTGAATGTACCAAGGGTTATAAATCTAAAAAAAGTAGAACTGAATGCTAAAAAGTCTACGAAAGCAAATTCTTCGCCGGTCATCGAGCTTAAGGGTGTGATGTATGCTTATCGATACAATGATAAGGCAAAACAAGCAATCGAGGGCAGTCCATGATCCAGATGTTGATTTTTGCTTTACTATTTGCACAGGACGCCGCCAACAATTCTGGCGGTGAGTCTGTTATGCCTGGAGACTTAATGTCTCAGCCGATTCCGCCACTGATTTCTGACATTATTGAGGTTTACCGTTACAATCCTGAGGGAAAGCGAGATCCTTTCACGCCTTTTGTTGCACCGACGGAATACAATTACTCAGATGTCATGCAAGGTCCAGTAATGCCGCTGCAGACCTACTCCCTGGATCAACTTAGTTTGGTGGGAGTGATCTGGGGAGGCAAACGCCCCATGGCGATGATTTCCGATACCGACGGTAAAGTCTATTACGTTCGACAAAATGATAAAATAGGTAATAATAGTGGTTATGTGGCTCGCATTCGAGAAGGAGAGATTGTCATAATTGAGCAGATTTTTGATGAAGAGGGTAATGCGAACTACATAAGTCGTGTTATGAAGATACAGAAGAAGAAAAAAGAATAGTTAGGAAAAAGGAGTTTCCTATGAAAAACATATTGATTTTAGGCCTGCTTTTTTTGCTCGCTTGTACATCTGCTGAAGAGGCGAGTGATCCTATATTAGATAGTGTTGATATTGCAGAACAAGAGCTTGTGCAAGAGGGTGATAATTTTACCGAAGAGGACTTGCTGGCTGAAAATATTGATTCGGAATTGGACGCAGACATTTCCGCTGAATCTGGTGAGGATTTTAGTTTTGAAGACGAGGGACTCGCCGAGGAGAGCTTTGACGAGGATTTCTTTGAAGAAGACATTGTTGATGAGGCAATCGATGAAGGGGACAGCGAAGAATTTGCTTTTGAAGACGGTTCCGATGATTTTGCGCTAGCAGACGAAGGGCAAGACACAAGTTCTGACTTTCAGGTAGAAGAAGAAGCGCCGCTAGTAAGTGATGCTGGGCAGGAATTTAATGAAGCGCCTGCGGAATCTTTTGCTGCCGCTACTCCAGCAGATTCTTTAAGCTCTGGTCCTGTTGCGGTAACGGGTTTGGATTTCTTTGCCAATGCAAACGGCGGTACAATTAAAATCACTACAGATGCTCCCGCGGTTTATAGCACTCGTAAAAATACAGAAAATCAGCAATTTATCGTAGAGATACCTAACGCCGTGTTGCCGAAAAAATTTCAACGACCTTATAATACCAATGAGTTTCAAGGGGCTATTGGGATGTTTCAGGCCTATCAAAATGAAGGTGGGGATGTGGCACGTTTCGTGGTGCAGCTGGATGCCGATCAAGAGCCCATGGTGGAGCAGCAAGACAACAGCATTATGATTCTGGCCTCCAATATGCCGGATACGGTAACAGAGGAAGCTGTGGTTGCAGAAGCTACTGCAGAGGTGGAAGAAAAAGTAGAGTTTGAGCCTAGTGTCGATCAACAAGCAGTGGCCAATGATATGAAGGCTTTGCAAGAAAAAAGTATTGAAGATTATTTAACGGGTAATACGAAGTTTTATGGTCGTAAAATTAATGTAGAAGTTAAGGACTGGGATATCCGCGATGTTTTTGACTTTATAGCGGAGCAAAGCGGTCTGAACATTGTTTTGTCAGAAAAAGTAGAGGGGAAAATTACCTTAAAGTTAAGAGATATTCCCTGGGATCAAGCCCTGATGGTGGTAATGCAAACGAAAGAGCTTGGTTATAAAAGGCAAGGCAGTATTTTAAGGATTGCGCCGTTGCAAGATCTGAAAAAAGAGACAGACAATGCGAGGGCTTTGGTCGCTTCACAAAAGTTGCTACAGCCGACTACAGTGAAAATCATTCCAGTAAGCTATGCGGAAGCAAAAGATCTAGAGGAGCAAGTAAAGGATTTTCTTACGCCAACTAGGGGTAAGGTTCGAGCGGACGAGCGTACAAATTCTTTGGTAATTACCGACTTGCCTGAAAATATGGAAAAAATCACCAAGCTTGTAGCTTCTTTGGATACGGCTACTCCGCAAGTTTTAATTGAGGCCAAGGTTGTAGAGGCGACAGAAGAATTTACCCGCTCTTTGGGTACAAACTTAGATTTCTCCTCTGGCGGTGATAGAGTAGATTTTAACAATCCAGTACAGGGTGCTGTAGGTGCGATTACCATTAGCTCCATTCCGAATCTAGAAGCTATATTTACTCTTTTAGAAACGGAAAGGTTGGTGAATGTACTATCTTCTCCTCGTGTTCTAGGTCTAAATAATCAACAAGCCGTAATCACCCAAACAAACGAAGTGGCAATACGACAAGTAACAGTTAATAACGGAGTGGAGACGGTAACAGTTAACTACGTACCGTTAATTTTACAATTACAAGTTACGCCGCAAGTATCTTCTTCTGGCTCTATCATTTTGCAGTTAAGCCTTACGCGAGAATTTGCCGGTGGACAAGAGGGCGAAGAGGGAAGGCCGCTATTTCGAAGAAATGCGCAAACAACGATTGTAGTTGATAACGGAGAAACAGCAGTAATTGGTGGCATCTATCAAAATGACGTAGCCGATACAGAATCGGGTATTCCTTGGCTGCGAAGAATTCCTATTCTAGGTTATTTGTTTAAGACCGAGCAGATTGAGGAGCGTAAAAACGAATTGATGATGTTCGTAACTCCAAGAATTGTAAATTTAAATGAGGCATTCACCACCAATAGTGATGAAGAAGAGATTATGCAGCAGCAAAATGAGTTCTTATAATGCGTTTTGAGATTTTTACGGTTCTTAGCATTCTTTTGCTGGGTAGTTTGGGATTAACCTACTATTACCCAGCCTATCATGTAGTACCCATTGTCATTGGCTTGCTCTATCTTCGGGCCATTGCTGATGTTCTACAAAAAAAACGAGTTATTATCCGAAACTTCCCAATTTTAGGTCACTTTCGCTATTTGCTTGAAATGATTCGACCAGAGATACAGCAGTATTTTATTGAATCCGAAACTGAGGGCAGACCCATAGCGCGAGTTTTTCGGTCTTTGATCTATCAACGGGCCAAGCGGCAAATGGAAACGGTAGCTTTTGGTACACAACTGGATGTTTATGCTGATAATTATGAATGGATCGAACATAGCATGCAGCCCGCCAAAATAACGGAGGATAGTTTGCGTGTTTTGATTGGCGAGAAGCAGTGCCAACAGCCTTATTCTGCCTCTCTTCTTAATATTTCAGCCATGAGTTACGGTTCTCTAAGTAAAACTGCCATTCAGGCCTTAAACCGCGGGGCCGCTAAGGGACATTTTTACCATAATACCGGCGAGGGCGGGATCAGCCCCTATCATTTAGAAGGTGGGGATTTGGTATGGCAGATTGGAACAGGATATTTTGGTTGCCGCGATAAAAACGGAAATTTTGATTCCAAATTATTTGAAAGCAATGCCACAAAAGATGCCGTGAAAATGATTGAAGTAAAGCTCTCGCAAGGTGCAAAACCTGGTCATGGCGGCATCTTGCCCGGCACCAAGGTGGATGAAGAAATTGCCAGCATTAGGCATGTAGAAGTAGGTAAGACGGTTCATTCACCTGCCACTCACTCGGCCTTTTCTAATAGCTATGAAATGTTGAGTTTTTGCCAAGAATTGCGCGAGCTAAGTGGTGGTAAGCCCGTGGGTATAAAACTCTGTATCGGCAAGCGAAGTGAGTTTCATGATATCTGCAAAACCATGCAAGATACTGGTCTACTTGTGGACTTTATCACTGTTGATGGCGGCGAAGGTGGAACTGGCGCAGCCCCCTTGGAGCTTACGAATAACGTAGGAACCCCCTTGGAGGATGGATTAACTTTTGTCGATGATTGTTTGCGCTCCTATGGTTTAAGGCAAGACATCAAAATCATAGCGGCAGGCAAAGTCTTTTCTGCTTTCCATGTTTTTAAGCGCTTAGCTTTGGGGGCTGATCTGGTATGTGCAGCCCGTTCGATGATGCTGGCGATTGGCTGCATTCAAGCCTTGCGTTGCAATACCAACCATTGTCCATCAGGGGTGGCCACCACACTGCCAAAATACTACAAGGGCATTGATGTTCCTGATAAGGCAGAGCGTGTGGCCAATTACCATTCCCGTACCATGGATGCTTTTCGTGAGCTGTGCGAAGTAGCAGGTTATGATCACCCGAGTAAGATTGAGCGAGCCAGCGTCCAAATTCGTTTAGAGAACCGAAAAACCAGCAATTTTGCCGAATTGTACCCGCAACAATAAGTCCCATTGCATGCTAGCTCCATAAGTAGTATTTCTTGCCCATGGATCTTTTTCAGCATCAAAGCAGTGAAGAACATGCGCCGCTAGCACACAGGCTGCGGCCCAAGTCGTTGGCGGACTTTCTCGGTCAGTCTCATATATTTGGAAAACAGCATGGATTAAAAGAAATGATTCTCAACGGCTATATCCCGAATTTGATTCTTTGGGGGCCACCAGGAGTAGGTAAAACCACCTTTGCCAAGCTTTTATCCTCCCATACAGATGCCAACTATTTATCTTTAAATGCAGTGTCTTCTGGGGCAAAGGAGCTGCGATCCATCGGTGAAGCTGCCAAGCAAGATCGAAATGTTTATGGCAAGAATACTCTGGTCTTTGTCGATGAGGTACATCGATTTAATCGTGCGCAACAAGATGTTTTGTTGCCTTATATAGAGCGCGGTGATTTTGTCTTTATTGGTGCGACAACGGAGAACCCCTCCTTCCAATTAAATCGTGCCCTGCTAAGTCGTTGTAAGGTACTTGTTTTTGAGCGCTTGAAGACCGCGGATATGCAAAGCATTCATGAAAAGGTCTTGCGTCTGTGGGGGAAAAACGATGCCGAAATTTTTGATCAACAAGCGAAGGATTATCTTTTGCGCCTGGCGGATGGCGATGCAAGGGCCTACATTAATAATTTAGAATATTTAGAAAATTACATGCAGGCGGTCAAATCCCTAGACTTACCCTTTTCGGTGGAGACTTTAAAAGAAGTCCTTCAGCAGAACACCTTTTCCTTTGACCGCAATGAAGATCACTATGATTTGGCCTCGGCGTTAATAAAATCTATACGAGGTTCTTGTCCCGATGCAGCTGTTTACTACCTGGCCCGCCTGTTAGAGGGAGGGGAAGACCCTTTATTTATTGCTAGGCGTTTGGTGATCGCGGCATCCGAGGACATTGGCAATGCCGATCCAAAGGCCCTGCAAATTGCAGTGGCGGGCTTTGCTGCTACCGAAAAAGTCGGTTTGCCAGAAGCTGCGATCAATTTGGCGCAAGTAACTACCTATTTGGCCTCGGCGCCCAAATCCAATCGTTCCTACCTATCATTAAAAAAAGCACAGGCCTTGGTAAGAGAAAAAGGTTCCTTAAAAATTCCCATGTGGCTCAGAAATGCGCCCACCACCTTGATGAAAAATTTAGGATATGGTCAAGGTTATCAGTACGCACATGATCAAGAAGACGCCAAGGTCGAACATTCGCATATGCCAAAAGAAATTGAAAACCATAAGCTCTATGAGCCAAGCAATCGGGGCTATGAAAAATACATTCATGATTATCTAGAATTTCAACGTTCTAAAAAACCTTAAAGGCAACGATAGAGCGGCACTCCTCATCTGAGTGCACCGTCATTTCATGTAAGGTATTGGATGGAATTTCAATACGGTCGCCGGCTCGAAGCAAGACTTTATTGCCCGATAGGTTGAATATCATAGAGCCAGAAATCACCATGCGAACTTCATCGAAGGGATGTTTGTGTGGCCCCATATGAGCTTGGGCCGGATATACCTCTTCTTCAAATTTCAGTCCCTCAGCAAAAAGTAGCATTTTCATTTGCTCAGGACTGGGTAAATTGGGGGCTTGCCAACGTTTTAAAATCATATCTTTTAGTTAGCACCAAAGCATGTCGCGAGCAACAAATCCTAAAGCTATTGCAGAACTTCTCTACATTCTTCTGTCTCAACTTGAGAAGGGCAGTAAAAGTGTAAAAAGCTTTTACCGGTCAGAACGCCAGAATCTTATAAAAGCGAAAAAAGATTTAAGGCCATGGCCGAAATGCACGATATGTGTAGAAACAGGAGTTGGTTTGGAACAGTACTTAACTGTATCAGGTGAGGAAATGCGAAAGGTCCTGGATGATTTTTCCAATTGTACGGAAGGCCTAGAGATTTCCGCCGGAAGCAGAGTTAAAATCAAACAAAAAGACGACGGCAAGGGGGTAAACCTTGCCTTTGAGGAGCTGCATGAAGTCTTGGTTCGTAGAGACCAAGATAACCGCGTCTTTTTGCAGGTCAATTTGGCCAATGGCACCAAGCTACTACTTACCAACAATTGGATCGGCTTTAAGCCCTATTTAGAAGAGGAAGTTTTGGAAAAGGTGCCCGCAGTGGTGACAACTCCTGATATTGTAAGTGTTTTCGAGGCATTAGAAGAGTCCAAAAGGCTGGGCTTGGCGGATGAAGCCAAAACTCTTCGCAAAATCTACATGGCCATTATTATGGGTGGCGAACAGGTTGGTTTTGATATGATGGAAGAGCGCCTGTGGATTCAGCGCCTAGCACTTTCCACTTCCATGTCTGCTTAATATAGGCTCATTTTTCTTACCCTTTTACAATTCATCAAAACATGTAATTTCAATTACTTAGCTCTTATTTCTTGGATCTACCAAGTTTTTTCCAGAGGCCAGAAGAAAATATTGACCCGTATACTCACTTAGTCCATAACTGCAATCCGTAAAGCAAAATGTGGATGCTGGGGGTTTAGCTCAGTTGGTAGAGCATCAGCTTTGCAAGCTGAGGGTCAACGGTTCGAATCCGTTAACCTCCACCAAGCAAATATTTTTTAAAAAGTAGTTGACGATTTTGAAACTTTTAATAATATTTGCGCTTCGCTCTTTGAAAACTAAATAGCTACAAAGAAAGTGCGGCTCTTAAATTTTTAAGAGTTATAACTTAGTTAAATTTTTTGTTTTAACAGAATTCAAATTTTTTATGGAGAGTTTGATTCTGGCTCAGAACGAACGCTGGCGGCGTG
>DFOS01000022.1 GCA_002376845.1 Bdellovibrionaceae bacterium UBA3535 | reverse complement strand
GCTACCAGACTGCTCCATCCCGCGAGACAGAAACTAATCATTTCGTGTGCTTGAGTCAAGGGCTCTGAAGAATATTCTTCTTTTGCTCAATATTTGTTCGTAGATTCGAAAATTTTATCAGCGGATTTAGCAACAAATCCCTGATAAAGCCCCCCTTCAGGTAATTCGTAACGTTTTGCAAATTCATAATAACATCCAGGAATTTCGTATTCTCCATCTTCAAAAGCTACTGCAATTTTCTTCGCTTTTGTTGATGATTGCTCTAAGTAATCTTGTGGACTGCCTTTTATTTTGCCGCCACTATCATTTAATTCAAAACCGATGGACTCAATAAAATTATTTAGTTCCACTAATTCGGTAAAGGTATTTAGTCGATTAACATTCACAGTGAAGTGGTTGGCGCGAAAACCAAAGGCATAAAGCCAAGCCGCATACTCGCTTTCTTTTATTAGTTCTTGGTATATGGCATGCTTAGCCGGCCAAGGTCGTCCTAATAGAAAAAAATCCTCTGCGGCAGCTTGCTCCGAGCTAATACTGGCCGTGGCCTTGGAGACAATGTCTTGGAGAAAGGGGCTAAACTCTTTTGTTTTTAACTCACTAATAAAGATCTTTGGTAAGTCGTGATTTTCGTGTTCATAGTGCCGGGCAAAAAGTCTTTTCTCTGTAAAGGTATATTCACCTTTGGCTTCATAACCAAGAGCAAGAAATGCTTGGGCGAAATGCTCAATTCCATATTTGCCTTCAAAGGTGCGAAAAGCAACATGGTCATTGATGATATCATTTCCTTTGGCTTTAAGGGCGTTATATATCTCTTCCGTAGAGGGATTTAGGGTGGTGTAATCTTTCCACAATTTTTCAAAACATGTTTCGATATCCATATATACCTCTTTTTATACTTATTTTATGACCTAGAAGACCTGGATACAACAAAGATTCTTGACCCTTCGATTGGCCTAGCCCATATAGGAGCCCATGATTCATCGTCAAAATTGTCCTAGTTGCCACCGGTCTTTACCGTTTTTTATGTTTCGTGCAGACCGAAAGGTTTCTGCTAACAAAGAGGAGGTGGTATTTGTTTGCCCCTATTGCCAGAGCAAATTGGTGGCTACTAGCAATGAGGCTCATCAGCAAAATTTTTTGTGGGTAATATTGGTACCGCTTTTTGCCTTGGTAGTTCTAATTAGCTTACATGCAGCCATTCCAGCATACATTCGCCCGATCTACTACTTTCTCGGTATGGTATTGCCTCTAATGGCGGTGGTAATGCGAGGTCAACATATGATGGACATCAGTCTTTTTTCAGATAAGAGGCCACAAGATAGTGGCCAAGATATACCAGGGGAGTCGCGCCAACTGCCACCAGAAACTTAAAAGAATAGTTACTTGAGGCAATTTTTATGAAGTCGGCAAAATTCACCTTTCCTGGTAAGTAAAAGGCAATACCAATTACCACAAACGAATCAATTAGCTGCGATACGGCAGTGGAGCCAGTGGCACGCAGCCAAAGTTTGCGATTACCTGTGCGGTCTTTAAAAAACCAAAATACAGAAATGTCGATTAGCTGTGCTACAAGGAAAGCAATGATAGAGCCGACAATGATCCAAGCGCTTTGTGCAAAGACCTCTTTAAATGCGGCATCCCCAACCGGCGATATGTCAGCTGCTGGAATGTTCATACTCGCGTATAGCAATATAAAGGTAATGGATATTAGGGCCACGGTTATATAGGTGAGAAATCGAACGCCTTGTCTGCCAAAATATTCGTTGATTAGATCCGTAGCAATAAAGACTATGGGCCACGGCAAGATTCCCATGCTTAGTGTAAATGGGCCGAAGCTGAATAGCTTTCCACCAATAAGTTCGGCGACAATGGCATTGGTGACAAAAATGCCTGCAAAGATCAGGAATACGCGATCTTTTTTGCTAATTAACATAAAGGCAGTCATAGTATGGATTGATCTAGATATCACGGAGAAATTCATTTCAAGTAATGGATGCAGCTTACGCAAATGGTCTAAGTAATTAGAACTTGCACTCATCGGTAAAATCATCAATTATCTTCGTATGTTAGATGATAAACTCAAAGAATTAGAAGAAGCCTCCCTTACTGCCATTGCCAAGGCCGTGTCTACCTCGGATTTGTATCAGGTAAAAGTGGAGTATTGGGGTAAACAAGGTAAAGTATCTTTGCTCATGCGCGAGATGGGCAAAATGCCAAAAGAAGAGCGTCCCGAATTTGGCAAAAAAGTAAATCAGTTAAAAACCAAACTGGAGAGCGCCTATACGGAAAAGGAGTCCAGCTTAAAGGCTGAGGAGCTTTCAGCCAAGCTAGAAAAAGAGCGCATTGATATGTCTTTGCCCGGGCCTTGGGAGGCCAGGGGAGCCAAGCACCCCTTGTCCCAGGTAACCGAAGAGATTGTGGATATTTTCACACGGCTTGGATTTAGTACCCGCAGCGGGCCGCTCATTGAAAAGGATTACTATAATTTTGAAGCCTTAAATATTCCTAAGGATCACCCTGCACGTGATATGCAGGATACTTTTTATATCGATCAAGAGCATGTCTTGCGTACGCAAACATCACCCATTCAAATTCACTCTCTGGAGCAAGAGGACTTACCACTAAGGGTCTTGGGCCCAGGAGCTGTTTTTCGTGTTGATGCGGATGTGACCCACGCTCCGATGTTTCACCAAATGGAAGGTATGTTTGTGGATGAAAAGGTCTCTTTGGCTGAGCTAAAAGGTGTACTGTCGTATTTTAATAAGGAGTTTTTTGGTTCCGAGGTGAAAACAAGATTCCGCCCAAGTTTTTTCCCCTTTACCGAGCCAAGTGCCGAGGTAGATTGCTCATGCCCCGAGTGTGGAGGTAGTGGTTGTCGTCTTTGCTCTTTTAGCGGATGGATTGAGGTAGCTGGCTGTGGACTGGTGCATCCCAACGTCTTTTTGCAAGCTGGAATCGATGCCAATCAGTGGCAAGGTTATGCCTTTGGAATGGGGATCGAACGCCTGGCAATGGTAAAATATGGTATCAATGATATTCGTTTGTTTGTAGAAAATGACGAGCGCTTCTTGGAGCAGTTTTCATGAAAGTATCTTTTAATTGGCTGAATGAGTATATTGATCTGAGCGATTATCGTGGAAAAATCCATTCGCTTGCAAGCATTCTTACCAATGCCGGACTAGAGGTAGAAGAGATAGAAGACCAAGCGCTGCTATATGATTCCATTGTTGTTGGTAGTATTTTAGAGAAAAAACAACATCCCGATGCGGATCGTTTGACCGTTTGTCAGGTCAGTGTTGGTGAGGGAGTCGTGCAGCAAATAGTTTGTGGGGCTAAGAATCACAAAGAAAATGATAAGGTGGTGGTGGCGCTTCCCGGCTCTAGCTTGCCAAATGGATTGAATATACAAAATACCACTTTACGAGGAGTGGAATCTAGCGGCATGCTTTGCTCAGAAAAGGAACTAGGACTAAGTGAAGAGTCCTCGGGTATTATGATTCTCAATGAAGATGCCAAAGTGGGAGAGGCTTTTTCTAGTTACCAAAACTTGCAAGATGTATTTTTTGAACTAAAGGTCACTCCTAACCGTGCGGACTGTTTATCGCATGTGGGCCTGGCGCGTGAATTGGCCAGCCTGTTGGGCCGTGAGATGAATCTGCCCAAGGTGAATTCAGGCATGTGGCAGGCAAAGCTGGACGCAAGTTTAGAGGTTGAGAACCTTGATCTATGTCCTCGCTACGCATGCCGAACGATTCATAACGTAAAGGTTGCACCATCACCGGCCTGGTTAAAGCAGCGCCTGGAAGCCTTGGGCTTGAACTCCATAAATAATGTGGTGGATATTACTAATTTTGTAATGTTGGAGTATGGCCAGCCTTTGCATGCCTTTGATTTGGCATTTCTCGAGCAAAACAAAGTGCGCGTTGCCACGGCGAAAGCCGGGGAGACCTTCACTAGTTTGGATGCTACTGAATACAAACTCGATGGTAGTGAGTTGATGATATACGATGGCAAAAAGCCAGTTGCTCTTGCAGGAGTTGTGGGTGGCTTGAATTCTGGTGTGCGTGAAGAAACAACGGACTTATTTATCGAATGCGCCTACTTTGTTCCGCAAACGGTGCGAAAGACGGCGCGCAAGTTTGGGATTGAAACGGATGCGGCCTACCGATTTTCTCGCGGTGTAGACCCCGCGAACATACAAACAGTTTTGGATAGGACCTGCGCTTTGATTGCTGAATATGCCCATGGAGAGGTTAGTGGTGATTTTGTTGATATTTACCCCAACCCCATTCAGACTGCGAATATTCCGGTAAAATTGGATTTTGTTGAGCAAAAGCTTGGCTATAGCATTGCCGCAGATTCTTGGGAAAAAACTTTAGAGGCCCTTAATTGTCATTGGCGCAAAGACGGAGAGCAGTACATTGTGAAAGCGCCCCTTTACCGGCATGATATATCCATAAAAGAAGACCTTGTGGAGGAGTATGCTAGGGTGCGAGGCTATGATGATGTGCCTGAGCATATGCCAAATGCAAGAGGTGCACCAAAGCAACAAAGTGATATATTCGAGCGGGCGCGCAAAGTCAGAGAGCATCTCTCTCACGATGGTTTGATGGAAGCTATGAACTACGCCTTTTCGAGTTCGACTTTTGAAAGAACATTTTTGGGTAATAAAGATGCCTTGGTGGCTGCAGGCCTGGAGTTTTCTGCGGAGCCGGTGAAAATTCAAAATCCCTTAAGCGAGGAATACGATATTATGCGCACCTCACTTGTGCCGGGTTTATATAAAAATTTGTTACATAACTACCGTCGCGGCCAAAGCCATGGGCAAATATTTGAAATTGGTTTTTGTTTTCAAAAACAACAAAATGATTATGAGCAAAGGCAGCGCTTGGCGCTTATATCCTGGGGTGAAAAGCAAAACCTTTGGCAGTCGGATAAGGCGCCCAATGTCTTGAAACTAAAAAACAAGGTAGAGAGACTCTTGTACTACTTAGGTCTGCGAGGCTTTGCATGGGATACTTCGAAGCCAGCTCCAGACTTTCTACACTCTGGTCAGTTTGCCTATTTAAAATTAGGAGAAGACTACCTTGGATATATTGGTAGTTTGCATCCGCGTTGGAGCGATAAGGACAAAATACGTAGCTCAGTGGCACTGGCCGAGTTTAGCTTGGATTCCTTCTCTAGACATAAGAAAACGCTTGATAAAGTGCAGCCATTAAACCCTTTCCCGGCGGTGGAGCGTGATTTGGTTTTTATTGTAGACCAATTACTAGCGGCCGGGGATTTGCAAAACTATATATTGGATCACTTCTCTAAGGTGAAGAAAATAGAGGTATTTGATCTTTATCAAGGTGATAATTTGGAGAAGGGCAAAAAATCGCTTGGCTTCCGAATGAAGATCGAGGACCACACAAAAACGCTGAGCGAAAAAGAGCTAACAAGTCTTCAAGAAGAGATCATTACAGGTGTGCAGGAGAAGTTTGGCGCTACCCTGCGTTAAATGAAAAAACTTGAAAGTTTTTAGGTACTTGGTAGCCTTTAAATGAGAGAGGTTTTATGGGCGGTCAAAATCAAGCAAAAGCAACAGTTACCAAAGCTGATATTGTAGAAAAAGTTTATGACAAAATAGGTTTTTCAAAAAAAGAGGCATCCGAATACGTTGAGATGGTCTTTGATTCTTTGAAAAATGTTTTGGTCAAAGGCGAAAAGGTGAAGATCTCCGGTTTTGGCAATTTTATCGTTCGCGAAAAAAATGCCCGCATCGGTAGGAATCCGCAGACAGGTGAGCAAATCACCATTGCAGCCAGAAGAGTTTTAACTTTTCGCCCTTCACAAGTGCTTAAGGCAGTACTTAATGGAGAAGATCCTTCGCAGGTGAAAGACGAGGATTGATGGACTTTTATAACGAGTCAGATTCACTAGAAGAAAAAGCTGCCAAAGAAATGAAAATTGATTTGCCTGTTTCTTTGGTTGACGATGTTTATCTTCAAAAACTTCGCTCCATTCCCGAAAAATTGTCATTTAAAATTGGCGAAGTGGCCGACATATTGGGAGTAAAGCAATATGTTCTTCGTTATTGGGAAACCGAGTTTGAAGAATTAAGCCCCAAAAAATCAGGAAATAACCAGAGAATTTATTCGCGTAAGAATGTTGAGGCAGCACTTATGATCCAAAAGCTGCTACACCGAGATCGTTACTCCATTGAGGGCGCTAGAAAGGTGTTAAAAAACTCCAAACAAGAAGTTCGTCGGGAGAACGAGTACAAGCAAATTTCAAAAGATCTATTGCACGTACGCCGCAGTCTGCGTCGTATTCTGGATGATATTCACTCCATTCGCGAGCTTTTTTAATAATCAAATCTTTCCATCTTCACTGCATCCAAAGTAAAGCCGGCCTTGCCATATATGCTTTCTGTGGTTTCGATTTTTAATATGCCATATATCCATGCTGGATTGTAAGATTCTTCAATGGGAATGGAATTTCGGAGTGTAGTATGCACAATCAAGTTAGGCGGCGGCGGTGGCACATGTATACAAGACTGAGCATCCGGCACTAGTAAAAACTCATCTAATACTTTAAAATTATCGGATAAGGGCACTACAAATCCTGGGATTTTAACAAACTTACCATCGAATTGTTTTAGATCGTCAGGGGCTTTGCCGGTTTTATAATCTAGTTTATAAAGCATATCCCATTCAACCGTTGGAATTCCCTCCGGTTTTGACATGGCTTCTTTTATGATTTTATCCTCTTTCGTTTTGATAATAAAAGGTTTGGCAATTAATCCAATTACCACAACCGCAATAGCGCCATATATAACAGATGCTTTCATACTAAGTCCTTACCGTTAAACCATCAGCTAAAGATTTTTTATAAGCTCGAAGGGCAGGAAAGAGGCTTACCACCATAGAGGCCACCAAGATCAATGCTAAATAATAAAAATCTTGCAGCTGAAATTGATATAAAGAAACTCCCATGCCAATGCGAGCTTCTAACCACGTTTGGGTGCTAAGCAGACCGGCATATAGCAAGACAATTCCAAAAACAATCCCCGCGATACTAATTAAAAATGACTCGGCCAAAAGCAGGGCAAAAATAAATGGTTTGGACGCACCCACAGAGCGCAATAAAGCCATCTCGCGTCTTCGCTCATTCAATGTGGAAAGAAGACTGATTAGCATACCAAACAAGCTAACTATAAATACTAGAATGCTTACAACGAACAATGCTTTTTCGGCCATGCCAATACTCGACCACAATTCTCTTAAAACGACTCCTGGTAAAATGGCGAGCATAGCTTCGTCTGCATACTCATTGATATCTCTTTGTACTTGAAAAACGGCCATGCGAGATTTTAGTTTAACAAAAAAAGCCGTAATGCTTGAGGGCGTTAGATCCATGCTACGAAGACTTTCTTTCGGGGTGGCCTCACCCGCTCGGGGTGGGGCTCCATCTTGCCAGTCAACGTGAAGAGCCTCTATGGCTTGCAAAGAAACATGCAATGAGGAGTCTACGGGTGTGCCCGTGGGTTTTAAAATGCCCACTATACGAAATTGCATATTGTCATGTTGTTGAAAACTAACGGCATTCATACCATGCGATAAGGTGATTTTTTTATCTAAATCATAGTTAAGCTCTTCTGCCACCTTACTGCCGATTACAACATCAAATAGATCTTGAAACTCCTGCCCCTTTGAAAAGGCTAGATTTTGTTTGTTGCCATATTGGTAATGCTGAAAGTAGTTTTGGCTAGTTCCTACTACTTTATAGCCACGATGGGAATCGCCTAAAGAGATGGGAATGCTATATTGTACATCTTCGCGGGATTTTACTTTTTGATAAGTTTCATAGCCCAAGTTATTTGTGGCGTTTCCAATGCGAAAAACGGAGTAGAGCAGTAAGTTGATAGGGCCACTTCTTGCGCCAACAATAAGATCAACACCCGAGACGGTGTTTTCAAAAGAATTTTTGGTACCGCTGCGTATTCGTTCAATGCCAAGTAGAAGGCAAACACTAAGGGCAATGGAAATAATGGTTAAAATGGTGGTGTTTTTTCTATTGAGTAGGGATTTACTGGCTATTTTATATAAACTATTCATAGATCAAGTCCTACGGAAGCTTCTTGGTTAATTTCGCTTAAATTATAGGAACGATCAAAATATTGCCCTAAAGCCGGGTCGTGGCTAACAAATATCAGGCTGATCTGAAAACGTTCACATTCGGTGAACAATAAATTTAAAAAATGCTGTCTAGTTTGAGCATCCAAAGCAGATGTCGGCTCATCGGCAATGATCAGTTCGGGGCTACCCATTAGAGCTCTAGCCGTGGCCACACGCTGCCTCTGGCCTATGCTAAGATCCGTAACTTTTTTATAAATATCTTCTTCATTAAGCTTTAAGGCTTCTAGCAGTCTTTTTGCTTCGGCTTCAAGGTTTTGTGATCGGGATAGTACGCGCTCGGTTTTTAGCTTTGAAAAATCGCATGCAAGACAGACATTCTCTATGGAATTCAAATAGGGAAGTAGGTTAAAGCTCTGAAAGATAAAGCCCATATGATCTCCGCGAAACTGATCGCGTTCGGCTTCTGATTTTGCAAATATGTTCTCGCCTTGAAATCGGATATGTCCACTTTCAGGGCTAAGAACACCGCCAATAAGGTTTAACAGGGTAGATTTCCCACTCCCACTAGGCCCCTGCAAAAAAACTTTTTCTGCTTTGTTTAAATGAAATTGTTCAATGTATAACAAGGCTTTTTTGGCCTTGGGCCAGCGAAATTTCAAATTTTCAATTCTTAGTAAATCAGTCATCGCTTAGTTGAAATACATTTTTTTCTTTTGTTAAATCCGCTTGAAATTGACCATTAGCACTTACAGCAACCGCTTTGATTTTATTAACCGAAGGGAAGTGAGAGAATGCCAAAACCTTAATGATCTTAAGCTCTGCCATTTTCTCGCAGCGAAATTCATATTCCGCTTCAAAATCATTGTGTTCCTCATCTTCTTCTAGGAGATCACTGTCTGCCTCTACCTTACTCAGTTGACATTTAGCTGCCTTTGGCAGGCTTATGATTGTCCCATGCTCACGCAGTTTTTTGAGTGCCTGATCCACTTTGGCTTTATCACTATCTTTTTTGGCTTGGTGCTCAAAACCAACAATGTCCACTGCTGGAAATTCAAACTCAATTTCCAGTTCTTTTCCTTCCATAGCAACTTTCATTTCGGCAATACCATGGGTGTGGGTTCCATGCGAAAAGGCCAAGGCATATAGTAATATTGTCGAAAACATAATCCCTCCCTATGGCCGAAAATTTATCATGCGAATATTGAGGGCGCAATACAAAGTGGTGGTTATGCTGCCTTGAAATAAGACAACCGTATTTCAAAATGATACGTTTTTACGACACTCTTATAATCCCATGAATTACTTATATAAAAGGTCGAGATTTTTCAGCATTTTCTTCTAAAAGCCTCAATAAAATTGGTGTCTTAACCGATATGGGAATATGCGGTTGTTGTATTATTATGTTCTTATTCTTATGTCTTTTAGTTTACTGTCCTGTAGTGACGGTGAAACCGTAGATGAGTTATTTGGCACATCAGACAATGTTATCGAGGTGCCGCCAGAGAATAATTTGATCATTACCATTGATAGTCCTAGTAGTGGCTCTCCCGTTGGATATATGAAAAGTCTAAGTGGGGAGTGCGGCACCGCGGGTTTGGTTATCGAAGTTTACGGCGACTTTACAACAACTTATACTGCTTGCGGGGCTGATCGTCGCTGGACAGTGAACGTTGATGTTAGTACAGCATCTGTAGGAAATATTGCCGTCAATGCTCGAATGATTGACGGTGAGACCATAGGGAATCCAGCCAGTCTAACTTTGAATAAGCTGTCAAGTGCCTGTGATACTGAGGCAGCTAGAAATGATACTTTTGCTAACGCTTCTGGAGCAGCCCCTTGGCAAGTTTGTACAGCATTGCAGTTTGCAAATATCAATACAGTTTTAAACGACGATGTTGTAATTATGAATGACATTAATTTTAACAGCGGTAGTTTTACAGCAATTGGTAATACTGGCGGCGGCTATACGGGCACATTAGAGGGGAATAACTTTACGCTATCCAATATAAACATCAATTCCACGAATACGCAGCAGGCGATATTTCGCGAAGCCACTGGAGCTACCTTTCAAAACCTTAATATCGATAATATAAACGTTATAGGCGACCAGTATGTTGCGGCCTTAGTCGCCTACGTAGAAGTAGGTACCAATGTTTTTAGCAATATAAATATCTCTAACGTAACACTTACCAGTAATGAAGGTAGTAATAATGCCTATGTTGGTGCACTGTTTGGACTCAATCGCAATGGCGCCTCAGATTTTACCATTAGTAACATAACAGTAAGCAATGTTAGCATTACAGCGGATAAAGATTATCAAGGTGGATTGGTGGGGTATTTGAATGTCGCCAATTCTGTTGATGTGGATGATATAAGTATTAACGGTGGAGAAATAGCGGGACGTCAATATGTTGGGGGCGTTTTTGGCCGAGTACACGATGCCAATACGGACGCCAACTCGACATTTGATAATATAAGTAATACGGCCAATATTTCCACAACCAATGGGAATGTGGGCGGCATTGCGGGAAGGGCCAGTGGAGCCTGGACGAATGTTTCCAATACTGGTGTGATCACTCGTACATCTAGTGGCAATAATTTTGGTGGTTTATTTGGCTACTTCCGTGACGGCACTTTAAGCGGGACTTCCACTGCAGCAACTAGAGATGCAGGGAATACGCCGCCCAATATACCTTCCTCAGATCCTCCCACTAGTGCTTCTTGTTATAATACAGGAAATGTCGTAGCCAACGGAGCTAACAATGTTGGCGGTTTAATCGGCTACGTATATCGGAATGCCTTTAGTGTGAATTCTTGTTACAATACAGCAAATGTGAGTGGTGGCACAAGTTATGTAGGCGGCATTGCTGGCTATGCAGAAAGACTGGTCTTAAATGACTCTTTTAGTTCAGGTACAATTTTGGGTACTGGCAACTATGTTGGCGGTATTTCGGGTAGGACAAGAAATGTAAGTGGCAATTCCTCCTTATCAAATACCTATGCATCGGGCATTGTCAACTCAACCTCATTGGCTCCAAGAGAAATTGGCGGCCTTGTAGGGCGCTGGGAGGGAGCCGGCGGCATGACGGATGTATGGTTTAATGGAAATATAGTTTTGATTGATAGTGATGATACCGGACAAATTCGCTATGTGGGTGGTATTGTAGGTAATTATCGCAATGGTGCCTCTACGTGTCTGCGCTGCAATAGTGCTGGCAATATTAATATAGCCTCCACAGGGGTCACGAACAACCACTCTGATGTGGGGGGGATAATGGGGTATAGCCGAGCTGACATTACCGATTCCTCTTCCTCTATGAATATCACAGCGGCGCAAGTGCAAAACGTTGGGGGTATAAGTGGTTATGATTACCGCAATGCTTATAATAATGTAAGTTCATCTGGAAATATAAGTGGGCGCCGTAGAATCGGTGGTTTGATCGGTAGTATGAACAATACCAATACCAGCATTAATGACTCCCATTCTACTGCCAATATAAGCGTAAGTATAACTAGCGGTGATGCCTATGCAGGTGGACTTGCAGGTTACTCTATGGCAAATATCCGTCGCTCCTATTTTGCCGGCACAGTAACGGCAACAGATACAAATTATGTAGGCGGTATCGAAGGCGGTATTAACTCGAATCAAAACCGCGAGATTGTTTCATGTTTGAATACAGGTGATATCGATGCGGGAACAGGAATCCATGTTGGCGGCATCTCCGGTTATTTTCACGGGCGAAGCAATCGTTTCCTAAATAATCTATCTACGGGTGAAATCAAAGGCGGAGATCGTACCGGCGGTTTGGTGGGGACCTTCTACCGTCGTGGTCCAAATTCCATGCGATATTCCTACTCCATTAGCCAAGTTGTACGGGCCAATGGCGGTGCTGGGCCGAACAATCAGTTTGGTCCCCTTGTGGGACGCATACAAGGCTCTAGTGATGCCATTGATCCTACTAGCAACTACTACAATACGGGTATTGTGCCTGAGGACGAGAGCAGTGGTCTGGCCATTGCGGGCCCGAATCTTACAAATGTTAATGGATTGAGTAGTGCCCAAATGCTAGTGCCGGCAAACTTTGTAAATTTTGATTTTGGTACTCCAGAGTGGGAGATGCCAAGTGCCAACTTTCAGTTGCCCGGCGAGAACGTCATTTATCAATATCCGATTCAGGATTGGTTGGATTAATTTTCTAAATGCCGATAGTGACGCAGTAGTTGTTCCAACTTGTGTTTTTTTAATTGATCAGTTCCTCCATACAAGAATGCATGATCTAGAAAGCTTTGCAAATCACCGAATTTAGTTTGTTGGTGAACATTCGTATAAGGGTTGGCTTGATTTTTTAACAGCCATTCAAAGAAATCATAAGCTTTGACTGGTGGCTGCTTCAAGTGAGCAAGCTCCCATATACTTTGTCTGACTGTATTGCTATCAAAATAAGAGTGACCAAGACCGTTGATATCTGCTTTGTGCTGGAGCAAAACTTGTAAGGCTTCGATATGAAAGTTTTTAGCAGCCTCCATGACAGGTAAGTGACTGTTGTTGGTGTTAAAGTTGCCAAAATTGGGATTGGCACCATGGCTTAGTAAAAAGCGCATCATTGTCAGATCATTTTGAGTGCTAGCTAAACTAAGAAGTGATTTCCCACTTGATAGCTCGAACATATCAACAGCCAGACCTTGCTCAAATAAATGGTCAAGTTTTATAAAATCTCTATCCCGGTAGGCTTTCCAGGCTTCTTTACCCACATAGCGGCCGTTAAGACTTTGATTTTTGCTCATATACCATAAGCTTGTAGGCTGGCCTCTTATTTCTAGTGAAAGCTCTGCCGCTGTTTTACCACCAGGGCCCTTAATATCTAGTTTTGCCCCTAGCTCTGCTAAAGCCATTTGCAAATATGTGTTTTCCGAAGCTGCAGCATGCATCAATAGAGTGTAGCCATCGCGATCAAGGGCATCAATATTCCAACCTTGTTTTATATATTCAGACACTAGCTCTTTATAGGGAAAATTGGCATCGTATTGATCAAATGCATTTTGGCTTTTTTTCCAAGCTAAAACATAAATGGGAGAGGTAGATATTATGGCATTTTGGTAGAGCTTTTGTTTTATAGTCGAATCGAATATATTATTACATGCATTAATACCATAAGATGCTATTGGCATTGCTAGGGTGGCTAGAAAAAAAGTGTGCTTTAAATATCTTTTCATAATGAATGTTTGCAATTTTAAGCATTTTTCTGGCTTTTGGAATCGACATCTGCAGCTGGGTAAAACTTTTGTGCTAAGTGCAAATTATACTTAACAAGTAATGGTCATGACTTTGGTATACTGTATATCATATCTAAAGCATAAGAATGGAACTACTAATTTGATGACTGGCTAAAAAGGCTGTATGACCCATGCCAGTGTTCCTGCAGCGGGGGCAATAGCTAGAGCTGATAAGCTACGTACCCCTATGGTTGGCGTCTCAAGTGCGGTACTACCTGTGGACAGTTTTATACGTTTTTTTACAATCAACCATGGCTCAACCACTATTTTGCCTGGCAAGAGCTGTCAGGATAGGTAAAAAGTTCATTTTTTTGCTAGATATTATGCCAATGATTTCGTTGGTGATTTCATTAAATAGCTGGACGCCCGAGCTAGCGCCAAAGACATATCTAAGAAGCTTTTTTGTGTAGAGCTCTATTTATTATTTTTTTGGGATTAGCTGTGTACATCTGATTATGATGGTTTCCATGATAATACATATTATAGCTAAGTAAATTAAATATTGTATAAATACCGCCATCAAGATTGAGTATTTCAACATTTCCATTTTCTAGCGCCTTGTGAGTTCGCCAGTTAAACCATGCATAATGTAAGGTTTTTACCGCTATAGAAAATACAAGACCTGATATAAAAAGCTTTGGCCCCAATAGAAAATACCAAAATAATATAAACACATATGTTTGAATTTTACTAAGTAAGATAAACACTTTTAAGCACAATTCAAAATTCTTTTTAGAGCCATGTTTTCTTTGGAAGGCTTTGACATAAACATTTACTGCATTAGCTTTCATATTTCGAATATATGTCCAGTAAGTTTTACCATCTGGGGGATGAGGGTCTAGTTTGGGGTCGTCTACATGAATGTGATGAAGAGCATGCATAACCATCCAATCGGTAAAACTGGAGAGCTGGCTAATAGCACTAAATTCACCTAGGAGCCGATTTAACCATCTTGGCCTTATACAACCATGAGAAGTAATATGTAAAAGACTGGTTAATGGAACGGTAAATATAATTGCGCTCAATAAACCTACCATATAAAGCCAGTCAGCAGAATATAAATAGATACAAGTTCCTGTTCCAAGTAAAATCGCTGTGAATATGGCAACTAGTTTGGCAGATGATATTAAAAAGAACACGGGTAGAAAGAAGAGGGTGTCATCGACCGCCATTGTATGAAATGGATTTTTTATAGCAAAAAAGAGTCCTAGTCCAGTAAGGACAAAGATTCTTAGTAACGTGGCCTTAGGCAAGTACCACATATCGTTGATATATTTAGTATAGCTTGAGTCCATTATATTTTTCTTCGGTGGAAACCTACAAAAAATAAATAAAAAAAGTTTTAGTCTAGAAAATTATACTAAAGAATTGTCTCAGCTCTAGTCATAGTAGGTTCGTATTTATTTGTTTGTTGTGAAATAACCTTCCCAGAAGAGAGAACTAGATAGCCAGCGAGCTTAGCTGTTTTAGACAGACGTACTGGCGCTAAGTGACTATGTGTAATCATAATGTCATAGCCAAACTCTGAATAGCGCTCTGAAATTAGGTGTGCTGGTAAATTGGTTGTCATGGTCTCAAAGCTTCCTTCTAAGCATGCTTTTGTTAGTTCAATGCATTTCTGCATCATTTTCTCGTCACGCTTATACCTATCTGTCCATGGTTCACAAAATACTTGCTCGATAGTGTAACTGCACACATCAAAAAAATGAAAGTTTCGCCAAACTTGCTTATATTCTAAATCATATAATTCAATGATACAGTCTTCAGAAATTTTATTAAAAAAATCATGAGGACATTTTAGACCATATGTTTTTAGGCTAGACCATAAAAATTGCATACCTAGATTAGGATTTTTTTTGAGGCCTCTAGTATCGTAGATAGATGATAAGTAGATACGAATATCACTTAACGCTTGGTTTTGCCGAGCGCAATCTAGGCGTCCAAAAATGGCTAAGTTTGGATCTTGGTATGGCCGTACTTGATGACCATAGTCAGACAAAATCTGGCAAATTTCCTCGCAGCTTCTACGAAAGTCATTTGTTATAAAGCTTTGTGATTCCTGTTCCAACATTGAGCGAATAGTAAGCCATTTTTTTGAGCATAGCAAGGGGGATACAAAGCTTTTAATGAGCCTGTGGAAAATATTTAGGCAGCTTGGTTGTTTACCCCATGTATTGTCGAAGATTTAATTGATTCCAATATTTTCACATATTGTATGCTGTATTGCTTTAGAGACTTGATTACCAAATCAACGTCCGCCTGATCGAGTTTTTCTATAGTTTTAAAAGCATCCTCTAAGTGACTTGGGTCCTCTTCACCATGTACTTTTAAAAAATAGCCAGCTTTTTTGCCATGTACCTCCTTGACTATAGAATATGCCCAGGGTGCTGCATTTACTGCAGCGCCTTCAAGTGCTAGGATCCATCCCATAATGCCAAGAGGGTTAGCGTGTTTTGAAAGCCAGTAATATAGACTTTGGTAAAAAAACTTAGACTCCGTTGTTGCCTCCATTTGTTGTACATCAAAACCAAGGGCTTTTAAGTCCTTTTCAACCAGTTTCTCATGTCCTGTTTCTTCGGCCGCATGACGAATAAAACGGTTGGATATATTGTTGTATTTTGTGGGGATATTTGATGCAGTTTGTGCTAGTATACGAGTAGAGTGTTCTGCGTATTCATATATATCACGTAGCCAGGCAGCATAAGCATGCCTATTTTCTAATGGGAAGCTTTTAATTGCCTTAACCATATCAGTCATGCACTCATCATATACTTTTCGTAAGTTTGTCATAATGGGTCTCCTGTGAATTATATATTTTTAAATTGATGGAAGTATTCCATAGCTCTTCAATTAAATAAGCATGCTTGGCATCAGGGTGAGTTTTAGCGCCTTCCCTAGTATTCAAAACTATTGCGCAGGGAATGCCAAAGCGATCGATATTTGCAACGGACTGAAAGCCAAACTCTTTAGCCATTTGATCAACACCGCGAAAAATAAATGTGGTTCCTAAAATATAATCGGCTATAGAGTGTATAAATGCTTGTTGAATCATACCAATAAGAATACTACCTAGAGAAATACCGGTATTTTTGACAGAAAAAATTGGGTGACGAGAAATATATTCGCCTGAAATTAATAATGGATTTTTTTTGCTTTTTTCAAAAAAACCAGCTTTCTGTAGATATTGAATATAGCTTAGATCTCGATCTGACTCTTGTGATAAATCGTAAAAATTAAAAGCCGCCAGGGCTGCAACTCGATCATCACTCATAATAACAAACAAATTTTGCATTTTTATGAAGTAATCTGAACAAAACTCGGTCTTATTAAAAATTTCAGGAATCCATATTTTTTTCCAATGTTGATAAGCCTTGTTATAAATTTCTTCATCGATATTATGATCTCGACGGCCACTGATAATATAAGATTTGAAATTCATAGAATTCCTTTGTTATTATATTTTCAGTCAATGTATCGGCCAGAAACAGAAAAACTAAATCAAAAATTAATATAATTAATTTATTAGGGCAGGATGCTTAGTAAATATAAAATATTTACTTTGGTCTAGTACAATAAATGATTTTTTATCGCTCTTTACTTGCGTCGAATTTTTAGAGCTTCTGTATAAATACGATTATGTTCTTTAAGGAGTTGCTCCATAACTTCTATTTTGCTCAAGCCATAAAGGTCAATCAATATAGGTAGAAAATTAAAACTTGGAGATGAAGCCCCACGCTCCCAATTGCATATAAGTTGGTTCTTTACGCCTAATTGCTCTGCTACATAAGTTTGTGTTAGACCAGCATTTAGCCGCGCTTCTTTTAAATACCTAGCAAAGCTTTTTGAAACGGGAATAATAGGTTTTCTATTTTTCACAGCCACCTCTATTCAAACCTAACGGAAAAATACTTAGATGCCTAGAGCTTTATTGTTATTAAAAAAGTTTTTCATATATAGCTTTTAGAAATGGTTCTTCCCGACACATAGGTAAATTTGTAAATGGTCGGACCGACTGGATTTGAACCAGCGACCTCCACCACCCCAAGGTGGCGCGCTACCAGGCTGCGCTACGGTCCGTACACGGAAATTATTAGGGGAAAATAGCCCAATAGGCAATCCCTATTGAAAGAGCGGCAAGCTTATTATAAATACTTCCCATGCAGATAAACCCTATAGGCTTTCTTCGATCACCTTTTTCACAGCGTTTCGGCATACCCCGGCAAACAAAATATAGTGCTCATTGTATTGGAATGGCAGAGCTAGCACCGACTATTGATTTTGATTCCATATTGGATGGTTTAGATGGCTTTTCCCATATATGGTTGTTGTGGGCCTTTCATGAACATGAGGCTTCACGCAATAAAAATAAGGTATCCGTGCCCAAGCTTAATGGGCAAAAACGCGGCTGTTTTGCCACTAGGTCCCCCATTCGACCCAATCCCATTGCCCTTTCCTGCGTGGAATTACTAAGAGTAGAAGGACGAAGCTTGCATTTTAGGGGAGTCGACTTTTTGGATCATAGCCCGCTATTTGATATTAAGCCCTATATACCTGAATACGATAAAATTATGAACGCAAAATCTGCCAGTTGGCGGCAAGAGCAAAATCCAATGCAGGTGATCTTTGAAGATATGCTGCAGACGAAGTTATTGAGTATGGAAAAAGAAATACAAAAGGACTATCCGGATTTTCAGGACATCAGGACCTGCCTTACTGAAATTTTACAAGAAGATCCTAGACCATATCTTTATCAAAGCCGTGATAAAGTATACCATATGCAGTTCTATCAATATGATGTACAATTTTTTATTGATAACAACAGGCTAGTAGTAAAGGGCATTGTAGATCTAAAAAAGTCGGCGGCAAGTTCGGTTGCTCATTCGGGTATTTAGATGGGGGAATGTTTTTAATAAAAATGCCTCTAAAGCATCATGCAATTTAGCCGCTTTTTGCATTTCTGCCTTCGATAGACTCTCGCGGCGAGAATCCTTTTCTTGAGATATTTGTTGATAGACCTGATAGTGCAGTTCCACGGCCTTTAGCGATGCGGATAAAAAAGATTTTAAATCGGCACGATTGCTAAAGTACATATCGGGCTCAGCCAAAACAGTATTGATAACTGCAAAGAAAATAGAATTGTATTTTTGTCTATTAAAATCTGTGCCATTGCGATAAACACTAAATTCAGCCATAGAATGAAATAGCTGAAACAAAAATTCGGAGCCTTGAATTCTATGCTGCGACTCATATCTGTCTGCTATCTCTAAATATTTTTTCATAAATAATTGATTGATGTCTTTTGGGTATAAATTTGCAATGGAATGATCTAATTGCTGGGACATCTTGTCGATGCTGGAGTCACTAATACGTCCATGTTGATAGATCTCAGTAGCAAATTTACGGCTAAAGGAACGTGCTAGGTGGTCAAACTCAAGGGTAGCCAGGTCAATAAACTCGCGTTCATTGATTTGCTTTGTCTGTTCGGCAATCACAGATTTTGTCTCTTTGAGAAAAGCTAGAACATCTTGTGAAGTTATCTTTATTTCAGGGTTCCCAAGTAGTCTTACTTTGCGAAACACAGACTCTTCTGCCTCTAAAACATAATCTGGAGTTTTTTCATAAATTCGGGAGTAGAGACGAAACTCCTCCATAAGATGAGGGTATTCACCAGTATGGATTTGGATGAAATGTCCTTTCGGAATTCCAAGGAGCTCTTTGAGTTGCTCTACCGATTTAGTCGTCTCTAATAATTCATTTTTTAGTTCCGACAAAGGATTCGTGTCAACGTCATCAGCAAGAGCGAAACTAAGAAAAAAACTAAATAAGAATGTAAACATATAGCCCCTTAATATAAGGAGACATAATACAGCGAGGAATAATTTCCTAGATTTTCCTAAAAGTAATAAAAGTTTACATGATATTTTGAAGCACTTACCTAGCTAGTAATGCCATGGAAATCGCTTAAAGTCTTTGGCGCGTTTTTCATTAAAGGCATCTCGGCCCTCTTGCGCCTCCTCTGTACCATAGGCCAAACGAGTGGCTTCTCCAGCAAAGAGTTGTTGTCCCACAAGGCCATCGTCCATCAAATTAAAGCCATATTTTAGCATTCGCATGGCTGTGGGGCTCTTGCTGTTCATTTCCTTTGCCCAATCAAGAGCGACCTCTTCAAGCTGTGCATGGGGCACCACTTTGTTTACCATCCCCATTTCAAAGGCTTCCTGGGCATTATAATTTGCGCCTAGAAAAAAGATTTCTCGGGCGCGTTTTTGCCCGACCATTTTCGCTAGGTATGCAGAGCCATAGCCCGAATCAAAGCTTGCCACATCTGGATCGGTTTGCTTGAAGATGGCATGTTCTTTGGAAGCTAAGCTAAGATCGCATACCACATGAAGGGAGTGCCCACCGCCAACAGCCCACCCAGGAACTACGGCCATAACAACTTTGGGCATAAAGCGAATGAGTCGCTGTACTTCTAAAATATGAAGCCTACCAAGTTTAGCTGCATCAGGCGAATCCTCACCAGTATACTGATAGCCGTCTTTGCCGCGTATTCTTTGATCGCCACCGGCACAAAAGGCCCAGCCGCCATCTTTAGGGCTTGGGCCATTGCCAGTTAGCAGAACCACACCAACCTTAGCATCAGTTCGTGCGTATTCTAGGGCAGTGAGCAATTCATCTACAGTTTGTGGGCGAAAAGCATTCCGACATTCCGGACGATTGAAGGCGATCCTTAGGGTGCCTTGTTCCTTTGCGCGGTGAAATGTTATGTCGGTAAATTCAAATCCCTCAACAGGGGTCCATTTATCTGCTTGAAAAGGCTGCATACTAGCTCCAGGGTTTTGTTGCCAGAGACTAAAGCCTTTTTAGGCTAATGTAAACAAACTGCTCCCTTTTGATGTTGTTGGTATTAAGAAAAAACTAGTGATTTTATTGATTTGCTACGGCTTTTAGAGAAAGCCTAGAATTTTTGCTAAAAACTAGGCGGCTGCAATCCTTTATAAGGATCTATCAACAATAAAAGGGAGCAGTTTTAATAAAATTCTCCTAAAAATACCCTCAGATCAAATATAATGGCAATTCGTTAAATTTGCGCCTATATCACTCTGGATTGATCATAATTTGCAACCACATATAAGTTGTCATATAAGACAACTTAAGTTATAATTAAGCCTGGATGAAGCGGCGAGAATACGACATCAATATAGAGGTGAATGGGCGACGTATTACTAAAGTAATTATAGATCCGCATTACGAGATAAAGCATAGCAAGTCTATCAATGATGAATTGATTCTTAGTCTCGTAAAACTTCTGGACCAGGGAATATTTCCTGTGCAGGTAAGAGACGGAGACTATGAGTATTTTGTTACAGATAATCTTATTGTTAATGAAAAGGCCTATAAGCTTGTTTGGTTGCTACAAGATAATGAACTGTATATCGGTGTTGTTAATGCACATAGGAGGAAGTTAAAATGAGTTTCCCTGATAAAAGTAAGCTAAAAAAAATGCGTGAAAAACTTGAAAAAGTAGACGGCTTTAAAATGCTTGCCCCTGATGCTAAAGAGCTAGATCGATTTCGTTTTAAAATTTGCCAGGAACTTTTAAAGTATGCGCAGAAGAAGCAAATGAAAGATATAGAAATGGCGGAATATCTAGAAATTACAAAGGCAGATATGAGCCGTATTTTTAATCATAGAATCGATAAGTTTAGTACAGATAAGCTGTTAAAGCTTTATGCTAAAATTAATCCTAATTATAAGTTGAAAGTATCCTAAGCTTTCCAAACTGCTCCCTTTTGATGTTGTTGGTATTAAGAAAAAACTAGTGATTTTATTGGTTTGCTACGGATTTTAGAGAAAGCCTAGAGTTTTTGCTAAAAACTAGGCTGCTGCAATCCTTTATAAGGATCTATCAACAATAAAAGGGAGCACTTTGCCATGCTTGCTCATTGCGCAGCATTATTGGCATTTGATTGATGTTACCATCCATAAGCCCTATGATCGCAGCTATATTTGGGGGGTTTCATGAAGTATCTTTCTTTTCTCTTTCTTATCTTTTTTGCTTTTCCCTTATCTGCAGCTGATTGCACCGATTTTAGTGGTCTTTGGCGCGGCACCTGTAATCTGCCCAACGGTCAAACAGATGTTGTTCGTTGGCAAATTGAGCAGCAAGATTGTTCCTCCATGTGGGTAAATGGCAATAAATTTGTCTATGGCAAGCAAAGTGTGCGGCAAACGGGCAATGCTCGTTGGAATGTAAGGGCTTATGAGCGCTTTGATTGGCAGGATGATGTCATGGATTATCTGGCCTACGATGTGCGCATGGTAGGTCGCGATAATAGCGGGTTGCGCTCACTGCAAGCTGCGGGCAGAGGAAGTATGGAAATCGAAGGGGACTACCTTTATTTTGCCTCGCTCATTGATTACAGAAGCCGCGGGCCAGAAGGCGTGCAATACTGGACAGAAGATACTCGTTGTAGTCTGTTATCCATCGACTAAGCAGCGGAAGCCTGCAGCTGTGCTGCTTTTAGTAAGACAAGGCTGATGATTTGCGTGTCGAAGGCCTTGTTTTTAATATCCACCTGAGTTTGGATGATTTGGTTGCCAATTTTCCAAAATTGCTGATTCTCGCCCTCACTTAGATGGCCTCTTTCCGATAGAATTTTCTTATCATCAGCGGTCATAAAGGTACCCATATCCATACCTGTGGGATCCTGCTTAAATAGCTTCTTAATAGGACTAGAAGCATGTACGATTTTTTCATTAATTAAAATTACATAGGGAACATTATAAGGAATATTTTCTTTATATTGATTTAGAACTTTGAATATTTCCGTCATATATACCACCATCGTTAACGTACATGCTTCTTACCAGCTTAACATTGCTAGACTTTTATTGCCAGCATAGTCCGGTAAACGTATCAAACTAAGATATGGAGGCTATCTCAATATGGGAAATTCTAGTTGGTTCCACAGCAGCATTCCACCAGTCATATTATAGGTGTTTTTCATGCCCAATTCGTTATGACAATAATGGGTCATGTCGCCGCTACGCTTACCGGAGCGACATACAAAAAGAATCTCTTTATCAGGACCGCATTGCTTTAAATATTCTTCTAATTCAGGGCCCTTGGTGATTAGTTTACTGCCTTTAATATGGCCCAATTCACTATGGTATTCCTCTTCGCTGCGAACATCGATGATTTCCATGGATTCTGGCAAAGAGCCCACATATTCGGGATGGATATGGGGTAGGTGATTGATTATATCGACTTTGTAATCGCTCATGTTCATTCTCCTTCAATCTTGGGCAGAATAGGCAATTTTGATGTAAAATTCAATTCTTAGAAGTCTGCCGTAGATTGGTGTCATTTTGTGCTAAGTATACAGCTTTTATTGACCCGCTAAAAAGAACGGGGGAATATCACTTGTCTTATGGGGGGACTATGAAAATTATTTTATCATTATTGTTGTTTTTATTAGCAGTTCCAGCTTTTTCCCAATCTGAAAAAGTGGATCCTTTGGTTTGGCAACTCTTGCATAGTAAATCGGAGCAAGAAGTTCCCATACTAGTTTTTTTAGATGAGGCCGATCTAAGTGAAACGGACTTGATTGCTGATAAAAAACTTAAGCACCAACGCATGTATGAAATTCTCACTTGGCATGCCCGTCGCACACAGTTTGAAGTTCGTCAGCAATTGGATAAGGCTAACCTTGAATATACCTCTTACTATATTACCAATATGATTGCCGTTTATGATTCGAATATTCATATTGTTCGCGATTTACTACGCAATGAAAAGGTAAGAAGAATTTCTGCTAACCCAGAAATTGAAAGTCTGCCGCCGTTTCAAAAGTCCGTAGGCTCGTTTGGCGTTGAATCTAGCCTAGAATATATTGGCGTTAAAAAAGTATGGGACAAATACAATAAACGAGGCGAAGGCATTGTTGTTGCTGGACAGGATACCGGCATTGAGTGGAATCATCCCGCTCTTATTAAGCAGTACCGAGGCTATTCAAAAGACGGCGTGGACCATAACTACAATTGGCATGATGCCATTCATAAAAACGCGAGTAGCAACCGTTGTGGCGCTAAAGCGCAAGCACCATGTGATGATAATGGACATGGTACTCATACCTTAGGAACTGTTGTCGGTGATGATCATGGTATCAATCAAATAGGTGTTGCTCCTAGGGCCAAGTGGATAGGTTGCCGTAATATGGATAATGGATTTGGTACTCCGGCCCGCTATATTGAGTGTTTTGAATTCTTTTTTGCACCTTATGCCTACGGTGCCGATAAATTTAAAGATGCGAAAGTTGAATTGGCCGCCGATGTAATTAACAATTCTTGGGGCTGCCCTGCCTCGGAGGGCTGTGCAGGAGATGAATTCATTCCTGTTTTAAAGCGCCTAAAGGATGTGGGGATCATGGTTGTGGTTTCTGCAGGCAATGAAGGTCCTGCATGCTCCAGCATTGCCAATGCGCCAGCTCACAATACGGAGCATGTTCTGTCGGTAGGTGCCTATGATCACCGTTATGATAGAATTGCTGGCTTTTCTTCGCGTGGTCCATCAGCCTTTAACGGCAGAATTGGTCCAAACGTGGTTGCTCCAGGAGTTAATATTCGATCTGCCGTCCCGGGCAAACAATATGCTCAATGGGGCTGGAGTGGAACGTCCATGGCAGGTCCCCATGTAGCAGGGCAAGTGGCTCTTATGTGGTCCATCCAACCGGAGTTGCAAGGAGATGTTAGCAGAACAGCAGGGCTTATTATGAGCTCCGCAACGGAGAAAAAAGCCACGAGATCTTGCGGAGAAGCTCTTAGTGCAATTCCGAACAATACCTACGGATTTGGTGTTGTAGATGTATTTCAAGCAGTAGAAAAATCACTAGAAAATTAATTCGTTCGTTTCGTTTGAATTAATAGCCACATTAGGTCCCCCGATTGCAAAACAAAATCGGGGGTCGGATTAAAGATTCGCTGATCCTCTCTTTCTATTCCAACAATTATACCGCCATGAATCTGTCGGATTTTTGCTTCTTGTATGGATTTGTTGTGCAAATCTTCTGAAACCAATGTCTTTTGTAAGCTTTGTTCCTCATTGTTGCTTGCATGAATTTCAGGATCTAGGATTTCCTCTTTAAAATGCATGATTTCCTTATCACCACCAATTAAGGAGAGACGATCGTGGGGAAAAAGCATCTCTTTTGCAGAGGGAGCAAAGATATTGATATCTCCGCGCTTAATAGAGGCCACGGTTACGCCAAAGCGGTTACGAATATTGAGCTCCCCAAGGCTTTTACCTAAAACTGCGGCAAAAGGGGAAACTTCGAAATCAGAGATATGAATGTCCCAGGGAGCAATCTCCACCTTTTTCTTTGGTTGCGGCCCATGGTAGTTGCGGTAAAATCTTTTTTCGTACCACTGGTAGTAGCGAGACAAATACTTTGAGTAGTAATACATCAGAAATAGGCCTAGTAGGGAAAGCACAACCAAGTAACCTTGTAGAGGAATAAAAAACAGGGAGCACAGTCCTAAGACGAAAAACAAAGTGTAAACCAATCGCATGGAAAAAATAATATTTTCTAAATAGCCTTCTAGATTGCTTTTTTTAAATAGCATCGCCCAGATAAAAGGGGCGGAAGTCAGGAGCGCGGCAAGTATACTAATGGTATTGGACAGGTTTATGCGGTCTTGAATGTACTTGGTAATAAGGAAAATAAAAAAAGTAATTACAGAAAAAACCAGCATGCGAAAAAATAGCATTTGGATGTTTTTCATCCACTGGCCTTGTGACGATAAATAATGAAAAAATGAATCATATCGGGCCAGAAAAATTTTGATTTTTGGCGGCATCCAGCTCTCACTAGAGTCGGATAGACGAATACCCGTTTTAATCCAGTAGGGTGTGATAAAAGTGGTAATAATGGCAACGGCAACAATAATGGGGAAGACCTCTTCATTTACCAGGCCTTTTGTGACCCCTAGCTTAGCCAGTATAAATGAGAACTCACCGATTTGCGCCATACTAGAGGCGGATAAAATAGCATTGCCAACGGTTTGCCCTGCTACAAGGGAGCCTAGTAATAGGCCCAAAGTTTTTCCTACTAGTACTAAAAAAGATAGCACCAAGATACTGAGTATATGTTCACGTATAATATCTGGTGCGATCAACATACCGATGGAAACAAAGAAAATTGCGGCAAATAAATTGCGTATTGGGCGAAATACTTTGCGAATGCGCTCTTTTTCCTCTGTCTCTGCCAGTAGTGAGCCCATAACAAAGGCTCCAAGGGCGGCTGAAAAGCCGACGTACACGGAAAAAGCAACCATGGCAAAGCACAATCCTAGGCTAAGAAGTACATAGAGTTCATCATCGGCAAGTTTTTTGATTTTACGAAAGAGTGAGGGAAGCATAAAAATACCCACCACAAACCACAAAATAATGAACGCCATCATTTTTGCCAGAGGAAAAAATAAGGCCGAGCCACTGAAACTTTGTGATACGGCAAAAGCCGGGAGTAAAACTAGTAGTAGAATGGCAACAATGTCTTCAAAAATTAATACGCCAAATACGAAGTGGGTAAAGGATCTTCCCCTTAGATTGAGCTCATTAAAGGAGCGGTAAATAATGGCCGTAGAGGAAATGCATAACATGCCGCCGAGAAAAACTCTGGCAATATAATCCCACTCCATAATCGAGCCAAATGTATATCCGATAAAAAAGAGAATGGGGATCTCTATGCTGGCGGCAATTCCTGAGGAGATGCCTGTCTTCATGAGTTTTTTAAAGGAAAACTCCAAACCTAGTGAGAAAAGTAAAAAGACAATGCCGATATCGGCCCATAATTGAATATTACTTAACGAAACATTATAAAAAGACTGGAAATTAGGGCCAATCAAAAAGCCTGCAACTAGGTAGCCGACGATGACTGGTTGGTGAAATCGTTTAAATATAAGAGATACCAGTCCGGCAGTGATTAGAATGTAGGCTAAATCTTTTAAGAAGGAAATTTCATGCATACCTTAATTTACTGGTATGCATGAAAAACCACAAGTTATTAGAGCATCAATGGCGATGGAGCCATGGTGCTAAGAAGGTTTTCTAAATTGAGCTGTCGAGCATTGGATACTTTGCCTTTTAAATTGGCATTGTAGCTAGACGATTTTTTGATCATAGCAATCACATCTTTTGGTTGCATATTGGGATAAACTTGACGAACAAGTGCTACCGCCCCAGCTACCACCGGTGAGGCCATTGAGGTGCCGCTCATTCCGATGAAGTAAACACCGAACTCATCGTATAAAGAAGCCGATTGAATGGCCTTTTTTCTAGAGCCTCCGTAAGTGGCAATGTCCACCGCAGGGTCACCGAAGTTAGAGTACGAAGTAATGACATCATCCTCTGTGATAGCTGCTACAACCAATTGGTTGGGCTCACGCATGTTCTGCGGTATAGAATCCGTAACATTTATATTTAACGTATCATTACCAGCTGCCATCACCACTATCACATTATTTTGATTTAAGGCTTGAAAATATTGCTTTGTAAGTGCGACTAGTTTTGGTTCTGCCGCAGCTCCCGGAAAGCCAAAAGACATATTGATAACATCTGCCCCGCGCTTGATCGCATATTCCATGCCCATTAGGAAGTCGCGAAAACTCCTTGTTTTAAGTGGTAGTATTTTAGCTTGCTTGGCTATGCCTATATCAGCGCCGGCTGCAATGCCAGCAACATGCGAGCCGTGGCCACCATCATCAAATGCGTAGCCATCTTCGTTTTCGAAATCATAACCAACAATGTCATCTGCTAGGCCATTACCATCATCATCCAAACCGTTGCCAGGTATTTCATTGGGATTCATTAAGATATTCGGTCTTAGTGAAGGGTGATTGTAATTTACACCAGAGTCCATTACAGCTACGACAGTGTCTTTACCGTTTTGGTTGGCGCTAAGATAAAGGGTGTTTAGCTTATCTAGGTGAACGAAATCCTTGATTTTTTCGGGACGAATTTTAGGTCTTGAGTTTAGCGCCACTAGCTCTGGATTGGCAGTTAGCTTGATTTCGATCACATCGTAGGCGCAACCTTGGGTAAATTGATCTTGCACGATCAAACCCAATGTGTAGGAGCCTATAATAGGGAAAGTCATTTCCAATTTTGGGCCTGCAAACAGTTGCGGTTTGGTTACGCCCATATCTACTAACCAGTAATATTTTAGATTGGCATCTTCCTCAGTAGCTGCTTCTTCTGATTTGCGAAGTTTGTATTTAACTGCGGCATCTACAGCTTGCGGAGTTTTAAGATTAAGATTGCCATCACGTACTAAGCTGCGCTCTTTGATGGCGTCTTTAGCATCAACACTTTGCAGCCCACTGGCAAGCAGTTTGGGTTGATCCTCTCTTTCTAGCTTCATTCGCAAAGAGTAGGGATGGCTTAATGTTTTTAATACCGCTATAGGACGTTGTGCTGTCTCATTACAATTTGGCGGTACTACTCGGGCTTGTTCTTCCTCGCCATCCTCGTTGCTTAAAGAATTCTCGTACTTATTTAATAAGTCTTCACCAGTTTTGGGTTTACCACCTGGCTCTGGAAAAACCGCTTCACGGTTTTGTATGATATTTTCATTATCTATAATGGATTCTAATTCTTCGGCGCGAATATCCTTTACCCAATAGGTATCTGCAATATCAGAGATTTTTTCGTAAGCAATGTTTTCAGATGCAAGTTTGGCTTGATCCTCACTGCTTAGGCCACTGACGATGGCACCTAATTCTCTTTCTTTGTTATGTTGTGGATTCTCTTGCTGCGCACATGCAGTTAAAAGAACTAAGACGAAACTTATATAGATTGGTTTTCTCATAGAGCCCCCCCGAGCTATAATCTTTTTAGGGGGAGGCTGTGATTTTTACAAATTGAATTTTTTTTATGTAGGCATAAAAATACTTTATGTGGACTGCGGCATGAGCTGAATCACAGTATTTTTGCATTCTAGTCATAGATTTGATTTAGGCTTGGGCAAATATGGCTTGTTTCTTAAATATAATGAAAAAGGGAAGGGATATTTTTTTTATGCTGAAATGCGGTAAAATATACTAGGCAGTTTTTTTGTACGTTTCCAACCAAGTGATTATTTCTTCCGCAGCCAGTGGCTTGGAATAGAGGTATCCTTGGCCAAAATCACAGCCCAAGTATTTTAAAGCTTTGTATTGCTCTTCCGTTTCAATACCTTCGGCAATGATAGGAATCTTTAAGCCTTGGGCCATCTCAATGATGGCTTTTACGATGACATAAGATTTTGGATCCTCATGCATGGACTGCGTAAAAGACTTATCTACTTTAATATTATCAAAGGTCATTTGACTTAAATAACTTAGGCTAGAGTAGCCAGTGCCAAAATCATCTAGGGCAATGCTATAGCCTTTTTTCTTGCACTTTTTGAGCCATTCCAAGACCATATCGCCTTCAACTAAAATGCTCTCAGTAACTTCGAGTTTGATTTGTTCAGGATGTATATTGCTCTGTTGCGTGGCTTTTTCTAAGACGGTGAAGAACTCATCATCTTGTAGCTGTTTGCCTGAAACATTTATGCTGACAAATAGATCCTGTCTGCCAGTTTGTCGCAGAACCTTTGAAAATTGTTTGCAGGCATTTTTTAAAACCCATTGACCTAACGGAATGATCAGAGAGGTTTCTTCGGCTAAGCCCATAAATAGATCGGGACGAACAAAACCTCTTACTGGTGAATTCCAACGGATCAAAGCTTCAAAACCCTTTACGTCTTGGTTGGAAATGCCAATGATGGGCTGCAAATACATAATGAACTCATCGTGCTTGATGGCTTCAATCAGCTCGTTTTCGAACTTCATTTTCTCAATAAAGGTATTGTCATCTTCTTTTTCTTTTTCGATGTTTTGTAGCTCTTCTTTGATGGTTTTGTTTTTGCTAATGCTTTTTAAGTTGCTACGAATTCGATTTAATAAAACCGTAATTAAAAAGCTGATGGCGGGATCGGCTTTTTTGATTCTTTCAATGAGCTGATCTTTGGAAATGCAGGTGATTTCAGTGTCTTCCACAGCAAAGGCGTCAGCTGATCGGGGGGAGCCATCGATTATGGCCATCTCGCCAAAGATTTCTCCTTTTGTGAGCGAGGAAATGACCTTCACACTATTTTTTTGCTGCAAACGGATTTCTACTTTGCCTGAATCCACAATATAGGCTTGATTGCCTGTATCTCCTTCACGAAAGATGCAATCACCGGCTTTGAATTTTTTCGTCCAGTTGGCCATTTTCCAGGTCTCTCCTCATGTATTTGTCGGCCTGCAGATTCGGAATGTTGAATCTTTCTATGCATTTCTGGACGCATATTTAAAAAAAATTGCTGCTTTTTATACTTCGAATGTAGCGTTATTGAACACTCATTACGTTTGTCTAGTCGCTAGAAATCGAGCCAAACTTTAAGCGTTACAAAAGTCTAGTTGCTGTATATTGCTTTCGCGTAAGCAAAGCCGAAGGCTTTTGCTCAAGTCTATCGCAATTTTACAGACATGTTTCAGATTTTTTTCTCTTGCCAAATTAACCAGTCTTCTTTTACTTCACACTCGCAACTAGATGGGGGGGGACATGCACGCTTACGATTTAGATTTTTTAGAGGTCTGCAAAGAAAATCTATTGCAACAAAGAGAAGAGGCTTTGAATGCCTTAAAATATTTAAATAGCAATCTTAAAGAGGTGCAACGTGATGATAGCGCCGGGCTAGCCTCTTCTTTGCAAGAGGAAAATTATAAATTGAGCCGCGGCCGAGATCTTAGTCTTCGCTTAAAAAAAATTGATGAAGCTTTAGCGAAAATTGAACAGGGCGAATATGGCTATTGTAGCGTTACGGAAGAGCCCATTGAAAAAGCGAGGCTCCTAGCAATTCCTTGGACGGATTTGAGTTTGGCTGGGGCGGAACTCTTGGAAAGGCAGCAAAAAAAACTCTAGCCACAAGATAAGAATTTATTTATAAGCACTTATGCTTTTGTTTGCCGTACTCGTGATCGTAGGTCTTGTCGTGCTCAGCTACGGCGCAGACATGTTCATCAAAGCCTCCGTCCACATGGCGGTGTATTTTCGTGTATCCGCCATGATCATTGGTATGACCATTGTAGCCTTTGGTACCAGTGCGCCCGAGGCAGCAGTGAGTTGGATTTCCACTTACTATGGCCAAGCCGGAATCGCTGTGGGGAATGTCGTTGGCTCCAACCTTTTTAATATTCTCGTTGTCTTAGGCATTACGGCCATTGTGAAGCCACTTAGCGTAGAATTAAAACTATTAAAGGCTGAGCTGCCTTTTATGATCGTGGTAACTTTGCTGATGCTAATTTTCTTTTTGAATGGCCAGTTAAATAATTACGAAGGAGCATGTCTTCTTCTTTTGTTTGTCTTGTTCAATGTAATCCAATACTTTTTTTCGCGTCTCGAAAAGCTTCCGGAGAATGGAGATCTGGTGGAAGTTGAAAGACACGAATTAAAACTTGGTAAAGAAGCCTTGCTTTTTATTTTGGGCTTAATTCTTTTGGTCGGCGGCTCACGCGTATTTGTCTATGGTGCCGAAAACTTAGCACGAATTTTAGGAATATCGGAGGTGATCATTGGCCTAACCATTGTTAGCATTGGTACCTCACTTCCGGAGTTGGCAGCATCGCTGGCGGCAGTTCGCCAAAAGCAAGCAGATATTGCCATTGGGAATGTTATAGGTAGTAATATTTATAATATTTGTTTGGTTTTAGGGGGATCTGTCTTTTTTACCGATACTATCCCCATGGCAGCGCAGTTTTTTGCCCAAGATATGGTCGTGTTGACTTTCACATCCTGCATATTATTGCCAATTTTGCATACTCAGATGCGAATGACCAAATTTGAGGGGATGATTCTTGTAGGTTTGTACCTACTCTATACGTTTCTGCTTTTGTCGAAAACATTGCAGCGAAACGAAAATATTATGTGGGATTTGATTAGCATCTATATGGTGGCGGTGATGGTCCTATCAATTTTGCGTTTGGCTCTCGATATAAGAGCGCGATTTGGCTCAGATAAAACCTAGAAAAGCGTTAAATTACGAGCTCTTAGGCCTTGTTGGCTGAAATGAGTAGAAAAACCAAACAAGTGGAATTTTCATTGACACAAATCACAGCAATCTTTAGAACAAGTGTTCATGTAATTTTAGGTAGGAGTTGGATATGGCTGCCAAAAAAGGTAAAGTGCGTATTATCACATTGGAATGTACAGAGGCGAGAAAAATTGGCAAAAGCCCATCTCGTTATACTACAAAAAAGAACACGCAAACTCATCCGGAGCGTCTGGAGCTGAAGAAGTACAATCCATTTTTAAACAAACACACTGTGCACAAAGAGATTAAGTAAAGTGAATGGGAAGAGACTTTTTAAGCCTGTTTCCTGACCTAGACATAGAGGACTTGCGCAAACTGCCAAGTCCTTTCTATTTGTATTCTGAACAAAAAATTCGAAACAACATTCAACATCTTCTGCAAACGGGAAAGAAGTACTTTCCTGATTTTCATTTGCATTACGCTTTAAAGGCAAATGGCAATCCGCATATTCTTAAAATATTTCAGCAAGAAGGGGTCTCGGTGGATTGTAGTGCTCCTGTAGAGTTGGAGCTAGCGCATCGAATCGATTTTCCCATTGAGGACTGCTTGTATACGGGTAACTACGAGTCGCAAGAAGATTTTCAGCGTGTATTGCAGTATGATTGCATCTTGAATTTGGATGATGCCAGACGTATGGCCGAGGTCTTTTCTATAAAAATTCCCGAAGTGCTTTCGTTTCGTATTAACCCAGGAATCGGTCGTGGTGCCCATGAAGGCATTGTTACTGGTGGTGAGAAAGCCAAGTTTGGTATACCACATGAGCTAAGTGGTGAGGTTTATAGTGAGGCCCTAGAAAGGGGCGCCAAAAAGCTGGGAATTCATATTATGACCGGCTCCAACGTCTTAGAGCCAGAGCACTTTTTGCAAATCACCGAGCGTATATTTGATATTATTGAGGAGCATATTAGTCCTCTGAACATTCAATTAGAATTTATCAATATTGGTGGCGGACTAGGGGTTCCCTATCGCCCTGAAGAGAAAACTTTAGACCTAGAGGCCACCTTTCGAAACATTAAAAGTGTTTTCGATTCTCGTTTGAGCAAGCTAAATATAGGCCAACCGAAATTGGCAATGGAGCCGGGCCGCTACTTAGTGGCGGATGCAGGATGCATTGTCGCTCGAGTGCAGCATATAAAAGAGTCCTATCGTCGTTTTCTTGGTATGGATGCCGGTATGTCCACGCTCTTGCGGCCGGCCATGTACCAGGCCTATCATCATATAGAAGTACTGAACCAAGCCAAAGACGAAGAAAATTACTATGTTTGTGGGCAGATTTGCGAAAATTCGGATGTCTTTCCTGAAGAGCGCCGACTAAAAAAAGCTCAGGTAGGAGACTTGCTTGCGATTCATAATGCTGGAGCTTACGGATTTTGCATGGCTTCGCACTACAATCATCGCGAGAGACCGGCTGAGTATCTGTGGACACAAAATAAAGAATTGAATGTAATTCGAAAGCCAGAAGTTCCAGCAGATATGTTTCGAAATGTTCCTGATTTTCAGTGGTAAATTATAGGTGCTATTTGCTAAGTAGTAAATAGTGTAGCAGATCTTTATTGTCTATTCGGCTATCTAATACTAAGTCTAAGAGTGGTTGGCTACGAACCACCCATTCTGGTAGCCAGTTATCTGTATAACCTGGAATGACATTGCTTTGAAAATTATCGGCATCTTTATAAGTTTTGCTTTGCGAATCAAATTTACGGTAAACCAGTGGAATCTTTGGCTCCAAGGCCGCTAGTAAGTCTTCATTAGTTTTTAATCGGTATACGTGCAATTGGTGGTGCTTTTCATAATATTGGTAGCCTTTTAAACCTAGTGCATGCAAAAGTTCCGTTTTCGTAAAAGTATGGGGCACCCAAGTTGGCGAGACAAATTTGTACGAGGTTCTATTTTGGTCTTGTTTGCGTTTGAAGTAGTCGCGTGTACTTAGCCAGGTAATTTTATTGGAAGGTTTTTGTAGAGCGTGCTTCAGATCTGCCAACACAAATACAGATTGATTTTCACCATGCTGCTCCCACTGTAGTTTAATATCTAGTTTTTTGACTTTTTTCAGTGAGCTAGCTTCAAGTAGGTTGTGGTAGGCGGCAATGCTTGCCAAATTGTGTTGGTCCAAATGGCCGCGGTGGTAAGCGGCGAGCAAGTCATGGTAAACGGGTTTTTCGATGATCTTTACTAGGTATTCGTTGAGCTCTTTTAGGGAGCGGCGCTGATAATAAGCCAATAAATCACGGTAAATAAAACTTAGATGGCCTGGCGCTTGTTGTTGCAGGCGTTGCAGCGGGGTGGTGGTGAATAATGGATCGCAAGAGCTCGAGGTGTGTCCTAGCGATAAAATGAAAACCATGATGAAGTAAAGCATATACCATCCCCCCAGATGAATATGTTGATTAGAAGGGGAATTGCTATTGCTGGCAAAATAAAATCATGGCTTTGAAAAAATGCAAAACGGCGATCATAAAAAAAATGCCAGCGCTAGGCTGGCATTATAAAAGGCGATAAGATTTAGAATTTAGAAAGGAACTTCCTCGCTAGCATCAAAATAGGGCTCAGATTGAAAATCTGGCTCACTGTTTGTGGAGCGGCGATCATCCGTCTGTGCGCCTCCTCCAAGAAATTGTACATTTTGAGCGACAATCTCGGTGGTGTAGCGCTTCTGACCATCTTGGCCTTCCCAAGAACGAGTTTGCAAACGTCCTTCCACAAAAGCCTGTCTACCCTTAGCCAAATACTTGGCGCAGTTTTTTCCAACACGGCCCCATACCACAATACGGTGCCATTCGGTGCGCTCTTGCCGCTCGCCATTGCTATCTTTCCAATTTTCACTGGTGGCCATGCTAAATGTGCACACGCTTTGCCCTGTGCTGGTTTGCTTTAGCTCTGGATCATTGCCCAATCGGCCCACTACTATTGCTTTATTTACTCCTGACATAAACCCCTCTTTTGTTCGTAGGAAAGGTTAATGAGAAATGGGCAGGGGGTCAATGGCTAACGTTTGGCAGCTGAAGGATTCGCTGGTGCCATTATGCCGCTACTTATGGCAGTCGGCTGATTCGCGGCGGAGCTCCCAAACGATTGGCGCTGACGCGTATATTTAAGGCGCTTTCGGAATTATTAATGGGGCGAAGATAGGATTCTATCATGGATTTAAAAATCATGCGATTGAGGAAAGCATTTTTAATGTTGAACTTTATGATTAAATCATAGGATAGCTCACTTAGCTTCGGTCCAAGGGCTGTAGAGCGAAATTGTAGCTGCCCATCCCCAGAGATGCTTCCGTAGATCGTATCTCCGGAGTCGCCAATTTTACCATTTATGATTTCAAAGCGGTTCTTTTCCATATCCAATTGTAGATCAATATCCGAAATTCGTAAGGCCGGGATGCTGATGGCACCCATTTGGGTCGGGATGCTGGTGTCGTTAAGACGCAGCGAGGGGCTTTTTAAACTCAGGCGAGCGTCAATGGGGCCACTTAATTGCTGGTCTGCCTGCGCCTGTAAATCGATGTCCATCTTGGATTTAACAGGTTGTTTGGCATTAAAAAACTTTAGCAATTCCTCTAGTTCTAAATTTTGGCTTTGCAATTGAATTTGCTGAATAGGATTGCCTTGCTCATTTTTACCAGCCGTTTGAACTTTTAGATCCAAGCTGCCATCGAATATCTGATTGGAAGATACGTGAGCCCCTAAATTTAGGGATAAAAGCGCTAGATAGGCCGGTGCAATATGTAGGTCTTGCATCTTTAACGGCGAGTATCTTTGGCTAATCACACTCACATTGCGAAAGCCCAAACCCGGATTTGGTAGAATTTCAAAGCCAAAAGAATCAAATTGCAATTGTATTTGGCCCTTGGTGGCTTTGCTGACATTTTGTTGTATGACGTGTTTGATGTCATCTGTGGGAAAGGTGAATAGAACAAAAAGCAGATACAAGGGGAGAAAGACTTTAAAAAATAAACCTAAATAGGGCTTTAGTGAAAACTTCAATTACTTCTCCTTAGCCTCAGTTGCACCCTTGAAACCAGCAAGTAAGTATTCCACGTCATAGTAGTGATCATTTTCTTCCGCAGCTTGAATGTCCATCTCCACTAGCTTGGCGGAGGGGTTTAGATTTTGCAAGCGAGTCCCTGCGTCTAAGATTTGATTCACATTGATTTTTTCTACACGAATGAGTACGCCTTCAAAACTAACGCCTTCAGGGAGGAATTCCATTTTTCGTTCCTTATCACTGATCATTTTGGAGGAAGTGATTTGATCCGGGGCAATGCCGGTGCTTTCGATGGTTTGTTTTGCGTCCGCACTGACCTTGCTCATATCCAAATCCACACTGATATTCGGGCTCGACTGCATTTTGGCTTCTACCTCTAGAAGACCTTCAATAAGATGTCGATTGCGTTCATATTTTGCTCGATTGTCGGATGCAGTGGACAACCAGCCTAAAGGAAAACTTAGAACAAAATACAATACGAGAAAGGCGCTAGCGTAGCGGATTAAGCGTTGCACCTTTGGGTCCAACTCTTCAAAGCGCTCCATGAACTGAACATAAAGACTAGAGGATTGCACGCGCTCCCATGTGGCTCGCAATTCTTCTTTGATTCTTTCGAAAAGATCCTCGAGGCGCACTATAGTTCTCCTACATTTCTTTTTGTGTTTAGCTGATAGCGAAAGTTGGTAACGTTTTCTTTGCTAATTTGAGCCGGTAGTAAACGAGCCTTACCATCGGTGGCCACTTGCTCCAAAGCAGATTTAATTAAACTTAATTGTTGGGAGTTTTCCACATTGCCTTCCATGGTAACTTCATTACCGCGCAAAGACCAATGGCGAACATCTAGTGTAATTGCATTCTTGTTTGGTACCTGCCGGGTAATTTCTAAAAGTATATCGAGCGGGGAGTTAATGTCCTGCAGCTCACTAACCATGTCCATTGCTTTTATCTCGCGTTTTTTGTCGCGAATGTACTTGTCGATATTTCTTGTGGTGGACATTCTGCCTTTTAGACCGGCATTGCTAGCAAGGCTTTTTAGTTTGCGATTGGACTGGTAGGCAATTTTCTCCGTCACTATGGAGGCGGTAAAAGAATATACACAAAGTATGAAAAATAGAATGCCCAAAGTTTTTAGCGTGTAGGCCCATTTTGAATAAAACAATTCCAGTTTATGGCTTTTCTTTTCAAAATTTTCTTTTCTAAAGTTAACGGCTGGGTTTTTAAAGTTTTTAACGCCTTCGATGGCTAGGCCTACAGCGATGATGGCCGACTTGCGTTTGTTAGCCGCGATTTGCTCGAGCATCGGCATTTGCATAAAATCTTTGGTAAATAAATTGGCGCTCACTTGTAGGGCTTGAGTGAAATAAGGCGAGATGTCTTTGATGCCCGACAGGCCGCCGCTTAGAAAAACCTCGGAGATATGGATTTTCTCCTCTGCCTCGATGGATATCATGTGACGCTTCACTTCAGAGGCTAAGTTATCCAGGGAAGCAGATAAAAGGTTGGAAAAGGTAATTTGTTCTTGAGTAGCATTTTTTTGCGAAAGTAAAATAAAAGCTTTTTCTTTTAAGGTTTTGTATGCTTCGACCAAATTAATATTGTATTTTTTAGAGATTGAGTCTGCCAAATCCCTTCCGCCATACATGATGCTTCGAAGGGAGATTAGGTGACCCCCCATCTCCACGGCAAGAATGCTATGCGTATGGCCGATATGTAGAAACGCACTCGCATTAGTAGGAAGATCCTGGTCGTCGGTATAAGTGGGGCAGGGCCTTTGCCAGTTTTCAAAATAATTTGCTAGGGCAGCGCCATCACTACTGACGATATCTGGCTCAATTCCTACATCCTGAAAGAGTTCCAATATGCGTGCGATATTATTTTTTAATGCAGCAAAAGCTATGATGCATGAGGAGTGATCGCGCGTGTAAATGATTTTTGGATGAATGATGGCTTCGTCAATATCAAATGGCAAGTCATCTTCTAATTCAAAATTAATGGTTCGCTGAATTTTGAACTTTTCCTTAAAAGGAAAGATTACTTTTCTATTGCAAACCATTTCCTGCGGTAGGCCAACGATGAAGCGATCAAAGTCGGGATCATATTTTGCAATGATTTTTTTTAAAGCTTCAATGACATCTACATAGGTGTCGCTGCTACCCTCTACGGGCAAGATGAATTCTTGGTAATTGCTGAGTACGGTATCTTTGGCTGAAAATTCGATTTCGGCTACTTTTATGCTGTATTTGCCAATGTCGATACCAATGCTGCGCATAGAGCTCCCCTATAGTAAAATTCTAGCGAAATCGGCTATTTAGTACAAGCGGATTGCTTGGTCATTGGTCTAGGATTCGCGCCAGAAAATCACTCTCGGTTTACCGCGATCAAAGGTCTCCTGATTGTTGGTATTATTCGAATTGTCCCGTGCATTTTCGTCTTGCTGGTCGTCACTCTCATCTTCGTTCAATTCTTCATTTTCTTTGGCAACTTGTTTATCTAGTAGGCTTCTAAGTTGCACTTTTGCATTGGTGTAATCATAGACAATGGCTTCGATTTGGCGTTTTGATAAACCATACATGCCCACCGCTTTAATGCGGAAATTAAATTCCTTGCCAAAGCGCAAAGGCAATTCTGCCCGGTTAAAGTTATCCATATCCAATCCTTCGCCTGCTAAAAAGGATTCAAACTCCTCATAAGATTGAAAGGGGCCCAAATCAGGATCATTGATTCGGGTGCGGATGGCGTTGGCAACCTCTTCGTTAATTTGGTAATCGATGGCTTGCAATTGTTTTTTGTCAGCATAATTTACATTGATCCCCTTGATCCCGTACACTGTGGTAACAGGTGCGATTACATTGTAAATTTCGTCAGTAACCCCGGCCACCATATGCAGCTCCTGCATGGTTTTAAAGTCCGCATTTGGCGGCAATTCCACCTCCGATATATCAGAATACAGGCTTTTTTCTGAACCTGCATGGGGGCTTCTATCGTCTGGATCGACCCAGTCTTTTATGTTCGCCACAATTTCTTTGATATTTAACCCTCGATTATCTCTAGCCCATTCATCATCTTGCTCCAAACGTTTCTGCAACAATTGAATCAAGTTTTCTTCCGTAGCTTTTGCAAGGGTTTCTGAGGGGGAGTTAAGATCATTAAGATCTAGTTTATTTCCCTCGCTCTCAATCACCGCCGTCCATTGGGTATCTTGCGCGGAAGCGTCCAGTACTGCTTGCAGTTCATCCTTGGCCAACATGCTTGCCTCCTCGGGCAGAGTCGGAGGCCAAGAAAAGGGGAAGTTCCAGATCATATCCAGCATGGAAGGGTCGGAAATATTATTACCAAATTGATCAAATACTTGTTTGTACATCGCAATTCGCAGCAGGCTGATTTGTGCCGCCGATTTGGCCGCATAGCGTGCCTTTAAATCGTCATACTCGTTCTTTGAAAGTCGATATTCCACGGCCACTTCGTAGGAAATTTCCACTGCAAGATAGGACAATATGACAACCGTAAACATGGCCATCAGCAGCGCAATGCCTTTGTTGTTATTATGGGGCTTGTGCTGCATCGGCTCCCTCCGCATCTTCTCCGGGCGTTTTCTTTTCGGGGTTGTTGGTAAAAAATAAAGAAACCACCATTTCCTCACGAACACTTTCCTCGCCCTGTTTTACTTCGATGGTAATTTTAACGGCCTCTGGAAACTTTCCACGCGTGCTTTGCGAACCATCTTCATTCGTTAGCCAGCGGGTCAACCACTCCTCTGTTTCTAAGTCGTAGTATTGCAAATCGAGACTTTGTACATTCTCCAGGAGTACGGCGGCGCTACCTCCTTCATCCGTTTCTTCATCCAAAAAAGGAGTGCTTCTGCGCCACAGGCAATTGCTTCGCTCCTCTTCCTTTAGTAGGGATCGGCAGTTTTGTAGATAGTAGCCCACTTCCATCAAGTTGCTCTCTTGCGCATCCTTGTATCGCCTTAGGTGATTGACGCTGGTAAAATGTAGGGCGTCTTTTTCTCCTAAGAAATGGGTTTTCTTAGCCTCTCCTTGATACAAACGAATGTAATTGTTGATGATACTTTCTGTTGTGACTTCTTCCTCTTGCTGGTTATTTCTGTTACGTCTTTGGTTGTTGGAATTGGACTGATTGGTGTTACGATTATTTTTTTGTTGTTTCGCAATGACAATTTCTCGCTTGATCTCTTCTAATATTTGTAAATTATAGTTGTTATAATGAAAAGCGGTTTGAATGTCTCGCTTCATGACTTTCAAGGCTGAGCGCAGCTCTTCACCTCGGTCAATGCGTGATTGTACTTTGCTTTTGAGTTTTACGGTGTTCTGCATGCTGGTGGCAGTCATTAAAGATAAAGACGCCAATATCAGTACGGCGATGATAATCTCAATTAGCGTAAAGCCGTGGCTATTGTTGCATGGTGATTTTTGCTTCATAGTCTACCAATAGGGTTGTAACAGAATATTCCAACTTGTTTTCATCCACTGTCCAAATCACACTGACCTTCATTTCCTTTACGGCCTCTTCCAAATGTTCCGTGAATTTATTTAGTATCAAAAGGGCCATGTCGCTCTGTGCTTGATCTTGGTTCATCATCGAGGCAAAGTTGGGCGCAGAAAAATCATTGATTTCCATGGTCCACCGCAGATCGGGGTAGGTAGAGCCAAAATCACCAGCAGCGGATGTTTCCAATTCTTCAAATTTTTTACCTCTTGTGTTGAGCTCCATTTCGGTCATTTTCGATTCCAATAGGCGAGCAATCTGTTCCACTTTTTTTGCCTTTTGCAAGGTGCCAATGCTAGAGGAAGAGGAATTGTTTAAAACCATTAGGCCGCCTGCCAAAATCAGCATGGCAATTAAAACTTCCATGAGTGTGAAGCCAGCATTTCTCATAAGAATATTGTAGGGCATAATGCTTGGATGTCTAGGTATATACCTATTCGCGGCTTAGCTCAGCGGCCTCGTATAGGCCCTCTACAAGACGTGTGGCGCCGGTTAAAGGGTTTACGATTAGTGTCCAAGATAAAGTCTCATCGGTATTGGTGATTTGCAAGGCGCTAGCATCGGCCATGCCTTGCGGAAAATAGTGAATGTAGGCAATTCCCTCATCAAAATAAACACCCTGTTCGAGCAATAAAAGTTTTTTAAAGAAAAAGCCTTCCGGTAGGGAATTGCGATCTTTGGTAAACTTTTTCGCGATCTTAAAGTCGCTGCTATCGGGGTCTTCGTCGAAGGCATCCGTGCTTGCCGTCTCAATGGTTTTCTTATCGGTAGTCTCGACATAGTAAAATGGCTGCTCTTTATCAAAGGATAGGGTAAGGCGGTAAATCTTTTGATCTAGCTGTGCTTGTTGGTTGAGGCGCTTACTAAGAATGAGAAGCTTGCGAATGTCGCTACGGACATCGGAGCTCGGGGCACGAAGGCTCATGGCCCCTAGGACTATGACCCCGGTGAGTATGACCATAACGATCATAATCTCAATCAAGGTCATACCAGCAGAGGAATTCTTATAAATCTTCGGAGCTAATGTCGGCATCTAGGCCATCGCCTCCAGGCTCGCCGTCAGCACCATAAGATAGTAGGGTAAAGGAAACACTGGAGTTTCTTTCATACATAATATCGTTACCCCAAGGATCTACAAGCAAGTTCTTTTTTGCATAAGGTGTGGGGCCCCAATTTTGACAAGAACCACCACCTTGCACAAGCGCTTGCAGTCCCTCACTTGTTGAAGGAAGGGAGCCACAGTCTAATTGGTATTGTTGAATGGACTTTGAGAGCTCGCCAAATTGAATTTTTGTGGTGCTAACTTTTGATTTTTGCAATTGGCCGGTAAACTGACCACTTAATAAGGCCATCAAACCGCCAAGAATCACAAGAACAATCATAATTTCAATTAAAGTCATCCCCGAAGAGCTACGTAGCATTTTCATTATTGTTATCTCCTAAAAGTTGCTAATATCAGTAAGTTGCATGATAGGCATCATAATGGCAAAAACTATAATGCCTACAATTACGCCCATTAAAATTATCATAATTGGCTCAAGAATGCTAGTTAGGCCTTCGACCTTATTTCGCACCTGAAAATCGTAAGCATCGCTGACCTGCGTTAGCATATTTTCTAAATCGCCCGTTTTTTCACCAATATGTATCATATGTATCACTAAGGGAGGAAATTCCCCCGACTTTTTGAGAGGGCCTGCAATGTTTTCCCCTTCACTAATATTGTCGCGGGCTGCATTAACGGCAACTTCTAGAACATGATTGTCGACTACATTTTTAACAATGTCCATAGACTGCAGCATGGGCACGCCGCCTGTAAGTAATGTGCTCAAAGTTCGGGTGAAGCGAGAAACAGCAATCATCCTAGTGAGTTTCCCAACAACAGGGAATTTTAATAATATTGCGTCCCATTGATTGGAGCCATTGGGTGTCGATTTCCAGCGTAAAAATAAGATGGCAGAAGCCACCGTGGCAAAAATAAGAAATTGCCAATAGGTCAGCATAAAATCACTGATATCAATGATGAGTTTCGAGTACCAGGGAAGAACCAATTTTGGAAATTGATCAAAAATCTCGGTGATTTTTGGAATTACATAAACAAACATCAGAATTAGCAGTAGGGCTGTAAAGACTAGCATCAGCACTGGATACATTAGGGCTGACTGGATTTTGTTTTGCAATTCATTTTGTGACTCTAAAAATTCTGCTAAACGCAATAAAATAATGTCCAAAGTACCCGAGGCTTCACCAGCTTCTGCCATAGAGATAAAGATACGGTTAAAAACTTTGGGGTATTTACTCATGGCTTTATGAAAAGAAACCCCTTCATTGACTTGGTCACGAATGTCACTCACAACCGATCGCAAATAAGGGTTTTCAATTTGATCAGCAACAGCGGTCAAACATTCCACCAGTGGTACATTGGCTTTTAATAGGGTAGCTAACTGACGTGTCATAAGGGACATGTCTTCTACCGTGACTTTTGATTGAATGCTGACAGATCCAGGTTTTTTGGCCGCATTGGCTTTTTGGCGGTTTTTTAGACTCTGCAGGTAGATGCCATCTTTTTTCAGACGAAGTCTGGCGCTGCGTTCGCTCTCTGCATCGATGGAACCTTTTATGCTTTTTCCACTGCGGTCCAGACCACGATATTCATAAAGAGGCATAATCAATCATCCGTTTGCGTTGTGTGCAATACTTCTTCGATGGTGGTAATCCCCTGCAGCACCTTGAGTACACCGTCAGTACGTACGGTGCGCATACCATTTTTGATGGCAGCTTTCTTAATGGTACCACCGTCTTGTCGTTGCAGTATCAGTTGTCGAATGTCATCATTCACCACTAGCAATTCGGAGATGGCGGTTCGACCGGTAAAACCTTTTTGATTGCACTGGTTGCAGCCAATGGCCTTATAAAATTTTGCTCCTTGGGCTTGCTTGGCGGTGATTTCTAGAGCCTGTAGATCCACTTCTGAAGGCTGGTAGGGTGCCTTGCAATGTGGACACAGAACACGCACAAGTCTTTGTGCAATGACGCCCACAAGGGATGAAGAAATCAAAAATGGCTCGCAGCCCATATCCATCAAACGCGGAAAGACACCGGCCGAATCATTGGTGTGCAGGGTGGACAAAACCAAGTGACCCGTTAGAGAGGCGTTGATCGCAATTTCTGCTGTTTCATAGTCACGAATCTCACCCACCATGATCACATCGGGGTCTTGACGCAAAATCGAGCGAAGCCCATTGGCAAAGGTCAGTCCTATTTTTGAATTTACTTGGATTTGCCCAATCCCGTGAATTCGCTGCTCCACCGGATCTTCCACCGTGATAATATTTCTTTCTGGTGAGACAATTTCTTTTAAACAAGAATAAAGGGTGAAGGATTTACCCGAACCAGTAGGGCCGGTAACCAAGATAATTCCATAAGCCTTTTGCAACATGGCTTTGATCATTTTTAGGTTTTCTTGCGGAAATCCTATTTGGTTAATGTCCAAAATTAAATTGGACCGATCTTGCAAACGCATCACCAAGCGTTCGCCAAAGGCGGTAGGCACCGTATTTAAACGAATGTCGATGTCTTTTCCTGCAAGTTTCAATGGTATACGTCCATCTTGCGGCAAGCGTTTTTCGGCAATATTTAAATTGGCCATTACCTTAATTCTAGAGGTGATGGAGTTTTGCAGTTTTTTTGGTGGCTTGAACACATCGTATAGCTGGCCATCAATGCGAAAACGCACCACCAGTTCTCGTTCGTAGGGCTCAATATGTATGTCCGAGGCCTTTTCTTTTACAGCCCGAAATAATAGGGTGTTCACTAGGCGGATCACCGGGGCATCATCATCTCCGGCTTCTAATAGGTCGATGATTGGTTCATCTAGATCGTAGTCCTCTTCTTCAATTTCATCCAGGCCGTCGAGTGCTGCGGTGGATTTTTCGTAAACCTTATTGATGGCATCCTGTATTTTCGGGCTTGTGGTAATCACAGCCTTGGTGTTTTTGTTAAAAAAGGCGCGCAAATCATTTAACGATTCCATATTGATAGGATTCGACATCAATACTTTTACATGTTCTCCTTCATCTTTAAGAGGCAGGATTTCATGATTTTTTGAGTAGTTAATTGGTATATTGCGAATCAAGTCCACCGGTATTTCATTTACGGGGATGTCTTGCATGAATTCGAGATTTAATTCTTGGCAAATAATTTTTAGTACATCTTCAATGTCATCGGGCTGCATGCGATCAATGTATTCATGAATATTGCCGCCGCCCACTCGCGGATAATTTAGCAGGGCCTCCACTTGTGGTTTTTCTAAGCTGGTGTTCTTAAGAAGTAGCGTCTCGATGTTCTGCATACATAATAATTAGACTATAAAAGCAGGAATGACGCAAAGGTACTTTGCGCCTTTTTGCGACGAGGTGAGTCGCAAAAAGGCTTATGGATCATTCAAGTTCGTAGTCGAAATTGTCGTCAAAATCACCATCGAATTCGTCTTGAATCTCTTCAAGGGTCGAGGTGTCTTCTTCGTTGTACGATTCTATGGGCTTTTCTGCCTTGGTTTTTGCAATATCATCTACGTGACGACCAAAAGGATCTCTGCCTCCCATATTGCGTTTAATAAAATCGATTCTATCATCCAATTTCTCCGTACGAAGACCTCGAACGTCTTCCACTGAGCGGATGATGTTTGGTGTGATAAACATAACCAGATTGGACTTACGTTTTTCCGTTTGTTTGGCCTTAAATAACCATCCTAGAACCGGAATGTCTCCTAAGAAAGGCACCTTTCTTTCGCTAAAGGTTTCTTCCTCCCGCATGAGACCACCAATGACGGCGGTATCCTTGTTATTCACCACAATCTGCGTTTCGATATTGCGCTCCGAGGTGGCCACTGCATTTTCGGCCAAATTTTGCGCCTTCACCGTGGTGTTGGAGAGCTGCGAAATGGTTTGTTTGATTTCCAATTTCACTGCATTCGATCCGGGGCTAATGCGCGGTTTGATTTGCAGTTTTAAGGTGGCGGGCTCTCGCTGTACGGATATGGTAGTTGCGCCTTGATTGGTTTGGGTTTGCTCGGCAGCAACCGGTATCTTTTCACCTACCTCAATGGTGGCTTCCGTATTGTCTAGTACAGTAATGTTTGGCTGCGACATAATGTTGGCATCGGTTACGGATTGAATGAAGCTAATAAAAGAGATCAAGTTCGGGATGGTAATGTCGGTACCAGCAATGTCGATTTCAATCTCATCGCCGCCGCCAAAGCCCAAGACAAAGCCGTCACTAGAAAAATCTTTCTGGATCATCTGATTCAAGTTGCCCGCATTAAAACCGGTTCTAGCAATTCCATTGGAGTCAGGATTGCCGGTATCCTCGAATTTGTATGTGGACATTCCCCAGTTTCTGGAGCCTGTAGCCGCGATCTCCATGATGATCACTTCTACATTTACTTGGTTTCTTGGTATATCCAGTTTGGTGAGTAGGTTCTTTACCGACTCATAATCCTGGCGATTGGCAGTGATGATGAGGGAGTTGATGCTTTCATCGGCGGTGATTTTCACATCTCCACCAAAGAAGGTCTCATTGGTTCCATCAGGAAGTTCGATATTTCGGGCTCTACGGTTGTTGGGAGCACCGTCATCTTCTTCTTGCTGTGCTTTTACGTCTTGTGCTACTCCATTTAGAACATCGGCAATGGCTTTTGCTTCCGCATGTTTCATATAGTAAACATATACACCGCCAGCATCTTCAGGATTTAGTGGGTAGTCCAAGCGACGTACCAGACCGCGGATCTTGTCGATACCTTGATTGTTTCCGACAACAATGATGGCGTTGGTTCTTTCATCTGGAATTACCTGCGAAAAAGCCGCGCCGGAGGAACTTCCTGCGCCGTTAAAGCGAGATATGCGCGAGGAAAAACGGGATCTACGGGAATTGCGGTTGTTAGCCGAGCCAGCGGCTTCTTGGTCAATGATCTGCTCGATCAACTCCGCAATGTCTTTGGCTTTTGCGTGCTTAATGGGAATCACAGCCAATTGCTCTTCAAAACCGGCAACATCCAATTGTCCTAGGATGCTCATGATTCTTTGAATGTTGGCACCAAAATCGGTCACGATAAGGGAGTTGGTTGGTGGATAGGGGGCCATTTCGCCTTTTGGCGAAACCAAGATTCTTAGGGAACGGTTTACCTCTTCGGCGGAAATATGCTTTAAGTGAATGATGCGTGTGATGAGTTGGTCGGTGTCGGGGGAGTAGCTGCCAGAGTAGGTGTTGATACTATCTCGCTTTGCCTCATTGACGCTTTTGATCTTTAAAAAGTTGCCGTAGGGTACAACCGTAAAACCGTTCATGGCTAGCGCTGACAAGAAGGCCTTATAGGCTTCGGCCTTGGTGATTTGCGAGGGAGCCAGTATGGTGATCTTGCCGCGAATGTTGGGATCAATGATGAAGTTTTTCCCCGTTAGCTCGGAGATTGCCTTTACCACATCGGCAATGTCCGCATTGGGGTAATCAAAGCTTTCGATAAGATCAGGATAGTTTTCATTGGTAATGTCCTCGGGCTGCGCCTCACTAAAAGGGATGTCAGTGCCGCCCTTTTCTGCCAAAGCTTTTTGTTCTTGGGTCGCCTCTTTTGGTTTGCGCTTTTTTAAGGTATTGAAAGCAGGGTTGACATTGCCGCTTTGCACGCCGGCATTTCTAGCACTAGGACGAGAAGGGGGCGCGCCAAATCTGGGGCGCTCTGGACGTCGATTTTGCGCGGCATCTTCTGCCGTTTCGGGAGCAACATCTTCCTCCAACATATCGTCACCTTCTTCTTCCTCCGAAACAAAGGTGCCTGGCGGCGGTGGAGGTGGTGGCGAAAAAGAATCTTGTGCAATGGCAGACTTGGGCTGCAAAGACAAAAAGATGCTAAAAGCAAAAAATATGATTAAGTTGTATCTCATCTGAACCTTCCTTGGCTAGATCATTCTGTTACATTGTAGTTATAAGTTTCGTTTCTTCCTTCACGCATAAGGTTAATGGAAATATCGGAGGCATTTCGCATATTTTGATACATTTCCATTGCCTGTTGAATGCTAGTGATTCTTTGTCCATTTACCTCTTGCAAAATATCACCCGGCTTAATACCTAGTTCATTGAATATGCTATCGGGTTTGATAAATAAAACGCGAAAGCCATTGATTTCTCCGGTTATCGGGTCGCGATTCGGTACCGCACGAGCGGATTGCAAGACTTGGCCGATATTTTCTAAGTGCTGATTGATGGTTTTGCGCGCAATATTAAAAGTATTGCCGTTTTGCTGAATGCCCGTTGCGCTAGTAATAGCTGGCTCAGCCGGGGCGCCCAATGTTAATTTGAATTTTAAATCGTGAGGCATTTCAATAAATTCCAAACGACCATTGTTTTTGTTACGAAAAATCACGCGGTGGCGCTCCACTTTTAACAAAGTTGCCATGCCGACAATATCATCGTCTACCAGGTAGGGGATGACGGCCTGATTGCCGCCGCTTTGCCGAATGGTGGCAACCGAGCGATTGGGATTGGCGTGAACAATGGTGCCCACTAGCTCCAAAGGTAAGCTAGAGGCTACGGCAGGTCCTTCCGCATCGCCAAGCCCGCCATCGTCAACTCCAGATAATGGCGGCGGGATGACTCCATCGGAATTAAAAATATTTCTTCTGGCAATGGGGTCAAATTCGGAGCGCAGGCGAGCCTGACTTCCCAAGCGTTGTGGGCCATCACTCGTTTGTACTTGCTGCGGGCTGGGTATGGTGAAAACTCGAACGTAGGAATTGGTTAAATCGGCCGCACCATAGGCAAGGGCCGCGCTGATGATGTAGGGGTAGTATTTTTCATAAGGGCTTAGGTTGGTGGTAAGCAGTTTGTTGAACAAAGATCCGCCGCTACCTGCGGAGGGACCGGTAGAGGATTTTTTTACTTTTTCGAAGGCCTTTTGCAGGCTACTAGACGAAGAGATTTTCTCTTTGATGCTGTTCCAGATGTTCTTCAATCTAAACCCCTATAATTGCTAAGAAAAGTTTAGCAACTAAGCACCCTTATGGGCAGTAAAAAAGTAGAGCCAGACCTAGGTCAGGACCTGCGCGGCTGAGGCCAAATTATATGGCAGTATATCAGAGATCTGCATTTGTCTGCTCCACATCTAAGCACAAGCTTGTTCTAGCCAATTCACGAAAAATGCACTATGCCTTAGTGACTATGAGAGATCAGGCAAAAGAGTATTTTCAAAGTTTACAAGATCAAATATGCGATTCCTTAACTGGCTACAATGGTGAGTCTTACCAGCAAGATATGTGGGAGCGCCCTGGCGGCGGCGGCGGCAGAACCCGCGTTTTTAGTGGCGGCAAGCTGTTGGAAAAAGGTGGAGTCAACTTTTCAGAGGTTTATGGTAAATTCAGTGAGGACTTTGCAAAGAGCCTACCCATTGGCGATGGCTTGGATTTTTATGCAACGGGCATTTCCCTGGTTTTGCATCCAGAGAATCCACATGTACCTACCATTCATGCCAACTTTCGCTACCTAGAGCGCGGCGCAAGCGGCTGGTTTGGTGGCGGCATTGATTTAACGCCCTATTATCCGCGCCATGAGGACGTAATTCATTTTCATTCCACCATTTGTGAAGCCTTGGGTGATAGGTACCAAGAATTTAAACAAGAATGTGATAAGTATTTTTATTTGCCGCACCGGCAAGAAACGCGCGGAGTAGGTGGCTGCTTTTTTGATTACCAAGAGGTAAGTGATACCAACTGGCAAATGGTAAAAAAATGCGGCGATGCCTTTTTGCCTTCCTATTTGCCCATCGTGGACAAGCGTTTGTCAGAAAAGTTTGACCGTAAACAAAAAGATTTCCAAGAATATCGACGAGGACGTTACGTGGAGTTTAACTTGCTTTATGATCGCGGCACGGTGTTTGGCCTTAAAACCAATGGGCGGGTGGAGTCCATCTTGATGTCACTGCCCAAGCATGCGCAGTGGTGGTATGATCACAAGATAGAACCAGGAAGCGAAGAGGCAAAGTTATTGGATTATTTAAAACCAAGAGATTGGTTGAACGAGGGGGCAGCAAAATGAGCTATCAAGAAATGGATTTGTACAACCCAACGGAAGAACACAAAATGTTACGAGAGATGGTGGCCACCTTTACCAAAACCGAGGTAGAGCCCCAAGCCCATGAATACGACAAAAAAGAAGAGTTCAATTTGCCACTTTTTCGCAAATTGGGTGAATTAGGTTTATTGGGCATCACAGCGGATGAAGAATTTGGTGGATCAGGAATGGATGCCGTTTCAGCGGTAATCGCCCATGAGGAGTTATCCTATTCGGATCCTGGTTTTTGTTTGGCTTATTTGGCTCACTCCATGCTTGCAGTCAACAACATCAATGTAAATGCGAACCAAGAACAGAAAGAAAAGTATTTGCCCAAACTATGTAGTGGTGAATGGGTCGGCGCCATGGCCATGAGCGAGCCACATGTGGGGACCGATGTTCTCGGCATGTCCACTACCGCGGTAAAAGAAGGGGATCATTATATTTTAAACGGGCAAAAAATGTGGATCACCAACGGTGCCATTGATGAGCAAGGTACGGCTGCCGATGTGATGCTGGTCTATGCGAAAACGGGAGAAAAAAATGGCCGTGCCATGATTTCCACTTTCCTAGTGGAAAAAGGCATGCCCGGCTATTCGGTTGGTCAAAAAATTCAAGACAAACTAGGTATGCGCGGATCCAATACGGCGGAAATCGTTTTTGAAAACTGCAAGGTGCCGGTGGCAAACTTAATCGGTGAAGAGGGGGATTCCATGCTGCATATGATGAAGAACCTCGAGATTGAGCGCGTCACCTTGGCAGCACAAAGCTTGGGAATTGCCCGGCGCTGCATTGATGTTATGTCAAAATATGCCGAGGAGCGTGAGGCCTTTGGTAAGCCCATTTCTCGCTTTGGCCAAATACAATCCTATATAGCGAACTCCTTTGCGGAATACCGAGCGGCAAAAGCCTATATTTATGAGACGGCTAGAAAAATGAATCTGAAAGATAGTTCTGGGCGTTTGGATTCGGATGGTGTGAAGCTTTTTGCTACCACGATGGGAAAAAATGTCGCCGATCGTGCGATACAGGTGCTAGGCGGCTACGGCTATGTGGCCGAATACCATGTGGAGCGTTTTTGGCGCGATGCCAAGCTACTTGAAATTGGTGGCGGCACTCTGGAGGCACACCAGAAGAATATAACGCGGGATTTGGCTCGCTCACACTAAAGCGATAATCGCCGCAGTTTATAGCAATGGATGGAAGTTTTTAGCTTAGGTGACAATTTGCCCCTGCATAATAAAGTGAAATCACCTCCCTTTGCAGCACTCTACTAGCAAGTAAGTTGAATTTTAGATAGAACTTAGCCAGCTTCTGGGGAGGGGTTATGTTATCTAAAATCAATGGTATACTTTTATTTTTTTCACTGTTCCTTCTTTCTTGTTCACCCATTCCTGATTCTACTTCTGGACCCTATGCTTCTAGGCCAGAAGTTCGTGCGCCAGATGCGGTGAACACGGCGTTTCAAGTTCAATCTGCAAAGGTGGTCAATCAGGAAGGGCTCATTCATGCTGTGGACCGAGCAAGGATCTCTATCAAATCAACTGCGCTAGAAAAAGAGTTTTTGCTTAGCTCGAATATTTTGCAACAATCTCCCGTTCCGATGTTTTCCAATCAAAAATCGCGAGTGGTGGCCTTCAAAAAGGTGGAGGATCGCCTTTTTATGTTAGAGGCAAATGACGGTCATATTGTTAGAGAGGACATTCCTGCCTCGATCATCCTAGCGGAGTTTAAAATTTTACAAGAAGAAAATGATTTGATTACCTTTGATTTTAATCAGGGAATGTCTAGACTCTTTACGTTTAGCGGTTGGCATGCAACGGACTTCTCGGCCCCCAATTTTACCGAACATTTTCAAGCTGCCACGGTTACGTCTAGCTTTATTGAAGAGGCTAGTTTGAATGAAAAAGACAACAGGCTTTTTATTCGCCAAGTCGCACAATTAGGTATGGAGAATCAAGTAATACCGGTGGAGACGCGGTATTATTTGGAACCCTATAGACCGAATGAAAATTTCCAGCCAAGCCGCAGCACGAATTTTCGCCGCATGGGATATTTTGAAACCGCCCCTCGCTACAACGAGTATGGTACCAAAGATGTATGGGCCACGAAATTTGATCATACTAAAAAAATTGACTTTGCCATATCTGCCAACACACCAGAAGAATACAAACAAGCCGTGCGGGATGGAATCCTTTATTGGAACAAAGCCTTTGGTAAAGAGGTGGTAAGAGCGGTGGATGCGCCCGAAGGTGTAACGGCGCCGCATCCGGATTACAACGTCATTCAATGGGTAAATTGGGATACTGCAGGTTTTGCCTATGCAGATGCACAGGCCGATCCCAGAACAGGAGAAATTAAAAACGCACAGGTAATGTTTACTTCTGTTTTTGCTCTTAGTGGTAAGCAGCGCGCTAGGCGTTTATTGAATCTTTTAAAGGAAGAAGCCGGTACGCAGCAAAGAATTGCCCTAAAAGGTTTTGAGCAAAAAGCTTTTTGCTTTAGAAAGCCAAGCGAGCGTATGGCCGCAGCCTTAGCGAAAGTGGTGGAATTGGAAGATGAAGAAAAGATTCGCGAGATTTCGGCTGATTATATTCGTGAAGTGGTAGCCCATGAGGTAGGGCATACACTGGGACTAAGACATAATTTTGCTGGCTCGCTGGGTATGACTTATGGAGCCGATGAGCGCGATTCATTGGTAGAGAAGTACTTCAAAGATTTTGAAGTGGAGGAAACGCTTTTACCATCTAGCTCAACCATGGAATACAATGCGTTTGAAGAATCGGCCATGATGGGAAATCTTATGCGTAGTCCAAACACGACAGCCTTTCCTTATGATAAAGTCGCCATTGAACATCTATACTATGGCAAAGAATTCACCAAGGCGGAGGTTCCTTTGTTTTGTACGGACTCTCACGTAGAAAAATACATTGATTGCCAACGCTTTGATTTATTTTCCACTCGATCCGAAGAGGCGAAGTATAGCCAAAAGAATTTGCAAAAGACCTTGGCTAGAAGAACATTGGAAGCCTTTGTTCATGCTAAAGATCCGCAAAAGGGCTATCGCAAGCTTGCCTTGACGGAGGTCTTTTTGTCGCCCAAGGCGGAGGCCATGCAATTGCTAGCCAAAGCGGGCACGGTCATGGAACTTCTAAGTAAAGAAACCAAGCTACTCAGCGTCCATCGATCCTATGATGTGGTGGATGAATTAAATCAAGCGGTGGTTCGCCAAGCCAATTTCGGAGCGGCTGAAGCAGATATTCTGTCCACTGGTGGTTTGCGAGCTCTTATCCAGCCCTTACCAGAGAACTTTGGAGAATCAGAGTTTCAAAAATTTAAAACCTTATTACTTAAAGAAGAAAACCGTAAGGGCAAAGGGCCTGGTGGCAATGGCTACGAGTTTAATCAGGAAGACCTAGATATTATTTTGGCAAGAGCCGCCTTGTTTTACGAACAATTGGATAAAGCGGCGCGCCGGTTGTATCTAGAGCAATTGAACCAAGCTACCAATTTGGCGAATACTGAACTTTCAGAAGACTTTGCGGATTTGCTAGAGGAGCAAGCTAGGCACTACTTGCTGTCTACAAGTGGTGAAGACTTGGTGTCTTCCATAACAGACAAAGAGAATAAAATTCTTCCCATTTCCGTGCCGACTTTTACTTACAACCCAAAGATTCGAAAAATGGCAGCAAATCTTTTGCGAAAGGGTCGCTCGCGCAATCCAGATTGGGGCTTTATGCAGAACCATCGTTTGAAACAAGAGATGCAAGAACTTCTAGATAGTGGTCTTGCAGGGAAAAAGTTTGAGGATCTTGAGCCAGAGAAGTTACCACAGGATTTGCGCCAATGGTATTTTGAAAACCAGCAGATTTTCAACGCCTTGAAAACCAGGGTAAAAATCGAGCCCATCTAAGCTTGTCCATGAGTCATTGTCTTCTGTTGTCCGAGTAATAGGATTCAGTCCTATTACCGGATATAAGATCCAAGATGTGCCTCCCTAGAGCTTGGCCCCCACTTTGCATGATACAAAAAAGCTATCACTGCTATAAAAAAATGATCTTTTACAAGGGGAGGCTTTTTCAGCATGCTAAGGGACATGAAGATTTTCACGTTTGTATATTTATTATTCGTAAGCCCATTTTTACAGGCGGGCATCCACCCGGCCGACCAAGAAGTGAAGGATTACGTCTTACAGGAATTGCCACGGGCCTTTTACGGTTTTCGGGCCATTGCGGAGGATATCACTTTGGATGAGAATTTGCGCTGTTTTTCCGCCTACTCTTATCGTCCGGAAGTGGGTTTTTGCCGCGTAAGCGGTGTGCATTCCAAGGGGCATTCCACTTTTTTAATCATTGTGAAGGAGTCAAAGCCTGGCTTTATCGACTCTCCTTTAAGCATACAAGTAGAAGAGACCAGCCGCATCGATTTGTAGTGCGGCGCGCATCTGCTAAGGCGCCATAGCTTGCACCCGCTTTCTCTGCTAATTTGCCGCTCATGACAAAAAAACTTGCTGATGAGATACAAAGGCGTCGTACTTTTGCGATCATCTCTCACCCCGATGCTGGTAAAACAACCTTAACCGAAAAGCTCCTTTATCACGGCGGTGCCATTCACGAAGCTGGCGAGGTAAAAGGTAAGGCCACGGCGAAAGCTGCCACCTCCGATTGGATGAGCATGGAGCAAGAGCGCGGCATCTCCATTACCTCCTCGGTTATGCAGTACGAATATAGGGGCAAGCATGTGAATTTGCTCGATACTCCTGGCCACAAAGACTTTTCGGAAGATACCTACCGCACATTGACCGCAGCCGATTCGGCCGTGATGTTGATTGATGTGGCCAAAGGGGTGGAGGCGCAAACCAAAAAACTGTATGAGGTTTGTCGCTATCGACATCTTCCAATCTTTACCTTCGTCAACAAAGTGGACCGCGAGGGGAAGGTGCCCTTAGAGCTAATGGATGAGGTGGAGTCTACACTGAAAATGTCCTGCTATCCCATTACTTGGCCCATTGGCATTGGTTCGCGTTTTTACGGACTTTATCATCGCCACGAAAAACGCGTCTATGCTTCGAAAATGCTGAATGGAGAGCTCCATACTGAGGACTATGCCGTAAGTGATTTTAATGACCCCATATTAGATGAGAAAGTCGAGCCCGATGTACTTGCCGAATTTCGCGAAGAGGTGGAGCTTGTGGATGCCACCATGGAAAACTTGGCCCCAGAAGATGTATTGAGCGGCAAGGTTAGCCCGCTTACTTGGGGTTCTGCAAAATATGATTATGGCGTTACCAATTTTATGGATATTTTTGAAAGCTACGCCCCGGGGCCAGTGCCAAGAAAATCCTTTGGCGAGGACTTAGATCCTTGTAGCAAGGATTTTAGCGGTTTTGTCTTTAAGGTGCAGGCCAATATGGACAAACGTCACCGCGACCGGGTGGCTTATATTCGCATTTGCTCGGGCAAATTTGAACGTGGCATGAAAGTCAAACATATGCGTTTGGGCAGAGAAATTCGTCTGGCCTATTCCAATCAATTTTTTGCCGATGAGCGAGTAACCTTAGATGAGGCCTATGCGGGCGACATTGTGGGAGTGAATGATACGGGCAATTTGCGCGTTGGGGATAATGTGACCACGGGCAAGAAAGTAGCTTTTGGCGCTATCCCAAGATTTAGCCCCGAATTTTTTGCGAAAATTCGTTTGCAAGATATGGGCAAGAAAAAACATTTGGAAAAAGCTTTAAGACAGTTTTCCGAAGAAGGTAGCATTCAACTTTTTATGCAGCCCTCAGTTGGCTGGCAAGATCCCATCATCGGGGTTGTGGGGGAGTTGCAATTTGAAGTGATGCTTCACCGCATGCAGGAAGAGTACAATATATCTGTGAAACTGGAGCGCACCTCTCACTCAGTAGCACGCTGGCCCCGAACCAAAGAGGGGGAGGCCTATACTGGGGAGATTAAGGGTTCTATGCTCAACGTTGTGGATATGTACGATGAGAAGGTCGTTTTATTAGAAAAAGAATGGGATTTGAATTGGGCAGAAAGAGAAAACCCCGATGTGGTTTTTGCTACGTCCATTCAACCCACAAGGTAGGAGTCGAAAATGAAGAAGATTTTAATCATAGCGTTTGCTTTGCAATTCACCGCTTGCGGTATTCAGTCCATACCCCAAGCAAAAAATGAAACGGAAGCCAAGGTTGCAGAAATTAACAATCAGTACAAGCGTCGAGCCGACTTGATTCCCAATTTGGTAAAAGTGGTGAAGTCCTATGCGGAGCATGAAAAGGAAACCCTTGAAGCCGTAGTCAATGCGAGAGCCAAGGCAAGTTCCATGAATCTCAACGCGGACAATTTGAATGCTAAGAATTTGCAAGCATTTAACAAGGCCCAGTCACAATTAAGCGGCGCTTTATCCCGATTGCTTGTCACCGTAGAAAGGTATCCCGAATTAAAGTCGAATCAAAACTTTCGCGACCTTCAAGCACAACTTGAAGGTAGTGAGAACCGAATTGCTGTAGCCCGCAATCGCTATATCGAAAGTGTGAAACAATTTAATAATTTGGTTACGGTGCCTCCCACTTCATGGACAAATTCTCTAGTCTACAAGTTTGATAAAATGCCGCAGTGGGAAGACCCCAATGAAGAGCAAAACAAACAAGCCCCTGAGATTGATCTATGATTCTATTTTTATCTCTAGCCTTTGCCTTTCAAGTACCGGATCTTCGTGCTCCCGTTATGGATCAGGCGGGGGTTTTGAATGCGAGTTTTAAAGATTATTGGACGCCGGTATTGCAGCAAATCAATAAGAATGAAGACGTACAAATCGCGGTTTTGACTCTGCCGGATTTGCAAGGCGAGAGCATAGAAGGCGCCTCCATTCAAATTGTGGACAAGTGGCAATTGGGCAAGAAAGGCTCGGATTTGGGCTTGCTTTTTCTAGTTGCCTTAAAAGAAAAAAAGGTTCGCATCGAAGTGGGACGTGGCCTGGAAGGCGATATTCCAGATGCAAGAGCTAAGCAAATTATCAGTGATCAGATTTTACCGTATTTTCGCCGCGGAGATTTTTCTAGCGGCTTGCATTCGGGTTTAAGCAAAACTTTAACTTACCTGCCGATGGATCTAAGTCAGCTCCCAGCGGGACCTAAATCATTAAATAAAAGTGCCAAGCGCACATCCAACACGCTTTTTATAGTTTTTTGTCTGCTGGTACTATTTTTAAATCGAATTCGGTTTTCGCAAAGGCGCAATTCCATTTTGGGCGGCAGCATTCTACTTGGTGGTAGTAGTGGTTTTGGCCGCGGCGGCTTTGGCGGTGGTGGCTTTGGCGGCGGCTTCGGCGGGGGCGGCGGCGGTTTTGCCGGAGGAGGCGCTAGTGGCTCGTGGTAACTGGTATGATAAGGTGTTGAATGCCGAGGACTTAAAAGCCATATCGGCAGCAGTAACCAAGGCGGAGAAGCAAACCAATGTGGAAATCATCCCGGTGCTTGAAAAATCTGCTGCGGCTGGTTTGGGGGATATTTATTACCTAAAACTCTTAAAAGCTGTATTGGCCTTTATTCCTTCTCTGACCTTAACCTTCTTTTTTTCTTCTGTGGTATTTCGCTTGTACGATTTGTGGTGGAATCCAATTTATTTTCAAATACTAAGCCTCTTGGTGCTTTATGCAATATTTTACTACCTGTTTTGGTACTTTCCCTATCCAATTTTACCCAAAGGCCTGTATCAGATTTTTGCTTATGCAAAGGTAAAGAATGACTTTTCTTTGACAAAAGAATTTCAAACGAAAAAAAAGGAGTCTTTTTTAATTTATGGTTTTTTGCGCGAGCATTTGGTGATTCTATATGGTGACAAGAAAATCTTTAATCGACTAGATGAGGAACGTATTGCCGAATTCTTGGATGTCTATATTCAGAATGCGAAGGCAAAAAATATGCAGACGGCATTCACGGATACGATTCATGCTGTGACAGGGGATTTAGCAAAAGAGTTTCCCAAAACGGAATGCGATGAGGATGAAGTGAAGAATCAATTACATTTAAAGGATACCTGATGCACGCATTGGAAGTAGAAAGTTTAACAAAACAATATGAAAAAGGGCCACTAGCTCTTAATAACTTAAGTTTTACCTTAGATGAAGGAGAGATATTTGGTCTACTAGGTCCAAATGGCTCCGGTAAAACGACTTTGATCTCCATTATCACCACTTTGATTGAGGCCAGTAGCGGTGAGGTAAAAGTATTTGGCAGTAAGGTGGCAAGAAGCAACCTTCTTACCAAACGCCTTTTGGGAGTCGTTCCGCAAGAGATTGTAAGTCATGGTTTTTTTACTGTGAATGAAATTCTCAATTTTTTGTCAGGCTATTATGGTATTTCTAACAATCAGGAGCATATTGACTATTTATTGCATAATATGGGGCTATACCCACATAGAAATAAAAAAGTTTCGCAATTATCAGGCGGCATGAAACGCCGCTTGCTAATATGTAAGGCCTTAGTTCATAAGCCAAAGCTACTTTTACTGGATGAGCCAACAGCTGGGGTGGATATAGAATTGCGTAATTCTCTATGGGATTTTGTGCGCGAGCTTAATCGCAATGGATGTACCATACTGCTAACGACCCACTATTTAGAAGAGGCAGAATGTCTTTGTGACCGTGTGGGCATTATCAATCATGGTGAACTTTTACGTTTAGGAAAGACTCGAGATATCATTAAAGATTTTACCGAAAAAGAATTTGAATTGGAACTAGCCAATGAAAAAGTAGACATGACAAAGAATCCTTATTTTCTTAGAAAAGAAGGGGTGATCAACTACTTTCGCGTACCATCCAATATGGATTTTGGTGGCTTCTTATCCAATGTGCAAATTGATATTAAAGACATCAAAGATTTCAAAGTTCGTGAAGGCAAATTGGAAGATGCCTTTTTGCGGGTGCTAGGAGATGGAAATCATGAATAAACCCTCTGTTTTTTTGCCGTTTTGGTTTTTGTACAAAAAAGAAGTGGGGCGCTTTGTTCGAGTAATCGGACAAACCATATTTACTCCTGTCATTAACTCATTTTTGTATTTGTTAATTTTTGGGGTTAGTTTAGGCCGCAGTATCAATATGGATAGTGAATATTCCTATTTGGCTTTTTTGATACCAGGTTTGATTATGATGTCGGTATTGAATAACGCCTATCAGAATACAGCATCCTCCATTGTGACCTCGAAATTTCATGGTGACCTGCAAGATTTGAGAACCGTTCCACTAAGTCCCATACAAATTGTTTGGGCCTATGCTTTTGGTGGTTTGTCCCGCGGTTTGTTGGTGGGAGTTATTACGTATATTGTGGGCAGTATATTTTACTACGTTCAAGAGGCGGGCTTCTTATTTCCACATTCGGCCATCTACCTTTTGGCTTTCTTGATAATCGGCGGCGTCTCCTTTGCTTTTCTAGGGATTTCCGTTTCTTTTTGGGCGAGAAATTTTGATCAAATGTCAGCGGTAAGCGCCTTCATTCTCTTGCCGCTAACCTATTTGGGCGGTGTGTTTTACTCCATAGATATTTTGCATCCATTTTGGCGCCAGCTATCAGAATTCAATCCGCTACTTTACTTCATCAATGGTGTCCGCTATGGCCTGATTGGGGTTTCGGATGTATCCGCTCCAAAAGCTTTGTTGGTATTGGTCATTAGTATGTTTTTCTTATTGGCTCTAGCATTGCGGTCCATTCATCGGGGGCATTATACGCGCTGGTAATTCTCGAAAATAAATTTTGCCACGGTCCTCGGCTAGCGCCTGCGGAAGGTGGCAAATTTTATTTTCTCGATGAAGAAGGAATGCCACGGTCCTCGGCTAGCGCCTGTGGAAGGAGCCTAAAGCCTTAGCAATAACCCAATATTAATTTCAAAAATTGCAATCATTTGATGCATATCTGTTGGTTTTCCATTAGTTTGCCGCTTTCATTTTGGCATAGGAGTAATTTATGCAGAAGCCGGCAAAACTAGTAGAATTAAGTCCCTTATCCATTGGCCTGGGCATCGTCATTGCCATTGTTATGACTGCCGCCAACGTATATTTAGGTCTTTATGCAGGGATGACAGTTTCTGCCTCCATTCCGGCTGCCGTAATCGCCATGGGAGTCATGAAGGGCATTTTCCGCAAAAGCAACAAATATGAATCCAATATCGTACAAACCATGGCTTCAGCAGGTGAGTCCTTAGCTGCAGGGATCATCTTCACCTTGCCGGCGCTTGTAATTGTTGGTGCATGGTCGGATTTTGATTTTGTTCAAACCACGGCAATCGCCATTAGCGGTGGTCTTTTGGGTATTATCTTTATGGTACCCTTAAGACGTGCCCTTATAGTCGAAGATAAAGATTTGATTTATCCAGAGGGCGTTGCCTGTGCCACGGTATTGGAGTCGGCAGAAGGTAGCGTCGAAGATGCGAAAATTGGTTTGTCCACCATCCTAAAAGGTGTTGGCGTTGGAGCGATTTTTAAATTGCTTTCTAGCGGCTTTAAAATCTTTACTGGCGAAGTAGCCATCGCTTTTTCGGCCATGGGGCGAATCGGCTTTTTGGGCCTTGATGCCTCGCCGGCACTTTTAGGGGTTGGCTATATTGTGGGTCTGCAAGTCGCTGTTTTGGTATTTATTGGTGGTTCAATAGGTTGGCTTGTGGGGATACCGCTTTTTGGCATCCCTGAAGCTTTGCAGGCAGAGGTCCCCTTGGATATAGCCTGGACCTTATGGTCAAGCCAAATTCGTTATTTAGGTGTAGGAGCCATGATCGTGGGAGGTTTATGGTCCATAGTCTCTGTTCGCAAGGGGATTGCCTCTGGAATAGGGGGCTTAAAGGATGCCTATTCCCAAAAAGATCAAGCGCATAATATTGTACAAGAGGATCGCGATATCTCCCTAGTTGCCATGCTAAGTATATTTCTTCTGTGTTTGATCGTGATGTTTTATTTGTACGAGATCTTTATAGGGGATCACCTTTTATCGGTTTTAACTACGGGCTTGATGTTTTTGGTCTCTTTTTTATTTGTGGCGGTCTCTAGCTATATCGTGGGCTTGGTTGGAAGCTCCAACAACCCTGTTTCTGGTATGACAATTTCTGCACTTTTGGGTACGGCTGCGTTCTTTTTGGTGCTGGGCTTTAAGGGAGAGTCGGCAATTTTGGCTACCCTAGGGGTGGCAGCCGTTGTTTGCTGTGCGGCCTGTTCAGCTGGAGACTGCTCGCAAGACTTAAAAACTGGCGCGATTTTGAAGGCAACACCAAGATCGCAACAAATTGCACAGATCATTGGTGTGACCATTCCCGCCTTTGTGATTGCTCCCGTTCTTACGCTTCTTCATGAAGCTTATGTTATTGGTGAAGGTCTTAAAGCACCTCAGGCAACACTTTTTGCTTCGATCACCCAGGCGCTATTTGGTGATGGTAATTTGCCCTATAATATGATCGGCTACGGAGCCCTGATTGGCGTTGTCATCTTGGTGATGGATGGTGTTTTAAAGCGCAAGGAATCCAGCTTTCGCTTGCATCTTATGCCGGTAGCGGTGGGGATTTACTTACCAATTACTCTTGCGGTTCCCATGTTGGTGGGCGGCTTGATTCGTTACTATGTGCATAAAAAGAAAAAGCAAGAGTCCGAGGCGAAAGATCTTGGCGTTTTGGTTTCTAGTGGCTTTATTGCTGGAGAAGCTTTGATGGGCGTGCTGGTAGCGGTGGTGCTATATTTGAACTTCAATATTGCCATTGATGGTATAGCGCAGGCTGTACGAGAGATTGTATCGCTAGCCGCATTTATTGGGGTTGCTTTCTTTTTACATCGATTAGCTAAGAAGTAGTAGGGTAGTCAAATTCTCGACGGACTTTGCCAAGCTAAAAAATAAAGGTCTTGCTCTTATTTAGATGCTTTTGACTTGTACTTTTGTATGACTTCTTCAAAGCTAGAGCCCTGACTTTGTGAGTTTTGCTCATTCAGTTTTAGCTCTGTCAGCTGCGATTCATCCAAAGTGCTAGCCAGTCTTTCATATTCTTCAATCAAACGTTCAATCTTAGTCTGGTCCATGTCCTCTGACGAAGCAAAGGAATCAAGAACTTCGATAGAAACTCGTAGTGCAGTTAATTTTTGCATTTTATCAAGCGTTTCTAGGTCTGCATTAGGGCTGCGCATCTCTACGGATACACCCTCGGTTTTTCCTTGTGAGCTGCGTGTATTGATTTCGTTTGGATCAGCCGAAGTCTTTTGGGCGTATAAAATCAGGCTTAATAGTATTGGAATGTGCGCGATCATTTTTATCCCCCTACAAATTTTGGTGCAATTCGGATGCCTGTTAAACGTCTATAAATTGCATTCAGTGGTTTTTAATTGTTCATAAATTGTAACTCGTAAAAAATAATGACATCTCAAAATGAGACAATTCTTCTATATAATACGGGTAAATCAAACGAAGAGTTCATGATCGCCATAAGTGATAAAATGCCCTTGCCCTTATATGTGAAATCTGTAAAAAACGGAAAGGTAAAAACATTGGCACAGCTCACCTCTTATGAGCGCTAAGGTCTTTTTACTATTCGCTGCTCTAAGATCTCTGGTTATTCATGTCTAAAAATAACAAAAGTCTTGCTTTCTAATCAATATCTAACATATTGCTAACAGAATCTGGATGAAGGAATGGAATTGTAAAACAAGTAGGAGGCATATTGTTAACCAATATTTTTGCAAGGAAGCAGAACCAAATACTGGATGAATTGTACAAGGTCTCAAGAATCGCCTCTGCGGGCTCGCAAGCTCGAGGAATCCAGAAGGTTATTGCCTACGCTGCCGAAGAGCTGGCAAAGCTGGGCTTTGAAAATCATTTTGTCAAAGGTGATAATGCTAACGTGCCGCTGCTGGAAAGCACATACAAATCCAATGCTAAAAATCCATTAAAGATCGCCCTAGTTGCCCATGCGGACACAGTAGCCACACTTCGTTGGAAAAGACATATTAAAATAAACGGTGATTATATTATAGGGCCAGGAGTTGCGGACAATAAAGGCGGTATCATTACCATGTTGGCGGCACTTCGTAAATTTTTGGTGGCTAGACAGAGCATTCCCTTCGAAATACGGGTGATCATTTCCTCAGAAGAGGAGATCGGCTCTCCCTCATTTCAGAATTATTTTCAGCAAATTAAAAAGAACCTGGATTTTTGTTTTGGCTTTGAGCCCGCACTGGGTGATGGCGATATCATCAACCAAAGAAATGGCAATTACTGGGTAGAGGTGATTGCCAAGGGGATTGAGGCGCATTGTGGCCGGGCAAAGGGCGAAGAGCTCAATGCCTTCCATGATTTTTCGCAAAAATACCAAAAATTGTTAAAACAAGTTTCACCGCATAATGATCTACGCCTACATCTGGGAAGTATTCAGTCCAACACTTCTACATTTAATATCGTCTGCGGCTTGGTGCGAGCCAAAATTGATATACGTTTTTCTGAAATAGAGGATTTGAATGTCTTTTTGCCAAAGCTTCACCGTATTTTTCGTGCAGACATTGCGAAAAATATTTTTGGCGAAAGTGTACAATATGATTTTGAAGTCCACGATTTTTGCCCTCCCATGCGAAATCAAAATTCCACCTATGATTTTGTACAGACTTATCTGGATACTGTAGAAAGATTAGAGAAGCGACGGCCAGATATAGCGGCTAGTGGCGGTGCTTCGGATTTATGTTATCTCAATACTAAAAACAATGTGTGTCTAGACGGATTTGGACCGATCGCCAACGGTATGCATAGGCAAGATGAAAGTGTCTACATACCTAGTTTAACAACAAGATCTGAGGCCTTCTGTAGCTTGCTCAACAGCTTGGCCCAGCGCATGGAGGCTAGCTATGGAAATTCTATTTCCTGTTAATGAATTTGAATCAACTAGGCGTTTTCGCGCTAAAAATCACTTCGATTTTATTTTTGGTAAATACCGAGTCTATGTAGCGGATGATCAAGTTAGCTTGTACAAGGCCTTGCAGCTTCGAAGCCGCGTGTTCCTGCAAGATGAAGACCGGCTTGATGTGGATGAGTTCGATGTCTTTGCCGATCATATTTTAATTGAAGACCTAGAGAAAAAACAAGTGATTGGTACCTATAGAATGATATCCGATGTTTTTTCAGACCGTTTTTACTCCGAAACGGAGTTTGATTTGGGGGATTTTTTACAAACTGAGGGAGTGAAAATCGAGTTGGGCCGGGCTTGCATACACCCGGATTACCGTAGCGGCAGAAGCATTGATTTGTTATGGCGCGGTATTGCCGCTTATATGACTTTTTTGAACGCGAAATATCTGTTTGGCTGCACCTCTATATTTTTAAATTCAAAAGATTGCTTGGCCACGGTGGCAAAGATCAAATATATGCAAGAGCCAATGTATGGGATCCGTCCACTTATTAACTATCCCATTATGGCTTCTGATAAGCAAGAGGCAGAGTTGCCTGGCTTGCTACAATCCTATCTTCGAGCTGGTGCCAAAGTGGTATCAGATCCCGCCTGGGACAAGGCATGGAAGTGCGCTGATTTTTTCACATTGCTTGATGTAAAGGATTTAGATAAAAGATATCAAAAGCATTATTTTTCTAGGTCCTATATATGAGATTGTTTTTTAGATTGATTGGTTTTGGTTTCTATCTTAGCCGCTACTTGTTGTATGCCACATGGATTCACCTAACAACAAAAGATCCATGGGAAACAAGAAAACGGATAGCTCTCTTGCTGCATAATCACTGTCAAAAAGCTCTACGTTATATGAACGTGAAAGTTAGCATAGAAGGCAGTCCCATAAAAGAGAATCATCTTTTGGTGGGCAATCATATGTCCTATCTAGATGTATTTGTTATGGCCGCTACCGTGCCCACAAATTTTGTTACATCAGTAGAAATTCGTGAGGTACCAATCTTAGGCTTTCTTTGCCGCATAGGTGGTTGTTTATTTGTGGAAAGACGAAATAAAGAAAACCTTAGAAAAGAAATTCAAGAAATTACCACAGGCTTAGAAAAAGGCCTAAACGTTACCATTTTTCCTGAGGCAACTAGCACCAACGGCGATGAAATTCTGCGTTTTCGAAAACCCCTTTACAATGCGGCCATCTACGCAGAAAAAGCCATTCAACCTTTTTGTTTGCAGTATTTGAGCATTGATGGAGTCCCAGTTTCTAAAAACAACCGCGATGAGATATGTTGGTATGGCGATATGCGATTTCCTAAGCATTTTTTCAATCTTCTTTTGAAAAAGGAAATCAAATTGCAACTAAGTTTTTTAGAGCCTTTGCATGTAGAAAGAGAGCGACATCTCGAAACCTTGGTACAAGTTTCTTACCAGCGAGTTACGGCTGTTTACCGGGGCTTTCCTCATTCAGATATTCAAGAACTGAATTTCTAATTTTTTGTATTTGTTCATCTAGATTTTTGTTTTTATCTAAATAAAAAGGGTCCAAAACTTTCATTTTGATGGTTTGCGTTTTTAACGAATTCCAATCGTGCCGATAGGTCTGACAAATCCATGGCACAATGGGAACTCCGGTATTCATAGCCACATGAAAAGCACCTTTTTTGAATTGCCCCAATCCCTTACCTCTAGAGCGAGTGCCCTCGGGGAAAACAAAAAACGACCAGCCTTGGCGAATGCGCTCCTCTGCTTTGGCCATTTCTTTTACCGCTTTGCTACGATTTTTGCGGTCAATATAGATATTGTTACTCAAGGAAAATCCCCACCCAAAAAACGGCGTATAACGTAGCGATTTTTTTGCCACCACAAAGGTTTTATGGGGGAAAAAGGCACAAAAAGTAAATACGTCCAAAAGACTTTGGTGATTGCTTATATAAACGCAGGGCTGTGAGGTTTCGAGCTTTTCATAATTTTCAATGTCGAGCTTTAAGCCGAGGATTTTTAGCACCACTTGCCCCACAGGATGCGTGATGAATACTCCGTTATGAACATTGCCGCGGCGAAAAATTAATACCAGCGATAGAATGCTAGTGCTTATAACAAACCACGACCACATTAGCACAATTCGTAGGACTTTGATCATAAAAAAAGGTTGATCTATAAGCAAAAGACAGTCAAGTTAGTTGCCATGTTTGAATCACTATCCGACAAATTGACCGGTGTTGTTAAAAATTTAAAAGGCAAAGGCAAGATTAACGAAAAGAACATCCAGGATGCCGTTAAAGAGGTACGCCTTCATCTTTTAGAAGCAGATGTGAATTTCAAGGTGGTCAAAACCTTTATTGAAAGAGTAAAGCAAAAAGCTCTTGGCCAAGAGGTTTTGGCCTCGGTCTCGCCCGGTGAACAATTTGTTAAGATCGTGCATGAAGAATTGACCAGTCTTTTGGGCTCAGAGGTAAGTGAGCTTAATTTGCGAGAAAAGCCGGCGGTAATTTTTTTGGTTGGTCTACAAGGTGCGGGTAAAACGACTACGGCTGCCAAATTGGCTCTACATATTCGGAAGAAATATTCTAAAAAACCTGGCTTGATTCCAGCAGATGTTTATCGTCCGGCAGCAAAAGATCAATTGCTCACGCTAGGAAAAAAGAACGATCTTCCATGTTTTGATTCAAGCCAAATTCAAGATCCCCTAGAGATTTTAAAGCAAGCAAAAAAGTGGGCGGCTGACAATATGATAGAAGTGATGATTGTGGATACTGCCGGCCGCTTGCAGGTGGATGCGGACTTAATGAGCGAGTTAAAAAATATGAAAGAAGCTCTGCCGCCGCAAGAGAGCCTGCTAGTTGCGGACGCTATGCTAGGGCAACAGGCTCTTAATGTTGCAGAAGCTTTTCATGAGCAAATGTCTCTAAGCGGCCTGATTCTTACAAAAATTGATGGGGATGCACGCGGCGGGGCAGCCTTGAGCATTCGTGAAGCCACAGGAATCCCCATCAAATTTATGGGTGCAGGAGAAAAGGTTGCAGATCTTGAAATCTTTTATCCAGATCGCTTGGCCTCTCGTATACTGGATATGGGGGATGTTTTATCTTTGGTAGAAAAAGCCAAAGAGCTTGTGGATGAAAAGGAAGCCGAAAAGCAGGCAAAAAAAATGTCCAAAGGGCAATTCACCCTGGAAGATTTTCTGGCCCAAATTCAGCAAATGAAAAAACTAGGCGGACTAAGTGGTGTCATGGATATGTTGCCTGGCATGGGGCAGATGAAAAAGCAGATGAAGAATATGGCGCCGCCTGATGATGAGATCAAAAAAATTGAGGCCATTATCCGTTCTATGACGCCGAAAGAGCGTGCCGAGCCAAAAATTCTAAACGGTTCACGTAGGGCCCGCATTGCAAAAGGAAGCGGCACCGAGGTGAAAGACATCAACAAATTTATCAAACAGTTTGAGCAGGCAAAAAAGATGATGTCGCAAATGATGCGTATGGGAGGCGGGGGCTTTCCAGGACTTGGCGGCGGTGGAGGCTTTCCTGGCATGAAGGGCGGCGGTAAGGGCCCAGGCGGTTTTCCGTTCTAAAACCGTATCTTATACATACAAAAAGCTCAGGCTATTCTAGTAAGCTTTTTATTCTATTATGTTGCACTTCATTGGCAAATTTACATTTTTACCCACTTAACTAGTAATTTTCACAAAGAGGATTCAATTTAGTCCCATCGACCCGGGGGGGATGCTTTGACTATTCTAATCACACTATTCATGTCATTTGGTTTTGCTAAACAGTGTTATGATTTATTCTATGTAGAATCTTTATTTGAGATAACAAAAAAATCCCATGCTAAATATGAAGAGAGCTTTCAGGTTCAGAATCCCTATTTACAAACAAAAAATGTGTCACAGCCTGAAAAAATAGAATTATTGCAAAAGTATGATGCAGAAATTCGTAAACTTATGATTGATGGGGAATTACAAATAAAAGATGTGGCTTTTGCAAAAGTGCATAAAGTAACGAATAAGGAAAACAATCAAGAGTATTATTTGTTCTACGCAGGCGAGAACTTTTATCTGTTTTCTACGAACAAAGAAGTGGCGCCGCAAATATGGCAGGGCGAAAATGGCATAGGTTTCTTGGCAAATTCTAATAGAAAATTAGAAAATTCCGATTTTATTTTTTACTATGAAAATGGCAATGTCTCCATTGCACCCAGATATACAAAGGAAAATTTAAATCCTAATAACGACTTGGTGCAAAGCTTAAAGTCTCCATATGCGAAGGACTTGATTTTTTCTCACCAAAAAGCGGTGGAAGAATTTTTGCAGCAGAGTCATCTGACGGTGGAATCCTTAGACAAGCTTATGATTGAAAGAGTGAAGGTGATGAACCAAAATGAGCAGGCCTTTTTGCTACATCATGGTGAGTCTACTTATTACTTTGCAAAGCCGGATCTTATAATGCCTGGAAAGAGCTGGGGAAAGCTGGATAATTCTACCTTTCGCGGCTTGCATGCTAAAGAGGATGTGAAGCTCCTAGCAGAGGATGGATTCATTATGTACCTGCAAGGGGATAAAATAGTAGATTCTCGGCAAATCATTAGAAAACCTGCTGTGGAAGATTTGCCCTCTTCCCTTAGGGAGATTTATTCTTTGCACGAGGCTAGTCTGCAAAAGTATGCGAAAAGTGGCGCCATGCATTTTAGTAGCTTGCAAAACCAAGGCTTTGAAATCGCTAGATCCTTATATACCGAGAAATTCTATTTAGCTTTGGGTGTGAAAAACGGCTCCGATTGGTTAATGTTAGATCCAAAAACGAGTGAGTCCTTTTTATTATCAGAAGCCGATGTATCACTTCATGGTCGAGTTTTTGAGTTTGAATTCTTTCATAAGGTGAAAGTCGAAGAAAGCATAGGCTTTCAACAAGGACAGCGCCTCAGCACAGCCTCCAATCCTGCGGTAAAATCTAGTATACCCATGCAACTTTATCGTTTGGAGCTAATGTTAAAAAGAGAATTTCATGAGGCAGAGTTGAAGACCATCATTCAATTGTTAACTGCGGCGGCACCAAACAGATCAATATGCGAAATCAAGCGCATGCAGAAAGTGCGGCCAAGACCTTAGAAGACCTGGGCATTCTACATAGCGAAGTACAAGAGATTTTGAATCAATTGCTAAGAGTGCAAAATTCGTTGGGATAGTATTTAGTAGTCGATCAAACTGCAAGCTAGCACCTTAAGGCTTTTGCTTGCAGGCTCCACATGAAAACCATTTTCATCGTATACGATAGCCTCTTTGGCTGGATCACTGATTTGTGATCTAGGAGACTCTTTTTTTGCACCAAATAACCGGCAGAGGCGGTTGCGTGTGGATTTATTGTCCTGAAAATACTGAAACTCGTAGGGCCATTTGTCACTTTCCGTTCTAGCTCTGGGGAAAGTATAAAAAACGATATGTCCGATTGTGTAGGATTTCTCATAAGTTAGGCAAGCCGCCTGCAAACCGGATTTGGTTTTCAAAGGAAAGGGAATCTCGCAATCTTGCGCCATAGCAAAACTAAAAAACAGAGAAATAAAAATCAAAACAAGTCCTTTCTGTAGGAGGCTTTTTTTAAGCGATCCCAGATCGCTTCCCAGTGGCCATCTTCATCCGATATATAGGTATAAAAACCACTGGTGGTTTCGGCTTGATGACGCAAGTTTTTATACAAATTACGAGCGGCTAAATAAGGATCATCCTCCAATTTCCATTCTTTTAACCTTTCCTTATTTTCAAGATATTGTTTTTTATTTTCTTTAATCAAATAAAAGGGGACTTTGGGCATATAATGATCCTGCATACTTCCGGGCCCTTGCGCGCTTTTGGATTTTCTGTCCAATACTTCAAAACCCAGATTTTCCATATCCGCCTTACTAATCATGCCGCTACGATGAATAAACACCTGGCCATCGATCACCTCAACGATGGTAGACTCAATGCCGATTTCGCAGTCGCCGCCGTCCACCACGGCAAGCTTTCCGCCAAATTCCGTTTCTACATGTTGCATGCTGGATGGGGATGTTTTTCCAAAATAATTTGCACTGGGAGCGCAAAGCGGGCTAGCCACCTCTTCGATGATTTCCTGGCAAAGGCGATGCTTTGGCATGCGAATGGCCACTGTATCAAGACCGGCTGTGATCAACGAATCCACGTTTTTCGATTTAGGTAGAACGATGGTTAGAGGGCCCGGCCAAAACTCTTTTGCCAGCCTTTGGCTAGTGGGATCAAAATTTTTGGTCAATAAATCAATTTGTTCTAGGTTTGAAATGTGACAAATCAGCGGGTCAAAAGAGGGGCGCTGTTTGATGCGAAAAATATTTTCCACCGCTTTAAGAGAATCATAGCGACCAGCCAATCCATATACGGTTTCCGTCGGAATGGCGACATTGCCGCCGCCCTTAAGAATGTCGATTGCTTGTGTCTTGCTTACCAACAAAATTCGTCCCTCTGTGTATAAAAGGCAATGTATCATAAGTGTTGAAAATCACAAAGATTGTCCGTTTTCTTTGCAATTATTATAGCTAGCGATTAGAGATTCGACAGCTCCCATATGACTCTACGTTCTGACTTTACAAGTTAAGAGAAAACGAAATAATAAGCCCATGCTCTTATTGTTTCTAAGTTTTGTGCATGCATTTTACATTCAACATTCCGAGGGGAAAGGTTTTTATGCTCTGGATTCTAGCGTAAAAGGCTACCAGCTTGGCAATTTGCACACCTTTGATAAGGAAGAAAAACGATTTCGTTCGGCCTCACCGGAGGGAAATTACAAAGAGATTCACAGGCTTGGAGTCGAGTCGGTGATCATTCTGTCTACTCACAAAGAGGACAAGCATCGCCAAGAAATCAAGGCTTTAAAAAATCTTGGCATCAGTGATGTTGCGCATATTGTTTTCCCTTGGAAGGACGCGGAGCAAGATCAGAGCCTATGCGAATCAGCATTGGCAACAGTAAAATTATTAGCACAAAAGCAAAATAAAACCCTTCTGCATTGTACGGCTGGGGAAGATCGCTCCGGTCTTATCGCTGGCCTATATCGAGTCTTGATTGAGAAACAAGATCCTTCGATGGTCTTTAACAAGGAGATGTGCGAAAGGGGCTTTGCAAATGCGAATGCGAGCAAACCCAAAGCCGTAGCAGAGAAAGTAAAAAACTATTTGCTGCCGCTGTATTTTTATCTGGCCTCTAAGCAAAGTTTAGACAAAAGCGTTTGTGAGAATTATGACCGGCTGCAGGTATTAAAATCCGACAAAATCCGTTACTGTGAGGATGCAATTGTAAAACCCAGTAAAAAGGTGGCGAATATGAAATTATATGAAATTCCAGTGAAAACCATAAATGGAGAAGAAACTACGCTTGCGCCGTTCAAAGGTAAAACCATGGTCTTTGTGAACTTGGCCAGCAAATGTGGTTTTACACCGCAATACGAGGGCTTAGAAAAAATTTACCAAGAATACAAAGACCAGGGCCTTGTGGTATTGGGCTTTCCTTGCAACCAATTTGGGGGGCAAGAGCCTGGCACGGAAGAAGAAATTCAGGAGTTCTGTAAGGTCAATTATGGCGTTAGTTTTCCATTATTTGCCAAAATAGAAGTGAATGGTGATGATGCCCATCCCATTTATAAATACTTAAAATCTGAAATGTCCGGAATTTTTGGCACAGAAGCCGTAAAGTGGAACTTCACGAAATTCGTTGTGGATAAGGATGGAAAGCCTTTTAAGCGTTTTTCTCCTCAGACAAGCCCTGAGGAAATGATGAAAGAAGTGCAAAAGATTTTATAGTTTGAGCCCCATGGGGCCTTGTGTTAAGAAAGACAGCATGAAAAGTTCCGCGCCTTTACCGCGGGAGGCTTTTCGGGCCAGTGGCAAAAACATCTACTTGGATCATAATGCAACCACCCCCGTTGCTAGCTTCGTGAGAGAAGCGGTTGTTAGCGACCTTCATGCCTGGGGAAATGCAGGATCCATCCATGCAGATGGTCGCCATCCCAAGAGTCTTCTCCGCGAATCAAGAAAGCAAGTGGCTGAATTAATCGGAGCCCATCCATTGGAGCTGGTATTTACCAGTGGCGGATCCGAGGCGAATAATACTGCTCTTAAGGGTTTTCGTAATGGTGATAGAAAAACCGTTCTAACCTCTGCGGTAGAGCATCCTTCTGTGATTCGTACTTTAAAATATTTGGAAGAGCAGGGTATCTACAAAATCATTCAGATACCCGTGAATCGTGATGGCTTCATGGATATGGATTTTTATCAAAGGCATTTGGATGAGAGAGTCGCTCTAGTCAGCATCATGTATGCGAACAATGAAACCGGCAATATATTTCCCATTAAAGAAATGGTGAGTATGGCGCACGAAGTAGGGGCGCAATTTCATTGTGATGGTGTGCAGTCTTTGGGTAAGTCCCTCGTAGATGTAAAAGATTTGGGCGTAGATTATATGTCCTTTTCAGCGCATAAGTTCTATGCCTTAAAAGGGGTCGGAGCTTTATATATCAAAAAGGGCCGCCATCTTGATCCTCTCATTCATGGTGGGGCACAAGAAAGAAAGCGGCGAGCCGGGACCGAGAATACTTTGGCCATAGCCAGCTTTGGTAGAATGGCAGAGAGAAAAGATGAGATCGAGGCCTATGCAAAGGAAGTGGAGAACTTAAGAGACTATATGGAGTCTCGAATTTTAAAAGAGATAGATGGGGTGAGCATTACTGGCAAAGAAGCCCCTAGAATTGGTGCCTCTTCCAGTTTGGTCCTAGAGGGTGTTGACGGGGAGACTTTATTGATGAACTTAGATGTAAAAGGCTTTTCGGTTTCTACCGGGGCAGCTTGCTCCTCAGGCAATCCGGAGCCCTCACCTGTATTATTGGCCATGGGCCTTTCCCGGCAAGAGGCGCAGTCCTCCTTACGCTTGTCATTGGGTTGGGGAACGAGCCAAGAGGACATAGATTTGTTTGTTACAACATTAAAAGAGGTTGTTATGCATGTTAGAAAGATCGCAAGAGGTGAGATATGAAAAAGCGCGTCTTGGTGGCCATGAGTGGCGGTGTGGATTCGTCTGTGGCTGCGGCACTTTTGGTGGAGCAGGGCTATGAGGTCATTGGTGTAACCATGCAGGTTTGGGATTATTCCAATTGTAATATTGAGGAAGGCAACGGCACTTGTTGTTCCTCCATTGATGTGGATGATGCGCGAAGTGTGGCAGATAAGTTGGGTATTCCATTTTATGTTTTAAATTGCGAGGAAAAGTTTAAAGAAAAAGTCATTGATCCCTTTGTGAATCAGTATCTTGTTGGTAGTACTCCTTTGCCCTGTGTAAACTGCAATACCTATCTTAAGTTTGATCATCTAATACGTAAGATGAAAGAGCTGGATTGCGATTATTTGGCTACCGGGCATTATGCCAAAGTGGAGAAAAATAAAAACTCAGAAGATGTAATCGTGACAAGTGCTGATGACGGTAAGGATCAAACTTACTTTTTATTTACCATTGAGCCTGAGATTGTACCACGCCTTTTATTTCCTGTTGGGAATATGCAAAAGTCTCAGGTAAGGGAATATGCTGAAAAAAATGATTTGCTTGTGGCTCGCAAAAAAGATTCCACTGGCATTTGTTTTGTTGGCAATAATTCCTATACGGATTTTATCTCCTCGCAAGTAGGAGAAGATAAGTTTTCTCCTGGAAAAATTTGTTTGTACCCCTCGGGCAAGGTATTAGGGGATCACCCTGGCATTCACCACTTTACCTATGGTCAAAGGCGCGGTCTTGGGATTCATCATCATGAAAGCTTGTTTGTTATTAAAGTGGATCCAAAAGACAATATAGTCTGGGTGGGACCAGAAAAATATCTCTATCAACCTACCGCGGAAATTGAGGACGTTCACCTGCTGGCAAAAGTGAATGACAACGACCGTCTCAAGGTGAAGGTTCGTTATCAACACAAAGGTGCTTATGCAAGAGTTCGAATCAAAGACAATCATAAGGCGGATATTGTTTTTGAAGAGGCGCAAAGAGCCATCACGCCAGGACAAGCAGCCGTATTCTACAAAGACAATGCATTGATGGGAGGAGGTTGGTTTGTTAGAAACTAAATCCTCATACAAAATTCATACTTATGGCTGCAAGGTAAATACTTACGATACTGGCCTTCTACAAAAGCGGCTCGATGCGCATGGTTTTCAAATTGCTGACAAGCCAAGAGTACATATCTTGAATACATGCGCCGTAACTGCAGAGGCAACGAAAGAAGCTTTAAAGCAAATCCGGCGCATAAAAGCCAAAGAGCCCCACTCCACCGTGGTTGTAACGGGCTGTGCGGCACAAGTGGATACCGATAAGTTTCAAGTTCCTGGGGCGGATCTGGTCGTTGCCAACTCGCATAAAGGGGAAATCGAAAATATTATATCGGATTATTTCAAAGGAAAACTGAGTAAGAAGGTTTTCCATTCCAATATTTTTAAAAAAGAGGATTTGGAAAGCGGCGGCGGCATTGAAAAAGGTCATACCCGTGCGTTTTTAAAAATCCAAGATGGTTGCAATTCTTTTTGTACCTATTGTGTAATTCCCTTTGCGCGCGGAAAATCGCGCTCCATACCCATTCCAAAATTGGTAGATCGGGTGCAAGAGCTTTATGATCAAGGTGTGCGTGAGTTGGTACTAACAGGTGTGCATATCGGAGATTATGCCTCTCGCAAGGATCATAAGGATCTGCTAACAGCTGCTAGGGGAAGAAAAGCGCCAGAAAAGTATCACTATTTAGAGGATTTGGTGGAAAGTATCCTTAAGCAAACCAATATGCCCCGCATTCGTTTGTCCTCGTTGGAGCCGCCCGAGCTTAGCGATCGTTTGCTGGAGCTTTACCAAGAAGAGGCTATGTGCCCGCATTTTCATATGAGCATTCAATCGGCAAATACCAAAGTGCTTAAGGATATGAAAAGGAATTATGATGCCCATCAAGTAGAATCTGCGTTGCAACGAATCGAAAAATACATTCCAGGAGCCTTTGTTGGGATGGATGTTATCGTGGGCTTTCCTGGGGAAAGCGAAGAGGAATTTTCTAATACCTTTGATCGGCTATCCGCTACGCCGTGGACCAGAATCCATGTTTTTCCCTATTCCGATCGGCCTGGCACCAAAGCCAATGATTATGCACAGAAGCTGCCCCTGCAGGAAATTCAGCGGCGAGCGCACCTGCTACGCAGCTTAAGTAAGGAAAGATATGCCCAGAAGGCCGTAGAGCAAGTAGGCAAGACGAAGTCGGCCTTATTATTAAAGAAATACAAAAATCCCCAGGCCATAACCAGAGATTATTGGACGGTACATTTAGATGCTGTCAAAGGATTGAATCAGTTAAGTGACCTTTGTGAGCACAAAATTAAGATATTGGGCTATGATACGAGTATGAAGTCGCGTATGGACGGTGTGTTGCGGGGTCAAATTGTTAAAGAAAAAAGAATGTAAGGATTTGGCGTTAAGCGAGGGTGAAGACTATTATTTTGAAAATGATTTCATGGTTTTCACAGAGGCTTATTTAAAAAAGCGTGGCTACTGCTGCAAGAATCAATGCCGCCATTGCCCATGGGAGCAAAAGCCGAAGCCGCAATCATTGAAGAAATAAGTCTATGCTCGTTATTATGGCTTTAATTGGCATCCGTAGCTCAGGATTTGACCGAATTTCATTGGCAATCAACGTGCTTTTTCGTAGTTTCCTGGTAGATGAAAATTCTGAAATGGCTTTATAAATTCTTAGGATCTTTGCAGTTTGCCGTATTGGTGATTTTAGCTCTAGCAATCATCTCGGCTGTTGGCACCATCATCGAATCCAAATACAACGCCGAAATTGCGCAGGCCATAGTTTACAAATCTCCATATATGATTGTTGCGCTAATTTGTTTAAGCGTGAGTCTAATTTTATCGGCCCTGCATAGATGGCCCTGGCGCCGAAAGCATATTCCATTTCTTGTGGCACATATTGGCTTGCTAGTTCTTATTTTTGGCTCGTGGTTAACCATGCGCTACGGAATTGATGGCACTCTCGTGCTAGGGGCTGACAAATCCAACCAATTTGTTTCTGTGCCGCAAAGAGAAGTAAAACTATTTATGAGCCAAGATGGTGATGGCTTTGTTAGTTTGATAAATGAAAAAGTAGATTTTTATAAAAATCCTCCCAATATGAGCATTGATTTGCCAGATGGTGAATTTAAAATAGTGGATTATATTCCCTTTGCGTTGAAGAATTCTAAAATCATTGAAAGTGAAGACAGCACGCGTGGACCAGCGGTGCGCTTTGTACTGCGCAACGACCGAGTGGATCTTAGTGAATGGCTGTTGCACAAAGGCACGGCGCGCGAAGCTACCATGGCTTTAGGTCCGGCTACAATTATTCTAACGAAAGATAAATCCTTTCAGGCAAGCCAAGAAAACACTTTGGTTTTATATTCTGAAGGAGAGCGCCTTACATATAAAATCTACTACGGAGATCGCCCTACGAAAACTGGCAGCATCCAGGAAGGGGATGTGAAAGATACGGGCTGGATGGGCCTAAAATTTCACTTAATCAATTACTATCCAAGGGCTGAGGAAAAAGTAGAATTTATCAAGCGGGACTATCCAAATGATTTAACTACCGAAGCCGTGCAGGTGGAGTTTCAGGGGCAAAAACATTGGGTGGAGGCCAATTCTTTATTTCGCGTCTTTACCGAGTCGGCCGGCTATGTATTTCTTTATGGCAATCAGCAACTGGATATTGGTGTGCCGCTAAAGCTTGTGGATTTTCAAATGGAAAAATATCCTGGAACCGACCGCGCAGCATCCTACGCATCTTTGGTAAAGCTGGTGAACAAGGATCAACAGTCTCTTATCTCCATGAATGAACCATTGAAACACAATGGCTTTACCTTTTACCAAGCATCTTACAAGCAAGATGAATTGGGAAGGCCCATAGCCAGTATACTATCGGTTAATTATGACCCAGGACGACCTTGGAAGTACTTAGGATCTTTGCTTGTCGTACTAGGTGCCTGCATGTTGTTTTATATGCGCAAATACTATATGAAAAAACGGAGTGCTTCATGATCTCACTTTTACTTGCCACCTTCTTAGGGCTTAGCTTCTCTACAGATTTCACTGCCTTTAAGTATATTCCCGTACAGGATGCTGGCAGGGAAAAACCTTTTGATACCTTTGCTAGGGAATCCATGCAGCTGATTTATGGCCGCACAAAATATAAAAACGCAGAGGGAAGAAAGCTAGAGGCAACGGAAGTGGTCATTACTTGGATGATCTTTCCAGATGTTTGGCAGGATACGAAAATCATTGAAATCAATCATAGAGCCATAAAGGACTCCTTAAAGCTGGATACAAATAGAAAGTATTTTAGTTTGCGAGAGCTTTCGAGCAATGATCGCTTGCCAACCTTTTTTCAAGAATTGAACATTCGTGTCGAGGGCAAGGAAAAGTTGGATTCTTTTTTTCAAGGTATGCAGCGCATTTCCAACCAAATGAGTGTATTGAGCGCCATATTGCAAGGGCAGCTGCCAGGCTTTATACCGCAAGAGGGGGGCTGGAAAAGTCTTGCCGAAATGAGTGATGAAGATAAAGAACTGTTTCGGCCTGTGGCAGAAAGTTTTGTTAATGCCATTGCCAATCAATCCGATCCCTCTAAAGATAAAATCCAAGCTTATATCGCCAAGATTTATGAAAAATCAGATGCAGGATTAAAACGCAAGATTGTAACCGAAGTTCATTTCAATGAGCTTCATCCCTTTATGTGGGTTTGGATCACATTGCTGATTGCCACGATTTGTTGTTTCCTATTTTGGATTTTAAAAAAGAAAGTTTTTTTGCACTCCGCTTTTGCTCTGAATATTTTCGCATTGGTGCTTGGGGCTTATGGTTTTCTTCTGCGAATATACCTAACAGGGCGCCCACCAGTTTCGAATATGTATGAATCGGTCATCTGGGTGGCGTGGGGAACCTTGTTCTTTGCCTTGATATTTTATTTTTTAAAGAAAAACCAATATGTGCTCTTTGCTTCTTCCTTAATGGGCGGCCTGTGCTTTATGGTGGCGGATTTTGCGCCCAATGTATTGGACCCCAGCTTGCAGCCCCTAGAGCCAGTGCTAAGAAGCAATCTTTGGCTAACGGTACATGTGCTTACCATAACCATTTCTTACTCCGCATTTTTACTTTCTTTTGGACTCTCAGATTTTGGACTATTCTATTATCTAAGACCCCCAAAAGACGCCAAAAAGAAGATCAAGGCCATGGCCGATGCCAGTTACCGCGCAATTCAAATTGGAGTTGTCTTATTGGCAGCAGGAACCATTTTGGGCGGTGTCTGGGCCGATTATTCTTGGGGACGTTTTTGGGGATGGGACCCAAAAGAGACTTGGGCACTAATCGCATTGCTTGGTTATTTGGCTCTCTTGCATGCAAGGCTTGCCGGGCTACTTAAATCATTTGGTATGTTTGTTGGCTCCATTGTTTCCTTTTCCTTGGTTATTATGGCCTGGTACGGGGTGAACTTTGTCTTAGGGGCAGGGCTGCACTCCTACGGATTTGGCGGCGGCGGTATTGAATACGTTACCGGTTTTGTCTTTGTTCATATGCTTTACGTCTTATTTGTTTATATGAACAAAAAAGACATTGCTGCCTAGTTTATTTTACCAAGGAATTTAGGAATTTTTTGGTGGATGTGCCAAAATCATACTTTAATAAAAACCAGATGGTCTCTTCTTTAAAATCAACATCTTTTGATAAATTGGTTTCACTTTTTTCTATGCTGCCGGTCGAGCTAGTATAGATGAGACCAAGGCTTAAAGCCCGGAAGGTTTTGATGAGGCCTGCATGGTAGCCTGTGTGCATAAAGGTGTATTCTAAATTATTGGATACAAGGCCAACGCTTTGGTGTCTGGCACGCATCATATATACAGAATAACCAAAATTTAAAATGTACATTTGTATATCAATTCCTAGGCCAGGGCCGATCATTTGTGCGGTCTCTTGTACATTGCTGCTGGTGGTGTTCTCTAGGTCAAAGTATCGAACAGCAGCTGTGAGGCTAAGGTTCATCATTTTTGAGCCTGCAGCCGGAAACACTGCCTTCATATTGGTTGTGACCTTTCCTTGTTTTCACGGA
>DFOS01000009.1:16624-18570 GCA_002376845.1 Bdellovibrionaceae bacterium UBA3535 | reverse complement strand
AAAGGATGTATCCGGAATATACCTCGGATGGTAGGGGCACCAGGACTCGAACCTGGGATCCTTCGGTTATGAGCCGAATGCTTTAACCAACTAAGCTATGCCCCCAATTGGTGATTAAGTAATGATATAAGCAAGTTATCTAGTCAAAGGGAAAACCACACATATTACTAGAGAGTGAATATATCGAATCGAAACTACATGAAATGATATAAAAATGTGCAGAATTAGATTTTTTCTATGACTTTCTTTGCTGGAATACATAAGTCTATCCTACCTATAGGGAGGGGCTATGTTCATTTTAGGTTTAGCATTTTCATTCATTTTTGCTAGTGCACCCAAAACTTTAGAAGAGACGTTTTTATCCACTCAGGGCAATTGCAATGCCTTGATCGATATACAAGAAAAACATCTGTTGGTCGCGTACAACAAAACCTCCTACCCAGAAAAACAATATCGTGGCTTCTACGAGATCACCAATTTAGAAAATCAATCGCAAATCACATTTACCAGCGAGAACCATGCGCCGGTTTTGGACTTACAGATTTACCAAGACTCCCTTTTTGTACTAACTCGCAATGGTTTGATTGAGCGCAGCTTGAAAGATTATCAAGTTAAAGGGATCTACAAAACCCATCCCAAAATATATTTTGAACGCAAAGAGCATCCTACAGCCATGCAGCTAGTGGGTGACAAGATCTATATTGCCCATGGTCGCCTTGGCATGAGCGTATTTGATATTGCCACTCGCTCTGTGAATCATATAGAGATCTTTACGGAGCTAAAAGAGGGCGAACTCAGCATGGCAACAGATCTTGTCTATGATGGTAAGCAATTATTTGTACTACTAGATAACTATCATATTAAAGAAGCCCCAAAAGACATCCCGGTTTTTCGCGGTATCGTAGTATATTCACCGGTGGACAGGGAAGTAAGCAAAGTTGTTCGCTTGCGCGACCCAGGAGCTACAGGTATTAACCTTGTGGGTGAAGACTACTTACTAATATCTTTTCATGGCTTTCCTAATTTGGTGATGTATTCCAAAGCGGCTTTACTTAATGCAAGCACTACAGTGGATGAACCCATAAAAGCTCTTTCGCGTGCATGGAAGTATCCTGATGAAAAATATGGTTCCCACCGCGGGGATTTTTATCTTTATGGTAGCAAAATCTATACATGCTTCCTACAAAGTGAGGATGAAAAAACCTTTCACTATGCTCGCCGCATTTTTTCTTTAGAAGATTTAAACTGGAAACAATGAAAGCAAAAAAAATACCTCTAGAAACTAGAGGCATTAATTTAATAGATTCGTAAATATTTAAATTTACGAATCCATAAAGTTTTTGATCTTTTTGGAGCGAGATGGATGGCGCAGCTTTCTTAAGGCCTTGGCCTCAATCTGACGAATCCGCTCTCGGGTAACGTTAAAATCCTGCCCCACTTCTTCTAGGGTATGATCACTTTCTTCACCAATACCAAAACGCATGCGCAGAACCTTCTCTTCTCTGGAAGTAAGGGTGGAAAGCACACGGCGGGTTTGCTCGGCAAGATGCACACTTACAATGGCTTCGTGTGGGTTGATTACCTTCTTGTCTTCGATAAAATCACCTAAGTGCGAATCTTCTTCTTCACCCACCGGAGTTTCCAAAGAAATCGGCTCCTTGGCGATTTTTAACACCTTGCGAACTTTGTCCACTGGCATTTCCATCTTCTCAGCAATCTCTTCCGGTAGTGGCTCACGCCCTAACTCCTGCACAAGATAGCGAGAAGTTCGTACCAGCTTATTAATGGTCTCAATCATATGTACGGGAATACGAATGGTTCTGGCTTGGTCAGCAATGGCGCGTGTAATGGCTTGGCGAATCCACCAGGTCGCATAAGTAGAAAACTTATAACCACGGCGATATTCAAATTTATCCACCGCCTTCATTAGGCCAATATTACCTTCT
>DFOS01000009.1:0-16312 GCA_002376845.1 Bdellovibrionaceae bacterium UBA3535 | reverse complement strand
ATATTACCTTCTTGAATTAAATCCAGAAACTGTAACCCGCGGTTGGTGTACTTTTTCGCAATGGATACCACCAAACGCAAGTTGGCTTCCACCAACTCAGACTTTGCAGCATCTGCCGCTTTTTCCCCGCGCCAAATAGCAGTATAGGTATCGCGAATCCAATAAAAATTCATATTGGTTTCTTTTAAGATACGGTCCAAACGATTTTCCGAATCCTCTACACTGATAGCAAATCGGCGGAACTGATCATAGGTAAGGCCCGTATCCTTTTTCATACGCGCAAGCTCCGTATCGGAGTTGGAGATTTCTTGGTAGCGAGTATAGAGAGCATTAATATCTTGCGCGAAAGTTCTTTCTACAGCGGTGCGAATTCGCTTACGCAACTGAGTCATACGATCTACTAGATTACGGAATTTATAAACAATACGGTTAATCGTTTTACGATTGAAATTAATATCTTCAAAATCAGCCATTAGCTCTTGATTTAAGGCTTCTAGTTCTGCCTGAGCCTTGTCGCGAATATCCTTGGCTGAGGTCTCATCACGTAAAACATCAAATTGTTTTCCTGCCTTTTTCTCATATTGCCTTACACGGCCAATGATTTTTTCTATTTTTTGCATATATTCTTCTTCAGAATACTGCGTGTCCTCATCCTCAATACCGCGAAAAATGGAACGCATCTTGATGCGTCCATCTTTTACTCGTTCTCCCAACTGGATAATTTCCCAACAGCCGTAGGGAGACATTAAAATGGCTTTCAAAATTTCGCGCTCACCCGCTTCAATACGGCGAGCAATCTCTACTTCTCCTTCACGGGTTAGTAGCGACACACTCCCCATTTTGCGAAGGTATAGGCGAACAGGATCATTGGACTTTAAATCCTCTTCTACGACTTCTTCTTCTTCATCATTAGAATCCAAAAAGCCCGCTGGTGCCTCCGAAGTGGATTCAGCCTCCATTTCTTCTATCTCGACTCCGTGAATTTCCATACCCTGCATAAAAGCATCAAGAGCCGCTGCTGCACAAACCTCAACGGGTAGCAATTCATGTATTTCTGTTGGATTTAATGGGCCTTTTGTTTTGTACAATTCCACAAAACGTAGGATTTCTTTTTCCACCAATTTTAATTGCACCTCTAAGGGTTTAATTTCAACATTGGTGCCGGGAACCATTTCTTGTGTCATTCTGTTATCTCCTCATGCCTTTTGGCTCTGGTAGCTTGAATGATTTCTCTTAAATTCTCTAAACTGTCCTTGGAAGTTTGCGACTTCATCTGCGCTTTGATTTGCGAAAGCTTTTGTTTGAGTTGGACTTTTTCGAGTTTTTGTATACATAAATCAAATAATTTTTTGTTCTTGTCCTCATCGCTATAGACACCAGAATTCAGATGTTTGGTTAATACGCCTGAATGCCCAAAAGTCGTAAGCACTGAGTTACCTAATGTAGCAAAAGCCGCTGGATCTTGTCTATATCGCTTCTCAATCCACCGGAGTATTTCGCGCCCTTCCACAGTCACAAATTTACTATGCAAATTTAGGTCCAAACTTTGCTTTAGCAAGTACTCCTCTGATAGGACCAAATTGACCAGCTCAATTTCCTCAGCAAGCAAAGCCTCAACATCTATCCTATTGTTATCGCTTGGCTTTTCCTCTTTCTGAGGGCTATATTTAGGGCTTTGTGGACGCGTAAAAGTCGATTTATTGCGTACAAAATCGCGAAATGAGCGCTCAATCCAGGCCTTTTCTTCGTCTAAACGGTAGGCCATCTCGCCAAAATACAGACTTAGAAGGCGAAAATCGCTAATTTTTGCTAAAATCGGGAAGCTCAAATCCAAAATTTTAAGCTTGTCAGAGGGCTTTCCTTGAAAAGACTTTAAACAAGACTGTAAAAACCACAAGAAAAGATCCTCACTTTTGTCGATTCTTTCTTGCAAAGCCTGCACCCCATTCGCTCGAATGAAATCATCGGGATCTTGCCCTTCTGGTAGGCTAAAGCCTTTGGGATACAAGCCGGCCTCAAGCAGCGTGGGTAGAGCGCGTCGCATGGCCTCTTGCCCCGATTTGTCCCCATCAAATAGTAAAACTACGTTTTGCGTATATTTCTTTATTAACTTTGCCTGCTCAAGAGTGAATGCCGTGCCACAACCGGCCACCACATTTTTGATTCCCACTTGATATAGGGCTATCAAATCCATATAGCCTTCCACCAAAATGGCTTGATCTTCCGATCGTAAGTATTTGGCCGTTTCATTCAAACCGTACAGAGTTTTTCCCTTGTGATAGATGGCCGACTCTGGAGAATTGAGATATTTTGGTTGATCTTCCTTAGCTAAGACTCTCCCCCCAAAACCCAATACCTTTCCCATGGGGGAAAGAATGGGGAAAATAATTCGATTGCGAAAAATATCAAAATAAGAGGATCCGTCTTTTTTCCTTTTTATCAAGCCCAGCTCTTGCGCCAGTGGCAGAGCTTGCTTTTGCTTTGCAAGAACATGAACCAATGCATCCCAAGAATCTTTGGCATAGCCAATATGAAATGCCTCGATGGTCTCTGGCTTTAGGCCGCGCTCTTTTAAATATACCTTCGCCATATGCTTATCTGGCAATTGTTGATAGCTTTGTTGAAAGTGTTGAAAAGCCAATTTATTTAATTTTTCTAGATTCTGTCGATGCTGGCGTGCTTGATCCATCTCTTTTGATGGCATTTCATTTTCCGGAATGGGTATGGAAGCACGGTTTGCCAAATACTCAATGGCTTCCACAAATGAATAGCCATTGTAATCCTGTAAAAAATGAATGGCATTTCCGCCTTTTTTGCAACCAAAGCAATGATAAAGTTGTTTGTCGCGACTTACGGAAAAACTAGGTGTTTTTTCTTTATGGGAAGGAAAAGGACATAGCCCCATGAGATTGCTGCCAGCATTTTTTAGTTGAGTATATTGCGAGATAATGTCGACCAAATCATTGGCTTCCACTACCTTTTCAATAAAATCTGGCTGAAAACGCATACCACCCCAAGAAAGTAATTACGAAAGCTTAGCTTTCACTAAAGAGCTAATGATTTTATTGTCCGCTGCACCAGCGGTTTTTGCCATTACGGCTTTCACCACCGCACCCATTTCTTTCATGGAGGAAGCACCAAGCTCGGCGATCATATCATCCACAATTTTGCCGACTTGCTCTTCAGACATTTGCTCCGGCAAATAAACTTCTAAAATTTCAATTTCTGATTTTTCTTTTGCTAAAAGATCTTCGCGCCCCGCCTTTTCATACTGCTCTGCGGAGTCTTGGCGCTGCTTGATCAACTTCTTAACAACTTCCATCACTTCTTTGTCGGTAATTTCGTTTGGTCGAAGTTCGATCTCTTTATTTTTCACGGCAGATTGCAACATACGAAGGGTTGTCAAACGGTCAGCATCTTTAGCTTTCATTGCCGTTTTCATATCACTAAGGATTTGTTCCTTCATAGTCACAACCGCCTCCTAAAATCTATTAGTACTGATCTTGCTTCTTTAATTTTTTAAGAAGACGCTTGCGTGCAGCTGCCGACTTCTTTTTTAAACGAATGCTGGGTTTTTCGAAATGCTCGCGCTTTTTTACTTCAGAAAGCACGCCCCACTTTTCGCACGATTTTTTAAATCGACGAAACGCTTGTTCGAATGCTTCGTTATCTCTTACTCGTACATAAGCCAATGAAATCACCTGACCTTTCTATTATTGGAAGCAAATAAGTAGCAAATAAGACATGGGGGGTCAAGCATAGGCCCCCGAGTCCATCTAGGGCATAGTAGACGGCATGTTAGCACAGGATTGGATGCAAGAAGCCATAAATTTAAGCAAGAGTGCCGAGCCAGCGGAAGTGCCCATTGCGGCCTTGATTGTGAAGGACAACCAGCTTTTGGCCTCTGCGGTAAACCAAAAGGAAAGCCGAATGGATCCCACGGCGCACGCCGAAGTATTGGCCATTCAGCGGGCCTGTGCAAAATTACAAAATTGGCGACTTAACGACTGTGACCTATATGTAACTTTGGAGCCCTGCCTAATGTGTGCTGGAGCCATCATCCAGGCTCGAATTCGAAAACTTTATTTTGCTGCCTACGATAAAAAAGGCGGCGCCGTTTGCTCTTGTACGGAAAGCTTTGCCCTACCCAATATCAATCACCGCCCTGAATGGCAGGGGGGCATTTTGCAAGAGCAGGCAAGCCAAGACTTGAGTCAATTTTTTAAAAATCTAAGGAAATCATGAAAGAAGAAAAAAAACGAGAATTATTAGCAAAACACCCGCAAAAACGCATTCACCTTGAAAAGCTTTTCACTACCTTAGAAAGTTTTGAAAATGAAAATGTCTGGTCCTCTACATTTGTTGAAATCGAAATCGCACTAGAGGAGCAAGATCATCACCGCTTGACCATGATTGAAAATATGCTTCGCAGAATGCATATGATGCAGCAAGAAGAGGTGGAAGTGCCACAAAAAACCAAGTTATGGAAATGGTGGCTAGCAATTGCTGTGTTTACCATCTTTTGTTTTGGCCTATTTTACTTTTTTAAACAAATCTAGCGCCTTTATTCTTTGCGCCTTATGATCGACGATGGGTGCTGGATAATCCTTACCGATTTGGCAGCCCGCCTCCGCTTGCTCTAACGGTGAGGCCAAAGAAGGATTGTGCACATGTTTTTTAGAAAAGTTTTTTAGTTCCGGAAGATGCTGCTTGATAAACTCGCCCTCTGGGTCAAATTTTTCTGACTGCGAATAGGGATTAAATATTCGAAAGTAGGGTTGTGCATCTACGCCTGTGGAGGCACTCCACTGCCAGCCCCCATTATTGGAAGCCAATTCAAAGTCTAGGAGCTTTTCTGCAAAATACGCTTCACCCCATTGCCAATTCACCATTAGATCTTTTGTTAAAAACATCGCCACTACCATTCTCAAACGGTTATGCATCCAACCAGTTTCGGCAAAGTGTCGCATGGCCGCATCGACAATGGGATAGCCTGTTTTCCCCTCTTTCCATGCTTGGAACTCTCGCTCTCCTCCCGGCCAACGAATCTTACTATACTCTTGCTTGAACGCAGATTTTTCTACATAGGGAAATGCCGCAAGTATCATTTGATAAAAATCACGCCAAATCAACTCGGAAAGCCATGTTTGCACATCCAAAGACTTGGATTTATGCACGGCTAAACATAGTTCACGAATGGAAATATTACCGAAACGCAAATATGGTGATAAATTGGAAGTAGCAGATTTTGCTGGAAAATCTCGAGCTTTTTTATAGTTTTTAAGCTCTGATTTTTTAAATTTATCCCAGTGCTTTAGGGCCTGTTTTCTCCCCCCTTGAAATAGATTGTCTCTTTGATGTTCAAAGTTCATATCCGCTAGCTCAGGGATCTTTTTTTGAGAAGATTTGCAAAGTTTTGTATAATTAACTTTAAAAACCTGCGGTTTGTTTTTGTGAAACTCTAGCAGCCATTGTTTTTTATAAGGGGTAAATACTTTATAATAAGTCTCGTTTTGAGTGAGCACTTCCTCTTTTTCAAAAATCACATGATCTTTATAATCAAAAAAATCAATTTTTAGTTTTGCTAGGGATTGTTTTACTTTTTTATCTCGATGAATCGCATAGGATTCATAATCGCGATTGGTATATACAGCAGATACTTTTAGTTTCTCTGCAATACTGGGTATTTCCTCGACAGGATCGCCATACAAAACATGTAGGTTCGCTCCATGCTCCCCTAGGGCCTCTTGCATTTCTTGTATGGATTCATAAATAAAAGTGAGCCGCCGGTCATTGGTGGGCAACTTATCTAAGATATTTTTATCAAATACAAAAACACAATAAACTTTGTCATTGTCTTCACATGCTTTAAATAGAGCATGATTGTCTGCGATTCTTAAATCCCGGCGAAACCAAACTAATGCGGACTTTTTGCTAGACATTCCGCCACCTTCCACAAGGCTAACTCTACCATTTTGCGTTTTTCAAGTCTTGCAGATAGCCTTCTATCACTTAAACGTTTCACATCCATCTTTTTTTGATTCATTGATAGCTGCAATGGCTCCTCAAAACTATTACCTGGCTGAAATTCGAAAAGCCAATCGTAACCTGAGGCAGTATAATTGTTTTCCATAGATTTGTTATAATAGTCTACATGCAAGTTGTAGGCTCGTAAGACCTCAAACAGATTGCCATCAGAATAAGAATCCACAAATAGCACTTTTTTCCCTTTTAAAACTTCTTTTAGCTTTTTATCTACACCATTTTCTCCGGTATAATAAAAATGGCAGCCAAACTCCTCTCGAAAACGATTCTCCAAGTCTTTGGTATTCAAATCTCCATGGTGCTGAAAACGCAATTCCACATAAGGTAGATGCAAACGGTACTCGGGCCGATATCTCATGCCCTGACATAATCGGCTTACTCGATCCGCAACTTCTGATTCTGGCAAACCAAGTATGTGCATCGAGAAAATTTCTTTTGTTTCCAGATTAGATAAATCTTTTTCAAGCTTATCTGATATAAAATTTTGCCAACAAGATTTGATTTCTGCAGGCGGACCAGGCACCACAAAATAATGCTGCTGATTATGCTCTAGATAAAAGCCATCTGCTGTTCCAACCGAATTGTGTATTCTTTTTGCCCCCTTTGGAAATAGGGCTTGCTGCCTATGATTTTCCGTAACTTTAACATTTCGCCTATGTAACTTTTCTTCTAAGTCTTTAAAACAGTCTTCATCAAAGTCTAACGGCAATTTTAAATAGCTTGCCAATGCTTGGCGCGTAAGATCGTCTTCTGTGGGACCCAAACCACCGGAGATAAATACAATGTCACCAAAGCCCTTTAGGTAATCCAAACCTTGGTGGATTTCTTTTTCTATATCCCGAACGGCAAGGTGGCATGTCGTTTCAATATTATAATCCAATAAAGATTTGGATAAACTGGACGCGTTTTTATTGATGATCTGTCCAATTAATATTTCATTGCCAATAGCAAGGATACTAGCTTTGTGTTTTTTTGTCATTTAGCGCCTTTAAGTATTCATCCAATACGTGCAAGTTTGGAACGTATTTGACCTTACCACCAAAGGCTTCCAAATCCAATAGTGCGGCTGCCTTACCGCCCACCCAAATATCCGGCACAACCTCCGCGCGATCCAAATATTCACGAATGTACTCCGCAAAGGAATGTCTTTCATAACCTAAGTTCTGCGCCGTACAGCCTAAGATCAAATGATCCAACTGCAAATGTTTGGTCACCGCAATCAATGAGCTCACTGGTAAATTAGGTCCTAAATAGTAAGGCTTAATGTCATTACAAATGCACAACACCTGACTCATAATAATACCAAATTCGTGTAGATCCCCCTCTGGCGTGGTTAGTGCGATGGAAGGTGAGTTTTGTTGGCCCGTAGGAGTAATCAAAAAACTAATTTGATTGCGAATGATGGCTGATAAAATATGCTCCTGCGCAATGTCCAATTTTAACTCAAGAACCATTCTTCCGACTTGCTGAAAGAGCGGCGAAATTACCTTCAATACAAAATCTTTGGAACTCATATTTGTACGATAGCGATTCAGCTCATGGTTGATGCTTTCGACATCATAGCGATTCAAGCTATCGATAATCTTATTGGTTAGCTTTTCGATTTCCTCTGGCTTGGCTTGAAAATCTGATATTTTTTCTTTTTTCTCAATAGCTGTACTAACAATCGAGTCATTCTGCTCGAGCATGGTAAGCTCACGTATGTCCATGGCAGCAATTTGACTAATGGGCATGCCCATATCGTTCAGATTTTTAAGCTTACGTAGTTTTTCCACATCTTCTAGAGAATAGGTTCGCTGCCCAGATGGTGTTCTCTCCGGTTCAAGAGCGCCATACCTTCTTTCCCAAGCCCGTATCGTATGAACATTCATGCCCACAATTTTAGCCAAGCCACTAATATTAAGTACGCCCATTTGATCCTCCTAAACCAAGTAGTCCAAGAAAACTTAGACAATTCATGGTATTTAGCGCCGAAACTGTCTCAAAACGCTAGTATTAATAGAATAATTGTACAAGAAAGCTAGACAACCTGCAAATAGTTTATTAAAATTTAAACCATATGAAGGTTTTAATTTCCGGTGCCAGTGGCTTTTTAGGAACAGAATTGGTGGCCCGCCTTATCTTGGAGGGCTATGAAATCGATGCTCTGAGTCGTAGCCCAGACGCTAACTCCAAGAGCTATCCCTACCCTATTCAGTTTATTAGCTGGCAGGATTTGGATCAAAACGATACAGACTATGATTATATCATTCACTTGGCTGGCGCTAATATCGCGGATAAACGTTGGAGCAAAAAACAAAAAGAAATTCTATACCAATCGCGTATCGACACAGGCAAACGCCTAGTTGCCAAAGCCTTGCGACAAAAACAGCCGCCGAAAAAATTCCTCTGCGGCGCAGCCTCCGGTATTTACGGAGATGCAGGAGATCAAGAAATAAATGAAGACTCGCAGCTAAGTCGCGGCTTTTTGGGCAAGCTCTGCAAAGACTGGGAAGCACTTTGCCGCCCACTCGAAGACAAGCAGATTCTTACCGCACAACTTCGAACCGGCATTGTTTTGGGCACCAACGAGGGAGCTCTAAAACAATTGGTGATGCTAACACAATTAGGAGCACTTTCCTGCCTTGGTGATGGCAAACAATTTATGCCGTGGATCCATGTACAAGACTGGGTGGAAGCAACTTATTTTATTATGCAAAGCCCAGAGCTGACTGGCCCCATCAATATGGTGAACAGCAAACCCATTCGGCAAAAAGATTTTTTTAAGACATTAAGCTCCCACTTTCACATGTGGATGCTACCACCAGTTCCTAGCTTTCTCGTAAAGCTGTTATTTGGAGAAATGTCACAAATCCTTCTTAATTCTCTCAACATTAACCACTCAAAATTATTAAATCATGGTTTTGAATTTCACTATCTACGACTAGAAGATGCGCTAAAAGACTTGTACCCAGAACCAACGAAGGATTTGATTTTTCAGCAAAATCTTCTTTTGCCGCAACAAGTAGAGGAAATCTTCCCCTTCTTTAGCGATCCTAATAATCTAGAAAAGATCACTCCAGACTTTTTAAATTTCAAAGTAAAATCTTCGAGTGATGAAGTGGTGAAAAAAAACACATTGATAAAGTATCGCCTATCTTTGCATGGCATTCCCATGTTTTGGAAAACAAAGATCCTGGATTATCAAGAAAACTCTCACTTTATTGATAATCAAGAAAGTGGGCCCTATAAGCGCTGGCACCATCTACATACCTTTGAAAGGCACCCACGGGGAACTTTAATGAAGGATACGGTTCGCTACAATGTGGGATTCGGCATACTAGGTAAAGCCATCGCTTATTTTTATGTGAACAAAGATGTTCAAAAGATCTTTGACTATCGTACCAAAGTGTTGAAAAAGATCTATTGTGCAAACGTATACAATAAAAGTTCATGACCACTACTTTAAAATTCATTGCAACGCCAAAGACGAAATTTGTGAAATCCTAGTGCAGGCAAATGCCCGTCCCTCAAACAATTTAAGTAAAAACGCTAGAATTCTACAAGAAGATCTCAATGACTACTTTCTAGGAAGAAAGATCGTATTTCGTAGCAATTTTCATTTGCCAAAATTTAGCCCCTTTCGAGCAAAGGTGATGAAACATATGAGCAAGATTGCTTACGGCAAAACCAAAACTTATAAAGACTTAGCAAAACAAGCCGGCAGCCCACTTGCGCAAAGGGCAGTTGGTAGTGTTTGCGCACGCAACCCTTTGCCCATTGTCATTCCCTGTCACCGCGTAGTTGGCAGCCAAGGGCTCGGAGGTTATGCACTTGGTTTGAATGTGAAGAGAAAATTGTTGCAGCTAGAAGAGGCTCTTTAACCTTTAGCGTTAGTTTGTGTTTTTTACTGTACTCCCCCTAGCTTTTCCTAGAGATTGTCAGCATGTTGTTGCAAGTGATATTGCTATCTTTTTTAGCAAGTGCTCAAGTAGAGAATCTTCGCATTTTTTGTGAGAGTGATGACTCTAAGCCAAATACTTTCTCTTTGGCCGCAAACCTAGCCGTGGATGAAGGCCAGCAAATGGTCAGCACAGAGGCAGTCCTTACGATGTATGACGACAAACGAAATGAAACCACCCTCGTTCTTGAAAGTCGTGGTTTTTACCGCAGCGTAGAGGCAAAAGGCGGTTATATCCACGCCATATTGGTTCCACTAAGCAAATCCAATGAGGTGCTTAGCTTGGATCTAAAAATAAATATTCAAGACCGCTGGCAATCCTACATTCAACTAGAGAACACCGATAAATTTGTATCCGATTGCAGAAGCCTTTAATCCGCGTAATTGACCATCACGCGATCGTTAAGTGGTTGCAGCGGACGATTGCTAGCAGGGTAGCGAGTGACGATGGCATCCAATTGTTCCTTCGAAACTTCTACGGGAGTATTTAAGACGATCCAATTAACACCTTCACGACATGGGGGACTTGTTAGAGAGCCCGCATAATTGTACAGGGTGCGAGTTTTAGGTAGAAACTGAATCAAATCAAGTTTGCCATCAATTTCTTGCTCTGAGTTTTTGGCTGGTGGCAGGTTTTTTACAACCGCATCCATCACACCAAGTGCATCGCCTTCTTTTAACATCACAGAAACAACCGCTACAAAGCCCTTTTCATTTTTATGGTAAAACTGCATTTCTGCAGGAAAGGACTTTCCAGAGAATTGGTGTTCACTCGGAGCATGAAACTCAATGTGCTGCAAAGAATAAATACTATTGCGCATTTTTATAGAATTTGCACCTTTCACCGCAATGTGGATGCCATTGCCTGTATCCAAAACACTCGCCTCGGATTTCACAAACATTGGAACAAATGGATTGGGCTTTGCCGGTGCTTTGTAAATAAGGTTGATTGGAGACTGATGGTTGCCTTCTTTACAAAGATTGAAGGAGGGGTCTAAATCTCCCCAAAATTTAGGGCCAAAGGCACCCGTGTAGGACCACTCCACACCCTTTTGCTTCACCACCGTTTTTGTTTCTTTTGCCTGGCTTTTCTCAGGTGGTGCTTTCTCCTCGGAACTAGAACAAGCGATGAAAGCGAAGATTGTAGGTAGGATGATCCAATTGCGAATTCTCATGCTGACTCCTTTGTACCCTTATTATTTTATAAAAATCGCCCAATGAAAAGGACTATTTTTAAGTCAACTCCAACCATTCCTTCGCACAAAAGCAATTTTATGGCTTCCAAGGAAAGTTATAAGGCAAACTGATCGATAACATAGTTGTATTGACTGTGTTGGGTCCGGTTAAATCACTGTTATTGGCTTCATCCAAATCCCGCATGGAATGAATGACGTTGATGTTGATGAAGGGAATGCCGCGAATCCCAATGCCAACATTAAAGCCTGTACCTTCCGCTTCGTAATCACTCGAACCAGAACTAGGGAATTCTTCCAAAATGATCTCGTGCTGAACGATGTATGTCGCCCATACTTTCATATATTTTGGAAAATAATAACCTATGAAAACACCGCCATCTTTAATTGTCGTATCAAACTCACTGGAACCAAATTCCACATCTCCGTTGCCTTGTGCGTAGTCGATGCCAAAAGCAATTCCACTATCTGAGCGATAGCCAAGTCTTGCCCCAGCTGCATAGGACCGAATATCTCCTTCCTGTGCAACGCCATTTAGCTCCATTGTACCTTGAAAATAACCAGCATAGGGCTCGGTTAAAATGCCCCCACCACTCTGTGCAAAAACAGGTAAGCCAAAGAATAAAAGTGCAAAACCAATGATTTTCATAAAACACCTCTTAATAAAAAGCTTAGCGGGAAAGTTGCACAAGTCAAACATCAAAGACCCTTGGCAGTCTAAAGACTGCATGCTATCTAATGGACATGCAAAAAGGTCTTATTTATTTAGCTGGCGGTTGTTTTTGGGGGGTAGAATACTACTTAAAGAAACTTAAAGGTGTTTTGCGAACCGAAGTTGGCTATATGGGCGGAGAATTGCAAAACCCAAGCTACGAGGATATTTGCACTGGCAACACAGGGCATGCAGAAGCTGTTCTCGTAGAGTTTGACGAAAAGCAATTGTCCACCGAGGATATTTTGCACTACTTTTTTCGACTGCACGATCCCACCACGCCCAACCAACAGGGCAACGACATCGGTAGCCAATACCGCTCTGCCATCTTTACTACCAGCCAAGAACAAGGCGAGGTTGCGGAAAAATTAATCAAAGACCTTGATGCCTCAGGCAAATGGCAGAAGAAAGTCGTGACTCAAATTCTACCTGCGACTAATTTTTATAAGGCGGAAGACTACCACCAAGATTATTTGGATAAAAATCCGCAAGGCTACAATTGCCACTTCTTGAGGGATTGATATGAAGATAAGATTTTTTGCATTCACCATTTTGCTAGCAGCTTGTTCTTCCAGCCCACCAACGGCATCGAAACCAGAAAACATCAGTGTTCCGCAACCAGTAAACGAAAATATTGCGGAGGCAAAAACAATATTCTTTAGTAAACAAGCGGAAGATCCGCGCTTGCAAACAATTTTAGATCGAGTGGATCAAAATATCCGGGCTAAAACTTATGTTTTATCAAAAATTGTACCTCCAGGTGCTGTGATCAAAAAAGACAAGGCGGTGACGTTTTTGCCCAAGGAACAAAAAACAAAGGATTTTTTTCGCAAACGTGACGAAATTACTTTGAGTGTAAAAAAGAGTGAGAAGTTTCAAACCTACAAATTAAATATTCAATTTTTTGATAAGCGAAGCCGTGAAAACAATCGTACTTGGTTATTTTCTTTAAATCTCGATGATAAGCAGCTAGAAGACCATATTACCAATACACTGATAAGATTTAGCTTTCAGTCCCTAGCGCTTTGATTCAGTTCATAATTTTAGGATAGATTTCGTAGCGTTCCATTTGCTTGGATTGGTTCTCAATATCTACCTCAGCACCAGTATCATCAAAGGTAATAATGTTCGAATCCGATACAACCTTACCATTGGCATTGAGTTTACGTATGCGAATGTGAAGTTCATCCTCATCCACGATATTGGTTAAGATCTTTAGCTTGTTGCGGTTTTTGTCTTGAACTTCTATCTCCTTGCCTTCTTCAGCAAGAACTTGAGCAACCACTGTCTTTTTCCCATTTTCAAAGGCCAATATGCCTACTTCGATATTTTTTGCCTGCGCCGCCATGCTCAAGCCCATAAGAAATACCAACATCTGTCCTCCTTGACCATATCAGTATAGAAATAAGCTTATTTTAAATGCAAGTGACTTTTCGTTTTTAGGACCTGTACTTGGCGAATTGTCTTTTGAGTAGCTCAACAAAGTCATCCAGTATCGCAATGGCTGCTGGAAAAGCAAAGATGGTAAGAAGGGAGCCAAAGACCAAGCCCCACGCAATCGCAAGCGCAATGGGCACAACAAACTCATCTTTACCACCAATGCCGTAAGCAGTGGGCATGAGACCTACTACCGTTGTGAGTGTGGTTAAGAAGATAGGACGAATTCTACGTTTCGCTGCAACTCGAATGCTCTCCATACGGTCGTGACCTTCTTTGCGGGCCGTGTTGACAAAATCTACCAAGACAATCGCGTTATTCACAATAACCCCTGCCAATGCAACGATACCCAACATGGCAAAGAAACTTAGCGGCAGACCATGCAGGTAGAAAGCAACCACAACTGAAACCAAACCCAATGGTATGGTGAATAGAATTAAAAATGGTTGGTAGATATTCTGAAAGATCAATATCAGCATAAAGAAAATACCCAAGACCGCAAGAAGGAAAGCCCGAAATAAGGATTGCATGCTCTCTTTTGTGTCCTCGTCCTCACCACCAAAATAAAAATTAATATTGGGATGCTGCTTTTTAAGCTCAGGAATATGCTTGCGAATAATATTATTTGCTTCAGTAGAACTCGACTTTTCGGCATCTACTTCTGCCACCACTTTTACCTGCCTCTGACTTGCCTCATGTTCGTAGGAGGCTATCCCCACGGTTTCATCTATCCTAGCAATACGATCTAAGGGGATTAAAGATCCCATAGGGTTTAGAATAAACAAGCTCTCTAAAGCTTGTTTTGTGGTTCGGTCCTCTGGTGGCAATGAAACACGGACCGCAATTTCTTCATCCAGTTTTTGAATATTGGTTGCCACGATCCCTTCATAGGCAGCTCGTACCGTCGTACCTACTGTTGCAACATTGAGAGAAGAAGCAGCGGCTTCATTTTTATTTAAAATGACTCGATACTCTTCTTTGCCTGGCACATAGGTGTCACTAATATCACTCACATGCGGAATCGTAGCGACAAAGTTTTTTAAATCCTCGACGGCAGCCAAGATCTCATTGTAATCTTTCCCACGCACACCAACACTTATGGGTTTACCCACAGGCGGGCCAGGCTTCACCATCTCATAGGAGATATTTCGAAACTCCGGCACGGGTCCAACACTAGCCTTGACCGCTTCAATGATTTCATCGGCTTTGCGAGCTCTATGACTCTCAGGCTCCAAAAAGACCTGTATCATCGCATATTGATTGCCCCTTTGAGTATTGGGGTCATTTGGATCCTGCTGAACCAAACCAACGGTGGAAGTAAAATCTTTGATTTCATTATCCGGTAGATTTCGTATCACTCTTTCCACCGGTTTGATGGCCTCCATGGTTTGCTCCAAACTATAGCCCGCATCGGTTTCCATTTTCACAAAGAAAATTTCAATTCCTCTAGGGGGGAACAAAATAAAACGCATGCCAAAAACAGCCAACAAGATACTACCGATAAATATAGCCAATATCCCCGTTGCAAGTAGATAACGTCTGCGTAAAATACGATCCAAACCTCGCAAGTAGGCCGGCACAATATTTTCTTCCCAAAAATGCTGTGACTTAGCCAATGCTCTGCGGATGCCAGAGTGGTTGTTAGGCTGCGCCTTGCGATACCTAATCCAGCGACTGATATGACTTGGTAGGATAAAAAAGCCTTCAATCAAAGAGGCAAATAATGGGATGATCACACCTAGGGGGATTTGCTTCACAAATTTACCAAAAACCCCTGACATAAAAAGCATTGGCACAAAGGCAATAATAGTAGTGAAAACAGAAGCTGTTAACGAGGGCCAAATCTCCTGGGCACCTTTGATGGCCGCTTCTTCAGGTGGCAAGCCCTCTTCCATTTTTCGATAGGCATTATCCGTAACCACAACAGCATCGTCCACCAGCATACCGGTAACAATGATCAGCCCCAGTAAGGAAACCAAATTAATCGTATATCCAAATTGATAAAAATAAATCATGGCGCCAAAAAAGGCGAAGGGAATGCCCAGCGAAACCAACAGGGCCACCCGTAGTGGCAGAATCAGCGATAAAATAATCAAAACAAAGGTTAAGCCAACCACCAAGTTAGAGGATAATACGGAAAGCCTTCTTCGGATGTAGTCTGACATATCGTTAATGTAAGAAAACTCCACCTGCCCTTCGTATTTTGCCTTTAGCTCTTCTACTTTCTCTTTTACGTCATCCACCAAAACGATCGCATCAGAACGCTCTTTTTTTAAGACCGTCAAACTAATGGATGGAATGCCATTCGTTTTATTCAGAACACTCGTTTTTTCTAAATCATAACGTACAGTGGCCACATCTGAAATTTTCACTGCCTGGCCCACATCATTTGCACGTATTACTGTGTTACGCACATCCTCTAGGCTTTCAAACTCCCCCGTGGTGCGTACAATCTTTTCTCCGCTTTTGTTGTTGGGGCCAACCTCCACACTACCACCAGGAATGGAAACATTTTGCCCTTTTAAGGCCTGAATCAAATTGTCCAACGACAGGCGGTAGTTGGCCAACTTCCTAGGATTGGCTTCTACTCGAATTTCAATGTCTCGCATGCCCTTGGGTTCTACCCGCGCCACACCATCCACAGTTTCCAGTTCATCCTCAATGGCCTTTGCAATATTGCGCAATTCAATTTTTGGTAAATCGCCAGCAACGGCAATTTCGATAACCGGGTTTAATTTCGTGTCCAAGGAGGTGACAACGGGATCTTCTGCTCCCTCGGGCAATTCACTCAAGCGATCCACAACATCTTGAATGTCATCTTTTGCTTCTGCCTCGGTGGTTTGATCCGGATCTAGCTTGGCAATAATGCTACTTCTTCCTTCGATAGAATAGGAATTCAGTTGTTTAATACCATCCACTTCATTTAAATCTTGCTCAATTTTATTCGTAATGAGCTTCTCGACTTCGTTAAATTGAAAAAAAGGA
>DFOS01000004.1 GCA_002376845.1 Bdellovibrionaceae bacterium UBA3535 | reverse complement strand
GTCCGTTAAACTAAGGGAAGGTCAGTTGCGATTCCATCATAGTAGGCGATGGAATCATCTGGATTGGTGATTTGTATTTCTGGGCTACCAATTTCCAAATTAAAGCTCAGGGAGTCGCGTTCTTGCGACCATGCCTTGGGGCTAATAAAAGCGAATAAGAGGAGTAGAAATATCAATTTCCTCCTCCTACAACTAGAATGGAGCTTACATTCAAAGTAAGGGCCGTGCGAATAAAGGGTACAGCAATAGGAGTGCCATCGCTGTCAATGCGCAAGATATCGTTGGTTCCATCACTTGCTACCAAAATGGAACCATCGGGCATTTCAGCAAGGGCTGTGGGATTGTTAAGAATGCTAGTGCCAGGATTGTAAATGGAAGTGATACCCCCCGTGCCATCACCTGCAAGTTCATAGACCTGGTCATCTCCCTGTGTGCTTATGTAGAGGTTGCCATTGGAGTGGGCGAGCACACCTACTGGGTTCAAACCATTCGCCGCTGTATTGCTCGAAATACAGCTGGTAGCAGTGGGGTCGCTAACATCATAAACCAAAATACGATCATTTCCGTTATTGATCACAACTAGGTTGCCATCGGCATTGATAGTAAGACTACGAGGAGTAGATAAAGTGCATGCACCTACGTTGGTATCAATGCATGGATTGGCAATGCGATTGCCACTATCTTTTTCAAAACACTCAATACGATTGGACTCGATAACGAATACTGTGTCGTTGTTGGCGGCAATTTGATAGATATTGCCATTTAGGTTGGTGTTGCTAATTGTGGATAGAGTTTCGCCAAAAATATTTACGCGGCGGATTTGATCAATCCCATCTAGCGAAATTAGAAATTCCGTTGGGTTCAATGCTACCATGCCTTCGGGGTCTAGATTTTCTAAAGAAAAATCATCCAGAATGCCACTGACATTGCCATTGGCATCATAAATGCTGATAGCTTCGTTACCATTTTGTACATTTGCCACCAAAATGCGTGTTTGCCCAGCCCCGGCTGCGGCCCAGAAAACTTCTCCTTCGGGCGCACTGGAGCAGTTGATCAATACTAAGCTTATTAAGCCCATCGAAAAGGCACGAAGGTTGAACATAATTCTCCAATTTTTGTTTTATTTTAAATCGGCTAATTATGAAAAATTATAAGTGAATTGTTTAGGATCTCTTCTTTGGTCGAGTACAGTTTAAGGCTCGAGAGTCCCGTTCAATATCAGGTTGAAAAGAGCGAAGATCTAGATCTTCGTCTGCTACCACGTCAGCCATATTGTAACTGCGCATAGTATGAGCAGAGGTTTTGCCTAATTCATTAACTAAGTTTCGTAATAATTTTCTTCGCGCAAATTTTTTCATAAATAATTGCAAGCTTAATGTGCAAGCAGAATGATAATGCAAACAATTTATAAAAACAATCTTCATTTTTTCACTTAGATTTCAAAAAGTTATTTGAATTGCAACTAAAAGCTATGTATTTTTTCTGCAATCTAATTGAATTTAATATTGTTTTAGAAGGGTAAAATGCGAAAATTACTGATTCATTTGGCTTTAGGAATCCCTCTTTTGACACTTGTTGCTTGCGAAGCACCCTCCGTTGGTTACAACGATGGGTATATGCCGGAGCAACCCATTCCCTACGACCACGCATTGCACGCAGGCACCTATAAGATTCCGTGCTTGTATTGTCATGCCCATGTGGATAAGGGCCGTCATGCGAGTGTTCCCAGTCTTAACATATGTATGAATTGTCATAAATCGGTGGCAACAGATAAGCCGCTTATCAAACAACTAGCGGACGCTTACAATAAAGGGGAGTCCATTCCTTGGGTGCGAGTGCATATGCTGCCTGACTTTGCCCATTTTAACCATGCTCCACACATCATGAAGCTTTCACAAATCAATGCCAAAAAGCGTGGAGCTGCCGTTACTGACTATCAGGATGCAACCAATATTACCAATGAAGACCGCCAAGCTGCTTGTTATACTTGTCATGGGCGAATTGACCAAATGACCAAGGTTTACCAAGTGGAAGATTTATCTATGGGTTGGTGTGTACAGTGTCACCGTAAGCCGGAACACAATGCACCTGTTAATTGTTCGACATGTCACTACTAAGGAAGAGATAGCATGGAAAAGATCAACAAAAAAAGATACTGGAAAAGCTTAGAAGAGTTTGTCGATCCGGAAAAGTTCAATGAACAAGCCGAAAAAGAATTTATGCGTTCACCATTGCAAGAAGACGCAGCAGATCCGGTAGCAAGAAGAGACTTTTTAAAATTAATGGGAGCTTCCTTGGCTTTGGCCTCCACCGCATGTGTGCGTCGTCCAACGCAAAGAATCGTGCCTTACAGCGAGAGGCCCCATGACGTGATTCCGGGTAAGGCGAATTTTTATGCCTCATCCGCCTTTGATAATGGAGAGTTCTTTTCTACAATTGTGCGCACTCGTGAGGGAAGACCTATTAGTATGCAGGGTAATTCTGCATTCCCATTAAACCGATCGGCACTGTCTGCTAGAATGCATGCACATGTGGTTAGTTTGTACGATCCTGATCGCTTAAAAAAACCAAGAATACGTGTAGAAAAAGACAAGGACTTTCATCAGCGCAATTGGAATGATGTTACCTACGAGAAAATGGATGAAAGCCTAACCAAAGTTATTGATGGCGCTAAGCTAGGAATGCTACTAGCTTCCAATCCGTCTCCTTCGCGAGCAGGAGTTGTCAGCGATTTTGCCAAGACCTTTTCTGCGCAAGTTTACTATGACGATAGTATCAATCACAGCGAAGTTCGCCGTGGCCAAGAGCTGTCCTATGGGGATGAGGTTTTCCCTCAATATCGTTTTGACAAAGCCAAATACATTATCAGTCTGGGAGCAGACTTTCTAGGAACCTATGCAAATCCTACAGCGAATGCTGTGAGCTTTGCAAAAACGCGGCAGCCTGGCCCAGATATGTCGCGTCTGGTGGTTTTTGAGGCTTTAATGTCCTTAACTGGTGCCAATGCCGACTACCGCATACGCGTAAAGAACTCAGACCTAGTTAAGGTTGCCATGGGTCTTGCCCATGAAATCGTGGTGAAGGAAGGTCATAGCAATTATGCCAATAGTGATTTGGTAAAAAGCAAATTGAAGGAATTTGCTAACGTTGCGGCAGAATTGAATATTGAAAAAGAGCTCTTTTCGCAAATCGCCAAGGACATATGGGAGCAGCGAGGTAAATCCTTGGTAGTTGCTGGTGGTATCAACGCAAAAACAGAAGATGCTCTAGCACTACAAATTTCCTGCAATTTCTTAAATACGATTTTAGAAAACGATGGCAAGACGGTGGATTATCAAAATAGTCTACAGGCTTTTCAGGGTAGCGATGCGGATGTGGCTCGTTTGATTGCGGACATTGAAAGTGGCAAGATCGATACCTTGCTAGTTAGCGGCGTGAATCCTGTTTACCAGCACCCTGAGAATAAAAAATTATTGCAGGCCTTAAAGAAGGTAACTTTGATTTACTCGACCATGTATATGGATGAAACCGCAGAAATGGCGGACTATATACTTGCTGAGTCGCATCCTTTAGAGGAGTGGGGCGATGCCGAGTACTTACCAGGAATGTACAATATCCAGCAGCCCACCATTCGCCCAATTGGTGATACTCGAAGCATAGGCTTTAATTTAATGACATGGGCTTACTTCTTAGAAAAAGGTCCGGCAAGGTTGAACGAATTGGAATCTTGGTATGATTATGTTCGTTGGACTTGGAAAAACCGACTAAATGCCCTTTCAGGTGATTTTGAAAGATCCTGGGTGGCTTTATTGCAAGCCGGATTTGTCGATACCAAGGAAAGCCAAAGAGAAAGAGACTTCACTGCCAGAAGATTTCGTATGGATGCTCTTTCGCAAGTAAAAAAATCAAACACCAAGTCTTCTAATTATGAACTTAGTTTGTACCAAAAGTCTGCCATCGGTGACGGTGCCATGGCCAATATGCCTTGGCTACAAGAGATGCCAGATCCGGTAACAAAAAATACTTGGGAAAATTATTTAACGATTTCCTATGCTACAGCCAAAAAAGAAAAATTAAAAGATGGTGATATTGTTAGTTTGGAAGTTGATGGCAAAAAATTAAAGGTTCCTGTTTTCGTACAGATCGGCCAAGAAGATTCCACACTGGGCTTAGCCGTGGGTTACGGCCATTCATGGGGCAAAGTGGCGAAAGGCTTGGGCGTAAACGCATGGAATCTAGCAAAGATGACTCGTGATGAAATGGTTACGGCCGCTTTGCCAGCTAGCTTTACCAAGACTGGCGAGAAGACCCAGATTGCGAACACGCAGGGGCATCATCATATGGAAGGCAGAAGCATTGTTGTGGAAGCCACTTTAAAAGATTATTTAAAAAATCCAGCCAGCGGAATTCACAAACATAAGATTTTCTCCATTTGGCCTAAGCATGAGTATAAGGGGCATAAATGGGGCATGACCATTGATCAGAATGCTTGTATTGGCTGTTCCGCTTGCGTGGTGGCTTGCCAATCGGAAAACAACATTCCTGTGGTTGGTAAAAAGTATGTTCTAGAAGGCCGTGAAATGCAGTGGATGCGAATCGATCGTTACTATTCTGGCTCTGCTTTGCACGACGATATACCAAAAGATCCAGAAGTCTATTTTCAACCCATGCTCTGCCAACATTGCGACAATGCCCCTTGCGAAAGTGTTTGTCCGGTACTTGCTACGACCCATTCGCCAGAGGGCATCAATGAAATGACTTACAATCGTTGTGTGGGAACTCGATATTGTTCAAACAACTGTCCTTACAAAGTTCGTCGTTTTAACTGGTTTGCTTACACCAAAGGTGACCGCGATATTGATACACCAAAAGAAGCTTACAATCCTTCGGTTACGGTACGCTCGCGAGGGGTGATGGAAAAATGTACTTTCTGTGTTCATCGTATCGAAGAGGTAAAAGCGGAGCATAAAGTTCAAGGCACTAGCTACGAGGACGGAGATGTTGTTACAGCGTGCGAGGCAGCTTGCCCAACGGATGCCATTGTTTTTGGTGATGTAAACGATCCCAACAGTAGGGTGAGTAAAATGCAGGCCAAAAAGAATGCTTATAAAGTTCTAGAAGAGTGGCATGCACAGCCTGCAGTGAAATATCTAACCAAAATTCGCAACAAAGATTCTATTTCTACTGGGCACGGAGGAGATCACTAATGATTAAACGTAATATTTTAATAGAAGGTGATAAAACCTACAAAGACATTAGTGATGATATTTGTCAGCCGCTAGAGTCTTTTCCTGGTATCAAATGGTTTCAGCTCTTTGGCTTAGCCATTACGGTGCTGCTCTTCTATGTATGTGTTCTCGGATATATAGCATGGACTGGTATGGGCACCATGGGAGTGAACCATCCCATTGGTTGGGGAACGGACATTGTCACCTTTGTTTTTTGGATTGGTATTGGGCACGCAGGGACATTGATTTCGGCCATTTTGTTTTTGTTTCGTCAGAAGTGGCGTACTGGAATTGCCCGAGCGGCTGAGGCGATGACGGTTTTTGCCGTAATGACCGCTGGTATCTTTCCTTTGATGCACACGGGTCGTCCTTGGTTGGCTTATTGGCTATTGCCATATCCCAATCAACGAGGTCCATTGTGGGTGAACTTTCGCTCTCCACTTTTGTGGGACGTTTTTGCTGTTTCTACCTATGCTACCGTATCCGCAGTTTTTTGGTATGTAGGTATGATACCGGATCTTGCAACCGTGCGTGACCGAGCGAAAACCAATCTGCGCAGAGTGATTTATGGTATGTTTTCCATGGGCTGGCGCGGTACCAATCGCAATTGGTCCCATTACGAAATGGTTTATTTAATTCTTGCGGGATTATCCACTCCGTTGGTTTTGTCGGTTCACACCATTGTATCTTTTGACTTTGCCGTGGCCACACTTCCAGGCTGGCATACCACTATATTTCCGCCATACTTTGTTGCTGGTGCGATTTTCTCTGGTTTTGCCATGGTGGTGACTTTGATGGTTTTGGTTCGCGAAGGATTTCCGCAAATCAAAAGCTATATCACTTTGGATCATTTTGAGGTCATGAATAAAATCATTATGACCACAGGTTTGATGGTGGGTTATGCCTACGCTTCCGAATTTTTTATTGCTTGGTACTCGGGTGTGCATTACGAACAATTTGCTTTTTTAAACCGTGCAACGGGTCCACTTGCTTGGTCTTATTGGATCATGGTTTCCTGTAACGTATTGTCGCCGCAGATTTTTTGGATCAAAAAATTTCGTCGAAGCATTCCCGTAATGTTTGTGGTTTCGATTTTTGTAAACATTGGTATGTGGTTCGAACGTTTTGTGATTACCGTAACCTCTTTGCACCGAGACTTCTTGCCGGTGAATTGGAGTGATTTCACCTTTAAATTCGCCGACTGGGGAGTTTTGATTGGTAGTTTTGGTATGTTTTTTACCCTCTTCCTCTTATTTTTAAGAGTCATTCCTATGGTATCCATGTCAGAGGTAAAACCTTGCTACGAAGTGGGCAGAAAGGGAGGTCACCATGGCTAAGCGTGTTTCAGGTGTTGCGGGTTTTTGGCCAGATGAGTACAAGCTATTAGATGCTGCGAAGAAAACCTATGCAGCAGGTTACAGGCAATTTGATTCGCTTTCCCCATTTCCCATCCATGGTATGGATGATGCTACTGGCATTAAGCGTTCTCCCATTCCTTGGGTAACATTCTTTGCGGGATTAACAGGAGCCTCTTTTGGTGTTTGGTTTACCTGGTGGACATCGGCTGTAAATTATCGTCTTAATGTGGCCGGCAAACCTCTAGGCTTGCTCGAAGCTTTGCCAGGTTATATTCCCATCGTTTTTGAGCTCACCATTTTATTTGCCGCTTTGGCCTCGGTGGGAGCCATGTTTATTTTAAATGGATTGCCAAAAGTAGATCCGCCCATTATTGACCCGGACATTACGAGTCATAAGTTTTGCCTTTTTATTCCCGAAACTGAGGACGGATATTCTGCTGAGAAAGCAGAAAATCATTTGAAATCCTTGGGTGCTACAGAAATCAAACGAGTTGCGGAGTTTTAAATGAAGTACGTTCTTAGCTGTACATTAGTATTTGCACTGGTAGCTTGTGACTCTAAGTCAGACAAGCCCAATGTAGAATTGATTCAAAATATGATGGAATCACCCGCTATCAAAGCGCAAGATTACGATCCGTCGAAAAAAGATTACCAAGCCATGCGGATGCCGCCTGAAGGGACTGTGGCCCAGGGAAAGGCGCCTTATATGTACAAGGCACAACCAGAAAAAGCAGGCAAAGAGTTGGTAAATCCTTTCTCTGGCAACGAGCAGGTCCTAGAAAAGGGCAAGCTGCTCTACGATACCTATTGTATGGTATGCCACGGGCCTAAGGGTTTGGGTAACGGCACAGTAGCGGATAAAATGCTAGTGAAACCGCCGGTAATGAATTCGGAGAAGGTAGTATCTTGGTCGGATGGTCGTATCTATCACGTTATTACGGATGGACAGGGCTTGATGGGCTCCTATGCATCGCAGATATCCAAAGAAGATCGCTGGAAAATCGTAAACTATGTAAGACAATTACAAAAAGAGACAAAACAGTAGGTAAAAAATGGCAGAACTTAGTTTAAAAAAATATGAATTTTCAAAAGGTGCAAAAGGCGCTACATGGGCCTGCATCTTTGTTGGTGTGATTGTTTTCTTGCTGGGCTTAAAAGGTGATGCAGAAAGAACATGGCATGCCTATTTGATGTCCTATTTCTATTTTTTAAGTCTTGGTTTGGGCGGGGTTTTCTTTGCTGCGATCAACCATGTGACGAGTGCGGGTTGGTCGGTAAGCATTCGCCGAATTGCTGAGGCTTTTTCGGCCTTTGTGCCCATAGCAATGATCCTAACCATTCCACTTCTGTTTGGAACAGAGGATTTATTTAAGTGGTTCAATGCGGAATATGCAGCCAATGATTATTTGATTTCAAAAAAGACGGCCTATCTTAACCCGACTTTTTTCTACATTCGCTTAGTAACATTTTTTGCTATTTGGATATTCTTTGCGCATAAGCTGCGTAAGAATTCTCTGGATCAAGATAAAGATGGGGACCCTAGTAAAACCAGCAGCAATTTAACTTACTCCGTACTTTTTCTTTTGGCATTTGCCCTCAGCTACTCGCTTTTTAGTGTGGACTGGATGATGAGTTTAGAGGCTCATTGGTTTTCTACTATGTTTGGCGTTTATACCTTTGCAGGTCTGTTTCAATCTGTGTTGGCCATGCTAGCATTATTCATTATTTATTTAATCAAAAAAGGCACCCTTCAAGGCTTTGTCAGTCAAGATCATTTGCATGATGTAGCCAAGTATATGTGGGCCTTTACCATTTTTTATGCCTACATTGCCTTTTCTCAATTTATGTTGATTTGGTATACCAATCTGCCTGAGGAAACATTGTTCTTTATGATGCGGATAAAAGGCGATTGGTTTTGGGTTTCCATGGCGCTGATCATTTTTAAATTCATTGTGCCGTTTTTGGCCCTAGCACCTCGTGCAGCAAAAAGAAACTTTGCCCATGTTCGCAATGTCGCCATACTTATACTGCTCACTCAGGTTTTGGATAACTTTTGGTTGGTTTATCCCAATTTAAGTACGGACAAAGTCATCTTTGGCTATATTGAGATTGGCTTGTTCCTTGGATTTTTGGGAGCTTTCTTATTGGTGGTTCACACTTTCCTAGCAAAGCACAATGTAGTGGCCATTAAAGATCCTAGACTTGAGGAAGCCTTACATCATCACGTTTGAGGCGGATTGTTTTTATAACTTGCCTCTAGCATTTCTTTAGCTTGCTGGAGTTCTCGGTTTAGAAAGTCGATATCGTGCTGGTATTCGGCACGTTCGAGTTCAGACTCCATTTTTTTGATTTTGTATTGTAAGCTAGCCTGATACCTTTCTCTAAAAGCTTCTCCATAATTAATATCTTCGCGCCTCTGTTGTGTGTTGATCTCCTCGATCACCCGAATCGTCGGCTCGCCTTTGGTTATCAAATAGGGCGGCAAGGTAATTAAGGGAAGGATGATTGAGGCAACAAGAACTTTTTTTGTGCCGGACACAAGATACATTTCCCGTAGCATTCTTTTCTCTAATGCCTTAGCGAGCTCTTCTCGTGGTAAATTGTAATCGTTTTTATTGAGCCGGTGTTTTTGAATGGGGGAGCCGCTAAAAATAAAATCAAAAATTCGAAAGATGAAAAAATCAGGCAGAAAGCTTTTATATTCCCGTTCTTTAAGTGGCATATACCTGCCATAGACCTCAATGTTGTCATAAAAAAAACGGTCGTTTTGCACGATGTTTTCAAGTTTTTGTTTGTGGCGAAAAGTAAATAATTTGATTTTGGAGCGTTTTAGTTGCAGTTCATAATAAGCTTCCAATACGGATTTTATGTATTGCTCCACCGCATTGGCATCTTTTAAAGAAGTCATCTCTTGTACCAAAAGCCTTTGACCTTTGATTTTTATTCCAGGTCTTTTTTGCGGGAGGAACTTTTGCCAAAATGCTCGATGACCATCTTGAAGTTTTATTTGCTGGTCCAATTTGTAGTAAAGGGGCTGGGAAGTAAAGGCGTCCAAAAAGGCAATGGTATGAAAAAAGGCCTTATCCGACTGATGGATGTCTTCAACCAATCTGGCTTCCGCTTTTTCTAAGCCCAGTCTCTGGTACTCTTCTTTAAACCTGAGGTAATGGCTTTCATAGCGGTGCAAATAATCAAGATTTCGCTGGAATAAAAAGTTACATTTCGGAGCGGCAAAGCCCGAAGATGATAGGAGTAAAATTAAAAAAAACCAACGAATCGCCATAATGGGAGTCATTATAGTATATGGCTTAAAAAATGGCTTCCAGCAGCTCTCACCATGTATTTTATACCCCCATAGGATAAAAGATTGCCATTTTCTTAGTCTGTACCGCAATTTAGGCGGCATATACTTGGCTCTATTTTTGAATATAGGATCTGTATGAAATCAATTTTTCTTATTATCTTTTTTGTTCCCATTTTTTTGCAAGCCTTTGACCAGCGAGCCTTTACAGAAGAAGTGATGCTTTCTGCTAGCATGGATGAGCTGATTCAATTGCAAAGTATGGTGGAAGATGCCATTCGCAACGCTGATATTTCAGAAGATGAGAGAGAAATTTTGCTATCAGAATACAAAGAATTGGCAAAAATTAATGGTGATGATGCCATTGGTATTCAGCAGCAAGTTCGCGAGATCATCAATGAGGTGAACCATCAGGTCGGCAATCGTTTGGCTGCTATAGCTGTTTCCGTGGGTATTGAAGGTACTCCGGCAAGCCTGCGATTGGGACCGTTTGGGAAGATCGGCGGCGGATATGATTATTCTACGGGGGAAGTTTGCGGCTTGATGTACCGCAAACACGAAGATGGTTTTGATTCCCTTCGTTGTTCTCGTTATGACTCTTATGGCCCCCACGCTGCTTTGATGAAGCCCCATGTAAGTTTGTGGAACCGGGAGCGCATGCAGCCCTATTTGTCCATAAAACTATTTTTTCCATCCGAGGATTTAAGTGATTTTAATGATTTAAACACTTGGTATTTTGGTTTGGGCTTACAGAAAGTAGGGAAATGGCGTATTCCGGCAAAATACCCAACCAAGTCCGTTCAAGTTTTTGGTCATTGGGAAATCGATCATGCCCACCACAGCCCAGAAAATATCGAGCATGAAAGTGGTATGGGAAACCGTTTAAGAAGCATTGGTAGATCCATCAAGTACTTTAAAGATTTTGTGGTGGCCGAAAGTCCCCCTGATATTGTGATGGTTCATTACCAACCAGATTTAAGCCTTCGCAAAAAGAAGACTAAAATCAACGCGTTTTTAAATGATCGATTGATTCAAGGCGAGTATTTGCGTTTTCAAACACGTGAAGACAATCACGGTCAGGGTAAGATTCTTTTTGAATTTTAGGTAGTTAGTAAAGAAGATTTACCTTACCAGACTTTTATTCATAAACTATTGGAAAAAGCATCAGACAAAGCCTCTTAAAAAGCTCACTGAGATTTACCATGAGTAAATTCGTGCTCAAAAGAAATATCAGTGCTGACATGCTGATTGTAGATAATTTTAGGCTGACATTTTTTGTCAGTAGTATCGAGAATTGTCTGCTTTCGTATTCCTTCTATTATTTCTAGCCATCTAAATTTGGCATGTCCTTTGTATGTATATTTACTGTAGTGAACAAAGGACGTGAAATGAAAAACATTACTTTTTATCTAGTTCTACTTTTAAGTGCCATGCTAGTGGCCTGCTCCGATGATGGGGGCGGCAGCGGCAGCACAGCAAGTGATCCCAATGCCGGCGGTACCCTAGGCGGAAACTGCCCCGATACCTATTATGAAGATCAGCGATTGGCGCAGATGCTCAGCCGCAACCAGGTAGATATTCAAAGATTGAACCAAGAATATGAAAATTCCTATTCCACAGGTGTGAATGCTAGTTCTACTGCTAGCCATTGCTTTCACCCATACCTTTGGGAGACCTTTTATGCCTACATTCAAAATGGTAGCATGCCGAATCCCTATGATAATGAAGAGGATTTTCTGTATCCTGGCCAAACCCTACCGGGGCAAGAGCCAAATTCATGGTAAATTGTGGATCTGTGCCGCCTAAAAGCGGCGTAGATTGTCACCCCCTGTAAAATAGATTACCAGGCAGACCCCTAGAAATCTAATAATATCAAGCACTTAGAATGGCACGCCTTTTGTATTATTTACATTGTGAAACGTATGAATACAAAAGGAGAGAAAAAATGCAACGCTTTATGCTTTTAGTATTATTAGGATTGTCCATGGCTCTAATGGGCTGCTCGGACGATGATCACGGAGGCGCTGGAAACCCAGGTGCTTTTTGCCCACCCGGCTATGTTTATGCTCAAAACCAACAATGGGGTGGAGCTCCGCAAAACCAATTTTGGGGTCAAGGCTATCCAATAGCACAAGGAGTGCCCCCTGGCTGTGTACCAGCGAACCAAGGACAATTTCCTGGGCAGTTTCCCGGACAATATCCTGGTCAATACCCTGGTCAATACCCGAATCAAGGTGGTGGTATTGTAAACCCGAATTTGCCATACCATAATTACTGTAATGCCTATGCACAGAGTATGTTAGGCGGTACCATGCAGCAGTATCCAGGTACTACTGGCAACCAGTACGATCCATCCTACAATCAAACTCGCAACCTTTATTACGAGTACTACTACTCCCAGTGTGCCGCTCAGTGCTCAAGTGGTTACTGTCAGTAATTAAATTGTAAAGTGTTGCAATCAAAAGACGAGCTCCACAGCGGGGCTCGTTTTTTATTTGGCATATACCAAAACTAGAAAGTCTGCTTTTTTGGGTAAGCTCTGAAGGAGGGTTTCTTTGGCTCGGCCTTCTAAAACGATTTCCCCTTCACTGGTTAGGTCGCAGCCGATTAAAACCTCTCTATCAGGCAGATAATTTTTTAATTCCTGCAGGCTTTGCTGCATACGATAAGGGGTGTCCATAAAAATCATGGCGCGGTTTTGCTTTTGCATCTCTTGCCATTGTTTTTTACGTGCGTCTTTTTCGCGAGCTAGGAAGCCTACAAAATCAAAGTTCTCAATTTTTTTTGAACTCAGCGATAATATCTGGCTAAGACTGGACGGCCCTGGCAAGGAAATGACCGGTATTTTCTTTTTACGGCAAAGTTTGACGAGTTGAAAACCTGGATCGCAAAAAGAGGGAGTGCCCGCATCGGAGAAGTAAACCACTGGTTTGCTTTGGCAAAACTCTATCAACTCGTGGATCTCAGCCGCATCACTATGTTCATTTAAGAAATATAAATTTTCAATTTTGTCTCGGAGTCCGTATTGCGCTAGCAACTTTCTGGCTCTTTTGGGCTCTTCCCCAATGACGACTTCCGCTTGCTTCAGTGCTTGTAAACAGCGCTCACTTATATCTTGCCAATGGCCAATCGGTGTGGCGATTAAAGTTAGTGGCATTCTTAGTTATAAGCTTTACTAACAAGCCATGCGGCCAAAGTATTTTTTAATAGATCTCCCAATAAAAAGGGCGCCACTCCCATAAAAAATAAAGACGTCGTGGGAACAAAAAAGCTTAGACCTAAAATGCCGCAGGTAAAAATGATGGCACTACCTAAATAGGAGCATGCTAGTGCCGAAGAAAAAGACTTGGCATATCCTCGATCTGCTAAGGCGCCTACAACATAGGAAGCAAACAACATTCCGATCAAATAGCCTAGGGTTGGTGCCAAGCTCAATCCGCTAGTAAAACCCTGAAATACAGGTGCACCAAGACCACCGAAAAACAAATATGTGGCAATGGTGGCAAAGCCTAGTTTGCGTCCATAAAGTAAGGCAATAAAACTAAGGCCAAATGTTTGCCCGGTTACAGGCACAGGGGTGAAGGGCAGCGGGATCTTCACTTGTGCAAGCACTGCCATGAGGAAAACGCCAACTAGGGCTGCGGTGAATTGGTATACGTCCTTTTGTATCTCTAGCTTGCTTTCTAGCCAATTTTGCGCTCTTTGCATGATTTCACTCCTTATTTCTATGACTTAACAGACTGGCAAAAGAAAATCACCTTGATTTTTAGCTTTTCACTGCTATCATAGCAGAAATGTTAGTCCTAAATTCTAGTCATTCATTATCTTTATTTTCGACCTTGTTTTAATGGCCGTTCGTATTCTTTTACCCGACAATTCAGAAAAAACATTCGACCATGAGCCAAGTGTCTTAGAGGTGGCAGAGTCCATTGGGCCGCGTCTTGCAAAAGACACTTTAGCGGGCAAAGTGGATGGTGAAATCATTGATTTTCGCCAAAATCTAAAAGATGGCACGAAGTTAGAGATTATCACTACCAAATCTCCCGAGGCCAATGAAGTCATTCGCCACTCAGCAGCGCACGTTATGGCGCAGGCGGTGCAGGAGCTTTGGCCCGACATACAAGTGACCATTGGGCCGGTGATTGAAAATGGTTTTTACTACGACTTTTATTCCAATGATTATCATTTTAAACCCGAGGATTTGGAAGCCATAGAAAAGAAGATGGCAGAAATCGTGAATCGTAAATTGGATTTAAAAAAAGAAGTATGGCCCAAAGCCAAAGCCATCGAGTTTTTTAAAAATCTAAAAGAGGATTTCAAAGTACAAATCATTGAAGATTTGGACCAAGAAGAGGTTAGCGTTTACTTTCAAGGTGACTGGGTCGATCTTTGCCGCGGTCCCCATGTGCAAAATACTTCGCAAATTAAGTCACACAAAGTTTTATCCGTAGCCGGTGCTTACTGGCGAGGGGATGAAAGCAGAGAGCAATTGCAGCGCATTTATGCGACGGCTTTTTATGATAAAAAAGATTTGAAAAAATATTTGCACCAATTGGAAGAGGCAAAAAAGCGCGATCATCGAAAGTTGGGCAAAGAGCTCAACCTATTTCATTTTTCGCAGCTATCTCCTGGCATGCCATTTTTTACTGCCGCTGGCTCGGTGATCTATAATGAATTGGTAAAGTACCTACAGGAGCTGTATTTAAAATATGATTATCAAGAAGTGATTACGCCGCAACTTTTTGATACGGAATTATTTGTTACCTCAGGCCATATCGGCAATTACAAAGAAAATATGTATTTTTCCAATGTGGATGAACGAGAGTTTTCCTTTAAACCCATGAATTGTCCTGGGCATTGTGTGCTGTATGGGATGGAGCACCACTCCTACAAGGAGCTTCCCTATAGAATGGCGGATTTTGGTCGCTTGCATCGATATGAGCGCAGTGGCGTGATGCATGGCCTGAATCGAGTGCGAACCTTTTGCCAAGATGACGGTCATATTTTCTGTACGGAAGAGCAGTTGCAAGCCGAACTTGTGTCGTTTATGAATCTTTTGGAAGAGGTTTATCACAAACTAGGACTGACCGATTACAAAATATATTTGTCCACTCGACCAGAAAAGCGTGAGGGAAGTGATGCTATTTGGGATCAAGCTGAAAAAGCCCTGGAAGAGGGACTAAAGCAAATGGGTCATTCCTATATTTTGCAAGAAGGCGAGGGAGCTTTTTATGGGCCCAAAATCGAAGTCAATGTTTATGATGTTTTGGGTCGACCTTGGCAGTTAGGTACCATTCAGTGCGACTTTGTCTTGCCAGAAAAATTTCAATTAAAGTATGTAGGAGAAGATAACCAGGAGCATCGACCGGTTATGCTTCACCGAGCGATTCTAGGCTCCTTTGAGCGATTCATTGGGGTTTATATTGAGCATACGGCTGGGAAGTTTCCTGCCTGGCTGGCTCCGGTGCAGGTACAAATCCTAAATGTTACAGATGCTCAAAAGGCATATTGTGAAGAGCTCGAGTCCAAGTTAAAAAACAGTGGACTGCGGGTGCACTTTGATCAACGTAATGAAAAATTGGGTTACAAGATTCGTGAGGCAACTTTAAAGAAAGTTCCTTATATGATGATTATTGGAGATCAAGAACTGGATGCAAAGAATGTTTCTTTGCGTCTTAGAAATGGTAAGAATGTAAATGCGATTGCGTTAGATGAATTCATTGCTAGCATCAAGAATGAAGTTCGTGATCGCCAACTGAACAGCCCTTATGAAAAGGATAACTAGGAGGTATATATAAGAGGCGACAGAAGAAGACCGCAAAGAGATGATAGAACCCGTATTAATGATCGCATTCGAGCGTCAGAAATTCGTGTGATCGGGGATGATGGGTCCATGCTTGGAGTAATGTCGAGCGGTGAGGCCTTAAAAATTGCCGAAGAAAAAGGTCTCGATCTTGTTGAGGTGGCACCGAATGCGAAGCCGCCCACTTGCAAGGTCATGGATTATGGTAAGTATCTTTATGAGCAAAAGAAAAAGGCGCAAGAGTCGAAGAAAAAACAAGTGCGCGTCACCGTAAAAGAAGTGCAGCTGCGCCCGCGTACAGATACACATGATATTAATGTAAAGCTGCGCAATGCTCGTAAGTTTATTCTGCAAGGAGATAAAGTACGGGTGAATATGCGCTTTCGTGGCCGTGAAATGGCGCACCAAGAGTTGGGTATGAAGGTCATTCAAGATGTGATCAAGCAAATGGAAGATTTGGCGCAAGTAGAGGTTCGACCAAAAATGGAAGGACAACAGCTTTTCACCATTTTGGCCCCTGATGCCACAAAGATTAAACAATATCGCAAAGAACATCCGGAAGAATAATGCTTTGCCCTTGTGGAACGGATGTAGAATACAATTCATGCTGTGAACCCATAATCAATGGAAGCAAGCGGGCGAAGACGGCAGAAGCCCTTATGCGATCGCGTTATACCGCTTACGTAGTAAAAAATATTGATCATATCAAAAATACCTTAGCTCCTCATGAGCGAGATGATTTTGATTACCAGGCTTCAAAAAAGTGGGCCGAAGAATCCGAATGGTTGGGACTAGAAGTACATGAGAGTGAAAAAGGTGGCCCGCAAGACCGAAGCGGTACCGTGGATTTTACAGCAACCTACAAGGAAGACGGGGAAGTGCGCAAGCATCGAGAGCATTCCTTCTTTAAGCGCGGCAACGATGGCCATTGGTATTTTGTTGAGGGTGAAATTTTAAATCGAGAAAATACCACAGTGGTGCATGACCAGCCCAAACTGGGCCGCAATGACCCTTGCCTTTGTGGCAGCGGCAAGAAATATAAAAAATGTTGCGCTTTATAAGTAAATAAGTGTCCGCTGCCTTTTCCGCAAATCTATGAGGATTTGAGCAAGCAACTAAATAGCCAATTTGTCTTGAATCATTACACGTAAACAGACCTCATGTATCACTTTAAAACACCTAACTGGCTTGTGTGCTACTTCAAAGAATGCGTCTAGTTTTGAGAAAAACTCAAGTAAAATCAAGTCCCTACCGATTAATGCATATCAGGTATTAAAAAGGGTACGTAGTCTTGCAAAAAGTAAAACGAGTCATACAGCATAGCCGAAACATCTTGATGCGATCTTTTAAGATCGCAGTACCTTTTGTTATTCTCACGGCCACTCTCACTTTCACCCTAACCACTACTACACAAAAAACATCTCACGCGCAGTTTGTGCCCTTTGCCTTTTGGCAAGAAGGCTTTGAGCCGTTCACATGGACGGGCCTTGCCGGGGATAATGATTGGGAAAACACGGGCAACTGGTCGAGCGGACAAGTGCCTGGCTCAGGGGATGTGGCAAAGTTTCGCGTAGGCGCCTGTCTTGGTGCCAACTGCAATGCCGATATGACGGCGAATGTAGATGTATTGGGTGTGGATATTGAATCGGGCTTTCTTGGAACGATTACGCAAAACTCAGGTGTGACGGTAAGAGTTCGAGAAGATGGTTGGGTGCAGGCTGGCGGCACGTTTGTAGGCGGGGATAGTGAAGTGCGTTTGGGGTCTTTAAAAATTAATGGCGGTTCCTATACGGCTACCAGTGACTTTACAAGAATTGTTCGCGGCACAGAGTATATCGAGGTTTTAAGATTTGAAACAGGAGCTAGTTTTACTCATAACAATGGTACATTGGACATTGAATACACCGGATGGAGAAGCAATCGTGATTTCGATATTAACCTACAACAGGATATGGATGTTTACAATTTAAACTACTCCATGAACACTAGCGACCCGGCAGCATGTATGAAATTTAATTTGAATTTAGCGGGCGGCTTCAATGTTGCAAACGATTTTCGCATGCAAACCTATGGGACTGAAGGTGTTGTCTATCCAGCAAGCGGAGAAATTACCATCGGTGGTAATCTATATGCTGACCGCGCCCAAAATTATTGTCCAAGCTCTGCGGATCCTCACGCCACTCTGATTTTTAATAATACATCCAGTGATCAAGAGTATTCATTGCCTACAGGTCGCTGTTTAACTCATGTAAGGGTAGAAAAGGGGGCCACAAGCCTTTCTCCTGCTAGTGGTACAACGCAATTTTGTTCAAGAGATTTTACTTTAGTAGATGGTACCTTTAATAGCGCCTCTGGGGATGCAAGGGTTAATAAATTATTGATAGATGGTGGGACATACAATGCTACCTCGGGGACTACCTTGCTTAATAGCCCTGATCATTACGTTACCGTTTTTCGCTATTTAGTTGGGGCGACCTTTAATCACAATAATGGCCTATTAGACCTTCGTAGATCAGGAAATAACTATCGTTACTTGGATATTGACCTTGCGCAAGATCTCAATGTTTATGATTTAAGATATTCAGTTTCTTCCAATGCTGGTGGCGGGGTTAAGTGGCAACACATGAATACCGGCAATATTCAGGTAGAAAATGATCTATGGATCGAGAGAGAGGGTAGTAATGGTACCATGGAAATTGATTGGGTCGATCTATCGGTGGCAGGGGATATTGTAGCTGATGTAGGCGCAGCAAGCGGGGCCGCTAATTTAATTATTAATGGTACGGCAGATCAAACTATCAGTGTGGATACCGGTAGTTTAATGGATGGAACCGTTACCATTAATAAAGCATCGGGAAATTTGATTCTTTTGACGAATGTTGATTTTGATGGCGCTGGCCAAGACATGGACATCCAAGACGGTGATGTCTTGCTTAATGAATTCGACCTAACCATCGATGATACTCTCTCTATGGCAACGGGCACGACCATCAATAAGGGCTGCTCTTCTACTTTAACCGTTAGTGGCTCTCCCATTGCCGCCGGCCCTTATGATAATGGTACTGTGTTAGGCTCCAGCTCCAACCCAAATATCACCATCAGCGATGCCGAGGTCACGGAAGGCGGCAACCTTGAGTTTACTGTAACACTATCCGAAGGCGTATGCGGCTCAGCAACGAATATTACTTTTACTACAGATGATGATCTGGCCACAATAGCAGACTCGGATTATACCGATAACGATTCCACGCTTATAATTCCAGCTGGTAGCACTAGCGGCACCATTACGGTGGTCACCACTAGTGACAGTACGATGGAGCCAGATGAAACCTTAACTTTGAACCTAACTGGAACAGATCAAGGTGCCATCACTGATAGCGAGGGCATTGGAACTATATTAAATGATGATGATAACGGTTATATCTGGACCGGCGATGCAGGGGATAACAATTGGGATACAGCGGGCAACTGGTCCGGCCTAGCAGTTCCGCCGACAGATGGCTCGGTTGCTGTAATGTTTGATGATACCTGTAATGATGTACCGGCGAACTGTGATGTGAATACACAAACGAATGTGGATGTCTTGGGATTCTGGATCTCTGCAAGTTATCCTGGAACCATCACCCAGTCGAGTGGGGATACGATTACGGTTGGAAGTGATGATTGGCTGCAAAATGGCGGAACATTTTTTGGCGGCGATAGTCTTATAGACGTAGAAAAAATTAGTATTAATGGAGGAGTATTTACTTCAACTTCTGATGAATTGGTTGTGGGCTTACAGGTTTGGTCTACTGCACTTGATGGCTTTGAAGTGGAAGGCGGTAGTTTTATCCATAATAATGGTGAAGTTAGATTTGACGGCTGGAGTACAACAAACGATGAGCCTTCTAGAATACTAGCATCTAGTGGGGTAGAATTTTATAATCTAACGGTCGATGTATCAGATGCCAATCCATCTGGTGGACGTGATGATGTTGGAGTCATAGTGGACCCTTCAGCTACTGTAAATGTTCTGAACAACCTAAAGATAATACGAGGGCACTTACTACAAGGGGAGCTTCATTTAAAAGGCAATCTCATTTTAGAGTGTGCAAATCCAAGTGACTATTTAAGTTGTGCGGATATGGGTGGATCAACAAGAATCATTATAGATGGTAACACAGCACAAGAATATAGCGTACAAGATATTGGAGCCATCAGTGAAGTCGTTGTGGACACCACGGGCAGTTTTTCCCCAGCTGCAGGGACTACGCAAATTCAAATGTCGAAATTTGAACTAATTAGCGGCAGCTTTACGGCCCCTTCAGGGGAATTATTAGTAGGCCAACACTTCACCTTTCCCGCTACGGATGGATTTACCATTAATGGCGGTACCTTCGCACATAATAACGGAACGGTTGTTTTTAACGGAAGCTCATCTGTAAACAATATCCCCTTATTGGCTTCCGCGCCAAGTGGTTTTGATTTTTATAATTTAAAAATCGCCGTAAGGGATACCAATTCTTCTGGTGGTAATGATAATGTTAGTATGACTTTTACAAATGGCCATACATTTAATGTTTTAAATGATTTAACTATCGAGAATGGAAGTTTTAATGGACATCTTCATTTAAAAGGTAACCTGTTGCTTGATTGTCCTGGTGGGATTACATGTTCCGATAAAAGTGGCTGGGGCACAATAATATTTGATGGCAATGTACCCCAAACCTATTCTGTTGTGGGAACTGCTGGCGGGCCACAATTTAGTGTAAATACAAGTTCCACCGTTACTCCTCTGGCTGGAACTACAGATTTAAACCTTAGAAAGTTTGAATTAGTAAGCGGAAGCTTTACGGCTCCATCCAATCGCTTTACTGTCGGCTACAATTTCAATACTAGCTCACAAACGGATGGCTTTACAGTAAGTGGCGGCACGTTTAATCATAATAATGGTGAAGTTTACTTCAATGGCAATGGGGGTGTTGGAGGAGGTATTACAAATACTGCTGTGATTTCTGCGCCTTCGGGAGTAAACTTCTATGATTTTATACTGGATGTTAGAGATTCGAATCCTAGTTCAGGTAATGACGGCTTAGCTATTAGCATTCAAGCAGGTCATACTATTACGGTAGAAAATGATTTGCTTCTTGAAAATGGTAAAATTATTGGTGGTGAGATTCTTCTGCAAGGTGACTTGCAAACGGAATGCGCTATCACATCCTTTCAAGACTGTGCTGGCAATAGTACAGTAAACATCACTTTTAACGGCAATGTGGACCAATCCTTAAATCAAGCGGCATCCTCCATAGTAACGAATGGTCTCGTTAGTCTAAACAAGCCTTCAGGCAACGTAATCCTGCAAACAAATGTAAGCCTCGATGCCGCTGGCCAAGACCTAGACATCCAAGACGGCGACATTCTTATGAGCGGCTATGATCTTACCATTGATGACACCCTAAGCATGGCCACTGGCACTACCATTAACAAGGGCTGCAGCACTTTAACCGTTGGCGGCTCACCCGTTGCGGCCGGCCCTTATGACAATGGTACCATCATTGGTACCCCAGCTCCTAATATTACCATCGATGATGTTCAAGTATTAGAGGGCGGCAATCTTGTCTTTACCGTGACCATGAGCGAGCCTATGTGCTCCGGTACAACAACCATCAATTATACTACTGATGATGATACGGCCACCCTTGCGGGCTCCGACTATACGGACAACGATGGCTCCATCGACATAACTGTGGGGAACACCACGGGCACCATTACCGTGGTGACCAATGGTGATTCTTTACCTGAGGGCGATGAGACCTTGTTTGTGAATCTTACTTCTACCAACAACGGAACCATTACTGATTCTCAGGGCGTAGGTACCATTGAGGATGATGATGTGAATGTATGGACGGGAGATGCCGGCGATAACGACTGGGACAATTCGGCCAACTGGTCTGAAGGGTCGGTTCCAGGACCATCGGATGTGGCCTTCTTTAATGATGTTTGTAATGATGTGCCGGCCAATTGCGATGCCACTACCTCGGGGAATGTGGATGTAGGCGGATTATGGTTAGGCGCTAGCTATCCAGGAACGCTCACGCAATCGAGCGGGGATGTGATGGATATAGGCACAGATGGTTTTAACCAAAGCGGCGGCACGTTTCAGGCTGGTGATTCTAACATTAATATAGATGGGGATTTTATTATTGATGGCGGCACTTATAATGCGGGTACGGCCACTTTGCGGCTAGTAGGGTCGACAGCCCGCACGGTGGATGTTGATAGCTCTCAAGTTTATAATCTTCACTATTTAGTAGGTGCTAATTCCACAGTATTTGCTAGTGATATAGAAGTTCTAAATGAATATTATCATTCGGCAAGTGGTAACTCGAGGATTAATGGAACCGGCACCATTCATGTTGCTGGAGATATAACCTGCAACGCCGGTATAGGTGGAGTGGCCACGATCAATTTAAATGGTTCAGGAACGCAAAACTTTTCTGGTTTGCAGGCCTGTCAGCTGCCAAATATCACCATTAATGCCACCGGCACGGTAAATCTTAGCGGCACGCTGCATATACCCAGAGACTGGACCCATGTATCTGGCACTGTAAACCCAGGCACCTCCGTTGCCTATTTTTCATGGGGCTGGGCCGCAACAAGTTCTACGATTACCACAAATGGTATGTCTTTTAATAATATGGAATTTGTGAAGGGAGGAAGTACAAACGTAAGCCTTGTGGGAACTGTAACGGCACAGGGAGATGTACTGTTTAATGCTGCTGGCACTGACAATCAAATTAATGGAGGTGTGCTAGAGGTAGAGGGAGATTTGACAGCCACAGCTTGGGATGGTGGAGATGCAACCATCAGATTAACAGGGAGCGGAACGCAAACAGTCACTGGTTCTGATGGGGGCATGCTTCCATCGATAGAATTTGCTTCTAGCGGCACAGTAAATCTTGCGGGAGAAATAGAGGTGGAAAAGGATCTCACCTATACCAGCGGTACGGTTAATGCGGGTACATCCGAAGTGCATTTTGTTGGAGGACGTGAGGCGTATATAGATGTTAACAGTGGTTTTGCCTTTAATAATGTCCTCTTTAACAAGTCTAGTAACAGTGCCGACCTGTATATTAATACCAATATGCCCATAGCAGGCGATCTTACTATGAATATGACGCAGGATATTACTTTTATGTATGGCACGGGCAATATCGATCTTGAAGGAGATTTTACTCTCTTAGATGCACCAGGCTCGCAGGCCAATCCAGCCCCGTCGATTACATTTATGGGAAGTGGTGACCAAAATATATATAGATCTGGTGGAGAGCATCGAGGTAATTTTATCATGAATAAAGCGAGCGGCAGTGTGATTCAGCATGGTGCTCTTAATATGAATTATAATGGTAGTGGTTGGTCGCAAGATCTTATATTGACGGATGGTACTTGGGATATGCAGAGGTATTCTATAACTGTAAACGATCAATTAATTGTTTCGAACTCACCGGATCAAGCTTATATCAATGCAGACTGCGCAGATTTGGTCGTCAATGGTTCTACTTCAGATCCAGGGGGTGGTATACTGGGAAATGTAGGGGCTCCTGATATTACAGTTGCTGATGAGACTGAGCCAGAGTCAAATAATTTGGTTTTTACCATTCAGCAATCAAAGTCTTGTAATATTGGTATGGATGCAAATTATACCACAGACAATGACACCGCCTTTGCTAGTTTCGATTTTACGGACAATGACGGTACAGTTAGTATTGCGGACGGAGCTAGTTCTGCGGCAGTTACAGTGGTGGTAACAAATGATATTAGTGTGGAGCCTGATGAAAGCTTTACTTTTACAGTAACTGGTTCGACAAAAGATGCCAATTTAGTTGATCCAATCGCAGTAGGTACAATCGTAGATAATGATGACAATGAGTATGTATGGAACGGCTCTGCAGGTGATGGCAATTGGAATAATGCAACCAACTGGAATAAGGGATCGGTTCCGCCCAATGACGGTTCCGTATCCATAGGCTTTGATAATTCTTGTAGCGGCTCCGATTGTAATGTAACCACCCCGGGCAATATTGATGTTTTAGGCATTTATCTTGCCTCCTCTTATACCGGAACCCTTACGCAAGGAAGTGGTGATACGATCGACATTGGGCTTAATGGCTTCATACAAGAAGGCGGCACATTCCAAGGCGGAGATAGCAAAATATTTATTGATGGCGGTGTTTTTGCTTTAGATGGCGGTACATTTACATCAACTTCCGATGAACTTGAGATTTACCGCTACAGCGTCTTATCGACCGAAATAGAATTAGTACGTATAGATCCTACAGTAACATTTAATCATAACAATGGATTATTGCATACACGGCCAAATACTGGTGTATGTGGCGGCACGGATTTTAATTTTATTATACCGACGACATTGAATCTTTATAATTACAAGGTTTCCGGTAAATCCGCGGGCTGTGGTACCGGAGATACATGGATTTTTATTAATACTGGGTCGACCATCATAGTGAACAATGATTTAACTCTTGCAGGTGGTGGCTTAGTTGGTGAAATTGAATTAAAAGGTGATCTTATCAATGATAACTCGGGTGGCGCATGGTATGATTTCAGAGGAAGTAAGAACGCCAATGTTACATTTAACGGCAGTGGAGACCAGTATTATACAAGCCCTGCCAACGCTGCTTTTACGGGTATTACCGTAGATAAAACTTCTGGCTCTGTATTGCCAACAAACCCGGGTATTGACACAGCATTTCCTTATTTGCATATACTGCAGGGTACATTTCAAGCGCCTTCTGCTGAATTGCAACTAGGCTTTACGGCGACTAGTGTCGGTGATCATATTCAAGGTTTAAGAGTCGATAGTGGTGCTACCTTTGATCATAATAATGGTTTGGTGCGCTTGGTTGGTGACATAGCTAATTCTACACCAGGCACTATTTATTTTGATATTAATTTTAATACAGCAACTACCTTTAATGATTTAACCGTTGATTTGGATCGGTATTATAATTGGGAGCCAGTTAGACTTCGAGCTCTAAACCTTCCTATTGTGGTAGATGGTACATTTACATATTTAAAAGGAGATGTACGTTCTGATATTGAAGTAAAAGGGGATATATATTTTTCGGGTAATCATAATGTTGGTGGACCTGGAGGCATCATTATTAATGGTACGACCGATCAGTATATTACCAATAGTGGAGATTTGCCCGAAGGCACAATTACAATCAATAAGGCCTCTGGTTCGGTAATTGCTCTATCGAATCTTACCTTTGATAATACGGGGCAAGATTTAACGATTACAAATGGTTCTTTAGATTTAGGTGCTTTTAGTTTAACCGTAGTGGATGTTCTAACGGTTGATTCATCAGGTGACATTACCTGTTCTGGCGGATCATGGACGGCGGGCTCCACAGCAGGTACCGGCTTTCCGCTAAGCTGTCCATAGGTGTCCGCTACCTTTTCCGCAAATCTATGATAGTTAGAGCAGGCAAGAGGGGGCTTTTTAACCTTCGAGCGGAAAATCTATTCGCAGACACGAACTTCAAACTGGCCGTTCACAATATTGCCATTCTCATCGCTCGCGCGAAGACCGGCTTTTAAAAATCTTTTGCCAGCACGAAAATCAATGCCTTGAAAATCGATCAATCCCTCAATGCTAGTGGAGGAGGAGTTTCCAACAAAAAAGCTTAGGGGTCGCTTGGGGCCTAATTCATATTTTTCTGGAGAAGTGGGGAGAGTGAATAAAATTCCGCTGGTAATGGGTGTTATCGGATTGCATATATCCTCAACATCATAGTCCGTTATATAGATAAGATAATAATCGCTATCGCCTCTTCGAAGCTCAGCCTTACCATCTACAGCCTGCCAGTATTGGCCAAAGACACTTCCCTCTAAAGGGCCGCTTTGAATCCTATTCGCATCGGGACCCGGGCCAGGGCGAGCGTCATTCACATCACCGCAGGCTATCGCCATAAAAAGAATGAAAATACTACCTAGTATGCGCAATTTGGCCTCCTTGCCCCATTACAGTCTACCCCATAGTCATGCTATAAAAAAGAGCTTTTGCTAAATTCCAGATACGAGCTTTTGCCAAACCAAAAATTCGCCGAAAGCCAATTTCCCCTTGATTTCCTGGCAGCATATAGGCTAGTAATTATAGCACATTGCGCTGATAACGGCCAAAAAGCGTTTGGTATCCCAAACCGCCCTATCAGTACTAGGAGCAAAAAATGAAGTTCAAAACGCATTCTGGCGCCAAAAAGCGCTACAAGCCATTGTCTTCTGGCAAGGTGAAAAGAAAGCAAGCCGGTCGTCGACACATTCTTTCCAACAAAAGCCGTAAAAGAAAATTGCATTTGCAGGACACTGCTTATGTGGATTCGGCCAATATGCTGCAAGTTCAGCGTCAATTAGGTATTTAAGGAGAGTTTTAGATGGCACGTGTAAAAGGTGGCTTCAAAAGCCGACAAAGAAGAAAAAAAGTACTCAAAAGAGCCAAAGGTTATTATTCCGCGGGTTCAAGATCCTTCACCATTGCAAAAGAACGCAATGATCGTGCGTTGGTTTACGCCTTCCGCGACCGCAAAGCTAAAAAGCGTGAGTTTCGTAAGCTTTGGACCATTCGAATCAATGCAGCAGCACGCATGAACGGAACTTCCTACTCGCGTTTGATTCATGGTTTGTCAGAAGCTGGTGTTCAACTGGACCGCAAGTCCTTAGCCGAATTGGCGGTGAATGATCCCAGCGCTTTTGCAGATCTTTGCAAACACGCGACGAAATAAGGAGCAAGGCGGTTAGAATGCCTGGTGACGAATCTTCGTCCTTTGAAGAAATCCCGAATTTTGAAAAACGTAAGGCGGAGCATATTGAATATGCTCTTAGCCAAGAGTCGCAGTCCTTTGTCAAAACCACATTTGATGATGTGGCTTTGGTACATGAGGCTCTGCCAGAAATCAATTTTGCCGATATTAAGCTAAACGATACAGACCCAAAAGCCTTGTTCACCTCGCCATTCTTTGTGGCTTCCATGACGGCGGGGCATGCTGACGGAGAAGCCATCAATGATCGTTTGGCTTCCGCATGCCAAGAAAGCGGCTGGGCCATGGGAGTTGGATCGCAAAGAAGGGAGCTCTTTGATGAATCCGAAAAAAAACGCTGGCAATTAATACGCAAAAAGTATCCGGATGTGCAACTGCTTAGCAATATCGGTCTTAGCCAAGTCATCCACACTCCTGTGGATAAGCTGAAGGATTTGCTAGATTCCATAGACGCTGCCGCTTTGATGGTGCATACCAATCCTTTGCAAGAAGCTTTGCAAGTAGAAGGCACACCCAATTTTAAAGGCGGAATGAAAGCACTGGAAAAGCTATGCACCGATTTGGACCGGCCGGTGATTTTAAAAGAGACTGGTTGTGGTTTTTCAAAAATTACCCTTAAACAAATCAATGACATTGGTCTTTTTGCTGTGGACCTTTCCGGTAGCGGCGGCACCCACTGGGGAAGAGTAGAGGGTATGCGGGCCGGCGCCGATAGTCCGCAACAATTGGCCGCCAAAGCTTTTGCCAACTGGGGAATTTCCACGGTGGACTCCCTACTATATGCCTCCCATGTAAAAGTAAATTATCGCCTATGGGCTTCTGGCGGAATACGCAATGGATTGGATGCGGCAAAATGCTTTGCTCTTGGAGCAAAGAAAGTTTCCTTTGCGCGCAAAGCTTTGGAAAAGGCCGTTGTTTCTGCCGATGCGGTCTATCAATTTATGCAACAAATGGAATATGAACTTAAGATTGCCATGTTTTGTACGGGGTCAAAAAACTTTTCTAAATTGCAGCAAATTGGCAACGTCGCCAATTACCCGCACCTAACCCGAGACATTAATGTATAAATTTAGCGTTCCTTCCAAAACCTTTTTGATTGGTGAGTACTCGGTAATGCAGGGAGGAACAGGGCTGCTAGTAGGAACCCACCCAAGATTTGAGGCCTTTGTAGAAAAGGTAAATCCAGGGGAGGAGGCCACCTATGAGGGCTTTTCCCAGGCAGGGCCTGCCATGTCCTATTTAAAAGACCATATCAATGCCTTTGCGGAGTATTCGGTACGCATTCATGATCCGCATTACGCTAAGGGCGGAATGGGCTGGTCCTCAGCGCAATTTGTGATTTTGTATGCTTTGAACCAGTGGATCCAAAACCAAGGCAAAGACTTGGTAATAGATCGCAAACAGATATTGGAGGACTACCTCCACTATGCATGGAATGGCGAAGGCTGGGCACCTAGCGGCTTGGATGTGGTTTGTCACTTAGAAGGCGGGCTGATGCAGGTAACAGCGCCGCGCAAAATTGTATCCAACCGGATAGAATCGGTAATCCTGGAAGACTATTATCATTTTAACGAGTGGCCCTTATCGGACTTGGATTTTTGTTTGATCCGTACAGGTAAGAAGGTTGCCACCCATGCGCATTTGTCGAATCTAAACGCCATTGAGCTAACCAAGTTGTCCGAAATCTCCTCACAGGCAGCAGAGAGTCTTAAACAAAAAAATGAGGAGAAGTTTTTATCTTGCATTCAAGAATTCCGAGAAAATTTGATTGAGCAATCCTTGGTAGAACCTAGAACCTTGCAGATATTCCAGCATCTTCACGAGCGGCCCGAAGTTTTGACCTACAAAGGTTGCGGGGCCTTGGGAGCAGATGTGATCCTTGTGATTGTAATCAGTGATCTGCTGCAAGATTTTAAAGACTGGGTGGCCCAGGAAGATTATGAATGGCTGGCTTCTTCACAAGATATTACGAAAGGCTTGCTGGTGGAAGAAATGAAGGACGAAGAAGAATGATTCAAGCTTCTGCGCCATCCAATATTGCTTTGATAAAGTATATGGGGAAAACTTCTCATGACAAGAACCTGCCATCCAATTCATCGCTATCCATAACCACCGAACATTTGCGAACCACGGTTAGCATGCAAAAATGTGATGGCAATGACAAATGGACTCCCATGCAAGATCAGGAATTGCTCCTTTCCGAAAAAGGGCAAAAGCGTTATTTGGATTTTCTAGCATTTTTAAAGGACCAATTTGCCATTGAGGATGCCTTGCACCTACAAAGCGGCAACAATTTTCCTGCCGATGCAGGTTTAGCATCCAGTGCCTCTTCCTTTGCGGCACTGACTCTTGCAGCCTACGAATACGCAAAGACAATCCATCCGGATCTATCCTTCAGCCAAGAAGAATTGGCTAACCTTTCTCGGCGTGGTTCGGGCTCTTCTTGCCGTTCCTTGTTTGGTCCGGCCTGCCTTTGGAGCCAAGATAGCATAAGAGAATACAAGAAGATCCCAGAGACTTTGCACTTCTGTGTATTGGTAGAGAAGCAAAAGAAAAAGGTCTCTTCCTCCGAAGCTCATAAACGCATTTCCACTTCTTTGCTTAATGAAGAACGTGCACAGAGGGCAGAAAAGCGTCTTGTAGATTTGGACAAGGCATTTGATCAAGGTGCTTGGAAGACTGCTTATGAAATCTGTTGGCAAGAATTTTGGGACATGCATGTACTCTTTGAAACCAGTCAGCCGCCTTTTTCTTTTATGCAAGCCGATTCTCTTCGAGTTTTACGCTTCTTGCAAAAGTCTTGGGAAGAGGAAAAGCGAGGCCCCTTGGTGACCATGGATGCGGGTCCTAATGTGCATGTTTTTTACTTGCGTGAGGATCAAGATTTATTTGAGAAGCATAAAACAATGTTGAAAGAGAATTTTCCCATAATATCGCAATGAAGAAAAAAGAAAGATGGATTCCAGCAAAATGTATTTTAAGCGGCGAACATGCTGTGCTTCGCGGCTACAAGGCAATCGCCATGCCGGTAAAGTCTTTAAATACCATTCTAAAGATCGAGGAATCTCCAAACTTCCAAGTAGATTTTTATGGTGAGCGCGGCGAGGAAGTGCGCATGGCCTTTTGGATGGCCATGGAAAAAGCTTTGGAGCTAGTGGAGAAAAAACGTAGCGATTTATCTGGCAAAATCACCATTGATAACAAAATTCCTGTGGGCAGTGGCCTGGGAGCTAGTGCCTCTTTATGTGTTGCGGTAACCGAAATCATGCTCTTTTACTCATGGCTAAATAAAGATCAGGCCTTTCGTTTTGCAAAATCATTAGAAGATGTTTTTCATGGCGAGAGTAGTGGTCTTGATATTGCCGTAAGCCTGAAAGGCGAGTGCATTTTATTTCATAGAGAAAATGGAATTCAAGAGATCCAACCTGTATGGCAACCGAATATGTATCTCACCTATAGTGGGCATAGGGGGCTTACAGCAGATTGTATAAAAAAAGTAAAAGAGCTATGGGCAAAAGATGAAAACTATGCGGCCAGCATTGACGAGAAAATGTCCCATAGTGTGGAGCGCTTTCTTAGTTCGTTAAAAAGCAAAGATGAAATTTATTTGGTGAAGGAAGCTCTGGATATGGGGCTCTCCTCTTTTCAGGATTGGAATTTGGTCAGTGCCAATTTACGAGAGCATATGCAATCTTTGCGCAACCAAGGAGCTCTGGCAATGAAGCCTACGGGCTCCGGGGATGGCGGCTATGTTTTGAGTTTGTGGGCACAAGGAACAAAGCCGCAAGACTCATCGGCGATTTCTTTGTTTTGATATCTCATACAAAATAATGCTAGCTGCAATGCTCGCGTTCAAACTTTCCACTGTTGTGGATATCGGTATGGCGACTTTTTGAAAATCAAAATCAGGAATTCCCGGTCCCTCTTCGCCAACGAGAATGGCTTTGTTAGAATCCAGTTTTGTCGATAGGCTATCACCGCTTGCATCAAGAGCATAAATCTGCGGTGCTACGCTCTTTAGATCTTGTATGCTGGGACCAAAATAAAAATTGGCATGCCAAACAGCTCCGCTAGAAGCTTTCACTGATTTTGCTAGGAATGGATGGGCCGCCTCTTTAAGTAGAATGATGTTTTCACACTGAAAAGCCACGGCAGAGCGAATGGTAGCACCAAGATTACTCGGGTCTCCAATCGGAAGAAAAATACTATTCTCAGGGATCGGATCATGGATTTGCCAATTCTTGATTTCAGGTAAAGGCATAAGCCACAATTCCTCAGGCGTTTGGTTGGGGCTAAGCTCTTTTAACAAGGCTTTTGTCAAAAGATAGTCTGTGTTTTCTAATCCAATTCGACATATAGGCTTTAAGTTTTTTTCTTTCGCTTCTGTAAAGAGTTTTTTGCCGGCTAAAATGTATTGTTGGTGCTTTTTGATTCCTTTTGTTGTCAACAGCTCCTTCCAGATTTTGAATTTTGGATTGCTGGTAGATTCAATCTTCATTTTCGTCTCCATAGTCTAAGTCCAAAATTTTCTCTAGATCGACCTGTGGATGTGCTTGGATTTTTTCAAACACAAGAAGGCGGCGTTGATGGCTGGTGCGCGGGAGTTGATAGGAATGGTCTTGCACCAGTTGATAATAATCGGAGTGGTTTTGTAATGCCGCTTGCAGCTCAACGTCTACATTTGGTCCTTTCATAAAGTAGACTTTGCCGCCAACTTGTAGGCAGTGCTTTATATTGTTCAATGTATTGGAAATGTCCTCTACAGCTCGAGATATTACGCCGCGAACTGGATAAAAAAATGTGGGATTGATGCTGCGACCAAAGATATGTAGATTTTCAAGATTCATTTTTTCTCTTACAGTTTGCAAAAACTCCACTCGTCGCCAGACACTTTCTGCAAGAAATATTTTTTCTTCGGGATAAAGAATTTTTAAAACGATTCCTGGCAGTCCTGGTCCGCTGCCTAAATCCATTAGAGGGAATTGCAGATCGCATAGATCTTTCACTATGGCACAATCAATGAAATGCTTGATGGCAATATCGCGAAATTTCATAAGCCTGGTGAAGTTTTGATTTTGCTGCTCTAGCATTAGCAATTGGTAGTAATGTGCCATGGCCAGTCGCTCATGGTGCTCTATGTGCGAAAAATCATGATTTTTAAATATATCAAAGAGACGGTCATTGGCTTCTTGTGTGCTATATATCACATCGCTAATAAGGTGCCCGCGCGATCTTTTTTGAGCTTTTCCCTGGTTTTTTCTCTTATAGGGGCTATAATTTACCTTATTCTTTTGTGCCATGCGGGTGATTATATACTAGGCATCGTATAAAATTAAGGGGTAGGCTTTGAATTGGAAAGAATTTCTAAATTGGTGTCGGGTTCATGACCTAAGTGTATCAACAGAATCCGAGATTCCCTACGGCACTAGTGTGGAGGTTCTGCATCCTAGCGGCGAAAAGGTCCGAGTAAATCATTATACTACTGGGAAATACAACGTACAGGGCAAGGATTCCACACTGAAACTGAAGATCTCCAATCTTTTAGGTACCAATGGAGCCAAAAGCCAGGAGCCGCTGAACGATGAATTCAATCTATTTATGGGCAGTGATGAATCGGGCAAAGGCGATTATTTTGGCCCCTTGGTCGTGGTGGCTTGCTATGCACCAGAGGAACAACATAAATCTCTATTGGATATGGGGATTCGGGATAGTAAGAAAATTCGGGATCAAAAAATTCGAGATATGGCCGAAGAAATCATGGCCAAATGTGACTACGAGGCGCAAATTCTTTGTCCCAAGCCCTATAATCTTACCTACGATCGTTTGGGAAACCTGAATCAGATTCTTCAAGAAATGCACACAAAAGCACATACGGAGCTATACAAACGTTGCAAAAACGCTAGGGGGATCTTGGTGGATCAATATACCTCGCGAGCCGAGGATCTTAAGGCTTCCTTGGCACCTTTAAAGCTGCCAGTTTTACAAAGAATCAAAGCGGAGGCCTACTTGCCAGTAGCGGCTGCTAGTATATTGGCTCGGTTTTTCTTTTTAAAGGAGCTGGATCAAATGTCCAATCGCTGGTCGATGACATTTCCCAAGGGTGCTTCCGCAGAAGTAGAGGAAGCGGCTAGAGATTTTTTGCAGACCTATTCTGTAGAAGAAATGCAGGAGGTAGCAAAGATGCATTTTGCTACCTCAAAAAAACTTGGGGTTTAAGGTAAATCTACCGAAATGGCAACGGGTAGGTGATCGGAATAGCCATCATCTTCGACAGGATCAAAGCGATAGGGAGCCACATCATGTCTTCTGCCGCTGCGGTAGTAACGACGCTTTAGCATATAATCGCGTGCATGTAGTACAAACTCTGTTTGAACGCCATTTTCGGTGGATTTTGAATCAATTAAAATTCTATCCAGGTAGACCCATTTGCCTTGGTACCAGTGACTTCCCTCTGCATGTTCATTGCGAAGTTGCAGAGAAGGGTTGGTTGGGTGAAAGTGTATTCTTCTTTGCGGTTTTAAAACGATATCTCTTAGGCCGTTTAGTTTGTCATTTTCTTTGGTATTAAAATCTCCGGCGGCAATGCGAATGTCTGCACGGGCTCTAGCACTAGCATACATGAGTTTTTTAGCTGCAAGTACACGTAGCTCATCCGGGTTTGCTTGGGATGGCCAGTGATTGGCAAATACCACTACCGATTTGCCGTATACATCAAATTTTGCTTCCAATATTCCGCGGGTGCGCACCTTTCTTTGTGTTTCTACATGGTGCAACTCTGGCTCATCCATTAAAGGAAAGCGCGACATGATGGCAACATCAATGCCGCGAAAGTCTTCGCCTTCTAGTAGTACTAGAGTGCTGTAGCCCAAATTGCCTCGCTCATTGAGCATTTTTAAAACGTTCATATTTTCTACTTCTTGGAGAACCAAAATATCGGGGCCGCGGCCGTTATCAAAATCCAAGATCACGCGGGAAATATTACGAATTTTTGCGTTTAAGGTTTCTTCGTTCCAGTCTAGCGTATAACACTCTTCCCGCCAGTAGGGATTCTGAATGGAACGGCAATATCGGAAGGCTTCGGGCATTTTCTTTTTCACTTCAAGTGGAAGATTGGTGTAATCCTTTTTTCCCTCATCGTGGGTGGTATCGAAAAGATTCTCCACATTGTAAGTCATCACCGTAAACTCTTTGGCGTGCAGGTTTAGCGGTAGTGCCATCGCGATCATTGCGAATATAATAAGCATTTTATTCATTTTCCCCCCTGAACAAGAAGCTTTCCCTCGCCTCTTGAGATTATTCTAGATAGACCAATGGCCAGAAGTAAAGGACTACTCGGCAAGTCATTTGAAAAAAATACAGAGTATTAGATCTATGTTAGATCGGGCCTAAATCCTTAGCGAATTTCATGACTTAGATTAGGAAAAGCTTAGTGCTCGGGCAGAGCTTAGGCGCAGGATTTGCTGATCTTGCATAATATGCTCGCCGTGCAACCAGACATCGGTGGGCCAACCCTTGATTTTTCTACCCTCAAACGGCGACCAATTGCATTTGTAATGGTTTTTAAACGGCTTTTCCTTTTTCATATCCACCACGGTAAAGGTGGCATCCGCATCCTTCGCAATCAGTTCGCGGTTTTGGATGCCAAACAATTTTATGGGGTTCACACATAAAAGCTCCACCACTCTTTCTAGGCTTAACCTGCCTGCATTTACATGATCCAACATAAGCGGCAAAATGGATTCGACTCCTGGCATACCAGAAGGCGTGGCGGGATAGGTTTTGGATTTTTCTTCGATGCTATGAGGCGCATGGTCCGAACCAATGACATCCACTGTTCCGTCCACGACACCTCGCCATAGCTCCTCTTGGTGATCGATACTACGTATGGGTGGATTCATTTGGGCGTAGGTGCCGAGGCGCTCATAGCAGTCGGGAGCATGAAGGCTTAGATGTTGCGGCGTAACCTCCACGCTTGCATATTTTTTATTTTCTCTTAAAAAGCACATTTCTTCTTTGGTTGTGACATGCAGAACATGGACCCGGCTACCGGTAGCCTTTGCTAGGCCCACAATTTTTTGAGTGGCCAAAAGAGCCGAAGTTTCGTCGCGCCAAATGGGATGCGCCGATACATGTTTGGCGGCGGTAGCTATGGAATTGCGCTCGATCATCCGGTCTTCATCTTCGCAATGAAAGGCCTTTGTGCCAGGATTTTCTCTGAGCATGACTTCCAGCTCTTTTTTATCGTAAAGCAAAAGGTTGCCAGTAGAAGATCCCATAAAGGTTTTGATGCCGCAGCAGCCAGGGGTTTTTACTAAATACTTGAGCTCCTGAATATTGTTTTGGGTGGCACCAATATAAAAGGCATAATCTACCACTGAGTTTTTACGCGCGATTTGCAGCTTTTCTTCTAGGCGGTAGCGGTCTGTGGTTGCGGGTTTGGTATTGGGCATTTCAAAAAATGCGGTGATCCCACCTAAAAGGGCGGCTTTTGAGCCATGCAGAATGTCTTCTTTGTTTTCTAAACCGGGCTCCCGAAAATGCACTTGCGAGTCGATGGCTCCCGGCAGTAAATATTTGCCCTCATAATCCAAAACCTCTTTTGCCTCGGGACTTTGATCACCAAGATAAGATATTTTATCCGAAGTGATACCAATATTTATTTTTTGAAACTTACCATCAAGATATACATTTGCATTTTTTAATAATTTTTCCATGTCGGGACTATAGAGGGAAAAGCCAAAAATGTAAAAAGGCTTTCTGCTATGAAGAAGAATTTAGCAATTTTCTACCCAATCCTTGATAATGCTTTTTCATAATCAACCAGAGAGTGCTTTGTATTTCTTCTAATTCGCCTAAACAGATCAGATCTTTTGATTTTTTCAATAGTGCGTCCTTAGCAGGGCTGGGAGCAATGACAAAAGCCCTTTTTTTAAGACACAAGTGTGCAAATAGGTCGATACTGTCAAATTCTCCTAAAAGTTTGGGGGCAAGTCCATGTTTGGAAAAATAAAAGGCGATCTCTTCTTTTAGGGTCGACGGAGTGCTGTAATTAATAAAGCTAAGCGCGTTCAAGGATTTGGGAATGTTCTGCGCAAGTTTTTTATTTTGTTTGTGGGTCACAATAAAACTAGAGCATGTAGATATCCGAAAGGCTTGCATGCTTTTGGTAATGCCTTCTTTTTTATCGCTAATCATTATGTCGAGCTCATTGGTTTCCAGCTCGGACATTAAGATATGTTGTTCGGATTCATGTAGGTGAATGGCGATTTGATCTTGTTGGAAAATTGGAGAGAGCAAATCGCCTAGAAAAAATTGTGTAATGTAGGGGGCCGTGCCAATATCAATGGAGCTTTTTGGTAAATCTATTTTATTTCGAAGGCGACTGGTCATTTCATTGGATAGGGAGAAAATATCCTCGGCATAGTCCATGGCAATTTTTCCTTCTCTTGTGAGCAGCAGTGAGCGGGCCTTTCTTTCAAATAATGGACTTTTTAAAAAGTCCTCTAGTAGTCGAATTTGATCACTGATGGTGGGCTGCGATACGTGCAGTTTTTCTGCTGCAGATTTGATCGAGCCTTCTTTGGCTACCATATAGAAATAAAATAAGTGATTGAAATTGATTCGATCCATACGCCATTCTCCACTTAGGAAAAACCTAATTATACAAGCTGATAAAACGTATTTACCTAATTGGCAATTCTAATGATAATAAGTTAGCGAAAAGCGACAAAAAGGAGTCTACATGTTGAATTTTAAAAAAGTATTCGTGCTAATGATGGTGGGTCTAATGGCTTTGGGATGGGCGAAATCCGCTTTTTCTGAGGATGTGAGCGAGGATATGGTTTATGTTGCTGCCAATGATGATGCAGAACCATATGATGATAGCAGCGATAGTTCGGAGGAAGATGTCTACATACCTGAGCCTGATTCTGGTGAAGGTGATGAAGATTCTTACGAGGATTAACCAAATTTGCCTTGGATGTAATCTTGCGTTTGATCCTTTTTAGGCAGTTCAAATATCTGCTTGGTAGGACCATACTCAATCAAGTCTCCAAGATAAAAGAAGGCCGTACGATCCGAAACACGTGCGGCCTGTTGCATATTGTGCGTTACAATTAAAATGCTGTAGCTCTCTTTTAATTCATGAATTAAGTCTTCAATTTTAAAGGTTGCCTTTGGATCTAGTGCACTACAGGGCTCATCCATTAGTATCACCTCTGGCCGCATGGCAATGGCGCGGGCGATGCAAAGTCTTTGCTGTTGGCCTCCGGATAGCTCTAGTGCCGAGGAATGTAGACGATCTTTTACTTCGTCCCACAAAGCCGCACGCTTCAGGGACTCTTCGACTAGCTTTTCCCAATCTTCTTTATAGCCATTGATTTTAGGTCCCCAAGTAATATTGTCATAAATGCTTTTCGGAAATGGATTGGGCTTTTGAAAAACCATGCCAATATTTCTTCGTATTTCTGATTCATCTATGTCTTCCGCATAAATATTCTTATCCCGGTAAAGCACCTTCCCCTCGTTGCGGAGTCCAACCACAAAGTCGTTCATTCGATTGATACTGCGGAGTAGGGTGCTCTTGCCGCAGCCGGAGGGGCCAATGATGGCGGTTACCTCGTTGTTGCAAAAGTCCATGCTTACTTGGTTGATGGCGCGTTTTTCCCCATAATAAATGGATAAATCTTCGATTTTAATAATGGGCTCTGTCATTTGTACCTCTGATAGCGGCTTCGAATGGTTACGGCTATAAAATTAAGACTTAGTAGTAGGAGGAGCAAGACCATAATGCCGGCAGCTGCAATGGCATGGAATTCTTCTTTGGGACGGCCTGCCCAATTGTATATTTGTACCGGCAAGACCGTAAACATATCGAATATGCTCTCCGGAGTATAGGCGATGTAGCTCATGGCCCCGACGATAATCAATGGGGCGGTCTCACCGATGGCTCTAGAAATGGATAGAATGATACCTGTCATGATACCTGGAATGGCCGAGGGTAGAACTTGCCCCAAGACGACTTGGTAGCGTCTGGCACCCATTGCATAGGCAGCAAAACGTATGCTATCCGGTACGGCCTTGATGGCTTCCTGGGAGGCAATCACAATGACGGGTAGAATTAGCAGAGCTAGGGTGAGTGAGCCCGCAAGAATGGAGCGCTCAAAGCCTAGGCTGCGAACAAAAATAGTTAGCCCCAGTAGTCCATAAATGATGGAGGGCATTCCGGCAAGATTGGCAATGTTAATTTGAAGCAAGCGTACAAATGGGTGGCGCTTGGGAGCGTATTCCTCTAAATACAGGGCCGTAGCGATACCAAAGGGAATGGCAAACAAGGCCGTAAAGCAAATGATCCATACGGTCCCGGCAAGGGCGGTCTTGATGCCGGCTTTTTCTGGACTGCGCGAGGGAAGAGAACTTAGAAATTGCCAGTCCAAGTACTCACATCCCTGCCGGCAAATATGAAAGATCAATATTAGCAAAATGCCTAAGGCCATCCAGGTCATGGATTTGCAGAACCAATAAAAGCTGCGGTCCATGAGTCTACGATTCACATGGCCTCCAGCGGTTTTTTGGCCAATACCAAATTGCCAATAACGTTCATAAAAAATGTCATGATAAATAGTACCAAGCCTACGGCGTAGCTAGATTGGTATTCAATGCTATTGGCAGGTGTATCACCAAGACTGACTTGCACAATGTAGGCGGTCATGGTTTGTATGCTGTCTAGAAAATTAAAACTTAAATTGGGAGTGGCTCCTGCAGCTAGGGTAACGGCCATGGTTTCACCGATGGCTCTGGAGATTGCCAATATTAATGTGGCGGCAATTCTAGAGGTCGATGCGGGCAATAAAATATGACGGATCACCTCATAGGGTTTGGCCCCCAAGCCGTAGGCACCCTCCCGCAGACTCGGTGGCAAGGCGCGAAAGCCATCATCGCAAAGGGAGGCAACCATGGGTAGGATCATGATCCCCACCACCAGAGCGCCACTTAGTGCATTAAAGATTTGGATTTCTGGAAAAATGTTTTTTAATAATGGAGTAATAAAAGTTAAGGCAAAAAAGCCATAAACAATGGTGGGTATGCCGGCGAGTACTTCGAGGATGGGCTTGATTCTTTTGCGACTGTTGTAGGAGGCAAATTCACTCAAATAGATGGCTATGGCAAGTCCCACAGGCAAGGCAAAGGCGATGGCCCCAATAACAATCATAAACGTCCCACATATTAAGGGCAATATGCCAAAAGATTTCGGCTCTAGAAGCGGGGTCCACTTTGTACCAAAAAGAAAGTCCAACAAATTTACATGGGCGAAAAAACCGGAGGACTCATTCAATAAGACCACAACAACACTTAGTGTAACGGCCAGTGTTGTTAAAACAAAGACTAGGAGTGCGTAGTGAAAACTGCGGTCGAAGAATTTAGTCTTGTTTTGCAAGTCTGTCTCCGCCCAGGGCGACACGTTCTTGTTCTAATTTTTTTAGCTCCGTAAGATAGGCCTCCTTGGGTAAAGGAACATATCCCACATCTTTCACCAATCTTGGAGCGGCTTGAAGATAATGCCTTACGAAGTTGTATACATTGTCTTTTTTAAGAGCCTCAGGATTCACGTAAATGTAAACAGCTCGAGATAGGGGCGTGTAGCTGCCTGAGTTGATGCTTTCTACGCTTGGCATGATGGCTTTGGCTGTGTCATTAGCTTTTACTGGTACAGCTCGGATTTTGTCTTGGTTTTCTTGGTAGTAAGCAAAACCAAAATAGGCCAATGCGGCGGGATCGTTTTGCACACCTTGTACCAAAACGTTGTCATCTTCTGATTTTGTAAAGTTGCTACGGCTAACATGGGCTTTGCCATTGATGGCTTTGGTGAAATAATCAAAAGTGCCTGAGTCGGTGCCTGGGCCATACAAGCGAATTTCCTTATCAGGCCAGCTAGCTCGTACATCCTTCCAGGTTTTCACTGTACTTCCAGGCTGCCAGATTTTTTTTAGCTCGGCGACACTAATATAATCGACCCAGTCGTTCTTTTTACTTACCACAACAGAGATGCCGTCATAGGCTACGGGAATTTCTTTGTAGGAAACATTGTATTTTTTAGCTAAAGCCATTTCGCTATCTTTGATTTTGCGAGATGCATTGTTGATATCTGTTTCGCCCTTTACAAATTTTTTAAAACCGCCGCCGGTACCAGATACGCCAATGGCCACTCGAACGCGTGGGTAGGGGTTACGAAAATCTTCTGCAATGGCCTCCGTGATAGGAAAAACCGTGGAAGAGCCATCCACCATTACGGCATCATTTTTTGCTGCAAAGCTTGTAGCCGATACAAATAGTGACAAAATAGTTGTAAAAAAAACCTTCATCGATACCCCCTTGGTATGTGTAAGAGGTAGCATTGGAATATTTGATTTGGATTAGTCTTATGGCTTTTATGCTGTACGCATTTATTATGTTAAATACTTACAGCGTCCAATTGCGCAAAACAGTCTTTTGCTTGGATTTTGCCCTTTTCATCCTGCATAAAGGTGGCAGCTGCAAATTCAGGATCATGTGTAAAAAAGAGTAGATCATTTTCTGCCTGCATAAGTTGGTAGAACTCCTTTTTTTCATCAATCAAAAGCTCAGGAAAGCGATCATAGCCCATGGTGATGGGGATATGCATCCATGCCTTGCCAGGAATCAGGTCACCGCAAAAGGCAATTTTTTTGTTTTGCCCTTGGAGGATGCTAATGTATTGCCCGGGAGTATGGCCGTTGGATAAAAAGAAGTGGAAATTATCGTATGTTTGCCATTCTTGTTGTTTTAAAATTTCTAGGCGGCCGGACTCTTCAAGCTTTTGGTTCAGCAGGGGGATAAAACTAGCGCGATCCCTTGGGTGTGGATCTATGGCGCGCTCCCAGGCTTTTTCGCCCACCAGAAATTTTGCCTTAGGAAAAACCAGTTCTTGATTGCCTGCCTGCATTTCTTTGTAGCTAGGCAGCAGGCCCCCGGCATGATCAAAATGCAAGTGGGAAAGTAGAACATAATCGATGTCTTCTGGCTCCAGCCCTTTGGCAGCTAAATTTTCTAGTAGCATATGTCGGTCACTATTTTGCACACCAAAACGATCCGCTAGTTTGGGCTCAAAAAAAGCTCCAATGCCCGCTTCGACTAGAATGTTTTTATTGTCCATTTGCACAAGTAGGCATCGACAGGATAAGGGGATGCGGCCCCGATCATCTGCAGGAATCCATTTTTCCCAAACGGCCCGAGGGGCGTTGCCGAACATGGCACCGCCATCTAATTTTTGTGTATTGCCTTCGACGCTACTTACTTTGATTTGCATAAAAAAAAGCCCCTGTTTATCAGGGGCTAGTATATTAGGGTAGGAAGGGAATGTAAATTAATGATTCCCTTCTTTTGAGCCGGTTAAGCGCTCCCAGAAGCTGGGGTTGCCCTTATCCTTTACTTCTACCTTCTTGCCTTTCAGCTCTTGCTTTTTAGGTAGCGCAATTTTTAATACACCATTTTCATAGTGTGCATCCACCGCGTCAGCATCTACTGTGCTTGGTAAGGTGAAGGATTTTTTAAATTCTCCGTAGAATCTTCCGTAAGTGCCTTTTTCTTTTTGTTCCACATCTCTTGTGGCCTTAATGCGTAGCACATCATTTTCAATGTCTACATGTAGATTTTCCTTTTCTACGCCAGGTAGATCCATGGTCATCAAAAAGGCCTTTTCTGTTTCTTCCAAATCATAGGAGCCATGAAAACTTGGCATGCTTGTAATGCCGCGAAAAGGGTCCATGTTTTGGAAAAAGTCGTCAAAAAAGGTGTCTCTTAAACTTTGATTCCAGTTTTTTGTTAGATTGCTCATATGTCCTCCTTTGCTCACCCCAAAGATGGGGCAGGTTTTGCATTTGTCAATGGCTACAGCCTTGCTAGTTATTAAAAAAAATGGGGAGAAAAAAGACTATGATGCAAATCATTTTTTAAAAAGTTACGGATAGAAATGCTAGGGTGTAGACCCCGCCAAGGCTGTAGAGGACATCTTTGGTGGTTTCATCTTCTGCTTGGCTGGCGTTAATCAAGTTGGCAGCCGCAATCAATCCGTAAGTGATCATGGTGATGGTTTTGAGGCGATCTTTTTGGTAGCGTTTTTCTGCGGAGTAATGCGAAACAAATTGGTCTCTCTGGGCAGAGCTGAGTCCTTCTGTGCTATTGACGATATAGTAAAAAGAGCGGTCTTGATCACCAATATAGTATTGATAGGCGCCGTAACCAATGGCGCCAATACTTAAGGATTGGGCTAGGGAATAGGTGATTTCCTGGGTGGCACTATCAGCTTGTGCATAGCCAATACTGGTAAGGACCGTCATTAAGGCACCGCTAATCATATAACCAAGTCCTTGCTTCTCATGAATGTCTTGTTTGTCTAGAATATAGGATTCAAAACTGTTCCAGTCCTTCCAGTACTCATTGGAGGTTTTGTGTATATTGCTGTACAGATCGGGGCGAACTGCCGAAAAGGACTCTTTGTATTCTTTGATGACTTCATTATCTTTTAGTTTGGCCAAAGAAGAGGCGGAACTAAAAAATATAAGAAAACTCAACCAGAACGCTTTCATCGGTTCTTTCCTCTCCTAAAATGTTTTCGTAAGTTCGATCTTCATACAAGATGCCAAAACGCAAGGACCATAATGTAGTAAAGATAGATAAGGATGTGTCAAATTCATCAATACCAAATGAGATGTTCAATAGGCCCATTGTGTATCTAGCCCCAACGCGCAAGGTATCAGAGCGATTAAAATCAGAGTTCATGCTTTTTGAATAGTTCAAAAGAATTTCTAGAAGTCCTAAGGGCAGATCTGGATTCAATGCGGCTCCGAAATTCAAATACGGCCGATCACTAAAGGGGTCTTCATCTTGCTGAGAATCGAGGACGGTGTTTTCAGCATAAAAACTAATTCGCGGCAGCCAGGCGGAATCAAAGTAATAAGTTACGGCGGGCTCTAAATATAAAGCTCGATAACGTTTTTTGGGCAATACGCTGCGGATATCAAATACTGCATCGAGAAGAGTGTACTCATCCATTACGTATTCTCTAGAAAGGAAGCGACCATTGACGCCAAAAACAAAACCACTCGTTTTCTCATCATAGAAGTTGTATTGCACCTTAACTTCTCGGTCTTTTTTGGCATAGGTTGCCGCTTGTGGATTGATTGGGTTGCGCGTAAAGGAAAATAGACTAGCACGTATTGGAATCACACTTACAGAAAAATTTTCTTTGGCATAATTCACACTAGCAGATGCCTGTGCATTAATGGGGCTTTGTTCACGTAAAATTTCTTCCACGGCTTCAACGCTTTTGTCATCACGAAAGAGAGTGTCTATTTCTCGAATGTCTTCTAGTTGATCGGAGCCATAGACGTTCACAAAGAAAAAAGATTTATCGGGTAGGGCAATCAATGAGTTGGGATTGCAGGGTATGGTGGAAACAACCGCAAGACTGGCGTTGCAGGCACGCTTAAGCGCCCTATGACTTAAATCAGAATAGGACTGCTCCAACAAATAATCAGGGATTTCACTTGTTAGTACCTGCGCCTTTACGGGCGAGTAAAATAAAAATAATAGAATTGGGTAGATGCTGCTCATCTACCTAAAAGTTTAGCTGTTATTCAAGGTTTGTAAAAGCAGCTCTAGTTCTAAGTTGTGCTTGTACATAAAGTCTTCCAAGCGTTGCCATTTTTGACGAAAGTCCTGCTTGTAAAGAAAATCCCGCTCTAGCGCCTGTTCTAGGTAGTCAAATAGCTTTAAAAGGTCATACTCCAGCGATTCTAAGCTATAAACTACAGGCAAAAAGCCTTCTTTTAGTTGCGCATCTGTTGGTAAATAACCTTTATAAGATAGGCGGTGTTTGATTACGAGAAATTGCAGTATACCAGCAAAGATTGCATCACCACGAGTAAGGGAAAAATCTGCCTGATTGTAGATGTCAGAGGCCATTAATATTACGGGAAAAGACTCCTGCGTAACCTCAGGAATGAACTCAATGTACTCAAATAGAAACATCATGGCATCGGTGGCAGCCGTAACTTCTTGCCAGGATTCCACAAAATTTTTCATATCACTGCCATTTTTCGCTGCGGCTAGTGTTAGGTAGCGAAACATGCGATCACGCTTGCGTTCCAATTCTTTGTGAAAATCTTGGTTGCGATCGATTTGTTTGATGAGCGGCAGAAACGAAAGAATTTCGATGCCGCCAGCAGCTACATAAGCGGAGGCTAAGGTAGTATTGGCCAATCGGTGCTGGGGATTTTCTCGTGCTATGGGCTCCAATTCTTGTATTGCCTGGTAGGTGGCAGCTGGGTTTTGCTTGCTCAATAGAGCCTGCGCCCTTGCGACTGTATGGTCGATGCTCTGGGCATAAAGATCATTGGCAAACACAAGTGTTGCAAGAATTAACAGCCGCTGTAATTTATACCTATAACTATAGACGCGTTGCATAATAATGGCTTTTATACTATATTCTGCTTAATAAGTAAACAAGAAAAGGCTTTTATGCGTATTTTTGCTCTTCTCATTTTTATCTATAGCTGGCCAGTGCAGGCGCAGATCCCTCAAAGTGAAAGGGAGCTGCTGCATTTGATTTTGAATAAAAATGGTATCAATCAACAGAAGATCGAAGAATTAAAAGAGTCGGCGGCTCTTGAGATCCTGTTTTACCGCAATGAAATGGTTGCTGGGCAGCTGCCACCAGAGCTAAGTGTTTATGATGAGGAATTGTATCTTGATCTAAAGCGCAACCGCCGCATTCATCAATTGCGATTGACCAATCCAGATTACGAAGCAACAAAATCGCTCGGATTTACCATGAGTCTGCCAGAAGATTTTGATGAAAAGAAAAAATACCCCGTGATCTTTATTTTGCCTGGTTTTACTAGTGAAAAAAATGTCACGGCTTATATTGAGGAGCCGGGACAGGTTATTATAGTCGGAATGGATTATCCTTTTCAAAATATTGAACCCAATTACTTTTTGCGTCCAGAGGCGTTTGTGAAAGACTCCTTTAAGGTGGTAGCGCAAGCATCGGCTGCCCTTGCTTGGCTGCAAGAGCGTCCCTATGTGGATCGTAGAAAGGTCAATTTGATGGGCGTCAGTCTCGGCGGCATACTATTGCCAGCAGTTAAGAACTATGCAAAAAACCAAGGTGTTTTGGTGAATGCCTCCATCATTTCTCATTCCGCTATTAACTTGGAGCAGGTTTTAACCGCTGACTTAGAGATGTATGCGGGTAAACGTGAGGCAGAGATCTTGAGCCGCACTTTGTCCATTGCTCTTGAGCCATTCAACCCGGAAAGGCATGCCTCGCAAACCAGTGGTCCCTACCTTTTTATTTACTCGGATGATGATCAGTTGTTCCCAGTGAAATATGCCACCGCTTATTTTGATAAGTTGCCAGGGCCTAAAGAGGCAAAGGTAATTTCAGGTGGCCATGTAAATGTGAGTCGGCCAGAGGTAATTGATCAGGTTGTAGAGACGAGTAAAGCTTGGCTAAGATCACAGGGCGCTTTATAATTGAGCAATTGCGAATAGGTCTTGATTTCGCTTTCAGGAATCAATAGATTGCCTAAAGAGAATAGGGTGGTGTAGCCAAGTGGTTAGGCAGCGGTCTGCAAAACCGTTTACGTCGGTTCGATTCCGGCCACCACCTCCATTTAAGCCGCCACTTCCACTTTCATTTTAATTTTTGCCTTATTCAATTGATCCTGCAGACAAAGCTTTACAGCCAGTTGCTCAGATAGTCCTGCTTTCTTAGCTATTTTCACCGCGAGTTTTGGGCTAACCAACTGTCTGCCTTTTTCTATGTCGCAAATAATGCTTTTAGAAAACTCTTTTCCTAGTTTTACGGCCATCTCTGCTTGGGTTAAGCCCATAGCTGTGCGGGCAGATCTAAGAAAAGTTCCAAAAGTAAGAGGGCCTACTTCTTTTTTTAATAAGCTAGAAGCTTTTTTGTTAGTAGTCATGTTTATTGACCTCCATTAGCGTAATTGTAACTAAATTCTTGCTTTCATCTTCTTCATAAATAAGCCTATAGGCTTTACTTAATCGCACTGATCTTTGCCCTTTTCTTTCACCTTTAAGAGGTTCATCATGATAGCCTTTTAATTTTCTGACCTCCCGAATTCCTTCTTCTTCCACAGAGGCAATCCAAACAGCTACGGCCTGCTTAATATAATACGGAATTTTCTTCAGCTGTTTTTCAAACTTCTTAGATGCGAGGACTTCGTTGCATTTCATTCTTAACTAGAATACGGTAAATTACCGTACATGTCAACAGAGGATTTATGGTGTTCAAGAATCGAACCATAAGCTATCAGAACCTCTAAGGCCACCACCTCCAGATAAAAATAGCAGGAGCTGGACTCAAGTTGCTATTGCAACCTTAGTGTTGAAAAAGACTTCGTCCATTGTCCTGTTAAGGGCTTGTTCCTCTTTGATGGCCTTTATTGATTATTAATAACTCGGTGACTGATAACTCCTTCAAAGTTTAAGAAGGAATTGTATAAGTGGGGGTATACTTTCTTACTAGAAGGTGACAACTCCCACTTTAAATCAGATGGGTCAAAAGAATCTGGTGAAAACTCCGCGACATATATTACCGGTTCATCTTTAAAATACTTCTCTACGACATGCTCCACTTGCTCTTTAGTAGAGAGATGAATATAGCCATCTTTTAAATCATCCGGTGAGCCTTGAAATTCGCCGCTATTTTTTAGTTTCAACCACTCATTTTGTCTTAAAACTTTGTAAATTGAGTCCATATTTTTGACCTCTTAGCAATGATATCATTCTTGTATATTGTCTTCGCTCTAGCATGTCTATTTTTAATTACAAGCATTGTGAAAAGGGGGCTCAGTCTGGGTTAAATGATTGTCTCATTTTGATACGTTTAACTAATTAACAGTTATTTCATCAGCATACACCAATTAGGCTTAAAAGCGGCTTTTAAAGCGTTACCCAGGCACTATAATTGCACTTTTATATACAAAGGGGGCAATATGGGAAATCGTATTTCTTTTGCCATAAGCACAATTTTACTGAGTTTTTTGGTCTTAAGCTACCAAGCATGCTCGGATGTGAGCTTTTCGGAAATTGATTCACTCGGTTCAGAAAGCATTCAAGGGGCAGAGCCGGTTAATGGCGAAACGCCACCTAATGATACGGGTAGTGACGCTGATTCCTCGCAGGATTCGAACGCTAATGATAATAATGGCGGCGGTGAGGATGGTAATGACCAAGATGATTCTGATAATGCCGATGAGCAAACGAATAATGATGATGACAATCCTGTCGTATGTAATCCTTTTGACCCCTTAGAGCCTTGCTACAATGGTTTAGGTCTGGGATTAAAAGGCAAGTTGTATTACCTAACGGAAAAGCTCTTTCCAGGGGATCTTTATAAGACAGTTTTAAAAGACTATCGTGATTATGGTGCTGTAGTTCCTGCCAATATCATTATGACCCAAGTGAATGTTCCAGATCAAAGCTGGACCAATGGTTTTATTCTATCGGATGGACAGCAGGTGGCGAAAGCAGACGGTGAGGAGCTATTCGAGTGGTTTCATTTGGATTTACATGGACAAATACTACTTCCTCCCGGCACCTACCAATTTGCCTCGCTATCCGATGATGGTTTTCGCTTAACGATTGATGGAAAGACCATTATTGATCATGATGGCATACACGCACCTTCCTGGAAATGTGGTTCGAAAAGCGTCAGCTTTAAAGCCAATGAACCGCTACCTATTAGGGTGGAGTACTTTCAAGGTCCACGAGTAAGGATTGCCATGCAGCTTTTTTACCGCGAGGCTTCTTCCTCTAACTGCCAAAAAAACCTGAAGATAGTTCCATCTGATGCTTTTACGCACTAGGTATACCGGCTCGCTTATTGCTTTATAATACCCATATAAGTCTCTAAACTGCTTGATTTTTATCTGAATCTCAGGTTAGAGACGTTTTTTGTTACTATTCAAAAAACTTTACAATATATGGGAGCATATATGAAATCACAATATTTAAAGCTCTTGTCTGCTCTGGTGCTTATTGCAAGCTCAGCAGAAGCATTTCATGATAGCCGTAAATTTGCAGACTCTGATGATAGAAAAGCTGTTTTAATTCCTAGTCAGGAGCATCGTCTGGCTTTGGATAGTGGTTGGTTTTATGTTGATGAGGAAGACCTAGGTTTTCAGGCCTCATTCAGTGGCTGGGACCCCAAAAGAGATGCTCGTGTTAGCTCCTTAAATATTGGTACCAAGGCACTGGCGATGATCCAAGATGCCAGTGATTTTATCGTCGCTTCCGCATTTTTATTCGATAATATGTATGCTGAAAACCTATCTTACGATCGTGATATTGTTACGGAGTTTACGGATGCTATCATCAAGAAGAAGCAGGAGAATCCCAATATCAAGATAGCTCTTATTTTTGATCCCTTACAAAGAGCCTATGAAAGAAGACAGGCCCCTAGTATAAAGCGTATGCGAGAAAATGGTATTGATATCTTTTATTCTGACCTTCTACGAACAAAAGCCCATACTCCCATAAAAGTATTTGAAGCCGGTCATCATACCATGCGGCTTTTTAGTCAAATGCTGGGAGGCTTGCCCAATACGGCTCTAAAATCCATAACACAAAATATTCCGGTGCCCATGGCTCCGGCAATAGATGATTACCCATCCTCCTTACAAACAGCATTCAATGCTGCCTTAGTAAAAGCCAATCACCGAAAGATTTTAGTTGTTGGTGGTAAAGATTATTATGAAGCCTTAGTTTCTTCAGCAAACCCACACAATGCAAGCTTGCCAAGCTCCAATAATTCTATGAGCGTAAGGGGAGATTTGGCATTGTATATCTATGAATCTTTACGTGAGGATATACGTCAATGCTTACATCATGGAACAGAGGACTATGTCTTGTGGAATACTAGCGCCAGTGAGGAATACAAAGCGAGCTATTTAAAGGAACAACTAAAACCTGTAAATTTAGATAAATTAGATCGAGGAAGCGGCACTGCAAAAGTTAAGTATGTAACGGAAATTAAAATTAAAGAAAGTATTATTAAAAATCTAGATGCCGTCTATGGAAATGATAAGGTTCGTATACAAATGTTTTATCTATCTGATATAGATGTGGTAAGGGCCATCGCTAGAGCCGCACAAAGAGTCAATCGTCCTATTGAAATCTTATTAGATCCAAACAAAGATGCCTTTAACTCTATCAAAGATGGCACACCCAATCGCCAGGTGGCTGCTTTTTTGATGAATCGCGTGCAACAAGGCGATTATAAGAAGTTAGCAAAGCACTTTCCTTCCATATTAAATGATAGAGGTATGTACTATCCTTTAAACATTCACCTTCGTTGGTTTCACACTAACGGAGAGCAAAATCATGCGAAGACCATGTCGATTACCAATGAAATGACTGGTAAATATATTCTCATCAATGGATCCTCTAATTGGACTGGGAAAAATCTGAATAATATTAATTTAGAAGCTAATCTTGTTACAGATGGGGCTATTGCCGTAACAGAGAAGTTTAATCGATTCTTTGATAAGTTCTTTTTTAATCAAGGAGATAAAATCTATAGTTTGAATTATGAGAACCAAGAGGGATATCACGAGCACGCAGGGATTAACAAATGGCTAAAAGGGGAAAAATATGGGTTTGTTTCTTGGTAATTTTTAATTCTTACTAATATAAGATTTGATGGGAAGCCGCTTTTATTAAGCGGCTTTTTTTTTGCCTGCGATAAAATAATTGGCACACTTCCTGATGTATAAGGTTATTTTTAATAGATTGTTTATGAACTGTACACTTTTAAAAAACATAGAAAACTTTTCTCTTCTATTTAAAAAATCTTATAAAAAATAATTTTCTAGTAAAATAGCAATCACCTTGAAAGGAGGTACAAAATGAGAAGCCATTTATTAAACAAAAGAAATGCAGGGAAAATTCTTTGCGCTTCTTTAATAGCTTCATTTGCAGGCTCGAATCTTTGGGCGCAGTCCAGGGATTATTCGCAGCAGATTAAAGATGTTGCAAAGGAGATGGTGAGTTTCGAGGCCGAATTGGATACTCGAATTACATCACTCGAAGATGGGGAGTCCGTACTGGTCTACGATCCTACCATTGGTGCAAATGTAAAGTTAATGAAAGAAGGTTGCTTAACTGTAAAAACCGCTGTTTCTAGTTATGATAAGGATTCTAATAATAACTTTAATGATCCTACTATGAATTCTGGTGTACTAGATGGTTCTCATTCCGACATAGGTTTTGGGGTAAGTAGTTTGTATGTTGAGTCTGACTGTTTATTTCAAAAGGCTTTAAAGCTGCAAGCAGGTGCAATGCGTACAGAATCTAGTGGTTCAATGGGCATTGACAACGATGGCTTTATGGATGCTATGAAGGCTGTATACAATACTAATTTAAAGGCCATTGCCAATGTTAGTGCGACATACGGTAGATTGGACACCCAAGAAGATGTAAATGTCTTTGATAGAGAGTATTCAGATATTGAGGATAATTTTAAACAAATTACTGTTAGTGGTGGACACGGTGCAATTAATTATTCCGGTGAATTAACTCGATTGAATGATCGTGACTACATTCGCCTAAGTGCTAGCATTGCCATAAATACAATCTTTAAGCATTTAGATAATGTGCGTGTAGAGGTTCTTCGTGAAGAGGACGATATAGTTGGGTCAGAATACTCATTGCGCACTGCTAAGTTTGCCAATGGTATGCAATTAGAGGTTGGGTATCGTGATCTAGAGGATGGCACTAGTTTGCCAATTGATGAAAAAGTACTGCAGGATAAAGCGTACTTTGCAAAGTTGGTCAAACAAGTAACAAAGAGCTGTCAAGTAGGCCTAAGTATTCAAGACGGTGATAACCTTGGTGCACGTATTGATGCAGAGGGGAATTGCCGCTGGTAGTCTCTAATCTCTACTAGCTCCAGGCTATTAATTCTTGGAGCTAGTAGTTTTAAGTTCTAAGCCCAATCCTTGCTGACGCCAAATCATGGCTAAGAACAAAAACCAAAGCATAATTAAAAATGTCATATTCCATTCCGCGATATTTTCGGCAATGTCTTTTAGTGGATCTACAAAGGTAGCAGAAAAATATAGGCTCGCCAATCCCATGGGAAGTAGTGCCAAACAAAGTGATAACATGATTTTGGGTAAACGATACTTTTTGTAGGGCTCTAAATTATAATGCAATATGAGTTGTGCAATATAGGTGAGGCCATAGTATAGTGAGATTCCATACTTTCTGAGTAAACGATAAATATCCCCTTCTGTACCCAAAAACGTGATGTACAAACACAAAAAAATTCCCGCTGCAAAACCAATATAGGGCAATAATCGACCAGAATTCTGTTTTACGTTGATTTTCTGCAACCATTTTTTTGACAGTAACCAAACAAAGATTTGTATTACTGCGGTTGGATACATGATCATTCGAAAAATATGATTGGATATTCCATGTCTAGCAGAACGTGAGATGGAAGTGCAGCCTTCTAAATATGGGAAACATGTAGGGACCAATTCGAGACTCATTGACAAGAACCATGCTAGATGGATGGCTAGCATAGGAAGCGCAAAACATAAAAATGCCAATGGCCATATGGATATTGTTTTTTGCATAGATATAAACTAACAATAAGTGCTTATATTTGACTACTTCTTTTATGCGTCGCAAGCTTGTAAGAAACAAGGGGTGATTTTGTCCAATATTAAAGAGATTTTTTCTGCGCAAAGGACTTTTTTTAAAACAGGCGCTACGCTTAGCTATGAATATCGTTTTGAGCAGCTCCATATTTTATACGATGCGGTCAAAAAAAATGAAAAGGATGTTTTACAGGCACTTGCGGCAGACTTGGGACGCACTACAAAGGAGTCTTATTTAGCGGAGCTGGTACCCGTATATGAAGAGATCAAGCTTTTTAAAAAGAACTTAAAGTCTTGGATGAGGCCGCAATCAGTTTCTACGCCCATACATTTGTTGCCAGCAAATTCGAAGGTTTTCCCTGAGCCTTACGGTGTTGTATCAATTTTTGCTCCCTGGAATTACCCTTTTCAGCTGTTGATGACGCCAATGGTGGGAGCCATTGGTACTGGGAACACAATGATTTTAAAAGGCTCCGAGTATGCACCGAATGTGCAAAAGATTATGGAGAAAATAATAGCAGAGACTTTTTCGCCGAACTATATTGCCTACATTTCTGGTGGAATAGAGCAAGCAAAGTCCATCTTACAAGAAAAGAGTGATTTTCTCTTTTTTACGGGTAGTCCCCGGGTGGGACAAATCGTTATGCAGGCAGCTGCCAAGCATCTTACGCCTGTTTGCTTGGAGTTGGGGGGCAAGTGTCCGGCCATTGTGGATTTGGATGCCAATTTGGAGATTGCTGCCAAACGGATTGCCTGGGCGAAGTATTTTAATGCCGGGCAGACCTGTGCGGCGCCGGATTATCTTTATGTTCATCAATCCGTAGAGCAAGAATTGATTGAGAAAATTCATCAAGAGGTTATAGAGACCTTTGGGAAAAAACCAATGGATAGTCCTTTGTTGGCAAAAATTATCAATGCTAAACATTTTCAGCGTTTATCTTCACTTTTTTCGGTTCAGGAATTGGAATTTGGTGGAGCAAGTTCGGTGGAAAAAAATAAGATTGAGCCCAGCCTTTTGCGTATAAAAAGTTGGGAGCATCCCTTGATGCAGGAAGAAATTTTTGGCCCCATATTGCCGGTCTTATCCTTTCAAAATATAGAGGATTTGGTGGGGTCTCTAAAAGACAGAGATAAGCCCTTAGCATTGTATTATTTCTCTACAGACTCTAGCAAGCAGGACTATGTCTTGCAGAACACAAGCTCTGGCGGAGCATGCATCAATGATTGCTTTTTGCATCTAGCCAACCCGAATCTGCCCTTTGGAGGGGTGGGAAAATCTGGCATGGGCGCCTATCATGGCAAGCAATCTTTTGATACTTTGAGCCATAAAAAAAGCATTTTAACGAATAAAAACTATTTGGATAATCCTCTGCGCTATTCAAAATCCAATCGTTTTAAGGATTGGATTGTCAAAAATTGGCTGTAATAGCCAATCCATTGGGCATGTTAATCGAAAAGCTTTTCTCGAAAAAGCCTTTATATTATTGTTGGACCTTACTTAGGGGAACTTATGTCGAACACAACTATTATGTATACCAAAACAGATGAAGCACCTTTTTTGGCTACCAAGTCTTTTTTGCCAATCGTGAAGGCTTTTACTCGGCAAGCTAATATTGATTTAAAATTAAAAGATATTTCCTTAGCGGCTCGTATTTTGGCGAATATGAAGGATTATTTGGATAAGGATCAGCAAGTAGAAGACGCCTTAGCAGAGCTTGGGGCGATTGCTCAACAAGCTGATGCCAATATCATAAAATTGCCTAATATCTCTGCTTCGGTTCCGCAACTTAAGGCGGCCATTCAAGAGTTGCAGGCAAAGGGTTATAAAATACCAGATTACCCAGAAAATCCCTCCAATGAAGAGCAAGAAAAGATCAAGCAAATCTACGCCAAGGTTTTGGGCTCGGCTGTTAATCCAGTTTTACGTGAAGGCAATTCGGATCGGCGGGTAGCAAGGGCCGTGAAAGAGTATGCAAAGAAGAATCCCCACTCAATGGGGGAGTGGACAGAAGATTCTAAGAGCCATGTTGCGAGCATGCAGGCGGGCGATTTCTATGGCAGTGAGAAATCCTATACTGCCGACAAGGATGTAGTGGTAAGTATCGAGCTACATGGTGCAAGTGGCAAACGAGCTTTAAAGGAAGGCTTAAAAGTAGAAAGCGGGGAAGTGATAGATGTTTCTTGTATGTCGGTTTCAGCTTTAAGAGAATATTATCGGCAAGAAATGCAAGATACAAAAAAGCAGGATCTTTTGCTGTCCTTGCATTTAAAAGCCACGATGATGAAGGTATCGGATCCGATCCTTTTTGGACATGCAATTGAGATATATTTTGCGGATATTTTTGATAAATATCATTCGGTATTTTTAGAACATGGCATTCAAGCTAAATTTGGCTTAGCCGACATTTTTGCAAAATTAGAAAAGCTAGAAAATGGCAAACAGATCAAAGAAGATTTTTTGCGGCAATTATCTGATGGACCTTCTGTTTCCATGGTGAATTCAGATAAAGGGATTACGAATTTTCATGTTCCTAGTGATGTGATCATTGATGCTTCCATGCCGGCAGCCATTCGTAACTCGGGCAAAATGTGGGGAGCCGATGGTAAAGCTTACGATACTAAGGCGCTAATACCAGATCGTTGCTACGCCGGTGTTTACCAAGCTACTATGGATTTTTGCAAAAAGAACGGTGCATTTGATCCTACTACTATGGGAACCGTATCCAACGTCGGCTTAATGGCAAAAAAAGCAGAAGAGTATGGATCGCACGATAAAACTTTTGAAATTGTTGAAGATGGCAGCGTTAAGGTAATTGCGGAGAATGGAGAAGAAATCTTTAGCAGCGAAGTTAAAAAAGGGGATATCTGGCGCATGTGTCAGACCAAAGACATTGCCATCAAAGACTGGGTTAGATTAGGAGTGGAACGTGCAAGGAATACAGGTAATTCTGCCATCTTTTGGTTGGATGAAAAACGATCCCACGACTCACATCTAATAGCAAAAGTGGAAAGCTATTTGAGCGAATTGGATACTAGCAATCTAGAAATCAAAATTATGAATCCCGTTGCGGCTACAAATTATACATGCCAAAGACTCAAAGAGGGTAAAGATACCATTAGCATAACAGGCAATGTTCTTAGGGATTACCTCACTGACTTGTTTCCAATTTTAGAGCTCGGCACATCGGCAAAGATGCTATCCATTGTTCCATTGTTAGCAGGCGGAGGACTTTTTGAAACAGGTGCTGGCGGTTCTGCTCCCAAACATGTCCAGCAGTTATTGGAAGAGAATCACTTGCGTTGGGACTCTTTAGGAGAGTTTTTAGCACTGGCTGTTTCTTTGGAAGCAGTGGCAGAGAAGACTAAGAATGCAAAAGCCAAGGTTTTGGCGGAAGCTCTGGATATTGCCAATGAAAGATATTTAACAGAAAACAAATCTCCTTCTAGAAAGGTTAAAGAATTGGACACACGCGGCTCGCACTTTTACTTGTCTATGTTTTGGGCGCAGGCTCTTTCCGAGCAAAATCAAGATAGTGAATTAAAGGAATGCTTTACCGAGATTTTTGAACGTTTAGAAGCCAAACAGAACATTATTCTTGAGGAGCTAAACAATGTGCAAGGCGCCTCATTGAATTTGGGTGGTTATTATTATCCAGAAGAGGCATTGGTAGAAAAAGCAATGCGAGCTAGCCCTACATTGAATGCCATCATTGATAGTATATAGCGCGAGGCATAAGTGCTGGTAAAACGAAAAGAAGCAAAATAGGAAAAAGCATGGACTTAGATAAAGGGGTTACCAGTAATTACATTCCCGTTACTTCTCCCATATCCTGGGATGAGTACTTTATGTTGCAAGCCATGTTGGCAAGTTTTCGCTCAAAAGACCCGTCAACAAAGGTGGGCTGTGTATTTGTGGATGAAAACAATCATCAAATTACTATGGGCTACAATGGTTTTGTCGCTGGTTTGGATGAAAGCAAGTTGCCCTGGGGAAAAGACCGTTCAGCTCCCTTGCAGCATCAAAAATATGCCTATGTGGTACATGCAGAGGCCAATGCCATTTTGCATGCTCCTCGCTCGCTGGTGGGCTCTCGCTGCTATGTTAGTTTATTTCCGTGCCATGAATGTGCCAAGTTGCTAGCTAGCTCCAAGGTAGATGAAATTATTTATTTATCCGATAAACACAAGCATACGGATTCCACGGCCATTGCTAGGCGAATTTTTGATATGGCAGGTATCAAGTATCGCCCCCTTGTATTGAGTGATGATGTGCTTGGCAATCTAAGTGATCATTTATTGCGACTGTTAAATTCAGTTTAATAAGCACCTCTCATTAGAATCTTACTCCCAAACTTAAACCGAGCTCAGGTATGGTTTGCTCAATGTTTTCGTATTTAATTTGTGAGTTTCTGTAGTAAACATTGATTACAAAATCGATAAACTTTCGATCAATAACAAACTCAGTATTGTATTGAAAGTATCTGGCTGTGGTTACTTCCGAACCGTTTACATCGGAAGAGCTATAAGCGCTTGCATAGTCTCCACCCACATAGATCTTGGTGCCATAGTAGATTTTGCCAATCACATAGAGTCCCACTACGTAGTAGGCAGTTTGGATCTTCTCTGGTGTTACCACATTGTTATTTATGTTTAGGTAAAACTCACGATGATATTCTGTGCCTAATCTTAGCTTAAAGGTTCTGCCAAAATACTCATAAAAAAGTTTACCGTTCATATAGGAGATTTCATCGATGGCGATAGTGGCATTGCTAGGTTTTTCTAAGCTGACACTACTTTGATGAAAGCCGATCAAAAACTCATTATGACGATTTATCTTCAAATGATAGTCGACCCCAAAGCCATAAGACAAACGCGAACTAACTATTGAGTAGGTGTTCGCATCATCAACTAGTTGAAAGCGTTTTTGTTTGGCAACTGGTACGAAATCAAAATCAAAAAACTCATAAGCATAGAGCTTGGGCTGAGCGATTAAGACAATGAATAAAATAAGTTTTGAACGTGTGACATGGAATAAAGATAAGAACGGATGTTCTTTCATGGAAGAATCTTTAAGCTTTTGTTTTTTCTGCGGTTTGCCTCCTTGTTGAATGGGGAATTGTTTGTTGGAATAAAAATAGGAAGTCTTTTCTTTTTTATGAAAAGAAAAATAGAGTAGCGAAGCTACTTGTTTCTTTGTGGTACAAAGTAGTCTCGCCATGAGCCACTTTGTTAAAATTGTAAAGACTTCCATGTCATTATGAGAATCGGTATTTGGTAAGAAAAGTTGAGCACTTAGCTAGTTTTTGTAAAAAAACTTTACATATTTCTACCGACTTAGGTTTTAGTTAAAGAATGCGAAGGAATTATTAAAGTCATGTCCTCGACCTATCGATAGGTATATAGAACCTTAGTATAGGAGTGTGGGGCATTACTAAGAAGTTTTTGGCGTATTTTTTATTATTGTTTCTTTTGGGCTGTGAAAACCCAAATGGCACAGAAGCTTATGTGGGAATTGATTTTGACCCAGGTAATGGTAATGGGATTGACATAGATCCTCCCAGCACCCCAGTATTGATTTCCATTACGGGTACTGCAAATTCTACTACGGCAAAAACTCTGACTTGGCAGGCAAGCTCGGATAATAATGGTGTTTCCTATTATGAAATTGCCCTGGGTTCCTCCAATATTGGAGCTGGTAAAACTGACATTGTGGACTGGACAAATATTTCCAATGTTACATCTTATCAAATTCGCAATGGTGTAGATGGAATGACCATAAACCTGTCTTCAGGTACATTGTATTATATCTCGGTGCGAGCCGTTGATGGCGCAGGGAATACTAGCATTGAGTCTACGACAGCTTTTTCCTATTTTCAGCCGACAGATTTTTTTGGTTTGGCCTTCTGGTTAAGTGCACAAGAGATTTCAAGCTTAAAACAAGACGGCGGCTGTAGCGTTGATGTGACTGCTGGTGGAGATCCGTTAAATTGTATTTTAGATTTAGGTCTTAACGGTATTGATTTTACAACAAATAACGGCAGCCCGGCCTATGTTGCAAATGGGATCAATGGTTTTCCTGCTTTTGAGCTTGAAAATAATGAGAGAATGGAGACACCGAATAATGGCTTAGTGAATGATGGTGATCGTACGGAAAAAACGCATTATATTGTTTTTCGTACTGATGCGGAAGTAGCTAGTCGGCAGATTCTCTACAAAGAGGGTGGCGGGACAAATGGAACTGCGTTTTATATTGAAGGCGGTTTGTTGTATGTAGGTGCTTGGATTGATAATTCTGGTAACGCCAGCGATCGCACATGGATCACTTATCCAGTGGCGGCCAATACAAATTATATAGCTGGTTTTAGTTTGAATACGGCTGCAGACTCATTCACAGTTTCTGTAAATGGAGATGCTACTAGTCAACAGGCACTTGCAGGACAAGTTTTAAAATCACATACAGGTAATATTAATATTGGTGCCGCAGATACGAATATTCGATTGTCTGACGGCTCAAACAACGCGCCAACGGATACAGTAAGTTTGCAAGGCGAGCATATTATGTACGATAGAGCTCTAAACGGTTCGCAACAAGAGGATATTGAAGGCTACTTGGCTTGTAAGTGGGGGCTGCAGGGTAGTTTGATTGTGAGTCATTCCTATAGAAGTGACTGCCCATAACTGCTCCCTTTTGGTGTTGTTAGTTTTTCTAAAGATTATCTAAGCCCTTAATATTGGCCTACTTATTGCTGATGGGAGGGCATG
>DFOS01000006.1 GCA_002376845.1 Bdellovibrionaceae bacterium UBA3535 | reverse complement strand
CCTTTTTTTCAATTTAACGAAGTAGCATGCCCCGTTTATTGGCTAGCTCCTGCAATATGGAGTTATCGCGATCATAGAGTTGCCAATAATCATGGGTGAATATTTCAAACAAACTATATGTGGAGTGGTCAAAATAATTTAAACTGCGAAAGATAGATTTTATATCTCGGTTGTAGATCTGGATAACATCGGTATTCGAAATCTTATCTCTTATATCGGCTAGTAATTGCCAGTCATGGAGCTGAATAAAGAAATCAAGTACGACTTTATGCTCTGTTAGATTGATTCCGCTTTTTAAGGCTTTTTGCAGGCTATTGTAATAAGGCATAAAGGATATGCGTATGCGTTCAATGTCTAGGTAGGATAGGGTAAAAAACTTTTGTTTCTGGCCATCGTCTCGGAAAGCTTTCGTTTCGTAGCCATACTCATGCAGTAGCTCTTCGAAACGTAGTAGCGAATCATAAATGCGCTTGGCATCATCGGAGCGTTCAAAGTTTTTAATATCAATGTTCATCCATTTCCTCTCTCAACCTAGATTTTATATGGTGCGTAATAAGCGGTCAATGGCTATAAATTGTAATGGGAAAATATACTATATAAGTTCGACAATTTAGCCATTGGGTTATAAGATGCCCTAATAGTATGAAAAAATGTTAGGGTCTGCAAGTAGTATTCAAAAAGAGGAAGATATGCCCTTTAAAGCCATCGAAAATCCCGTAGTTTTAGACATTGAAAATCAGCCCAAAATCACCTGGGGAGATGCAAAACAATGGAACCTTTTTGCCGGACCCGATATTTTTGAAGATGAGGGCATGGTACTTGAGGTGGCACAAGAGTTAAAACGTGTTACCGAGTCCATAGGTGTGCCTTGGATTTTAAAATGTTCCTATGATAAGGCGAATCGGCAAAGCATCCATTCCTTCCGTGGTCCGGGTAAAAAACAAGCTTTAAAGGGCCTTGAGCGAGTAAAGTCCAAAGTTGGCTGTATGTTGTTATCCGATGTACATGAAAGCGTTGAGGTGGAATGGGCAAAGGATGTTTTGGATGTTATTCAAATCCCTGCATTTTTATCTCGGCAAACGGATTTGATTGTTGCGGCAGCGGAAACTGGCAAGGTTCTTCATATTAAAAAAGGGCAATTTCTCTCCCCTTGGGGAATGAAAAATGTGGTGACTAAGGCCAAAGAGGCAGGAAACGAAAAGGTCTTGCTTTGTGATCGCGGCACATTTTTCGGCTATCACCGTTTGGTAAATGATTATATTGGATTGGTGGAGATGCGTGAGTTGGGCAAGCCGGTGATTTTGGATGTTTCCCATTCCACACAAGTTTTAGGGGATGCGGGCTCCACGGCAAGTGGCGGGCGTAGCGAAATGTCTTGGCCCCTAGCAAGAGCGGCTCTTGCACTGGGAGTGGATGGCTTGTTTGTAGAAACCCATCCCAATCCAAAAGAAGCTCTATGTGATGGACCATCTAGTTTTCCACTGCAGCAGATGGAAAGCATGCTTAGAAATTTACAAAATATTTGGCGAGCAAATTTAGAATCCTAGTTTTTCCCTAGCAATATAGTCCAGTGGTAGCTTTACAATCAGAGGGCTCTTGTAAGGCTCGGTTCCCTTCTTCCACATGCCTTGAATCTTTACTTGAGCTTCACAGTTGTCCTTATTGGAGCCAATTAAAGCGATTTCTAGGTCCTCCACATGTAAAGGTTTTACTATTTTTACCAGATCGGATTCCATTAATAAGTGATTGTTCATACAGGCAAGCTGAAAGTGGTTGTGCATCTCGTTTAGGACTTTAATGAGCTTTTCTTTGTTTCTATCTAATTGGGAGCGTCTTTCTAAGTCTTTTTGACTACAAGCTGCTAGGAAAACAAAAATCGATAGAACAAAAAATTTCATCACACCTCCGTATCCTTACACGATATCGATTCTTACCGAGACTGAAAATAATTTTTCTAAATAACATGTCCAAAGTCTTAATCGTACTTTCTAAGGATGTTCTAGTCTCTTCCGATGATGTTAGGATAAAGAAATGAAAATCATTGTTGTGATTGCCCTGGCAATGTTGGCGTATTTGATTCTTTATGATGAATTGGAAAAAAAATATGGCGACGATAAGCCTCTAAATGAAAAACCGCAGCCCTCTGTTGCAAAACCGAAGATGCCAGAAATTGATAAAGAGCAGATCAAAGAGATCATTCGCTCGCTTCCGATCAAGGAGCCGAGTGTACCGGATATAGAAAAATATATTCCCAGCTCTCCTCTTGAGTTGAAGGGAACCATTTATGGTGGTGACAACCCAAGGGCTATGTTTGTGAACTCGGAGGGTGAGACCATTTATGCCAAGCCTGGGGAGCTGATTCCCAATACAGACTACACATTAGTGGAGATTCAGCACAACTTGGTTATTGTGCGCCATCAAGGGCAGGATAAAATTTTGAAAATGCGCCAAGCAGGAGATGAGTGATCTACTTTATGGCCTCGCGTATATAGGCCGAGGCTGTGTCCATAGCCCAAACGGCGATTACAATCAAAAAGGCCAAACACCCTACTTCTCGCCAAAGGGCTTGCCCTTGGTACATCATTAAGAGCGTTCCGATACCGCCGCCGCCGACCAAACCAATAATGGTAGCCATGCGAACATTGATGTCCCAGCGATAAATCGTAAAGGATACGTAGGGCAAAATAATTTGTGGAACCACGGCATACCAAATGGTTTGTATAAAGTTAGCTCCTGTGGCTTGAATGCCTTCGATGGGGCCTTCATTTACACACTCAATGATTTCAGAATACTGTTTGGTTAAGGAAGCAATGGAGTGAAGCATGAGTGCCAACATACCGGAGAAAGGCCCGATCCCAACCCAAACGGCAAAGATGATGGCCCAAATTAGGGGCTCAATGGAGCGGGTTACGTTTAAAACGGTTCGGATAAAAAGATAGATGCCAAACAAAACAGAGTTACCAGCCATAATGTTCTTGGCAGCAAAGAAGCTTAAGAAAAATGCGGCAGGTATGGCAAAAATGGTGGCCATAAAAGCTATGTAAATGGTTTCAATAATGGCCAGTATTCCTTGCGGCAATATCTGCCAATTGGGATTTACAAGACTAAGGAAAATGCCAAGGGCGCCGCCCTGCCCGTCAGCCCCAAATAGCCCTTCATAACCAAAAAGCTCGTAAAGTTTGATCTCGGTGGCATCCCAGCCAACGGCAATGGTGAAGACAAAAGCAATCATGAGTTGATAGAACCAGAAGTTCTTGGTTAATGGTGTGGGAATGCGATTGGCCTTAATATGTTCGGCCTCAAACAATAGGGCACCTAGAGTATAGAGCCGTCCCCTTTTTAAAAGTAAGTTCAATCCAGCGCCAAGGATTAAAAACAAAATTAGGGATAGACCTATCATGGGCAAAAGGCCAACCCACTGGTCCTCATCCCCGCGCACCACAAAAGGCCCTAAGTAGGCATATATGAATGCAACCATAAAGATATAAGCAAAGATCAAGCTGTCAAAAATGATAGACTTCATATTATCCCCTAATTCACATGTACTTCTTTGGCGCCTTCACCATAAATCTTTTCAAACCATTCATTGGTAATATCTTTTGGTGAGCCATTAAAAACCAGCTCTCCCCCACGAAGAGCAATAACCCTAGTGGCATATTGGCGAACCAGACTTAAAAAGTGAAGATTGCAAATGATGGTAAGCCCGAGATCTTCATTGATCTTTTTTAGGTGGTCCATCACGGTGTGGCAGGTGGCAGGGTCAAGACTTGCCACGGGTTCATCGGCCAATAAGATTTCTGGCTTTTGTGTTAGTGCACGGGCGATGGCAACTCTTTGTTGCTGGCCACCAGATAGTTGCCCTGCTCGGTAATTGGCCTTGGGGGCGATACCCACCAGCTTTAAATATTCCAAGGCCATTTGTCTGTCTTCAGCGGAGAAAAAACCGAGCATGCTAGATAGGGTATTGGTGCGCGAAAGAGCACCAGTTAAGACGTTCTTTAGCACAGTATGACGTTCTACCAAATTAAAGTGCTGAAAAATCATGGCGACGCTTTGGCGAAGTCGTTTTAAATCTCCGCCATGGACATGGGTAATGTCTTTGCCGTTTAGCTCAATTTTGCCGCCAGTGGGCTCATGAAGATGGTTGATGCAGCGAAGAAGGGTGGATTTGCCTGAGCCGCTCAATCCGATGACCACAAGAAACTCTCCCTTTTTCACATCAAAACTTACCCCTTTTAGGGCTTGTACGCCGTTGGGATAGGTTTTTTCTAAATCTTGTATTTTTAATATGACATCTTCTGAGTTCATTGTCCGCCCATTATTTTTTCATTAGATCTGCGGCGCTCACGCCCAGTTCTTTTAACATATCCCGAACTTCATCGTAGTCCTTATCCGTAGCAGGAACAAATTCCGTAACTCCGTACAAAGATTTAAAAACATCTTTGCCCTCTTCCGTATCGATATAGTTTAGCAAAGCCTTTTGTATCGTCTTTTTCATTTCATCGGGTAAAGTTTTGCGCACCACCATGGGATCATTGGGGATTTCATCTGTAAGTTGCACAATCTTAATTTCTTCTTCGACGTTGGGGTATTGTGCTAGCACCAGCCGACGAGCGTCCTCAATTTTGCCCTCAGGGTTTTTCGGCGAGTGAAAGGTGGCGCCGGCATCCACTTGTTTTTGATAGACCATAATAATTACGTTATCGTGGCGTTTTGCAAAAACGGTTTCTGATGGCGTGATGTTATTTTCTTTAAAAAGTTTTGCGGGTAAAAGATAGCCAGAGGTGGAGGCAGGATCTACGTAGGCAAACTTTTTATCGTTGATGTCCGCTAGTTCATTTATATCGCTATCAGCGCGTGCAACAATTTGTGCGCGGTAGGTGGTACGGCCAAATCGCTTAAAAGTGATAATGGCCTCTGCGCCGTATTTTTCATTGGCTTTGATATAGCCGAACGTGTTGAGCGCCGCAACATCGGCCCGATTGGTACCAAAGGCCTCCACAACGGCAACGAAGCTGGCGGGAATTTTCAATTCAAATTTATACGGGGTATTTGCTTCTAGATATTTAACAGCAAGTTTGGCTTTATCAGCTATCAATTTAGCATCAACGGATGGAACAAAGAAAAGTTTCACTGGATTTTCTTCACTACCAAGCTCGGGTTTTTTCATCGTGCAGCCCGTGAAAAGCGCCGCAAAAACTACGAAATAAGTGATTTTCTTCAACATTTTCAATCCTTGTTTGTGCTTAAGGATTTGTAGCAAATATGCCTCTTTAGGCCAAGTTCGAATACCATTACGCTTATTGTCTATGAGCTTTTTTTTTGCCATAATTCAGGCCACTAAAGGAGACAAAATGATACTTTATCATTATTACCACTGCCCATTTTGTGTACGCGTTCGCTTGGCCTTGGGCTTTTTGAAGATGGATTATGAGGCAAAAGCCTTCTCTTATGATGATGAAGAGGGGCCTGTGAAATTGAGTGGTAAAAAAATGCTACCAATTGTGGATTTTGGTGACGGTAAAATTATGAATGAAAGTCTGGATATTATTCGTGAATTGGATCAGGAAGATCGACTTAGTTGTGCTAGCTACTTTGGCAGTACGGAGGAAGTAGAGCTAGAGGAGCGGCTGAGCGAGCTGGCCAAACCCATTCATAATTTGGCAATGCCACACTGGATTTATACCAAGGAATTTAGTCCTGAAGCTAGAAAGTACTTTCAGCAAAAAAAAGAGCTCAAACGCGGCCCCTTTGCGAACTTGATCAAAAACAAGGAAGACTTTCTTCAACAGCTATCCCCGCTTCTGGAGGATTTAGAAAAGCAATTGCAAGATGAGGGCTTTTATCGAAGTGATTCTTTGCGCATTCAGGATATATTATTAGCTTCGCATCTCTGGGGAATGTATATAGTGCCTGAATTTCAATTCTCTGCGCGTTTGCATGCCTACTTGCAATCTATCAAAGAGGCGAGCAACTTTCACTACATGGATGATTTGTGGACTTGAAAACCAAGTTCTAAAGCTTTTTGTAGATCAATTTTTTGGATGTCAAAGACATAGATCATGCCGGTTGGAGTGCCGCAAGTTTGTATGCGTATCATGCCATCGGATTTATGTGAGACTTTGATGACTTTGACGTCTGCTTTTTCTAATTTTTGTTTAAAGTTTTCCACGGGTATTTGCGTGTCGGCCTCGCATTGTTTGCTACCATCTGGCGCATAGATTTGTACAATTTGTAAATCCGCATAGGTAATTTTCTTTGGCTGTTTTTTTTGAAATTCAGGTAGGTTGGCTGTCTGCTGAACAAAATCCTTATTGGTTTTTTTTTGTCGACAGCGACCACTCGAGCAAGCTACCAAAAGCAAAGAAATGAGAAAAATACGAAGCATCAGTACAATCTCCGCCACTGGTACTGCATTTCCACCAAGCTAGATCCCTCGCTGACAAATAGAAAACGGTTTTTTTCTGAGATCACGGCCTTTGAGGCCACACCCAAACCTGTGTGGTATTGTCCTAGGGTTTTCCAGGTGATGGCATCAATGATTTCTATGGGGCCGTGGCTGGAGCCTACAATGATGAGATTGTCTTTTAGTAAGGGCTCCCGGTAGACGCCATCTTTTGCACTTTTACGTTGTAGCAGCTTGCCGCTGGAAGCGTCCAACAGCAATAAATCTCCCTCGGTATTGGCATAGATAAGTTTGTCATCAAATAGCGTGGGAGCATAAACTCCCCCCTCCTCTAAGGACCAAAGGATGCCTCCATTACTTAGAGTCAAAGCATAAAGTTTCGAATCAAAGCCAGAGATAAAAATACGATCTTTGTGAATGACGGCTCTGGCGTCCACGTCTTTGAACTTAGGATTGCTGTTTATTAGTCTTTCCCATACAAGGCTGCCATCGTTTAGACGTAAACTGGCAAAATAGCCGTCAGAAAAACCAATATAAATACGTTGATTGTGAATTATGGGCGTAGAGGCCCCGCGAACGCTCAGATCTTGTTTGATATTTCGTTTGTAGCGCCAGATTTGTTTGCCATCTTCCATATTTAAGGCATAAAGATGATTGCTGCCGGTTAGAAAATAAATGCGGTTGCCCATAATGACCGGTTCACTGAGTACTTCACCCTCTACTTTTACACGCCATATTTCTTTTCCGCTTTCTCGATGTACGGCATAAAAGTAATGGTCATTGGCGCCATAATACAATCGTGAGCCGCGAAGAGCTAAGCCAGATTCCACACCGCCCTCGTGCAAATTGCTCCAAGCCACACTCTGGTTGCTACGGTTTATGGCTTTCACCCCGTCATAAGCATTGGCTATAAAAATTTTGTCTTCGCTAATTAAGGGTTTACTAACAGAGCTTATTCGAGATCTTAGCTCTAGGTGATTGGGTAAATAATTAGTGCTTATGTTACGCAACTCAAACTTTTTGGCTGTGGGTTTGCTAGCACAAGCACAAGTTAGAGCAATGATCGAAACCAGTATATATCGCAATTAAGCACCCATTTTTAAAAGGATTAAATATTTTTCGGCCTTTTTACCTGTATCTGTATCACCGTAGGTGGAGATTAGGTTTTCATAGGCGGCCATTGCCTCGTCTTTTTTGCCGATGTTTTCTAGGCAAAGTGCTTTTTGTAGCATGCTGGGGGCAATCAAATCGGCTTGCTTGCGGCTATTAATGATTTCGTCAAATACACTGATAGCTTGCTGGCAATCTTGGTTTTTTTGCATGCTAACAGCCAAACGGTATTTATAAAGGCCATCCATTATGCTCGAAATTTTCTTTACTTGAACCAAAGACAAAGTCTCGTAAGCCGCCTTAAAGTTGTCGATGGATTCATAGTATTTTGCCAAGTCCAATGCGGCACTTTTCGCTACAGATCTTGAGGCGTGATCTTTGATAAATTGCCGAATGCTATCTTGAACTTCTTTTTTCGATAGATTCTCCGTATTGTCCGTTATTTGATTGCGAGCTTTTAAAAAATAGTAAGCTTCATTCGCCTTGATTTCTTGGCGTTTTTCCAACCAGTGGTAGCCTTGAAAAGCAAGCACGGTGACAACAATTAGGGCAAATCCAATGATGAGTTCTCTGCGAATCGCCAACAATTGATCGGCAATCCCAGTAGATTTTGTGTTTCCTACATTAACTTCTTGATTGTTTTCTGACATCTGGCATCCTTCGGCAAATATTGGATATGATTATGAATTTTCTGACTAATTTGTCAAGAAAGGCTTGCTATCAATGAGCCTGCGTTTGTCTAAGAGAATGGCAGATTTGGGGCTTTGCTCGCGCCGGGAAGCCGATGTGCTGATTGCCAAGGGCTGGGTATTGGTAAATGGGCAGGTGGTAGACGTGCTTGGCAGCAAGGTGGAGCCAAGTGATGAAATTAGCCTCTCCCCTGCCGCCAGCTCCTATTTAAAGAAAAAGCAAAGCATTATTCTTTATAAACCCGTGGGATATGTCTCTCACGCAAGCGAAGACCATCACCCACATGTCTTTGATTTGCTCAAACTTGATGCATGCAAAAGCCCCAATCCCATGGCCATTTCCACCCAGGGCTTGGCCCCAGTTGGCCGGCTAGATATTGATTCGAAGGGGCTGTTGATTTTAAGTCAGGATGGTAGCCTGGCCAGAAAGATCATTGCTGCCGACAGTCCGGTGGCCAAGGCCTATGTGGTAAAGTTAAACGAAGACTTGAATGCGCAGGAATTAGGACTTTTAAGTAGCGGCAAGGCCTGGGCCAATGGACAGTTAAAACCGGTAAAAGTGCGGCGGCTTCGCAAGAGTCTCTATGAATTGGAATTGAAAGAGGGAAAGAATCGCCAAATTCGTAAAATGATGGAATACTTAAATAAACAAGTATTGATGCTCAAACGCATTCGAATTGGAAACCTGGATTTAAAGGGATTAGAAGAAGGTCAGTGGCGAAGAATCGAAGAGAAAGAAAAGCAGATATTAATGAGCCTATAAAAATATTTGCAGCCGTGGCTCCGCCATTTGAGGCTGTTGGTTTGCAAGAGTTTCAAGAGCTTACCAAGTCTCGCTACCTTGCCGAAATGCATGCAGGTGGCTACAGCTTTGTTATGTCCCTGGCTGAGGTGAAGCACTTGCAAGCGCATTTAAAAGTACCCACCCGTTTGTTGGCGCGCTTGGCAGAATTTCGCGTGCGAGATTTTCCTAAGTTCTATCAAAAATGTAGCAAAATCTTTTGGAATGATTATCTGGTTGAGGGGCAGTATGAGCTGCAAGTCGATTGCAAAAAATCTCGTTTAAATAATGAAAAACGCGTAGCAGATTGTTTTGCCGATGCTTTAAAAACACATTTTCAAGCCTTTCAGCCACGCAAGCAAAGCCGCAGCTATGCACACCGAATTTTTCTGCGCATAAATGCAGATCAGTGCTCCTTGTCTTTGGATCTTAGTGGGGAGCCGCTCTACAAGCGAAGTTTGCATCGCAAGGTCTACAAAGCCTCCATCAGAGAGAACCTAATCTATGCTCTGCTATATCCTTATAAAAGCGCAATGATGGATAAAGATTTTATTGACCCCTGCTGCGGTAGTGCAAGTAGCGCCTGGGAAGTTTTGCATTGGCACAAAGCCATGCAGCGAGAATTTGCCATTGATTTTCTGGAGCTGGCTAAAAGTGATAGGCGATTTTCCAAAGAGGAATTGGGAATACGCGACGTGCACCTAAATGATCACAATCCAGCGGCTTTGGCTGTGGCAAAAGAGAACCTATCGGATTTTGCACGCGTTCACTTTCACCAAGAGGATGTTCTAACGTTTATGCGCCAGGCTCCTAAAAGGGCCTTTTTGTTTGCCAACTTACCCTACGGCAAACAAGTAAAACTAGAACCGCCACTTGCCGATTGGCTAAAGGCCTTTCGCTGCAGTGATAATTTGGTAGTTTATAAATCTGAAAATAAGGCGAACTCTCAAAGACTAAGGTTTTATAATGGCGGGATCTTGGTAGAGGCAGAAAAATGGGAGGGCTCCCACGAATCCGTGTAGGAGCGTATTTGGTTTACGTATCCATACCTTCGGCCCCCAGACGTAGAACTTAAGACGCGACCTTCGATAAGTAGCAAAACCAGACTTATGGCCATGATTTCAACTTGTAATCACTATGAAATCCACATATACCCATGCCATGTTTGCACTCCTGGGGATTCTTGTTTTTATATGCATTACCTATTTCCTATCAGAAAACCGTAAGGCAGTGCGGCCACAATTTATTTTATTTGGCCTCGGCTTGCAGCTTTTTTTGGGTGTGGCCATTTTGGGTATTCCGCGTCTTGGAGTGCCTGGGGCTTTGCAGTTTTTATTTGAGTGGGCGAATATTTTTTTTAGCAAGATTCTGGAGTTTTCCGATGAAGGAAGCCGATTTGTTTTTGGGCCTTTGGCGGATGAAAAAGTCATTGGTGATTGGATCTTTGCTTTTCGTGCACTACCGGTGATCATCTTTTTTTCCTCTTTAATGGCGGTACTTTACTATTTACGAGTAATGCAAAAAATCATTGCGGCTCTTTCTTGGCTAATGCAAAAAACCTTAAAAATCTCTGCCGCCGAGTCTTTGTCTGCTTGCGCCAATATTTTTATTGGGCAAACGGAAGCGCCGCTAGTCATTCGTCCCTATTTGGCTAACCTTACTCGCTCAGAATTGATGGTGCTTATGGTTGGCGGCATGGCCACTGTGGCTGGCAGCGTCTTGGCTGCCTTTGTGGGGTTTTTGCAAGGCCGCATTCCTGATATCGCAGGCCATTTATTAACGGCCAGCGTGATGTCGGCTCCGGCTGCGATTTTGGTAGCTAAAATTTTGGTTCCCGAAACCCAGGTGCCGGAAACGGCAACAAAGGATTTTAAGGCAAATATGCGCAGCGAAGATGCCAATGTGATTGAAGCGGCAGCAAATGGTGCAAGAGAAGGTTTAAGTGTTGCTTTAAATGTTGCTGCCATGCTGATCGCCTTTATAGCATTACTTTATATGGCTAATTGGCTGGTGTCTTTGCTTGGTCATCTCATTCATTTTTCTAGCTGGGGAGAGGCTTTGGTGCCTGCATCCATGCGCCAAGAAGATTTGGAATTGAGTTTGGAGCTAATTATGGCCTGGCTCTTTGCCCCCTGTGCCTTTCTCATGGGGATTCCATGGGAAGAATGTTTTTTGATTGGAGCACTCTTGGGTAAAAAAGTGATACTAAATGAGTTTGTTGCCTACGTGGATTTGACAAAACAAATGCACCTACTTAGCGACAAAAGTATTATCATCGCCTCTTATGCCCTTTGCGGTTTTGCGAATTTTTCCTCTATCGGCATACAGCTTGGGGGGATTGGCGCCCTAGCTCCCTCACGCAAAGGTGATCTTGCTAGATTTGGCTTGCGGGCTGTTTATGGCGGCAGTATTGCTGCCTTTTTAACCGCTTGTTGGGCCGCCCTGCTGATTTCCTAATTGAACAAAGGCTAGTCATTTAAGATATTTATTTAGAGTGCACTAGACAATTAACAAAAGCTTCTTTAACGTTTTATATGAAAACAAATTGATAAAGGAGTTCTCAAAAGATGAAGTTCTCATACTTGAAATCAACCATTGGCAAAAAACAGGTCATGGCGGTGGCGGGCTTGCTACTTGCGGGCTTTGTTTTGACCCATATGCTCGGTAATATGCTCTTGTTTGTTGGCGCGGATATGTACAACCTTTATTCCTACAAGCTAATTTCCAATCCACTTATTTACTTGGCCGAGGCTGGCTTGGTTGCTTTTTTTCTCTCACATATTGTGATGGGAATTGTGCTCAGCATTCGCAACAAGTCCTCTAGGCAAAAGTCCTATGCCGTTGCGGCTTCTGGAGAGAAAAAGGCGAGCTGGTCTTCGCGTTTTATGATCCACCAAGGCATGGTCATTGCAGTCTTTGTGGTTTTGCATCTGCTAACATTTAAATTTGCGGACAAACAACAGACCACGGTCGATGGCGTGGTGATGGACGATTTGCATCAATTGGTGGTGGATGTTTTTCAGTCGCCCGTTTATGTAATTGGATATGTAATAGCTGTAGGGCTTTTGGCGTTTCACTTATCCCACGGTGTTCATTCGGCTCTGTCCACTTTGGGCTTCTATAGTGAGGAAAAGAAATCTAAAATCGAATGTTTGTCCGCCATTTATGGTTGGGTTGTGGGTCTCGGTTTTATGAGTCAGCCGATTTACGTTTATTTATTTTATTAGGAAGGAAGTATGACAATATTAGATGGAAAAGTGCCAGAAGGCGATGTTCAAGAAAAATGGGATAAGCATCGATTCAAAATGAAATTGGTGAACCCGGCAAACCGCAAAAAGTATACGATCATTGTTGTGGGAACCGGACTTGCTGGCGGCTCAGCGGCGGCTACCTTGGCAGAACAAGGATACAATGTGAAATCCTTTTGCGTGCAAGACAGTCCGCGAAGAGCCCACTCCATAGCCGCACAGGGCGGCATTAATGCCGCAAAAAATTATAAAAATGATGGCGATTCCGTTTGGCGATTGTTCTATGACACAGTTAAGGGTGGCGACTATCGCTCCCGCGAGGCCAACGTCTATCGCCTAGCTCAAGTATCGAACAACATCATCGATCAATGTGTGGCCCAAGGGGTTCCCTTTGCTAGGGAATACGGTGGTCTATTAGACAATCGTTCTTTTGGCGGCGCACAGGTTTCAAGAACTTTTTATGCCAGAGGGCAAACGGGGCAACAACTCTTGTTGGGTGCCTACTCTGCCATGAACAAAATGGTGGATAAAAAACAGATCGAAGTTTTTGCTCGCCGCGAGATGTTGGGACTAGTAAAAATCGACGGTCATGCCCGCGGCATCATTACCCGCAACCTTGTTACCGGAGAAATGGAAAAGCATCACGGCGATGCGGTTTTATTGTGTACGGGCGGTTATGGTAATGTTTTTTACCTATCTACCAACGCGATGAACTCCAATGCCACAGCGGCTTGGCGCTGCCATAAATCTGGGGCCTATTTTGCCAACCCATGCTTTACGCAAATTCACCCCACTTGCATCCCCGTTTCTGGTGAGTATCAATCAAAACTAACTTTAATGTCGGAGTCTTTAAGAAACCACGGGCGCGTATGGGTACCCAAAAAAGCTGGTGACAAGCGAGCTCCGAATGAGATTCCAGAAGAAGATCGCGATTATTACTTAGAAAGAATTTACCCCTCTTTTGGTAACCTTGTGCCGCGAGATGTGGCCTCAAGAAATGCCAAAAAGGTGGTAGATGAAGGCCGCGGTGTGGGCGCAACCGGCATAGCGGTTTATCTTGATTTTGGTTCCGCCATTGAGCGTTTAGGAGAGGATTTTATTCGCGAAAAGTATGGCAACCTATTTGCCATGTATGAAAAGATCACCAATGAGAATCCCTACAAGGTACCCATGAAGATTTACCCTGCGGTACACTACACCATGGGAGGTCTATGGGTAGACTACAATTTACAAACCTCCATTCCTGGGCTCTTTGCTTTGGGTGAGGCAAACTTCTCCGATCATGGAGCCAATCGCCTTGGGGCATCGGCCTTGATGCAGGGGCTTGCTGATGGCTACTTTGTTGCTCCCTATACGGTGGCAAATTATCTTGCCTCCACGGAGCTATCAAAAGCCGATGCAAATCACTCCGCCTATGATGAAGAGATGCAAAAGGTAAAATCTAACATTGAAAAAATCAAAAGCATTCAAGGCTCCACTCCTGTGGATCATATTCACCGCGATTTAGGCAAGATCATGTGGGAGTACTGCGGTATGTCCCGCAACGCGGAAGGATTAAAAAAGGCCATTACAGAAATACAACAATTAAAACAAAAGTTTTGGTCTGACGTGAAAGTTCCAGGGGATACCAACAATTTAAATCAAGAATTGGAAAAAGCTGGCCGTGTGGCAGACTTTTTGGAGCTCGGGGAGCTAATGTGCAAAGATGCCTTGGACCGCAATGAATCTTGCGGAGGCCATTTTCGCGAAGAATCGCAAACGGAGGAAGGAGAGGCGAAGCGTGATGATGCGAACTTCTCCTATGTTGCCGCTTGGGAATATCAAGGCGACAATATATCCGAAGAGCTACTGCACAAAGAACCACTGGAATTTAAGGATGTTCCGTTAACCCAAAGAAGTTACAAATAGAGGTAAAGATGGCAGAAAAGACTATCTCACTAAAATTAAAAGTATGGCGACAAAAGGACGCGAAATCCGAGGGGGGCTTTGAAGACTACAGCTTGGATAGCGTTTCCACCGATATGTCCTTTTTAGAAATGATGGATGTCTTAAATGACAAATTGATCCTCGAGGGAAAAGAGCCGGTGAACTTTGATCATGATTGCCGTGAGGGAATTTGTGGAATGTGTTCCATGGTAATTAACGGCAACCCACATGGACCGCAAACGGCAACCACAACTTGTCAGCTTCATATGCGCAAATTTAAAGATGGGGATACGATTTATATTGAACCCTTTCGCGCCACGGCCTTTCCAGTGGTGAAGGATTTAGTAGTGGATCGCTCCTCCTTTGACCGCATACAGCAAGCAGGCGGCTATATTTCTGTAAATACCGGTGCAGCGCAAGATGCGAATGCTATACCCGTTCCTAAGCCGGATGCAGATGAGGCCTTTGAGGCGGCCACCTGTATTGGTTGCGGCGCTTGTGTTGCCTCTTGTAAAAATGCATCGGCCATGCTTTTTGTTTCGGCGAAAGTGAGTCAGTATGCGCTCTTGCCGCAAGGGCAGCCAGAGAGAAAAGATCGCGCAAAAAAAATGCTCGCCAAAATGGAAGAGGAAGGTTTTGGAGCATGCTCGAATACCGGCTCCTGCTCGGCGGCTTGTCCAAAGGAAATTTCCTTATCGACCATTGCGCGCATGAATCGAGAAATTTTTAAGTAAGCTGCTCTTTTAGAAAATTAAGGCAGAGACCTTGGATGGAAGTGGGATCCCCCACTTCTACCTTGCTAAAGAGCTGATTGCCCGCAGTGCTTTCATATTTGTATCCGCCAGCGCAATCAAAGGGTTTGTCCATTTCTAAATATTTGGCAATATCATCTTTAGAAAGCTCGTGCATTTGCATCTTTGCTATTTCTAGCGCCTCCAAATATTCACCATTGGGCTTGAGAATACAGTTGGCCGTATAGAGCTGATGCTCTTTACCCTGCAACATAAGTAGTTGTTCCAGATTGTTTTGAAAGTTGCCGGGCTTAGTAAGCACTTGATTTTCTAGTGCTGCAATTTGGTCCCCTGCTATGATGGTGGCTTGCGGGTATTTTTCTTTTGCTTTGAGTGCTTTTTGGTTGGCTAGCAATTTGGCTTTTTCAGCAACGCTCAAGTCCGATAAGCTTTGCACTTTGCTTTCATCAATATTGGCAGCATAGGTTTGAAACGGAATTCCTAGGCTTTGAAATTGCTCTATTTTATAAGGTGATTCTGTTGCTAGTACAATCATTGCGGGCAAGTTCTGTAGCTACCATTATCCTCAAGCAATATAAAGTTGCGTTTGGGATCAAGCCGGCGAATCTCCCTACTCGACCAAGTCGTAAAACCTTCATCCAATGAGTAGCCTGCTTGTTTGTAGGAGCTGTATTCGATACCGAACAATCTATAAGGATTTGATGGAGTTAAAATATAAATCATCTCAGGGCCAACCACGGCTTTAAGATGAATTCCCGTTTGTTTTAAATCATAGATGGCGCCAAAGTCTGGACCGATATCAATTTCATAATTGCATTTAGGATAAGATTGAAAGCGCGTTTCTACTGCTCTGCGAACTTCCTCTTCGGATGCATTGGGCATTCGGTTTTTCAATAATGCAAATTGCGCAGCATAGAGCGTGGCCGTTACCGAGGAGCCCAAGTAAGTTTTATTATCCCGAACGATCTTGGATACACCCAAAATTTCAGGCTTAAGAAAACTGCCTCTTTCATAATAACTACTGAGTTCAGCATCGTAGGCACCCACGCTGATCACTCTAGGATTGTCCGCTGGAGGAAAGATGGTATTGGGTTTATCAGGAGATGGGCTTAGGAGGCGAATGCCTTCACCCTCTACACTTAGACGAAAAAAATCCTCATAGGACCAATCTGTGGATTCCGCATAGATTTTAAATGCATATCGTCGGCCTTTTTTTAACTTTCGGCCGCGATCCTTCGGGCTAATGCGGATGAATTCATAGGGATAAATGGTTGCCGTGTTTCCAATTTTATTGGCTTGCTCCAGCGACTGCATTTGGATTCTCGAGCTAGAGCGAACCTTTTCATCCACCTCATCTACCAAAACAAAATTAAGATCTTTCGTTGTACCTTGCTCTGGATCATTTTTAAAGTCGTTCCAAGAAAGGTAGGCTAGAAGTGAGCATTCATTGCCTTCTGATGGCATGCATTCGATGTAAAGCTTGTCTTCTCTTCCAAATGTTAACTGCCCATCGGCTCGCTTTAAATCACCTTGCCAAACATTGCGCTGAAAATTGCCAGCTGCATTGATCCAAGTAATACCAGCATCCAAAGCGCGGTTGGCCACCTGATTGATAAATCCTGTACCATCGCCATTACCAAAAGCATTCCAAACAATGGTATAGAGTATAACGTCGACATCTTTTGCAATGGCTGCATCCACTGCTTCACTAAATTGTGTGTAACCAGAATAAGGAATTAGATACATCTTAGCTGAATTTTCTGGGCACTCACCGCCGCGGCTCATGTATTCATGTAAAACTTCAGCGGTATAAAAAGCATGATAGCCGCTCATGTCTTCAGACTGATTGTATTCTGGATTTAGGACTTCGAAGTCGAGGGGCAAGGACTTGCCGCGTTTTTCTTCAAGATTGTCTCCAAAATATAGATCAATGATGGCAACTTTTATGGGTCTTTTTGGAGCGAACTCCGCACATTGATAGTATTGGCCTTCATCCAAGTAGCGCGGTAGGTCTTCAAATTGGTAGGAAGACCACGCGCTGTTTGCAACAAAGATAAAAAGAAGAAGGGACCAATACTTCATTGGCTCTTACCACCAACATCCGTACCGATAATTGCCCCAGCCCCATGTGTATCCTGGCCAGTAGTAGTAGCCGCCCCAATTAAGGCCCCAGTTGTAACCATAGCCCCAATTGTAGCCGCCTAAACCAAAATAAAGATAAAAGCTTTGGCGTCCATTAATGGTATCAATTTCTAGGCGATTCTCTTCACTGTCCACATTCATTTCATTGGCTTGAATGGGGCTGTATTCTAGGCTTGCGATTTCGGCCAGTAAGCTTTCGTTAAAAGCAGCCGGATCTTTTGCCAATATTTCTTTGTCCGCGACAAAAACTTCCGTTTCGCCAGTTTCTATGTTTTCTCGAACGATAATGTTGCCATCGAAGTTTGGAATTTGACTATATTCCTGATTGGCAACGGGATTGTCCAATTCGTCTACTGCAAGCGCAGGAAACGCAAACAACAAACAAAGTAATAGGTTGATAATTTTCATCTTCACTCTCCTTTTTAATGCCTAATGTTATAGCTCTATAGCTGTATTTTTGCCATAGAGATCGGCTTCTATGTAGAAATTATAGGATTTTCTAGCTTTCGATTTTTACCATATGCCTTTGCATATCTAGGCCGAGGGTATTGAGGGCAATGATCTCCAAATTTCCCACATGTAGCCCATGCAGCTCCTCTTGAATGCGGTCCATGGTGCCTTTGTACAATAAATAGGTACCGCCTTTTTTTAGATGACTTGGGCTTAGCCGTAGAATTTCCTGTATGGGCTTGAAGGCCCGGGCCGTAATCAGGTCCATGTCTTTGGGATCATCAATGCTCCCTCTTATCTCCACATTCTTTAGAGCCAAAAAGGACTTGGCTTGCTGCAAAAACTTTTGTTTCTTCTCGCTTTTCTCATAAAGGTAAAAAACTTGCTCCGGCCTCTCGATGGCCAAAAATAGCGCGGGAAAGCCTCCCCCACTACCAAAATCCGCTACTTTTTTAGGACCTTTCGGCCAGAGGTCTAGCGCCAACAAGGAATCCAAAAAATGCTTTTCAAATAATTCCCCTGCCGACATTTTACGGCTAAATATATTCAATTCCGTTTGGTTTTTTTGCCACTGAAATTCTAGCAATTTTGCAAAACGCGCATAGTTTTCCTTTGCCGCTGGTAAACGACGCAGAAGGGATTCTCTTTTTTCAAAGAAGGTGCTAAATTCTTCTTTCATAAGAACCTTATGGGGGAAAGGAAGCCGAAATGCAAAGCCAAGATCGTGAACTTATAAAGTATGCACTCACATCAGAGTCTAGCAGGACTACGTGTATCAAGGCTTGGGTTCGGACCAAGCGTGAGTCTAAGAATTTTGCTTTTTTAGAATTGAACGATGGCTCCTGTTTGGCCAACCTGCAAGTGATTATTAATGATGATAAGCCCGGCTATGATTGTCTTAAAGATATTAGCACGGGAGCTGCCGTTTGCGTCTTGGGAACCTTGGTGGAATCTCCGGGTAAGGGCCAAAAATGGGAACTGCATGCAGATAAGCTGGAAGTATATGGTTTGTCCGCCCCGGATTATCCTTTGCAAAAAAAGGGGCATTCTCTTGAGTTTTTGCGCGAGATTGCTCACCTGCGACCAAGAACCAATTTGTTTGGCGCAGTCTTTCGCATTCGCAATCAATTGTCCTATGCCGTTCATCAATTCTTTCAAGAACGTGATTTTCTTTACGTACATACGCCAATCATTACGGCATCGGATTGTGAGGGGGCTGGGGAACTCTTTCGTGTTAGCACGGCTCCACTAGACAAAAAATATCAGGCAGAAAAAGACTTTTTTGGCCGGCAAACCTATCTGACCGTGTCCGGGCAATTGGAAGGTGAGCTTTTTGCCACGGCCCTATCGAATGTATATACCTTTGGCCCCACCTTTCGCGCTGAGAACTCCAATACGGCTCGGCATGCAGCGGAGTTTTGGATGATTGAGCCAGAGATGGCATTTTATGATTTGCAAGATAATATGCAGCTTGCAGAAGATTTTGTTCGCTATTGTGTGACTTATGCTTTGGAGCATGCAAAGCAGGATTTGGATTTTCTGCAAAAGTTTGTGGACAAAAATATTTATGAGCGTCTTGAATTTGTAGCTGGTCAAGATTTTCAGCGATTGTCTTACACCGAAGCCATTGAAATCCTTGGAAAGGCAAAACAAGATTTTGATTATCAAATTGCCTATGGCTCTGACTTGCAAACCGAGCATGAAAGGTATCTTTGTGAGACGCATTTTAAAAAACCGGTAATTCTTTACAACTATCCTGACACGATTAAGCCTTTTTATATGCGGCGAAACGATGATGGCAAAACGGTTGCCGCCATGGATGTTTTGGTGCCTGGCGTGGGAGAGTTGGTCGGCGGATCACAAAGAGAAGAGCGCTTGGATGTGCTCACTGAAAATATGGAAAAACATGGCTTAAATCGAGACGAATACTTTTGGTACTTGGATACGAGAAAGTATGGCAGCGTTCCTCACTCGGGTTTTGGCTTGGGCTTTGAAAGATTGATCATGTTCATTACGGGTGTGAGCAATATTCGAGATGTGATCCCTTTTCCTAGAACCCCTAAAAATTGTGAGTTTTAGTGTCTCAATATGGTAACCAGCCTTAAGTAAGTCTTAACAATTGCCGAATATTAGTTATGTTTCGGTATGTTGTTGGCATCCTATTCTTATTAAGCTTTACGGCCTGTAAAGATGAGGCGGCAGCGCCCGGTAGTATTATACCTGTAACAACAGAGCAATCCATTTCCATTGAAAACGGTGCTGACTCCTACTATTTTGGACAAAAAAATATCAATTCCACCACGAGTGTCGAACTCACGATTCGCAATCCCTCAACTTTGCTTGTAGATGATCTAAGTATTGGGGCCATTGCCGGCACCTATGCCTTTGCTGGAGGCTCCTATCCTGGTGATAATGGCAACTGCGGGTCCACTCTTTTTAGTGGGCAAAGCTGCAAAGTGGAAATTGTTTTTCAGCCTAGTGGGGTTTCCTACTATACCGAAGACCTTGATATCACCTACACGATTGGGGGGAAATCTAGCTCAGCGAGCTTTCAGCTAAGAGGTTATGGCGCATTGCTGGCCGAGCTTAGCATTTCCGATGGTCCGACTTATAATTATGGCTCGATTAGTTCTGGCTCTGTGATTGAACATACTTTTACCATAGAAAATGAAGGCTTTCAGGCTGCTACAGGTCTTAGTGCCGCAAGTATAAATTTGCCTTTTAACTACAAAGGCGGCTCCTACCCCGGCTTGGGCGGAAATTGTGGTACTAGTTTAGGTGCATCTTCTACTTGCTCGATTGTGGTAGAATTTAGTCCTACGGCCGATGGCATCTACTCTTCCAATTTGTCTTTAGAATATAATAATGGCGTTGAGAATTTGAGCGAGTCCATAGAGTTAAGCGGCATAGCCTCAAGCATCACGCCGCCAGATGCGGTTTTAGATTTAGCCGTAGACTCTACTACGCAAACCACTGCAATTTTATCTTGGTCCGCGCCCAATGACAACGGCACCTCCATTGTCGATTATGAAATAGATTATAAATTGTCTGTCTCAAGCAGTTGGACCACATTTAGTGACGGCATTAGTGCCAGCACGGGAGCAACGGTTACGGGGCTAAATCATTCTACCGATTATGATTTTCGCGTTAGAGCCATCAATGGCTCCTATTCCAATTTTTCCAATATGGCTAGCGGCACCACTTTATCTTCAGCCGATGCCATTAATAACTTAAGCATTACCAATGCCGGTCCCTACCAGATCACCTTGGGTTGGTCGGCACCCAATGATAATGGTACTCCCATTAGTGATTATATAGTTGAGTACAAACTTTCTAGTGGCGGCTCTTGGACAGTGTTTACGGATGGTGTTTCCAGTGAATTGACCGCTACCATTACGGGGCTTAGTGAGGCCACCTCCTATGATTTTCGTGTTCAATCCTTTAATGGAGTGAATTCGGCATATTCCAATATCGCAACGGGAGAGACCACAGTTGATGATCCATTCTTTGACCCCAGTGTGTACAAAGCGATGAATTTAAATGGCGCTACGAATTCGGCCGTGGTGGCCTTTGAAGATACTACCAATATTGAACTGAATGGCTCGGTATTAACTAGTTTGAATGCCGGTGAGACCTATGCATTTTCTAGTTCGCAAAATGATGTAATATCCGCAGATAAACCCATATTCGTAGCTGGTCGCCGAGCTACGGGCTCTGGAGCAAGCCGAGAGGGCAATATGGTATGGTCCTCCCCATCATGGGCAGGCAAAAACTTTGCCTTTACGGCAACTAGAAGCAATCCGCACCAAGTAACGGTTTATGCCTTTGAAAGTGCTTTTGTCGAAGTGAAGCAAGATACTACAACGGTTGCATCACAAAGCCTTTCTGCCGACTCGGCTCATACGTTCTCAATCAATGCCCTTGGCTCTTTTACCATTGAAAGTGATGGACTGATCATTGCTGCTATGTATTCGGCCGGTAGTAGCGAAATTGTGGACCCAAAACCGCTTTTACCTGCTAGTACCGATATTATTGGCATACCGAGTGAGTCATTAAAACTGGGGACTCTCTTAGGCTCAAATAACTATAGCGTTTATCACTCGGACTCCACTACCGACACTGGTTCTCTAAGCGCTGGCACGGAAATTAGTATCAATCCTACGGGTAGCCCCACCAACCAATATCAGGCGAACTCACTTCGTGTGATTGCGCAAACGGGTGTGGTGGGTAACTCCAATGCCGACTCGGACGGACTTTGCTCAGCACCTTTTGTGCCCGTAGCCATGATGAAAAAACGTTTTGCCATCAATGTTGTGGCTGAATGGGTGGCTTTTGCATCCATTGAGGCAGGAGATATTACGGTAATTGATCCAGGCGGCGGCACTTCTACCGTTAGTTTGGTTAAGAGCGGTAGTGAGGCCAATGCTCCTTATAAGGCAAGGCTAACCAATGTTAGTGCGGGTACACGTTTTGAATCTAGCATTAAGTTTCAAACATGGTATGAGCCCGATACCAACACCAATGCCGCCGATGATGATGAAACGGTACTCTTTGGCTTTGATTAATTCAATTTAAGATCCATTATTTTATTAAGAGGGTGAGCGCCGCTAAGAATTTCATCTTTGATTTTTTGAATTTTATCTTGCAAGTCTTTATTGTTGCGAAATTGAAATAGCAATTCCTGCTCTACCAATTTTTCAAACCAATGAATGTTTTGTTTTCTTCTTCTATCAGCTATTTCTTTTTTGTTTTTATGAAAGTAGTCTTCAAGTCGATGGTAAACCGCTGCGACATGGTCTTTTTTTAGTGAAGAAACACAGTCTACAACCACATCTTCATGTTTCAGTATCTTTAAGGCCATAAGCAGCTCTTGCTTGGTCTTTTCGGCACGAGCCAAGTTTTCCCCATCGGCTTTATTTACCAATATCCAATCTGCCGCTTCCAGCAGCCCCCTTTTAATTCCCTGCAAATCGTCACCCGCTCCGCTGATGCTAAGAAGAATGGTAAGGTCACACAAAGAGGAGATTTCTTGTTCAGATTGTCCGACACCGACACTTTCTATTAAAATTCGTTCAAAACCAAAGGCTTCACACAATAATATGGTTTCTCTTGTTCTTGCAGCAACCCCGCCCAAGTGGCCCAATGAGGGAGATGGGCGGATAAAAGCATTGGTGCGGAAGCTTAGCTCTTGCATTCTTGTTTTATCACCTAAGATGCTGCCGCCGCTTTTTGTACTAGAAGGATCGATGGTCAAAACCGCGGTTAAGAATTCATGATCGCAGTATAGACTCCCCAATTGATTGATAAAGGTGGATTTGCCAGCGCCGGGTATCCCCGTTATGCCAATACGAAAGCTTTTTGTGCGCGCCTTTACTAGCTGTGCTAAAAGTTTTTTTGCCAATAATTGATCTTCGCTTTTGGAGCTTTCAATAAGGGATATGGCTTTGGCCAAAATGCCTCGATCTTGATTTTTTAATCCGTGCAAATAATCGTCAAGACCCAAAGCCTTCGCCATTAGGCGCTTCCTTTTTTTGTGAGCAATTGATCCAAAATCTTTTCCGCGGCTTCATGAATCATGGTGCCTGGAGAGAATATGGCATCAGCCCCCAGCTCATATAGTTTTTCGTAGTCCTGGGGAGGAATCACTCCGCCCACTACGATGAGAACGTCCTCTCTTCCAAGGCTTTGCATGGCTTTTTTAAGGTCTGGTACAAGGCTTAGATGTCCTGCTGCCAGAGAGCTTACACCAATTATGTGCACATCATTTTCCATGGCTTGTGTTGCGGTTTCCTCGGGTGTCTGGAATAAGGGACCAATGTCCACATCAAAACCCAAATCTGCAAAGGCGGAAGCAATGACTTTTTGTCCCCGGTCATGTCCATCTTGCCCCATCTTGGCAATTAAAATTCTTGGCCTTCTTCCTTCTTGTTCTTCAAAGGCCTTGATTTTCTTTTCTGCCTCTTGTGTTAATTCCTTTTTCATAGTCGATTTGTAGACTCCACTAATAGTATGCGTGTTTGCCGAATATCTACCAAAAGCTTTTTCTAGAGCCATGGAGATTTCCCCTAAAGTGGCCCGAACTCTTGCAGCTTCTATACAAAGATATAGTAGGTTCTCTTTATTATGTAATTTGGCTGCGTTCTCAATATTTGTTAAAGCTTTTTCTACTTTTGTTGCATCACGCTTGCCTTTTAGTTCATGTAAGCGTTGAAGCTGTTCCTGCCGAACTTTGGTATTGTCCACCTGCAAGACCTCCACGTCTTCTTCTGATTCGGCCGGTATAAAGTTAACACCGATAATTTTTTGCGTTCCCGAATCAATGCGTGCTTGGGCTTTTGCGGCGGCTTCCTCGATTCGCATCTTGGGTATGCCTTGAATGATTGCTTGGGTCATACCGCCGTAAGACTCTATTTCAGCCAAATGCTGCTTTGCTTTTTTGATTAAAGATTCGGTCAAGTGTTCCACATAGTGAGAGCCCCGCCATGGGTCAATGACGGCAGTTGTGGGACTTTCTTTTTGCAAGTAAATCTGTGTGTTCCTAGCAATATGAGCGCTGAAGGGGCTGGGCAAAGCCAGTGCCTCATCCAAAGAGTTGGTATGCAAGGACTGGGTATGGCCCTGCGTAGCAGCCATGGCTTCTACTTGTGTGCGCACAATATTGTTATAAACATCACTGGCCGTAAGGGACCAGCCGGAGGTTTGGCAATGGGTGCGAAGCATTTGGGATTTTGGGTTTTGGGGATGAAAGTCTTGTAGGAGTTCCCACCACAGATAACGAGCCGCACGGAGTTTTGCAACTTCCATAAAGAAGTTCATTCCTATGGCCCAGAAAAAGGAGAGGCGAGGTGCAAAGTCATCCACGCTAAGTCCAGCAGCAATGCCCTCACGAATGTATTCGATACCATCGGCAAGAGTGTAGGCCAGCTCCAAATCCGCTGTGGCGCCAGCTTCCTGCATATGGTAGCCCGAAATGCTGATGGTGTTGAATTTCGGCATATGCTTAGAACAATAGGAAAAGATATTGCCTACAATACGCATCGATTCTTTTGGAGGGTATATATAGGTATTTCGAACCATGAATTCTTTTAAAATATCATTTTGAATGGTGCCGCTTAATTGTTTTTGCTCTACCCCTTGCTCCTCTGCTGCCACAATATAAAAAGCCATAATGGGCAAGACAGCACCATTCATCGTCATGGATACGGACATCTTGTCTAAAGGGATTTGATCAAAGAGAATTTTCATGTCCTCGACACTGTCGATGGCAACACCGGCCATCCCCACATCGCCTTTCACTCTGGGATGATCCGAGTCATAGCCGCGGTGGCTTGCCAAATCAAACGCAACAGACAAACCCATCTGACCTTTTTTTAAATTGTCGCGGTAAAAAGCATTGCTCTCTTTGGCCGTAGAAAAACCAGCGTACTGACGAATGGTCCATGGCTTTTGCGTGTACATACTTGGATAGGGGCCGGAGGTAAACGGGGCAAAGCCGGGATAGGAACTATAGTCACTGCTAGATTTATTATAATGGGAGAAGATCTCAATATTTTCTTGTGATCTTCTCAGGCTGTGGGCACTAAGCTCTAGGTCTTTAAATTGCTGAAGTATATCCTGGAAGTTTTTCACTTTTTAACCGCCGCATCCCAAAAAGCTCCATCACTTGGATGGGATTCATTTGCCATAAAGTTAGTACCTAAAAGTATCTTTTTTCCTTCTTTAATATCCTCGTATCTTTGCTCTTGAATTTGTTTTGCCCTTTGTAAAACATCAAAGTCTTCATCCAGCAATTTTGTCCAGGTATATTCGGCCAGCTTGTAAGTCAAATCCTCTATAAAATAGGAACCATTGGATGCGTCCAGCACCTCGTTTAAATGGGATTCTTCTTGTAGTAGCCATTGGCTAGTGATCAACAATCTTCGCGATTTGCTATCGGATTGCTGGCGATAGGCATAATCGAATGCCGAAAACGACTGGCAATTGCCAATCTGCGCGCTAAAAATGGTGCTACTTAAGCGAAATATATTATTTGTAGGCTCGCAGACTTGGTAAAAACAAGGATGTGCTTCTATGTGAATGTAGGGCGCGCTATGCTTAATTCCATATTCATTTAATAAGGCTTGGTACAAAAAACGAAACGCTCGGATCTTTGCGATATCAAGAAAAAAATCATCATCATTGTAAAAAACAAAATGCAGCGCTTCTACGTTTTTGAAGCCTTCATCAAAAGCCCTCTTTAGTGATTTTAAAATATAAACCAGCTCTAAGGATTTATTGGCACCGGCAAGTATCACTTCTTCAGAAGAAAAACCTAGACTTACTTTGTCATCTTCTAGTTTTGTTTCAAATGGCAGAAAGAAAATCTTATCGTGGATGTTGGAATACTTTTTAAGTAATTTTGAATCCCATGAATCTTTATTGAAAAATGAGCGGAGTATAGAAAAATCTATTTTATCAAAAGAACAAAGGTCCAATTTGTTTTTAAAAAAAAGGCTGCTGGCACCCAGTTTTAGGAGCTCTAAAATTTCGTTCTCGTTTGCGTTGGCGACATTTGCTCCAGCAGCAAAGGCTTCTTTGTGAATTCCAAGCTGGCTGGGCAGCCTTTGCACTTCAGACTCGTTGACAAAGGCAGAGATGGGAAAGGGTTCGTAGTGTGGGTATTGGTATAAGTCTTCTGCTCGCTCGATTTTTGCTGCCTGTAGCCAATCACCGTAATTCATAGGTCGCCTTGTCTTCTTCGCTTGGTCGAAGAAAAAAAACGGGAACCGGTATTTTTAGTTCCTCTTCGTTGCTACTAGTAAAAAAATAATAACCGCGCATATTTCCCGTGCGGGTGCGAAGTGGGCAATAGCTGGTGTATTGAAAGCTTTCTCCGGGCTCTAGCCGAGGTTGCTGCCCAATCACTCCCTCACCCTCCACAATTTCTTCATTGCCAAGACCATCTTTAATGCGCCAAAAGCGGCGGAGCAGTTGTACTGGCTCTTCTCGGTGATTGGTAATGCTAATTTCGTAGGTATAAAAATAGTAGGAGTGCTCAGCAGAGCTTTGGTGGATATCAAGGCTAGGCTTTACCAGCACATGTATGTCTTGGTTACGCTCTTGGTAGATCATAGGATCAACATAATATTAATATTAGGAATTGGCAAATTCGCTTTCTAAAAAGCGACGGTGTAGCATTTTAACGGCATCTTCTGCATGATTTTCTTCAATTAAAAAGCATATGTTGGAAGCACTAGCTCCCTGACAAATCATTCGGACATTGATATCCGCTAATTGGGTGAAAATTTCTTTAGATAAGCCCGCCGTATTGCTTATGCGTGTGCCAACTAGAGAAATCAAAGCTAGGTCCTTTTCTTGCTCCACCTCACCTATTTCGGAAAGAGCTTGCAGCAATGACTCGTTGATTGCAGAACTCTCGTTCATTGTAATGGCCACAGAAATTTCGGAAGTGGTAACAAGATCTACGCTAATTTCATGCTCAGCAAATACGCGGAATACGTTTTGTAAAAAACCGTGAGTATTGACCATTCGAGGCGTGGTAATCGTCAGTAGGCTTTGTTTTCGCCTCAAAGCTATGGCACGCACCAAGGGCTTATCTTGTGCCTCGAGTACAATTTTAGTGCCTTGCTTTTCTGGCTCCATGGAGCTGCCAACGTAAACAGGTATATTTTTTCGCATCGCCGGCCATAAACTTGTGGGGTGCAATACTTTTGCGCCAAATGTGGCAAGCTCGCACGCTTCTTTGTAGGTGATTTCTTTTAAAGGTTTTGCATTGTTGCAAAGCCTAGGGTCTGTGGAAGCTATTCCAGCAACATCGGTCCATATCTCCACAAGCTTTGCGCCAATGGCTTCGGCAAACAATGAGGCACTGTAATCACTACCGCCTCTGCCTAGCGTGGATGTATAACCTTCCTCACTAAGCCCGATAAAGCCCTGACTCACAATTACTTTGCCGCTCTTAAGCAAAGGAACAAGATGCTGCTCTGCTTGTTTGGCGGTTTTCTCGATCATCGGGGATGCTGAGCCATAATGATTGTTGGTAGCAATAATTTTTCTGGCATCCACAAGTAAGACTTCTTGGTCCAAGCACTGACTCAAGGCCTTTTGCATAAAAATGGAGGAAAGTCTTTCTCCGTGGCTAAGAAGATTGTCTTTAGCTCGAAAGGAGTAATCTCCTAAAAGTGTAATCCCCTTTGCTAGTGCTTTAATCTCTAGGAGTAATTCATGCACTTGGTTGCTGTCTTCATCACTAAGCTCCAGCGCTTGGGCTATGCTTAAATGACGGTTGTACAAATCATTAAAAAGTTGGTCGCGCTTATTTTCATTACCAGCTAAAGCTATATCAATGAGTTCTAATAATTGGTTTGTCGTGCCGTAGGTAGCCGATACAATGACAACATTGGCTTTGCGATTTTGCGCCACACTTGCGCTACGGCGAATCGCCTTGGCATCTGCCATAGAAGATCCACCAAATTTTGCAACCACCCAAGTCATAATTTGTTTCCTTAAAACCAGGCAATCATATACCAAGTAGCAGGATTTTCTACTAAAATGAAAAAAATTTAAGTGATTTTCTGTAAAAGCCTTCCTATACCAATGCTTATGTATGTATTTCTTCCCATAAGCATTTTAATGGCCTGGCTATTTACCGCCCCTATCCATCTTTTTATGACTGTGCAAGATCTGCAATATGAATTGTATGATGTGAATAAAAAGATGCACGCAAACCTAGAGTTTTTTGAACGTAAAGAATGTGTTTCGGCGGATAAGTGCCGCTGCCTTTTGCTCGTTCATGGGCTAGGAGATAGTGCCTACACCTGGTCAAAAACACTGCGGGCAGATAAAGAGGAATGGGCCATGCCAGTGAATCTGTATGCTGTAAATTTGCCAGGCTCTGGAAATAGCCCCCAGTGGGAGGAGGCCAGTGATTACAGCACCACTAAGATGGCCGAAAAAGTTTTTTCTGCCATTGAAAAGGAATGCCCCCAATGGGATTTGGTTGGCAATAGCTTTGGCGGCTGGATCACTACAAAAATTGCAGCGCGCTACCCCAAAAGAGTGCGCAGCCTTACCTTGTTGGGCGCTGCTGGCTTAAATTTAAGCTACGATCATATTACTCCCATGTTTGCCAAACCCAATGCAGAAAGCGTAGAAAAGTTCCAATCCATGGCCTACTACGAGCCAACGCCTTTGCCTAAGTATATATACAGTGAGATCGCAAAAAGGATGAAGCGTTTACCGATCAAGGAAATGATGTTGGCGCAAAGCCCGCAGGATTTTGTTGAGCAGGACATCAAAAAAGTGAAAGCCCCCATTTATCTGATTTGGGGGGAGAATGATCAGGTAATCCCCATGAATCATGCATTGAAGTTTAAAGAGCTGCGACCTAAAGCCAGGTTGGAAATGGCACGCAATTGTGGCCATTTGCCCCATAAAGAGTGCTTTAAAGTCTTTCGTTCTGCTGTAAACGAACAGCTTTTGGGTATTTGATGTTTTTACAAGGCTTTGCTCTGTGTTTGTTGGCATTTACCATTTGGGGACTAGCTCCAATATTTTGGAAACAGGCTACACACATTCCAACCGAAATCCTTCTTTATCATCGGGTGATATTTGCCAATATCATTTTGGCGCTGTGGTTGATCCCGCATATCCGGGACGTAATTCGTAATATGCGGCAACAATGGCGCCGCTTTATCGTTACGGCGGTCTTGATAGGTACGAACTGGTTTACCTTTGTTTGGGCCATCATCAATGACAAAATCTTAGAAACCAGCTTGGGCTATTATTTGAATCCATTTTTGAACCTTTGTGTGGCCGCGATTTTTCTAAATGAAAAATTAAAGCCCATGCAATACGTAGCCGTAGGCATTGCCTTTATGGGTGTGGGAGTGATTACCTACTCTGTTGGCTACCTTCCTTGGGTGTCAGTTCTTCTTGCCACTTCCTTTTGTTTCTACGGTTATTTTCATAAAAAAAGCTCTTTGCGCTCAGAAGCATCTTTATATATCGAAACCACCCTATTGCTTCCCATATTCTTGGCATTAAATTTTTCCCACCCTCAAACTCTAGAAGTCTACAAAGAGCCGATGAATTTTGTCTGGTTGTTTTTTGGTGGTTTTATCACGGTCTTGCCGCTTGTCTTTTTTATTCAAGGAGTAAAATACATCCCCTTTAGTTTAACAGGGATCTTGCAATTTCTTGCCCCTTCCATGACTTTTTTCATCGCGATATTCAAATACGAGGAACCCGCTAGTCGCAATCAATATCTAGGCTTTTCCCTTATATGGCTGGCCATCTTGATTTATGTTGGCGAGTCCTTTCGCAAACGTATTAAGCGCGGCACGTTAAAAGCTTAGACAAAAAATAAATCGAATATGCGAATTACGCTTTTTATTGACCCATTTTTTTTTGCCAACGTAGACTTGTTAAAAGATATTTAGGAGTTCAAATGAAAAACCTCATATTATGTTTCATCGCCATAAGTTTTGCTTTTTCTGCCGAAGCGAGAGAATCGCAATATTGGTCCTCTGTAAAATTAAGCTCCAAATTAGATGACAAGCTCACCATGCTTGGCGAGCTGCTACATCGCTACTCGGAAGATGATGATAAGTATACCACTCGCTCCGTTCGCTTAGGTCTTGGCTATACCTTTGAGAATGAAATGCAGTATGCCTTGATATTTGAAAACCGTACGGCCGGCTCTGATGCAAGTGATGAGGCTCGCTATATTCATCAACTATCCTACAAACTTCCCTATGATGGATGGAATTTAGGACTTCGAGGGCGCTGGGAAAACCGTGAGTTCTCCAATACCTCATCTTTTGCCAACCGTTTGCGGGCAAGGGTCAAAGTGGATGCACCCATGTATACGTGGCATGAGCTTACCCCTTTTGCTTTGGCAGAATATTTTTATCAAGCCAATTCCGTTGTGGGAAGACCTGAGGGCTCTACCGAGCTTCGCTTGCAAGCCGGGGCCAGCTACCCCATCTGGGGAGGTAAGCTTGCTCTTTCTTATTTGGATAGAAGCACCAAAAAACCAGCCTACCAAGGAGCTGCCAAATCCGAATCGGACTACGGCATAATTGATTTGGCTCTAAGCTGGAAGTACTAAGATGGTGCCCCGGGCCAGACTTGAACTGGCACGTCTGTTACCAGACCCAGGATTTTAAGTCCTGTGCGTCTACCAATTTCGCCACCAGGGCACAGCTGAACTTGGTCTACGTAAGCCTTAAGGGCTTGTCATTAAAAAAGCTAAATCGGCCGTTTTTTCTATTAAAATCGCATACTTTGGGAGCATTTTTATAAGTTTTTTTATGACATTCCCAGAATTCTATGATGGACTTTCTTGCCGGAGGCCTGATGATCCAAAAAAATATGCGCCTTGCTTTTCAACGCCTAATACCTTGTTTGCTCGGAGGCTCAAAGGAGCTTCTGTGGCTCTATGTCTTTTTGTATCCTGTTAGCTTATATTTGAATATACAAATGGAGGGAGTCAGTATCCCCTCCCCAGATATGGAAAGCCAACGAATTGTGGTGATGCTTTCCAGCGCCTTCTTTGATTATTTTGGACAGATCCTTAGAGTGATGGTGACGGTGCATTGTGTTTCTCGTTTGCTCTATCCGCAAAAGTACGAAAACATCTCGTTTTTGCAGCTAATTACCAATAATTTTTTACAGCTTTTGATTGAAAGGCTTCGCTGCGTACTGGCCATTGCTTGGCGTACGGTCTTGCTTATCGTGCCCGGTCTGAGGGAGTACGTCCGATTGCTTTTGGTCGACCAGGTGGTTCTCTTAGCCAAAGATTACGAGCAAGGTAAAGTGGATGCTCTTGAGGAGTCGCGAAAGCGCACGGCAGGCCAATTGTGGCCGCTATTTTTTGCCTGGATGGCGTTTCTTGCTTTGTTAATTTTCAATTCTTTGCTAAGTGTCAACTTGGTGCCAACAGGTGTTGTGCAACATTTTATGGTTTATACGGGTGGTTTTTTGATTGAACTGCTCTTGGCAATATTTATGACCTCGTATTATTTAAGTTTAATTCAAGAAGAAGAAATTTTAATCAAAGGATAAAAAATGACCTTTCGTTTTCAGTGGCAAGAAATTTCCCGTCGACAAAAAGCTCTCACCTACGATGATGTGCTTATCGCTCCGCAAAAGCTTTCCATGCGCTCGCGAAGAGATCCAGATTTGCAAACGCAGATTACTCGTAATCACCAATTGGACATACCACTTGTGGCGGCCAATATGGACACCGTGAGTGAGGCCAATATGATGATTGCTATGCACGAGCTTGGTGGCATGGCCATCTTGCATCGCTTTATGACCATTAAGGATCAGGTACACGAGATTGAAAAAGCAAAAGAAGCCGGTGTAACAAAGCTAGCCGCTAGCATTGGTGTAAACAATGACTGGCAAGAGCGAGCCAAAGCCATGGTGGATGCCGGAGCCAATATTCTAACCATTGATATTGCTCATGGGCACTCTGTTGCAATGTTGGAAACTTTAAGTGAGTTAAAAAATAAATATCCTGATGTGGATGTGATTGCCGGTAACATTGCCAGCCCAGAGGCTGCTTACGACTTGATTGAGGCAGGAGCTGACGCCATTAAAGTGGGTATCGGTCCTGGCTCCATGTGCACCACCCGTATTATTACAGGTTGTGGAGTTCCGCAGCTAAGCGCGGTTGCCATTTGTTCAGAAGTAGGAAAAGAAAAGGGCGTACCGGTGATTGCCGATGGCGGCATCAAAACTTCGGGTGATATTGTAAAAGCCCTTTGTGCTGGAGCCGACACGGTAATGTTGGGCTCCTTGTTGGCCGGCACTCTTGAGGCCCCTGGGGAGATTAAAAAAGGCATGAAGCAATATCGCGGCATGGCCTCAAAGGCAGCTCAAGTATCCTGGCGCGGCGGTGTCCCTGAGGGTATGGCGGCCGAGGGCGAATCCACCATGATCAATATTAAGGGGCAAGCCAAGGATGTTGTCAGCGAGCTTTGCGGCGGTATCCGCTCAGGAATGACCTACATTGATGCTTATAAAATTTCTGATATGTGCGAAAAAGCATTTTTTGTTGAAATGAGTACGGCGGGAGTTTTTGAATCCCACGCCCACGGTTTGCAGCGCTAGTATTGAATTGAGACACGATTGTCTCATAATCATTACGAATACTGTCTCAATTGTAGAAGAACTTGTTTTTTACTATTTCTTTTACAGGACCTTAGTATAAACTCAGGGTACGACGAATAATCTTGGCTCACCTGCATGTAAGTCCACCAAGATAGGATATTAAAGCGATATGCTTGTTCTATTTAAGGGGGTTTACATGTTTGCACGTATCCTTACCACGACTACCTTTGTACTATTAACTGCCTGTGGAGCAGATGACCCTAGTTTTTCTTTGCTGCCTACATCAAACGAATTTCAATCTACCTCTAGTTTTAATAATAAGATCGACATTCTTTGGGTGGTAGACAACTCCGGTTCGATGAATCCATATCAAGTCAATGTGGCAAATAACTTTACATCCTTTATTCAGGATTTCCAGACAAAGGGTTATGATTTCCGCATTGCCGTGACCACAACCGATGCGTGGCGAGCAAATTTTTATGGGATTGAAGCCAATAAGGCTGCATTTCAAGACGCTTCCGGCTCTGCCATCTTAGATCCAAGCACACCAAATCTAGAGGATGCCTTTATCGATAATATTATGGTGGGTGCAAGTGGTTTTGGTGATGAGCGGGCCTTTCAAAGTTTCAAGACAGCTTTGGAATCTTCTCTTAATTCATCCTACGATTTTCCGCGAAGCGATGCCTTTTTTGCCGTGATCATTGTAAGTGATGAGGATGACTTTTCGCATAATACGGCTGATTATGCTTTTCGTAATTACAACTACGGATTGCATACCATTAGTGAATATACCGAATTTTTAGATAATCTAACCAACTCTACAGACATTGTGAAGAATTACAATGTTTCGGCTATCGCCGCTTTAAATCAAGCATGTGTGGATGATCCCGATGCTCACCCGGATACCATCATTGGGCAACGCTATATGGAATTAGTGGAAGCCACCGACGGCATTCAAGGAAGCATTTGTGATAACAATTTTTCTGATAACTTAAATCAAATTCAGACCAAAATTTCGGAGCTTTCCACGCGCTTTTACCTGAACCGCACTCCTGTTGATGGAACCATTCAGGTTTTCATCAACGGTGGAGCTGTGCCGGAAGATCCTGTCAATGGATGGCAGTATGATGAGGTAAGTAATAGCGTTACCTTTTTTGGCTCCTACATTCCTGCCGAGGGTGATAGCATTACGGTTAACTATGATCCAACGGATCTCTTACTTTAATTGATAAAGTTGCTGCAACTAGTATCGGGCTGCATTGGGCTGGTATAACCACAGGTTTTCCAGCGTACTTGCGCCCTTTCAAAATTCTGCCGTAAATATCCCGATGCAGGAAATGGGTTGTTAGTTAAACCCAAACGAAAAGAAGCCGGAGTAAAACCAAACTCGCCGTTACCAGTTATAGTGTTGTCAAATTTTCGATAAACAGCCTCGCCATTATGCCGTAATTCATATTTATAAAACATTTGATTCGCTGAAGTCTTCACAACAGATATTTTTAGATAGTACGTATTTCCAACCTTAAATAGCTTGTCGTTTTCAACACAGGAGCCCTCATTTCTATAGCCAACGCCGAATAAGCCCATTTTGAACTCATTTTCTCCACATTTAACCACGGCCAAACGATAGAGATTGTTTGCATGCGGTACAAATTCTACCAATGATACGTAGTCATCAATTGGATTTACAATCTTAAAACGAAAAGATGCGGATACCCCTACATAAGGGGCGTCATTATTTCCTACTCCAGGTACAATATTCTCAATGGTGCGTGATTGATTGTTGCTGTACCATCTGTTGTTATTCGGAGTGAATGCTTGTACAGCTATACTTGAAGGGTAAGACATTCCTGGTGCCTGCAGCATAGCAGTATGGGTTGTGAATGTAGCCAAGCTTGGGTCTTGCATAGTTACATCCGCTGAATAAGATCTAGAAGCATCGTAGCCTTGACTTAAAGTGTCTTGAAATTCATAGAATGATCCGCCCTGGCACTTTACTTGCTGGCTTGTAACTACTTGACCATTTTTAAATATACGCACTTGTATCGAGTGAGTATTTAGATAGTTTGCAGAAACCTGACAAGCCCCACTAACTTGTACTTTACCGTTGGAATCGATAGAGGCGGAATCAGGGGGGAAAGCAACTAAGATGCCAGTATTGTTTTCACTATTATCTAAATCCTCAGAGCCCAACTCGATAGTATCAAAAGCGGATGTGCCACCCACATCCCCGCAGTTTTGGTAGGAAAATAACAACAAAGCGAATAAGGCGAACAAAGATATTGATCTTTTCATAACAAGGCTCCTCATGTCTCTTATCGGTACAATGTGTATAAAATTAAGCCAAAAAATTGAAAAATCAAATTAATATAATAAATATAGGTATTTAGCCTATTCAGCTGCGCCCTACTTTGGTACAGATTTGCCAGCGAGCAAGGAATCTGGACTTAAAGTATTTATTTAAGACACCGATAAGTCATCGGGTGATTAAATAAGGAGATCGAAAATGTCGAAAAAACAAAAATCACAAGATCAACAAGCACAGAATGTTATAAGCATCAGTCGTTGTCAGGCAGAAGACTGTGCGAAAAAAGACAAAAAGGCTGGCTTTTGTGAGGAACACTACGTTTGGTTTAAAGAGGGATTGATCACCAAAAAAGGCGAAAAGGTAAAAGACTTTGATAAGAAGTGGCAACACTTTATGGCGCGAGCCTCTTAAGCGAGTTCATGTATTACTTTCGAAATGCATTACTTATAGTGAACTAGTCACGACTTAATCTG
>DFOS01000019.1 GCA_002376845.1 Bdellovibrionaceae bacterium UBA3535 | reverse complement strand
CCCACCATGAACCGAGAACAACCGAAACTAGATTGCCACTTGTGGTAATGTAATTTGGTTTTTTTCGTTTCTGGATATGATTTTTACAAGGCTCAATTCTGTCATTGGTTCACAAAAATACCAGGAGGGTATTTTTGAGCTCTGGAAGAGCCCGTCAGGGCGAGGGCAGGATAGCCCGAAGCAAATCCGGCTCCCGCAACCATTTTACTTTTCTTTATAATAAACTGCGGTTCTTTCTCTTACACCTGTTAAGGGGTCGCATACGTCAGGATCATAGTAATAATCCGCCTGCAAGCGCTCAACACTAATTTTTTTATTCCTGATATGGGGATCAGCATAATCTTGAATTTTCAAAATCGCACGGTATTGAACTCGCTCGAGTCTTTCACATGGTTCAGGCTCCATGATTAGATCCTCGCGCAATGGAGCACTAACCAGCAGACTGCTCTTATCATCACTGGTTCCGATCGACTTAGCTCTTGCTAGGATGTACTCCCCATCAAGCTTCAAACTTGCTTCATGGCGTCCGTTGTTATATTCCAATAATTCTACATCAAATGATTTTACAAGCGAGCCAAAGGGGCTAACAAAATCAATTTCTGCATCTGTCGTGTAGACATCTCCAGCATTGGCATTGAAAGCCAAAAGCGCTGCAAACAAAACTATCAAAGACTTCATATTTTCTCCTATTACTCGCTAGCATTATAGCAGATAAGGGGAAATCCGCCATAAACCTAAAAAGCGAGATAAATATTTCACTTTCTGTCTAAAACTTAGAGATCTAGTTTGTCTTTTAAGTCTGAAAAGTCATTGTCCAAATCACCAATTTCGATGGGCAATGTTGTCGTTATGTTAGCCGAAAGAACTCCACCAAAACCTATGCCTTTTGACTGACCTTGGCTGGAGTTTTTTTCAAAACTACCGCCAATAATAAAGGCCGCCTTTCCGCCATAGTAATGCTGCATTTTAGATACTCCCTCTTCAACTTCTAACATGGTCATTGCAAACTCATCTGTGCGGCCACCTATATAGGCACCAACACCGATACCTGCAGACCCACCGATAGAATTTATCGAAAACTTACGGCCACTAGGAGCTTGGCACGAACCAATTGTGAAATTTGCCCCAATAGTTACTGGTATGCCTGCCTGTAGCAAAAACTCCAAACCGTTGCTCCTACAGCTAAAAGAATTATCCAAAAGATCATCCATAATGGGATCATATTTAGAATCATAAGCAAAGTTCGCTCTTAAATCTAAAGAATTAAAATAGTAGTTACAGTCATTTAAAACATTCTCTAGAGCCTCAGGATCTCTTCCTGCTGTTTGCAAATCACCAAGAAGTTCCGCAGCTAGGGGACGCACCTGCTTGCCATTCACCTCTAACAAATCACGAATACAGATAAAACTTTGCTTTTGGTAATATCTTATTTCTTGTTTTTTTTGTGCGTGCTCTTTACCAAAAAACTTATTGGCATAAAGATTTCCGGATAAAAGAAGGCCGATTAAAAATATTAAAATTGCTTTCATAAGAACTCCTCGCCCATCTATTGAGCAAGGAGGGGGCCAACGTCTAAGGCCTGATAACGGCTAAATCAGCCTTAAAACATGAAATATTTACAGGAACATGGTCAAAATGCGGCTCTATTACTTTTTATTGCGTTTTAATGCATTGTTAGAGGGGGAGAAAAGACACGCTGGGGTCACGAAAAATATCCATGCCCTCGTTATCGCGGTATTGTGTTTTATTTCTAGCTTCAAAATATTGAATAGGAGCATCCTTTGCGATTTTTTGAGCCCCTAGCATACCGCTATCGATAAAATTCACTCGCGGTTCGCCAAAAACATTCACCACAACTTGCAACAATTCTATATGGGCCTGGACCTTGCCGTAAATACGTAGCTTTGTACTAGAGCTAAATACTTTGTCCATGGAATCATTGGCCACACGTTTTACAGGACCTGCACTTACCTCCACATCAATATAGCGGTAAGTTTGTTGAAAGGTGGACTTACCACTTTCCTTTTTCACCAAGTATCTTAGTGCCTCTCGATCGCTAGAAAATAACCATGCCCTATTTTCTAAATGCCGTATGGCTTTTTGAAAAACAATATCTGGTATGGTTTCCATGGAAGAGTAGGAACGAACCACCTCGCGAACATTGTCTGCAATTAGATCCCGGCAAGAATTCGCCGTGGCGATCTTTGTCTGAAGTATGCTTAATAGTAACCCAATTATGATTCCCCGCATATTGTAGCTATATTAGTTAGTTTTAACAAAAACACCAGGCAATCTGCAATAATTACAAACCCGTTAGCTTCGCCAAGATATAACCAACAAAATAAGAAATGCCCGCAGCGGCCGAGCCCATAAGAAACGTGGTAAAGCCGGCAAACAACCAAAAACGCTTCACCAATTTTCCCTTTACCGCGCCAATGGTAAAAAAGCCTAAAGCAGTAAGCATGGAGCTGACTATAAATAGATGCTGGTCATAGCCTGTGAGCATGGAGACCAGATAAGGAAAGATAGGCAATATACCAAGCATGCAAAACGCAAGAAAAGTCATCAAAGCGGCTTTAAGTGGACTGCCGTAATATAAATTCACTCCATGCTCCTCTGTTAGCATTACCTCTATCCAAACTTGCTTATTAGAGGTAATGATGTTCACCAGTTCCTCTAGCTTTTCTCCTTGAAATCCTTTTTGCCTAAATATTTCTTTGATCTCTAAGCGCTCGCCCTCGGGCACCTCCGCAATACGCTCTTCTTCCATTTTCTTTAAGCGCTCGGCATGTTCTTTTTCGGCCTTTGTGCCCTCGTAATTACTTACAGCCATACTGAATGCGTCTGCTAAAAGGTTGGCGCAGCCCATGACAAAGATAATCTGGTGGGAAAGGCCAGCACCGGCCGCCCCGGCCACAATGGCAAAAGTGGTCACAATTCCATCAATGGAGCCATATATAAAGTCACGCATATAGGAGCGATCCACCTGCTTGCTGAGGCGTTTACGTATGGCCTCTTGTGTATGTATATGCTCTAGGCGCGACATACCCTATGGTAACGGCGGGCTAGAATTAACGGCAAGGCCTTTTAAACTGCTCCCTTTTATTGTTGCTAGATCTTTGTAAGTATTCATAGCAGAACACTTTTTTAGCAAGCTCTTCAGATTCCCCCTAAAAAACCTGACAAACAAATGAAATCACTAGATTTTTCTCAAAACCAACAACATCAATCGGGAGCAGTTTGAACTTGCCAATAAAACTCCAAGGCCTCATACTAAAGCGTATGTTCAGCGTATGTTATTTATTTGTCGATCTCAACTCCTATTTTGCTGCAGTAGAACAGCAACTACATCCAGAGCTAAGAAGCCGCCCCGTAGCGGTCATTCCCACCCCTAGTGACTACACCTCTTGCATCGCCGCCAGCTACGAGGCCAAGGCCTACGGCATCAAAACCGGCACATTGGTCAAAGAAGCCAAGCGGCTCTGCCCTAATATTGCATTTCGCTTGGCCAATCACCGACATTACGTGGAGTATCACGAAAAAATCATGGCTGCCATTGAAGCCTGTCACCCGATTCAACAAATCCTATCCATTGATGAGTGCGTGCTAAAGCTTGGCGGCCGAGATCAAAAGTTAGAAAACGCGATAAAGCTTGCACATGAAATTCGCGGTAGCATTTTAAATCTAGGTAACCAACTAAAATGCTCCATTGGCATTTCTACCAATCGATTTCTCGCTAAAGTTGCCTCGGACATGCAAAAGCCCAACGGACTAAGCTATATTTTAAAATCGGATATCCCAGAAAAACTTTACCGACTAAAATTAGAAGACTTTCCCGGTATTGGCAGCCGCATGCTTCACCGGCTCAATTTACAGGGCATTCAAACCACCAAGGAACTATACCAACAAGACTTGCATTCTTTGCGCCAAATTTGGGGCGGAATTGTGGGTGAACGTTTCTATCACAACCTACGCGGCGTGGAGGTGGAAACTCCCTATACTCCCCGAGCCAAAAGCGTGGGACAGTCCCATGTACTCGCACCTGAATTTCGTAGCCCAGAAGGGGCTTACAAAATTGCCGTTCGCCTTTTACAAAAGGCCGCCTTTCGTCTGCGCGAGACCAGAGCTTGGACGCGGCATCTGCACCTAGCTTTGCGTTTTGAAAATGGTGGGCGTTGGAAAAGTGAGCTAGCAATACATGAAACCCAAGATAGTTTAAGTTTGATTCAAAATTTAAATCAACTATGGAACAAAAAACCAAATGGCAATCCCAAAAAAGTATCCCTAGTTTTAACGCACCTAATTTATGAGGACGAAAAAAACGCTTCCTTCTTTGATCGCAAAAAAAGAGAGGAGCTCTCCCATGCTATGGACAAAATCAATCGCAAATTTGGTAAAAACATTTTGTACTTTGCTGCTAGCCACGATGCCATTGCCGCTGCGAAAAATCGTATAGCCTTTAGCAAGATTCCCGATTTTGATTTTGATGAAAACTAATCTGCTCTAATGGAAAGGTAACAACAAACTTTACCCAAGGCGCATCCCACCTATACTCTAGCTTTGCCCCGCAGAAACTTAAAAAATCTTTGCTGGCGGCCAAGCCATAACCACGTAAATCCCCCTTCGTACTTTCTCCAGGCACAAAAAGCTTATCCAGAGCTGCTTGTTCAACCGGAGGCCCGTTATTAGCAATAATAAAAGATATACTTTCTGGACCTTGCTCAATATCAATTTGTATTTTGGGCTCTTTCAAGTCAGCAACAGCTTCAATAGCATTGCGTAGGATATTTAAAAAAGCTTGCTGCACAAGAATTTTATATGTGAGTAAATGAAAGTCAGCAGAGAAAACAAAGTCAATACTAGTATTGTTGTTACGTATCTCACCGCTTACATAGTCTATACACTCTCTTAAAAATTCATTAACAGAAAGACTCTCTTGATTAAAACTATAATCACCCTTTCCGAGTAAATTCAATGTTGCCATAATTTCTCGGATGCGAATCAATTGCGTGCGTATTCTGGAGATGGTACGATCAGCCTTATCAAGCTCTTTAACGTCTTCAGACCGTTGACATAAATCTTGATACAAAACTTCGGCAGCCATGGAAATAATGGATAAAGGATTGTTCACTTCATGAGATATAATTCTAGCCATATTGTTAATAAGCATAGAGTTGGAACGATTGAAAAAATAATGTTTATCGGCCAAAATATTTTCCTTTACAACATCGTAAACCTTTTTTATTTATACAGCCAATGGAAAAAATAACAAGTCAAAATCGGATAAAAGTGGACATTCTAGATGATGAGCAAGAATTGTTAGATTCGCTGCAAGACTATTTATCTGATACCTTTGAGGTCACATGCTATGACAAGCCCGAAAACTTGTTAAAAAACTATGAAGAAAGGGCACAAGCAGATGTAGTGGTTTGTGATATTCGCATGCCAAAAATGAACGGCCATGAAATCGTAAAGAAATTAAGACAAAAGTACCAGGACCTCCCCATAATTATGATCAGCGGCTTTGCTGAAAAGCCAGATGTCATCAAAGCATTGAACTCCCATGTAGATGCGTTTATCGAAAAACCCTTTAGCTTAGGTGACTTGGAGGAATACTTGATAGACCAGTATAGCCTAAAACAGCGCCATGAAAACATGAAGCACCAGTTGGAACTACAAAAGCACATTAACACTTGCTACAAAAAACTATTAGAATTGAGTGGTTTTCGTCACGAAAAAACCAGATATTTTGACTACAATGACTATAAAGAGGCGGACCTAATACTGGACATTCTAGAAAAGCTCGAAAAAGACGCCGCTAAGACAGATAAACAGCCTTAATCCCATAACTTAGCACCTGGTAAAATAGCCAAAAATCGTCACCTATGCCCCTATAAGGCACAGCCAAGACCCCCAGTAAGCCCTAAATTCCTTCTGAGCCGGCATAGATTTCGCTCTATCTATATACGTACCATAAAAAGGAGAAAATATATGATGGAGAAAATAATGAATAAATTTATGTTTTTAAGCACTCTTAGCATCGCCTTCGGCGTTCTAGTCGCCTGCGGTGAGATGAAGACCTTGAGCCCGACAAACTCTACAAGCGGACGCCAGGTAATTAGTGTCGGCAACACCCCAGAAGAGCAACAAATGAATATCATGCAATCACACAAAGGTGTAAACCCACCCATTGCACTTAACACTAGTCGAGCTGATTTACAGGGTTTAGCTAATTTTATTAAAAACTATGGCCACCACTTTAACATCGAATCAGACGCACAAATACAACGGATTGATGCTGTGATTTCATTGGATTATACCGATCGTTTTAATACATACACAGATGATAATGGCGTTAATTTTAACGGACAGCCAAAAATGGTTTTAGATATCGTTGCATATGATGCTTCTAACAATGGTATCCAATTAACCTTTCGAGGTCTAAAAGGAGAAACCTTTAACTATTACAACGCTCCTAATGACGAAACCGAAGAATTCAACAGCTACTACTACTTTGCTGATAGACAGTACTATACTTCTGTATTATCTAATTCTATGATGAACTACTATCTTAACGACTCCTACGACATGGCCCAATATGATCAGTGGAATGGTGAAGTAAATTTGAATATCGTAAATCTTGATTCCCAGGACACGGTTATTCCGATTGGTTCTTTTAGTGGAATTGAGGACTCCAGACTTTTTTAAGCATTTGCATTTAGTAAAAAAATAGGTTTAAAAAGAACCTATGTCAGATGAAATAAAGTTTTCAGGCATTGAGCGTCTTTATGGCAAAGACGCTCTTTTGCATTTTCAATCACAACGCTTTACCGTCATTGGTCTTGGCGGTGTTGGCTCTTGGGCGGCTGAAGCGCTAGTGCGATCAGGCATAAAAAAACTTACACTCGTAGACTATGATGAAATCTGTATATCCAACTTCAATCGGCAAGTGCACGCGCTCGACAAGCACATTGGAGCATCCAAAATCAAGACCTTACAAGAACGCTTTACCAACATCCATGCAAATATTGAGGTGAATCTTATCGAAGATTTTTATTCCCAGGATAATAGTGATTCTATTTTACAGCAGTCGGACATCATTATTGATGCCATAGATAGCTTGTCGGCAAAATGCCTACTAATAAATGAATGCCGCAAATATGAAAAAAAACTGGTGGTCTCTGGCGGTGCTGGCGGTAAAAAAGATCCGTGTAAACTAAACGTTGGCGACCTATCAAAAACCATAAACGACCCACTTCTACAAAAATTAAGAAAGAAACTTCGTAGGGACTACAACTTTCCTCGAGGGGATAAGAAATTTCATATTCCTTGTGTATATTCGGAAGAGCTGCCCCAGCTTCCTAACGCATGTGAAAGACCGCAAGGTCAGCTGGATTGTGAGACTGGCTTTGGCACGGCTAGCTTTCTTACTGGCAGCATGGGCTTTTTTCTAGCGCAACAAGCTTTAGAGATATCCTTGCGGTCATAAAATTGTACCAATATAAAACATCCTCAGGCATTTTCTTTACGCCTGTCTCAAAGTAAGAAAAGCATTTAAATATTCACTAGATAGACCGATAATTATTATGTGAGATCTTATCTGAGTCGACATATTTTATACCCTCTACTTTTAGTGTCTTTGCTAGCATGCTCAGATGGTGAGAAAGTGGACGAGCTATTTGGCAATACCAATGGCAATACAATTGGTGATTCCGCCTTTGATTTTACCCCTAATGTATATGATTATGGACCGGTAGCCTCTAACTCCGATAATGCGGTAAAAAAAATTATAGCAACAAACGTCAGCGACCAAGCTTTGAGTATTTCAGCGGTCGATGGCAACAATGCCCATTTCAGTATTTCATCCACAACCTGTAGTGGCATCATCCCGGCTGGCGCTTCTTGTGATATCAATGTCCGTTTCGAACCAGCAACCAATGGCGAACTCGGAACTACCGTTATTGTCAACTACACCTATTATACCAATACCTACAAATCCACCATGGGTCTTACTGGTACAGGCGCATCACCAGTGAGCTTTCCTGGCATTGATTCTATAGACCAAATTCGTAGCACATCCGTACGCTTGAACTGGACAGATATTTCCAATGAAAGCGGCTACGTTTACTTTATTGATAATGGTGGTAGCTTACAATATCTTGGTTCTTCTGCGCAAAATTCCACCAGCGTTGTAGTTACGGGCCTCACCCCAAATACTAGCTATGACTTTCTTGTTCGCGCGGTGGATTTCTTTGGTAACCATGACACCAATACAAAAACAGAGTCTGCTACCACAGACCCCCTACCTGTATTAACAACGATCAATGATCGATTATTCATAGCTAGTGATGGCGCACTTGATGTTGGAGAAACACTTAACGTGGACGTGGGCAATGTCTCTGATGCGAATAGTGATACTGACATGACCTATACCTGTACCTACGACACCAATATAGACAATGCCGTTTCCGCTGGAAGCAATTGCTCTGGCCTAAGTGGAATGACTTTAGATCCTGGCTTCGCAAACAACGGCATTTTCTCTTGGACTCCCCCAGCTAGCTATGCGGCCCACAGCTTTGAAATTCAAATTAGCGGTACCGATGGCGCTTCTACAGATACGGAGATCTTTGGCGTAAATGTTCGAGCCTTATACAAACAAGATGCTAGCCTACTTGCTGACTACCAGGCTGCCTTTGCCTATCAAGGCATGGCGGGAGAAAACAGCCCCTTAGATACAACATGGCAAAACCTATTATTTGGTGGCACTGCACTGGATGGCTCACTAGCTAGCGGCACATGGACTAGTGGTTGGAGTGGGGATGGTACATGGAAAACAAATCCTTTTAGCTTAACATTTGATGGGAATAGCGGAGCCAATGCTGACCGTATTGATTTTGGTAATGTATTGAACACCGAAAGCAATGCCATGATTACGGCATGGATCAAACCAACCAACCAGACCACCGATGCATTCATTATTGGAAATGGCGGCAAAAATAATTCTGAAAATGGTTGGTCCTTCTATCAGTTAAGTACCGGGCAAACTGGTTTTTTTGTCGGAGGCTCTGGTTCCTATCAAGCAACCATTTTATCCCAAAGCCCTGAGGCCTATTATAGATTGGAAGAAACTTCTGGCACCGCTGTTGCCGACTCCACAGGTAATGGCAATAATGCCACCATTCAAAATGCTGGCAATGTAAGTCTTGGCGAAAGCGGAGCCTTTGCTGGCAGTAATTCTTTTCGCACTACAAATAATGGTCACTTTCGAATAAGTCCCAATATTAATATTGGCGGGTCTTGGACTATTTCTGCTTGGGTAAAAATGCCCCTCCCCTCTAATAATGCTTGGAAGACCCTGACCCGTGGACAAGGCGGCGATCATCAAATTATTTTTGAGCGCAATACCAACTTACTTGGCTCCTATGTTGGTAGTTTTCATAGTTCAGGATTTGATGCCGATAGTCTTGCGGCTGGGTGGCATCATTTTGCTGCTGTTGCGAATGCGGGGACCACCAGTTTTTATGTGAATGGCTCCTTTGTTGGCTCAACCCCGAACGTATCCACTACGGACATTTATGCTATTGGTAATTATCAAAGCGGTGGGCAACCCGTCTACGACTTTGATGAAGTGGCCATTTTCACTACTAACCTAAGCGCAGCAGATATTTCCGCTCAATATCAATCTGTTGGTGGAGGATGTAGCACAAGTATTACCACCAATGGTTGGTCACATATTGCTGGCTTATATGATGGCTCTACGGCAGAGTTCTTTGTTAATGGTAGTAAAGAGTGCGAATTTACACCTTTGGGTGCTTTTACCGGTGCTACGCAGGACGCATTTATGGGAGCGCGTAGTAATGGGAGTGAGGCCTGGCAAGGTGAAATTGCCTCTTTTCGCTTTTATGATTCAGGAAGCGCAGCGGATGTGAGCAATAATTTTAATGCAGAAAAAGATATTTATGCGCATCTAACTTCCTGTCTGGAGCACCGAAATGCAGGAGAAACTACCGACGGAATATACACTATTGATCCAGATGGCCCCGGAGCCCTGCCTCCCATGTCGGTCTATTGTGATATGACAAGCGATGGGGGTGGCTGGACACTTGTGCTTAACTATCTACACCAAGGAAATACAAACCCCGATCCTGTAGCAATGACCAATAGCTTACCAAGAATTACCTCCTCGACATTAGGGACGGATGAATCGGGTCTAGCAAACAGCTGGGGACATGCGGCGCCATCACTCTTAAACAATATTAGTTACTCTGATATGCGCTTTTATTGTCGCACAGATGAACACGCCCGTGTGGTTCACTTTAAAATTAGCAGCTCCGCCTGCGGCTCCTACTTCAATAGCGGTAACGGACAATGTAGCAATAGCGATTTAAACAACAATTTCACAGCTCTAGCAGGGCATACAGCCAATATACCTGGCCCACTTGATGGTAACTTTAACAATCGAGGAAATTTGGCAATGACCAACTTTCCCTTTTACGATGGCGGCAGCTACCATTGGGGTATCAAGGGCAATGGTAACCGTTGGGAGTGTGACGACTACGCTGGTAACGATGATGCCAACACCCTACATCGAATATGGGTAAAGTAGCGACTTGCCTAATCTATAAATCATTGTTTTCTCTATCATTTTATAATCGTTATACCTTGTTGGCAGAATTCATATTTCAGTAAAATTCTTTTGGCTTTGGCGTCGATATACGTTACAAATAATGCTCTATGTTAGAGCCGAATAAAATCAACAAAGCCACCATGCCCGACATTGCTCACCAAACCAAGAGTGAAAACTATGGCACCCTAGATCGTGTTGGTATGACCGATGTGCAAATCCCCCTGATTCTATCTACAGATGGTAAGGATTTTCGTGTGGCCGCCAAGGCCGACCTATTTGTTAACTTAATCGATCCCGAAGCCAAAGGCATTCATATGTCGCGGCTGTTTTTAAAGGCGCAAGAAAGCTTTGAGAAAAACACCTTTGATTTACAACTGCTTAAGAATCTACTTTCCAGTTTTATTGAAAGTCATAAAGACCTTAGTGATGAGGCCTTTATTCGTTTAAAATTTGATTATCTCACATTAAGATCTGCTCTACTCAGTGATTTTGCTGGTTGGCGCTCCTACCCCGTGGTAATCGAAGCAAAACAAAACTCTAAGGGCTTCCATGTACAATTGCATTTTGAAATTATGTACTCAAGTACATGCCCATGCTCAGCGGCTCTGTCCAGGCAAGCCCTGCAAGAGCACTTTGACAAAAGTTTTTCCAGCACACCTATCGATAAAGAGACTGTACACCAATGGCTGGGTGAAGAAAAAAATATGGCGGCAACACCGCACAGTCAAAGAAGTCTTATGCAAGCAAAGATTCGCTTCCAAACTGGGATTCAAGATTTTGATATAGAAGTATTCATTGATCGCATGGAGGCAGCTCTTTCAACACCAGTACAAACTGCTGTAAAACGAGAGGATGAGCAGGAGTTCGCGCGCTTAAACGCAGCCAACCTTATGTTTTGCGAGGATGCCGCCCGCAGAGCTAAGCAAGAATTGAGCGAAATTCCGCAGGTAGACGATTTTTGGTTAAAAGTGGAACACCTTGAAAGTCTTCACCCACACAATGCCGTAAGTATTGCAACAAAAGGCGTTGAAGGCGGCTTTAAAGCGGAGTCTTAAATCTTTTTTGCAAGAATGGTTTTAGTTAAAAAAGTCTTATCTACATATAAGATTTCAAAGCCCGCCGACTCTAATAAGCCTTCCATTGCGGTCTTTATATAGTTCGTATAAAAAGGTTCATGAAAGTTTTTAGGAAAATCCTTTATTGCCCAATCCAATGATTCTATGTCGCCCAATTGAATGGAATCAGCAATGGCAATCAATCCGCCAGGCTTTAAAACGCGGTGGGCTTCATCAAGAACAGCCACTCTTACTTCTAAGGGTAATTCATGAAATAAAAAGGTGGAAAACACAGAATCGTAGGAGGCATCCTTAAAACCCAAATTCTCGGCCTCCCCGCGGTAAAAATTGATATTTGAAAAGTCGCGCAAATTGCTCTTAGCTTTTTGCAAATAGCTCTCGCTTAAATCTAGACAAGTTATTTCCGTTTCGCCAAAAGCGTATGCCATAAAAAGAGTGTTGGATCCAACTCCGGCTCCAAGCTCCAATGCCTTTTTTCCTAAAGATAAGTTGTTTTCTTTAAACAAACTTACCATACGTCGCCGCATGGGATCGGCCGTACCTTTAAATAGTATTTCTACTTGATGCTCGTACTTTTCAGCTGAGGCATCACTAAGGTAGCCATCCGTTTGGTAATGAAAATTTCGCCGATAATAATCAGGATACTTTTCTAAACGCTGCTCCTGGTCTTTGGAAAAGTTTTTCGCGTCTCTTTTTCTTTTTCTTAACGAGACAGCAACGTTATCCACAAGAATGTTGATATAGCGACGATAATGACGAAAAGCACTGGATGGCCTTAGTGACTTGGGCGGAAAATGCTTCTGCATAAAGCCTTCAGCGTCTTTGTCAATCAAAGCCTCCACCTCTTGTTTCAGTAAGTCAATTTCTTTGAAACTTGGTTTGTAGCTCGTATAGCCTTTGGCTAAATACTTTTGTGTTTTGCTAATTGGTAAAGACTCGAGAACATAGAGAAAGCTTCTTGCCCGCAGTAGACTTTTAATCCCTTGCTTTCTGATTTTCTCTTCGTAAATTGCTGGCATATAAGGAAATGTATCCAGTTTTTGGCTAAAAAACAAAATATTTGCGTTAAGAATGCATTTGTAAAAAGAGGGCCTAAGCCCTCTTTATGACTCAAACTAGTTGGCTACCTCAAAACGATACATATAACGCCCCTCAGAGAACCAGCAGTTTTCTCTAGACTCTACATTACGCACCTGAAAAGGCTCCATAACTTTTTTAATCATGCCGTTATTGAATTCACAGGCCTCATTTCCGATAAACTCCACCGGTACCCATTCTACACTTTCACCTTGCCCAGGAACTACAATCTCTGCACTAACGCGCAAAGTATTAAAATCTGGCAAACCACCTGTGCAGCGCAAGTTTACGATCTCAGCGCCCATAGCTTGTAAGTAGTTTTCCATTCTCTTTTCAGCGTAGCTGCAAGCGTAGAACGAGCGATTGCCTACATGCGTATAGGATATCTCTGCGGTATCTTGAGCATTGGCAAAAAAAGATGAAACAATCATCAAAAAAAGTGACATAGCACCCCCCTATTTATTAACCCAAAATAAGCTTAGATATGTCCTAGATTATAGTCAAGCACAGTAAAACCTTGTATTGCAGTGGTGGACTTCTATAATCATGCCAAAGGGGGCGCAATGAAATTACTCTTATATTCTAGCATATTTTTCTTCCTAGCTCATGCAAAGGCAGGCTTATTAATCGAGCCCGTTGTGGGTTACAACGCCACCAAGGTGGAGTATGATAACGCCTCTGGAACCTTTGGCACCGGAGCGATTGGCGGGGTTTTTGGGGGCCGCTTGGGCCTTACCATACTTGATACTATTTTTATTGCTGGTGATTATATTGGCGGCGATCTTAGTTGGGAGCCAGAAGGCGCTATCAACCAAGAACTTGATGGCAGTGTGCAACGTGTAGGGATCAGTGCAGGGATTGATATGCCTGTATTACCCATTCGCGTCTGGGCTGGCTACTTTGAGTCTGAGTTTAGTGCCGATCTACCAAGTGTAGGGGAATATCTCTTCGAAAACGGTGATGGCATTAAAGCCGGCATTGGCTTTACCTTCTTGCCCATCATAGATATTAACTTTGAGTACTACAGTGCCGAGTACGATAAGTATAGCATTGCAGGAGTAGAGCAAAACTTCAAAGCAGTAGACAAGGGAGCTGTTGTCTCCATAAGCGCACCGTTTTCATTGTAGCTAGCGACTACCCTGGGCATCGGATTGATAAAAGCTATAGATAATACCGGCAAAATAGGATCGATTGTAATCTGTGGTGTGCAAGGGACTATCGCGGTTTTCTGCTTTTTTATAGTCCGTGAAGCGAAAGCCGGTAAATAGAGCAAGACTTTTCCACCTTGTAATTAGACTTAGTCCATAGCTCACCCCAATATGCCCTCGCTCCGAGGAATAGAACGGACGCTCAGCACTTACATATTCTTGCGGAACATTGTAAAAATATCTGTGCAACTCGGAAGTGGCATTTTCGTGGGTAAGAGTGAAATTAAAAATTTGATTGGAAAAAGGAAAACCTGGAAAAGCCCAGCGCAGCTCTGGAGAAAAAGTAAAACCCTCATGCGATGTATCGCGTAAATCTGTAGAAAAAACAGCACGTACTGGCAAGCGCATCTGCATTCTTAAATAGGATTCGGTAAACAAATAGACACGAAGTTGAGTGCCCAATTCAAAGAGCCAATCCAAATCCGGCATCCCTTGGCGAGCGGCATTGTCCTGCGAGTCCGCGGGAAATCCTCCAGAGAAGGAAAAATCCAATTCATAATAAGTGCCCCGCAAAAAGCGAGTGCGCAAGCCGCCATCCCGGTCGGCTCGAACAATATCTCCGCGATAAATAAAATAGGGAATGGGGAAGGCACGAACCGTGTTGTCCTCACTGCCTGGATAATCAGGGATATCACCATAAAAATAGCCCAAGCCTAGCTCCCACTTCGGTAAAGTTTGCGGTGCTTGTGAAAAAGCAAAAAAACTAATTAAGAGAATTAGCAAATTGCCTCCTTGATATTATTGATAATTCCGTTTAGCAGACGAATTCTTGCCTGTTCCGAGGCCCATGCAATATGCGGAGTCATAATCACCCTATCACGAAGATCTTCTGCCAGCAGGGGATGATCCTCAGCTGGCGGCTCTTGACTTAAAACATCCGTTAAATAGGCCTCAACCCTACCCGAGCGCAAGGCCTCTGCCATGGCATACTCATCCACAGTGGCACCTCTTGCAACATTGATAATGATCGGCTTGTGCTCACAATATTTCAAATTATTACGATTTAAAAGATGATGAGAGTCTTTTGTATACTTACAATGAATCGAGATAATCTTTGAAGAAGCCAAAAGTGAGTCCAAAGACATTTTTGTGTATTCGGACTCACGTTCACTAAAAGTAAAATAAGAAATGTAGGCACCAAAGGCCTCCGCAAGGCTTGCCGTTTTTTGCCCAATGGCTCCCAAACCAATAATTCCCCATGACTGGTTATTAATTTCGAAAAAAGTTTTTTCTAAATGCGTGAAAATTGGCGAGCGACACCATTCTTTACTAGAAGTGTAATGATAAAAATAATGGTTATTATGCACATAGGATAAAAGTAGGTTCAAAGTATGCTGGGCTACACTAGTAGTAGAGTAAGCACTGACATTTTTTACAAGAATGCCTGCTTCGCGGCAATAATCCAAATCGACATTGTCGGTACCTGTAGCCGCCAAGCAAATCAGTTTTAAGCGCTTGGCTTTGAGCAAATTTTTACCGTTTAACTTTACCTTATTGGTAATGACAACCTCTGCATTACGGATGCGAGATGCGACATCTTCTTCGTCGGTAATTTCGTAGGTTTTTAAGCTGCCTACTAATTTTTCTAAAGGCGATAAATCACTTGGGCCAAGTGTTGCGCGATCTAAAAATACGGTGTCAATCTTTTGTGATTTCATGGGTATGTAAGATACTACCCTCAATACCCCTTACTTCCAATGATAAATAATTATCGTAGACCTTTGTTAAGACAAAACCTATTTCTTTTACCATGAAATAAACAGGATTGCGATCAAACAACGAAGAAGCCTCTGCCCCAGCCCCACTGACAACAAAGTCAGCAGCGCAACCCTCATTGCCAGGCAGTATTTGCAAGCTATGATCATGCCCCGAATAGTAAACATCCATTTTCCCGCACAAATGCTGATCAAAGAATTTCTTAATTCGCTTGCCAGAAAGTACCGGCGGCAAAGGTAGGTCCTCATATCTCCCCGCATTTCCATGTGGGCCATTAGATAAATACGGATGATGCCCGTATACAAGCACCCATTTAGCGCTCGAGTTTTTCAAAGCTTGTTTGATCATGGCTGCTTGCTCTTTAATAAGCTTACCGTTCATAATGCGATTGGTATCCAAAGCAATAAAAAGCACATCACCTGCTTCAAAATAATAATACAAATTAGGCAAAAGAAATTGTGGATTGGTCTTTGCATACTCTAAGTAATAGTCGGCTTTTTTATAAGAGCGGGCTAGCAAGCCATAATCGTGGTTTCCTAAAACAGAGTAAAAGGGGAAATCTAAGTCAGAATAATATTTTTCATACTTGTGGTAAAACTGCTCATCTTCGGCCGATTTGGGCCCGGTTTTATAAATGATATCTCCCAGCATAAGACCAAAATTACAGTTTTCTTGCTGACAGACTAGTTTTAGGTTCTCGGCCACAATGGCCTGACCCGAGTTGTCCATTCCCGTATCCCCAAGCGCACTAAAAACTAAATTTTGACTGTAGGCTAACGATAAAAAAACAAATAACAGATGAATCACGACTCCCTCCCCTGGCGTCTTAAAGAAGGCTAAGCATAGATTTATTGTGATGCAAAGAAAGCCTAGTGATTTAACCTTTCTCTAACAAAGTGTATAATATCTGGTTAACGCCATGTAAGGAATACCTTTACCCCAAGAGCCGCTTTACATTGAATTCAATTCCCATCATAAATCCAGCCTAAGGGAATGTCCGTTCATGCAAAGATTACTTATACTTAGCCTTTTAGTTTGCAGTTTCTCTCGAAGTCTTATGGCAGCCAATCACCATGAGCATTTTTATCTTTGGTTCCACTATGACGCTTTAAAAACAGCCTATAGCGAAACTTATGGCCTGTCTTTAAAAGATTGGACGGAAAACTATTATGCAACAAACAAGAGTGCCATTTCCCCAAACGTAGTCACCTTCCTAAGCGGTCCAAATCAGCTTCACACCCGTAGTTTTTTTCAATTTACAGATAAAGGATCTCTCGACACCGAACACTACCGCTTTGTCGAGGCAGTAAGAAAAAATTTATTTAAAAGCCTACTAAAGCAAGACCGCAAACACTTTGATCGTTTCTTAGAGCTTGCCATTCAAGAAACCTTAAAGCAGCTACCTATTGCGGACAAAAGCTATGTAGAACTTTCCACCTCAGCAACTTTCTTTAAAAATCACGCACCACAAATCTATCGCAACTTTATGGAGCAAGGGGCAAAGGTGAATGTGCTTTACTCCTACCCGAGAAAAAAGCTCCTTAATGACTCCGAAAAAAAGTTTCAAAATAAATTGCACTTAGTCTCAAATATGACAGGACGCGAATATTCTGGCGGCATAGACCTATCCGGTAGTCTTGATGGGGCCATCAAGGATTTGAGTCTAAAAGAAATAGTGTTGCTAGAAAACCGTTTAATGCAGATCTTTGAAAGCCTTTCTTCTGCGGGCGCGGAGATCTTTAAAATTCATGCATTTGAAACAGAATCACGTCGTGGCTTTTACCGCGCACTTTGGTCGTTTCTCGATAGCTTAAGCCTACAAAGCGAGCCGCTAGAAACAAAAATGCAAATTCGTTTTGGTCACTTCGCCACTTTAAGTGAAGGTCAAATTTTTCAACTCTTTCTGATCAACAACGCCCTGATGCGTTTGAATATGGAAATCACCTTTGACTATGCCTACAGATCCAACCACTTATTAACCAATGTAACAAATTCTGATCTATTAAAAAAACTGGCACTACTGCGCTCTTACGGATTTAAAATTTATTTGGGAAGTGATGGTGGCGGAATTTTAGGAGAAAGTGCTCGCTACCACTCGCAATTAAAGTCCATCACTAAAACAGCTCGCAGACTTTCTTCTAAACTGGACAGACTTTATGTTCATAATTTTGTAGAGCAAAAAAAACAGCGCTATCAAAAGCTGCGCTGTGAACTCATGTTTCAGTAAAGTTTTCCTAAAACCAATTGCGGATCTGGGTAGGTTTTAAGTGCTTGTGCGTGATCGGCCTCACTAACTACGCCTGGCATATCGCAGTCTTGCGGCTCGAGCCACGACAACTGAAAATGCAAATGCGGCGGCCAACCGCCGTTTTCTTTCTCATTGCCTAAATAAGCAATGACCTCACCAGCTTGAATCTTTTGCCCAGGAATTTTATTTTGCAGCGACTTTTTTGATAAATGTCCATGCAAGGCATATAAGGTCTTACCAGCAAGATCATGCTGCGTAATCAAGGTGTAGCCATAATCCAAGGGCGCATCATTATATGTAAAAGAATGGATCTGGCCGGCAAAAAACGCGTAGACGGCCTCCCCCACAGGCGCCGCAATATCAATGCCCATATGAATGAAGCGATTCTGTTTTTCATATTGGGGGCCTGTATAGATGCCTGGGCGCTTTTCATTGTATTTTCCCACTCCGTATACAGTGTCCTTATACTTATATTCGTTTTTTTCTTGCTTGGTGCTATTAGAAAAGTCAAAAACTGCATAATGTTGCGGCAGCTTGATCACTGGGTGGTAGGAAAATTTAAGAAAAACATCGTTCATATGACGAAAATAAGCATTTCCTCTAACGAATTGCAAAAAAAACCATGTTTTTCCTTTTACAATCCATGTAAATATTGCGTTAATAATTTCATGGTAATCACAAGGAGGGGGGTTCCATGAAGAAAATTCTTCTTATTCTATCGTTCGTCGTATTCGCCCTACAATTAAATGCAGCCGAATACATTGTTAAACAAAAGGACATCTATAAAAAGTCGACCTTTGCCACATTGGGCGTCATGGTAAAAGACCGCCATCCTGTGGGTAAATTGACATTAATAGATGTACCCGAAAAAAATAAGGCTGAGATTTTAGCGGAAATCATGGCAGATCCCAATGTGGAATATGTTACAGAGAACTTCGAAATCCGAAAGCCCAAACAACCCTTAAGTCTTACAGATCTAAAAAATCTTAAAGAGCAATGGGCCAACCAAAAAGTCAATTTAGAAAAGGCTTGGCAGCTGGCTGGTAAGGGTTCCAAAGAAGTACGTATCGCAGTTATCGATACAGGCGTAGATTATAGCCATGAGTCGCTATCAACAAATATGGTCGAAGGTTATGACTTTCGTGACAATGACAATGACCCAATGGATGAGACTGGTGCCAGAAACCCTGGACACGGCACTCACTGTACAGGCTCCATTGCAGGCAATGGTCAAGTTGATGGCGGTATTGCTGGCGCTATACCCAATGTGAGCATCATACCCATTCGCTTTTTAGGAGCTGATGGCTCTGGCGATTTGATGGGCGGTATTAAATCCATCGATTATGCCATCGAAAATGGTGCCCATATTATTTCCGCTTCTTGGGGCGCAACCATTGATCGTGGCCGCGCAAAAGCTTTGGTAGAAGCTGTGGAAAGAGCCGATAAAGCCGGCGTAATTTTTGTTGCTGCTGCAGCCAATGATGGGCGCAACAACGACAAAACAGAAGTTTATCCTGCCAATGCTGGATTTGCTAATACAATCTCCGTAGCTGCCTCTGATGTAAATGACAGCAAGCCTTCCTGGTCCAACTATGGAAAGCGCACGGTTCACCTAGCATCTCCAGGCTTAAATATTATGAGCACTTTGCCAGGTAACAAATATGGCAACTTGTCAGGAACCTCCATGGCAACACCCTTGGTTTCCGGTATCGTAGGACTATTAAAATCAGTAGATCCTAAGTTAACTGGTGCGCAAGCTCGTGCCTTACTGCAAGCCACCGGCGCAAAAGTAAATATCGAAACCGCTTGTAACTGCCGTGTGGATGCTGCTGCTGCAGTGGAAGCTTTGCAAAAGAAGAAAATGCTAGTTGTGCCCATGGCCGCAGCCTTGGATCTAAATGAAACCGTACAACTGGATGTGATGAATGCTAAGGGCGCTGTTAGCTTTGCTTCATCCGATGATGCCATCTTAAGTGTAAGCGAGACAGGACTAGTTACGGCTAAGGCAAAGGGAGAAGCCCGCATTAGCGCCAAGGATTCTGAGGGCAATAGCTTAGAAACGCTGGATTTCATCGTTGGCCAAAGCTCTGGCAATGATGGCGGCGGCGGAGGCCCTACTCCTCCAGGAGAGTGTCCACTAGGTGATCCACAACTATGTGAAATCATTTGTGGAATCCAACCTGACCTACCATTCTGCCAATAAGGCAAAAGGTGTCAGCTACCTTTTCCGCAGCCCAGCTTTTAGCTGGGCTTTTTTTTAGGTGTCTTTTTAGGTGTCAGCTACCTTTTCCGCAGATAGACAGGCAAGCCCGGCTCTGCTAAAAGCTTGTACATGAAAATTATTTTTCGCCGACGTTTTGAGGCAGCACATCGTTTTTATGAAAAAGCCAATCGCAGCTCGAAGTGTGCCCAACCACATGGTCACTCCTGGTTTGTAGAAGCCTGCATCAGCAAGGAAAAGCCCGAATTGCATTCGGCTACCAATATGCTCAAATCTTTTGAGGAACTAAAAACCAAGTGGCATGCATGGATTGACCAGCATGTAGATCATGCATTTTTTGTTAACTCAAAAGACCCACTATTAAACTTTTTACGAGAAGACAATCCAGAAGGTCGCCTATTGGTGACACCGGGGGACCCCACAACCGAAATTCTAGCGGTTTTATTCAAGGCCAAATTAGCGGCATTTTTAGACGAGCTCAAAGAGGATTATTACGTTACGTCCATGAAAATCGAAGAAACTCCAACCAATGCTGTTGTATTTGACGGAAACCCACAAAATTACATTGATGAAAATAAAATCGACACCGAGAAATGGTGGCTAAAAGCAGACATGTCTACCTACTAATATTAGCGTATTATTTGTAAGTAGCTTGGATCACGAATTTAACTGCCTGGTCAGGCTACAGACCCTATAAATATTTCCCCCTAGAAAGTTTTTATCGATTTTACGACGTGCTGACAGTTAAAACTATGTCATGGGATCTTTGAAATTCAGGAAATTTATAACATATTTTATATGTTTAACCTTGCTCAGCCCCCCACTGCTTGCAAATCGACACCTTGAGCTTGATGATACAAAAAATCCTGAAGTACTATCTCATAAATCCCAATCCCCAGAATACATTCAAGAAATTCTCGACCACTTTCAAAAAAACATCCAATCCCTAAAATTGAACCAATTAAATGAAAATACAGATGTGCGCGATTTGAGCACGGAGGAAACTGAGTACATCAAACGCCTCTTCACCGGGCCGGTACAGGTCAGCGTGGAGATTATGGGCCTGCTTACAAAATTGCACCAAGAATTTAAAGATAGAATCAAAACCTATGGCGAATCCGAGGTGATTGATCAGATCACCTCTCGCGCATACAAAAATAAAATATCCATTGCAATCGATGGCGTAGGCAAGGCGGAGTTAAATGCTTTTGGCCTGGGGAAAAATGCTGTTATTTTCACCAAAGTTGTGCACTTTGGTGCAAATCGCAACTATATTTTTATTCCGCCGGAGATGAATATAGAATTCCTGGAGAAACAACTTCAGCGTCAAGACATTAGCCGAGAAGAAAAACAAACCATTAAAGAGTTAATCAAACAACGCAAATTCTATATTCATAACCAGGTGATGTTCGCGAAATACAAATCCTATAATTACAAGCCTGCCATCGCTCACCCTGACAACTTCCCTCCCGAAAAACAAGCTGAAATAGAGAAAATGAGCCCTGAAGAAAGGCAAAGTCTATACTGGATGCAGCAGCTTGCAAAAGTGAATGGTGAAATCAACGGGCGCGATACCACTGTGATTCAAATTGACCATGGGCAATTTAAAAAAGAAAAGCACAAACGCCCAACCACTGCCAGGTCCCTTGAATGGTGGCAGCATTATTGGGGCGGTATTTATGAACGTCCTACCATGGCCGATTTAAATATGGGACTTACTGCTGGTGGCCTGCAAGGGATTATCTCCTACTTTTTGGGTGGACCTGAAATCGCCACATTGTCTGTAATTTACGGAGTTACTCTAGGAATCTTTGGAAAAACTTATGGCAATTGGTTGCGCGTATCAAAAAATAATTATCGCGTGCAAATCAAATCTTGGTTTAACAGTATGTCTTTTGCCTACATTTATTGGGCCTCCAAAGAAGGCTTTTCTTCTTTATTTGCCTTCCACCAAGGAGCATTGTTTACGCACCTTAACTACATTGCCATTAACTATGCCAACAACTTAATGAAACCGCATATCTATCGCATACCATTTATGCGACATAAGCATGGTAAAAACTTGGGAATACTAAATATTGCGAAGCTCTCCCTACCAAAAGGGGTGAAATCTAGTGTCGAGAAAATTCCCGGAATTGGAAAGCCTCTAAGCCAAGTAGAAGCCGAAATCAATTTGCCCAGATTTTCCATGGAGCACCAGTTTTTCTATCTATCACTATTTGGTTTAAAGATTGCCGCCATGGCCGATGCCTCTTTCCGATTGATTGAAGGCACAAATATAGGCCTTGATGACGTACTATTATGGTCGGCCATTCCTTTTGTGGAACGCGCAAACATCTGGTATGCAGAAAAAAATGGCTTCAAAGAAGCTTTGGAGCTTCGCAAACAATGGGAAGCAGGAAAAGCCTTTCAAATCCCCTACCTTATGCTCATCCATGAAAAAGTGAAATTTGCTCTTAATAAAATGAGAGTTCCCTATCAGGGACATGGATTTTATTATGCGGACTTTATTTTTAACCAACACTTGATAACTGCCTCAGAGCATTATCATGAAGTGGACCAACGCTTTCAGGAAAGCCGTTTTGCGCAATGGGGCGATCTTCAAAAACTCAACATTCGTAGATCTTTGCTGACTCTACAATACGGCATTTCCAATCTTGTGCACCAACATGACAAACGCATGACAGCCGAGAATCATCATGCATATATGGAACATTTGGATGCACTGAATACGATTGAAAAAAAGATTGTAGAGATCCGCCAAAAAGAAGCACTCAAAAACCTAGATAGCATCGACAAAAGCTACAAAGATGCGCTAGCAAATGCTGAGTATTCGCAAAGAATTTCAACAGACAATGATAGTATTAGTAAGAATATAAGTGATACGATTAATGCCAAGTGGTCATTTAAGGGAAAAGTCATTTACATTGTAGGACAATGCAAAAGCTTATTTGATTTTTAAATTTGGGCGGAGATATGTTTCTTAGAGTCTGCATCATATTCGTTATCAGCTGCCAAGCACATGCAAACTTTTGCGTTAATCTTTTTGATTTTCGCCCATTCTTTGATACGGAAACCATCTTTTCTACTAGCAACACAAAAAAACAACAAATCATTAGCCGTTTTTTAAAAACGAAACAGCTCCAAGCAAAATTTCGCAACGAGGAAATCGATGAAATTCATTCTAATTCCCTCGAGGTGGCCGTTCATAAAGCCACTAGCGCTCGAGAAAAAGGAAAACTGATCATTATTGAGGATACAAGTCTTCACATTGAGGGAGCCGAAATTGGCCCGTTAATAAAATGGAACATTCATCGATTGCCAGAATTCATTGGCAAAAAAGCCACCATGGAAGTCATCATGGCCTACTATATGGATGGGATGGTTTATACCTTTCATGGTAAGTTAAAGGGTCATATTGGCAAACCCACCACAAAAGGGGATGGCTTAGATCCTTATTTCTATCCCGAGGGCTCAGAGCTGAGTGCAGGCGCGCTTCGACAGCGCGGAGAATTTGAGACTTTGGACCCTAGGTATGAAGCATTAGAAAAACTGGTAAATAAAGATACTGATCATATTCGCCCTGCCATATACACCTGGAATGGCCCTTGGCAGTAGTTACCTACACTTATAAGCAAAGCCGCTCACCACTTCGTTGAAGCCGACATAGTTGGGCCCGCTGGATTGGATATGTGTAGCCCCCAAAAGCGCCGCAGTTCGCCGCATATCTTCTTGCCAATGGTTCACCTCTCGGGTTTCCACTACACCTAAAAACTTACAGCCTTCCAAATCCGCAGTTGCGTTAATAAGAATGTCATTGGGTTTGGTTTTATCCGATGCTGGCTTGGAGGCGCAAGCGGCGGTAAGAGCCAATAAGAGTGGTAGAAGCCATTTGATCATATATAAAGGCTAATGGGATGCTTTGTCCAGGTCAAGAGCTGGCCACCTTTTCCAAGTGGCACCACATTTGTATTAGTCAGGAGCATGGACGCTCTTATGGAAATAAGCCAGCAGCTACACGGAGTCTGTATGAATCTCGGACCAGAATCGGATTATTCCGAGCTTTATGATGCCATTGTCTGTGGCTCCAAAATAAAAAGCCCCTATTTTAAACAAATTTTTCAGCAAAGTGGGCTACTGCATTTGATTGTGGTTTCAGGCTCCCACCTTGTCTTTCTAGCAGAAATTTTGAGTCGCATGCGGCTACGTTCTGCTGTCTTGCAGACCTCCATACTTGCCAGCTATGTCTTAGTATGCCAAATGCAAGCCCCCAGTCTAAGATCGTTTTTCGTGTTTGTAACAAGTCTTATCAGCGAAAAGTACGCTCTGCATATGCCCAAATTCTATCAGTACATCATCTCCACAGTCTTTTGCCTAATGCTGTTTCCCTCATGGGCCTCCTCCATCTCGTTAAAGCTCTCTCTTTTGGCTGCCATCGGCCTGAGCCTAAGTCATCAACACACAAAACAATGCTGGATCATCTTTTTATTAATTATGCCCATTTTATTTTTTGGCAATATGGGGATCGTTTCGTTAATTAATAATATTTTTCTGAGTCCTGTCATAGGGCTCTTTCTCTTTCCATTATCACTTTTAGTCAAAGCACTTCCCTTCCTTGGTGCATGGGTCGATTATATCTGGATCAGCCTCTTAGAAATATTATGTTTTATTAATGGCATCTTCCCCCCAACAAAATCACACGGCTTTCATTTACCCAATCAGGAGCACCTACAATGGCTATACATATTGATCGCCTTATACTTTACGCGCAAATCCTGCTAATACTATGGCCCCAGTATTTCGGCTATAACGTACGCCCCTATTGGATTTTATGGGATGTAGGACAGGGACAGTGGCTGACCAGGGTAGAAAGTCAGCGCTGCATACATATCGACGTTGGCGGCGAAAGCTATCCGCAAGCAGTGCAAGAAGTTTGTCGATGGCAAAGACACTACCACTGGATTAGCCACTGGGACTTGGATCACTATCGCTTTTTACAAAAACTTAGAATGCGCCACCATTCTAGACCGATGGAATTAAATAATATTACGATCTTCCGCAATGAAAATGGCAAATCCAAAAATGCAAAGTCCAAAGTACTGCAATGGGGCTCCTTATTAATCCCTGGAGATAGTTTAAAAAAGCAGGAGAAGATATGGCGCAAGAAATTGCAAGATAGGGTGGAGCGCTACATCCTATCTCATCACGGTAGCATAACCAGCAACAGCGAAGCTCTACTAAGTAGTCTGCAAGCTGGACTAAGGCAATGTTTGGTTAGCGCACGTAGGAGCAAGTACGGACACCCGCACAAAACCATTCAAAGACGCCTAAAAAAATTCAAATGTCCCCTTGTAGGCACGCAGGAGTGGGGCCATATTTACTTTCGTTAAGTATTAATACCTTGCAAGGTACAAGTGGCATCCTGTAGAATGTTGCCAGGAGGCAGGATGAAAAACGAAATATTTAAATCTTGGAACGACTTAAGCCAAAATGTAAAATCCTATCTTAAATTAGAGCGTGTAGATGAAGCGCAGGAGCAGGTTCGCGAACTCATCAATAACTTACAAAAAGATTTCAACAAAATTGTGGATAAAGATGTCAACCTACTAAAAAAACGCTTTTATAAAGAAAAAACAGAAATCGAGAAACTACTAAATAAAACCATCAATGATGAAATCAAAAAGGCGCAAAAGTATGTAGATTCACAGAAAAAAGAATTGCAACGACTGCAAAAACGCCTAGAAAACTTCATTCAAAAAGAATTAAAACAAAACAAGAAGCCTACAAGAAAGAAAAAGACCACCAAACGTAAAACGAAAAAGAAAGCTTCTACAAAAAAGAAAACAACCAAAAAAGCGAGTAGCAAAAAAACTACCGCAAAAAAGAAAACTACTAGAAAAAAAGCAACATCTAAGAAAAAGACAAGTAAGAAAAAAGCTTAGGAAGCCAATTTTAAAATACGCTCTAATTTTGCCTTTAGATCGTGATTTTGAACCTTAAGTCGGTCCATTTCGTTTTGCATATCTTTGATTTTTTTACGCAAGCGATAAATTTCGTCATCAGCATCGGCATTCCCAGTGTTTACCGGCCCGGTCTCTACAGCAGATTTGCTAGTGCTAGGTGGAGTGTAAGTATTTAAGAGTTTGTCTTCGAGGTCGTCCTCGATTTTAAGATCCGGATGAATTCGATCTAATAAAAAGCGATCTTTGTCGATCTTCGCACGTATTTCTGCCAAAACCTGCACCATGGAAGTGGTAATTTCATTTTGATTGGGTTGGATGATCTCCATTTGATCCAATACTTTTTTTCGCTTTGGACCTGGCAACAAATTTAATATCCGGTTTTTTGGCTCTTCCTCCATACCATGAAAAACCGCAGCTAGGTTAAGATCTTTTACATCACTAAAGATTTCTACAATGGCATCATCACTTGCCTGAATGATTTTATCAAAGGTAAGCATTTTAGTCTTTACGGCCTCTGCCCAGGCAGGCTCTTCAGCCTCCAGTAGCTCCAAAAACCTTTGCTGCTTCACTACCCCGCTGGTTTCCACCAATTGTAGAAGCTGCATAAAGCCACCTTTTTTCTTATAACGTGAAATCGAACTCATACTTTAGTATCGGATATTTTGGCTTCGGTTGTAATATTTCTGCAATAATTCTCAATATAATACGTTAAGGCAACCGCTCATGCCCAAATGCCCATGAATTTGCGAAAAAGGTAGCGGACACCTATAGAGAAAGTTTGTAGATATAGGCAATGCCGCCGCTTACGGGAATGTATTGCATTTTTGCAAAGGGATAGGCCTTCGACGCCATCGCCAAGAAATCTTCGCGGCAAGGAAACTTGGCAGAGGAATTTTCCAGGTACTCATAAGCCGAAGTTTTGCCCGATAGCCAGCCGCCTATTTTGGGCAATACATTTTTTGAATAAAATTGAAAGGCTTGCGAAAAAACAGGAATCTTCGGTTGTCCAAACTCAAGAATCATCACTTTGCCGCCGGGCTTTACCACACGTGCAAGCTCGCTCATAGCCTGTACCGGATCCTGCACATTTCGAATGCCAAAGGATATACTCGCAATATCAAATTCATTTTCTGCAAAAGGTAGATCCATGACATCCGCCACAGAAAATTCAATCTCTAGTCCTAGCTTTTTGGCCTTATTCGGTGCTGGCTCCAACATACCGCTAGAAAAATCGGTGCCGACCACTCGCCCCTGGCCCACAGCTTTTTTAAACGCTATGGCAAGATCGCCCGTGCCCGTGGCACAATCCAAAACATCCTGGCCCAATTCTGCACCGGAGAAATTCACTAATTTCTGTCGCCATATATGGTGAATACCCAATGACATCACGTCGTTGGCTTTGTCATAGGAGCCAGCAATTTCATCAAACATGGAACGTATTTTTTCTCGCTCGGGGCCACTATAATTCATGATCGCACCAATTCTTTTTGCACGTAAGGAAGCAAAGTTTTAATTTCTTGCATTAATTTTTCATAGGCCTGAAAAGTTAGCGCTTGCGGCCCATCACTAAGTGCCTGCTCTGGATTTGGGTGGATTTCCACCATAATCCCATCAGCTCCTGCAAAAATTGCCGCCTTAGCCATATCTGCCACCAAGTTGGAATCTCCCGTTGCGTGGGAGGGGTCCACCATAACAATATGATCGCTATATTTTTTTAAATAACTTACGCTTGCTAAATCCAATACGTTGCGAGTTTTATTGTCAAAGCCGCGAATCCCACGCTCACACAAAATCACTTTATCATTGCCACCACTACGCAAATAGTCTGCCGCCTTGATCCATTCATCCAGTGTGGCCGAAAAGCCCCGCTTTAAAACCACTGGTAAATCGAGCTCGCTTAGCTCTTTTAAAAGCGCATAATTGTACATATTACGCGATCCCACCTGAATCACATCGACATAATCTTGAAACAAGGGAATTTGCCTGGGATCTGTAATCTCGGCAATAAATGGCAGACCCAATTGTTCTTTTGCCTCTTTCACTAATAGATAGGCATCCTCACCCAGCCCCTGAAAACTATCAGGGGATGTGCGCAGCTTATAGATGCCTCCACGCAATAAAGTAGCGCCTGAATCTGCCACCACCTTGGCTGTATCCAAGAGCTGCTCTCTTGATTCAATGGAGCAAGGCCCGGCCACCACCAAAAACTGCTGCTTGGCATCTTGAAAGTATTCTGTAAGCTTAACTGTCATACCATTACCCTATACTCTTTTAGGTAGCTTAAGTCATGATTTATGTTAAGGTTTATCCTGTTTATAAAGAAGAAAGATGCATGCATCTTGCACATAGATTATACAGGTAAACATGATTGATTTTCATAGCTTAGGTGCCATCCTAAGCCTGCCAGGCAAAAAATTTCTTTATTTGCGTCTGCAAGAGGCCAAAGACCTTACTGAACATGCCCTAAGTTTGTATTCCTTTAACACAAAAAAAGCGCATCACTATCAAGTAATTCGAGCTGAGGAGCTTACCTCGTTCCCTACGGAATCCCCACTATCTATCCACTGGCAAAAGGCAAAAAAATCCCACTTCGAAGAGGACTTTCATTATTTTCACAATAATATTCTAAGCGGGAAAATGGAAAAAGCTGTTCCCTATGCGGTTTGCTCCAGCCAAGAAAATGTAGATTATGAAAACTCCCTTTCCTATGTGGTGGCAAAATTTTTAAAGAACTATTCCGGCGCGCATTTTTATGCCTTCTGGGACCCTAAAAACCATTATTTTATCGCCGGTGAGAGCCCCGAAATACTCTTTGAGAGGCAAGGACAGAGCATATCCACTCACGCCCTGGCGGCGACCAATCATCAAAATAAGAATAGTGATTTGCTGCAAGATGCAAAAGAGCAAAAAGAACATGCCTATGTCGTTAAGGACTTAACCAATCGTTTGCAGCAAGTAGGTAAAGTGGATATCGCCGATACCAAGACCACTAAGGCCGGTAATCTTGAGCATCTTAGCACCAATATTACGTGTCAATTGCGCAGTGAAATCTCCTCGGAGGAACTTGTCCACCTACTGCACCCAAGCCCGGCATTAGGTACCTACCCTCGTGAGGCCCTGCCCATTATGATAGAACGCTATCCTGATACGGATCGACATTTTTTTGGCTGCCCAATACTATACCGTAGACAAGACTATAGCAAAGCCATTGTTGCCATTCGAAACTTGCAATTTTTTGAACAGCAATTACATCTTTTTACTGGCTGTGGTATCGTACAAGAATCCGAATTGAATTCGGAGTGGCAGGAAATATTGGCCAAACAAGAAGCGGTATTAGATAAGATATGAACAATCATGCATTGGTAATAAAAGTATTAGAAAAATTAGCAAGTCTTGGACTTAGTGAGATTTGCATTCTACCCGGCTCGCGCAACGCCCCTATCATCGAGGTGCTTAAGCAGTCTACGGGCTTCGATATCAAGGTGATGCATGAGGAAAGGGAGGCTGCGTTTTACGCGTATAAGCGCAGTCATGCGGGCAAAAGACTCTGCGCCATTGTTACCACATCGGGCAGCGCTGTGGCGGAAGCCTACCCTGCCGTAATTGAAGCTTACTATCAAAATTGCCCCTTTGTTATCATAAGTGCGGATCGACCGAAATCTTACCGAGGTAGCGGCTCACCGCAAAGCATTGAACAAGCCCATCTATTTGCAAAATATGCCGACAGTTTTGATCTTGATGATGCTTCACAAATTGAATCCATGCAAATGGGAATGGACAAAGCCATTCATATAAATTTATGCTTTGATGAACCCTTAAAAAGTCCTTTAACGGAAAAACTTTATTTTCAGCCTGCTAATTACCAATCAGAAAAGCATTTTGATAGCAAGACGATTTCATTGGACTGCCAATTCCCACTGGTTCTTGTGAGTGAACTCGAATCTGAAACAGAAAAACAGCAAGCATTGCGTTTTTTGCAAAATCACCACGTACCTCATATAGTGGAAGCTCTATCTGGTCTTGGCTCTAGTCAGACGAACCCCTATCGACTATTTGGACCAGAGCGTTTGATTTATCGATTCATGGATGAGGGCCGCTTTGATGCTGTCCTTCGAATAGGAAAAGTACCAGTCTCCTCCATTTGGCGTCGACTCGAAAAAAAGTATGCCCATATACCCGTTTACAACTTTACGAAATATCCCTTTGCTGGTTTGGCTAGGCAGTCCCAGTCTTACAACAGCTTGAATATCGAAATGCCAAAGATCGAGGGCCAAAAAGAAGTTTTGCAACGTATTACGCAGCATAAGGAAAATTGCCTGCAAATCCTTGAGAAATATCCCCTATCCGAGCCAGCCATGCACTGGCACTTGAGCAAAATCATGCCTGCCAATAGTCTTTTATATTTGGGTAACTCCCTACCCATTCGCTATTGGCAACATTTTCAATCGGGCTCCCAGTCTTACTCGTTACAAGCCAATCGCGGGGCCAATGGCATTGACGGGCAGGTGGCATCTTTTATTGCTTGCGCTGCGGCCAATCAAATCAATATCGCCCTGCTTGGCGATCAAACCATGATGTATTCCGAAAGCGCCCTGCACTTTTTAGAAACAGACAAAAATTATCAAATTCTTTGCATGAATAATCGTGGTGGACAGATCTTTTCCCGCATGTATGAGGGCAACTACTACATCAATTCCCATAATAAGTCTTTTGCTCATCTAGCTGCCTATCACGATCTTAACTATAAAAAAATATCGGATGCACGTGAGCTGACTTGGCAAGACACCTCTTGTTTCTTCGAACTGCAACCATGCCTTAAGCAAAGTCATGATTTTTGGAAAGAATATGAGTCCCTTAAGTTCTAGAATATTTCTACATGGCTTTCTAGGATCTCCGCAAGATTGGACATCAATGGGAATCCCGCAAGCGCAATGCCCCAACCTTTGGGAAATTGCTGCCAAGAAAGAGGTCTGTGACTTTACTAGCTTTCGAACTTATTTACTGCATCAAATTAGCTCTCCTGTGAGTCTCTATGGTTATTCCATGGGGGCACGATTGGCCTTGGATTTTGCCGTTCACCATCCAGAAAAAGTAAAAAAATTGGTTCTCTTTTCGGTACAACCTGGACTATCAGAAGAAGACAGAGCCGCTCGTAAAAACTTGGAGGATCATTGGATTCAGCAATTAAAAACTCTAGATGAAAAAGAATTTCTCGCGCAGTGGAATGCTATGCCCCTATTTCAAGGGCAAGCCAATATATTGGCCTATCCCTGTGATAGATCTGCATTGATTCAAGCTTTGCAAATATGGGGATTGTCGCAGCAAGAAAATCATTGGCAACATCTGAGAAGCCTACCAAAAAACACATATTTTGTTGCCGGAGAGCATGACAGTAAATTTTGCGCGATTCTTGATAAAATCCAGCAGCAAAGCCAGCATGCCTGCCATATACTGCCTGGACAGGCGCATCGAATTCCTTTTTACTATACAGCCAATAGGGATGAATGGCATTGGACAGATGATGAAACTTAAATACATTTTTTTTGCTCTAAGACCCAAAACGCTCAGTGCAGCCATCTTACCCGTTTTGGCAGTCGCCGCTTATGTTTACCCCGCCAATTTAAAACTCTGCGGATTTGCGCTTTTGTCAGCCCTTTGCATACAAATAGCTAGCAATCTATTCAATGATGCCATTGACCATAAAAAAGGAGTCGATAACGAGGATCGACTTGGCCCCTTGCGTGCAACCCAAATGCAATGGCTAAGTGCAAAGCAAGTCTATATTTTGGCATCTATTTTTTGTATAGCCGCAGTCATCTTGGCAATCCCTCTTATCCAGGCAGGGGGAATGCCAATACTCTTTTTGGGTCTTGTTTCCCTTAGCCTTGCCTATTTGTATACAGGTGGTCCCTATCCGCTTGCTTACTATGGCCTAGGAGACGTATTTGTTTTTTTATTTTTTGGTTTGGGTGCAACCAAAGGGACCTACTTTTTATACCATCATGACTTTTCGTTGGATATTTTTGTACTGGCATGTCAGTGCGGATTTTTATGTACCGTACTGATTGCTATCAACAATTTGCGAGATATCGATGGCGATAAAAAAGCAAATAAGCGCACCTTGGCAGTTTTGCTAGGCAAAAGCTTTGTTCGCCGAGAAATATTATTTCTCTATACAGCCGCCTTTTTACTCCAAATTTATTGGTTTTATACAAGCAAGAGTGCCTTTTATTTGCTGCCATTTCTTTTGGTTATCCCGGCTTTTTCCTTGATAAAAGAAATTATGCTAAATCCTCCAAGCAAAATCTATAACCGTTACCTAGCAAAATCCTCCGGGATCTACATTGCTTTTATCATTTTACAATCTGGAGCATTTTTATGTACCTAGAATATGCTCCCTACGCTTTAAGCCCGCAAAAATCCTTGTATACAAATAGTGAAAGCAGCGTGATAAAGGCTTATCTAATACGCATTCACTTTGCGACTGGTTGGGGTTATAGCTTGCTGCAAACCTGGCCCCACTTAGGAGAGCCAAGCCTGATGGATTTGCTGCTAGATATCTCGGGGGCATGCAAGCACCCCTACTCCCAATCGGCATGCTACTTTGCCAAACTAGATGCCCAAGCACGTGCGGACAAAGTCAATCTCTTGGAAAACCTACCGAAAGTTCCCAATTATTATTCTATTGGTGAGCTGGACGGGATCGCCGAAATTCCTAGCGGCGCCTGCATCAAATGGAAGTGGCCAAAAGATACGAGCATAATTCGCCAGCTTCATAAGAAGTTAAAAAACTACCGACACCGTATCGATCTTAACGGAAGAGAATTTGATGAAAGTTTATTAGAAGGTTTGGCAGTAGATTATATTGAAGATCCAGGTAGTGAAACTACCTATGCCGTTGCCTACGATAGCGAGAAGCCAAAAGGCGATGGCTATATTTTTATAGTGAAACCTGTTAAAGAAGCATGCGCAGGCTTGGTACTAGAAAGACAGTCACGCGTAATATTTACTTCCAATATGGATCACCCTCTAGGGCAAATCCAAGCGCTATTTTATGCCGCCTCTTTTTATCAAAAATACCCGCAATATTTAGAGCCCTGTGGTATTTTTAGCCATAGCCTATTTGAGTCCAATGCGTACACGGAAGCTCTACACATACAGGATAGATATATATTGGGCGCGGAGGGATATGGTTTTGGATTTGATACCTTGCTGGAGAAAGAAGAATGGACGCAGCTAAAATAAATTGGCAAGACCAGAGCAATTCTCTTTTCTACAACACGCGCCTTTCCAACAAGGAAATAAAAGATATCGAGGAAGCTGCCAACCATTTACAAAGACATTTTGAATTAGATTCCTGCATTCTGCTGCCAAGCTCTGGTAGTTCCGGCAAGAAAAAGCTTTACGCCATTAAGAAAAATGCCATTCTCAGCTCCGCCAAAGCAAGCTTGCAATTTCACAGCCTGCAAAATGTCGAACGCAGCCTTTGTGTACTTCCACATCATCATATAGGTGCCATTGCTATATATGCGCGCGCCTATTTGGCAAAGCAAGAGGTTCTAAAGTTAGAGAAATGGAATGTGCGAGACTTTATGGAACTCGCAAGAAAGGCACAAGCCACCTCCCTTGTCCCAACACAAGTTTATGATTTGCTTGCCGCTAAAGAGACTTGTCCTAAAAATTTAAAGCATATTTTAGTAGGCGGCGCCCATTTAAATATAAAATTGTATCAGGAGGCATGCCAGCTTGGATGGCCGCTTTACCCAAGTTATGGGGCAACGGAGGCTAGCTCGCAAATCGCAAGTGCACATAAAATCTATGAGAAAGACTACCACTTGCAACTACTTCCCCATATTCGTGCTAAATGCGATGAAAAGCAGCGCTTATGGATACAAAGTCCCTCACTATTTCACTCTTACTATGATCTAGAAGAAAAGCAGCCACATCGAATACACTTAGACTCCTATGGATTTTTTCAAATGGAAGATCACGCCATTATTGAAGGCGATCATCTCATTCCTTTGGGCAGAAGTGATGATTATATAAAAATTAAGGGAGAAGCCCTAAGCTTGATGCTAATCGAAAAGGAAATTGCCAAGCACTTGGATGGAACAGATTGGGCGGTTTTGGCTCGTCCACACCCCCGTGATGGCAATGAATTGATCCTTGCCACAGAAAGTGCAATTGCCAAAGACTTATTACAAGATTATCAACAGGCTTGCTTTCCACTTCACAGAATCCAACACGTCTATCAAGTAAAGAAACTAGCACGCAATGACATGCAAAAAGTTTCTCGCCTTAAGACGTTGGCTGATATTTCTGCAAATAATTATATCGATCATTGGGAATCTTAAGACTTTTCCCTGTCTTCTTGTCTACAAAAACATGGGTAGAACGCGTAGTCCATAAAAGCCGCCCCTCCCCTGTAAAGGCTTTACTTTCTAATTGAAAAGAGGATTTGCCAATGTCCTCTACATGAAGTCGAATGCTTATTATATCTCCGGCCTTTACTGCCTCTTTGTAGGTCACCTGCCAACTGACCAAGGGCAAAGCCAATTCGCTAGAAGCAAAGCTTGCCTGCCAATCAGCAAATTCTGTCCACCAGTCCTCATAGACCTGATGAAATAGATCTCCCACCCTAGCAAAAAAAAGAATCCCTGCTGCATCAACAAAAGAAAATGGAATTCGAAGCTGTTTTTCATAATACATAGAGGCAAACTAATGATTTTTTTAACCAATGCCAAAGCTTTCTTGCATTTTCTTGACACCCTACTATAAAGGCATAATAAGCTGGGACAATATGCACGATTTTATTACATTTGAGGAAAAGGACTTTCCTGCCCACATTCATAAACTAAAACAACTCTATTTGGACCTTTTTGCCGGCGGCAAAGGCTTTCGCTCCCGTTTGGTAGCCATGGTCAGCATCCCCTTAAATCTTCCGCAAGAAAAAACGGTCTGCTTGCAAAAAGTTGTGGAATACATCCACAACTCATCCCTTTTGCATGACGATTTAATTGATGGCTCTCCGCTTCGAAGGGGAAAAACGGCTGCTTGGAAGGCCTATGGTGCTGACCATGCAGTTTTAGCTGGTGATTTTCTTTTAGCCAAGGTGATTTCGCTGCTTTGTGAAAACACCAACTTGGATTTGGTTGCCTATACTTCAGAGGTCATTATGGATCTTGTGGAAGGCGAATGGATACAAGATGATATAAAGGGCTCCACAAGAATTAATAGTGAAGAACTGGAGAAGGTTCACAACTTAAAAACCGCTTCCTTAAAAAAATGGTGTTTAAGAGCCCCTTTTTACGCCCTAGAAAGAAAAGATAAAGAACTCCACCAATGCTTAGAAAAAATTGGCACTTTAATGGGTGTGCTATTTCAGCGCGCCGATGATTTGATCGATTACAATATTCGCAACGATGAAAATAAAAATATTTTGGGAGATCATCATGCTGGCTATCTGAACTCCTTTGCTCTTTTTCTTTTAAATGAAGTTAGTGACAGCAAAAAGCAGGAATTCTTAAATCTACAGACTTTGAAGGACATACAAAGCTTTGTTGGTGAAGATACTTGGCAAAACAAAATCAAAGATTTTGATGCGCTAAACACCAAGCTAATAGAAGACTACCATTTAGAACTCAACCAGCTTTCACAATTTTTATTAGAAAACGAGCGTGGCCTGATTACTGATTTACTTCCTCTAGCGCATCTGCTTTACTGGCGTAAATAATATGACAAACACAATCGCTTACGCCATTGATTTTGGAACGTCGAATTCCCTGTTGGCAGCTATTAACAAAGATGGCTCTCATGAGATTCTATTTTTAGAAGAAAACAGCTCTATTATGAAGAGTCTATCTTACTACCTAAATGAAGAGGAATATTATTTTGGCTCTAATGCCATAGAAGAATATGAAGCCAATTCTTTTGAAGGCCGCTTTGTACGATCTGTTAAAAAGTTTTTGCCAAACCCCAATTTTGAATCCACACGCATTGGTGATCGACATTACTTATTAGAATCACTTGTTGGCTTTTTTTTAAAAGAAATGAAGGAGCGTGCCGACAAAATACTAGGCCAAAAAATAAATAATGTTATTTTAGGCCGACCTGCCAAATACTCCCTCGACATAAAAGAAGATCGCTTAGCACAAGAAAGAATGCACCGAGCGGCAATGATAGCGGGGTTTCAAAATATTGATTTTTTTGCCGAACCCCTTGCTGCAGCAAAAGAGTTTCCTATGAACCGAGACTGGCAAAATCTTTTGGTTATGGACATTGGAGCTGGAACCTCCGATTTTTCTTGGGTGGAAAAAACAGATTCAGACAACTTAAAAGTACACGCACTAAATGCCATTCCTATAGCTGGAGATGCCTTTGATGGCGACATTATGCAATATGGTTTGGCCAAATACTTTGCGGCAGAACTTCAATATAGCTTGCCTATGTCCTCTACCAAGCTTTCCATGCCGGCAGAGATTAAGTATCGATTGCGCTCGCCAGCAGATATTTGTTTTATGACAAAAGGAGACATCCAGGATTTCCTAAGAGATTTGCAAACAAGCAATATTTCTGAGGGCGATAGAAAGTATTTGCAAAACCTAGAAATCGTTTTAGAGGACAATCTCGCCTTTAATTTGTATCAGCATATTGAACGCTCGAAAATACGTTTATCTAACGGGGAAAACCATCATTTTAATTATCAATATCCAGGAATCGATATTGATCAAGCGCTTATAGAAAGCGAATTTCAATCATGGATTGCCTCGAATATTTCGAAAATACGCGATACCATGATGCAAACTGTGAATATGGCCGGTAAGCAAATTGCAGAACTAGATCTCGTTTTAATTACGGGAGGCTCCTCACAATTGCCTTCTTTGCACCAAGCCTTGGCTTCGGAAATTGATAGCGATAAATTCTATCGCCCCGAGAATTTTATGTCTGTGGTACGCGGTTTGGCAAAGCATGCTTTTGAGGTTTATAAATAATTGGGCTTTAATGCTAAAAAGTATTTATAGCCTCGTTTTTTCATTTGCGTGGCCACCCAAGCCGCATAATCACTCTCACCAAAATAGAGATCTCCCCTTGCTGGACCTCGAATCGCACCACCGGTATCGTGATCGATCATAAAACGGCTCATGGGCACCCAATCTACACCGCCACCAGCCTTTTTTATCGGCCTCTGCGTCTGTACATAGGTTAGCAGCCCCTTCATTTTATATATTCGATAATCCGTGGCTATGGAGCGTTTATCTGTCAGTGATACTGCATCACTACCATGTGGAGGCTCATCACTTAAAGAAAAGTACACATAGCTAGGCGAATAGGCGTAAATCTCCTCTTGCTTATCTGGATTCTCTTCTAAAAATTCCCGCTGTGACCTTACAGAGGGATCCTCTATATATCCTTTATCACGCATGTAAATCGAAATAAAACGGAAGGGCTGTGAATTGGTGCCGTTATAATTTAGGTACTTTGATTTGATGCTACCATTAAAATCTTGATAAAAAACTTTTCCCCCGCCCTGCACGTGCAATAGATACTGATCGAAATAATCTTGCATATAAAGCGCCTCATAAGGGCTTCCCTTCAATGCCCCACCAAAGTTAATGGCGTTACGGGTTTGAGTTCGCAAATCCTCTTCAATGGGTTTAAGGTGTATACCGGCTGGATATTCTTCACTCTGGATCAAGGAGGCCTTAATTACCGGGGTATGATATGCCGTAAATAGAGCTTTCTTAATTTTTCCTTTTTCCACCGGGGCAAACATATGAAAATAGTGCTTCAAACTTTTGGCAAATTGCGCACGGCAAAAAATCCGGGCTCGATTCATTTGGCAAACTTTGTAATGCATAACAAGACTTCGGTATTTTACCAAAGATTTTAAAAAGACATCGAATTCATAGACAATGCTTCCAAGTTTTATTTGTCTAGAGGAACGCATCCGTTCAAACTTTTGAATCTGCCTATCCAAGGCGAGAAGCATCCAATCAAAATCCAAATCATCTTCGATGCTAGGCCACTCTTCTGTATGCAGCAATATTGTGGGGGTAATCACCAAATTTTGCTGTTTAAAATCCGGCTGCGGCTTTATGCTAGAGGAATCATTATCATGACCATTGTACGAACAAGCGACAATAAAAATAAGAAAAATTGGCAAAGCCTTTTGCAACATTTTCCCTCCGTGGAATCTGTTTGGTTTAGTTTTACATTTTTCTAATGATTAGACAAAAAGATTAGCTCCTTTTCTTGCAGCTTTCTAACTGCCACAGGCTGAAAACCATTTTTTAAATAAAAGTGAACATTATCTTCTCCCTTAGCAACTATAGCATGAAGGGATTTTGCTAAATCCTTTTTGGCATAATCAAGTAGGCGGCTACCAAGACCTTGCCCTTGCATACTTGGATCTACATTTATATGAAGGTGAGCGGGGTGCTCCTGGTAGTAGTCCGAAAACAAATGGTAGTAATCATATTTAAGTTCAGCTAAAGCGGCGCTGGTGTCTGGACATATTGCTAGATAGGCAAGTACTTGCTCACTCTTCATGGCCAAATAAAAACATTCTGGATAGTTCTGGTAGTAATACTCCAAGAAAGCGAAGACATCTCCCTGGGGGTAAAGTTTTAAAAATAGCTGCCGCAGAGCCCTTCTGGCCCTGCTGGCTTGCTCTAAATCCTGGTAGCGCAAAATAGGAATCAAGCTATCCCCTTATTATTACTCATCTTTTATTCTAGACAGCTTCTAGAATTTTTACAAGGTGCTTACAGTCTGGGATTTTTATGCTATAAGTCAATGCTTATGCTAAGCCTACTAATTTTGTTCTTGAACCAAGTTTATTCCAGCGATCTGAATCTTCACCAGCGTTTGACTGATTTTCAACAAGCTAGCAGCCTGGAGGCCTCTCTACCCAACCATCCGCACCAATTGTTGCACGAACTGGCAAGCTCCTCTTTAGATATGTGCGAGCAACTAGAAAAACTTTCGGACAAGGAGCTAATATTACTAGACCCTTATATTGAGGAATTCCAACTTTTACCGTGCTTTCCCTCCCTTATGATGAAAATTGAGAAATACCATACGCTGCAAAACACAAATATCTTAGCTGAAAGCATGATTGTAGAAATGGGTCTAGATCAATTGGGCATTACCTCGCAATTGTCTACCATTGAACCCGTAGGCGAAATGCAGCCGCCATTTTTTAGCGGCTATAGTTTTGTAAACACGGATAAGGGCGAGGTAGTTTACCGTAAAAATCTAATTACCGGTGAATACCCCAATATGTCATTGGAGCAAGGAGAAATCGTTTTTACTTTTGATGACGGCCCTAGCCCTAGAATTACGCCTTTAATCCTAGACATTTTAGCAAACCATCAAATCAAGGCGGTCTTCTTTCAAATTGGAAACAAATCGTTAAAGCATAAGGAGTGGACGCAGGAAGTAGTGAAGCAGGGACATATCTTGGCCTCCCACTCTTATTCGCATCGAAGTGATCTTTATAAAATACCTTTTGAAAAAGCTAGAGAAGACATTGACCAAGGCCATAAAGAGGTATTTTACAATTCTGGCTCTGAAGATGCGGCATTTTTTCGCTACCCCTATGGTGGACGAACCCAAAAGTTGGCCCAGCACTTGTATGACAGCAAAATTTCTAGCTTCTTCTGGAATATGGATTCAAGAGATTGGGCCATCAAAGATCCTGTAAAACTTTATAATCATTGTGTAGAACAAATCAATCGCAATCAAAAAGGTGTGATTCTCTTCCATGATATTCACACGCAAACAGCAAATATAATGGATTTATTTTTAAAGAATTTAAAACAGGCCGGCTATAAGATTCGTTTAGCTGTGCCTCTTAAGTGGAAAGAGCAGTATGAAAAGGCGATTTGAATTCTCAGTAGATGAAACAGCCATCGGTAAACGCATGGATTATTTTCTTTTGGACCGTTTGAATACGGACCGTAATTTTTCTGTGTCCAGAAAAAGTGTTCGCAAAATGATTGAGGGCGGCAATGTCTTTTTGAATCGACACCGAGCAAAGATCACCACCATTACCCTAGCTCTAGATGATAAAATTTCTTTGCAGATCGATCCAAAACAACTCAAGCAAAAAGACATTCATATTAGTTTTGAGCTCACGGAAGATCGAATTGTCTATGAAGATGCTAGTATCATAGTTTTAAATAAGCCAGCGGGTTTGCCCACGCAAGGCACCCTTGATCCGAGTCGAGACCACCTCTTTGCAGCCGTGCAAAGGTTTTTAAAGCAACGCAATCCATCGCGTGAGATATACGTAGGCTTACACCACCGACTTGACAGAGACACCTCCGGCTTAGTCTTGATGACCAAAAAAAAATCTGCCAACAAGGCGGTAAGCGAGATATTCGCCAATCGTGAAGCTTTAAAGGAATATGTAGCCATTTGCCATAAGAATCCCGATTTTGACAAGCCCCGCTGGAGTGTACGCAATCATCTGGCCAGGTCAAAAAATCACCGTATGCAAATGGAAGAAGTGCAAGCTGGCGGCGATCAAGCCATCACTACCTTTAAACTCGCAAAGGACTACGGTAATATACTACTTGTAGAAGCAAAACCCAAAACGGGAAGAATGCATCAGATCCGTGTGCATTTAGCAGGCCTTGGCATGCCCATCATCGGCGATACCATCTATTGTCCCATAGAAAAGGACAAGGCTCTGGATAAAAAGCCCAAGCGCTGTATGCTGCATGCAGCTCGTCTTACCTTTCCCCATCCAGTCAGCAAAAAATTGCTTTGCCTGGAAGCCCCTCTACCGGCTGATTTTCGATCCTACTTGAACCTTCAAAATAGGTAAAAATACTTTCGCAATTTCTGGATCACTTAAAGCAATGCAACCGCGAACCATCTGTTTTTTGTTGTTTGTGACCATATCTTGTTTTTGATAGTTTTCCTTTTTAACAATCTCCAGTGATGCACTTGATGCGGGCGAGATATATTTTTTTAAGCGATTAGCAATTCTACCCATTGTGAATCGTATATTTAAATCATTACAAGGGTGAAACTTTAAGTCCTCCGTAATAAAGGTGTCTAAACTAACAGGGCCCTGGTAGTTTGCAGGCAAATAATCATGAAGAATGTGGGTGTATGTGCGGACCAAGCTTTTGTAAAACTCACTATCTTCTCTAAGCAAGCAATTTAGCGGAAAATCTTTCTGATTTACAACAGCAGCAGAAAATTGAAAGCGATTGGTAAAGAACTCCGTGCAACCCAAATATTTTACCCCTACTTCGGTTCTCTTAAAATGAAAGGATATATTTTTCTTTACGTGAAATCGCTTTTCATAAAGATAGTTGCCATCTTGCCTACCCGTCTTTATGCCTCGCCCACTGCAAGCATAAATGGGTTTAGCCAAAAGCTCTTTGGCCCTAAGATCTTCACTTAGCAAGTCAGTTCTATCTAAAAGTAGTGGATGTTGGAAGTTCTCGTAAAATCTGTCTAGAAATTCTTTCGTGCGCATTTTACTTAAAAGATAGGGATCCTCCTTTGCCCAAGGACTAAGGTTCACCTTTCTGTTTTCTGGAATATCGCTACGGTATTCTGCAATTGGCAAGCCCAGAGCCTGCATTTCCTTTAAATATTCCTTCGTCGGCAAGTTTTGCAGCAACAAAATGTCCGATTCATCGCAAAGCAGATTCATTAAAAATGCCAGATCCTGCTGGAGATGCAAAAGTATTTTGTTGGAGTTTTTGCCACCTACTCGGCTCTCAGCATCCGGATTAAAATGATAAACGTTGGCAATTTTACCTCGAGAGGAAGAAAAGACCTGCAAACGATCTATATAATCTTTTTCGAAACCAATCTTTTCACGAGCTTCACGCATAAAATCCTTGCCCTTGGCTCGTCTCAGACTCAAAGGCAAACGCAAGCTGGATTTATGCGCCTGCCAATCCGTTTGCCCCTGCGGCTTCCACTTGCGAAACCAGTGCAGACCAATACCCACATGCTTGATCTCATCTTCGTAAACCTGCTGCAAAGCATCTGCTATGCTATGGTCTTCGATACGGCGAAACTGCCTTTCAAAATACTTGGAGTAATCCAAGTTCGCTTGTTCAAAACATAAGTTGAGATGGCAAACAAAATCCAGTGCAGTATTGCCGCCTTGGATGCAGTTCCAAAAAAAGCCTGATAGCGGGGCATCGCCAAATTCCCAACCAAATCGCTGCATATTATCTAAATAAAAGCGCATATGCTCCTGCTCCTCCTGCATGGAGGTTACCAATGAGCGGCGAAAGGCCTTAGGGGCATCCGGAAAACGCAGAAGAGCCAAAGCCATCAGCTCAAGAGCTAAGAGTTCATGGTTGGCAAAAAAGTGCAGTACCTGAGCCTTTACGTTGTCATGCTCCAACTGCGATAAGGAAGGAAACGGCTTTTTCTCTTCAGAAAACTTATGTTTCAATAACCTTGCCGGAAGACTCAAGTCTCGATATTTTGAGGGGGCGCCACTGTCTTGAAATGATTCTAGAGGACGCAATTTTGCCTCTAAACTAGGATTTAATAAGATTTCCTCTGCCCACTCCCGTATTTGCATGCTCAAGCTATAGCGAAAAAAGCGTTTCTATTGAAGTGAAATTATATTAGCATGGCTTAAAAAGGGAGAATTTATGCGTAATATTTTATTTTCAGCCGTATTGGCTCTTAGCTTTATGAGTCTTTCTTGTTCGCATATGAGCAATAGCGCATGCTGTAGCAAAAAACAAAGCTGTGCAGAAGGTGAATGCAAGATGGAAAAAAAGGGGAAAGAGGCCTGCAAGGCTGGCGAGTGCAAAGACAAAAGCTGTAAATCCACTAGCAAGAAAAGCTCAGATTGCTCTGAGTGCAAATGTTCTGACAAGGCGTAGATGACTCGACATCTATTTTTGATGGACCCTGTGTCCACGATAAAAACTCACAAAGACACCTCCTACCACTTGATGCGAGGTGCTTGGGAGCTGGGGCATGAAATCTATCATGCCCTTTTTTCTGATTTATTCTTTCAGCAAGAACTCATGGTCTCTACAAGCAAGCTTGATTTGCTGGATGGCAATGCCGATTCCATTGATCAAGCCATTTGCTCACACGCTAATGAAAAACTTGCTGTGGATGAATTTGATTACGTATGGGTTCGAACGGACCCTCCTTTTGATAAAAATTATCTATATGCCTCGATTTATTTAAGCCAACTGAAAAAGGCCATGGTCATCAATCGCCCACAGGCCTTAAGAGACTATAATGAAAAGCTAGCCATTTTGAATTACCCCAAACATATTCCTTGGAGCATTACATTGAGTGATGCAAAACCTCTAATTACAATTTTAGAATCAAAAAAAGGACGTTTTGTTTTAAAGCCTCTGGACGGCTTTGCCGGCCGAGGCATTGAGTTTTTGTCCACGAATGACAAGAACTGGAAAGAGTCGGCAAAGCAGATCATGCAAAAAAATCCCCATGGCATGATGGTGCAAGAGTACCTAGCGGCCGCTAAAGACGGTGACAAGCGAGTCTTGCTTTGGAAGGGTGAGGCTTTGGGTGCAATTTTACGACGCCACCCGATCGGAGAAGTTCACAATCTAGACGCAGGAGGGCAAGCTCTGCCGACCAAAATAAGTGATACAGAAATGCAGGTTGTGCAAGATCTAAAAGAGTCTTTTGTTCGTGACGGGCTTTATTTTGTTGGCTTAGACTTTATTGGAGAGAAATTAACCGAAATCAATGTCACAAGCCCTACCGGCTTACAGGAATTATGTCGCTTCGAAAAAAGAGATTTTCATATCGAAATCATGCAGTCGCTGCCTTCTTAATATTTTATTCTTCAGGTCTGGCTGCCTCCGTTAGTAATATTTCTAAAGATATGATTTCCATCGGCCTTGGTTTTGGAACCCCACAATTGAAATCCGTACTGGAAACCGAAGGTGGCAACAAGGTAGAGTTTGAACCCAATGTCGATACAAATTTTATTGTGGCACTTGGTTATGAGGAGTACGGCATATCCTATGGCTTTAAGCAGAACGAGGATGATGAATTTAAATATGGCGAAAGTGATTATACGGATTTTCAGTTCCGATTTTTTATGGACCCTTATACCATAGAGCTTTACTATCAAGATTATCAGGGCTACTACTTAAAAAATTATGATGAAGTCTTGCCGGGAGACACCTCCCCGACTATACTGCCTGAGCTGAACTCTAAGCGCCATGCGATTATTTTTATCTATACTTTTAATGACGATTTTTCCTTGAACCATGCCTACTCCACTACTCGCTTGCAAAAAGAAAGCGGCGGCTCTTGGCTATTACATACCAGTATTAGTTTCGATAAATTTGATAACAATAAAAGCCGCATGATACCCGCAGCAAGCCCAAATGATTATGGCTTGCTAAATGATCTAACAGGTTTTTCTAGCTACAGCATTGCTGCCGGACCTGGATATTCTTATAACCTTATCTGGGGTGGCTTTTACGTAAATGCGACCCTTGCCATTATCCCAAGTCTTAAGTTCAGAAAACTGGAATTTGTCGACCGGCAAGAAGAGGCCACAAAATTTGAAATCCAAAACTCTTCTGCTAAGGCAAGCCTTGGCTGGAATGAGAAAGCTTTTAAAATAAGTTTGGATTTTCAATATGATGCCACGAGAGTCTTACTAGATGATAAGTCCAAAGCGGCGGCTGAGACTATGTTTGTTGGCCTGACCTACTATTGGAGATTCTCAAACTGACCTACCTTAGTGTGTTTACTGGGAATAGATTTATCTAAACACTGGCCCGGATTGCTTAAACTTTAGTGAGAACGCTATTATGGTAATGACCATACAAGCTTAGATGAATATTTAAATCCGCACATTTTTTCGTTGTACACCAACTTCTTCGGAACAAACGGTTCATATTGGCCCGAAACATGGCGCATGTTTGGTTTAAAGAAAATAGCGGATCATAGCCCCCTGATTTTAACTCGCCTTGCCCAGTAACACATCCCCTCCTGCCTTTGTATTGCTTGTATTTCGCGGTGGGAAAATGATCCCTTATAACTTGGGGGTATAGTGGACTCTTATCACTTTCTATTTTCTCTATATATGGATAAACCTTTGCAATTTCACGAAAAGCCTCTTTCATCACCTGCATGCGATCATCTTGTCTTTTGCCATATTTTTTAATGGATTTTTCTACGAGAAGTCCTTTAGCAGGAGACGAGCAGGCTTTAGCCGCTAGGATCTTCCGCGTTGTCTTATCCACCACAACCAATATTGATATGGGTTTTAATTTTGTATGCTCAAAGGTTTCCATATGATCAAATTGAATTTCCCTTACCTTTTCAGGGGGAAGTGTGCATTTGGTTAAAAGCCCATTCGCTCCAAGCTTATTTGCCATAAAACGAAACTTTCGAACGACGGTTATTTTATTAATGTTTAGTAATATGGCCGCTCTTCTTTGCGATACGCCTGAGCAGACCAAACGGTATACTGCCGTGTTGCAACGTCTTTTGTTTTGCCCTCTTAAATCAGAGTGAGTAGCAGCGGAAAAACTTTTTTTACAATGAAGGCAGCGGTAACGTTGAATTACCTTGGAATCAGACTTTCTTCTAAAATGTCCGATTTTTATTACTTTTTCGGACACGTAAATGGATGAGGGGCAAAAAAACGCACATTTCTTCATATGCAGTAAGTTTATTCAAGATCTGTGCCTAAAATTAACAGCTTAATGGCTCTTTTACTTTCTACAAACACACTATGGTAGGTCAGTTTTAGAAATCCTCCAAAAACTTCTGATGTATCTTCTTATCCAAATAAGGATCACTCCTCAAATCCAACAAATCCTCTTCCTTATAGCCCGAAAATATATCTTTAACCAAAATCTTTAATCCCTGAATTTCCAAGTCAAAGCGCCATGCAAGTCAAAGCGCCATGTACGAAAGGCATAAACATACTTATTCTGCCCCACCTCCATAATGCGCTTTCTTTTCTGATAAAATGGCTGCACCTCCAACTGCTCGACCAACAAAGCATGGATATTCATCTGCAACTTTTCATCTAGATATTGCATTTTCTCAAGCGCCTGCTCACTGAAAGTGATTTCGTAGGACTCCTCTTTCTTTTTCCACGAAGGCGCTACATTTTGAAATGAATCTGCATAAGATATATAAGGCTTAATATCTAAAATGGGGGTGCCATCAAGCAAATCGTAGTTTTTCACAAGAATTGTGTTTTTTTCGACGCGAACCAGGTCCACACAGGAAAGACCAATGGGGTTTGGCCTATAGGGCGCTCTCGTAGCAAAAAGCCCAATTTTTTTATCACTACCACGCGGAGGATAGACCTTTGGCTTCCAGCCGCGATTGCGGTGAAACAAGTAAATTAGCCAAATCTTAGGACATTGCTCCAAATCCTCCAAAGCCTGCCTTAAGGGAAACAAGTCTTTAACCTCCACTTTTGCTAAATTACCACTAGCCTCGGAAGCTTGCCTTGGTAGCTCTTGTGGGTATTTTTCTTTGCAGCGAAAAAAGCCAATGGGTTTTAAATTAAAGTTTTCCACACTGCCTCGCGTATTCGTAAAGACCTATTGCCAACGCATTGCCAACATTGATACTACGCTTGGCTGCATGCATAGGAATGTATAAATATTCGTCCACATATTCTTTGAGCGCGTTGGAGATACCAAAACGCTCGTTTCCGAAAATAAACATTGCCTTTGTCGCAAAGGCCACTTCTTGCAAGGCAGTTGCCTCACGAATGGTATCGAAACCGTAAATCGTATAACCCTCTGTCTTGCAGGCCTCTAGCCGCTGCCGATCTAGATTATATATGGGCAAATGCTTATCGGCACCTAGTGCTGCCTTGCTTACTTTTGGATGATCTGCACCTGCGGTGTAGCCGGAAAGCCATATCTCTTTTGCAAGAAATGCCTCCGAACTACGAATCATATTTCCCACATTTAGAGCTGATCGTAGATTGTCCAAGACAATGATCAAATCCATGGGTGATTCTTGCCTTATTTCATCCGTGCTCAAAGATTCAAGCAAATCTTCATCTTTTAGTGATAGAGATAATTTTCGTTCCAGGTAAAGCAGGGCAATGTTTAAATCTTTTTTTTCGCCGCTTTCCAAATACTTTTTAATCATCCCCTCAATGCGCCCGCCCTCAATGGGATCTAACTTACTGAGAAGACCAAGAATTTTCTGCAAACTTGAGGAAAGCCCGGCTTCTCCACTTTCTAAGTTTTGTAGAAATTTATACAGTTTACCATAAGTGGACATTACTTGACCTGAAAACCGCTTTTTGCACCAGCATCCACTGTAACAAGAAAGGGACCACCACTCTTACCACTAGCAGCAAGGAGCATGCCCTCCGACATTCCAAAACGCATTTTACGAGGCTTCAAGTTGTTTACCAAAACCACGTGCTTACCCAAAAGGTCTTCAGCTTTGTATTGCGACTTAATACCCGCAAAGACCTGTTTTTTACTGTCGCCCACTTGTACTATTATTTTTAATAATTTATCGGCTTCTGGTACATCGGAGGCTTCCACAACCTGCGCAATTTTCAAATCCACTTTTTGGAAGTCCTCAATGCTGATTAGACCTTCCGTTTCCTGTACTTTTGCTTCCTTGTTTTCTTTTGACTCTTCTATCATTTTCTCAACCTTTGCTTTGTCAATTCGGCCTGCTAAGTGCTCATAGGGCTGAATGGCTTTTGCCTTCAATTCCGTATCTAGATCTGCCCATGTAAAGGCGCCCTGATCAAAAAGTTTTTCTACCTTCTCTACATAACTTGGCAATATTGGCTTTAAGTAAATCGCAATATTTTTATAAAGATTCAAAACATTACTCAAAACTTGTTGTGCCTCCTCGGGCTTTTCCTTTATGGATTTCCAAGGCTGCTTCACATCAAAATAACGATTGCCCTCTTCGGCCAACTTTCTAATCTCGGTAATCACTTTTGAATAGTCTCTGGCCTCGTACAAGCCTTCAATAAGCTCTTTTACATTCTGGGATTTTGCTAGTAAGGCTTGCCCCTCCTCGTCCAAAGAGACTAGATCAGCATTAAGCTTGCCTTGTAGCATGGTCGCTCCGCGCGAGGCTAGATTGGTGATCTTGCCAATAAGATCGGAGTTGACTCGCGAGATAATGTCTTCCGTATTTAAATCCAAGTCCTCTGCCGTGGAAGATAGTTTGCAGGCATAATAATAACGTAAATACATAGGATCTAAGTGGTTCAAATAGGTGCGAGCATTGATAAATGTACCCTTCGACTTGCTCATCTTCGCGCCATTGACCGTTAACATTCCATGTACAAAGACCTGATTGGGCCCACGCAAATCTGCCGCCTTCAGCATAGCGGGCCAAAACAAACAGTGAAAATACACAATGTCTTTACCAATAAAATGATAAATTTCAGCATCCTCATTGGCCCAAAACTCTTCCATGGAACGGCCTTGCTTTTGCAACCATTCCTGCGAAGCTGCTATATAACCCACAGGCGCATCCACCCAAACATAGAAAAACTTGTCCTTATGACCGGGTATTTGAAAACCAAAATAAGGCGCATCTCGAGAAATGTCCCAATCCCGAAGGTCCTCATCAAACCACTCTAGTAATTTCTTGCCAGTTTCACGATCTGTGTGCTGCGGCACCCATTCATGTAAAAAATCTTTAAAGTCGTTTAGCTCAAATAAGAGGTGTTCACTTTTTTTCTTCACTGGCGGATTGCCACAAATGTTACATGCAGGATTTTTCAATTCTGTGGGAGCGTAAGTCGCCCCGCAAACATCGCAAGAATCACCATACTGATCTTCCGCCCCACATATAGGACAAGTTCCCTTCACATAGCGATCTGGCAAAAACATTTTGTCATGCTCGCAGTAGGACTGTTCGATGATTTTAGTTTTTATATGTCCCTTTTCTTGCATCTTGAGAAAGATGTTCTCGCATTGTCGGCGATTTTCCTCTGAATGAGTAGAAGAATAATGGGTGAACTCAATCTCAAAATCAGCAAAATCCTTAATGCGATCTGCATGAATTTTTTTGATAAATTCTTCCGGGCTAATTCCTTGCTTGTTGGCAGAGATCATAACCGCCGTGCCATGGGTATCATCACCACAAAAGAACAGACATTCATTACCTCGAAGTCTTTGGTAACGTACCCAGATATCGGTTTGAATGTACTCCACCAAATGACCAATATGGGTCTTACCGTTGGCATAGGGCAAAGCTGCAGTTACTAATATTTTTCTTGGCAATGCCATCTCCTTTAAGGTGCTAATCGCTGCACAGACCAAAGGCTTCCCTGTTTGCAATAAACAAAACGGTCATGTGCTCGATATTTATCTAAAATCATAAATTCAAAATAATCTGCCGTCACCCCGTAGCCACCCCAATTCTCGGGACAAGGCACTTCTTTACCAGCAAAACGATCTTGCGCGGATTGAATGTCCTCTTCTAGTGCTTGCCGGTTTGCTAAAGGCTGACTTTGTGCGGAGGCCCAAGCGGAAAGACGTGATTCACGGGGACGGGATAAAAAGTATTTTTCCGAATCTTGGCGCGAAAGTTTTTCGGCCTTTCCCTCTATACGCACCTGATAACCTATGGGTAGCCACCAATAAAAATTCATGGCAACAAAAGGATTCTGCTGCATTTGTATGGCTTTATTGGAATCATAATTGGTATAAAAGCAAAAACGACCTTGATTCATACCCTTCCAGAGTAAAACTCGCGAATGCGGCCGACCATCTTTGCCAACCGTGGACAAGCTAAAAGCATTGGCCTCGCCATAGCCCTTGTCCATAGCATAATCGTACCACTTAAGAAATTGTTGGTGGGGGTCTCGTTCCAAGTGATGAATGATATCCTGCATGCAGCCAATATAAAGGCTTCTTAGAATAGAATACAGGAATTTCTTATTAGAATTTAAATGTTCTAAGCTTAGGCGGGCATACTTTGTGAAACCGGCACAAAGCTGACTTCCATATCTTGCAAATCCTGCGTAACATAGATGATGGAGTGCGGCTCTTGTGTACGCGGCTGCAATTCTAACATAAACTGGTGCATGCGCCCCTCGTATTCCGCCAACCACTCCACGCTAATACGCCCATTATCAAGGAGCTGTATCGGTGCATCACGCAATTCATCTTGTAAATTCTCGGGTAAATCTTGAAATCGTATTTTTCTCAACATAATAAAAGGTTAAAGCATGACTCGAAGAAAAACGAGAAATTCTGCTATATAGTGATGAATCTAGACTACGCAAAGTGTACGCCACTACATATAGGTGCTCATGAAATTGGCTAGAACTAGAGGACTTAAAGCCCTTTTACAAGGTCCAGATATTTTTCAACCAAAGCCGGACTACCTGCTAAAATATCGGCATAAAAAGGATCGTAATCACTTCCTTGAAGGTCCATCACCGCAGCACCACTTTCTCGTAACATGACCGTTGCCGCCGCCGTATCCCAGACATTCAAGCCTTTACATAAATGCAAATCAAAACGACCGTCTGCCACATAAGCAAGATCCAAAGCCGCCGATCCCATACTACGAACCGCCCGTACATTTTGCAGCCGTTTGTACAAGGGAATAATGGCCCTGCCGTAATTAGAGGAAAAGGCCCGAGAAAATACCACCATGGCCTTGGATTCATCCTCTAATTTTGAGGCCTGCATGGCCTTGCCATTATGAAAGGCTCCCTCGCCTTTAATGGCATAAAAAACATCACCACTTATGGGGTTGTATATATAGCCTAAGACCCACTCCCCTTGATACGCCATCGCCACACTCGAACAGAAATAGGGAATTCGATACAAAAAATTCGTGGTTCCATCAAGGGGGTCACAAGCAAAGGAGCGCTCAAAGCCTTGAAGGCCTTCACGCTTGCCTCCCTCTTCTCCATAAAACTCAGCTTTTGGAAAAGCAGCCTTTAGCTTCTGGAATATAATTTCTTCGGCCTCTTGATCTGCCTTGCTCACTAAAGAAGAATCGCTCTTTTCATGGAAGGACGAAATTTTACCAAAGTAACTTTTTAATAGGTCGCCGGCTGTAAGAACCGCATCTTCGATAACTGCTAATTCTTCTGAATACATTGGATGAGGCTAACATAAATGCAAGTCTATGTCAGCTAATGAGCATATATAGCATCGATCATAGGATCATTTTTTCGCTGATTTTGCAGAGATTGCATAAAGCCATAGCCAATGGAACGAAAATATTTCTTTCGAATCAGCTCATAGCGCTCTTTACAGCGCAAATAGGCGTAGGGATCATAAAAATCCAAGTCCTCTGCTAAAACTTTATAATCCTCCGAGCTAGGTACATGCAGATAAAGATAGCGACATGATTTCGCCATACATGCATAGCTTGCCTCCAAATCCTCATCAAGAACGTACTGCAAAACAGAATTACAAATTCCAAGATCAAAAATATGCCGGCTTTTAAAGCCTTTAATCTCTGTTTTTTTGAATGTATAATCCTGCGTCCAGGTTTTATTTTTTAAATACGAAAGAGCATAGTCCGATACATCACAGGCCTCCACATATTGCGGACGCAAAAGCCGTGTCACATAATACAACAAGCGGCCTCTTCCACAGCCAAAATCGCATACTTTTTCTATATCGACTTCCAACAATTGAAAAAAAGACTGGATGTACTTGGCATGCTCAGGGGCATTAAAGTCACCATCGATGCAAGCATCCTTAGGATATAGTTTGTGAAAATATTCTTTCTCAAACATAGTCTATGGTAAACGGAAAGGATAAATCCTTGATTTGAATTTCCTTAATGTCTTTGTACCAAACCTTTGCACTTGGATCCCAGCGAAAACCCTCTTTTTTTGCCAGCTCTTTTTCATCAAAACTCACCTTCGCTATAATGCGTTTGGTTTCTGAGCTTGCTAAATCCAATATCTTATCTAGAGGGTATTTTGAAAAAACCATCATCATGGTCATCACATCAAAAACCGCGCGATGGGCAAAGGGGTTTATGAAGTTATGATCGGCGGCCAAGTAATTTAGTTTTTTCGACTGAATTTCCTCACCAAACGGGATGTCCTGCGTGGTATCAATCCAAGGCAAATCAATTAGACTTTCCGCATGGGATTTCCAAGCAGTTTCCAAAAACAACTTATCAAATTTTTTGCCATTATGAGCCACTATGTAGTCAGCATTTGTGGCCAAAGCTTGTAGCTCTTCCAGAGCCAGAGACAAAGGGATGCCAAAATCATCGAGATCTTGTTTTTCAATCCCTGTGATTTCGGTGATCTTAGAATCAAGCTCTAGGTTGTCTTGCTTAATCAAACGCGACATCATGGTGAGTGGTTTTTGTCTTTCGCAATCCCACAGGATGGCACCAATCTCGATTATTTGATCTTTAAATGGATCAATACCACTTGTTTCTAAATCTAGCCCCAATACTCTCATAAACCCTCACAAAATAAATCTGTCTTTCTGATTTGCATCCGGTATTTCACAAGTATCACTTTTACCAAAGTATTTGTAACGATTTTTGGCTACCAAATCATAGAAAAAGTCTCGCACCACCCTAGGTAGCAAGAAAAAAACATAGAAAATATAAAATACGGGCTTCGCCGCTGCTGCTGCAAGCAAAATGGCGGTGCTTTTGCTATAAAACTGACCGTTTTTTTCGAAGACAATGCTATCGATTTGCTGCCATTTCTCTGGAACACGCTGTCTGGCAAAATCCGACTGCAAGCTGGCAAAGACGAACTTTTTTTGTCCATCCAGACGCAAAAAGACCTTCACCCAAAATTGGCATAATAGACAATGTCCATCAAAGTAAAGAATATAATCTTTTGGCACCCTACCAGCTTAGCAAATACTGCACGAAGGTTTTATCTTCATTTCGTTCATGACGCACTTCTATGACCGAACCAGCCCCAAGGGAGCCGCGTAGATTTAGCTCCAAATCCTGGTCCTCCAAGTTCACGGCGGTTTGCCACTCCCCTTCATAGCGAATGGATGCCTTGGAGCGAAAGGGATTGTAGCGCATTTTCATATCACCGCTAGGCAATCGCCTTTTTGCCTCGGAATCTTGATCTGGGGAATTGATATTGGCATAGGGATCCAAGGCAAAGGCCTCATCACTATCCATCTCGAGCAAATCATAGTCCTTTATTTCTTCATAAAGCTCCGATTCTTTCCAGCTGCTTTTTACAAAGTCTTTGGGTCCATGATACAAACGTTGCTGGCGAAATTGCCACTCTCGCTTTTGTCCATAAAAGTCTTTCACTCGGTCCATCTTTGCATCTCCCGAACTCACTTCCTGCTTCAATTCACTCGATATACGCGGACTCAAAACACGAAAGTTTTGGTAAGCTAGCATTAAGCATAAAAGGGCTACAAAGCTCCCGCCCAAAATTAGATAGCGCTTCATTGTATCATTATCGGACTTTTGACTAGCTTACTTTAGAAGAAAATAGGCCCATTAGGGCCTATTTTTCTGCTCATTTGCAATGAATTTGCTTTACGGGCAACGATAGGTCAGCTCAATTCTGGTGCCTTCCGAGGGATAAGGGTGAATCACAAGACTTTTACCCTCAAGCTTATTCGTTGTTTCTGGCACAACCGGATCTAAGTATTTCACCTCAATTTTGCCAAAATCTGGTTCGCACTTTAATGCAATTTGCATGCTCTCTGGAATGCGTGACTCGCCCAATTGCGCTAGCGTCTCTGCATAGGTATCACCGTAGAGCATCCATCGTCCGCAAATACTAGCTGCAAAACCACCACTTAATTTTGACAGATCATAAATGGCGTAACCATTGTTTTGATGGGACTCGATTCTTCGACAGCGACGATCTTCAAATATCGGGCGCACACTAAAAGAGTGAACCTGATAGGATCGCTTCGGATGATTCTCTGCCATATAATCCACAAAAAATTGCGGCTCATTTTCGATTGTTTTCTCTTCTTTTAACTTTTCGTCCGTATCGGTAAACACCACAATATCCAAGTGAGAGTTCTCTCGTAATTCTTTGTTTTCTAACAAATTTTTCACTGTTAAATAGGTGTTGTGTATGGGCTCCACAAAACGGTAGCGACGCTTTAAATCATGAAAGGTGTCAACCAAGGCCCTTTCGATCTGACTCTGGCTACCAAAACTACGGTCCAAAACATAGGTACCCTCTTTGGCCCCATGAATGGGAGCTAAAGTACCCATGGAACCTTGGCCATAATCTTCGGCGTATGCACTTGCCACACGAATCGTCCAATCAATATCTCCCCACTTAGAAATAAGACCTTTAAACTCTTTGTGAAAGTGGGACATTTCTGTATCCATGGAGTCGGAGGAATCCATAATGAATAAAATATCACGATGATTGTTTACGCCCACAGGAGTGGTGATCACTTCACTTTGTGTTTTGGTATTAATGGTCCATGTATATTCCACGGTATTTGTCTGACCAAATGAATCACTAGCTGTTATGCGGAAACGATAATCACCATCACTTAAAAAGAAGGAAGCTGTGTCCTTGCAGGCAAAAGGCTGCTGGTCATCTAATTGACAAGTAATACTTGCCACTCCTACACCAGCATCTTTTACTTCAAATTGAAAGTCTGTTTGCTCCCACTTTGTGGGATTGCTAGGCCCTGCAAGCCAGCGAATTTCTGGCGCACTAATATCTACCAACCATTCGTAGGAAAGTTCATCCGAAACATTACCGGCTAGATCCGCCGCGCGAAACAAGACTTGGTTATCTCCTTCTAAAGCATTGGTTTTGTAATTGCTTTCACAACGCTCAAAACCATCTCCATTTAGATTGCATTCAATCCAAGCTATACTAGATCCCGTATCACTTGCTTGAATGATAAATTCTGCTTCTTTCTGATTGCTGGGGTTACTAGGTTTTTTCTGTAATGCCAGAACGGGTTTTGATCGATCAATTCGCCAGTTAAAAAGTAGCCAATCCGACTCATTTCCGGCTTTATCCCTAGCTTTCGCAGCAAAGCGATGCATTCCCTGAGCCAGTTCCCGGTAATTGATAAGGTTGCTGCAAACTTGCACCTCATTATTATCTAGCTGACAAAACAAAGCTTCTAAGCCAGAGCCATTCTCACCTACCTGTAAAGCGAAATTAGCGCTAGTCTGATTATTGAGTCGCTCTGGAGCGTCAGCAATCGATAAGGCAGGAGCAATATCATCATGAATGATTGTATCGCTAATACATGCACTATCTTGCAGTCCGCCGCCGCGAAATTTTGCATAAACCTTTGCATTGGTGTTGGCATTTTGTAAGGTGTATCCCATTCTAGGCTTGTAAGCTTGCCACTGCCCACCACTTTCACAACTAGAATCTTCTGTTATATACATTTGCGTGGCATTTTCTGCATTTAATTCTAGGCTGACTTGCAAAGAATTAGTGTATTCCTCACCATCATTGATAACCAGGGAATCCGCACGAACAGGAAGATAAGCAGTAAACTGAAAGTACAGAACCTTAATTTCATTGCACTCATCCACGGCTTCTAGCTTGCCTTTATGCACCCCAACCTGCGTAACCGTAAAAGTTCCGGGGCCATCCACTCGCTGCATACTGTTGTCAGGCAATTGAATGAACCAAGCATTTGCTACCGATGGGTAATCTAGATTTAAAACGTCCCCAACTTCTACTTGCAATGGAGGAGCTTGGTAAGCTCCGTCATCAGGAGGATCATTTTGAATACAAATATCCGATTGCCCCTTTTCTAGTACCTTGTTGGCTTCAAATTGTAATCCGTTGCTACATGCAACACTAGACATAAGTATGGAATACAATAAATACTTTTTCATTTTACCACCTCACTAAATATAAGAGCAGGAAGTGTACCAAGCCTAAGCAAAACAAAGACGAAGGAAAGCAATGGATTGTGTGTAAAATTATTTTTGTGTAAATGCTTGTGACATTTTTTAAAAGAATTTTTCTTCTTCAACTAAAAGATATAGGTGTTTTAAGCTTTCGTTTTGCAATATTTCTTCGTAAAAGTTGCGAATACTTCATGGTATTTGCTATTTAATGCGAAGCACTTTTACAGGACTTTTAGCCTACTGGTGTTTGGTCATATCTATAAGTTTTAGATTTTCCTCGCCCAAAACAAGCGGCTCACCTTGTTGCCATTTTTTTACAAATGCATTGGAAATGCGAAGCCATGCCCAGTGTTTCTGATTGTAATCAAAATACGATACCAAATCTCCACACTTTGCTTCGTTGCAGGTAATGGCCGTATTCTCTGGTATTTTTTCAATTTGCGCTCGATAAAAAGACTTCGCTTTTCGGCCGTAAGTATAAACCTTGGCGATGGTCTCTTGTCCCGGGTAGCAACCCTTTTCATCCGTGACATAGTCGTCGAAGGGTCCCTCTAGAATCATATTGTCCACGGATATATCAAGTCCACTAATCGGCACACCCTGCTGAAAAAAACGAAATCTAAGATCGGCAAAGTTTTTTTCTGGCAAATCCAAATCTAAATCTTTAAGAGTGAAAACCTCACAGCCTTTCAGTCCAGGGTAGGAAAAAACAATGAAGCCCTCCTCCATATGATTTTCTACTAAATGTTCCTGAGCATCGACAAACCAGCGCTGATAACCGCCTTCGAGCAAAGTAAATTCTAGGTCTTCGCCAAAATGACAAAAATCCAAGTGCTCCAGAGCCTGATCCTTATTATAGGGATTTAAAAACAAATAAGTCTTATCATTGAAAGATGCCTGCATAAAGGCGGCAATTAAACCTCCATCGGCCTTTAAAAAGGCATTGCTACAAATATTCGGCCTATCTTTGGCGAAAGCCTGGGAGGAAATCGTATAAAGCCATTCCTTATGTTCTGGACCTTTCAACTCGACCACAGGATGCTCGGTAAAATTGACTTTGTATAAACCTTTTATCTGTTTTAAGTACATTCTTTGCCTCTTAATTGACTTTAGCCATAGCCTAAACTACTTCTGAAATAAAGCTATGATAGTAAAAAACCAAGAAGATGTCGAAAAGCTAAAAGAGATTGGAGGAATTGTCGCCTCCTGTCTAAAGGTAATGCAAGAGGAAACAAAAGCCGGCATGTCGGCATGGGATTTGGATCAGATTGCCAAGACCTACTTAGGCGATCATGGTGCAAAATCCGCCCCCATTCACTGCTATGACTTTCCTGGGCAAACCTGCATTAGTATCAATCACCAAGTGGCCCACGGCATTCCCAAAAAAGATACCATCATCAAAGAGGGAGATCTGATCAACATAGATGTATCCGCTTTAAAAAATGGCTATTATGGCGATACTGGCGGCTCCTTTCAGCTAAGCCCACAAAACCCACAAATCAGCAAACTTTTGAGTGCAACAAAGGCGGCCTTGCAAGCCGCGATGAATGCTGCCAGAGCCAACCAACCCATCAATGCCATTGGCAAAGCCATTGAGGATACAGCTAAATTTCACGGCTACACACTGATTCGTAACTTGGGCAGCCATGGCATTGGCAAAACTCTGCACGATGAACCAAAATTTATTGCTGGCTATTACGATTCCAAAGATTTAAGGCAATTAAAAGAAAATATGGTCATTACCATTGAACCATTTTTATCTACCGGCGCAACATTTGTCGATGATGAGGGCGATGGTTGGACACTTGTTACCTCCCCTCGTTTTCGTACAGCGCAATTTGAGAACACCATGATCATTCAAAAAGAAGCGCCGCCCATCATAACCACCATAGCTAAGTAGTAAAAACATAAATGGATCTTTCTCGGCGTCCCTCTTGTAGGGTGCATTGTTGGACCAGATTGTAAGGCAATTGCTCGATTAGCTCTGGGTCTTTAAAAGGATTCAAGATAAGCCGAGTATTTTTCTCTATCTTCTGTGCACTGATGATATTTAATATGCGCTCCGCTCCCATCCCCGCAATCACCACATTTCCTGACAATGGCTTGGGTAGTCCCAAGCAAGCATCCATATGGTAGAAATAGCACCGCCCATCACGAGCTACTTGGCCCTTAATTTTTTCAATGACATGCTTTATCCGGTCCACAAAGTAAACACTAGCATCAGGATGTTGGTTCATATAATCCAAACCAACAAGACCATGATCACAACCTATATCCCATAAATTCTCACCCTCATGAACAAGAGATAAGATGGTCTTTAAGCGATTGCGCATATAGGATCAATGACAACTGCGATTTCGAAAAAAGTAGGCGTCGCAAATTCCCTTAATATCATGACACTGATAGAAGCCCGAAAGACTTCTCGTGCCGCAATAAAGTTCTGGCAACTCCTCTACTACTACCTTAAAAGAGCCCTCCTTAACCAATTCTTTGTCTTTAGTTAAGCGGTAGTCTACCTGGTTTTCTCCCTCAGCCAACAGCGCTCTTTGAAAGAGAGTATTCATTAAAAGATTCACCTTTTTCTTTGTGCGACCTTCAATAGTGCGAAAACGCATTTTTTTAGTCACGGTTTTGCCGCTCTCTTGCGTAGCTTCTAGTTCCACCCGGTCGGCATCATAGCCTTTGGCTACAAAATAATCTTCTGTATCGGGACGCACCGAGTTTTGGTAGCAAGCCATGATGCGAAATTCGGAGTAGGGGCCATCATCACACCAGACGTGGGCTTCCCCGCTTAACGGCTGCAATTGAATGTGATTGCCATTTTGCAAACCGATGTCACCAGCCTGTAATAAAAAACCAATGTATAATGATAGTACTAGCATAACTCCCCCTCTTTATTAGATGCCTTTAAATAATTTTTTTAAGCCTTTTTTTAGTTCCTCTTCTGTCTTTTTTGTTTTCGACTTTTGCGAGCTCTTCACTTCCGCTTTTGCCTGATCTAACTTAGTTTGCATTTTTTGGCGATTACTATCAATCTCCGTGTCGATTTCTTTACGAACTCCTGCCACTTGATCTTGAACTTTTTGCTTTTTTGCCGAAATTTTTGATTCAACATAGTCTTCAATTTTCTTTTTTGCCTTATCAATTTCTGCCTGCACCTCTCGCTGAATGCCTTTTACCACTTCATCGCCAAAATTGGAACTTACACGCATATTCAACTTTCCCCAGGCACCTTGAAAGTAGCCATATAAGGACACGTAAGGCAGAGATTCAAAGACTCGGCCTAATATTTCACGGATTTTTTTATCCTTAGTATCTAGAGCAAATTCTGGTTGACGAAAAAAGTTCTCAAATTTCACGTTCATCACTTGATCCACAATACTGCCTTCAAAGGAAAGCACGGCATCTGCCTTTTGCATAGCAAGGTTTAAATCTTTTGAATCAACAAGCTTCATCCCTTTTACTTGCATAGAGGCCACTTTAATATCAAAGTTGTGTTGCACTTTTGGTTCGTGCACACGCGACTCCCAATTGGCATTCATTCCTTGCAATCCTTGATAAGGAAATCCCCCTTCTAATTTTAAAGTAATAGGCTTATTGATAAAGCTAGGGGCTGTGGAAACGTTCTTCAAACTACCTTGCAAGTTTCCACTATAAGGATTTTCTTCATTGGCTTTTGAGGAAATCACCGCTTCTTTAAGCCAAAAAAGTGGATAGCCAACCGTAATGGGATAGCGCACATCCTCTCCCGTCCCACGCTTTCGCGGAACGATTTGCTCAGGCGCCTCTTCCCCTTTTTTCTTTTTCGGCATATACGTTTCTGCCATAGCCGCATATTTTGTAAATCCCGCGATTTTTTTATCTAAAAATCCCATGAAAATACTTTCACTAAGATTTTTGCTGTCAATCTCAGGGATATTGAAGCGTTTTTGCAGATCCTTAACATCCTCTTTTACCAAATCCTCCAATCCCTTTACCGAATCCTCGAGGTTTTTGTAGTCTTTTTCAAAATCCCGGCTCGTGTCTTTATAGGCATCGATTTTTTTGTCGGCTTCTTTGATAATCTCATCAATCTCTTTAATGTTCTTCAACGCCTTAAGAGGATCCTCCGAGGAAAACTTTAAGTTTTTTGCTCGCTCCACCAAGGCATCAAATTCCTTTGGTTTTGGCAGCTCTTTGAGCCGTTTTTTCCACTCTTCTTCCTTGGCCTTTGTTTCCTTTTCCAGACTTTCTAAAAACTGTTCGGACTTTAGCTCCGCCTGAATGTTCTTTAACTGCTCTTCCGAGTCCACTCCGCCCAAGATAGTGGCCACATCTCCCAAGACATTTTGTTCGTAGCGCTGCTGCGTTTGCTCCAATACCTCTGCCTCCAACTGACGAACAGTGGAATTCTTTGCTGCACCTGGAGGCGGCGGGGGCAAGACTTTGCCTGGGCGCTTGCGAGGGGAAAAGGCCTGAATACCACTTACCTCAGCTTTGTCCACTACCAACTTAGCTCTAAGTAGGGCATCGCCATTTAACTTCAAGCCAATTCGGCCAAGGCTAAAAACATTTCTACTTGGCTCCTCTTTGTCTGTTACCTGAATGTTCGAAATCGAAATACTAGGGTTAAGAAACGAGGAGGAAATGTCTCCAATATTGACCTCTGCACCATGTACCTGCGTTGCTATATAGGACAAAGCAGAACGCAAATTCGCATCGAAAAGAAAACGAAAGTACAGGGCAAACAAAGCAAATACAATGATTGCCGGGATGATGGCCTCAAATCGAATCGGCCCTTTTGTTTTTTTCTTTTTACCATTCGTATTGTTCATATTTGTAGTACCACTTGTAAAGTTTGGTTGCTTGCAATGCTTTGAATATCTTTGTTTGTTTCACTCTTGCCACTACCTGCTCGCGATATTTCGCAATCAAATAGCGAGCTAGAAAAAATACTACAGGCACCAGTAGAATGGCTACCACACCGGAACCCATCACGATGGTATTGTTAAAGCGTGTAAATGGCACAATTGGCATATTGTACATAGTCGTAAATAAAGTTTGTAGGCTTGCAGCTTCCAGAATGGCTTTGCCAACAGTATGAAATAAGGGGTCCAGCAAATAAGCAGGAAATGCAAAAAAGAAAGCTGAGAGCAAAGCGGCACCTATTTGAATTCGAAAAATAAAAAGGCAGAAGACTATGAGAATGGTCTGCAAAGAAAAGGCGGGAGTCATCCCCAGTACAAAACCTAGTGCAACACCTGCAGCGATTTGATTGGTGCCCGTTTCAGAATTGAGCAAGCTAATCAATTGAAATAATTGTTTCATCAATAATGTCATAGGATTTTCCTTATGCCGCTATTGAAGCGAAAAAAGAAGATGCTGTCATATACCAAAAGCAATTATACGCGCCTAGTAATATAGCAATTGTATGGTGAAACTATGCCTCGGGCTAGACTCGCAACTAGAGGCGCTCCACGTGGATAACGCCCTTTAGGCTTTGGATCTTTTGAATGGTATTTTGCAGCTGCTCCAGGTCTTTTACCTGCACTTCAAAATGAAAAACGGCTTTTTGATCTTTGGTAGTTTTGATTTTGGCGTTAAGTATATTTACCCCTGAATGGGTGAATGCCTCGGATACTTTAATTAAAAAGCCCGGCTTATCTAAGGATACTATGCGAATATGAGCGTGAGCGGCACCTTTTCTTTCTTTGGTCCAAGCCACCTCCACTTCTCGCTTCGCATCGATTTCAAAAACCTTGTTGCAAGAGGCCTTGTGTACCGTCACTCCACGGCCTCGAGAAATAAAGCCAACAATGGGATCTCCAGGAATGGGGTTGCAACACTTGGCATAGCGAACCATCACATCACTCATGCCATCCACGGTAATTAAGGATTCTTTTTTCTTTTTTGCGGACTTAAAGACCTTGTCCATAATGGATGCATTGTCTTCAGGCTTTTTCTCATCTTTTTTCCAATCTGGTATTACCGCATCAAACATTTGCTCCATATTGTGTTTGCCGTAACCAATATGGATATAAAACTCATCCAAAGTGTTGGCGCCTGTCTTTTTCAGATACTTATCAAACTCACTGCTCTTAAAAACCTTATTGCTTTTGCCAATCTTTTTTAATTCACGTTCCGCAATCTCTTTACCCAACTCCAAACTCTTTTTGCGCTCTTCCGTCCGTACGTGGGTACGAATCTTTGCCTTGGCCTTGGAGGTGACAACAAATTTTAACCAATCCTTATTTGGCGATTGCGTAGGAGAGGTGAGGATCTCAACCCTGTCCCCACTTTTCAACCGGTGCTTTAATGGCACAATACGACCGTTAATTTTTGCGCCAACGCAGCGAAAGCCCACGTCTGTATGAACCGCATAGGCAAAATCCACAGGCGTTGCACCCTCGGGAAGCTCCTTTACCTCCCCTGCTGGAGTAAAAACATAAATCTCTGAATCAAAAAGATCAGTCTTTACGTTTTCCAAATACTCATCCGCATCGGTAGAAGCATTGGAAATCATGTCTCTTAACCAGCGAAACTTTTGTTCGGTCTCCGCATCGATCTTGCCCTTTTCTTTATACTGCCAGTGAGCTGCGATACCGCGCTCAGCAATCACATGCATTTCGTGAGTACGGATTTGGATTTCAATTTGCTCCGCCTCAGGGCCAACTACCGTGGTGTGCAAAGACTGGTAATTATTGGATTTCGCCAATGCAATATAGTCTTTAAATCGCCCCGGCACAGGCTTCCAAACAGAGTGGACGATGCCCAAAGCTTGATAGCACTGGCCAACCGAATCCAACAAGACACGAAAACCCAGCAGGTCATGCACTTGATCGAATTCTAAATTTTTATGCTCCATTTTTTTGTAGATGGAGTAAAGGTGCTTGGATCTGCCCTGCACATCTGCGTATAGGCTAGATTTTTCTAGAACCTCGTGGATTTGGTGAATCACATCGTCCACATACTTTTCACGTTCCTTTTTCTTGCGCTGTACCCTTTGCACAAGATCATAAAAAATATCTGGCCTTAAATAACGAAAACTTAAATCTTCCAGCTCCACTTTAATGGAGGAAATACCCAATCGATTTGCTAGTGGCGCATAAATATCCAACGTTTCTTGCGCGATTCTTTCCTGTTTAAAATAAGGCATATGATTGAGGGTTCGCATATTGTGCAAGCGATCGGCTAGCTTGACCATGATCACACGTATGTCTTTCCCCATAGCAATGATCATCTTACGAATATTCTCACCTTGTTTTTGGTGGGTATTCTTAAACGTCATTTGCGAAATTTTGGTTACCCCATCTACCAAGTCGGCAACTTCTTGACCGAAGTTTTTAACAATGTCCTCATTGGTTACTTTAGTGTCTTCAACCGTATCATGCAAAAGCCCGGTAATGATGGAGGCTTGATCCAAGCCAAGGTCATTGATGATGCTGGCCACACCTAGGGGGTGGGTGATATAGGGCTCACCACTTCGACGAAATTGCCCTTCATGTGCCTTTTTGGAAAATTCAAAGGCCCTTCGTACTTCCTTGGTATCAATATTTGGGGAAAGATCCTGTATGCGCTCTAAAAGCTCTTCAACATCGGTAGGGGAAGTTTCGCTGATTTTTTCCACTACCTTTTGCGTTGCCATTATGCCTTACCCACCTTGATGCGATTTGTCCTATGTAGGAAAGATCGGAAAATTTAGGGAAAAATTAACGGTTTAGATCGTTCTCGATCTGAATTTCTGGCTCTCCTAGGCTTTTGTCAGGCGTATAATACACATGCCCCGCAGCCACCTCACGCAATGCCGTAACCACTTCTTTGTTGTTTTTGGTTTTTACACACGGAAGACTGCCTTTGACCAATTGCTTGGCGCGCTTAGCTACCAACATGACCAACGAAAAACGATTGTAGGTTTTGTCTAAACAATCTTCTACTGTTACACGTGCCAAAAGAACCTCCTAAAGTAGACCATCTTCTACTATTGATTGTATTGGCCATCAATTATTTTTTTGAACTGAGAATAGGCACGGTCGAAATCATCATTTACAATCTGATGATCAAACTTGGGGGCCGATAGCATTTCATCCACTGCATTAGCCAGACGCAAATCCAAATTGGTTTCCTCGGACTGATCGCGCTTCTGCAATCTATTGCGCAGCTCGTCAATTGAGGGCGGCAGCAAGAATACCGTCAAAGCCTCCGGGTAATAACCCTTCATGCGAGTGGCTCCCTTTACATCCAAATCCATAATCACCCGCTGACCTTGAGCCCAAATATCTTCCAGATCCTTCTTTGAGGTTCCATAGTAGTGCTCATGCACCTTGGCCCATTCAATAAAAAAGTCTTCCTGAATTTTCTTTTTAAAATCCTCTTCCGAGATAAAATTATAGGGATTTCCCTGGCTTTCGTTAGCCCTTGGTTTACGCGTGGTATAGGAAACGGAGTGAACCAAGTTGTCATCATCCGCTACAGCTTGTTGTAAAAAGGTAGATTTTCCGGCGCCGCTAGGTGCTACTAAAATAATTAACTTGGCCATTCTATTCAATATTCTGCACCAATTCTCGAATCTGCTCAATAAGACATTTCATATTTACTACAGACTTTGTGATTTTAGCATCTTGAGCCTTGGAACCGATGGTATTGGTCTCGCGCAGGAATTCTTGCGTATAAAAATCCAGCTTCTTTCCGCTTTTATTTTTCTTCATCACCTCAAGAAAGGTTTTAAGATGCTCACGCAGTCGCACCAATTCCTCATTGATATCACTGCGATCAAGGTAAAGCACGAGTTCTTGCTCGAGCCTCTCTGGCTCTATGTCTTTGAGCTTCCATTTTTTTAGGCGAGCCTCCAGCCTCTTATAGCCCGATTGCGCAATTTGTGCCTTTTTTCTCTCAATTTGCCCCAATTCTTTTTCAATGGCCTTCACCAAAGACTCTAAAATTCGGGCATGATGCAAGCCCTCTTTGGCTCTTTGTTGTTTTGCTAAGTCCAAACAAGCCTTCATGGCTTTCATAACTTGCGCTTTTTCGCTTTGGGCTAAGGCTGTCTCGCTTTGCAGACTCAATAGTGGAAGACTCGCCTGCAGGTCTTGAATGCTCTCATAGCGTAGACCTGTTTTCTGGGCGATACTTTTTAAGCTTTGATGTGCCTTTTGGATCAAGTCCTGATTCACTTCAATGCGCACGTTCTTGTCACCATCCCGAGCATAACGATAGACCTGCAAATCCACTTTGCCGCGATGAAAGGCTTTGGCAACCAAGGCGCGGGCTTCTTCTTCGAGGACAGTCAGTTCACTTGGCAAAGAAATTTTTAGATCCAAAAACCGAGAATTCAAGGAGCGAATACGAACTTGGTAGTCTGCATTCTTTCCTTTGCAGCTGAAATCAGCATAGGCCGTCATACTATGTAATGAATACATACCTCTCCTATTTTTTTAGCCATAATAGTCCATAGCCGCCTCTAAGCAATAGATTTCTGGTTTTGTACCAATGTGAAACAAGCCAGACGAATGTCTAAAGTGATGACGGACATTACCGATATAATAGGTACAACCAGTAAACAACGAGGATGGGCTATGAAAATTTCAGAAGTTAAAATATTCCCCGTAAACGAGGAACGCCTTAAGGCATATGTGACCATTGTATTAGATGGTGTCTTTGTCGTTCGTGATTTAAAGATTATTCTAGGCAACAATGGTCTATTCGTGGCCATGCCCTCAAAAAAGAAAAAAGATGGGACATTTCGTGATGTGGCCCACCCTCTGAATCAAGATATGCGTGAAGACCTGGAGAACACCATATTTGCCGAGTACGAAAAACACTTAGAGGACATGGGACAAACTCTGGATGAAATCCAGAGAGCCCGATAGTTGCCGATTAAGTATTCATTTCCTTAGAGAATTGCGATTTTTTCTTGCCTTCGCTTTGTGGACACATTAGTTTTTGGGTCTGCGATTGGGGCGTCGACAAGCGGTAAGTCAACAGGTTTTGATCCTGTCATTCGCAGGTTCGAATCCTGCCGCCCCATCCAAAAAACCGGTAGTACCCTTAGGTGCTAGCGGTTTTTTTTTATACTGCACCCACTTCACTTTACTCTGTAAATACGACCTTTACGCTCCCCAATGGCCTTAAGGTCTTTAGTCTTTACTAAATTGGCAAGATCCCTTTCAAGGGTCCTGCGAGGAATCTCAGGAAAGGCTTCCAGAACATCGCTAATTACAAACTCTTTTAGCTTTCGAGCCAACGTAAGGATTCTTTTTTTTCTTACATCGGGCTTCCGCTCCAAGCTAGATTTGACTAGCTTTTTAGCCCCTTTAATGACTTCCTCCGAGGAATCTGCAAAACACTCTGCCAAATATTCAATTATCGGATTCATCTTACCAAGGATTTTACTCTGACGAATTGAAGAATAATAACGATCTCTTGTTGCCATAATCGAAGTTTCACTCGGAACAAAACGCGCTAGGTTTTCTTTGTCTTTCAATAATAACAAATGTTGCATCAACCTAGAGGTTCTGCCGTTACCATCAGCAAATGGATGTATCGCTACCAGTAAAAAATGGAAAGCGTATGCCTTTACAAAAGGATTGGTGGATTTATTATCATCAAGCCATGCCCATAGATCAGACATTAGTTCCTTTAAAAAAATAGGTTCTGGCACATTATCAATTTTCTTTCCTGAAATAGCGTCAACAATACCCACTTCAATTGTTCTCAATGTACCCCATTGCTTTTTATCCGCAAGAAGGTCCTTGGTGATCAATTTTTGCAGATCACATATATCTCTTGTCCTTATTGCTCTGGTGTCTTGCGATAATTTTTCTACATAATCAATGGCATCAACATAATTTCTGACTTCAACGATATCTTTATCTTTGCTTCGCGTTTCTTTACCCTCTAAAATCCGAGTTACTCCTCGCTCTTCAAGTTTGTTCCCTTCAATTTGATTTGAATAAGTAACAGCCATAATCTTAGCCTGACGAAGAAGCTGGACCTCTAAAGGTTGACCTAGATATTCTTCAATATAAGGTTTAGCTTCTGCAATCCTTATGAGTTGATGTACCAAGTTGTCTGTATATTCAAACTGACTTGGAATTTTTTGTCGGTCTAGTGCTTTATATTTTCCCACAAAATAAATATCCGCCATATTTCCGCCAAAGTCAAGGTGGCGGATATAATTTCACCATATTTCCGCCATTTGCTAGATGGCGGAAATAATCTCAAAATGAGAATAATTAGCATTAAACCCTATTAATTGACGTTTAACGACAATTCATGAAATTTCAATCTAGCTTATCCTTCCAAAAAACCGGTAGTACCCTTAGGTGCTAGCGGTTTTTTTGTTTTTGGCACATAGGATTCTCGAACCAAGAACAACCTAAAATACGTAAGGAGCAACAAAAGCAAAAAATGCTCCGATCCCCCAAAGCACTCCAGAAAGAACCAATACACCAAAAGACCATTTCCTTGCTGATATGCAAGCCTTCGCTTTTTTAGGATCAATAGGACATGGCTCATTTCTTGATCGATAATGCAATGCTGCCGCGATGAAAATCATAATCCCACTACCAGAAAACACCCATGCCTTATACTGAGATAACCATACTAGTTGAGGTACGGCTGTTACTAGCCCTGCCATTGTTGCCCCCATACCAAGTACAACAAGCAAACTTGGCAGAGCACAACACACTAGCGTTCCCGTGGAAGTAAAAAGTGATAACCATGCAGACAAGCGACTCACTCTACCACCCCAGCAAATTGAAAACCTGCACCAGTGACAATTTCTTTCACTACATCTTCTGCCAAGCTTTTGCCTTTCACAAAAGTTACCAAGACTTGCATCTTATCTAAGTCCACTTCTGTGTTTTTCACTTCCTCCCTGGCATTAAAGTTTTTCTCAATTCCTTGAGCACAAAAAGCACATACCATGCCCTTCACCTTAATAAGTAACTTATCTTTAGCCACTTTTTTGGCCGAAGCCTGACTATCTTTATGTTCATGCTTTTTATGATCTTTATGCTCCATCTTGGAATCTTGCTGCTTGTGATTGTCAGCTAGCGCTGAACAGCCAATAAAAATACATGCTATTAATACAAGTGTTTTCATAATTTTCTCCTAATAATGAATTATATAATTAAATCTTGTGGCCCCATCAAAGGACTGACCAATTTCAAACAATACATTTTTGTAAAAAAAGCGAAGATACGGGGTTAAGTCTTCCTCTGGCTTTTCATTAAGAAACCTATTCTCACTCCACTCCAGAATGAACCACGTGTGTAGATCATCGAAATTCCCCACATAAGGAGCCAGGCCCGCACGAACAGTGGTTTGCTCGAGCTGGGTATCATCGCTGTCAGTAAGTTGCAGATACTGCGCCAAAAAGTAGTACTTTCGATCTTCAATATCGAATTGAAGCATGCCCATTCCGACATCCTTTGGCTCATCTAGTAGCTCACTTTTTCCGCCCCCCAAAATTGCATAAACATTGGCTTGAAAGGCATCGCCATACCATCTTTTTAATAAAAAGTTGGTCGAAGCTAGACTTGCATGACGGTTATCCAAAGCATCCGGCCTTTTAAAATGATGAACCCCCATGGCCCACCAGTACTTAAAAGAATAGTTCAGTTGATTGTGCGTCAGCATGGGCGAATGGTGCCCCATAATGCCCACTGAATCTTGAAAGGCCACGGGATGAGCCATCGCAAGTCCGGCATTGAATAAAAATAAAAATAAAAATGCAAATTTCATATAAATCTCCTAATCATTGAAATTAAAATACGTGTCGACGGAATTTGACTTATATGATGAAAATAGAGTAGACGGCCTGCCAATTAAAGCGCTCTGGCAGCTCTATCTGTTTCGGCATATGTTTGGTAGATAGCGCTATATTATAGGAACTAAAAAGAATTTCTTTTGATTTACAAATCTTTGTAGAGGGCACACCCAAAGCAGAAGATTCATAGGTAAATTCAATACGGCAAAGATTGGCCATGCAAATAGGACACTCATGTTCAATGTCTTGCATCGCATAACTAAGATGGACAGCATGAAGCACTTCCTGCTCATGACAAGAACGCTTCTTCGAATCTACCTTTGTAAAACTATGACAACTGTAAGCAGATGCGGAGCTCAATACGAAAGATAGAACGAAACACAAGCTTACGAATCTAGCCATCTAAAGCCTCGCTCGCAGTAATAAGCCTTTAATTTCACTCAACATCTTGTTGGCATCGGCTTGTTTCTTGGAGGCAATGGCTTGATGTACGCAGTGATTCAGGTGCTCATTCACAATTTCGTTTTCTACTGAAGCTAAGGCAGATTTGATGGCTTTCATTTGATTCAAAATATCGATGCAATACCGTTGCTCTTCCACCATTTTAACTACACCTTTCACCTGGCCCGCTATTCGATTGAGGCGATTCACTTGTTTTTTATGAGAGGTCCCCTTTTTCATATATTGATTATATACCCCTATGGGGTATATGCGCAACAGAAACCTTTCGTCGGCAACTGAAGCTTCGTGTCATTTCTTGGGAAGTCGGGTCTTTCTACAGATTCATACACCCAATTATTAGAGTGACATAAATCGACAAGAAGTACCTTTGTAGAAATCATCATAATTATTTCATAGCTCTGCGGATTTTACATCACCCAGACACAAAGCTTTTCATCATAGTAATAGCCATTAAAATACGGATGTATAGAAAGGAGAAATAATGTCAGAAGAAAATGATGTTAATAAAATTCAGTCTATGTTTGACGACATCAAATTGCAGGCCCATCTATTGAGTATGGATATGAAGGACGAATGGGAAGACATTCGTAAGGATTGGGACACTTATATGCATAATGTAAAGAAAAAATTTGACGCCGGAAAAGAAGATACAAGAAAAGAAGCAATTGAAGCAGTTGAGGAAATGCAAAAGCGCCTCGCTCGCTTAAAAAATGACTTAAGCAATTAGTCGTTTTACAGCGCCTGTAGTCCCCCCCATATATTCTACAGGTGCTTTTTCAAGCTTTCGTCCATATTCTAGTATTTAAATTTAAGTCCTCCACAATACCCACAACCATTTGAACGTCATCAACCAATTCGCTAACAATATCTGGCTTCACGATAGAAGAAAATAATTTCGGTTCAAAACGATTGTGCGAGCCCTGTATTGCAATGTGAACATGGGAGTGCACAAAACCAAGAGAGATTCTACGTGAGCCGTTCTTACTAAATTCCATGATCCTCCTCATAAGTGATGGACTCAAGATATAGCGGGCTTCGGTATCGTTTGTAGCTAGCACCTTAAAACGCTTCTCAAATTCATGATCTTCTAACTTGATAAGCTTTCCAGGCCGACCATCTACCATCCCACCCATTTTTTGGAATGCAGATGCGAATCTACCGAATATTTTTTCCGTTGCATCCGGCAACACGATAGTAGTGTGCTGAAAATGTTTGTTAAAATCCGCTACAAAATACAAGCCACGAAACTGGGTATAGTATCTTCTGCGGTTTTTACTATCATAGGACCTCTTCTCCACATGTAGTTCTGAAAATTGAATTTGCGTCTTCCCCACCAAACCTTGCACATAATCTTCTCCGCGATAGCGATCAAAACCCTGCGGAAACAAATGGCTAGCCCTATAAAGGCTTGATGGAATCTTGGCATTAGCATCATAGGTCAAGTTTGGATATATCGCGGCTATCACACTATTTACCACATGCCTTTTGTAGTTCCTTTTGTAGGGTTTAATTACAAAATGATCCGCCCACCAGGAAAAAACCAGCACAGGCGAAAAACTTAGAAAGATGCCATTGCCTCGAACCGCTAAATTATGAAGTAGAAGCCAAAACAAAAACAAGCATACAAGTGCAACAACAAAGCCTACCGTACAAAGCAAGCGCACATTCTTTTGCCTTTGCTTTTCTAAACCCATTAAATAGGGATAAACGCGGTTGTATAATTCTATTACGCTCATGTTTGCTCAAACATATTCGCCACATTCGGCGTAGATCTTTGACTTTCAGGAATTTCAAACATGGTTTGCGTCGACAGACCCATCACGCCCGCCATTAGATTGGTAGGAAACATCTGCACAGCATTGTTTAGATTTAAAACAGCCGCATTAAAGCTTCTGCGGGAAGCAGAAAGCTGCTCCTCCACTTCATTTAAACTCTGCTGCAGGTGCAGAAAATTTTCACTTGCCTTAAGATCTGGGTAGTTTTCTACCGCCACCATGATCTTACCAATCAAACCACTAATTTCGTTGTCTAGCTCTACTTTTTCTTTGGGGCTATGACTGCTTTCAGCTTTTGTCCTTAACTCCGTAATCTTCTCTAAAAGATCCTTTTCATGGCTAGCATACTGTTTAACGGTAGACACCAAATTAGGAATCAAATCATAGCGCTTTTTTAATTGCACATCGATACCAGCAAAAGCATTTTTTACCTGATTGGATTTCGCAACCAAAGAGTTGTACATAAACACTAAAAACAGGGCAACTACCCCCAAAGCAATCCAAAGTTCCATAAAATCCCCTTTTGCACCATTATCGACAGCAGCATTACAAAAAACAAACCCTGAATCCAATTATACGACAAGGGTCTAGAGCTAAAACGGCTCAATTTTAGGCCCTTAAAGCTATTCTACTTGCCTTCGATAAGAGATTTTCCTAGTTTGGCTAACGAATGAAATGGTTATTGGTCTTTTTTTTAGCTCCTGGCTCACTTTGGGCACAGAGCCTGCCTAGCTCTGAATTTGGCGCTGCCAGCGTAGAAGTGATCGAAGGGGTCGGCGTGATCAAATCACCCTACTGGCTATCGGCGGATGGCAGAAAGATCCCCCTTTCAGGAGATTCCACCTTTGATTTTGTATGCAAAAAATTCGGCTTCCAAAAATTTATGGGAGGTCGCGGGGAACTGGCTTATATGACGGTATCCCTATACGGTGACTATACCACCGAAATCATAAAAGAGATTTATTGCAAGCCCTAAAGTTTTAAAGCAAGTAGGCTTACTCGCTTTTTACCGCCATCCGTGTCTTGTTGCCCAACTTCTTTAAAACCGAGCTTTCGATGAAAATCTAAAGATATTTGATTTAATGGCTTAAGATTCACCTCACAAGTTAAATACTGGTAATCCCCTTTAAGGGACTCAAAGAGCTCTAGATAAATCTTCTTACCTAAACCTGTACGTTGAAACTTTTTTGCAATAAAAATTCGATCTAAATAAAAATAATTCTTAACGTTACGCTCAAACCACTGGTAATTCAAAGACTGGTAATCTAAACCAGGAGGCAGTGCCAGGGCAAAGCCAGCTAATTCCTCCGCAACAGTATGAATAATAGGTTTCGAGCCAGGATAGGCAAGCAGCTGTTCTAATCCAGCCATACTTAGCTCACTGACCATGGGGGTAAAAGCATTATTCATGCTTAAAATTGATTCCTTATATTTAGAAATATTTGCAGACATAATCTATTGTTACTTATCCAATTTAGTATTATGTTGGTTCCATGCTTAGGCCGCCAAAACACTTACTACTCATTGTCCTGCCAATCATACTATACTCACTGGCAGAAGTGGCCATCTACAACCTGATTAGCATAGAGGAATCGCAAAAAAAAGCAGAAATTCAAGTTCATAGTGAGCACCTAGTAGAGCGCTACATTGACGAAATAGATAACATTTACAACGCCCTACACCTTGTCAAAGTACCTGACTACGAAAAAGACCCCGAATACATTGAAAGAAGCCAAAAAGTTTTAAAAAAATACTTAGAAGACAAGAGCATGTCTTTGGCAGCAGTGAATGCTGTAGACAAAAACGGAAAAATTGTTCTGGTCTTTCCGAAAGAACCAAATTTAGCGGCATTAAATAAAAATCTTCTGCAGCGAGAAGATGTAAAAAAATACTTATTGCGTGCAAAAGATTCTGGAATGCCTACCATGACCCATGTAGTGAAAACCTATCAGGGGTTTCCTGGAATCGCCATCTATGAGCCAAGGCTAAGTGCCAATGGCGAGTTTCAAGGTTGGTACAATTATTTAATTCGTTATGATGACTTTATCCATAACTACATGGGACATTTTGATATTCATGATTTTTCTGTAGAAATTATCTGGAAAAATAACCCCGACAGAAAAGAAACATACAAGTCTAAAAACTATAATGAAAGTTTGACTAGTTATCATGAATTGACAAAAACACGTACGTTATTCGGGCAAGACTTGGTTTTTAAGATTCGCTACCACTGTGACCATCACTCATCACAACTATCCTACTTTGATTACCTGGTTTGGTTTTGCCGACTTGCTTTCTTGCTACTAATTATCACTTCTATTTTATACATCAAAGAGAATCGACAGGTTCAACGCCGCAACAAAAAGATAGAACTACAAAAAGTACTAATTAACACCGTATCGCATGATATTGCCACACCAATATCCATCATCGATTTGCTTCTTAGCCGAATTAAAGACAGTCTAAACGCGAAGGATTGGCAACGCTTTTCCTACGGCATTCAGCGCCTTAAAGAGATCCTAAACAAAACCCGTGAAATTCAAAGCTTGGAGATTCATAACCCGGTAATCACCTTTAATAAGGAGTCCCTAAAAAACGCCATTGATGCCAGTATTAATTTTGTTCTCGATAAAGCTACCCAAAAGAATATTAAAATCACTAATGACGTGCATTCTGAGATCATGGTTTATACCAATCGCGACATTCTAATTAATAACATTCTTATCAATGCACTGGATAACGCTATTAAATTTAGCGATGAGAATACGGAGGTACGAATTTCTGCCTCAACAAAGAGCTCTAAGGTCTATCTCTACATAGAAGATCAAGGAAGTGGAATTCAGCCAGAAAAGTTGAAAAAACTACTCAAGCAAAAAAAATTAATCTCTGGTGAAGGTAGCAGCGGCGAAAAAGGCAGCGGTTTGGGCTGGATACAAATCTATTATTTTCTGGCGAAAATAGATGCAGAGATTCAAATTGAAACAAATTCAGACCCTCATAAAGGTGCCACCTATACGAAGCTTGAAATTACGCTTCCAAAGGATGACCCTACAAAGGGTTAGTTTTGCGTTATAGTAAAAATCACTATCCTCATTTGAGCCTTAAAGGTGTAAACTACTCTCATGACATTTGTGGAACTAGATCGCATTCGAGCACTACAAGAATCCGGAGTTTTTAAAACCAAAGACTTAACCAATATACGCTACCGAGACAAAGACTTTCCGGTGGTCTCATTTAGCCTGGGCGAAGATAACAAAAGCCTCCCAACACTTGGTATATTTGCTGGAGTGCACGGTTTAGAAAAAATTGGCACCCATGTGGTTTTGGACTTTCTAGAGTCCATTGCTGAGCAATGGCGATGGAATCAGGCGATGAAAAAATTCTTTCAAGAAACCCGCCTAATCAGCATCCCCATGATAAATCCTACTGGCGTCTATTATAACCAACGCTCCAACTACAATCATGTGGATCTTATGCGCAATGCTCCTGTGGAGGCGCTGGACAAAACTCCTGGCTTGGTCGGTGGCCAAACGATTAGCTCCAGCCTGCCTTGGTACCGCGGCAACCCCGAAGAAATGGAACTAGAAAACCAGGCAGTTGTAGAATTTTGTGAAAAAGAGTTATTCCCCGCACAATTTGCCATGAGCATTGATGTTCATTCAGGCTTTGGCCTTCGCGACCGTCTTTGGTACCCCTACGCCAAAACAAAGGAAAACTTTCCTTTTCACCACGAAAGCGAAAATTTTGCGAAACTATTTAATAAAGCTCACCCCCATAATATTTATAAAATCGAACCCCAATCCCAATCTTACGTTACCCATGGAGACCTTTGGGATTATCTTTTTGATCGCCATCATTCACAATACGGTGACAGCAAACTCTATTTGCCTTGGTGCCTAGAGATGGGCTCTTGGTTATGGGTGAAAAAAAATCCGCGGCAATTGTTTTCCGCCCTCGGAGCTTTTAACCCCATCAAACCACATCGCTACCGCCGAATCATGCGACGACATAAGCCGCTATTTCGCTTTATGTTAGAAAGCACTCACAGCTATAAGGTTTTAAAAAATGAACCTATTATTGCTTAGAGGCTTAATGCGCAGCAAGCGCCATTGGCATAAATTTCCACAGATACTTGCTGGCAAAGGCAATGTTGGAAACACTCTTTGCATAGACCTACCTGGAATCGGTGACAATAAAGAAAAGGCTTATCCCAACACTGTAAAACAAGCTGTCTCCATCATGCGCGAAGAATTCTTAGCCAAAAAAGAAGGGGATATTTGGGGTATTGTGGGAGTCTCCCTTGGCGGCATGATTGCCTTAAGCTGGCAAGATCAATACCCAAAAGATTTCAAAAAAGCTTTTATCATCAACTCTAGCGCAGCAAACGTAGGCTTTGCCTGGGAACGCTTGAAACCGCAAGCACTTGCTACCTGCTTAAAGTCTTTAAAAAACCCCAACGCACGCGAAAGGGAACAAGCAATTTTAAAAATGGTGAGCAACCAGGCTTGGAAGGAAGAAGAAATCCTTAGCGAGTGGACGGAAATTGCAGAGCAAGAAGGCCTTAGCACCAAGACCGCCTTAAGACAAATTCTATCCGCTGCAACCTTTACGGCACCAAAGAAAACCAAGATACCGTGCCTTATCATATCTTCCACAGCAGATAATATGGTTAGTTGGCGTTCCTCACAAAAACTTGCCAAGCGCTTGGAATCCTCACTAATCCTTCATAAAAGCGCTGGTCATGATATTGCGATTGACGATCCTCATTGGCTAGCCGAAACCATCGACCGCTGGATCTAGTCTTCTCTCCTAATTAGGTGATAGCCAAATTGACTGCGTACGGGCTTGGAAATCTCCCCCACATCCAATGCAAAAGCCGCCTCCTCAAACTCTTTGACGGTTTGACCCTTTTGTATATCGCCTAAATTGCCGCCACTTGTGCCAGAAGGACAACGCGAAAAACGCTTTGCCAAATCAGCAAAGTCCTCCCCCTCCTTAAGCAATTTTGCAACATCTTGAATTTCGTACTCATGGTCTGTAAGTATGTGACTTAACTTCATTTCTACCTCTTAACTAGACCTTTCTCTACTAGCCATCTGCTACGAAAGATCCTACCCTAGATATAAATCGGAGAAAGCATGTTACCAAGTATTTTTTTATTAATGTTTAGTTTTGCAAGTGAAGAGAACTTTCGCGCCATAGTACAGTATGAACGTGGAAAAACTTTCGTAGACAAACAGCCTGCGAAATTTAAAACCCTTGTAAACAACGGACAGCGCATTCAAGCCGAAAAGAAATCCTATATAAAATTTATTAGTAAAAACCGCTGTTATGGCGTTTTGTACGAAGATGCAAGCGCTACGGCTATAAAAAAGGATCAATGGCAAGTAGAGGGTGACTTTCGCTGGCTTTGCCCACAAGGCGCAAAAGAAAACCTTATGTGGCGCGGTAAGAATGTACTTGTAAGTGACTCAGAGATTTACGTAGAAGGTGATAATATTATTTCCATAAAAGGCTTAACGACAGTTGGCAAAACAAAATTAAAAACGGGGGTTTTGTACAAGCTTGAAGCCAACAAACTTGTAGCCAGCGCCCAGAATATGCAGGAAGGGCCCACCTACGACTGGTTTGCAGAAAAGCGCCTCCCCAGAGAAAGTTATTTCAATAAACTCCCTGAGCCGGATCGTGATATTAGTCGGCGCATCGCCATCACTCCCATGGTAGGAGCTCCTTATATCGAATTAGATAAAAACGATATGCAAGGCTTTCGAGATAACTTTAGAATGCACGGGATTCGAGCCTCTTATAATTTTTTAAAAAACAATAGGTCATATTTACTTACGGCTTCGTACTATACGCTGAAACACAAAAATCAGGATAAGGATATGCCCATTGCTGATGACCTAAATAAGAGCCAATACAATATTTTTGATTTACAGTTTGGCGAACGGCTAAATCATAATGCCTCTACGTCTTTGTATTGGCTAGCAGGACTATCTTTTTCAACACTAGAAATTGATTACTATTTTCCAGGCACTTTGTACCATAACGGCAAGTCTCGTTATATTGGTGCCAGTGCGGGTGCCGGCATTAGCCATATTCTATGGCCTAGCGCCAAAATGGCGATTCAAACTAATTTGGAGTTTTACCTAGCCCGAACCATAAAGCGAACTCGTCATAGCGTAATAGAGTCGAGTGCCGCTTCTAATAATTTTGATAGAAATCCCCATATCACAACATGGGCCATTATGCTTTACCTGGGACCTGTCTACCAGTTTTAAAACACATTCTCTATTTCTTGGAAGTCCAAAGGCACTTCATCTTTTGTGGGCTTCCAATCTTCTGGCTTACCCAGTATTTCCACTGCCTTTTCTGAGGTAAAATCTTTATCATTTTTTACAATCGTTGATGTAGAACGAATTTGCTTCTTCACAGTCTCTTCAATTCGAGTAACTTTTAAAGGCTCTACTACCACTGGCTCAACAAAAACAGGTGCCTCTTGCTTTACTTTTTTAGCCGGCAAACTCGTAGCAACCTTGCCCTCATTGGATTTTTCCACCTTTGCTTTCTTAGGCGCTTGTGGAAGAACTACTTTTTTTACTTCCACCTGGTTTCCGGATTCCACCACAACCTTTTGTTTTGATCCAACTTGCTCCACTTCCACTTTCCCCGTCAAGGTGGCCTGCTTGGTAACGTTTTTATTTGGATCAAATTCAATATAAAAATCCGTACCACGAACTCCTGCAACTGATGAAGGGGTTTTGATGCGAAAACTTTTCTTTTTATTTTGCTTAGGATCAATTACAGCGCGGATCTTTCCATATAGCATACTTAAAGTTTCAACATCTCGTGTTTTTCTTAAGTAGTTCTCAATTAAAACCTGGGAATTGGGACCTAAGGTTAAGGCGCCCTTTAAAATTTTGATTTTAACACGAGATGAGGGGCCGGTACGTATGCCGTCATAGCAATTTAATGCAAATGGAGTTTTCTTTATGCGCAAAGCATTTCGTACAGGGTTTGTACGCCCCTCTTGCCCCGGCTTAACACGCATAACGTGTACCTCGCCCTTTGCATATCGAATTTTGCCGCAATCAGCTGCCATTAACGTTGAAATGATTAGTAGTAACAATGATCCCCCTAAATATGTTAAGAGTTTATTGACTATCTATACAAAGAACAAGTATTTCCCCGATTCTTTCGTCTAAAGACCTATAATTATGTAGCATTGATTATTGGCTGCAACATTTAAATCTTTTCTGCTAGTGTTTTTTCCGTTATTCTAGCAAGGTGGATGCTCTGATTATTGGTATTGGCATATTTATCTGTTTTGCAAGCTTTATCGCTTATATTGTTGTAAGTATATACGCCCCTGAATGGCTAGGAATCTCCAGCAAAAAGTCAGAAGAGACTGAGAAGAAACAAGAAACGAATACTAGTGAGAGACCGAAAGATTTTTTTTCTAGTTAGGAGTTGAATTGACCGAAGATCAAAATCTAATATTTTTTGCTGATAAAAAGGCTTTGGTTCTAGATAAATCTAGCTCCATTAGAAGTATGTTGGAGCGAGTGCTTACCAATATCGGTGTTGAAAAGGCCAACATTATATCCTTAAAAAACTATGATCACGCTGTGGATTACATCAAAAACCATAAACCAGAGATTATTATTTCAGACTTTGAAGTACATGACCGCTATGGTTTGGATTTGATCCCCTATATCAATGAATACGTTGAGTCTCCCTTTGAAAAAATATTTGTAGTAGTAACGGAAAATGCAACGGACTCCTCTGTTGCCGATGCAGCAGAAGAAGAGGTGGATGGCTATTTGCTCAAGCCCTTTTCTTCAGAGCAATTTGAAGCCTATTTGCTTAGTATTGCGCAAAGAAAAATGAATCCAAGCGAATACACCAAAACCATTCTAAAGGGTCGACGTTTTTTAGAGGCCGAAAAAAGTAAAGATGCCAGGGCACAATTCCTAATTGCCATCAATCAAAGCGATAAGCCTACTTTGGCTTATTACTACCTTGGAAAGATCGCCCACGATCAAGGACAATTGGATGAAGCATTGGAATACTACCAAAAAGCTTTAGGTTTAACTCCCCTACATTTTAAGTGCTTGGTGGGTGATTTTATTATCCATTTGGAACAAAAGAAAAATGAATTGGCCTACAAAAAAATTTCTCACATATCGCAATACTACCCACTGAGTCCACAGCTTTTAAAATTTGCCCTACTTCTATGTATTACCACTTATCAATACAAAGATGTGGAGCGATACTTTGACCGTTATATGAAGCTAGACCGAAAACCTGATGATCTAAAAAAAGTGGTCTCACAAGCTCTACTTACCTCCGGCATTGATCTACTAAATAATGATAATACCGAAGAGGCGCTATCCTATTTTCTTAAGGGAGCCGTCATCAACGGCCGCACCGTAGAATATTTAAATAAGGTAATCGATGTTCTGATTAAAAACGACATGCTTGATGATGCCGATCGCTACATAGGCATGTTTGAGCCCGATGATGTAGGCGGAGCTCAATACAAACAACTGCTTTTTAAAATTAGCGCCGAAAGAAATACCTACGATCAGGTTTTGGAAGAGGGAAAAAAGCTGATCAATAGCGGAGAAGCCAATCCCGATGTATTTATCAAAGTCTTGGACATTCTCACCACAACGAAAAACGAAAAAATGCTAGAAAGCATAGCCTACAAAGCCATGGACCAGTTCCCTAATTACCGGGATCTATTTAAAAACTATTTACCAGAATAACCTGGCCTCTAGTCGATACTTCATGCAAAGCTCTTACGCTCTCTATCTCTTACTGCTAGATTAGTAGTAGGGAGAATGAATATGAAAAGAGTATTTCTAGTATTATTGGTGGTACCGATGATGGCCTGTGAAAGTGAGGAGCTACAAAACTATGCGAATGCAAGAGAGTGCGTAAATAATGCCACTGCTGCTAGCGTACAGACCTGTGTAGCAGCTCTTGGCAATGATCAATCCCCTAGAGCCAACAAACTAAGATGTGCCGCTGGTTTTATTGAACAAGGCATGGATAATACTAGATTGGCACAAATATTTTCTCAGGCGCAAGGTGAGGACAGCAGCAACTTGGAACTATTTTCTCGCTCACTGGTATTTGGTAGCTCCTCTGGGCCTGGTGATGCGGTCAGCAAAGCGCAGCAAACCAAAACATATTGCAAGAACTCACAATCCGTTGGCATGACGATGTTTGGCTCCATGGCTTATTCGGCAACTCTTATGGCCTCTACATTTGGTGGATGGGACGGAACCTATGCAGATTTTGAAAGTGATGGCTCTGATTTTACCAATATTGTCGATGCATCCAATGATACGGAACTTGGCAACAATGTTATCGACATTCAAAATGCCTATTGTTCTCTAGAATCAGCGCAAGATGATGTATGTAATCAAATCAATACCATCATTAATAATGCGGGCGGCACCAGTGATCCGGATGCAGTAGGCGCCGCATTTAGAGCTTATCTTTAATTAACAAACGCATCACCGCCAACCAAAGCAAATGCGCTAGGGCCAAGTGCCCTAGTTTCATCCAAATAGGATAGAGCATTAGCAGCGTCGATACGCCAAACAGTAGGGCGATCACCAAAATCTTAAGAAAAGTTTCGTATTTTTTATCCTTAGTCTTCTGATAACGCAGATAAACTAGATAAACCATCGCGGCCCCAATTATGCTCGATAAGATGGGATGCAAACCACGCCAGCGAATGATCCAGTGTTGCCCCGGCTGCAAGTCTTGCAAAAAGCCCTGCCACAATTCTTGACTCGGATAAAGTGTGGTAGAAAGAGCCGCAAGAGGACCGCTAAGCATTAGCAGCAAAAACGCAGCCGCAATCAAAATATGACTGCGGTGAAAATCTAAGACATATTTTTGTCTTTTGGATATAAGCCACAACAAGCCAATAAAGCCTGACAAAAGTATTGAGCTCACCTGATGTATCGACATATATAGGAGCCGTAAAAAAGTATCATTATCTACCACCAGGCCAAGCTTTACTAGCAACGCGCCTATAAGGGCCTCGATCACAGTAAAGACAAAAATCAAAATACAAAGACGCCAAACGGCAGTCTCTTTACGATAATGTTTCAGACCAATATAAAACAAATAAATTACCAAGAGACCAAATAAACCCGTTGTAAAACGGTGAAAGTATTCAAACCAAGTAGCCCAGCTTTGTGCTTTTGGGATTAGTGCTCCATCGCAAAGTGGCCAAGAATCTCCGCAGCCATCTCCAGATTTGGAAATTCGCACCCAAGCGCCCCAAAGGATAATAAACAAGGTATATACATACAGACTGAGGCTGAATTTGGTAAGTTGGGGCCGAAACATGCTCCTTTGTTAATGGAATTTGGGTAAAATGTAAATGAATATTAATTAAGCCATTTGACAAAACTAGCATGAAAAGAAAGCATTAACTATGCAGCATAGCTTCGATCCCATCGCTTTCGTATTTTATGGTCAACCCGTGTCTTGGTACTGGCTTTTTTATCCACTAGCTTTGCTTATCGTATTTTTTTGCACTTTAAAATACAGCAAAAAAATTAACTCCATGGTTCCTGGTCACGCAATCATCGACTTTTTCACATTCTTGTGGATAAGCATCATTGTCGGCGGCAGATTGGGCTATATGCTGCTATACCAACCGCGTCTGCTTGTGCAAGATCCGGCAATCATCTTTTCTTTGCAAATGGGCGGCATGAGTTTTCATGGTGCTGTTATTGGCGTAGGAATTTTTCTACTGCTTTTTTATAGGATCAAAAAATCCAACCCCATTCCCATATTGGATATAAGCCTATTATTTGCCCCTATAGCATTGTTTTTAGGAAGAATCGGTAATTTTATAAATGGCGAATTGGCCGGACGAATCACAGATGTTCCCTGGGCCATGGTTTTTCCAATCATGGATGGCTATTTGCGGCACCCCTCTCAATTATACCAAGCCATCGCCGAGGGCCCCGTATTGTTTACCCTGCTTTATTTGAGTCGAAATGAAAAACTAAGAGGCTTTAACACCACACTATTTGTCATCTATTACTCACTACTAAGAATAATAAGCGAGTGTTTCCGGGCTCCCGATAACCATATCGGGTATATTGCGACATATTTTACTTATGGTCAGCTGCTTTCGTTTTTCTTTCTGCTGCCTTGCCTGATAATCTTCTATCTTTTTTATTGGCCCAAACTAAAATAGCACCTTTTGTACGTTTAGAGGTCTCGGAAGTTACATATAAAAGATTGCCGTTTTTCACAATGGCTTCGGCTTGCCCCGCAACTTGCGCAGAAAAGGGCAAAATTGTTTTTGACCAATCTTGCATTTTACTGGTTGCTTGCAGAATTATTATATGATGATACGTCAATAGATACCACACACCATCTTCGGCAATATCCAATCCGGTCACCAAGTAGGAATGACGGTCCTTTGATTTTAACCAATCAAGAATTGGCAATTCTTTTACAAATTCTAAAACCTCCACTTCTTTGCTAAAGACTTTATTGCTAGCAAGTCGAAATACCTGGGCGTTTTTTACCTCTTTATCGTATTCTTCCTTGGTAACGATTATCAAATCACCGTTCGGGGCAAAACTCATGGCTTCGGCGTTTCTGGCTTGCTGCGGATACCTTAATTGTAAAATATGACTTACAACCACTTCCTTTTTATTTAGGTCACTCATCCGCAAAAAATACAAACGAATACGATCTCGCAAATGGTAATTGTCTCCAATATCCCCCACTACCAAACACTTTTCAGCAAAGCAGTCTGCAATGGCCAAAGACTCTACGTCAAAAGGCTTTGCCCCTATGTAGTTTATTTTTTGATACGGACCAGTAATATCATCGGACTTGTATACAAATGGCCCATCTCCTGAATCATTCACTTGCCACCAGGAATCTTGATGCCAAACTAGGCCGCTGGCTTCTTTTAAGATTTTTTTATCAAGCACACCATGTAGTTGTGGCCCGCTCCACTCAGCAAAAAGAAGACGAAACAGTATTAGAGAAAGGATCATCGCCTATAGGCCCTACCGGTTACGGAGGCTGAGTCAGAATAAGTATAAGAGGAATCATTCACACGTATTCTACAAGTAAAAAAACCAGAATTGTATGGCCGGAAACTAACATCAATGCGGCAACTCGAACCCGCACGTAGCATATGACAAGTGCTGAAGGTTCGAAACTCCGATCCACAAGCTCTTTGCACATACAGGTCTAAATCTTCCTTTGTATTATTGTAAACACGCAGGCTCCCTCGATCCTCCCTGCCGTAATTTAAATCGATCGGGCCTAGCGACAATGAGGATGGGAATATATCGAGTCCCGCAAAGGCTGGTATTGCCATGCAAAAAAAGCCTATAAAAAGAATTACTTTCATCTCGCCCCCTTGTCATAAGCCTATAAGATTGCTAATTCATGGCAAGCTCAAAAGGATTATAGATGAAATCGCTGTGCGTATATTGTGGTTCGAAACCATCCAATCATAGTCAGTTCCGTGAACTGGCCAGGAAATTAGGCATCTACTTGGCAGAAAATCAAATTCGCTTGGTTTATGGTGGCGCCAAAGTGGGACTAATGGGAGAGGCAGCAGACGCCTGCCTGAACGCCGGCGGCCAGGTTTTGGGAATTATTCCTCAATCCCTAGTTCAGTGGGAGGTAGCCCACGATGGCTTGCAAGATCTTAGAATTGTAGATTCCATGCACGCCCGCAAAGCCTTAATGGAAAAGGAAAGTCATGCCTTTTTGGCCATCCCTGGTGGCTTGGGAACATTGGATGAGCTATTTGAAATCCTCACCTGGAGGCAAATGCAACTACATCAAAAGCCCATAGCCTTGATCAATGAGTCTGGCTTTTTTGATCATTTGCTCGCGCACCTTAGAAATTGCAGTGACTATCAGCTACTTAATTATGAGGATTTGCACCAATTGGAGACGTTTTCATCTCTAAATGAATGGATAGAAGGCTTTCACTTCTAATTTCGTTATATTTCTGTTAGACCGATGCCATAAAAATGACCTATAATATACCTATGGAATCGGCGGGGGCAAAAAAGCCAAAAACTTCTGACATACCTGCAGAAAAGACATACGAAGACCCTAGTAGTAGGATTAGCAATAAGCCTGGGCTACTAGGCTTAATGGAGACCCTATTAAGAAGCTTTCGCGGCATAGGAGCTCTTGTTGTATTAAGCCCCATTGCTCTGATTTATGTTGTGTGTTTGAGTCTTGCACTTAGCCCGGGGATCTATTTGTTTTTACAAGCAAGGCAGTTGGTAGCCCCCATGGAGCTCTGGCTGCAAGCCCCCATTTATGCAATGTGTGTAGCACTTGGCATAATTATGTATTGGCTTTCCATCTTATTTATTGTTCCGGTCTTTAACATACCGTGGATCTTTTGGCTCAAACCATTTAAGGGAACTTGGTACTCGATCAATGTAATCCCCTGGCTATATCACAATTCGCTAGTACAACTGGTTCGATACACCACGTTGGATTTTATCTGCCCCTCGCCCTTGGCTGTCATGTTTTATCGTTTGATGGGCATGAAAATTGGCAAGGGCACTGTGATCAATACTTCGAACATATCGGACCCATGTCTGATTGAATTGGGAGACTATGTTACCGTTGGGGGTTCTGCCACCATCTTTGCACATTATGGAATGAAGGGTTATCTCATTGTCAGAAAAGTAAAAATAGGTAATAAGACAACCATTGGCCTGAAAGCTAGCATTATGGGGGATGTGGTCATTGGAGATGGCTTGACCATCCCGCCTCATGCCGTGATTTTGCCTAAATCGCGCATCTTCAATACAGAAGATATGAACTAACTACTTTTTGCTTCGTTTTTTCTTTAAACGATTGGCTTTGTCGGCCTGTATCAAGTAGGTAACCACTTTTGAATGACCATTCATTGCTGCTGCATCAAGAGCCACCTTATCTTCTCCGCGCAAATTGAATTCCGCTCCTCTCTGGATTAAATCTTTTACGATTTCAATATTTCCGTTTCTAGCAGCATAAGTTAAAGCACTACGGCCCTTTTTATCTCGTTGGTTGATATCGGCATTTTGTAACAAGGCTTTGGCTACATCCGTATGATCAAGAGCGGATGAAATAATCAAAGCTGAGCGACTTTTACCATCCAATGCATTGGCGTTAGCATTTGCTTGCAGCAAAAGACGTGTGATCTCTACATTACCGCGTAGACTCGCATCCATTAGAGCTGTACGCCCCTTCTTGTCTTTAACATTCGGATTGGCTCCGGCCTGCAAAAGCATTTCCACAATTTCTTGATGCCCTTTCCTCACCGCCAAGTGTAGAGCTGTGTAGCCATTGGCATTCTTGTCGTTAAGCCGAACACCTTTGTTAATCAACATTTGCACAATTTCTGCTTTATTATCATAGGCAGCTCTTAGCAAGGGTAAGGGCTTTATATAAACATTGGTTCTAGGGTTCTCCAGAAAGACTTTTACCGCCTCTTTATCATTAAGCCTTACGGCGCGGTAAAGAGCCGTCTCTTTTGATTTACCGAATCGCTTGTTAATATTTTCTGGTGTAACCATATATTTAAAATAAATCTCGTCTTGTCTTTCTTCGGGGCTGACCACGACCTCTTGTGTGGATTGACAAGCCACCAAGGAAAATAGCAACGATAGCACAATAGATGAAATTAAGATTTTTCGATTCATAAAATCCTCCAGCCCTAAATACTGCAAGCCTGATACCAAGATCAGAATCAAAATAACGGCGGAAGCCAAAGCAATGTATATAGCCCTTACAGACAAGCGACAATTATTGTCACGCCTAGAGCTGGCCACTTTGTTTACAATCTTATATTATTTATAGCGCAGCAAAATTGCGGGCCGTAAAATTAACTTATCGTGTATAATCAGAACGTTATGAAATTATCCTATAGAACCCATGAAAAGCTGCTAAAAGCACTGGCCATTGCCCTTATACTGTCCCCTGCTTTTAACTTTCTCTACAGTGCTAACGCTTCCAATATGGGCTATTTGCAGTACTGGCAAGTATCCCTAAAAAACTCTTATATTTTAGACATACTGGCCATCTATCTCTTAGCTCCTATAGCGGGAATTGCCATTCTTATGCAAAGACCAAACACCTATTACATTGCTCTTGGGGCCATTTGCCTTATGTGGCTAAGAAATTTTCATGAGTTCTCCTACCTATCCTACCGCTACTCATGGGCTTTAATTCTTGGAGTCAGCATAGTGAATCTTGTCATCTTGGCTTATGTACTAAGCCCCAAAGTCATGGCACTATTTTTTCACTCTTTTGATGAGATCAAAAAGCAATTACTGAGCCTACCTTCCCTTAAAAACCTAGACATTCTCGACATTCGAGATCGGGCCATACTAGTTCGCGGCAAAGTCCCGCGCAATGAGGGTGAAAAAATTCATTTTCAATTGAAAGACTACGGTTTTGCAGATGATATTATATCCATTGAGGAGGAAGGGCAAAATCAATGGCTTCACTTTCAAAATGATCTGCTACCCAAGAGCCCATGGAAAAAATGGTTTACCAAAGAGCTTTAATCGGGCTGTTTCTATGCTGCTCGTCACTCCCCGCTTTGGCTAATGGCAATAAATGCGCACAGGTTTTTAATTATCGCGGCGAGCTGGTAAACCAAAAAAAAATCGTCAATAGATTACGTGATTTTTTTGAATATCCAATAAAGCAAGAGGATTTAAAACACCTTTCCACGCAAATAGAGTTTCGAAAAGTATCAAAAAGCAATCGGGACAAAAGCATATATAACGAAAATTTCATTTATTTTGGGCGCCAAGTAAAAAGCCTTCCCCAAAAAGTCTTTGATAGTGAGACTAGTGTCTACATTGGATTTAGCTCAAATGAACTGCAGCAAATTCAATTCATAATCATTAAAAAGGACTCCCGTCAGACAATAGAATACATTGCCTCGGCAGATCTAGCGCTAAACATGCAGTTGCAAGCAAATGGTAACGAAGCGAAGCAATTCCGCTTTATTCGATGGCTGAAAAACGAACCTGGTATTCTACTAGAGCCGCACCAAAGTATTGCAGGCAGATATAGAGTAGAATTCACAAAATTTGATGCATATAAAGATTTTGTCACATTTTACAACAGGCAGTCACAAATAATTCGCTATCTAGAAGAAGTAAGTAGTATAAAAATCTTTCTACGCTAAGCTTAATAAATAACGCTTCTTATCTTGCTAATACAATTTGAAATGATAGAAAATACCTATGAAATATATTGTGATAACAAGCCTAATGCTTATTTTGATACTGGGCTGTCAACACAAAGAAGAGAGCCAGCCACTCAACATTCGCTTAAGCGATACCCCCACAAGTCTTGACTGGCAACAAGCTACGGACGTTGTTTCTCGCAGTATTATATTAAATATCATGGAGCCATTAATCGACTATCGCTTCGATAAGAAGCAATATTATCTAGAACCCGCCATTGTCAGCAAATGGTCGGCTAATAAAGATTATAAAAGCTGGGATATTTACCTTCGAAAAGGCATCCTGTGGTCGGATGGCGTAGAGCTTCAGGCGCAGCATATTTATGATTCCTTTCACCGCTTGCTTGATCCAAAGACAGGAGCACCTAACGCCTTTTTGTTTTATGTTCTACAAAATGCCAAAGAATTCAATGCAGGCAAAATCAAAGATTTCAAAAAAGTAGGAATCAGCATTCAAAGCCCTTATCACATTCGTTTTCACTTAGACCAAGCAGCCGTTTACTTTCCCAAGTTGCTCGCACTCTATTCTGTAATGCCCATTCGAAAAGATATCATAGAGAAACACCCTAAAACTTGGCTAGAACCAAAGAATTTCGTAGGCATTGGTCCCTATTTGTTAAAAAGCGCTAAACTTGAAAGCAGCATACAAGTCGTTAAAAACCCAAACTACTTTTTTGAAAAAGCTAAAATTCGTGAATTAAATTTCATTGTGGTAAAAGAGGATGCCACGGCCTTAAACCTCTATGAATCGGGCGACTTAGATTTTCTTAGTAAAATCCCGTTAAACAGCCTTGCTTCTCTAAAAAAACGCGATGATTTTCATAGATCTGAGGACCTTGCTATTGAGTACTTAGGTTTTAATGTTCGGCATGCAGCCGTCAATACTCCCCTCAAACGCAAAGCCATTGCCCAGTCCATAGACCGCAGGCAGATAGAAAAGATCTTTCAGGGAGAAGTTCGGGAAAACCCAAGCTTTTTGCCCCACGGCATCCTGGGGCATAGCTCTGAGCAAGACATAAGTTTTCAGCCCATAAAAAAGCAAGAGCTTTTTGATAAAAACAAAAAATTAACTTTAAGCTACTACACCGACCACCAACAAAAGCGATTGATGGAGAACCTACAGCAGCAGTTAGAACAAAATTTAGGACTAGCAGTTCATTTGGACAATATGGAATGGAAATATTACTTGTCAAAAATCAATTCCAATCCCCCTTCCATATTTCGCATAGGATGGATGGCCATTTTTCCTGATCCGGCTTTATTTTTAGGTCTCTATACCAGCGAGTCGAATTTTAATACCTCGGGTTGGCAAAACAAAGAATACGACCTCTTGTTTCAGCAAATGAACGCCGCTGCAGATCCTGGGAAGAGGGCCGACTTAGCTCAAAAAGCCGTGACGATTCTTACCGAAAAAGAAGTCGCTGCCATTCCCTTATATACTGGCGTTCGACATTATTTAGTTCGACCGGGCTTAGAAAAAGCGCCGGTCAATTCTATGAACCGCCTGCGTTTTCATAAAAGCTACTGGCAGAATTCCAAGCACTAGAAAGCCTGTGCTTCGAAATCTTTAATAGATAAGCACCTCAGTGCCTACACTCACCCACTCCCATATTTCTTCGATCTCGGAGTTGCTAACGGCGATGCAACCATCGGTCCAATCATATAGGAAGTGGACTGCGCCCAAATATTCATATTCTGGCGATAGGCCATGGATCATGATGTCGCCACCAGGAGAAAAGCCATTTTCCCTGGCAAACTTTCTATCCTCTCGATTGGGGTAGGATATCTTCAAGGACAGATGAAATTTTGAATTTGGATTTTTGTAAGTAATCTTATAGCGCCCCTCCGGCGTGCGGCCATCTCCCTCTTGAACTTTATGCCCCACAGGCTCAGGCCCTAAAGCGATACGGTAGCTTTTCACTACCTTATCTCCATCAAACAGCGTCATACTGCGATAGTCTTTTTCTATAAGAATGCGGTCGACAGTTTTCGCCAAAGACGGCGCGCTAAATAAAGCAAAATAAAAAACCAATAAGTATTGTAAATTCTTAGCCATACTTAACCTTAACTATAATGCATTTTTCGTAATTGCAATGGGAACATGGGCTGATATTTGTCAGAATCATCATTTTTCCATGTTAGCTTTCTAGCACCAATTTAATTTGTAATTATAGGTACTTACGGATTCCAGCGCTGGAAGTGTTAGGCTGCTATACAGAATTATGGCCTAAATAGCATTGGCACGGCTTGCAATTATAATTCATATGAAACGTATTAATTATAGCTATCTAAGACTATTGGCACTTTTTTGTCTACTGACAGCCCCTTTACTTGGGAAGGCAAATACGGCGGATCTAAACGATGATACAAGCCTTTTTACCTGCGGCAGTGCCTCTTTTGATTTACAGCAGTCTAGCTTAAGCGAAATTCATGATGCTTATTTTCATCCTTTTGCAAGTGATACTGACAAAAAGCCAAAGCGGCAGCGGCATTTTGAAAAACTAAGTATAATGACCTCCGTAAATAAAGCCTGGTCCGTACATGATGATTTAAAAGCCAGGCTAGATCGCATTAAGCTAATCCCCTATGATATGGTCGATCGAATTCGCTCCTATTCTGGGCTTTATAAAGCTGTGGATCGCAATACCGGCGAGGTCAACGGCATTAGCGGACAAGTCTCTTTTGTGCACAATCAAAGCGTAGGTATTCTGCTTTTAGACAATAAGGAGCGAGCCATCATATGCCGCAAGAAAGATGAAGACAGCAAAAGCAAAGAAAGCTACGCGCGCCATTTTAAACAATTAATTCATGATCTGCGCGACTTTGAAAAAGAAGTGAATGTAAGCTTGTTTGAAGGTCTAGATACAAGCACCGAGGGACAAGCGCTCTGCATCAATTGTAGTTTTGATACAGAGATCACTAAAGACGAACCACTCGATATCTCTGCCTTTCAAAAGGCTAGAGATTATGTACAGTCACTTGATGCGGAACAAATCCAAGAACTACAAAGTAATATAGCCACAGGTGCCATTGCTGTAGGTGCCTTGCGCTTAGCTCTTAAAAAACTAGTAAAGCTAGGTTTGGGAGCCGGACTCAGCGCTGCGACCTTTTCTGTCTCGGTCCATGCGGAAAACGATGAAGCAAAAACCTTCCGCAACCAACCCTTTTTATTTTTCACTAGTGTATATGCGGAACGAGATCTTATTAAAATCGCAGAAGACAATAGTCTGTCTGGTCTGTTGAATGAGACAAGTAAGGCGATACTGGAAGGTAATACCGAAAAGCGGCCAAATTAGTGTTCTCTTTACTTGGCTCATATTTTTTAAATATTTCAATGCTGAAAAGCCTTAAACTAAATAGTGCAGTTTGTTCACAATCCATCTATTATTTAGTCTACTTTGAAAATCTAATTATTTAGACCATTGCCCGATATTACTGCTTATTTCTTATTTCGATATATATTCTAACAGCTCTAAGTCTTCCATAGTTTCCATGTACCAAGGGTAATTCTTAAACCTGCTTCCTGTTCTAAAAGTATCGCATGCCAATCTCGTTTGCCATTCTAATTTGGATTGCTCCCCCCCAATAACAGGCCGTACGCTCTTCTTGCCTCTTTTCCATTCGAAGAGCTCCAAACATCCTTGTCTCGTCATCCTATACATTGGGTCAAGAGTCCTATTTGGATCATTAGCCTCGATATCAGCGATCGTATCACAAATCCTATTGGTCGGCGCTCTTAGTATATGTCGAGTCACACAATTCACACGCATACAATCCTGAGCACCAAGACCAGCGTAGTAGCAAGATAGAGGAGAAATAATATTCTGATAGGTCAAAAAACTTGGTAGCAAAGATGCAACAAAGAGTATCAAGAGAGTTTTACCAGTGATCTTCTTATTAATCTCGGGCTTGATGCACTTTACTATGCAGAAAACCACAAAAAAGATGTAAAATAAGATCATTCCCATACCTTGAAAAAAAGGTACGTACATTGGAGAAATAATCGGTAAGAATGAAATACTAAAGATGACAAACGGCACTGCCATTATAGATACATGGATGAAATGCATTACTTGCGGTTGTGACACATAGAAAGGCTGTAGGTCCTTCGGCAAAGTCACTTCATTGGCATCGTCAATACCAGAAGCCACTTTTTCTTTTTTGATCTTTTCTATTTTCTCATTGTTACGCATCTGAAAAAAACCTAATGCGTAGAAACAAATACCTGTTAATCCAAGGAAACAAACTGGTTGCTTTAAAAGATACAAACCAAATAAAACGAAACTCCATATCCAAAATGGTAATAGGTAAATTGATTTCTTCTTAAAGTAACCAAAGATTGCTACAACAGTTAAAATTACAGTTGGCAGATTGGCTATAATTAAAATAGTTGGGTCAATATCTGCTAACTCTTTAGAATGAGCAATAGGCAGGCTTTCTAGTTGAAAAAAGTAGGCTCTCCACAGCAAAAGCACTCTAATTGACACCCAAGATGCCAAACCAAGTGAGAGCAAAACCAACCATTTGTTATTTTTGTAATCTTTGATTTTCAATGATTCCCTCTATGCGGTTTGTCCATATATATCATTAATTCTGAAATAGCATGTTAAGATCAGCAAGGACGGTCGCCGGATACTGGACTGAAAAAATACTTATTTATATCAAATGGTGAAAAGAATTTTCGAATTATAAGCACCAAGACGAAGGCTTCAATCACATCGCTAAGTTGTTGAAACGAAACGCCTTTGGCTTTAAAAGCTTCAAAAATTACCGGTTAAGAGTGCTTAATGCTGAGATATAACGGTTGTTCTCGAAAAAGGAAAATGGGGCGACCGACGGGGCTTGAACCCGCGACAACCGGAATCACAATCCGGGGCTCTACCAACTGAGCTACGGCCGCCACTGAGCCTCTTTTATGACGTAGAGCTGTAGAATTGGCAAGTTGAAATCCCCCAAGACTTGCTAACAATGAAAGCTTTGCTTAAATTTTAGCAGCTTAGGTTCTAGGAACTTTATCAATTTGCTTGGGCGTGGGTAAGTCTTCCTTATCAGGAAATGCCATCTCTCGCATACGTCTGACCTGTGGAAGCACTCGCGATTCGAGCGAGCCCATACTTTCATTGTAGGATTTTACGGCACCATCCATCTTTTGCCCCACATCTTCCATTTTTTTCAGCCACGGACTCAAACGCTGGTAAAACTCTTTGGCTGCCTCCACAATTTTTTTAGCGTTTTCCTGCACCTTTTCCTGCTGCCAGCCATAGGCTATGGCTTTCAGCAAAGAGACCAAATTCGTTGGTGTGGCTATGATAATGGATGCCTCTAGCGCATCTTCAATCAACGCTCGGTCCACTTCTACTGCGGCCGCCAATAGTGCCTCGTTAGGGACAAATAAAACCACAAACTCGGGGCTTTTATCAAACTGTTCCCAATAAGATTTTTTCGCCAACTCCCGCACTCTTGCACGCATATTTTGCGCATGCTTGCCAAGAGCTGCCTTTCTAGCTTCTGAAGACTTGGCCTCCATCGCCTCCAAAAAAGCATCCATAACAGCCTTAGCATCAATGATAATGCTTCTGCCGCTTGGCATATGCACCACCATGTCTGGCCTATGCAAACGCCCCTCACCTTTTTGCGAAACCTGCTCTTGAAAATCACAATAGGCCGACATTCCGGCAAGCTCCACCACTCGGCGCAACTGGATTTCCCCCCAGGAGCCGCGCACCTCTGGTCTTTTTAAAGCATTACTTAAAGTGGTGGTCTCAAGGCGAAGCTTTTCATTCAAATCTCGCATCTGCCCAAGACTTTCCTTTAAATGGCCGAATTGTTCCACTCGCTGCTTTTCGACTGAACGCAAATCTTGCTGCATTTTTTCCATTAGCTCGCGCATGGGGCTTAGCATTTGCTCAAAATCCTTCGATTTTTTTTCAAATTGAAAGGAAGCCTCCATATTTTTCTTTTCCAATCGCTCTGCAGCCATTTGCAAAAAGCGCTCGTTGTTTTTATCTAAAACCTCACTGGCAATGGATTGAAAAGTTTCTTTATGATGGCCAAGCATTTGGCGTTCCAGCTCCAACTCACGTATTGTGGCCAGGTACTTCATACGGTAATGCAAGACAAAATAAAGTAGTAAAAAAACTAGAACTGCGACAATGATCCATGCTAGCATAAACTATCCTTTTTATTCGGCTTTAAGCTAGTCGAGCAAAGGTGGTTTGGCAAGTTTGGAGGCAACAATGCGTTTGGCAATTTTGATTCTACTTTTTTCTTTGCCAGCTCAAGCATATCTGAGCTTAATGACCGATGGCGAGGTGCTGCCAAAAGGCGAGCAAAGCCTTGGAGCCGAGTCACAATTCGTTTTTAACAAAAATGATGGCATCAACTTTGCCGGCCGTTACAATTTGGGCCTCAGCGAGAGCCTGGAGTTTTTAGGTGATATTGGTACCGGAGCCACGGACTTTTCTGCTGGTGGCAATATTAAATTTGTCCCTTATCCAGACTATGAAGGACAACCCGCCATTGGCTTTATTTTTGGCGCAACGTTTGCCAACGAAGAGGACAATGATTTTGTGGTGGCGCAATTCAAATCCTTTGTCAGCAAGCGCTTTGATTTTGATTACGGGCAAATCTCCCCTTATGGCGCTTTGGCCTATGGAGTAACTCTAACCAACGAAGAGGATGCCGAAAACCCATTTCAATTTATCATTGGTTCCAAGTACAAGCATTTTGAATGGGAGGACGTTTACCTTTACGGAGAATTGGGCACCAGTCTTGATGAGGCGTTCAATTATGTATCCTTTCAAATTGTTTTCTTGCTAGACACAAAACTTTCTAGCCCTCTTGATCAATACTATGACTAGGGTTCATTACTACCCTAGCTTTCCCTTTGGGGATTTGCATTTTGCACTTTTAAAAAAACAACTACCTAGAATTACCTGGGCCTTGAGTGAAGGGGATATTGCCCTACTAGATTCCAATGCCCCCCAAAGGGTGGAGACCGTGCAGGAACAAAAGGTTTTGGCTGTAAATCCAATTATCCAGAGAAATAAACAAAGTCAAAAAATGCCCATCTACTTAAAAAGTCCTTTTTTAACCAAAGCCCTGTTAAAACGCTCTTTAAAATATAAATTGGACGTGTTTTTAGACTCCTATGCCTATCCAAATAAAATCTCTCAAGAATTTAAAAGCGAAGCTAAAAAAATACTAAGTAATTATGATATATGGAAAGAGATCTTGCTCTCCAAATACAAAGTACGCGACCAATCCAAAGTCTTTGTAGATAAAACCGTTTTTGTATTAAATAACCCTGAAGACCCACTAAGAAGCGCAGAAAACCTTAGCTACGCTTCCAAAACCATTAAGTATCAAGCGCCACATGGACTACTAGCATATTCAGAAAACGACTGGTTAACCTTGAATTCTTTGCTGCAAGACTTAAGTCAGATTTGATTAGCATTGAATTCGCCTTCGAATAGCCCTATCCTGATAGGTATGAATATCTTTTTCCTACCCGCCATCGTACTCTTTACATTAGTTAGCAGCTGCTCCTCCCTATCTAGCAAGCAGGGATTAAAAATCACTCCTCTTAATTCGTTTAATGTTGTGGATGGAGAAAGAAGCTTAGAGCAAATCGAAAAGGATTTGAATGTCATCCTTAGCGAAAGCCCAGAGGAGCCCTCCACGCGCTGGTGGGTTAAGTACAAAAGAGCGCAAGCTTATCGAGAGGAGTCGCCGCAAAAATCCTGCGAGCTATTTGCTGATTTAGCAAAAGATGAACAATTTCCCTTGTATCACTTAGCGGAGATTCGCTCCTACGAGATCTGCCCGAATTCAAAAAGAACCAACGATTTGTTTGGTCTACAGCTTAGTGAAGCCGAGGAGTGGCTAGAAGATTACAAAGAGGATTTGGCCTATCAAAAAGCTAAGGAGCTAAATAACCAAGAACAAATTATGCACTATGCTTTGGTGCAATCAAAAAAATCTCGCATCATGCATGAAAAAGTAAATTACACAAAAGAGGCCATCGCCGCTGCTAAAATTCTTAAAAATAAAGATCAAGAAAAATACTTAGAAAGACGTTTATACCGATTGGCTCCACGGTTACAAAAAAAATATGACCGTGAAGACTGGTTAAAGATTGCCTATGATTTTCGAAGGGCTCGTGATTTTGCTAAAGCTAGAATCTATTACAAAAAGGTTCTGAATCACCCTCGATCTACCTACATTGCAAAGAAAAGAGCCTTTCAAGGAATTATCAAGGTCTACAAACTACAAAACGATACTCGTCGCTACTTACTAGCCAGTGAACAATGGGCGGCATTTACGAAGCGTATGTATCGCCAAAACAAAAAATCCAACTATTATCAAAAAGAGTTGCTGTATATCAATATGAAGGTGGCGCGCTCGCTTTGGACGAAATCACAAGTCACCAAAGCACGCAAGCTGCTAGAGGAAACTGCCAAAATCTTAAAGGACCAACAAAGTCTGCAAGAAGTTTATTGGCTTTTGGCACGTATGGAAGAAGAAAAAGAAAACTTTGAGGCGGCCATTGCCATGGCAGATCTGGCCCTTAAAGAAGTCAAAGACTCAAACGAAGTCTTGGATAAAGTTTTATGGGTAAAAGCCTGGAATACGCGCAAATTAGGCCGCTACCAAGAAGCAAAGGAAAGCTTTCAGCAACTGCTTGATAATACCGACGAAAAACATCTGCAAGACAAATACAGCTTTTGGCTAGCCAAAACCCTGCAAAGTTTGGGCGAAAAAAGAAAAGCAGAAAAATTATTTAAAAAGCTAACAAAGGAAGATCCCTTTGGCTACTACGGCCTAGTGGCCTATGCTGAAATTGATGAGGAAATCCCACACTTGCGATCTAAAAAAGGCATGGATATGGAGGATCTTCGTTTAAAAGCTTCCCATAGCACTGAATCCACATTGCAGTGGTTGATTGCCACCAATGAGCTAGAAGCGGCCAGGCACCTATTAAAAACCATCAAATTCCATAAACTAAACCGTGACGAAGTGGTGAAATACCTTAGCTATTACAAACTTGCTAAGGATTACCGGGGCATGTTTGTTCGCATGGCTTACTTTGATGAAGAGGAGCAACTAGAATTACTTGCTATAGATCCAGAGTTTTTCTTTCCTCGCCCCTACTACGATATCATTGTGGAAGCATCGGACAAATATGGCGTTAGCCCCGAATTTATCTTATCCATCATTCGGCAAGAATCCGCTTTTGATCCCAACGCTCGTAGCCATGCCGATGCCTATGGGCTTATGCAAGTTTTACCAAAAGAAGCTTTTCGCATAGCGGCCCAGCACAATATTGCTCTTAACCAAACAGAGGATCTTTACAAGCCCAGGATCAATATTCCCATTGGTACCTCTCACCTAAAGACCCTGCGAGAGCGTTTTGACAATCAGTTTATCATTAGCGTGGCCAGCTACAATGCAGCCTATACGGCTGTACATGGATGGCTTCGAACTCGCTACAGAGGGGATGCCTTGACCTTTATCGAAGACATTCCCTATGCAGAAACCAAAGGCTATGTTAAGTTGATCTTTCGCAATTTCATGATCTACAAACGCATGAACTACGCAGTGGATAAAATTCCATTTCCGCATTGGGCCTTTGATAGCCTAGAAAACTATGTAAAAACTTATACTAGCCAAATCTCCGAAGAAGTTAGCACGAACTAGCTGGTAATCTTTATAGCCTACCTATAAACGCCAGCTTTTTATGATATAAAAGTCCCATGAAATCGTGGTTTTTTATAACAGTTTTTTTTTACGCAAACTTTGCTTTCGCAGGCTCTTTACCTAGAAGTATTGCGAAATCCCTAAAAAGTGAACAGGGCTTTTACCAGGGCGCTTTTGATACCTCCATTTCTGCCAGCCCACTAGATGATCTCAATATCAACCCTGATCCAGATGCTGACTTTCACGCAGACCCGCTGATTGATATTTACATAGAATTTCAACTGCAAGACGACATACCTTTTGTGGCTTTTTACCGTGATATGGCTGGTCCACCAATAGATTTGCTTGGCAAGTATTGCAATAGCGCCATTGGTGATCTCTTGGATAGTGAAAAAGAAATCGGTAGTGGCAAAGAAAGCGGAGATCAATACGAGATCATCAGTCTAAACTTTGGTTTCGATCCTGGCCGCTGTTGGAGAAATACCCCTCGCAACAAACCTGTAGAACTGCAGCTTGTTTTTTATAAAAATTTGCAATCAGAAACTACGACCTTGCAAGTGAATATAGACAAGGACTGGCGCCGAGTTTACCAGCTAACAGGTCTAAACGATAAGGGTGATCGGGTGAATGTAAAGGTTCATCCCAATTCCTTGGGTAAAAACAAAAGAGAAACTCGCGTCTACTACCTAGAGGATGAGAACGGCGAGTACAAAACCATGCGAGCCAACACCGATCAAATTAAATCCATTTCTTTGCCCATATTTTTTGGTGGCTACTTTGGCGGAAATGTTACTTGGTGGACCGCCAGCAAGCTTAAGCTTCGCGTGACATCGGAAGACGTGCTTACCCAGCATGTGGGCATTTTTCAATTCGTCTCAAAATGAGAAACCTGTAAATATCTTTTACAAACCCCCAAGGCTTGCACAGAGGCTAGCTAAAAAACAGAATATTGCTCAATAATATTAGATACTTAGATTCTCACACATGGCACCCCTCTTGCAACTTAAATGCATAAGAAACGGGGGAAATCCATGCAATACATTAAATATATCTTTGCCTTTGCAGCTCTTAGCCTGGTGCTAGGATACATGCAAACTGAAAGCCCAACTACGCGTACACCGAGCAACTTTGGTAATCTTAGCGAGATTGTGCCATCTACTAAAAGCGAAAAGAGCGTGCTTTTAAACGACCCATCCATGCAAAAGAACTGGGCCTTTAACGACGCCATCAAATCCAATGTGAAGGCTTCTAAAGCTTGGCAAATTACCCAAGGCAGCCGCGACATTGTGGTGGCAGTAATAGATACGGGAATTGACGTTGATCACCCTGATTTAAAAGCGAATCTATGGCGCAATCCAGGCGAAATAGGTAAAGATGCAAAAGGGCGCGACAAAGCCACCAATGGCTTAGACGATGATAATAATGGTTATATTGATGATGTTCATGGCTGGAACTTTGTTGGCAACAACAATGACTTAAGTGACAACCATGGGCATGGAACCCATGTTGCCGGCATCATTGGTGCAGAAGGCGGCAACGGCATTGGGATTAGCGGTATCGCTCCCAAAGTTAGCCTTATGGTTTTAAAGTACTATGATCCAAAGTCTACTTTTAACAATAATTTAGGAAATACGATCAAAGCGATAAAATACGCAAACAAAATGGGAGCCAAAATTATTAACTACTCTGGTGGCGGCAACGAATTTAGCTCGGAAGAGTTTAAGGCCGTAAAGGAAAGTTATGAAAAAGGCATTCTTATTGTGGCTGCAGCCGGTAACGAGCACAACAATTCCGATGAGATTCGCTACTACCCTGCTAGTTACAAGCTAGATAATATAATATCCGTTACAGCCATCGACCCGAAAACTCGAGTTTTAAGTTCCTCCAATTATGGTACCAATACAGTACATATTGCGGCTCCTGGTAAAAATATTTTTTCTACAATTCCTGGCGGAAAATACGGACTACTTACTGGTACATCGCAAGCAGCGCCCTTGGTAACAGGCGTGGCAGCTCTAATTTATGCCAACAACCCCAAGATGGACTACCAAGATGTAAAAAAGCAAATTCTATCCACAGCTGATTACGATGACTCTTTAAAGGGGAAAACAAAAACGGCTGGTATCCTAAACTCTTGGGCCGCATTGGCCATGCAGGGTACCGACCGTACCATTACGGGCGGACGAAGCTTGAGCACCCAGTCCTTTTATGCCTCTGAAGAAACCAGTAATAGTGATAATAACAATATAAATGATTTGGCTGAATTGGTAAAAGCCTTTACCAATCAGCTATAGAGTGGCAGCAGGAGAGGTCAATTTCCCCCGATCTCTCCTGTTGTTTACTCAAACCTATTTTTTAAAAATCGGACCGCAAAAATCACAAGCAAGCAAAAAGCCGCAACAAAATATAAGGATGGCTTTTTCACAATCATGGCCAATACGGAAAATGAAATTGCCAAAAACACAAAAAGATAAGTCATATAAGAAGGTTTTTTCGGAGTGCCCACATCTCGCTTAGTACTCATAAAGCTAACACTAACAAGATTGATGATTTTATCTTGCATCTTCTTTGCCAATTCATCATTAGGATTCACCTCTAGGATCTTGCGGTACTGCTGTGAGGCAAAGGGCAAATTCTTTTTCATCAACGCCATTTGCAAAAAGTCTTCATGGGCATTTAGGTTTTCATAATCTTCCAATAAACTTTGCCATTTCTCCAGCAAATCCAGATCCATCTGTGCTTGCGGGCCGAAATCTTCTGCCTGCAAGGCAACCTTCTTGTAAATTACGCCGCAATAGGGACATTCCTCTATATCAAGGTGTTTGGGTTTATTGCAGCTAGGACAGGTTTCAAACTGACTAATATTTTGCGGCATAATTTATGTTAGAAAGCTTTATAACTATTTGCAAGACTTTCGGAAATCCGTTCTAATCTATGTATGAAATGGATGGAAAAGTTAAAGCCTTGGCAACTGGCTGTGCTCAGTGGCATCTTGATAGGTTTCGCCTACATTCCTGGCCCCCAATTATTAGCTTGGATTGCCTTTTTGCCTTTTTTCCTGCTCTTACGTAAAGACATCCCCACTAAAAAGAAAGTTTTTTACTCTTGGATTACACAGTACATACTTACTTTGATTGGCTTTCACTGGGTGGCTCATACCATTATTGAATTTGGACAAATGCCAAAGATTTTTGGTTATCTCGGCTTGATGGCGTTTTGCGCTTTTGCAAACTTACACTTTTGCATTAGCACTTGGTTGTACGAAAAAATCTTTGCAAAAAAGAGTCCGCTTAGCCTACTTAGTTTTTGCATCTTGTTTGTTCTTAGCGAATGGTTTTTTCCCATGATTTTTCCTTGGCATATGGGATATAGCTGGATTACCAGTGGTCTCCCTCTTATGCAAATGGCAGATGTATTTGGCTTCTGGGGCTTAAGCCTACTTACACTACTGATCAACCTAGCATTCTACTATTTCATCATAAACTTTAAGCGCCGTACACTGGCTGTAAGCTTTGTTGGCGTCATGTTAGTGATGAACCTAGTAGGTTATTGGAAACAGCAAAATTGGGAAAAAACAGATACGAAGACTACTTTTTATATTGCACAAGCCAATATAGGAAACTTCTTCAAGCACAAGGCAGAGCAAAAAGGACGATACAAAGATTATATAATTGATGAATATATAAACTTAAGCCGAAACGATTTAACGAATCGAGCCGCGGATTATGTTGTTTGGCCCGAAACGGCCATGCCTCTATTTATGAATTTAGGCAGACTGAATTCGCAATACACCAGACGCATTGCCGATCTTGCTCGAGAATTTCAAACTCCTATTATCACAGGGGTATACTCTTATCGCGGCGATCAAATCTTTAATAGCATTGGCTATATAGGTAGCGACGGCATCATGAAAGATATGTATAGCAAGCACCATCTATTGGCCTTTGGCGAATATTTTCCTGGAACGGAAAACCGTCCAAAGCTGCGAAGATTAGTAGAAAAGTATATACCCGCAATATCCCATTTTGGCCGCGGTGAAGGCTCCACTGTTTTTAGACAAAATAATGATTTTGTTATGGGACCACAAATTTGCTACGAAGGTTTATACCCGAACTATGTAGCTCAGTCCGTTAAAAACGGTGCTACCCTTTTACTAAATGTTACCAATGATTCTTGGTTTGGAAATACCTTTGAGCCCTACCAACATATGTATATGACGCTAGCACGCGCCATCGAATTTCGCAGGCCTTTGGTACGCGCAACCAATACCGGAATCAGCACGGCCATAGAAGCCAGCGGCAAGGTACTTGAAATGTCAGAATTACGCGAAAAAAAGGGCTACTACTTTGACATCTCCTATCAACAATCGCCCAGAACAAGCTGGTATACAAAATCTGCTGGTATTCAGCCCTACATTTTGCTAGTTATTTGGCTTACATTGACTTTATACATTCGTAAGCGAAATTTCTGACTATGTTACAAAGAATTGATTGGCAAAAAATATTAAATACGATTTCCTCCCACACAAAAAATGAGATCACCAAGTCTCGTTTGCAAGATTTATCGCCAAGCTCCCCCGCCGCCGCCAAACAACAAGTAAAGAGTATCCTTGATGCCCAAGAGGCTCTTACAGAAGCACACTTAAGCTTAAGCAGCCTAGATCTGGTTCGCTACTGGATTCAAAGACTGAGAAAACAAGCCATACTTAGTCCTCTAGAGCTCAAAGATGTGCGCTCATTTTTATCTGAGGTCGATTATGTTTATGAGCTAGTTGAGCAAAGCGAAAATACTTGGCTCAATTCCTTTAGTGTTGAGAACCTAAAACCGCTTTTTGACCGACTAGTTAAATCGATTGATTCTGAGGGCAATGTCCTTATGGATGCCACTCCAGAGCTTACACGCCTAAATCGGGAGAAAGTAAAAATGGGCGGTGAAATTCAGGGGCTATTAAAAAACATCTTGCACCAACATGGACCAGAGGAATACTTGCAAGACAAGTTTGTTACCACCCGTGATGGACGTTGGGTTGTACCGGTAAAACACGGCATGCAAGGCAAGTTTAAGGGTATCGTTCATGACGTAAGCAATAGCGGACAAAGCATCTATATAGAGCCAGAATCTGTAGTACATGCGAACAACAAATTACGCGAAATTGAATTGGCCATCCAAGCCGAAATGGAACGGCTACTCAAAGAGATCTCGCAAAGATTACGTGAAAAAATAACGGAAATTGAAAATTCCTTTTTGCTTCTTCTGGATTTGGATTTTTATTTTACATTGGCGAAGTTTAACACACGAATTGATGGGCAGAAATTTGAATTCTCTGACGACTTCGATCTGGTGCAATTGCGCAATCCACTATTGGTTTACCAAGGACATTCGGTAGTATCCAATTCGCTACGCATCTCCCACACAGAGCCAGTTTTATTGATTTCTGGGCCGAATGCCGGCGGTAAAACCATATTGCTAAAATCTCTAGGCATTGCAGCCCGTATGGCTGCCTGCGGGCTACCAATATGCGCAGAAGCTTCTTCAAAAATTCCATTCATAGAAAATATATACATTTCCGTTGGTGACTCACAGAATATTCGAGAAGGACTGTCCACCTTTGCAGCCCATATCCAGGAGCTAAAAGACTCTCTTGCAGCAAGAAGTCAAAAGGACTTAATATTGATTGATGAGATTTGCGGATCCACCGATCCAGAAGAGGGCGCCGCCATTGCCAGGGCCTTTTTACAAAATTATGCCGATAGGAAAATTTTTAATTTAACTACCTCGCACTTAGGACCATTAAAATCTGGATGGAAAAGTGAATCCGGTGTGAATATTGGCAGCATGGATTTTGATGAAACTCGAGGCTTGCCCACCTATAAAGTGGTAATGGGGCTTGCTGGCTCCTCCTTCGCCTTAAAAACAGCAAAACAATTGGGAGTACCCGAAAATATTTTGCATGAGGCATACGAATATTTGTCGGAGGACTGGAAAGAACGACATAGACAAATGGAATCTTTAGAAATCACCAAACAAAGATTGATGGAGCAGGAAGCTCACCTAGAAGACTTGCAAAAAGAAAACCAAAAACTAAAAAGCGAATACGAAGCCAAACTTTTAAATTTTGAAAAACAAAAACAAAAAGCCATGGAAGAGCTAACACAGGCCGCTGAAAAACGCCTGGAACAGTTTTTGGAGGATTCTAAGAAAAATAAAGCTGCCAACGTCTTTGAACTCAAAGCAGATCTTCCTAAGATTATCAAGGCACCAGAAAGTAAAGAAATCACAGCCGAGGACTTTGCCGAGCACTTTCCTCCAGGAACAGAAGTCTTCATTACCAGTTTACAAAAGCGCGGCATTGTACAAAGCCGGCCCAATCAAAAAGGTGAAGTACAAGTCCTTAGCAACTCCATGCACTTAAGCTTGCACTTTCGTTTTCTACAAAGACATGAAGGCGAGAAAGCGGCAAAAATTAACCCCTATACCATTTCAAAAAAACTCGCCTCTGAAGACCGCAAGCTCGACATTCGCGGCATGACCATGGAGGAAGCTCTACAAGCCCTAGAAGTGGAAGTGGACGAAGCCCTAAGGCAAGGCAGTGATCGCATCCAGGTTGTGCATGGTCACGGCTCAGGGGTTTTAAAAAAGGCAGTACGCACTTTTTGTTCTCGTTCCGACTTTATTAAAAAATGGCATATTGCCGACAAAAGCCAAGGTGGCGATGGGGTAACCTGGATTGAAATTTAGGGTTCTAGATAGCGAAGAACATTTAAAATAGCCACATCTAGATCAATATTGTCCAAAACCCCACTACGACTTGGCGGGTAAAATCTTAAGTATCGATCAATTTCTTTTTGACTTAGACTTACATCATAAAGTTTTCCACTGCTCCGTGGATAGAATAGGTCATAGGATTCATGATTCTTAGCAAAGACCACTACTTCTAGTATTTTGTATTCCGCCTTTGTTAATTTCTTACGGGCTTTTGACATATATGTTTTGAGCCACAGCGAATACTGGCGCATAAAGTCTTTGTTGCTTAACCCTTGAGACTCTGCCAAAACCTCAATTTCTTTGGCAAACCTAGCTGCATGCTGCAAATCATGGCGTGAAAATCGATGTGGCAAAGACAACATAGAACCATCAAAGCTTTGCACTTTTTCTGTAAGGCCTATTGGCAAAACACCTTTGCGATAAAATTCTGACATGGCTTCTAGACTTGGTGTTCGGTAAGTAAAATAAAGCCGCTGAAAATCAAGGCTAGATAAGTTTACGCTCTCTTCAAAACCCAAGCGATACGTCTTTGTTTGCCGTTTCAAATTGGCATAAGGAATGTAAAGAAGGGAGTCGACAATCTCTTTTTGCATATGCACCGCGGACTTGGACAGAGGCCTGCGGCCATCATCCGTGAGTACACGAAGAATTTCGGAACTGGGTAAAAATGAGGACAAACTAATATAGCGTAAAAAATAATCCGTATACTCTTTGTAGGAAATGATCTTATACGATAAGAGACGCTCAGCGGTGTCTATGTGCTTGGCAAACTGCTGATCAATAAAAACCAGATTGTACTTCGAATTCCGATATAAAGATTTTGGATTTGTCCGTTCTGCTAATAGCCCTGTCTGCAAAGTCTTGAGGGCGTGTATGGAGTCCCTGATGCTAGCACGGGAGCTTGCATTGCTGGCATAGGCATCAAAATTCGTTGGCTGAAATATTGTTTTACATTGAATGGCAAATGCAAATGATAGTAAAAACGTCCCCAACCCCATAGGGCAAATCTAACGGCTTCGAAATCGGGAATATACAGAAAAGCCCAAATGAGTATTTCTTATAAAATATGGTTTTGAATTAGTTTCCAGGTATGGAATAGACAAATTCTTCAGCAGGATCACAATTGGGTTTCAGAGCCCAAGGCCAGACCAGCTTTTCGGGTTTTTCTATGACCATTTCCATGCAGGTGCGCACATTCACCTTGGCCTCTGGATACTCCAGCGTTTCATAATTTCGTATTTCCGACCACACTACATTGCCGCTTTGTAGCTCGATCAATAGGCGCCCCACCACATTGCTAGAAAAATCTACTTTTTGTCTTCCCAAAAGCGGCACACTGACCTCTCCGGAGGTTTCGATTTCTGCGTATTTACGACCGCCAGATATGTAAATATTTTTTAATATACTCACTAGGTCTATCTGCATGGGCATACCGCTTTTGTCGTTTTTCCACTCCTCTTTTAAAACCCAAGTATCTCCGACTTTCACCTTTTTATCGGGCAAGGAAATGGGTGACAAATAAAAGGGCGAGTGGGTCTCATACCCTTCGGCGTAGTAAACTTTGCCATTGGGAGCCAGGTGCAGTCTAAGCGTCTCCCCGATTCGCGGCATCACCAAGTCGTGCAAATCCATTACGCCATTTTTCTCTGGTACAGTGATCACGTAAAGGGCGGTTTTGTCATTCACTCGCTTTACCAATTGCTCTACCACAAAATCCGTAATTTCCTCTTTTTCACGCGCCACACTACTGCCATCAAAGGTGCGCGTAATGCTCACCACATGGTAGCGATGCCGCATTCGATCACCCTTTTGGGGCTTCAATGCCAATTCGTAGGCTTGATCCTCACTTACAACTTGCGGCTTTTCATTAAGATTTTTAGCACTCCTAGTAGTGCTACAAGCTGCAAGCAATAAAAGAAGGAAAGATTTAAAAAACTTTTGCATCATCAATGACTATCCGAAGTTTCGATCTCTTCTGCATGCAAATTTTCACCATGCCGATATCGGTCCACCAAATGCTTATCATTGGTGGGAAAAGAAAACAGCAGCACGTGGGAGTCACTCATTTTGTCTTCCACCGCTACGGACAAATAAAACAAATCCATATCCGCATCGCTATAATCTTTTATAAAGGTTACCAAAACATTTCCCTGAAGATCGGGGTCACGCCAAATCTCATCCGGCTCTTCAATTCCCTCATCGCGATAATGTCGATAGTTAGCAAAGTCACTTTCTGGAATATCTTTATCGGAGCGAATTTTTAGCATGGCCGTATAAAGGCCTACCGCCAACTCATCACCATCGGATAGGGCATCGCCCTCTTCGTATTCTTTTTGTGCATCGTATAGGACTTCCCCACTAGAAAACAGATCATAAAGATCCTTCGACTTCGTTGGAAAGTGAATGAAAACAAAGGTAGGCTCTTCTTCTACTACATAGGCAACAGCTATATAGTAAACGGCATCGCCATTTAAGGTGGACTCGTAGGTTTTGGTAAAATGCCGAGCATTTTGATTTTTTAAAAGATCCGAAGTTAGCACATAATCTGGTTGCGCCAATGTATCCACCAACAAATCTTCGTATTCTTTGAAGTTTTCTTCTTGAATGTCTGATTTTTCATCATAGGACTTATAAAAAACCTCTTCCAAACTCAGAATTTCCTTTTGAAAGTGCTTGTATAAATCTCCCTCATTTTTAAAAATGAGTTTTTTATCAGCATCAATCACGATCTCTTCGGGAGCAGCTGCGCTGCCTCGACCTACGGCTGGTTTTTTTGCACTTTTTTTCTTCGTTTTATGCTTCGTCAACGCCTAACCTCTTGATTATTGTCATCGCCTTTCTAAGTGGAATCAACCATAATTGACGAGAATCGTCATCTGTTGAAGATTTCACCTTGCTTTCATCTGCAAGACTTAGAAAAATAATTATAGGAAGACTCTTGTAAAAGAGAGATTAGGCAGGGAGGCCGAATGGAAAAAGTAATTCAATTAGATAAGTTGGACCAACTCGAATTCTTGTTACATCAGTCAATGAAGGGCATTCACCTCTTGTTTGAAAACCGCGACATTGCTCGCGTTCTAAGCAGACCAAAAGCAAAGCAGACAAAAGAGTTTAGCATGAACAAGCTAAAGAAAATGCAAGCCCTACTAGCAGATTTTATTGCCCAAGAAAGCTTACAAGACAAAATTGATTATATGAATTCTCTGGATGAGAAGACTTTTGAGCTTTTGGTAGAGACCTATTTCAACCTACTAGAAAACTCCGTTAAAGAAGTAAAAGTATTGCACTAAGATTTTGTGGCAATAAACTCAAATAAAGGTGGGCAAGTACAAAACACTTCGTCGTTGCTTTCGAGCTCCTTCATAAGCCCAAAGACCTCCTCGGCCTCTTCACCACTAAGTTTGCCCATCTCTTTTAATCTCGGCACAAAATTACGAAAAAAGGTGATCATCCACCAAACGTCACTGCCATAGGTGCCGCCCCAGGCAATTTTTTGATGCACTTGTTTGTGTGAAATTGAGAAACCTTGTTCCTTTAAGATTTTGGGTAAGCGGGCGGCTATTTCTATGTCGCCTCCGGCCTCATCAAAGGTTTCTACACAAGCACGTACCGCTTTTTCAAAAGCGGCCGACCTAGGAGCCATTGCCATAGTGCCCCAGTTAAAATAATCATGAATGATAAATTTTCCACCCGGTTTCAATAGTTGGAAAACTTGCTCTATGGCTCTTTCTGGATTTGGCAACCAGCATAGAAGCCAGCGAGCGTAAACAAAATCGAAATTATTTTTTTCTGGAAAAATGGCCGCTACTTCCTCGGCGGAACCTAAGCGTGCCTCTATTTGCGGAATGTGGTTGTTTTTTGCCTGCTGATTCACATAGTTCACAAAGCGGCGCGACTGATCGATGCCATAAACCTTGCCCTCACGCCCCACCAACTGGGCCAAATCAAAACTTACATTACCTGGGCCGCAGCCAAAATCTAAAACGCTATGACCAAGCCCTATTCCTGCTCGGTCCCATGCTGCACTGGTAGCCGAAGCCCAAAGCCGATGTTGAATGGCCAATCGCTCCAACTCTTCTATGCCGGTTCCAAGTATGTATTCTAATTCTTTATCATCCATCATAATCTCAAAGCTTTATCGGTAATTTTTCAAAAAAATCCTTAAAGAAAAAGGTCCAGTTTCCGAAAAATCCATATGCTTTGGTCTTTGTTAGGTCTTTTGTTCTTACAAGCTGAATACCGTGTCTACCAGTTAGACATTTTAGATAACAATGGCCAAAAGGTGCGCGAAGTAGTCTCCACACTAGATCACTTACAATACCCTGAATACTTTCATGTTCCGCAGAATCAGGAAGTGGTTTATATTGATTCATGGAAATGCTATGGGGATACTTCGAATTACAAGGCCTATTGTCCTAATCCGAAACAACCCGCAGGACGATTGCCCAGTTCCCAGACAGAAAACTAATTCCTGAAATATTAAAGAGGTATAATAATACTACCAGGAGGGTGAGTTTGGCTTCAGGAATTAGAAGCAAAGATGCCGAGGCAATGCAGCGTCTGCAAGAGCATTACGAGAACAAACGGCAAAATATCATTGAGCAAGGCGAGGACCGTCTGCGTCGCACTCGCCAAGATTATGCGGAACGCGAAAAAAAGCTGAACAAGCATGGTGAGGCCAGTGTCAATCATATCCAAAAAGCTAATCAAGAACGAGTTGCCAGTGCCCAGGAACAATCCAAGCAATTGGAAGACAACTACAAAAAACAATTGCGTCGCCAGCGCTTGGCATACCAAGAAGCGCAAAGAAAACAAAAAGAAGGAATTTCAGAAGAACGATCCGCACGGGATACGCAATATATGCGAGCCAGAAATCAGCATGCAGACCGCCTAGAAAAACTGGAAAAGGATTTAACCGAGCAAACCCGTGAATTGGAAAAGCGCTACAGCAAAAATATTGCCGAAATAAAAGAAAAGGGCAATGAGGACCAACGTGAAGTCTCCTACAAGCAAAATGAACGCTTGCAAAATATACGTGCCAAGCATGAAAAAGAAGCCGAACAGCAGACAAAAGAATTCCAACGCATTGAAGAGAATGTAAAAACTAGAAATAAAGCCGAGATCGCTCGCATGCAAGAATCCCATGCTGAGCGCATTCAAGAAAACCAAAAACAACAAAATGAAGTCTACACCACCCAGCAAGAACAGTTTCAAAAGCGTTACAAAGAAACCAAATTAAAACAAGAGCAGGAATACCGCCAGTTAACGGGAGAGCACAAGTCCACAGTCGAGCGAGAAAACCAGCGCTACCAGGCGGTCAGCAATAAGCTCCGGGATGAGCACCGAGCCGAAGTGGCGGAACAAAAAAAGCTTCGCGAAAACAAATTAGATGAAAATGAAAAAACCTACGATGAAAAAGAGTTAAAACTTAAGCAGGAACATGAAAAAGAATTGGATCTGGCGCGCAAAGATCACAATGAAAGACTAGCCGCCATTGATAAAAACTTTCGAGAGCGCTATGAATTTCAGAAAAAAGAAAATGACCGCATGTTGGCCAGTCTGCACAAAGAGCATGAGCAAGAAAAAGCAGTGGCCAACCGCAATCATGAACAGCAACTAAGGAATAAAGAGGAGCTTTACACAAAAGCATTGATTAACAAACAACGAGAATTCTTAGAAAATGTAGCAAAATACAAAGACATTTCGGAAGACCCTTTTTATAGAACCACTACCCTCCCCACTCTCTTACAAGAGGGGCCTAGAACCTATAATTTTAAAATTAAAATTCCGAAACATGAAACCGAAAACATTAAAGTTCGCATACAATCACGACAAATCAATGTTACGGGACAAAGAGAATTTCGCGAAAAGATCGATGAAAATGGCCGTAAAATTGAATCCTCCAAAGTGCAGAGCTTTCACCAAGTGATACCCCTAAATGCCCAAGTCGATACGGAAGATTTTCAAAAATACTACGAAGACGGCATCATGCACTTTGTATTGAAAAAACTCTAGGCATTCAATATGGCTTGAACCCCTTGATAATCCATTCTAATCGGGCGCTGGATTCTTAATATTTCAGGGAAATTTTCTTCAATGTATTCGGTTAATTTATGGTTTGAATTGGCAAAACCTTCTAAATTCATAAATAGCTGCACCATCTTCAATCTTGGCACCTTTACATTCTTTTCCACTTGCTGGTGATCTAGCCTCTTAATAGTTTGCAGACCTAACAAAAATGCAGACAAACAAAATACTTTGTAGGCTTTTTGCGCCGAGGGAATACTGCAAATATAATCATATGAATCGCGGGCATGACCCAATAAATTTTGATAGACCTCTTTGCGGTTGGGCACAAAAAAGCGTCCTTCTTTCTCGTCTTTCCATTGATCCTTTAAGATATTTACTTTTTGCAAAAACAAACCGAAAGCGTGGGATTTTGCTACTAAACCTTTGGTTTTTCCCCAACGCTCTTCCATATTGGCCACCATCTTTGTTAGGCATTCGCCAACTACGCCCGCTACAAAAAAACAATAGGTATTTAAATCATTATGATCGCGGATTTGAATCTTGCCCTTCTCACTTTGATTTAAAAAGTGCCACATGCCATCCATCATCTGAAAGCTTAACTCGCGAATGTGGTTTTTAATCGGCAGCGGCAGGCGGTGAAAGTCATCAATAAAGATTGGGCTATCCATCATCAATGCTTTTTCAGCGCTCTCGGACCAAGGCAAGGCACGAATCAGCTTTAAAAAATAACTTTTTCTTTCAGGAGAATTTAGGGCGGCCTTTAATTTTTCAAATGCTAACTTCTGCTGCTCTTTGCTAAGCTGCTTTTCATCCTCTATGGTATCAATCATTCGGCACAAAAGGTAAGACAAGGCCACGTAGTGGCGCAATGGATCGTCCAACATCTCGATGCTTTTCGCAAAGGAGCGCGAGACTCGGTTTAAATGTTCTTGGTAAAGTCTCGTATCGTACATGTGGCAAGGATATTTATAATAGAATTTGCATACAAGCGGAAATAGCAAAAAACGAATTAGAATCGCATTTGTCTAGGATTTCTTAATTATTGGGCGAATTTCTTGTATCATATAATGCAGTTTGGCTGTTCGAATCTCTAGCTGCTGCATGGTCTCTTTCATGGCAATCAATGGTTGCAGATCCCGTTGGAAGCTCTCAGAAACAAGATCTTGGCGGGGATAGGTCTCATCTCCCAATAACCATGCCTGTAAATTAGGATACATATTTGCAATTTTTGATCTGGCTTCGCCAAATTTCATGAATTTCGCTCCTCTTTTTACGATCATCTGCATAATAGCTCCTTCTAAACAGGATAATCGTTAGATTAGTATGGCAACAACTTAAATTTCCTTACAGTCATTTTTTAAACCTAGCATTATTTTCATCTTTAATACTCACAACCTAGGGACTCTTTTTCAATGGCGGACAAGGTGGTGCGCTCCATATTTTCTGGCAACGTGGGGTACATGACGGATTCCGGAAAATCTATATGATCTAGTCCCAAGGCATGCCCCAACTCATGAATCATGAGAGACTTCATATTGATGCCGCCTTCCCCGTTCACACTAAAGGTTTTGTTTGCATTAAAAAATATATCGGCTTTTTGAATAAAATCGCCTTGCGACTGCACGGCTGTTTTGGCTTGCTCGCTGGGTTTGGACTGCCACTTTTCCTTCCAGAGCAGCATAATGTCCACAGCATCTTTATTTTCGCTGGACAAAATCAATGGTCGACCATGAAACATATTATAAGGCCTTTCCTGATCCCAAACCTTCATCGCCCTTTCTAGCGACTCATAGTATTGACTCGGAAATTTGTCCTCGATTCCGACCTTGAGTTCCACCTTGCCCCAAGAAACTCGGCGCGAGTAAGAATTTTGAATGAAATTACAAGACTCTTCTGGTTCGATCTCTGGTGCACAAGCAGCAATAGTTAAAACAAGGCTTAACAACAAGTGTAAGACAATTAAGCGGTTCATTTTTTCTCCTCACTTCCTTTTAAAGCAAGTAGGATTCCAGCTCAGATCAAAGCTAGTGGACTTAGAAGTCAGCTCCGGTAAAAATCGACAATTTTTGTTAAACAAGCCCTGCCGTGAATTGTCCGCCAGGAGTATCTAAATGCAGGAAGCCGCAAAAAAAAGGCAGAGGGCTTTGGTTAGCCCCTTTAGAGAAGTGAATTTTAGGTAGGATTTGGTGGCTCTAGGTCTCAACGGTCGTTGAAGGGAGCCTGGATGGAAGACCGAATCTTGGTCCTCTTGCAAACCAATCTATAAATTTATTTATACTATGACAAGAACTTTCTTCTTAACACCCTTTTAATTTGTTCTTATTTCACTATGTATAATTATATATAATAATACTTAAAATAAGGCGCACTTATAACGGCCCTCTAGCGCAAAGGAATTGGCTGTCAGCTGCCCGCCCCACGAAGTCAAAAAAACAGAAAAATTCTAATGCACCGAGGTATCGCTTAGGAGCATCTGTAGATCATCATTGGAAAGGTGGTAGGTTTGACCACAAAAATCACAGCGTATCTCCGCCATATCTGGTTGGTCGATGAGCGCCTGCACTTCTTTATCGCCCAATAAAACAAGGGACTTCTCCACTCTTTCTTTGGAGCAATGACAGGAGTAAATTAGCGGCTCTGCCGCATCGATTTTCTTAATGACTTTATCGCCGGTAAATTCTTTTACCAAATCATCTGCACTAGCCCCTTGCAAGAGCAAATCCGAAATGCCGCGAGATTTTGCCACATTTTGCTCCAAACGCAGAACGTCCTCTTCCTTGTGTCCCGGCATCAATTCAATCAGGACGCCGCCAGCTGCATTTACCTGCGCGTTTTTGTCTAGATGGACTCCCAGGGCAACTATGGAGGGTATTTGAAAGCTCTGCTGCAGGAAGAAGGCAATGTCTTCCCCAATTTCCCCTGTTTTAATAATGACTGTGCCTTTGTACGATTGCGAATGCATCTTCGCTATTTGTGTGACAGTCAGCAAGCCAATCCCCAATGCGCCAGAAACATCAAAGCTGCCATTTTTTAAAGGCAAATCGACGCCCGGGTTTTCCATGCTGACCCTTGTTTTGCCATCGTAAGCGGACTCACAATAAATCCTGCCTATGGGGCCGTTCCCAGCAAATTGCACACTTAAGCGGTCATCTTTTTGCCTACTTGCCAATAGGGCAGCCCCTAACAAGCACCGCCCTCCAGCAATGGTAGCTAAGGGCGACATATTCGCAATGGCTTGCATTTGCGAAACGATATGCGGCGCGCACAGGGCAGCAGCCCGCAAACTACCATCTTCCGCAATAAATCTATGCACTCGCTCGGAACTTCCCATGCGCAAAAACTAGTAAATTCTTTTGCCCTAGGCAAAGAGAAAAATGCATAGCTTGCAATGATTTCTACTTGATTTGGCTTGCCCCTTCCAGCACACTTTTCCAGTTTCATTGGGGGAATTATGTCCGAGCAGCAAGAGATTCTAAAAAAAGGCAAAGAAATTTTTCAACAAGCAAACGAGTCCGGCAACAGTATCTTCAACAAAGATTGGTGGTACGGCAAAGTCATGGAATGGTCGATGCGCAATGAACAGTTTAAAACACAGATGTTTCGTTTTGTGGATGTACTCCCCTATTTGCAAAAAAGTAGCGAAGTTTCCCGTCACCTTAAAGAATACTTTGCAGAATCCGGAGACAAACTACCCTCGATATTTAATTTTGGCGTTGGCATTGGTTCATTGGCTCCGGGTATTTTGGCTACAACGGTTAAAAAAAATGTGCTGCAAATGGCAAAAATGTTCATTGTCGGTGAAGACGCTGACACCTCCATCGATGCACTGGAGAAATTACGCAAACAAGATATCACCTTCACCGTAGACTTACTTGGAGAAGCCTGCCTAAATGAAAAGGAAGCGCTGGAATATCAAAATCAGTACATTGATCTAATTCAAGGCCTACATAAGTTGTCGCAAAAATGGGAGCACCGCCCCCTAATAGATGAAAATCACCTTGGCAAAATCCCCTCGGTGAACGTGTCGGTAAAAATAAGTGCCCTTTACTCACAGATTAAATTAGAAGCCTGGGAAGAATCCAAAAAGATTGCCAAAGAGCGCCTAAGAACCATTTTTCAAATTGCCAAAGAACGGCAAATTTTCATCAACCTAGATTTAGAAAAATACGAGATCAAGGATTTTACTTTTGAGGTCTTTAAAGAGCTTGCTATGGAAGAGGAATTTCGCAACTACCCACACTTTGGCTTAGTCATTCAGGCCTACTTGCGTGATTCTGAAAAAGACACCAATGACTTTATTGCCTACTGCAAGCAGCGAGGCACACCCATTACTGTTCGCTTAGTAAAGGGAGCCTATTGGGACTACGAAACGGTAGACTCCGAGCAAAAACTATGGCCCTACCCTGTTTATACCAACAAAGCCGAATGTGATGCCAACTATGAAAAGTGTGCCAAACTTCTTTTAAGCAACTACCAACACATCCACATAGCCATTGCTTCCCATAATGTACGCTCTCTATCAACATGCTTGGTATACGCAGAAAAAAATAATATCCCTAAAAACGCCTATGAAATACAGATGCTTTATGGCATGGCGGATGATTTTAAAAGAGCTTTGGTAAAAATGGGCTATCGCGTTCGAGTATATGCTCCCATCGGCGAATTAATCCCGGGTATGGCTTATTTGGTTAGACGTTTACTAGAAAACACTTCGAACGAATCTTTTTTGCGCTCAAAATATGTGGAGGGCGAGGAAACAGAAAAACTCCTGCAAGATCCACAAAATTTTATGCAAGCCTCTGCCAGCGAACCTCAGCGTAAGGCGGACTTTTATAATGAACCGCTACTGGATTTTGTCATCGCAGAAAACCGCCAAAAAATGCAGACTGCTTTGGACGCCTCCAAAAAAATGTACCAAGAGGAGTTTCCGGTAATTATAAACGGTGAAAAGATTCATACGGGTCAAAGCATTACGAGCCTAAACCCATCGAACACAGAAGATATTGTGGGCAAAGTTTCCATTGCCGGCAAACAGGAGGCCGAGAAGGCTATCGAAATTGCCGAGCAGGCTTGGCATAGATGGCGCTACGAAGATCCCCTTCGAAGGGCGCAATATCTAGATGATTTGGCCGAGGAAATGCTACAACGCCGCTTTGAGCTCAATGCCCTAATTGTTCGTGAAGTGGGTAAGACTTGGAAAGAGGCTGATGGCGACGTAACCGAGGCGATTGATTTTTGTCGCTACTACGCCAAAGATATGCGCGGCTTAAGCAAACCTGAACGAGTGGGCCGCGCGCCCGGAGAAATCTCCATGTACCAATTTCAAGGCCGCGGTGTTTGCTTGGTGATTGCTCCGTGGAATTTTCCATTGGCCATCTTGACTGGCATGACCGTTGGCGCACTTGTAACCGGCAATACCGTATTGATGAAACCTGCCGAAGAGAGTTCTGTAATTGCCGCGGTATTGATGCAAATGCTGCAAAAAGTGGGCGTTCCTAAAGACGTCTTACACTTTCTGCCTGGCTACGGAGAAGAGGTAGGCGCCTACCTCGTGGAACACCCCAAAGTCTCTACCATTGCCTTTACCGGCTCCAAAGAAGTAGGACTACAAATCGTAGAAAAATCTGCAAAAACCCTTCCTGGCCAACGAAATGTAAAGCGCTGCCTAATCGAGATGGGTGGCAAAAACGCCATCGTGGTGGATTCTGATGCCGATTTAGATGAAGCAGTGGCTGGTATCGTCTACTCGGCATTTGCCTTTGCGGGACAAAAATGCTCCGCTTGCTCACGGGTCATAGTGGTTGGCGATATTTATGAACGTTTATTGGATCGCCTTGTGGAAGCAACCAAGAGCATTGCCATTGGCTCAGCAGAGAAGCCAAAATCCTTTCTAGGCCCCGTTAGCTCCGCCGCAGCAAGAGATAAAATCATGTCCATGATTGAGAAAGCCAAACAAGAAAACCATCTCCTTTATCAGGGCGAAGCACCTACGGGAGGCTTCTATATAGCCCCCACAATTTTCACTGACGTCAATGTAGATGATTATATTGCGCAAGAAGAAGTTTTCGGCCCCGTCTTGGCTATCATTCGAAGTGAGACTTTTGAAGAAGCAATTCGTATGGCGAACGCAACCCCCTACGCATTAACCGGGGCCTTGTATTCACGCTCGCCAGCCAATATTGAATATGCAAAAAAATATTTTGATGTTGGAAACTGCTACATCAATCGAGGTTGTACGGCTGCCATGGTAGAAAGGCATCCATTTGGCGGATACAAACTCTCAGGGGTTGGCAATAAAACCGGTGGCCCAGATTACTTAAAACAGTTTATGGATGCACGGCTAGTTAGTGAAAACACTCTTCGCAGAGGTTTCGCGCCGGAGGAGAAAGTCTTGCTTTCCTCGGACTCGATCTAAGTGGAAGTATATAGTGCCCAATACTACGCCTACAGCCATCCCACCCAAATGGGCGCTGTGGGCAACCGAAGCAAAGGTGGTAGCAGACAGCTCTGCTGCCAAATCCGTTACCAACCATATGGCCAAGGCCCACAAGGGGCTCAGCTTTAAAAAGCCGTAGTAACCCTTTTTAGGAAGCAGCCAATAAAAGTAATGAATCTTTTGCCGAAACAAGTAGATACAAATAAAGGCTAACATAAAGGATACCGATCCACTTGCCCCCACAAGCGGAGTCATGGAATTACCATGCAGGAAAAAATAGAAAACCGCCGCAAAAGCACCACTAAATAAATAGGCAAACAAAAATATTACTGAGCCCATGGCTGCCTCCACAAGCGGTGCCAGCAAGAGAAAGAAAAATGCATTCATAAGAAAGTGAAGAAATCCAGCATGCAAAAATTGGTAAGAAAAAAGATTTTTCCAAGAAAAATCACCCGATTTAAAACCCAAATCAAATATCGGCATATTGCTTTCTATTTGCATCAGGTTTTGCCAGTCCTTTTTCCAGTCCTCTACCATCACCGTATTGGCAGAAGTTTCTGCGCTAGCAATATTCCGGCGAAAGCTGGCATCTTGAATTGCCAATGAGGTTAATAGCAGTCGATAAGTATCCGATCCACCTCGTGCTAAATCATGAAAGCGATGGTGCGAGCCCGGATAATCCTTTGAGTTGCTTTGAATCCACTTGCCATAGACAAAAGAAGTTTCCTTACTAAATAATGGTTTTTCCAAAATATTTTGGCGCTGATACTGTGCTACTTTTTGCTCTGTCATAGTGGATACAAAAAAATAAATTTGCACTACTAGCAAGAGCAGACTTACGGGATAGTATATTAAAGGGCGAAAACCATAAAAGAAAGGCAGTAGCATTAGGGTTCCTCACTTGCTGGTTGCCTCTTGTCTTCTCCCTCTTCCAAATGCGTATAGTAAATCTCCAAATCCTGATTAGGGTTTAGAGCATGGTAAGCAGCCTGCCTTACCTCTATCGGGCTAAGACGAGACAAAACCAGTTCTTTTAATTCCTCATTATTGCCTCTTTCAGCCTGCACCCATTTGGCGTAATAATAATCCCGCACACTATCATCAAAACTAATTGGCAAGGCAGATTTGATCCCTTTGCATACTCTCAAATCTACGTAACTAATCTGCACTTGCTTAGCGGCACCAACAAAATTTTGCATATCTCCGAGTTCCTGGCATGCCATAGACTGCGTATCACAATTGTTCCCCATATTTTGCTTGCATATCCATGCAATGGCATTTTGATACATCCTACTATCAAAGGAGCTTTTAAAAGCATTAAGTCCAAATAAGACCTTATCTCTTTCCGTAGAATTGTAGAGCGACTTCAAACGAAAAAAGTCCAAGTGAGGGCGCAAATAGGTATCGTTAAGCTGTTTTAAACCCTTGTGTACAGCTTGGTAATTCCCACTTTCATAACTAGAAAACATCGACAAAAGCAGATTCATCTCATTGGAATCCTCTTGATTTTTTTGCTGGCAGTAATCACTCAAGTCTTCCTGTTGGCAAGCCAGGTGCAAAAACTCACTGCGTTTTTCTGGATATAATAGGGAATAGGAAAAATTCGCCAAAGCCAATTCTTCTTGATTGTCAAAGGCTGCCTGCGCCTCAACTTCCAAACATTCCGAATCAATTTGATTTAAAACAAACATAGACAAAGCCACTTCTAGGCGCGATTTCCCGTTGCTGCTAGCATGGTATTCATCAATTTGCTCGCATGCAGGCATTAGAGGCATCTCTAACACTGCTAAATTCTCTTCTTTTTCCACTACGTCAGCTGTATGGTAAATTGCAAACATCAGCAAAAAAACAAAAGCTATGCGAAAGGATGCTAGCATACCTTGAATGAATTGCTTTTCACTTTCATTGGGCGGCAAGTGGTAGCGATTTTTAATGGTCAGATTCACGCTGTCAGATAATTTCTCGTGCAAACAACGACGTTTATCATCATATAGTATGGCAAGAAAGGGTATGCCTAATAGCAATAAAGAAAAGGATTTCCAAAAGGCATAGCGATATGCCTGCCCGTGAGAAAGTCTCTTGTTGCTCCATATATCTCGTAAGCGGATATGAAAATAGGCCTTACCTAAAGTTTTGCCCTTATAAACCAATGACCAATAATTGTAGACAAAATACAAAAAGAAAAAAAACAAGATATTCAAAAAGAACCAAAAAGCAAAAGAGTAATGAAAGCCTTCAATGTAGGCTTGATTTTGTTTGGCTTTAATAAAATACGCTAGAAGAGAGTGAGCAAAAATGACCACCGACAAATCAATTACGAAGGCGGCCATTCGGTCATATATGTTCGCTAATTTATTGCACTTTGTGGATAGGTCTAGCTCTTCTTTTACTGCCATAAGGGCTTATCGGCCCCATATAGCAGTTCTGTAGTCTAGCTATGGATTAATTCATCTCAATGGATTCGATTCTTTTATCTACATCATGATCGATTTTTATGGTGGCTTCCTCGCCACTTGGAGCTCGAATTATAAACTCGGTTTGCGTTTCCGCTGAGGAAACTTTTTTGATCTCATTGAAATCACCTTGATAAAAGGCTTCTACCAAATGAAACAATAACGAATTCATACTGGAGATTTTGGTTTTTTCCCCGCCATTGTGTTTTAATTTGAGATGCTTGCTTCCGTCTTTTTCAATGGCATAATTGCCTGCCAAAAAGCCCTTAAGAAACTCATCTTCTTTACTTGGCTTTTTGCCTAAGATGGCCTCTTCTTTTTTAAGGGAATTCTTTAGCTCCATGGCAACCTTTTCTTGAAAGGCTTTTTGGTAGCTTTGATTTCCTATACTACCAATACTTGCGATTCCACGGCTTTGGTTCTGCTGCATCTCTTGCATAGCAATGATTTGCTGGTTTTTATTCATCAGATGCTCATTTGTCACAGCCAACACGGCAAAAATCGACAAAATGGAACCTGTAATGATCTGCATTCTTCTTTGATTTCGCTTGTTTTTGATAAAGAACCTCTTAGCCTTCTTATTTAAGAATACTAGCTTTGGCTCTTTTCTCAAATGATAAACCTCTTTCATGGCTTCCCCCCGACTTTTATACTATATAAATAATGCAAAATAAGTGCCTGTTTACGGCTATTTATAGGCTTCTGACCGCCTCTAAGTGAATATCTTTTGGTCACCCGCACAAAAGCTCTTCTTTCGCTAGACAGCGAATGTTTAGCATATCGGAAATTTACAGCTCACGAGCGAAGTCTGATTTTTCTTTGTCTCAAAATGAGACACTTGCTAGCCTAAACTATATGGATTATCGGCAATTTAAAAAAGTGGAATTGCATCGACATTTTGAAGCCTGCGCCAGACTCACTAGCCTAGCGGAAATGGCCAATATGGGTCTTCAAGAAGCGGCTACTCATTTTCAAATTCATCACCCTATGAAAAGCCTTGAAGAGGTGATTCAAAGATTTGTGAGAACTGTGGAGTATTTTCGCTCCTACGAAGTTCTAGAGCGAATCGCCTACGAAGCCTGCGAAGATGCAGCGCTAGAAAACATACGCATCCTGGAGCTAAGATATGCCCCCAGCTTTATTGGTGCCGTACAAAAACTAGATTTTCAAAAAATTCACGACGCCATTTTAAAGGGGGTGCAAAAAGCTGAGAAAGACTTTCCCATTGCGGTGGGCTTTATTGGAATCATCGTTCGCTCACAGAGTATGTTGGAAGCAGAAAAAAGTTTGGATTTTTTTCTGCATAACAAGGATTCTTTTTTAGCTATTGACCTCGCAGATCAAGAAGTGGGTTTTGATTGCCGGAATTTTGCAACTTTGTTTTCCAAGGCAAGAGAGCACGGCCTTAGGGTCACCTGCCACTCTGGCGAGGAAAACGTCGCCGAGGCACCGCAGTTTGTGAAAAATGCCATTGATATTTTAGGTGCCGAAAGGATCGGCCATGGTTTACAAATCATTCACGATCAGAACATCATGCAATACGTGAAAGAAAAAAACATTGTGCTAGAGCTATGCCCCACCAGCAATTTTCTTACAAATAACTGGCCCGATTTAGCAAGCCACCCACTAAAACAACTTTATGAATATGGAATTGCTTGCACAATAAACTCCGATGATCCCGTAGTCTTTAATATCGACCTTAGTCATGAATGGAAAATTGCGCACGAAAATATGGGCATCCATTTGGGTGCCATTCATGGCATGCAAGAGACAGCCTACCGAGCTTCATTTCTGCCTGAAGCAAAAAAAACCGCCATTTGGCAGTCTTGACATATTTTGAATACGCCCCATATTTCTGATAGTGGATGAGGTGTAATATGAATGAAATGAAACAATTAGCACAACAATTGCCCATCGAACTAAGAGCACATCTTTACCAAAAATTAGAAGAGATCCGAAAGTATTTGGTCCCCGGACTTGAGGTGGATGTAAAAATCAATCAGCAAGCTGCAGAAGGCTTTTCCATTGAGTACATTCTTAAGGCCCAAGGCCTAGAGATTAAAAGTGATGCGAAAGGCAAAGATGCTTTTGCTGTCACCAACGAGGCCACCGAGGCCATGTTGCATCAGCTGGGCAATATGCGAGTACAAATTCAAGAATTTCTGGAAGCCAACAACATCATATTGGAGAGACCTGAGACTTTACATTAGGCCATGAAATTCTAATAAAAAAGGCAGCTTAGGCTGCCTTTTTTATTTTAGTCACTGCATTCAATTTTATAAAAAGCGCATTCTACACGCAAGCTACTTGGATCCGAAGTTAAAGCCCGTACCCCGGTCATCATGGAGCCCTTATCGCACCAATTCCAACGATCTGTGTAGCCAGTGATTTTTAGCTCACACTTGGATGCATCTACCTTTTTGTTTTGTAATTGCTGAATCTGCTGCTCCAGCTTGTGAATTCTATTTTCTACGTCGCTATTGGCAAATGTGAAACTAGATACCAAAGACATAATGATACTAACTATCATAATTCCCCCTTCTTCCTTGTGGTTACAGATATTATGCTACATAAATAAGCTCACATGAAAAGGAAATTTTGATAATGCACTTGGACAAGAAGTCTCTACTGTAAGATCCCGCTCAAATAAAAAAAAGCCTAAAACACCAAAAGTGATTTAGGCTTTTTATGGTAGCGAGAAGAGGACTTGAACCTCCGACCCACGGATTATGATTCCGTTGCTCTAACCAACTGAGCTACCTCGCCACTAAGGGTCATGGTTTAATCCCAATGGGTCTATATGTCAATTGGCAGAAAATTCAGTCTATTTTTTAATCAAAGCTCCCTACTTTCTGTAAAATGATGCACTAGCTTTTGACTCTCATGCTGTTTCATTCTGCAATTATGCATAGGCAAATTAGATTCAAGTAAGAATCGAAGGGAGTATGCCATGGAAAAGTTGTTAGCAATTTTTGCTATCGCAACATTGATCGTATCTTGTTCCTCGGAAAAACAGGCAACAAACACAGAAGAAAACCTACGTGAAGGGGAAGTCCTGGTGGTGAACCAAGAAGGACAAGCCATAGCCAATGCGCGTATATATATCAATGAAGAAAGCTTTGTAAGTATAGAGTCCAATGCCGAAGGCATTTTAAAATTACCGGAGGACACCAAAAGCATTCATCTTGTTGCCGATGGTTATATCCCCACCTCTTTCCTAAATCTTGCACCCGATCAGCGCCTGTTTCAAATGCGTAAGAGCATGCAAAAAATTGAAGTAAAAGGCAAAACCCTTGAATATGGCAAGTTAAGAAAAGATGGCTATGTGGATTTTGGTTTGGTACTACCCATGACCAAACGCTCCTCCATATTTCAATTTGATTTAGCACAATTTGTATCTCCAGAAATGGACCAAATTGAAGTTGTGGGAAGAAAAATCAATATCCCCTCCAATGTCGCCTTACCAGAGCAAAAAGAATCCTACTTATTTTTAACCATAAAGTTTAATAAGCCCGATTATCGCTCTTTTTTCTTCGCTCCAGGAGAATACTCCTTAGTGGCTCTACATGGAAAGTTTCCATTAAAAACCATGGTGGATGAGGTGCGCTCCGGTAATGACTTCTCCGGCCTTATCAATCATTTCGAATACCTACAGTTTGGTCGAAGAGAGCTAAATGTTTTAGGTCCTGTGGTAGGAGCCGACATTCAAGTAGACGAATTTAGCATGAATGATAAGTATTTGATAAAAGCACCGAATCTTATGCCAAATGGTTTCTCTTATTTTGCCGCTCTAATGACAGAGGAAAACTCCAAATTCTTTTCTACGGACGTAAAAAAGATCCAAACAAGTGAGTACTTACAACGTCAATCAAGTGTGGGGCTTCCTTTTGTGCTTGGTGCGATTGCCAAAGAAGAAGAAGTGGATGGTAAGCGCAGAGTGAATCCAGCCATGAGTTTGTCGGTTATGCCTGCTGTAGACGGAATCCAAATGACGCATTTGCCGCTTGTAGAAAAGCCTCGTCTTGAGAACAATCAGCTGCGTTTTAATTCTCCGGCCCCTAATAACACCTATCCCCTCGCCACCCATGTTGCACTTAAAAAGGCCTTGCCGGATGGCTACGGCGAAGAGGTGGTTTGGGACATTTATGTAGCAGATTGGGTGGAACAAGTAGAGGTTCCCAACCTTGCTAGTATTTTGAGCCAAACGGCCAATACCAAGTGGGAAGTAAATTTTCTATCCAGCTACGAAGATGAGGGAATTCTTAGTGGACCCGAGGCCTATGAGATGGCAGAATTTTTAACTAAGAATGCTCTTGAGAATCAGTAAATATCTTTTTTGTATTGTTATATTTAGTGGCTGTGTGCTTTTTGAAAAAGACACAGCCAAAGAAAAAATCTATGGCCTGCCCAAACCACCTTACCAAAAACTATATGATGCCGATTTTGAAAGGGTTTGGCGTGCCATTCAAATTGTACTCTCTCGCTACCCCATTGCTGTAAACAATATGGATGCGGGAGTTTTAGAAACCGACTACATCAAGATGCATGAGGGTTGGTTACCGCCAGATCACCCGCCCGTTCCACCAGGGGGCAGGAAATACAAAGTGAACGTTCAGGTAGCACGAGGAACAACTCCCAATGCCAGTAAGCCGGTAGTTCGGGTAAGGGTAAAAAAGATTGTACAACTGCAGCGAGATTTTTTTTCACAACCGGAAGACTTAAAATCAGATGGTCTTGAAGAGATGAACATCCTCTATCGCATTGACCGCGAAGTGCAGATTGACCGAGGCCTAGAGCGTGCCTTTGAAAGAATGAAAAAACGCGAATAATGTTATTTGCTTAAAAACGCCAACCACTTTTTGCGCTGAATTTCTACTGGCTCAGTACGATTGGTTTTAGGGCCATTGGGGTACAAACCTGCCAAAGCATATAGTGCATGCGCGTGCAAACTGGCATCCCTATCATCCAAAATGGAACGAAAGCGCTTTGCCCACATATGTCGATCTCCACTATGCAAACTTGCTAGAGCGCTCACAATATGCTTTCGCACCCATAGACTTTGCTGTCCCCTAAAATTTTGCTTGCTATGTAGGGCTTCCCATAAAGATTCCGTACTCTCTTTTACCTGCAATTCTTTTAAAATTTTTACTGCAGAAGTACGCACCACCAAAGAAGGGTCCGTTAAATACTTTTCGGCATAAATTTTTGCCAATTTGGGACGGTATTTTGCCGCTAGCTTTATACCCAAATCTCGCATAAACCATTCATGCGATGCTAGGCCCATGAGCAAATTCTTTTTACTCGGTTGCAATTGTACCAAGGTAGAATAGGCCTTATAACGCAAGCGAAAAGATGCCCTAGCGTTGTTGATTATTTCTACCAACTCCCCTTCACGATTGGAAAAATAGGAGCGCCTCTCGTCTATGGATTCTTTTAAGTGGTGATGAATGTCTTTTTGCGGAACGCCTGCCATGGCGACACAAAAAAGTAAATTAAGCATTGTCATCCTTAGTGATCTCTTCGAATTCTGCAATCAATTTATTGGAGAGGTCCTCTTCTTCCTGATCGCTTTCCTCTTCTTTATCTGGCGCAGCCTGCATAAGATCATCCATTTCGTTTAATATCTTATCTGGATCGGTCTCTTCTTCCAAAACGCTGCTTGCTTCTGAAGAGGCACTGGCATCCGTCTCTTCTGCGGCATTGGCTTCTGGCGCGGCCTCTGGTTCATCGCCTTCTTTGACTGGCTTCTCTTCTTCGCTTGCCGGCGGCTCATTACCTTCATTGGCTGAGACTTTTTCTTCTCCTGCCGGCGCTTGGCCACTGCCGGTATTTACTTTTGCATCGGCCTGTTCGGCTACAGCCGTAAACTCCGCCATAATGTCATCTTCGGGACTCGCTTCCGTATCGTCTGCCTCTGGCTCTGGTGCGGCAGCACTTGCCCCCTCATCTGCTGGCGTAGCCTTTGCTTCTGGCTCAACCTTTTGGGGCTCTTCTTTTGCTTCGGGCTTTTCTTCTTTTGGCTTTTTAACAATTTTTTCTTTTACTTCATCTTCCGTTGAAACCACAGCAACAAAATCTGCCATAATGTCGTCATCTTCTTCTTCGGCCTCTGGACTGTCTTGTGCTGGCTCCTCTGCGGATACCTCCGGCTCTGCCTCTGGCGCTGCTTCCGGCTCACTCTTAGCAGGAGCATTCGAGCGCAGCTCTTCCAATTCTTTTTTTAACTGGAGATTCTCTTCTTTATAAAGAGACAGGTTGGCAATATCATCTTCAATGATTTCATACTCACTAAGTTTGGCTTCCAGCTCTTGCACCTTGGCCTTCATGGCATCGAGTTCATCAGAGCTTGCCTGAGTCTCCCCTTCTTCTGCCATTTTAGCCTTTAAGTCTTCGATTTCTTGCAGTTTGGCAGCTAGATTTGCCTTTAACTCCTCTACCTTTTGCTGGTCTTCAGCATTAGGAGCAGCTGACTTTAACTCTACCGACTCTAAGATTTTTTTAAGATTGGCTTCCAGCTCATCGTTAAAACTGGCTGTAGCCTCCTCTTGCCCATTACGTTTGGTGGTGAAATAAACCACAAACAAAAGCGTAAACAATAGCAGCAGTAAGACAAAAAGAATGCCAATAATGCTCTCTACGTTGTTGGTAAAAAACGAAATCCCCTGATCGAGCATAAGATTATTTTCATTTTAAGTCCGCAGAGGGTCAATCAAGCATTACAAATATTTGAAATTACATGAAAAAAAGCAAAAAAAATATTACCAAGGTCTAGATCACAATATCATCATCAACTGGCTTTAAAATGAAATGCAGCACCACGTACAAGACCAATACAAGTCCACCTGATAGAAGAGCAAAGAATAAAAACAAGAAGCGTAGCAAACCTACTTCAATATTGCCGTGCCGAGAAAGTCGATAGCAAACCCCTAGGATCTTTGCCTCTTTTGCTTCCATCGCCCGCTCTTTGGATGGCAAGGTTAGCGCCAAACATATATAAATCAGAAAGCCGGTGCCAAGAAAAAATATGGCAAACAACAATAAGAAACGAAGCAGCCAGGGATTCAGATCAAAAGACTCCCCTAAGCCCTGACAAACACCAAAAAAAATGCCTTCACTAGATTTTGTCCAAACCATGGGTACACTTTAATCGATTTGTCTACATCTGTACATGAAAATCAAGTAGGCTTTGGAATGCTTATGGAAAAGGTAGAGCCTTCTCCAATATTGGATTTTACATCCACATGACCGCCATGAGCCATGGCAACATGCTTAACAATGGCCAAACCCAGCCCCGTGCCGCCTTCGCTGGATGTTCTAGCTTTGTCGATACGATAAAAGCGCTCAAATAGTCTTGCCAAATGCTTTTGCGAAATCCCTGCACCATAATCTCGAACATTGATGCGATAAAAATCTTCTGTTTCATCCACAAAAACTTCAATTTTGGATTTTGAATCAGAGTACTTCAAGGCATTATCAATCAAATTCAATATGGCTTGTTCCAACAAGTGATGATTTCTTTTTACCTGAATGTCATCTGGGCAGGAAGTGACAATCTCAATCCCCATTTTTTCCGCCTTGCTACGGCAAAGTTCTGCGGCGTTTTCCACACTATTACTTAATTTCCCGTAGGTTAGTTCGATTTGCTGGTTTTCCGTATCCTTTTCTAAGCGAGAGAGGGCCAATATATCTTCAATCAATGCTCCCAAACGATTGGCATGTTTATGAATGATCTCCACAAACTTTTTTACCTCTTTGGGCTCTTGCACCGCAGGGTTCATCAAGGTTTCTGCAAAACCTTGAATCGAGGTTAGCGGTGTGCGCAGCTCGTGAGATACGTTAGCCACAAAATCTCGGCGCTGCTTTTCTGCCAAGACAATCTCAGTGATATCATTTATCACTATGATCACACCATTGGTTTCCCCTTTGGAATTCTTTTTTTGACTGCCCCTTAGGCGCAAAGTAACTTTTTTGCCATCATAAATACGCACTTCTTGCTCATCAATAAAATCTCGACTCATGGCCTCTTTAATATACTGAACCACGGGCCCTTCTTTGATGGCCTCTTCAAAATTTTTATCTTTTGCGGCATCCAATTTTAATATCTTTTCAGCCATACTATTGATGTGCCCAATTTTTCCATCCAAACCTATGGTGATTAATCCCTCTGACATGGAGGCAAATACCGTATCCAATTCATTTTTTTGCGCCAAGATTGTATCAATTCGCTTTTGTAATTGCTTGGCCATGGACATGATTGCCGTGCCCAAGGTTTGCACCTCCAATATCAATGACGGCTTTATTTCTGTTTTTATAGAAAAATCACCGCTCTTCATCTTTTCGGCCAAAGCCTTAATGTCCTCTAGGGGGCGACTCATCCTGCGAGATATATACCAACATAAAATGGCAACCAACAAACAAGAGACTAGGCCGCCCAGGAGTAGCTGGGCATAGATTTGGTTGAGTGTTTGTGACAAGGAGGTAACGGGCACCCCTAAGCGCAAAACCCCAATATTGGCAGCGGCATCTTGAATGGGAATGGCCACATAGGTGTACTTTGCCTCCATGGCATCATAGTAGCGACTGGCAATTCCTAGCCCCTCTTTTAGCGCCATTTCAAATTCGGGACTATCTACAAGGGATTGTTTTTTTGTATCTTGGCTTTTGTAAGTATCCGCCAATACGTTGCCTTTTAAATCCATAATCGTAATACGAGTATTGGATTCACGGCCAAGGCGTTCCGCTGTTTCCTGCATTTTCGCATAGTACTGAATGCTCAAATCATAAAGAAACTGCCCCTTCACTAGCTCGGCTCGGGCACGTAGATCATCTTCGATTCGGTTGTGATAAAAATTACGAAAGGTGGTGCCTGCAATGATGGTAAATACAAAAAACAGGATTAAGCTAACCAGAATATAGGAGCGAACTAATTGTACAAATAAAGGTCGAGATCTCATTCTTCTCGAAACTTATAGCCTACACCCCGAACCGTTTCAATGTATTCACCGGCACTTCCCATTTTTTTACGCAGACCCACCATTTGAAAGTCAATGGATCTGTCGGTAACAGCATAGTTCTCCCCGCGTATGGCATCCACAATTTGTCCACGGGTAAAAACCCAGCCGGGACGCATCGCCAGAAAATGTAAAATCTGAAACTCTGAATGTGTAAGATCGATTTTTTTGCCATCCACCAAGACTTCATGTCTACCTGGATGAATTTGAACATTATTGATCATGATGTCCGAGGACTGATCCGGCATGTGCTTATTTTCACGCCGAAGAAGAGCTGCAACCCTAGCGTTCAAAATTTTGGGACTGAAGGGCTTGGTTATATAATCATCTGCCCCCATCTCCAGGCCGCGAACAATATCCGCTTCTTCACCCTTGGCTGTTAGCATAATGATCGGTAAAGATTTGGTTTTGTGATCCGCTCGAATCTGACGGCAAATTTCCAGCCCACTCATTCCGGGCAGCATTAGATCGAGCAAAAGCAGGTCGGCAGACTCTTTTAAAACCGCTTGCAAACCGCTTTCGGCATCGGGAAATGTTTTAATATCATAGCCCTCAAGACTGAGGTTGAAACGAAGTAATTCTGCAATATCCTCTTCATCTTCAATGATAAATATTTGCTTTCGGCTTTGCATAGTCTCTCCAGATAATACCTTGTAAACTTTTGATGTTAGACTTGCATTAGGCAACTAAATATTTTGCAAAAAATGATACATTGCCCTAAGCGACTGGCAGTCAGCACCAGCTTTGGTACCTAAAGCACCATTTTCCGACCAGCAGTAGGTATCTACATGAATCCATTTTTTTGCATCCTCCACAAACTTGTTTAAATATAAAGCAGCGGTGATGGCCCCAGCAAAACTACTAGAAGCGGAATTGGTAATATCAGCCACCTTGGATTTTAACATCCCTTCATAGGGTTTCCATAGCGGGAGACGCCAAACTGGGTCCTGAACCTTCCAAGACACTTTTTGCAAAGTCTCTGCCCAATTATCATTGTTCGTAAAAAATCCCGGTAAATCCGGTCCTAGCGCCACACGGCAAGCACCCGTTAAGGTTGCAAAATCAAGAATCATGTCCGGCTGATGTTCTTCCGCATAGGTGATGGCATCACATAAGACCAAACGCCCTTCCGCATCAGTATTGTCAATTTCTACCTTGATACCTTTACGGGTGGGCAAAACCTCCCCTGGCATAAAGGCATCATGGGAGACGCGATTTTCTACCATCGGCAACAACAATTGCAGGTCATAATCCAAATCAGCCTTGCAAATGGCATCAAAAAGCGCAAGAGCCAATGCGCCTCCACCCATATCCTTTTTCATATTTCGTATATAAGGCCCCGGTTTTAGGTTGTAGCCGCCTGTATCAAAGCAAACCGCCTTACCAATCAGGGCGAGTTTTTTTGCTCCCGGCCTTGCTCGCTTTAACTCCACAAAACGCGGAGGATGCACGCTGCCGCGGCCAACCGCATGGATGCACGGAAAGTTTTCTTTTAATAAATTTTCGCCAACAATTTCTTGGAATTCCGCTCCATGCTTTTGGGCAATGTCCTGGGCAATGGCAGCAAATGTTGTGGGGTTTAGATCATTGGCAGGGGTGTTGATCCAGTCTTTGGCTTGCCTGGCTGCCTCCACTTCAATTTCTAATTTACGGATGAATGCATCCTCACAGGCTAAAAGCTTCGCCGGATGTTTTTTCGCCTTTGTATATTGCTGATAATGATATTGTCCTAGCCCCCAGCCTAAGGCCAGCTCATAATGCTCACTCTCACTTAAAGGATCTACAAATTGATATGTAAAATCGGGCGACAGACGATTGGCTAAAAAGCTGCCTAATTCCAACCATGCTTTTGGATTGGCTTTGGGCTTAGCTGCAATGACTTTTTCGAGGCTGCCCTGCGGATCGATGGCAAGAAAACAGCTGTTGGCCTTCGCTTGAAAATCGGCGGCTTGAAAATGGGCCTGCAAAGGATGCCCAGCAAGGTCTTTTTTTTGCACCAATTCAATGGCAACGGCATCTTTAGTATTTTTCCAGTACATATAGATCTCCCATGAAATTCCTACTACTTGTGGCAAAATGTGTAAAGCAGCGATCCTTGGACGTACACCGGCGAAGCCTACATTTGCTACATCTACTTGTATCTTCTAGCAAGAAGCACTAGAAAGCCAGTAATGACCACAGATATCTATGCAAAATTAGAGCTTCTTGACATCCTTATTTTCGGCCTTTGCTTACTAATTAGCATTGCCGTGGCCTTTGTAGCTTACTATCAAGCCAATAAAGCCGAAGACTCCTTGGTTTACTACTTACTTATGGGGCGACAACTTAGTTTGCCTTTCTTTGTCGCAACCCTTGTGGCCACATGGTACGGTGGTATATTTGGCGTAACGGCCATCGCCTTTGAATCTGGCATCTACAACTTTATCACACAAGGGGTATTTTGGTATTTCACCTACCTGATCATGGCCTTTTTCTTTGTGAATAAGATCAAAGCCATCGATGCCATGACGCTGCCGGAGTTAGTAGAAAAACAATTCGGTAAAAGCGCAGCAAAAGTAGCTGCGATTTTTAATTTATTTAATGTAATCCCCATCGCCTACACCATTAGTATCGGCTTGTTTTTGCAAATGCTTTTTGGCGGTGATTTGAATGTCTGGATGATTCTCGGCCTAGGCATTGTTTTGATTTATACCTCGGCCAGCGGCTTTCGCTCGGTGATCTATACCGATCTATGGCAATTTGCCCTTATGTTTTCTGCCGTTGTCATTGTTCTTATTATTTCTATTCAAGACTTCGGCGGCATTTCCTATTTAAAGTCCTCACTACCCGCTTCACACTTTCAAGTGCAGGGGCAGCATAGCATATGGGAAATGCTTGCTTGGGGCTTTATTGCTTTAAGTACCTTGGTAGACCCTAACTTTTATCAACGTATCTTTGCTGCAAAAAACCCAAGAGTCGCCAAACGTGGAATCATTATCTCTACTGGCATCTGGCTTATATTTGATCTCTGTACAACCTTTGGTGCTATGTATGCAAGAGCGAGCATGCCCAATGCGGACGCCAAAAATGCGTATATGCTCTATGCCTTTGACCTACTACCTGTGGGACTAAAAGGTTTTTTCTTAGCAGGCATATTTGCCACCATTTTGTCGACCTTGGACTCCTATTTGTTTGTTGCTGGTAACACTCTGACTTACGATCTTTTGTATCAAAAGCAGAAAAGAACAAACGTGCATCGCTTGGGACTGTTCTTTATTGCAATTATCTCCATAATTTTATCGAATGTATTTGAAGGCAATATTCGTATGGTTTGGAAGACTCTGGGCTCCTATTCTGCTGGATCCCTGCTGGTCGTAATTGTCTATGCTTTTTATTTTCCGAAAAGATTGAAAGAAAAAGACTTTCTTATGACGGTATTAAGTGCCGCCTTGATGATGAGTCTTTGCAGACTTTTGTTGCCCGGTATAGAGTCGCTATATGTTGGGCTTGGCTGCTCGTTGTTGTCTACGGCTTACTATCATTTCAGCTTTCGGATCAGCAAATAAGCTATCACTAGATTGCCTATAGATAAAATGGCAAAGATTTGCGGAATGCTTAACTGCGCCTTTAGTAAGGTAATGATAATCACAGAAGCAACCACCATAAACAAAGCATTCAAGATATTGTTGCCTGCAATGACTCTAGAAAGCACTTTCGGATCAGAATACTTTTGCACCATACTGTATAAGGGAACAATATAAAGCCCTCCAAAAAGCGCAAAAAGTAATAGACTAAGCAAGATCACAAAATACTTGGCATTTTGCAAAAAAATTGTCAGCGAATATAAATTGGCAGCGCTACTTTTATCGGGGCTAAACCAGTACAAAAGCATGCCGCAAAGACTCATACCCAGCATTGCCATGGGTACAAAACGAAAACCCACCATCCCCTTACTAATTTTTTCACAAATCAACGACCCAAGACCAATGCCTACAGAAAAACAAGTTAGCAGCAGATTCACAACATACTCATTACCTAATAGATATTCTTTTGTATAAGAAGGAAATAACGAAAGATAGCTAGCTCCTAAGAGCCAAAACCATGAAATCCCGATGACCCCATAGAAGACATAATCATTTTGCCCCAGATGCTTCAAAATTTTTTTACTCTCGGTAAAAGGGTTGAAGCCAATTGAAAAACCAGAGCTTAAAGCCGGAATGGGTTTTAGTAAAAGAGAGCTTAACAAGCCAATGCCTGCAAAAAGCAAGACCCCAGCCGAAACAAGGTAGACACCGATGTCCTTATCAATGATTGCAATACCACCAAGGAGTGTTCCTAATAAAATTGCTAGAAAGGTTCCCAATTCCACAATGGCATTTGCAGATAGGAGCTCTTGCTTTTCTACAATTTGGGGGATTACCGAATACTTGACGGGCCCAAAAATTGTGGACTGAAAGCCCATTAAAAATAAAACAAGCAAAAGAAAATATATTTGGTCCATCAAAAAGCCATAAACTGCCAAAAGCATAATCGCGATTTCAAAAAACTTTATTTTTTGCATCAAACGCGCTTTTTCACTTACCTCGGCAATCTGTCCTGCCGTTGCGGAGAACAGAAAAAAGGGCAAAATAAATATGCCCCCTGCCAACGTAACCAAGATACTAGCCTGAACCGCCAACTTCTCAGCTGCATGGAAGGTGATCAAAATCACCAAGGCATTTTTAAAGAAGTTATCATTGAAGGCGCCAAAGAACTGCGTCCAAAAATACGCAGCAAATTGACGACGCTTTAACAAACTTAATGATTTCACGATGGCAGTGGACCGATCATATTTTCTGGGCGTACATACTCATCAAATTGTTCCGCCGAAAGTATACCCAAATTCACCGCCTCTTCTTTTAAAGTAGTACCATTTTCATAGGCGGTCTTGGCAATTTTAGCCGCATTATCATAGCCCACATGCGGGTTTAAAGCTGTAACTAGCATAAGGGAATTTTGTAAATGTTGTGCTACCATCTTTTCATTGGCTCGGATTCCTACCACACAATTATCTGTAAACGACTCGCAAGCATCTGATAGAATGCGTATAGAGTGCAATACATTGTGAACCATCATCGGTTTGAAAACATTCAATTCAAAATGCCCATTGGCTCCGCCAACACTGACGGCCACATCATTCCCAATCACCTGTGCACAGACCATGGTAATCGCCTCACACTGAGTAGGATTGACCTTGCCTGGCATGATGGAGCTACCGGGTTCATTGGCCGGCAAAATAATTTCCGCCAAGCCAGCTCTAGGACCACTACCCAAAAGCCGTATGTCATTGGCAATCTTCATTATACTACAAGCAAGAACTTTCAAGACGCCGCTAAACTGCACCAAGGCATCATGAGCTGCCAAAGCTTCAAATTTATTTGGCGCAGTTACAAATGGCAGTTTGGTTTCCGCCGCTATCTTTTCCGCGGCCTTCACGGCAAAATCTTTATGCGTGTTAAGACCTGTTCCTACTGCCGTTCCTCCAAGTGCTAATTCGAGTACATAGGGACTTGCCTCTTTTACTCTTCGAATGCCATTGCGCAGCTGCGTAACATAGCCAGAGAACTCTTGGCCCAATGTAAGGGGGGTTGCGTCCATCAAATGGGTGCGACCAATTTTAATTACTTTTTGCATGGAATTGGATTTTTCCTCTAAAGCGTCCGCCAATTTTTCTAACATGGGTAGTAGACGACGGTGAATCTCCTCTCCCACCGCAATGTGCATGGCTGTGGGAAATGTATCGTTGGAAGACTGTCCCTTATTCACATCATCATTGGGGTGCACAGGCTCTTTGGAACCAATCTTTCCACCTGCTAGCTCGATGGCACGATTGGCAATTACTTCGTTGCTATTCATATTGGTTTGCGTTCCACTTCCTGTTTGCCACACGACCAAGGGAAAATGCTCGTCCAACTTGCCTGCTATCACTTCATCGGCAGCTTGTGCAATCCACTTGGCCTTTTTCTCATCCAAAACACCCAATTCTGCATTGGTAAGCGCAGCGGCTTTTTTTAAAATGCCCAAAGCCCGAATCATTTCTCTAGGAAAATGATCTTTACCAATTTTAAAATTTTGCAATGATCTTTGGGTTTGCGCTCCCCAGTAGCGACTTGCCTCTACTTCAATTTCTCCCATGGTGTCTTTTTCGATTCTTTTCGTCATAAGCCTTCCTCCGATGATCCCCTACGCTAGCAGCAAAAAAATTGCGAGTCACTGGCTAGGAGCGGAGGAAAAGACTTGTAAATTTGCCCGCAAAAAACGCTGAAAATGGCATCGCAATTCTTAGAATTGGGACCAAATTGATACTTAATGGATGGGGGCAAACTGCCCCTTTTGAGCGCATATCATGTAAAAAAGTAAATAATTCGCCTTCTAAAGGCAAAAATAGACAGCAATTGGCTTGGCACGCTATTTTCATGGCTAAGGGGGAGGAGGCAAAAATGATTGCATTCATTTATTTGCTATTTTTACAGCCAAATGCGCAGGCTTATATTTCAAGCCTCGAGGATTTGTTGGACCAGGCAGCAGCTGAAGCTAGCTTTGAACTTGGAGAAGAGGTCAGCCCAGATCATTTGGATTATCTGAGTACGATCACGGTGGCAGATTCGCCAGATGAGCGCATTCACATGCTAGTAATTAAAGAATACCAAGACCAGGCCCATGCCATACAATTTTTTAAAGAAAATGATCGAGTTTATATTGAAGAAAGAGACCTACCAAGAGTTTACCCTATTAGTATTTTAGAAAATACTGGCAACCCAAAGGGACAGAGTATTTTCCGTCAAGATGGCATTGATGCATTGTTTTTGCGAGCCAAGACTCTGGAGCTAAGTAAGATTGATCTGGATTTGTATTATGTGAAAAATGCCATTTTCAATAAGTACAAACGTTGCGACTTGCAGCTGTTGCAAGACAATCAGCAGAAATGGAATTTGGCATTGGACAATTACCAGCCCGTAAGCTCGATGCAAATTGATATAGGTAGCGTTGGTATACGCAATATGGGCATTCCATGTGAGAATTAACGAAAGTCATGTAGATAATCGATGAAGGGCGGAATCCAATCATCGGAATGTATATGAAAAGACTTATCGTATTGCTCCTTGCTTATGGGCTCCTCTGAGGCCTCATGCCGCAAAGGTATATAAGCTGCAGACTTTAAAATTTCATCCAACTTCTCCACGGTTTCAGCATGTAGAATTTTGCGGTAGATAAGATCATTATAACTTTCTGCTAGCTCTTCTTCACTAAAGCCGTAATTCTGTATCAAATCCAAAGTCACTCGCTTTACTTGCTCGTCATTTAATATTCCTCGCTGGTATAGATCTAGGGCAATTTGAAAAGAATTGTAGGAAGCCAACATACGAAAACCAAATTTCTCATAATACTCAGGGTCCGTATCCGTAGCCAGATTAATATAAACTCGCTTTACGGGATCTTCTTCTGGAACTTTTTCCGCTAGTCCCATAATTACCGCCATTTGCTCACCGCGCACATGATAGTGTGAGAGGATTTTACGCAAACTCTTTTCAGGTAGACGGCGTGCGCAGATATCCGAATACAAAGAATAGATTACGGCATCGGACTCACTGTCATCCCCCCAAAGAATCTGTTGAATGGAAAAAGGAAACTTGGCGCGCAAACTCAATAGAGCTTGCAGCTTAAAACCCACTTGTTGATTTAAGCGCCGTAGACGCCCGGGCTTTAAGTTTTTCAAATTGTCTTTCAAAAATAGACCGTAAGGTCGAATCCCATCATAGCGCAGTTTTTCTAAGATTCTCTCTTCCATTTGCGGCGGTGAGGCCGAAACAAAATATATGGGATAATAGGATTCTCCACGAACCGTTAGCGCTCTTACTAAAGATCTTGTACCCGGAACATTCTTTTTCTGGAAAGCTTTTTCCATAATGGTACGGTAAAGGCCACTAAGGCTTTCAAAATGAGTATCTAAATAGGTTTTGTCCAGATCCCAAACAAAGATGGGACTGTCACCAACGATATTGTCGGCGGATATATATTCAAAGAAAACTACGTCATTATGAATATTTGCTCGTTTCGACCAATGCGACATGCCGCTATATTACTTAGATCGAAGGAAATTTCAAATTGCTTTTCGGAAATAGTGGCCAAAGCTCTGACTTAGGTAAGTTGCGCGGTCGTTTTTCTGTTAGTTTTTTGTTATTTAGATATAGACTTAAAGAAACCAGAAAGGCATCAAAAGCAAAAGGATTGTCTACCATATGCTGCACATCCTGAATGTACATAAAAAGCCCCTCTTGATCACTTAAATGCTTCAAAAAGCGAAGCCTTGCCTCATCTCCCTCTTGCGACAATCGCTTTGCATGAAGATATTTTTTGGGAAGACCAAAAGACTTTGCCAAACGGTAATAAGCTAGCTTGGGGTAGACCTCGAACAATTTGGCTTTAAAATGCTTTTGTAAAAACAGAGCTCTTGCGGTTAGAGGAGCATGGTTGGCTCCCATGGCTCCAGAAAAGTAGTCAGCGCCCTCTAATTCATTGATCAAATGCTCTGCCAAACGTTCCGTGTAGGGGCTATAAACTTTCTTGCGTTTTTTACTACTCGTTTCAAAAAGCTTACGCATAGTTTTCACCGCAGCTACCTTACAAACCTCATATCCTGGGCAGCGCAATCGGCAGCGAATGCAAGTTGGCAATTGCAAGGGCGCATCTACCCCCACAGCTTTTAGATGGCGAATTTTACTCACTTCATCAATCAAGATTCGGTCGGAAGACTTTTTTAGCGAGCCCTTCCCTGCTTGCTTTAAGGAGCTCAAAACCAGCTTCTCTCCTCGGTACTCATCCAAACGAGCTATATAAGTCCTGTCGGATTTTCCACCCGATAAACTTATACCAACATATTTAATGGAATCTATTTTCATTGGCTCTTAACCTGTAAGCCAAAAGCAACGGGCTTGGCATTTAATACCTGGAAGCCATTTTCTTTCATCACTTCTTTAATGCGCGTATGATGTTTGGAGGCCGCCCACAAAAACACACAACCACCGCCACCAGCACCGCAAATCTTTGATGCCTCGGCCCCATTTTCTAAGGCAAGAGCATTTACTTTTTCAATTTCTGGGCTGCTAAAAGCCGGTGATAATTGGCAGCGTATTGCGTATTCTTTTTGAAAGATTTTTGGTAATGACTGCCAATTCTTAGCTTGAATTTGCTCGTAAAGCTCATTTGTCACTTCATTCAAAGCCACTAATAAGTCATATATTTTTTTATCACCATCAATTAATGATTTTAAAACCGTCCAATTGTTCATACCGGAATGATGCGGCCGACCTGTATAGACCAAGATAAAGTGCTCTTGAAAGGTAGCAAGGCAGTGTTCTAAACGCTCATAAACGAGTCCATCAAAATGATGGTGTAGGCACAAAGTGCCGCCTAAAATTGGCGGATAATAATCTTGCACACCCGTGGGCGTTTTTAACAAAAAGGCCTCCATATTGTGAGCCAATTCTACTTGTTTTTGCGGACTATCCCATTGGTGGTTCGTAAAATTTGCCAAGGCTGTCATTAAAGCTATGGTTAAAGAAGAGGACCCCCCAAGACCTGCCCCTATGGGTGAGTCCGAGGTAAAACGGATCAAGCAATTTTGTGGTCGAAAATGTTTTAAGTGCGGGTAAAAAAAGTCTTTTGCATTTTCCGGCGATGCCAAATAATCATCCAAATCACGAATGGTCTTTTCCAATTGAATGCCAGGGGCAGAAATGTGAATGCCATCCCCCGCCTCTTCCACGCTAGCCGAGGTTTGTATATCAATGGCCATATTGATGGTCTTAGAATTTGGAATAAAAGACCAGATCGGCCACAAATCCAGAGTGCCGCCTGCCAAATCTACCCTAGTAGGACAAGTCACATCAATGCGTTTCAGAAATATCTCCCTGTATAGCGCCTAGAACCTTTTTCCAGCTCAAAGCATCCACCACAAATGTTTCAGAACTTAAGCTACTTGTCATGTAAATCTTGTCTTGCTCCAAATCTGAGGCCCGCCAGGCAAGCTGGATGGCCCCATTTTCTTCCAATTCCAGCACTAAAGATTGATCGGCCTGCCAATTCATTGGTGAGTCTTTATACCTTAATACCTCCACGCCCAACCAGGCCCGCAGAAAATGATTATAAGAAAAATCCGGCCAATGCTGAGCAATTTTCTGTCTAATTATGGATTTCGGCTGCCAAACTATACGCTGAACCTTATGCGGATCTATTCGAAATGGCTTTTTTCGATCTAAGAAATCATCCAATCTCCAACGCAAAAAATCCACATGACTTCGAAAGAATTCGTAGAGTTTAAGATCGTAGTAAATAGCCACCTTTTCTTTATCGAGAATGCTAAAGTAAAAGCGTTGGCTTTTCTTATCTCCATGCACCTCTATATAATCCTCTAGGTCCAAAAGCACATCCGCCAAGTCCGCCTTTTTTACCTGATCCTTGATCCCCACAGCTTTGACACTTTTCAAATTGTACAAAAAAGTATTCACCATTTTCGTGTCTACTGGTCTTTCATTATAAAGCCACTGCTCCCCTTGCTTTTCTAGGGAATAAACCTTGTTGTTGTTGATATACAAGTGGATAAGATTTGCCCCCTTTAATTCACTCTTCAACATGGTTTTATTGCGATAATAAAAAAAGTTTTTATCAAAATGACTGGTACTGTCTTGCGGCAACATAACATAAGTAATCTTTCCATCAAAAATTCGCTTTGCATAAATTTGTTTGTCATAGGAAAGAACGCTAGAGAAAAGTAATTGATAATTATCATTCACCTTGATTTCAATACTCGGCTTGGCAAATTTCATTTTTTTGTCAAAATCCGGGTTAACGTCTTCAAGCACTCGCAAGACTTCATTTTCTGCAAAATACTCCGTGATGCTCTTAACAACAAAACTATCTGCAGCAAGGCTAGTACCCTTTAGCTGCCAACGCCCATCCTGCCTTAATAAGGATATGACATCATATGCATTCTTGATCACAATATTATGTATTTCATCGGCAGCTGCGGGGTAGACTTTTTTTAACCGTCTCTCTTCATGAATCTTGGAATACTCAAAAACATACAAATAGGCCGCAAAAACCACAAACAAGAATAAAAATACTTTAACTTTCTTGTTCATTTTTCCCTTTGATATACAAAAAGAGAGCCAGCATAAAGAAAAGAATGGGTATGCTTAGAAAAACCACCACATAAATATTTTTATTCAAATTCGATAGCATAAGAACGTCTTTTGATTTGGCACTACGATCAATGCTGATCAAGTCTTTTTCACCGCTTAGATAGGAAATTGCATTAAGAGCTATATCGGAGTTGCTAACCTTTAAGAAAAACTGATTTAGGACAAAATCCGAGTCGGCCACCATAAAAACCTCTGCCTCCTTAAATTTGAGACCTTTAATAAAATAAGCTATGGGAAACGGACCTGTTTTATCTACACTTGTATTCATACTTGGATTGCGCGTTAAATCCTGCTGAGAAAAGCTTTGCTTGGATGAATATATTAGTGGTTGCAAGTGAAAATCTTCATTGGCTTCTTCCTCAAAAAATGAGGCTACGGGAAAAAAAGAATAAAGCTCATCATTTAAATTTTTTGTAATCAAATTATCTGAGTTGTAGTTACGCCCCACAGTTAAAGCGGCATTAGAGCCTGCTACTTGCCCTTCCATATCAACTACAAAAAGATTCGTAAAGGTAAGTCCTAAAAACTTCGAAACACGACCTAAATTGTGGCGTTTGCCTGGATCCATTGCAATAAAAGCTTTGCCGCCACCTTTTATATAGTCATAAATGCTATTCAAGGCTTTTTCCTCATAGGCAAACTCAGGTCCTAGAATCATTAAGATGTCGCAATCTTGGCTAATGCTTTCTTCCTGCTTCAAATCTAAGTATAAGAAATCATAGGCCAAATCTTTTAATGCTGAATAAAAATCACTAGCACCAAGCACGGAAGTATCACTTAAGCTTTTTTCCCCATGTCCATTGGAGTAACAAATCAAAACATCTTTATCTCGCGATAGCTGCAAAATAGCATTGATAATATTTTCTTCTTTAAGAGCAGAGGACTCTTTCGCTACTTTTGGGTTGGTTGAATCAATTACTCGTGTTTGCTTATCATTACCTTCAATAATTATAGTACCACTTGCTCGAATATTGTATTCTTCCACCATTTCTGGGTAAAGATTAGGGTCATAAAATTCAACTCGAATTTTATCCGTATAGGCCTGCATTTTGTTGAATGTTTGAAAAGTGGCTTCCTTTCGCTTCTTATCCTCCTGCGTGTAAAAAACCATGATTTCATATTTGCTATCCAATTGATCCAGTATCTTCTGCGAAGCATCGCTCAAGCTAAATCGACGATCCTCAGATAAATCCCAAACAACATTGTACTTTACACTTAAAAAACCAAAGCCCAATAGAAAGCCCAAACACACTAAGGATGCAGTAAGAAAATTCATGCCGCCTAGGCTAGTTCTGGAAAGCAATAATTTTTTAAAATCACTTTTTGTGTAAAAAATGGCTAAAAATAAAAAAACAAGGGAGCTTACTAGAGGAAGCCACATTAGGTCATTCCAAAAGCCAACAATATAGCGTACTGCCAAAAGTAGAGCAAAACTGAATAGACTTAAAAACCAAAAAGCTAGTACCTTTATCTCCATCTATGCGACTCCACCACTTGTTGGCATAAAAATAAAAAGAAGAAGATGTGCGAAGAATATATAACAAGTGCTTTAATATCTGGCCCACCCCTTAAAAAGGCCATCAAATGAGTGCCCAGCCATAATTCCTGTATTAGCATTACATAGGAGCCATCCTGGTTGACTCGAAAAATAGTAAGTAGCCACAGAGTAAGACACAGAACAATAGAAATGAATCCTGCTAAAATCACCGACGAGGTCAAAGAGGATGCAAACAAACCAATGGCCAAATAAATATAACTCAGCAGTATTAAACCTACAACACTACACAGTATATGCAGCCAGGACAAGTCTATTAAAAATAGAGATGACAAAAGATACGACATCGCCAACAACAATATGGCTGTGATCGTTAGGCAAGCGGCTAGATATTTACCTAAAACTATTTGCCAGGAACTTAAAGGGGAAGACAATAGCAGCTCAAAGGTATTTTGCTTATATTCTTCTGAAAAAAGTCGAATCGATAGTAAGGGGCAAATGATCAACAAGACAAAATTAATACTCGAAAAATAAGGCACCATCAAATTGTCTATATAATTTAAGCTAGCACTGCCCTGACTTACTTGGCTCGATAGGTTGGCATACTGCAAAAGTATAGAGTAAAAATATAGGCCAAAATAAACACTGGCCAAAGCTACGACCACAAAAAAACTTGGCCGAAAAAAAGCTCGAAGCTCACGTTTTAAAATCGCCGCTATCATTGCTCTCCTAATATACTTAAATAGGCATCTTCCAAATCAAAATCCTGCTTTTTAGCACTCACCACTATCTGATTTGCATCGATTAAATATTTAAGCGTGGCATTTAATTCCTCCTCTTCTTTTAAGTCGAAGAGGATTTTATTGCCTAATATATCTAGGTTTTTCAACTGGGGAAGGTCCTGCTCTTTTACCGGGTGTTTAAGGGTGATTTCATATCGATATTTTTCTTGCATCATTTGATTGAGCTCTTGCATGCTTTTATTCGCCAAGACCTTGCCCTTATTTAAGACAATCACACGATCGCATAACATCTGCATTTCGGTTAATATATGTGAAGAAATAATAATGGTAGCTTCACTAGCCAAATTACGTATCAACTGACGTATCTCACTAACTTGCTTTGGATCCAGCCCAATGGTTGGCTCATCTAAGACAATAATTTTTGGATTGTGCACAATTGCCTGCGCAATGCCAACTCGCTGTTTGTAGCCTTTAGAAAGAAGCTGAATATTCTTTCTTCGAACCTCTTCAAGCCCGCATTTTTGCAATGCAATCGAAACAAGTTTTTTTATATCTTGCTTCCCCTTTATTTCTGCACAAAAACACAAATAAGACTCCACATCCATATCCATATAGAGTGGAGCATTTTCTGGAAGGTAGCCAATTGCGGACTTGGCTTGATCTAGACTACTTGCGGAGCGCTTTTCTCCCATAAAAAATACTTCACCACTTGTAGCCGACAAGGTCCCACAAATCATTCGCATAGCAGTTGATTTCCCTGCACCATTAGGGCCTAAAAGGCCCAAGACCTCACCTTTCTGCAATTGAAAACTAAGACTCTCAAGAGCGATGATTTTTCCGTAATGCTTGGCAAGATCCTTTGCTTCCAACATATAAAAAGCATAGGAAATGCCAGCCATAAGTCAAGAGCATCATCGCTATAGCTACGGTAATTGAAATCGCAACACTTTTTCTTGCATAACCTGAACTTGTCCCGCCGGCGCACCTTTGATCTTCCTTAAATAGCGGCATTCTGTATATTGCAATTCAAAATGATCTCCGCTCTGCGCCTTTTTAGCTAAAGAAGAGTTTGCCACTAGCCAATTGGCAATCTCGTGCAATTCGCTTTGGCTTAAATTCTGTTTTTTGTTTTTTTCCACAATGATGTGGGCTGACGGCAACCCCCGAATATGTGCCCACAAATACCAGGGCTTTGCTTTGCGCAAAAGCTCGGCGTTCTCTTTGGCACTTTTCCCTAAAAAGGCGCGTTTACCACCTTCCAACAATAGATGCTTAGAAGATAGTGGCTGGCTTTTTGGCTGCACTTCCGACTGACGCCTTTCTTGTTTTTTAAGCTCTTTGATGCGCTCTTGTATCTTCGCCTTTTTCCCTCGCTCCTTGGCCAACTTCTCTTTTAAAAAATTCAAGGCCTCATACCATGGCAAATCCCCTTCTAGTTTGTATTTGGGGTAAATTAAGTCCATATTTGATTGGCTTGCCAGCAGGGCTATGTCTTGCTCCAATTGCGCGATTCTCTTGGTGTCCTTGGCGCTATTTTCTAGCTCCGAAATGATTTGCTGCTTGGTCTTTTGCGGTTTTGCTTTTTTTACTTTTGGCTTAACCTGCAAAAATTCGTCCACTTTGATTTGCATCAATTGCCTTGCAGGTATATCCACCGGCTCCAACTTGCTACTGCTAGAGACCAGCTCTTTAGGTTTTGCCCAAGACATTTGCTTGCCCTCGGCCATGGCTATTATATTTTGCCCATGTGGAAAGAGTCTTAATTCAATACAGGACTTTTGCGTGACCGATTGAAAATCAAAGTAAAGCACTCTACCTTCACCTAGACGCACATCTAGCAACCTATGCCCAACAAAATATTTCTTTAAAAAAAGCTGTAGGGGCTTTGTTTTCTTGGCCATTTTAAAGGGTCTATCATGAATCAAAAACAAAGGACTGGCGGCTTGCATATACCAAAGAAAATAGCTTTTTTCTTTTAAATAAAAGCTTAATTGCACGCCCTTTTCGCTAGTCTGTACATCCTGCAACTGCGCACCTGTATAAGTTTGAAACAATGGCAATAAATGCTGGAGTTCAGAATAATTAAAGCAGCGCATTTTTTTATATTAGTGTCTAAATTATATAATGTCCATATGACCAGTTTTTAACGAGCACTTTTTTTCCCCTAAAGACTTCCTTTCACCAAGCGATAAGCAATTGTATGGGTTATGAATTGTACGAAGTAATATATCATGGGTTACAAGATCGGAGTCTAAAAGACCACACGATCTACCAACTGTCTGAAGAGATCTTTCATCGCTTCTATATGTTATGTCGAAAAAAAGACATTCATATCCCCTATGAACTTTATCAAGACGTTAAATATGAGATTATGGATGAAGTTCAAAAGTTCTACCGCATCAAAACCTACGGATTTTTTAATATCAAACGTTATCAAGAGTAATTATAACGGAAAGACCTTGGCCTTCGCCGCTTGAATGCCATCATACTCCTCCGTCCAAGCCTGCATCATACTCAAAGCAAAAGATTTTGCTTCAATACCCAAATCTTCAAGCCCCACTGTTTTTACCGGCGTGTTTTTGCTAGACACGTTGAAGCCACAGTGAATCATACTGGAAAGAGCATTTGCAGAAGCAATGGAAATATTTAGCTTTTTATCAGCTAGATACAGATCATCTCCAATTCTTTGGAATAGTTGGCCGGCCAAAACTTCTATCTGTTCTTTGGCCATACAGGTAAAAAGTCTTTGGTAGGCAATCATCGATTCTAAGGAAGTATCATGACACTCAATTAGAAAATGCAACATGGACTCCGAAAAAATCTTCTCGCCCTGAAAAAGATCCTCACCATCTTTCATATTCTCTGCTCTAACATCACAAGCGCCCACAAAGGAAATGATGCTGTCTCCTAGCAGGCCAAAGTTTTCATAGGCGTACATCCTGCGCAGCTGCGAGCCATCATAATCTATTTTGTTCTCCACCCACAGGGATTTCATCGACTCCCCCGCTTGGCATTTGCAAAACGCAAACAAGACTCACATTGACCACATGGCTGTTCACCATCTTCATAGCAATACCAATAGTCACTGTCCTGAAGGCCCAAATCTTGCCCCATCCGGTAGATCTCTGTCTTCGTCATATCCAAAGTATAAGAGCGCACCTTCACCGTATTTTGCGTGGAAAAAGCTAGCGCCTGATTGAGCGCCTGCATATACTCACCGGAATTATCAGGAAAGGTTGCCGCCTCCTCCTTGTTAAAACCGGGTATTACATAATTTGCTCCACGATCCTCGGCAAGGGCAGCAGCCAAATTCAACAAGACTCCATTGCGATTGGGAACCCAGACATTTTTTGCTGTCTCTTGGCACTGCTGAAGATCATGAATGTCCATATTGGTAGCCAGGGGTACATCTTTATTCGTCAATGCATTGCCGCTAAAAGAGCGGAAAAGATCTAAGCTCATTTCTACCAGAGGCACTTCCAGTTTTTGGCATAAATTTTTGGCCGCTTGCCGTTCTTTGCCAGCAGCCCTTTGACCATAGTCCACATTTAGAGCTGCCAACAAATGATCTTGCTTATGAGCCAGCATTAGGTTTACAGAAGAGTCCAAACCTGCTGAAAGAAGTACAATGACTTTATCCTTCATGACGACGAATATCCTTAATTAATAATTGCAGGCTCTTTCTAGCATTAAAGTAATTCCATTGTAAATCGACGAGCAGATCCACCCTATCGCCTTCTATAAAATCTCTATGGTTGGGTGGCGAGAAATACAGGGCAGTTTGCTTTATGCCATTTTGTTCGATTTGAAATCGCAAATGACCACCTCTTAGCCCCCGCATATCTAGAATTTTGCAATCTGTAAGAAAAAATGTGGGCGGCTCAAAGCCTTTGCCAAAGGGTTGAAATCGGTCGAGCCACTGCATGGTTTTTGTATTTAAGGACTCTAGATCCACCTTAACATCATAATAAAATGTTTTTTTCTTTGAGGCTATAGACTTGTAATGATCCTGAAGAGCTACAGCCCAAGCCTCGGCATTTTTGATATCCAGCTGAAAGCCAGAAGCATAATGATGTCCACCAAAACCCAAGAGATGATCTTTCGTCTTTTCATAGGCTTTTAAAGTAGAAAAGTCTTCCTCGTTTGGAGAGCGAGCACTCCCCACAATACGGCCATCCTCGTTGAGAGTGCCCACAAAAGCTGGAACATTGTATTTTTGGCAAAGCTTGGTTGCAACTAGCCCAATAACCCCTTTATGAAAGTTTTTCGAATACACAAAGGCCACCGGCTGTTTGCCCCTCGATAAAAACTCACAATCTGCCTCTTGCTCGGCCTCTGCTTGTTGTATTTTTCTCTGATCATTGATCTCTAAAACTCGCTGCATCTTCTTTTGGGCTTCTAGCTCCGAAGTCTCTAAAAGAATATCAATGGGCAACAAACCATCTTCCATTCTTGATAGCGCATTCAGCTTTGGCGCAATGCCAATGGCCACATCTGCACCACTTAGTGATCTTCCTGCATAACCCAATGTTTCCAGCAAAACCTTTAACCCAGGCTTAGCAGTTTTTTGCATTTGCAAGATTCCATGCTTACATAAGGCCTTATTCTCATCTTTTAAGGGCACCATATCCGTAAGTGTGCCAATGATAAAAAAATCAAGAACGTCCTTGGCCTGAAAAGTATGTGGAATATTTTGCTTATCCCAATGCATTTTTAAGGCCAACAATATATAAAAGGCGACTCCAGCTCCGCATAAGTGCGACAATTCACTGGAACAATCCTTGCGATTGGGATTGATCACCGCGATCGCTTCTGGCAGATCCTCCTTGGGCTGATGATGATCCGTCACAATTAAATCGATGCCAAGTTCTTTGGCCTTTCTTGCTGCTTTCAAATCGCTGATTCCCACATCCACAGTGATCACCAAATCCACACCTTCTTGCTGAAATTGCTCCATGGCCCAAGCATGCAAGCCGTAGCCATCGCGCAAGCGTCTGGGTTGAAAATAGCGAATGTTTTGAAAACCTAAGGCTTTTAGGCCCTGCACCATTATGGCCGTGGCAGAGGTGCCGTCCAAATCAAAATCACCATAGATCAAAATCTCTTCTTGCCGTGAGTAAGCAAGTGTCATTCTATCTACAAACTTGGAAATGTCTTTTAGAACAAATGGCGAGCGCATATCTTGCAGAGAGGCTCGAAGCAGATCTTCAATGCTAGTTTTACTTTTATAGCCACGAGCGTGCAGAAAACGCAAAACCGACTCTGGAATCGGCAAATCGATTTCCAAAGTCGCCCCTTCATAAGCTGCTAGCCAATCAGCTTGCATACTTACTTTCTAAAGTTTTGAAAGACTAGAACTAACGGCGCCGCCACATATATGGACGAATAGGTTCCAATGATAATCCCGATCCCCAAAACAAAAGCAAAATCTGTAATGACTCCGCCGGCAAACATATACAATGCACCTACAGCCATAAGAGTTGTTACGGATGTTAAAATGGTTCGCGATAAGACCTGGTTAATAGAAAGATTCACTATATCGCTCATGCTAGCGCCTTTATGACGCTCACGATTCTCTCGAATGCGGTCGAAATTAATAATGGTATCATTTAGTGAATAACCTATGATGGTCAACACCGCGGCGAGAATGGATACATTCACTTCATGCTCTATAAGAGCAAAAATCCCCAAGGTTATGATCGCATCATGGAACAAACAAACAACAGCGCCAGGGGCATATTCATAATCAAAACGTAGGCCTACATAGATGAGAATCAGTAGTAAAGAGTAGAAAATTGCCAGCAAACCATTGCGCTTCAACTGCGCACCTACTTGTGGACCAACGGAATCAACCCGGCGAATTTCATAGGCACCTGCGGCTTTACTTTCTAAAGTTGTGCGCAGCTCTTTTATACGCTTTTCGATAGCTTCATTTTGCTCCTTAGCACTGGTGCTTTCGTCATTTTGAAAACGCACTAGATACTCATTCAAATCACCAAAAGCTACTACCTGTGCATCGGCCAGAGAAGTGCCTTCAAGCAGACCCCTAAGGTCATTTACATTATTAACTTTGGAGCTAAATTGAATTTGCGCCTCGGTACCGCCGGCAAAGTCTATGCCGTACTTTAAGCCCTTCGAAAATAAAAAAGCCAACGAAGCCAAGATCATAACTAGCGATAAGACTGTAAATATTTTTGTTTTGCCTACAAACTGTATTTTTCCAAATTCGGTTCTCGTCATTACTTCCTCACATCGCTATTTTTTTAATGCCAAGTTTATTTGTACATAAATCCAAAATACTACGAGACACAAAAAGCGCCGTAAACATGGATGTCACCATACCGATAATTAGGGTCACGGCAAAACCACGAACTGGCCCAGAGCCAAAAACAATCAAGATCACACAAGTTATGGTTGTCGTTAAATTGGCATCAAAGATGGCAGAAAAAGCATGGCCAAAACCATCTTCCACAGCTTTTTTAAAGGACGCCCCTCGCCGCAACTCTTCTTTGATTCTCTCGTAAATGATCACATTCGCATCCACGGCCATCCCTATTGTCAGTGCAATGCCGGCAATGCCTGGTAATGTGAGTGTAGCGCTCAAGGCGGTTAAAAGAGACAAAATAAAAAACATATTTAAGCCCAAGGCAAAAACAGCAAGAGCCCCCATGGCCTTATAATAAACCAACATAAATATTACGACCAAAGCGGCCGCTATATAAGAAGCTTTTTTTCCTGCAGCTATGGAGTCTGCCCCTAGGCTAGGACCCACGGTTCGCTCTTCCAGCTGCTGCAAAGAAGCTGGTAAAGCACCTGCCCTAAGAGCCACGGCAATGGTGCCGGCCTCATCCATGGCTTTTTGCCGATCACGCGTGCCGCCCAAGGTGATTTGTGCACTACCACCGGGTATACGCGACTGAATCACGGGCGCCGAATAAACTACACGATCCAATACAATGGCCATCTGCCTACCAATGTTCTCCCCTGTAAGGTCGGCAAACTTTTTTGAGCCCATGGGACTAAAATCCATGGATACCATAGGATTGTTAAATTGATCGTAGGCAACGTTGGCATTGGTTAGGTCATCACCACCAAGCCCTGTGTCGGTACTAAGTAAGTAAGGTATTTTTGCCGCTGACATGGTCTGTGCATTTTCGCCTTTTTGAAATAGTACGGCAGTATCTTTAGGTAATAGGTCTGCTAAATCCTGATTGATGCGATCGACATAATCGCTGTAGGACATTGTATCGATGCTATAACCACCTTTTTGCTCTACCTCTTCTACTTTAGCCACCAAATCAAATTCTGGGGTTTCCACCAACATAAAATCCAATTTTGCTGTTCGGTTGATGAGGGCTTTGGCGTTGGCAGCATCTTCCACTCCAGGAAGCTGAATCAATATGCGATCATCACCCTGCGCTGTAATGCTAGGCTCGGCCACACCAAATTCATCAATACGATTGCGTATGGTTTCAATGGCTTGATCCATGGTTCGACTGGTTAAATTTTGCAAATAAAAATCCGTGTATCGTAAACTCAAGCGTCGATCTTCTTGTTGGTATACTTGGAGCTGCGAATAATCTGCCCGTATGATCTCAAGTGCGCGCTGTAAATCGCTAGGACTGGCAAAATCAAGGTGCATCAAGTATTTTGCACTAGATTCTGCCTCGGCATTGTATTCGCCCTCACCACTAACATTTTGAAAACCTTCTTGCTCAAAGACTTTTACTAGTGACTTTGCTTGGCGACTGGCGGATTCCTTTAGAACCGAGGGAATGTCCACTCCCATAACCAAATGCAAACCACCTTGAATATCCAGACCGTAATTTATTTTTTGTTGCGGTAAAAAATTAGTACCACTTACATCCACAATATTTGGTAAAAAGGTAACCACGGCTGTAAGTACGACAATGGCAATGATGGCCAAACGCGCCTTAATGTTTTCGATCATGTTGTGTCTCCTTGAGCGAGCTGGCAATATTATGACGTTTAACTTTTAGTTTTACATTACTATCCACTTCCAGTGTTACGAAGTCATCGGTAATGCCATCGATCTTTCCATAGATTCCGCCCATGGTGATTACCTCATCTCCCCGGCGAAGATTTTTTAACAGATCTTGATGGGCCCGCGCTTTTTTGGCTTGCGGACGTAAAATAAAAAAGTACAAGACGGCAAACATCAATAATAGTGGCAGCATGCTCGCCCACGGTGATGGCTCAGCGGCTGCGCCACCAGCGCTTTGCGCCCATAAAGTAGATAGCAACATTTTTCCTCCAACTGCTTGAACTAACAGAGAAAATCACTTTTAACTCAAAGAATCAAGAGGTGATGGCTTGCTGCTAGCTGCTACGCATCTATATCTTTTTGATCGAAAGCCTGGATGTGGTGCTGAAAAAAAGACTTCCATCTACCTTCAAGAATGGCTTTACGTGCTCTTCTTGTAAGCTCCAGGTAAAAATATAGATTGTGATAGGTATTTAAATGCGAGCCGAGCAATTCGTTGTTCATAAATAAATGCCTTAGATAGGCCCTAGAAAAATTTTTGCATGTATAGCAGGCACAATCAGCATCCAGTGGGCGCGGATCCTTAGCATATTGCTGCCGTTTGATGGATACCTTTCCTTGCCAAGTAAACAGAGTGCCATTGCGTGCATTACGAGTAGGCATTACGCAATCAAACATATCAATGCCCGAATCAATGGCAATCAATAGATCTTTGGGCGTGCCCACTCCCATAAGATAGCGCGGTTTTTCTTTTGGCATCAATGGTGCAATTTGCGGCAATAGTTCGTGCATAATCTCAGGCGGTTCTCCCACACTAAAGCCTCCCAGGGCATAACCCGGTAGATCTACCGAACAAATTTGCTCCAAACTTTCTTTGCGCAAATCCAAATCCAATCCGCCCTGCACGATGCCAAATAAATGTGAATCCTTGCGATTCATCGCCTCCTTGCACCTTAACAGCCAACGATAGGTCATTTGCATGGACTTTTGTATTTCCTCTCGATTGGAGGGATAGGGCAAACACTCATCAAAGGCCATAATGATATCTGAGCCCAAATCCATTTGAATCTGCATACTGATTTCCGGCGAGATAAAGTATTTTGACCCATCCAAATGTGAGCGAAATTCCACTCCCTCCTCACGAATCTTGTTTAGCTTCGAGAGCGAAAAAACTTGAAAGCCTCCACTATCGGTAAGAATCGGACCTTGCCAATTCATAAACTGATGCAGGCCACCAAGCTCTTTGATGAGCGATTCCCCAGGGCGAAGATGCAAATGATAAGTATTTCCTAAAATGATCTGACTACCAATTTCTTGTAAGTCCTTTGGACTCATTGCCTTTACGGTAGCCTTCGTCCCAACTGGCATGAAAATAGGGGTTTCAATCTTTCCATGTGCCGTGGTAAAGGAGCTGGCCCGCGCCTGCCCTTCTTGCGCTTGCAGCTGCCAATTCATTGTCGACTCCACACGCTTAGGTCGCCATAGGAAAACAAACGAAAGCGATTTTCCACGGCCCATGCGTAGTTTCTTTTCACTGTTTCCAATCCTGCAAAAGCTGCCACCATGGCAATCAACGAGGATTTTGGTTGGTGAAAATTGGTTAGCATATGATCCACCATACGAAACTTATAGCCTGGATAAATATAGAGATCGGATTCGCCTTCTAGGTTGCCGCTAGCATCTTCTTTTAAGTAACCATTGGCAAAGGACTCCAGCGAACGAACCACAGTAGTTCCTAAAGCCCAGATCTTTTTCCCTTTTAATTTTTCTACACTATCGCGAGAGATAAAGATCTCCTCCTTGTGCATTTGATGTTCGCGAATGTCTTTTGTTTGGATCGGCTGAAAGGTGCCCAAACCAACATGCAAACAAAGCGGAATCACTTCCACTCCCCGTTCTTTGAGTCTTGCAATATGATGTTTTTTAAAGTGCAAACTTGCCGTGGGTGCAGCGGCGGAGCCTGCCACTTTCGCCCAAGCCGTTTGGTACCAAGACTCGTCATCAAATTTTTCATCACCTTGTCTTTGCTTTTCAATATAAGTTGGAAGCGGCATCTTCCCGGCTTGTTGAAAAAAATCTTCCGATAGCGGCTCAGAAAAACATATTTTTTGCGGCAAACCCTTTTTTGTTAGCTTTGCTTTTTGGCCAAGTGGAAAATGCAGCTCCTCTCCGGACTTTAACTTTTTTAGGGGAAATAAAACTTCCCACTCCACTGCATCTGTGGATTTTAGAAATACTACGTCAAAGTCTTTGCCGCTGGAACTTTTTGCGGGCACCTTTTTTTTTACAACCTTGGTTTCATTGATCACAAAAGCATCTCCCGCAGGGATGCTTTCAATCAAAGTCTCTATGCTAATTTCTTTCGGCGTTTTTTGTGGATGATCCGAGGCCCATAGCACGCGGGAATTTTCAGCCGGCCGCGTGGCAATCAGCTCCTCTGGAAATGAATAGTCGAAATCCTCAATCTGCATAGCTGATGCATTAGCATAGCCACTAGAAAAGCGGAAGGGATTAGTCTTCCGCCTGCTTTTTTACTCGCGCTTTGGCGTTCTTTACGTCATTTTTACAAATACGAAGTTTGGTTTCATACTCTGTGCGGCGTTTTTCTAAAATGTCGCGATACTTTTTAAAACGATCCATTCTCTCGGATAGGTATTCTTCCGTAATCCCCACCAAATCGCCGTTTTCATCTTTGACGTACTTTAGTTCTCGCTCCTCACGAATCACTCTTGCTGGCGGCTCAACCGGCTGCAATTTACCACTACCACCTAGCTCCACGGAATTCTTTTCTGCCGTACAATCTAGGTAAACACCATAAAGCCCTTTGGTGCCATATTTACGATTGCCATAAACTTCATTTTCCATGGCATAGACATCATTTTCTAGCAAACGCAGCTCCTCTGCCAAACGCACCTTGCGCTGCACTCGCAATTTATTGTCCTTAAGACCTATTTTGTCGCCGCCACTTATTTCTTGTTCACTTTCCATTTTTGTATCCACTTCTTCCACGGTATTTCTTCTTTCTAAAACCGAAGAGCAAGCAGCCAAGCTAAATAAAAGTATAATTCTTAGGAATGCATTCATATTTTCCTCCCAATGCTGGTATTAAAGCCGCCTTAGCCTAGGGATGACAAGTCATAATTGGTTTATTATTTGTGTCTTATTAAATGGAATAGGCGTCTGCCCATAATTCCTTCAAAAAATATTGGTATGGTAGGATCAGAATGCCATTATCCAGTTTTCGCGGCTTGTCTACCAAGGACACCAGTATTTTATGCTTTAAATCCACTTCCTCTGACAAGGCTAGCAGTCCTTTGTAGTGCCGGCTTGTAGGTCTTTCACTTGCTTTCACTTCAATGGCAATATCATCGCCAATCATGAAATCCACCTCTTGGCGATTACGGGAGCGCCAAAAGCGAAGGGGGCGATCATCTGATGTATAGGATAAGTAGGCCCGCAACTCTGTAAAAATAAAATGTTCCAAGCACTTACCAAAAACTTCCGTTTTAAAATCAATATTTTTACGATGCCCTAAAATGTTCGCTACGCCCACATCAAAAAAATAAAATTTAGGAGTGGCAACAGCTTTGCGTTTCGTGGTTTTTTGATAAGGTTGTAGCAAATGCCCCACCAAAGTATCCTCTAGAATTAAAAAATACTCCTTCACTGTTTTAGAGCTTACCCCTAAATCACTAGCAATATTTGAAAAATTGATCAGTTCCGAATTTACTAGACTGGCAATTTCAAGAAACCTAGAAAAAGGATCTAGCCTTCGCACCAAACCCTCCGCTTGTATTTCTTCTTTGAGATACGTTCCTACATAGGCTGTAAGCTCTTCTTTTGGAATTGTGGAATTATAAATTGCAGGCAGAGCTCCATAATTGATGATCTTGAGAATATCATAGTCGCCAATTTCCTTGGTAACTAATGGAAACAATTCTTTTCTCAATGCTCTTCCAGCTAATAAATTGGCTCCTCCTCGCCTAAGTTTTCTAGCGCTACTGCCAGTAAGGAGGAACCGTATACCATGCTCCTCAATTAAGTAGTGCACTTCATTTAGCAATTCCGGTAGCCGTTGAATCTCATCAATAATTACGGGAGAAGAAGCTTTCGTTGCCAATACTTCGTTAAATTGAAAAAAAGG
>DFOS01000027.1 GCA_002376845.1 Bdellovibrionaceae bacterium UBA3535 | reverse complement strand
TATTGACATTTTTTTCAATAGGCTCCGGCGAAGTGGAGGGGTGCCGATAAAAGAAATCTATCACCTGATTTCAACTACATGCACTAATTTGAGATCGAGCAAGCCACTTGTTTAGACTCTAATCGCTTCTAGAATTATTACTATATCAGCATTCCTCAGCATCAAAAGCCCCACTTTTATGTTATAAGAGGTCTATGCGAGCCCTATTTATACTTTTGCTTTTTTGCAGCAGTGCCAATGTATATGCCAATACTTGCGATTCGCTTTTTGCCGAAGTAAAGGAGGCTCCACTCACGAATGATGAGGCCATTTTTTGGTTGTTACAAAAACACTATAAGGTGAGTGAGGCGGACTTATTTCAGCACTTAAAAATAGAGATCAAGGACCAGGATCATGCCACGGCATTGCGGATGGCAACTTATGAGAGGTTGGAGGCGGACCTGCCGATGTTTGTTTTTCGGGATATGGCTGCAGAAAAATTATCTCCGCAATTTGTGTCTTTTTTTAGGGACAAATTGAATACGAAGGACTTTCCCAGTTTTGCCATTGCCGGCATGGAGACCATGGCAATTGAGATGGGCCTTTTTGCAAGAAGCCGGCAACAAGGGGAGCGTGCAGAGCATTTAATCATTAAAATAAGGCCAGAGGACTTGCCTTTGCTACTGGAACAAATACAGGAAGCGATTAAAAACGAGGAGCTTCCCTCTGTAGTCTTTTACCAGCGCTTTATTTCCCCTCAACAATGGCACTAAGAAATCTAATGATTGCCATTGACCTCTGAAATGAAGTGAAACAAAATGTTAGAATGGTATTAGATACACATTCTTATTTGTTGGGCGTTTTTGCCGGCCTAGCATTTTTTATGTATGGTTTGGACTTTGTTTCCTCTTGTTTGAAAGAGATCATGGGCAACCGCGTCCGCGATCTTTTGGCCAAGCTATCTAAGTCGAAACCCCTTTCCATATCTGTGGGTATTTTGCTAACCCTATTGATGCAATCTTCAGGCGCAGTAACCAGTTTGTTGGTGGCTCTAGGAAAAGCTCGGGTGACCACATTGTCGCAAGTAATGGGGGTGATCATAGGCTCTGCCATTGGTTCCACCATAACCGTGCAATTGATTTCCTTTAATATCGCGCAAATTGGTTTGCCAGTTTTTACCGTAGCGTTTTTTGCTTACTTTCTTGCACAAAAACCCATTATGAAATCCATTACCGGCATTCTTATGGGCTTTGGCTTGGTCTTTTTTGGTTTAGAGCTTATGGGCATTGGTGCCGCAAAAGTAAAAGACGTGGAGTGGTTGAGTACCATGTTCATTTACTTAAACGAAAATCATATCATCGCCATGGTGGTCTCGGCTGTGGTCACTGCCATGGTTCATTCCTCGGCGGTCACCGTGGGTTTGGCCATGACCTTGGCAGCATCGGATGTCATCACTGCCTATGATGCTATCTTTTGGGTTTTTGGTGCCAATATAGGGACTACATCCACTGCATTGATGACCGCCATAGGCGGCAATGCGATTGGCAGACAAGTGGCTTGGGCCAATGTTTTGTTTAAAGCCGGAACCCTTTGTGTCGTTTACTTTTTTGCCAGTCAGCTACATGATTTGGTGGCCTGGATGGGAGGAGCCGTACCTAGGCAAATTGCCAACGCCCACACCTTATTTAACTTTTTTGGTGCTGTTTTGTTTTATCCATTTATTGAATTGGGCGCGCGTTTGTTGCAGCAGCAAATCCAACCGTCTAAATCCGAGCAAGAGTTTGGGCCCAAATACCTTGATAAGTCTACGGTTCTATCACCGATTATTGCCTTGTCCGAAGCCAAGCGTGAAGTTAGCCGTATGAGCGATATAGTACATTATATGATTGTGGATTCCTTAAAGGCTTTTGAAGATGAGGATACGGAGCTGGTGAAAACCATCAATGAGAGTGATAATCGGGTAGATCTATTGCAAAGAGAAATTAAGGACTATCTAATTGAAATGGCAACAGATTCAGATTTGGCCGAACAGGTTCGCTACACCTTTTCCTATGTTTCAGATTTAGAGACGGCGGCCGATATTGTGGACCGAGGACTATTGGAGCTAAGCCGAAAAAAACACAATTTAAAATTGCAGTTTAGCTCTGAGGGTTGGGGGGAGATCTGCGAGTTGCAGTTAGAAGTACGCCATCTAGCGGATTTGAGTGCCTCTTGTTTTCAATTGCATGATGCCAATTTGGCCGAGCAAGTGATTGAGCAGAAAAAGAAAATTAGCAAGATGGAAAATCGATTGCGAAGTTCCCATTTTGAGCGCCTAAATCAAGGCCTAAAAGAAAGCTTAAATACGAGCTCCATTCACCTGGATGTTTTGGCCGATTACCGCCGAATTGCTTCGGTGCTAAGTAATCATGCCTATGAGGTCAGGAAGCAGAGAAAAAAGCGCAAGAAGTAATTTTTCATCGGCGCCGCTTCGTTGCTGCTAGATTCTAGTCAGTGCCATCGATCATAGGCGTTGCTGTTGCGTCACCCCATACAAAAAGCCTGAGCTTTGTTACCTAAACTATCATCTAGAACATATAAAACTTCTATAATCTCCACAAGATAGTGCCGATAAGTAAGTGATGAAGTTTTTTATATTTGCATTTGCATTTTTTCTGCCAATACTTGCAAGTGCTAGTCCCAAAGAGGCGGCGATTGATAAGGCCTATCAAAAGGTTATGCGGCAAGTTTTCTTGCAAATCATGAATGATGCAAAAAAATACGAATCGGCTGCTAGTTTTTATGAGAATACTTTTGCTCAGGTAAAAGAAGATAAGCAGTGGGAGGGTAATAAAAAAATATTAGCCAAGGTTCAACCACCAAAAATCTATATGGTAAAGAACGCATTGGTTTTTGAGCTGGCGCCATCGCATCGCTACTTTGTGAAGTTGCTAGATAAGCGGGGGGAACTTGCTATCTTTAAGGCTGAGCAGCAGGCAGGAGCATTTCCGCTTTTACCAAGAGCCTATGCCATTGCCCCCGCATTGGCCGCAGGGGCAAGTCTTATTGGTGGTGCGGTAGCCAGGGCGTTTAGTAATTTTGCGATCAGGGTGGCAGGTGCAGCATCACTGGGATGTGCCGTCAATACCATTGCGCATCGAAGTGAGGATGAAAGTGATATGGATCGCACATTGTCGTGCTCACAGGGAGCTGTTAGTGCTGCCAGTCTAACATTGTTTAGTCGAAAAGAATTGTTATTTACATCGGCCACCGGTTTGGCGGGATGTTTGTTGTATAAATCAGAAGACAAGATCACTTTTTTTAAGGACAAAAAAGAATGCAAGGATGGCTTTCTGGATTTTTATTCTGTTGCCAGCGGCTTGCTCGTAAGTCTTAAACTGGGCAATCGCCTAATCAAAGGGGATAAATGGGAAAAACTTTTAATTGGGGCCCTTTTAAGCGCTGGAGTTGCCTACGGCTACCTAGCAGATCTTACTTATTATGCCAAATTACCTGAACAGTCTGGCACTTATCTTAAGTGTGAAGCAAAAAAAAGCTTGAGCTACCGTGTGGTGAGTCTTGATGAAAACTTAAAAACTCAAACTGAAATGCACTATGAGAGCTCATCAGCAGAAAAACCAGAAAAGGGGATTATGTATTTTTATGATGATAACGGGGTCATCCAAGGCGGAGCTGGTAATAATATGGAAGATTTGCTTGCCAGGTATCCGCAAGCTAAAAAATCCAAACAATCAAAAAATCGACTAGAAAAATTGCTGGCTAGTAATCAGATCTATATAGATATTTGTAAAAAAACAAAAGAACTTACTTATCTCGAATTACAATCGCAAAAAAGCGAGAAGACGAAAGCAAGCAATTAATTGCTTGCTTGCCCTACTGGTAGGTAAATGCCATCTTCACTGATAATGGCGTTGGTTTCATCACTAAGCTTTACGCTCGTGTTTCTTTGGCCGTCTCTAATTGCAGCCTTTGTTTTTGCGTTCTTCACAAAAATGATTGCACCTGGCACCATTTTGGAGGTTGTAATTGCCAAGCCTCGCGGATTAAAAGCTTTTAAAGTAGATTTTAATCCATTACCAAAAATTTTTAGCGACTTCACTAATGAAGCTGTACGTCCACCGTCAATGGCTCCCTCCGTTACATCTGCGGACATATCGGTGCCAAGGTTCACATCTGCATAGGCAATGTTCGCACTAAGTAAAGCTACTAAGATTAAATTTAAGTTATTCATTTTTCTCTCCTACCCATTAATAAAGCATATTGCATGCCAGGCGAAATTTAGTAATATCAGTCACTTAGCTATGGGTATTTCTTGAGCAGCGCGATTTGTTCGACAGCTGTAAAGAATTTCAACAATGCTATGCTTCCACCGCAATGAAGTCTAAGTAGTTGAAATCAGCAGCATTTGGATACAAGCCGCCTCTATTTTCTCCAAGGGACTTTTGAACACCAGATTTTGCTACGAGTCATCAACCAGTCTTCTTGCCCAAAGTAGAAGCGCTGCCACATTGTTCTAGGCAAGTTGCCAGAATCTATGCTAGACTCTTGTTATCATTAAGGAAATCAGGGTATGAATGGGAATACGAAAAAAAATCTTTATGAAGTGACTATCGCCGACGTACCCCTGAAGCTTTTGTCAGAACATTCCGAGAAACTAGTTCAAGAGATGGTTGAACTTGTCGATGCCAACGTAAGCAAAGCATTAGAAAATCAAAAGACACCTTCGATTCAAAATGCCGCATTATTGGCAGCTCTAAATATTGCTGAAGATTATATTTTATTAAAAAATACAGCGAAACAACGACTCGATCGTTTAAGTGATCATGCCGAAAGTGTTCTAGCAAGCTTGGATTCTCCTGATGATGAAAAAGAATTGAACGTATAGTTTGATTCCTTGAATTTTGGAGATGGATCATGGCTTTGCAAAAACGATCGAAAGATCTGTTGCGAAAAGATGCTTGGTTGTTGTTGCAAGAGCAACAAGACTTTCTCAAGCAAAAATCCCTAAAAGTAGAAGGCAATTTGGCGAAGTTCTTTGCTAGTCAGCAAAACGCTAAATGCTGGGCAGCTTTTATGCCGCTCTCTTTAGAGGTGCAAATTGATTATTCTCGTTGGCCTGATAAGGACTTTGTCTTTCCCCGCTGCGAAGGGCAAAGCATGTCGTTTTATCGGGCTAATCCAGATACCTTTGAAAAACATGCAAAATGGCAGGTGCTTGAGCCCAATCCAGCACTTGCAAAAAAAGTAAATGCAAATGAAATTGATGGTTTTTTGCTTCCCGGCTTGGCTTTTTCCACAAAAGGTCAGCGTCTAGGCAAGGGAAAAGCCTATTATGATAAATACTTGCAAAATCTATCACAAACAAAAGTGGGCCTAACCTTTGAGTTTTTAATGAAAGAGGAGATTCCCCAAGAAAGTACTGATGTGAAAATGGATTTTGTTATAACCGATGAACAAATAATTGAGGTGAATTAAATGGAAAACCTAGGATTGTTAATAGGAGTTGGAGCAGGAGCCCTAGTCTTTGGGGCCATAGCGATGAATGTCTTTCGTAATCTTTTGGATGAAAAGCGCCGCTACAATGCCTCGCGTGAAGCAGAGCGCATTGTTGCCAAAGCAGAAAGGGAGGCTGTCAAAATTGAACGTGATGCCAATCGCCGTGCCGAGCAGCTAGAAGATAAGATTCGAAAATCCACCGAGCGCGATATTGAGCGCAAAATGCAGAGTTTGGATCGAACCGAGTCGCAGTATAAAGATAAGGAAAAAGCGCTGGACCGCAAGCTCAAACAAAAAGAACAAGAATATCAGGACAAGCTTCGTAAGGTGCGAGCTAGAGAAGAGAAGCTAGATCTCGCCGAAAAGAAATCCGAAGAGCAAGAGCAAAAACTGCAATCGCTCTTAAGTGATTATCGAGCAAAATTAGAGAGCGTATCGAATTACAGTGCGGAAGAGGCGAAAAAAGAAATTCTAGAAATTGTAAAAAGAGAAAGTGAAATCGATGCGGCGAAACTGGCGCTAAAAATTGAAGAGGAAGCCAAAAGCAATGCAGAACGCAATGCCAAGAAAATTATTTCACAAGCCATCTCGCGCTATTCCGGTGAGTACGTGGTGGAGCGCAGCACCTCGGTGGTGGAGCTGCCTAGCGAGGATGTGAAGGGAAAAATCATTGGTAAGGAAGGGCGAAACATTCGAGCCTTGGAAATGTCCTGCGGAGTGGATGTGATCATTGATGAAAGCCCAGATGCGGTGCTGATATCAGGCTTTGATCCCGTTCGAAGAGAGTTGGCCAAGCGAACCCTAGAAAAACTAATTGAGGATGGCCGCATTCATCCGTCTAGAATTGAAGAAGTTCTTAATAAAGAAAAGAAAAGCTTGTTTAAATCCATTCAAGCCGACGGTGAAAAAGCTTGTCATGAGCTCGATATCACAGGTGTTAACCCAGAGATATTAAAGCTCATCGGTAGTCTGAAGTACCGTACATCCTACACGCAAAATAACTACACCCACTCCATCGAAGTGGGCTTTATTGCGGGAATGATTGCCGATCAGTTGGGACTAGATGTTAAGGCGGCAAGACGAGCCGGCTTGCTGCATGATATAGGCAAGGCCTTGGATCATTCTGTTGCAGGCTCGCACGCAGTGATTGGCGCTGACTTTGCTAAACGCTATGGCGAGAGTGAATTGGTCGTTCACGCAATCCGAGCGCATCATGAGGATGAAAAGCCCTCGCATCCCTTAGCATGGGTGGTGCAGGCAGCGGATGCCTTATCCAGCGCAAGACCTGGTGCTAGAAAGCAAACCAACGAGACCTTTGTGAACCGTGTGGAAGAACTAGAAAGTGTTGCCAACTCTTTTGATGGCGTGATTCGTTCCTTTGCCCTGCAAGCAGGCCGCGAGATCCGTGTCTTTGTGGAAGGCTCCAAAATCAACGATCAACAGTCGGTGGTGCTAAGCCGAGACATAGCTCGTAAGATTGAAAAAGAGATGACCTATCCAGGGCAAATTAAAGTTGCCGTGATTCGCGAGATACGTGCGGTGGATCACGCTCGCTAAGGGGATGAGATGAAGGTGAAATTTGATCCACTAGATAAAGAAGTGGAAATTGATTCCAATACCAGTGTATTGGAAGCTGCCAAAGAAAATGGGATTCAAATCAAGTCGGTATGTGGAGGCTTGCCCTCCTGTGCTGAATGCCGCGTGCAAATCAAAGAGGGGGAGTACAATGTATTTCCTCCTGGAGAAGAAGAATTGGCACTGATTGGTAACGCCTATTTTGTTGATAACTCACGCTTGTCTTGTCAGTTAAAGTGTTTTGGTGATGTGACCATTGATATGAACGAGCAAATTGAAAAGCAAAAGCGTGGGGTAAGTACGAAAAAGCCTCGCGGAGCCAAAGAGCAAGAAGCTCGCGAGTCCTATGCAGTGGAAGGCTCCATCATCCTAGATGGTAAGGAGCTAGAGATGTTTGGTGCTGCCAATCCGCAATATGCTAACGAGAAATTGGCTTCCATGGTGGAGGATGAGCGCCTAGAAGATGCCGAAACGGCGCAGGCCGAATTGCGGCGTATCCGTGAAAGGCATAAGGGCAAGTCTGAGTCCGAAGATATCTAATCCTCATTCACTCACCCGAAAAGCCCGCAAGAATCCCCGCAAAAATCCCCGCAATAAAAAAGCAGCCCGATTAGAGGCTGCTTTTTAGATGTAATGCAAAAATAAAAATTAAGCTGCTTTAAAAGCTGGAGCCTCTTTTGGCGACCAGTTGCGACGTAATTTTTGATATTTTTTAACATCTCTTTGGTAGGTCTTGTTATAAGTAGTTTTATAACCAGCAAAAACCTTGCTTAAGAAAGTGTAGTACTTTTTGTAAAGGTGCTTAGAGAAAAAGTTTGTGTAAAAGCTAGCAGTAGCGCCTTTGTTGTTGATCCAGAACTTGTTTGTAAAGTTGCGGCACTCTTTGTTTAGAATGGTCCACCACTCGTTGGCTTCTTTTTTTGTGATAAAGTTGCCCATAAATACGTGCTTCTTGCCGTGCTTAAGACCTACTTCATAACCGTTGCCTGCTGTTTTAAAGTAAGCGCGGAAAGAGAATTTACCGTATTTATATGTTTTTGTTTTTGCTTGCATTATTATGCCTCCTTTATAAGTGTCTCTTATCTCGGGCATAAGAAGACAAAGCTAAAGAGGACGTAGGACTAGAATATTAAAATTTGACTAAGCTTGCGCCCCAAGTAAAGCCAGCACCAAAGGCAATCAGTGCTAAGGTGTCCCCTTCTTTTACTTTTCCTGCCTGAATGGCATCATGTAGTGTTAAAGGAATGGAGGCCATGGTCGTGTTGCCATACTTATGAATGGTATGGTGAGATTTTTCTAGAGGTATTCCGAGTCCTTCCAAAATCATTTGGTTGATACGGATGTTGGCCTGATGGGGAATTACGCAGTCTATATTTTCAAGCGCTATGGAGTGCTGATCGCAAACTTCTTTGAGCGCTTCGGGCATGCGGCGTACGGCATTTTTAAAAACAAATTTTCCGTCCATAAAAGGATAAAAGTTGCGCGCCTCATCCTCTCCACGAATAAGAGCGCCGTATTTATCCAAGTCATTCGATGAGGGTTTAGGAAGAGTTAGTTTTTCTGCATACTGGCCTTCAGAATGAATGGCAGTTCCTAAGATATATTGATCATCCTTATCGCTTCTTTCCACAATGACTGCGCCAGCACCGTCGCCAAACAAGACGCTTATGTCGCGGCCGCGCGTGCTTTTGTCCAGACTGGTGGAGTGAATTTCTGAGCCAACCAAGAGTACGCGCTTATAAAAGCCGGCACGAATCCAGGCATCGGCTACACTGAGTCCGTATAAAAAACCGCTGCATTGGTTGCGAATGTCTAGGGCCGGAACGGTTTTACTAAAGCCAAGCTCTCGCTGCAGCAAGCAGCCGGTTCCGGGAAATATATAATCCGATACCAAGCAACCAAAGACAATGGCGTCGATATCATCGGCTTGCACCTCTGCATTTTGCATGGCTTGCTTAGAGGCCTCGACCGCCATGGAAAGGGTGGTCTCTCCCTCGCCAATCCATCGTCGCTCTTTGATACCGGAGCGCTGCTGGATCCACTCATCAGATGTATCCATTAACTTTTCTAAATCTTGATTGGTAACAACTTTTTTGGGTACACAGATTCCAGTGGAACGTAAGCGGCTTTTGTACATTTGGGCTCCTTAAATATTAAACAGCAAAAGAGGAGCCGCAGCCGCAGGTTTTTGCAGCATTGGGATTGGTAAAAGAAAAGCCCGTGCCATTAAGGCCACCAGAATAATCTAATGTCATACCGGCAATGTACATATAGCTTTTTGCATCCACCGCTATTTTCACATCTTTGTCTTCAAAAATATGATCACCCTCTTTTTGCTCGTCTTGAAACTCCATCTTATAGCTTAAGCCAGAGCAACCACCGGGGCGTACCTGTACGCGCAAGAAAGACTTGTCTTTGCCTTCTTGTTTTAAAAGACCTTGTATTTGTTGAGCTGCACTATCACTAATATGGATCATACTTAGCCTCCGGTTTTATTTTAGCAGTAACGACTAAATTTCTCTAGCAATATGCAAATAATACGCAAAAAAGGCCGGCAAGCAAGTCTGAATCTGCGAAAAAACGCAAAGATTTTGGCTATTTACTTAGTGCTCCACGAAAAATAGACAAGGCCTCCTGGATTTCCTCGGCCGTGGTCATGCGCCCTAAACTAAGACGCATGGTATTGCGGGCATAGTGCTCCTCAAGACCAATGGCCTTTAGTACGTGGGAGATTTCGCCATTACCAGAGCTACAGGCAGAGCCCGTAGAATAGCATATGGGGCGCAATTCACTTTGCATATCTGCAAGTGAGCGATTGCCGAAAGACAGGCTCAAGTTGTTATGGAGCCGAGGGCCAGAGGCATTATTGATTTTGTATTCTATGCCGTATTCTTGGCATATGCTTTCCAGTCCGCTTTGCAATTCATCTCGAAGAGCTGCGATCTTTTTTTGCTCCTCTTGTTTTTGCGAAAAACAAAGATCGGCTGCTTCGGCCATACCAACGGCCGCCGCCACATTGGAGGTGCTGGCGCGAAATCCCTGTTCATGGGCGCCGCCAACCAGCATTGCTTTTAACTGAACAGAATCTCTAGCATAGAGCGCACCAATGCCTTTAGGACCGTAAAATTTGTGTGCCGACCATGTGAGAAAGTCTATGGGCATTTGACTGACATCAATGTCGTATTTTGCAAAAGTTTGTACGGCATCACTATGAAAGAAACATTGATTATCACGGCACAAGTTTCCAATGGCTTCGAGATCTTGCAGGCTGCCAATTTCGTTATTTGCATGCATGATTGAAACCAAAAGTGTGCCCGGCTTTTTTATTCTGCTACTTAAATCCTCCAGATCCACTATGCCATTGGCATCCACCTTTACCAATTCTACTTCGCAGTTTTTGGCGTGATGCTTTGCCGCCTTTAAAACAGATTTATGTTCAATCGGCGTAGTAATAATGCGGTAGGCATCCCTGTCAGCATAGTTTTCAGATAGAAAATAAAATAGCCAATTATTTGCCTCTGTTGCAGAGGCGGTGAAATAAATTTCTTCTGCCTTTGCACGTAAGATATCTGCCTGCCGCTTGCGGGCGGCCTCCAGGGCCTCCTTTGCCTGCCAAGCCATGGCGTGGGAGCCAGAGGAATTGGCGTATACGTCGGTAAAGTAGGGAAGCATAGCCTCCACAACCTTTGTATCACAAGGCGTGGTGGCGTGGTAATCCATATAGATCGTTTTCATAGGCAAAATCAAACACAAAAGCCAGATTTATTCTAGTGTTCTTTGCGCATTTGTAATATAGAAAAGCATGCTTGAATCACTGACTCCCTTTCGAATTAGCTTCATGGGCGGACGCTCGGATTTGCCTGCTTTTTTTGAGAAGGAGGAGGGTTTTGTCGTCTCCGCCTGCATCAATAAATTCATGCATATGCACTTAGAGGCGGACAGCTCCCATCACTTTTGGCTAAAATATAGCAAAGAAGAGGTGGCTCTAAAGGTCTCGGAGATTAAGCATCCCATCATTCGCTCTTGCTTTCAACACTTCACCGAAATGGCGTCGCTGCCGGGGCTTAAACTTAGCATTCAATCGGATATTCCCTCTGGTACTGGTTTGGGCTCAAGTTCTGCGTTTACGGTTGGCCTATTAAATTTGCTGCAAGCAAAGTTTCACAAGCATTGGGATGCTAGTATGTTGGCTGAGCTAGCAAGCTATATCGAAATTGAAAAACTAGGTGCCTTTATTGGAAAGCAAGATCAGTACTGCGCGGCTTTCGGGGGTTTTAATAGCATGCGGTTTTTAGCTAAAGGCGGCGTTGAGGTAAAGAAGTTAGAGATGCCGGATCCTCAAGTCTTTCAATCGAGTCTTTGTTTGTTCTTTACAGGCTTGCGACGTGATGGTGCAAAAGTTTTAGAAAAGGAACGCAAAAACTTAAACATTGCAGAAATCATAAAGATGCGCGATTTAGCCAAAGATTTTGCCGCTGCCATTCATGCTGGTGAAGATACGCAGGTTCTGGGTGATATTTTGGATAGCGGTTGGCAAATCAAAAAGTCATTAAACCCTGAAATAGCCAACTCCGAAATCAACGAGGCTTACAAGCGGGCGATGGCCGCAGGTGCCTACGGCGGAAAACTACTGGGAGCTGGTGGAGGCGGCTATATGCTATTCCTATGCAAGGCGGAATTGCAAAAGGATTTGGAAAAGGCATTGTCACCTATGCAGAGATTGCCTATAGAGATTTGCTATGAGGGCTCAAAAATATTAGGAGATACTAATGGATAAAAAATACGGCAGCATAGCCATTGAAAATGCAGAGTTGGAAGCGTTTGAAAATCGCACCAAAGACCGAAAGTATGAAATTGAATTTACTTGCCCGGAGTTTACTTGTCTTTGTCCGCGCTCGGGCTTTCCTGACTTTGCCACCATTTTTATTAAGTATGTACCGGATCAATATTGTGTCGAACTGAAGTCATTGAAGTTGTATATCAACAAATTTCGCGATGATTCGGTTTTTCATGAAGATGTTACCAACCGTATTCTAGATGATCTGGTAAAACTTTTGGATCCGCATTATATTGAAGTGGTAGCCGATTTTAATGTGCGTGGAAATATCCACACGGTCGTTAAAGCGGAGCACTCCAAGTAAAAGCTTTTAGATTTGTATTTTTTGTGGGCGCTTCAAAGTCCCAAGAAGAACGCTGAAACTCTGCTCCAGGGGCAATCTCCTCGACCTGCTGACGAAAGCTTTTCCAAGTTAGTGCTTCGTAGTTCATAGAAAAATAAAGGCTACCTCCCGGCTTTAAAAGCCTTTGGCAATCCTGTATCAGCTGTCGCCACTCTTTTTTTATTTGAAAGCTTTTGTTTTTTGAACGTGCAAAAGATGGTGGGTCGCAGACAATAAGGTCGTATTTGCGTTGCTTTTTAATGGCACCTCTTATAAATATTCGAGCATCGCTAGACCAGTATTCCCATTTTTCTGTCGGGATATCATTTAGCTCTAAGTTTTGTTTTAACCAGTCCAATGTATTTTGTGAGGTGTCCACATTGGTAATTGCTTTGGCGCCCATTTTGGCGGCCAGAACGCTAAAGCCACCGGTATAGCAAAATAGATTTAAGACATCTTTGCCCTTTGCTTTTTTCGCAAAGCTCCACCTTCTTTTTCGTTGATCTAAAAATAAGCCATAGGATTTTCCTTGCTCGGCACGCATTTCATATAGAGCACCGTGCTCTTGGATTTTCCAAACTTGTTTGGCCCCGGCAAAGTATTCGATTGCTAATTTGTGTGGGTCTTGCCCGCGGTTATTCATATATTGAATGATATAGGGAAACTGTTGATCAAAAAGATTTTCAATTTCCTGATGTAGCGAGCGGATTAGTTCTGCATGCCAGGCTCGTTCCTCATAGATTTCATATATGATTTGTTCACCCAAGATTTCTATGCGCAAATCCCCCACCTCTTTATGAAGTAGGCAATAGGCATTGGTGTCCGGGGAAAATAAAAAGCGCCGTGCATGAATGTGTTGCAGAGCCTGAACCACCTTGGCTTGTGAGAATAATTTCAAATTTTGAAAATAATAGGGCAGGGGGCTTTCATATTCTCGTCCAGCAATTTTCATCTTATGGCAGTGTAAAAAAAAGTGGGGCCACTCATCTTTGATGCCATAGTCTTTATCACCCAAAAGCGGCATGCCGCAAGCCTTTGCATGAATACGGATTTGATGTTTACGGCCTGATTTTGGTAAGGCTTTGTAAAGATATAGGCCATCTGCTTCGCTAATTAGTTCAAAGTCGGTTTGGGCATCTTTTCCGCCAATGGGATCTTCGCAGTGAAAGGAGCTAGCTTTAAATTTGGAAATAAAGACGTATTGCTTTTCTACTAAATTTTTTCGAAATTCTTTTTCCGCCTCTGCGGCACTGGCCTTGTCTTTTGCAAAAACTTGGCAACCAGTAGTTTCCTTGTCCAGGCGGTGAATGGTCCATAGCGGCTCACCTATTTGATGTTCAATATAATCTTGCCAACCCCACCATTGGGGTCCGGGCCGGTGAGTGGGCCACAAAAACGCCTTGTCGGTTTTGATTAGGTTCATGAAAAATTCTTCGTGCCCGGCAGGATGCCGTCTTCTTTTTGGCATTCAGGACAGATTCCATAAAGTTCCAGCACGTGAGATGTGAGAATGTAACCAAAACTTTTAGCAATCGCTTCTTGCAAATCCTCGATTTGTTGGTTTTCAAATTCGCAAATGCTACCGCATTGCTTACAGGTTAAATGATCATGATGGGATTTTTTGCGCGCCCACTCATAACGAGCAGGAAGACCGCCCATGCGCACCTCGCTTACATACTCCTGTTCGGTAAGTTGCTTTAAAAAACGATAGACAGTAGCAAAACCAAGATTGGGATCTTTTGCTTGCACAGCTTCGTAGAGCTCTTGTGCAGTAATATGATCGCGGCCACGCAATATGCATTCTAGAATGGTCAGGCGTTGCTGCGTAACCTTCAAGCCCATATCGCGCACGATTTGTTTTATGGCTTTCTCATCCCAGCGGTAAACTGGCTCTTTGATTTCGGGGGTTTTTGCTAATTCCATGGGAAATATCTATCGGAAGCCTAGGGTTAAAGCAACTAAATAATAATGGTTCTCAATTATAAAAACAGGCGAGAGTTTTCTTGTCGGCCTCGTGATGTTTAGAAAAAATCAGTAATTTCATGTGTTTATTGACATTTGGCAACATAAAAGGCTTGCAGTTTTTGACTATCAAGCGTGCCTATCAAATAATGGAAGCATTCATTGGGGGGAGAAATGAAATATCTAGTTTTTACGCTATTTTTGTTTGCGATGGGGGCGGAAGCCCGAACTTGCTTTAACAAACATATGGCCCGTAATTACCATTCGGTGATGATTGATTCTTTTGTGGTGGAGGTGGGAAGACGCTCCTACAAGGTTGAAACATGGCCATGTCCGGAGCTACGTTGGGCTGATGCCATTGGCTTTGATTCCTTTGGTTCCCAAGTTTGTGCACTAGACACCGTCTTGGTTTATGATCGATTTCGCCGCAGAATGCCGGTGGATCGTTGTCCTATTCATAGTATTGTAGAAGTTGAAAATCGCTAAGGACACTTGCCATTAGCGAAACAAAAAGTTAGTTTGCGATCTGCCGCGCAGACGTAGCTCAACTGGATAGAGCATC
>DFOS01000018.1 GCA_002376845.1 Bdellovibrionaceae bacterium UBA3535 | reverse complement strand
GATCAAGTCGTGGTCACTACACTTATAGTATCCACAATATGGGGCCTATTTATGCTGTCAGATCTGCATATTATAGGCCTATTTCATAGCCTATTGGCCGCCCTATACATTAGCTTAGCATATCTTGCTTTTCAAAAATCCTATTACAAAAAACGCAATGTTCCCATATTCGTCTTAAGCTTCTTATGTCTAAGCTCACTTCTTGCCGTTACCATTCTTATCAAGAACCAAAGTTTGATAGGTTTTGGCAATTTTATTTCCTACCACATACTTCTTATGGCAAACTGGTATTTGTTTTCGTTTAACATTATAAAAAAACATCCCATTAACGATCGTCACCACCTTAATGTTCAAGGAAAAATACTGGACCTAAATGGAGAGAGCTTTCAGCTAGTCAACATCAGTAGTACGGGCTGCTTAATTCAATGCGAAGCTGGATTGGATTTAAAGAAAGACTATTGTTTGCAGTTTTATTGTAACAACAAAGAAGTAAATATAAGATCAAAGATTAAAAGATCCGATACAAAGAATACTTATGGCATAGAATTTTTGGATCTTGATCAGCGTAAGTTTGCCAATTTGGATGAGTTTTTACAGAATTTGTTACTAGAACATCAAATCGTGGATTTTGAATCCATTAACAATCAATTAAATGCGATATAATTGCATTGAGTTGTAGAACCCCAACCGTTTTCTTCTTTTTTGGTCCATACTATTTTTAGAGATTTGCCTTGAGGATATATACTAACGGAATGCTGGGTGTTTTGGATCTTATCGAAATCATTTAACAGGGTCTCAATGATGGATAAGTTGTAGGAGTCCCCTTGCTTTTGCCATTGGTAATTAAAAATGCCTTCTTGCGAGCTCAGCGGTTTGTGCTCGCCTTGCTTGATTCTTAAGGCCTGTTCTTGATGGCTTGTTTTTAGATGTAAGGTGTTTTTTCCGACCAAACCGATTTTGATGCTATCGCCAAAGTGCTCTTTGGCATAGTTTCGGCCCTCTAGGGTATAGGTGCAATCTTGCGCCTTAAAATTTACCCCGTCCGCCTCCCCAGCAAAAGCATAGGACATGCTAAAAATTACAGGGATGATTAGAATTTGCTTAAATAAAAATTGCATATAAACGTTCCTCATCCTAATAGTATGCAAATGTTTTGCCACTTCTATGGGCGCTAATTTTTAGCTAAGGCGCATAGTGGGGCCCTAGAGGGTCTTCATGGACGTTTTTTGGCACTAATTTTATTTTTGGAGATCATTATGCTTATTTGGATCATTTCTGCCATCTTGTCTGCCAATCAGTGCAACGAAATTTTTCGCTCCCCATTTGAGCGCAATCATGGCCCTGTAAGCAAGGACGTGCAAATTTTGGAGCTTATCAAAAAAGGCGCTAGCAAGGATGCACAGAGCATTTACGTAGAAAATCCGTTTTCCTACAACTATCAAAAAAACCAATTTTTAACAGGCTTTTTCCTCTATATGGCTGCCTCAGGCAAGGAAGTACACCTGCATTTTCATGAAAGCATGGCGCACAAATATTTAAATCTTTTGCAGTATATGAATGTTGCCAACAATCTTCATATATACATAAGCGACTCAACTAGTCTTCGTGCCAAGAAAAATCCGGAAAAGGAATTTTTGAATTTAAAGCCCTTAAACTTAGAGCCATTGAGCGACCAACAAATCCTTAAAATTCACCACGCCATTGAGGTGCAAAGACAAGAGGTACTGCGGCTGCAAGAATACCCCCGTGATTTTGCTGAAAACCTGAAGGTCTATTTATCCATCGATAGCAATTAACGATTGTCTATTTTTAATGTGCTAAAAGTCCTAGTCATTTGACCTGGATGCTTTTGCCTCAATCGACCAATACTATCCAGTCGCCTTTCGGCAAGTGCATTGGCTGCTTGATAAGTGGGTATATTTTCTTCTCGTGAAATCTTAAATATATCTAAAAGATTGTCGTAGATGGTTTCGGTTCGTTCTATGGCTCGCTCTTTGGAGTATCCCTCCAGCTCCACAAAGACGTTCATCAATCCCCCAGCATTGATCACGTAATCTGGAGCATACAATATTCCCATCTCTTTTAACTGATCGCCATGGTGATTTTCTGCCAATTGGTTATTGGCGCCTCCCGCGACAATCTTACAATTGATTTTCTTAATGGTTTCATCATTGATGATGGCCCCCATAGCACAAGGAGCCAAAACATCGCATTCTTGAAATAAAATCTCATCTGAAGAAACAACTTTTGCTTTATAGCGTTTTTCCATATCTTTGGTTTTGGCCTCATTAATGTCGGCCACGATAATTTCTGCACCTTGTTCAACCAAGAAGCCAGCAAGATAGGAGCCAACTTTACCCAAACCTTGAATGGCGACTCGAACTCCCTTTAAGGAGTCTGTTTTCATTTTTTCTTTTACACTAGCTTTAATGCCGTGGAGTACCCCATTGGCGGTTAATGGCGATGGGTCTCCGGAGCCGCCAAGAGCAGGAGATATGCCGGTTACAAAATGGGTCTCAGCAAATACGTAGCCCATATCCTTCACGCTGGTGCCAACATCTTCTGCTGTAATGTATCGACCATTTAATGAGTTAATGTATTGCCCAAAAGCTCGAAACAAGGCTTCACTTTTGTCCTTTTCAGGATCACCAATGATTACGGCTTTCCCGCCGCCCAAATTTAATCCAGCCGCAGCGGCCTTATAGGTCATGCCTTTTGAAAGGCGCAAAACATCAATCAAAGCCTCTTCTTCGTTTTTATAATTCCACATGCGTGTGCCGCCAAGCGCGGGTCCTAAAGCGGTGTTGTGAATGGCGATAATGGCTTTTAAGCCAGCTGTTTTGTCGTGACAAAAAACGATTTGCTCATGCTCTCCATGCTTTTCGATCAACTCAAATGTTAAGGCCATATTCCCTCCAATTGGTGCCATTGATACTATAGAGCGCAAAATTGCCATGCAACCAAAAAGTCTAGGCCTCGCAGCAAAGTGCACTGAAAATAGCCTAAAATACCTTTCTGCTTGCTTAGCATTCAAGCTAATTTAGAATTAAAATATGAAGTTTGCACGTGATGTTATGACGTTAAAACCCGTCTGTATTTATGCAGAGGATAGGCTGGAAGAAGCTTTGGAGTTATTCTTGCGTCACCGCTATCGAAGCCTACCCGTTCTTGATAGCGACAACAAGCCCATGGGTACCCTAACCGAAATTTCATTGGTAAAGGCTTTGGCCATTCAAAAACACGATCCTGGCAAGCAAACAGTAAAAGAATTTTCTTCCACTTTTGCTGAAGCCATCTATGTGAAAGAAGGCACTGAGGTGAAGGATTTTTTATCGGAGGTTGTGCAAAAAGGTCATGCGCGGGTCTTGGTGCTGGGTATGGGGGATAAGCTTATTGGAATTATTTCGCCCCGAGATATTTTAAAGCTATTTAGCGGTAAACTTTTGCAGCAGGTAGAAGATGAATTACAAAGAGAGGTTGATAGAGCTGGCGCCACACAAAAGGTGGTAGAAGATTTTGTTAAAAAAGTAGATCCCAATAGCATGTATTTAAATGCCTTTGATTATCATCCTTTTATGCATATTTTATTCTCTACAAAAGGCATACTTCTTTCGCTAAATAAAGCATTCAAAGATACTTTTAACTTTGATTTGGGCGATATGGAAGATTTGCAGTTAAAGCACCTGATGACGGAGGAATCCCATATTCGTCTCTCGCAAGAGATAACAAGAGGTCGCGGAGAGCCGTTGATTAAAAACATTGAATTGGTGTTTATCAAGAACGGAAAAAACTTAATCCCCTGCAATTGTGAGCTCTATACATTCCAAGAGTCCAAGCAATACATCCATTTGTTAAAGATTTTAATCAAAGAAGATTAATTCTGATTTATTCCATCATCAAAATCAGCGAGCTCACCGCAAGTAGCAGGCATAAAGATAGCACGGCCAAAACATATACTTGCTTTTTGCTCTGCTTTTCAAAGGCTTGAATCTTGTTTTCCAATTCTAGAATTCTTTTGCCCTGCTCAATTTGCTCAGCATCCTGGGTTTGATTGGTGTAGGACCTTAACCAATAATCCGAATGCATTTGTGGGTGTTGCTCCTGCAAAATCAAATACCATTGTAGCATCCGATATATATGTGGAGGAGGCTTGGCGCCGGAGAAATTCGTCCATCTTGTCCAGGTGGAGGGATCAATTAATAAGAGCTGACAGACCTTTCGTTTGCTTAGGCCTAAACGCTGCCGAATGCGTTCCAAATCCCCTATTTCCTGCTTGATTCGCTCCGCTTGTACCTCATAGCGAATCCTAAGACTTGTTTTGGATCTTAAAGTTTGTGCTTTATCTTGCCGATCTAACTGCATAGCAATATGGCTCCTTAGTATTGTGATTTACAATATATATATTGTGTTACACAATAAAATACGTTGTATACTACTTATTCTCATTAATGCTATGCGGCTAAAGACGTTCTAAGTAGCTAATTTCTCAGGGGCTTTTTGTGAAGGTAGGCTTAGATACAGGCTTTTTCAAAATCGGCTATAGCTTATAGTTATAAGTTATATAGCTAAATATCCGTATTTATTGAATTAATACATAGTGAATGCAGCATAGCCCCCTGTTCACATCTATCTTTTCTTGCTATCGAAACATAATTTTAAACAACCTTTTTTCACTCGCGCTCTATATGCAGCGCGTTGCCGTGTTGAATCTAATTGCCTATATATCCCCCCTTCAATATCTAGGCCTGCATGTACATATTCATTTTTTTGCTGGGAATCATCGGATCAGCACAAGACTTATCTGAAGGCCTCAATATACAACTAAGCTTTCAGTATGCCCCCAAAGAGATTATGAGTGATGGTAAGCATTGGTACCGCTTTGTACGCTCCTTAAAGCCCCCTCATAAGGTAATTGCCTACGCCTACAAGCATTCAACCATCGAGATGAAAGTCCCTGCAGAATTGCTAGATGAGCCCCATAAACTGCACCTATTGAATAGAAATGAGCAGCAGGCCTATTTGGAAGATTTATTTCAACGCTTGGGCACAAAGACCATTCAATATGGTGACCGCAATTATTCCTTTTATCGCGTAAAGGTCCTATCTCCCGGCATCTTATGCTGCAGCAATCGTAAGGCCAATCTTGAGGGCTATATTGCGCTAGACAGCCTAAGTCCTTACCTTCGAATTGAAGGAGTGGAGAAAACAGATGTTATTTTGGCAGAGGATCGTTTGGCGCACCGAAGCCCTAGAGAGGACAATTTTACGGCCGCAGCCGAAGGCAGCGATTGGTATGAAGATCTGGAGCCAACTGCTGAGACAGACAGCGATCAACTTGAAATTAGCGAAGAAGACATCATTGAATACGCAAATAGTCCTTTGGTGAATCAAATGATTCTATATGGTTTAAAGGTATACCGAGATAGCAGTTTGTCCTTGTGCTATGCCTATGTAAAACAGATGCTAAGCGATGGTGGCGGACTGATCTCACTTTATCCCGGGGGCAGCATCGCCTACCATGCCACCAAAGAGTTACCCAAAGCAGGCTTCGTAGATTTGTTAGACAATCCCTATTACCAAGATTTGATTCAAGAACCCGAGCAGGCTCCAAGAGGATCTGTTCTAGTATACCGTAGAAGAAACCGTCCAGGGCATATTGAAATAAGAACTAGAGATGGTTTCTTAAGTGATTACTACTCTTCTAAGCCCATAACCAAAACTAAAAATGGTGCTTTATACAGTCTCGAGAGTGTTTTTATTAAAAAATTATAGATGCTTGCTTTGGCTATTGCGGAGCAAGCATCCGGGTTTTTATTTAGTTCTTTCCACCAAGATTTGATTTACTTGAGCTAGAATCGCAGCAACACTTACGCTGGAGCCCACGTTGGTATTTACCGATTTGTTCAGCTTAGCTCGGTAGTTTTGCTGCTGAGAATCCTTTGTGATAAAGAAAAGTAAATCCGCTTGAATCCCTACTTCAATTTGTTCGTTGCTGTTTAAGCCTTTTACTAACCAGATCTTGCTAGGAGTACTTAGACTTCCCTGCGCATAATTCATCTCAATTTTTAAATCATAGCTGGTATGGTAGGGAATATTTCTTATTCCTCCGGCCTCTTTTGCGTAACTCAAAATATAGGTGAATTTATTGTCGTATAAATAAAAGCTAGGATAATTTTGCCTTAAATCATCAAAAGATCCCTGCAAATCCGTTTGGCTCAAGTCAATTTCAAAGGGAAAGGCTCCTCCCACAATTTTTATTAATCCGAGTGTTTGAAGATCTGACTGCATGGCATCTACTGGTCGATACACACTATCTACATAATAACCCTTGCCGCCATATCTACCCAAGCTTTGTAAGTACTCACCTTTTTCATCGATTAAAGAAGCATCCAATGTAAACACAGCGGATGAAGACAAAAAGGGCCCGTCTTGATGTATTGTTGGTACCTTAAATGTACCGTCTTTGTTAATGGCGACCACTTTATTACCGCTAAACTCACTTCCACAACTTTGCCAAGCCTCAGTGCTAAAGATTTTATGTTTGTAGCAGGCCCATTTTAGGTGAATGCTATACTTATCTAAAGAAAGATCCGGGTTGCCGTTGCGGTGGATCTGCCCTGAAAAAGCATCAACCTTTAAATCTCCGGCATGGGCCATATTGGTAAAAATCATCAAAAAAAATGCCATGAAAGTAATTTGTCGCTTCAAAATATGCCTCCATTGTACAAGGTAAAAGTATTCCGAGGCATTATAGCAGAATTCTAAAGGATTTAGGGGGCAACGGCGGGTTTGCGAAAGTATTATATTTTGCTGCCCAAAATTGTCACTTCAGAAGGTATAGATTGCATTTCCGTCAGTCAGGCCACCATAAGACTTATGATGATGGATACTATATCATACGAATTTTTTTGCCATTTATAAAACAGTAAGGCCTACCAACAAAGCGAATCTCGGTATCTTTCACCACAATGCCCGAGCCATCAGGAATGGCATATACAGGGAATTTCGTAGTTTTCGAATAAGACCTTAGCTCCTCCATATACCTCTTTGAGTTGACGTAATGGGGGAAAAATTCAAATGGCACCAAATTCAAAGCCTTCCAGTTTTTTAGCTTCATATAATTATCATCACAATCAAAATCTGGAAAACCAGCTGTATTTATATTTGGAGTCATTAAGATGGCGCCAGCAGATAGTCCCGCTAAAATTCCCCCTCTATTGACAAATTCACGTAAAGCTTTGATGAGCTTTTTTTTTCTTAACTGCTGCAAAAAATAAAATGTATTGCCTCCAGAAAGAAATATCACATCACTTTTAAGTGCCTCTTCATACAATACTTGATCATAAGGCAGATCAATCGAAAAATGCAGAAACTTAGAAACATTGAACTTTCGGAACCTGCGTACAAAATCTCTAAATTCGTATTCGGAAGCATAAAAAGTAGATGGGATATAGGTAAATCTCGGACTAGATGATGAGAGTAGATCTACCAAAGCCTTATTCATTTCGATGTTATCTTCATCAAAACCACCTGAAAACAAGACAAGTTTCATAAACTCTCTCGATACTCAGTAATGATCTCGTGGGCAAATTTTAATAGCTTTTCGTCTTCAACCTTATTTAACTGCGACTCATTTTGAACTTGAAGGTTTTGATACTCTGCCAAATCCTGAATGGATTTATACAATGAATCAGAATCAAGTTTGGGCTTTAGCTGGATTAATTTGTTTACTATATGCGTGATCGCATCTCCAGTCATTCTATCCATACGGTTGATCACAGCGGATCTTAGCATTACGTCTGCTAAGACATCGGCAAAGTCACAGCGCTGCTTTTTTGCCACATTCTTAATGAGTTTCTTATAATATTTTTGAAATTTTTTGATTTGGTGATCACGGTATCTATTGGGTGCCAAATCACTTTTCGTAGCATAATTCGACTTGATAATTTCGATAAATTCATCAACAGAAAGTAAACTCTCTCTACTTAAAAGTAATTGCGGAAGTTCGCGTAAAATATCCCGCATAGAATATATGGCATTTTGATTAATTCCATCGGCAACCTTTACCACACCCTCTTTAGAATTGGCTCTTTCAAAGTAAGAAAAAACCTTTTGAAAGTTATGTAAGTCTCTTCTGCATTCTTTTAACAAATAGTCGCTTTGTTTTTCATTAAAACCTAATCTATAAACAAGATTCTTCTTTTTAAATTCTAAGAATTTATCATCAAACCACTGGGTTGCTTTGCATTCTTTAAATTTTTGGATATTGTCCTTATTTCCGGTTAAAATAAAGTCCACCATTTGCGCAAAGGATTGAACCATATAGCGCGCCTTATGCTTTTGTTCTAATATTGTCGTGGAGTAACGATCATCATCATCAAATCTATACTTGTGATGAAATAAACCAAATTGCCGAATAGAGCCATAATCAAGAATCCCCCCATCCATTAAGATGTTATCTCCATCCCAATCTAACCAACAAAAAATATACTCATCTTCAAATGTGGCGCTAGCTTTAGCAAAATCCTCTGCAATTTGCTTTAAAAACGCCTTATAGCGTGCCTTTTTCGTCTTTGGAAAATGCTTTAAAATCTTATTACGTTCTTGCTGCTTTAAGTAAAGATCTAGCATATTTTCTAGAGACCTACGATTGCCTTGTTTTAGATGCAGAAAAAAGTGTGAAGGCCGCAGCAAGCAACTATAGGCGCGAACCGTAATGGCTATATTGTTAGGAAACTCAATGATGGCAAGTACCCTCTCTGTTGGCACCTTGTTCTTTGCAAATATCTCACTCATCAAGGCAGAGGCAAGACCCTCATCGTATTCGGCATAACCACAGCCATAGGATATGCTAGGGTCTCCTGTTTCAAAAAACTTATTATGAATGCTAGTTGCCGGACTTAGTCGAGTGGCGCCGGTTCCACAACTTGATACATCCCAAATCTTACCATTATTTTTAATCTGGCCATTCCAAATGCTACGGCCATCTCCAGAATTGTAACCCATATTATCCGGGTGTTGCAGCTGTAGGTAGCGCGTTGCCATATAGAAATTCTCTTTAATTTCTTCTTTTGGGAAACGTTTGGAGTGTTCCAAATCATATTCGTTGATAATCACCAAACTAAAGGTTTGTAAAATTTCTTCCTCTAATTTTTGATTTAATTCATTACCGTGTTCTTCATCAATCAATCCCATTTCTTTTGCTAGAGCAAAATTAAAAAATGAAACCTTTCCACCTTTTCGGTAGCGAGCACGATACAAAACGCAAGATTCAGGTACTTTTTTTTGCAAAGGATGCTTACCATCCAATTTGTGAAAATTGGCGTAATCGTAACTTTTTGATTTTTGACGTTTTAGTCCAGCCATATTTTTTTATCGGAAAAATACCTGAAAAATTAGAGCCTTAGATAAAAAATCATACCAATTTCTAGGCATTCGCCTTTACTTTAGTATTACATTTATCTTAGTTTTTAGCAAAATTAGGTCTAGTCGATGAAAAATTATGTTAAGTGGAGCGAATTTGAATTTCTAGATTAAAACTTGCCATAAACTATTAAGAGCTACATTCTTTTTTTATGGCTCGAGCTAAAACCTATGCTTTAAATAAAAATAAGTATCTTCTTCCACCAGAAAAAGATCGACTAGAGTTTATATTGGAGCAGTTTTTAGACCGAAATTTAAGGGATTGTTTACTTTTAGCATTAGCCTTAAAAACAGGAGCCAGAGCGAGTGAATTATTGTTATTAGAAAAAGATTTTATCAACTCCTATGACAAAAGCTTATTTATTCCAGGAATTAAGGGTAGCAATGATCGTGAACTGCCGCTGAATACACGTATTTTTGAAGCCTTACAAAGGCATGCAAACCAGCAAGAAGGCTTCACGCTATTTCCTATTTCCTACAATCGCTTGCGGCAAATTTGGCAGTTTTATCGCCCTGTACACAAAAAGTTTCACTCGCTTCGACATACCTTTGCGATTGATTTATACAAAAAAACCAAAGATATCCGGCTGGTGCAATTCGCTTTAGGACATCGAAATATCACCAATACAATGATTTATGCGGACTATGCCTATTCTCAGACAGAATTAAGAAAGTTGATTTTATAAAAAAAGCCCCTTTCTCAAAAGAAAAAAGGGGCTGCTAGAGATATTCAAATTCTATTATAAGCTGTAAGGACAGCGGATACTACCTTCGATGCGAACTGACTTTCCGTCTTTGTTTTGATAGGTCTCGGCAATAATATTGGCCTCTAATACTTTGAATGCTTCGTCGGACTTGGCCATTAGCCGCGTTAATTCAGAATCACGATAGTTATTATACAAAGCACCGCTTCGATCTAACATAGAAGTATCAAACTCGTAACTGGTTGCTTGGTTCAAACCATAGTTGTATAAGAGCTGATTAACGAGTAAGGGCTGGTAAACAGCATTTTTGATCCCTTCTTTATTCACCATTTCGTGCGGCATACTAAAATTCAATTTATGATAATGTAAAGTAGCACGGCTCGTTAAGTTCACTTCCATAATTCGATCTTTACCAGTGACTCTGCAAAAATTGTATTGATTCATGCTTTCATCTATCTTTATAGTTTGCTTATCCACTATCTGTTGATCGGCATCAATAATATAAACGTCAAGATTTGCTACAACATTATCTACTTTAGAGAAAGCTTTGTCCTTTATATCCACGACAGCTTCAATGATATCAGCGCCATGTTTTCCAGCGGCACTTCCCACTTTAGACTCTTTGTATGCATTGTAGTTCTTATCTAAATTGATGGCCTCCATAAAATCTACCGTTTTAAGAATGCTCGCCTGCCTTACAGCCACAGCTTTTTCTTTGCCCTTGTTCCATAAATCGGCTCCCGCATCATTGATTCTAGCTGTTTTTTCGCTCAAATCCGCGATCATGGTATTAATATCGGTTTTTACATCGGCAAAGGCAGCCTTTGTATTCTCATCTGCATGCTTGATGATAAAGGATCTTACTTTTTCTTCAGTTCATTCCAGGCCTTGAACGGCTTTAAACAATGCAGTTTTAGACGTTGCCTTAGAGCTATTCCACAAAGCATCAAATAAGATTTTTCTTTGTGCGGCTTGCGCTTTTTTGTCCTCTTTCTCAGCTACGCGGTCCGCATGCATGGACAATATCTCATCCTCTAAAAGCTTCTGATTCTGCTGCTCCACTTCTTCTTGTTGCGTTTCTTTCTTATTTGTCTTTGCTTCTTCTTTGTTTAGCATTACATCATCCATTCCACATGCGATTAAAAACATGGGAAGAACCAATGCACTTAATTTCCACGTACTTTTCATATAAGTCCTCCAAGGTTTTGATTTCGACATAGTCTTTTGCAAGCAAAATGCCAAAATTTAAAGAAAAACACTGTATAATTAATAGTAATGAATGACAAAAATTGTCAGGAAGGGCTTTCTAGTGCCGATAAAAGGCGGTCTTTAGTCTTTATTTCTTGTTCAATTTGCAGGCGATACGCCCGATCTAAGGCATCTCCCAAATTTTTACCTTTTAGATGCGGAAAATCCTTTGCCGTTAACAAGGGGGGAGCTAGCTCATATTCATGTGGCAAGCCAGAAAAGGCCTGCTCAAAAATGCGAACAAGAGATGTTTTTCCCATCTCGGTCGCAAAATAGAACAAAGTCGTCCCCAAATCATTGCTAAAATCACGGCGAAGCGAGTAAACATCTTGTTTTGTAGAGAAAAAATTTCGAATTTTCTGAACACAATTTTTTGTGGTTTTCGAAAGACGGTAATCCTTTGCCGCATCCAATGCATGAAAAGCCAAAAAGATAGTGTACAAATATTCGTGAGAGGTGCTTTTTGCATAACAAGCTTTTAGAGCTCTCATAACCGGTGCATTCTGCTCGCCATACAAATGCTGAATGATTCCTGAAATTATAAAGTCCTCCCCAGTATGCAAAAAATAAGGCGCCACAATGGTCTTCTCCACTTCTCGATGAATGCGCTCCCAGGATAAATGATGCAAATCCTTTGCTGCTGCCATCAAAGCAGCGGCCGTTTCCTCTGCAAAATCAAAGCCCAATTGTGCTTGAAAACGAAAGGCCCGCAAAACTCGTAAACGGTCCTCATAGATGCGCTCGCTAGGCTTGCCAATAAAACGAATGATGTTGTTTTGTATATCCTGCTGACCGTTGTAAAAATCATGAATCTCCTGCTTTAAGGGGTCATAGTATAGGGCATTCATTGTAAAATCGCGCCTCAAAGCATCCTCTTGCATCGAGCCAAAAACCACACCATCTGGATGGCGATTGTTGCTGGAGGTAAAGTCCTTACGAAAAGTCGTCAATTCATAAGCGTGATTTTCTAAAACCACTTGAATCGTACCAAAGGCTTTACCAATGGGATTGGTGGACTTATAAAGCGACTCCACCTCTTCTGGCTTCGCAGAGACCGCAAAGTCATAATCCTTTGGTTCTTTTCCCATTAAAAGATCCCGCACACAGCCGCCAACCAAATAGCCTTCATGACCATTTTTCTGCAAGATTTCTAAAAGCCTGGTGATCTTTTGCAAATCAGTGGGTGGAATTTTCAAATCCATGCTTGTAGTCTAAAATAGTTTTTTAAAAAGCTCCACTTATTGCTATAGAATTTGTTATGCAGATTGATTTTGATGGAGAATATGGCTTTGTCAGCTTAGAACACATCCTCAGTATGGAGCGCTACGAGAAGTTTTTAGCTAAAGCTTATCATGCTGACATGCTGTATTTGGCAAAACACAAAGAGACAAAAGCAAATCCACAAAACCTTCTTCCCAAGGCGCATTCGGCCATTGTTTTTCGCAAAGACTATTTACCGCATCCAGAGCCCTTGGACTTGCCAAAGGGCTTAAAGATAGCCTCCTATGCCATGGGCAAAGACTATCACCATTGGTTTTTAAAAGAGCTGCAAATCATCGCGGAGAATTTGAAGAGGCAATATCCTCATGAAGAATTCTTATGTTTCGTTGACTCCAAGCCAGTATTGGAACGCGAATTGGCTTTAAGAGCTGGTCTGGGCTGGATAGGAAAGAACGCCTGTTTGATTCATGAGAAAAAAGGCTCCTTTAGTTTTATTGGTGAAATCTATACCACTTTAAAGCTGCAAGCTGATGCCCCGCAAGTGCCTGATCGCTGCGGCACTTGCACCAGATGCATTGAGGCTTGCCCAACAGACGCAATAAAAGAAGATCGCTTTATTGATTCCAACCTTTGCATTTCGTATTGGAGCATAGAGGCCAAAGAAGCGCCGCCAGAAAACCTTCGAAAAAAGATGAGCTCCTGGCACTTTGGCTGTGATATTTGCCAAGAAGTCTGTCCCTGGAATGAAAAGGCTTTTGGCAAAGACTTCTTTTTGCAACGACATTCCATGAAAATAGAAGACAAGATACAATCCTTGCGCTGGATTCTAACTGCCTCCAACAGAGACATAGAATCTAAATTTCAAGGCACTGCCTTGCTGCGGGCTAGTGCTCGTCATCATCGCCGCAATGCCGTACTAGCTGTTGTGGATCAAAATCTAATCGAATTGGCTCCAGAGATTCGGTCATTAGCTCAAAGATTTCCAGATTTACTTGAACTTTGTGAATGGGCTCTTAAAGACTTGCATTAATTTGCACAATGCTCCCAATCATTGATTGGCCGCCATGCTTTTTTGGCTTAATAGAAGGTATGCAACTGAAACACTGTACCTGGCCACAAGTCGAAGAATATTTAAAACACAAACAGACCATCATTCAGCCCATTGGCTCAACGGAGCAGCATGGACCTACCGGTATTATTGGAACTGACTACCGATGTGCGGAGTTTTTAGCCGCTGCCGTGGGAGAGCGAAGTCAAACCTTGGTGGCTCCGCCCTTGTGTGTGGGAATGGCCGAGCACCACATGAACTTCCCCGGCTCCTTGTCCTTTCGCCCCTCCACCTACAATGCCATTATGCAGGATTTGTTTTATTCCTTCGCCCAACACGGTTTTAAAAACGTCTTTTTTATCAATGGCCATGGCGGCAATGTCATCCCCTTGCAAAATGCCATGTGCGAATGGAAAGCCCGCCATGACTCCCTATGCTTTTATCTAGAGTCCTGGTGGCGTATGCCGGAGGTCTTGGCCTATGAGGAGCAGCATTTTGGCGATGAAAATGGCAGTCATGCCACTTGCGGCGAGGTAGCACTCACTATGTTCAGTGATGCTGAAGCCTTTGAAAAAATTGAGAAGCAAAATTTTAAGGTAGAAAAAGTGGACTACCAGTTTCCATTGAGTGCAAAGGAATTTCGCGAAAAATTCCCGGATGGCCGAATGCAGTCCAACCCCGGCCTGTCCACAAAAGAACATGGGGAGAAGCTGTTTCATATTGCTTGCGAAGCTCTTTTGGAAAGATTGAGTCGGTTGCCATGAGCTTTGTCCCCTCTGAAGCTAAAATTTATGAGCGTGATCAAGACCCTAGACTTGGAAACCTATTGGTCTCTAGGGAGCAATCAAATTTTGTTTTGCTCGGCTATCCCGATGATGAGGGTGTCTCTCATAATGGTGGGCGCGTAGGCACAGCCAAGGGACCTGATGCTCTTCGGGAATCCTTATTTAAAACCACACTACAAAAAAAAATCCATTTGTATGATGGAGGAAACCTTGCTGTAGGTCAATTTGCCGATATTGGTGCTCGCCACGAAGCTTGTATTCAAGAGGCAAGCAAATACTATCAAGAAGGGAAAAAGCTCATTAGCATCGGCGGGGGGCACGATTATGGTTATCCTGATGCCAAAGCCTTCTACGAAAAATTTAAAGACCAACGCCCCCTACTAATCAATTTTGATGCGCACTTGGATTTGCGCCCGGTAGAGACAAAGATTTCTAGCGGCACACCGTTTTACCGCTTTCTATCAGAAAAACCGCAGGTGGATTTTTATGAAATAGGTTTACTCAAGGTTTGCAACCAACCAGAACATTTGGATTTTCTGCAGCGTCACGGCGGCAAAGCTTTATTTTATGAGGATTGGCTTTTGGAGGGAAAAACCTTGCTGGAGAAATTTTGCGAGATCATGGGGGAGGAAATCATCAAGGAGAGAGCCGCTTTTCTTAGCATTGATATCGATGCCTTTTCCTCTTCCATCGCGCCTGGCTGCTCGCAATCTTGGCCATTTTCTATGCAAGCACAAGACTTCTTTCCACTTTTTGAGCTACTACTTTCACGCTTTGATGTAAAAGGCATTGGCATATATGAATATGCTCCCAATTTGGATGAAAATTTTAAAACCCAGCGCTTGGCCACGCAAATCGTGCACCATTTTTTGCACCACTAGGATTGTCAGCCCATAAAAAGCGGACTATATTTGTCACTAAGTGAGGTATTATGACGACTGCTGAAAATGTGGACTATTTTATCAAAAAAGTTCGAGCCATAACAGACACAGATTACGGAGATTTTATGCGCAAATCCAATCTCTACCTCAACAATCTAATTGCTGCCGAGCCTTCGCTCAACGACAAACAGAAAAAAACTTTATACGAAATCAAGCAAAGCATACAGTATTCGCCTTCTCGTAATATTGATGAAACTACTTTAAAAATAGTGGACCTTGCGGAGACACTAAAGTCCTAGCTTATGATACCAAAGATTCTATTTGAGGCGGGGACCAATGGACCTGCCTCTTTTTATTTTCAATACATACGTCAACGCTGGTTTTTCTACATCTTTGGAGCTGCGGCGGTACTAATTACCAATGTCACCGAAGTCTTAATTCCCAAGTGGCTACAATACTTTTTAGATTATTTGCAGTATGAAGACATTCCAAAGTATTTAGCAAATAGCAAAAATCTTTATATTGATTTTGCTTTGGTCTTTTTTTTACTACTTTGCATGCAAATGCTATTTCGCGGGCTCTGGCGCATTACTTTGGCCAGAGAAAGTCACTACTCCTCCTCTCTGATGAAACAAATGCTCTGGGAACGCTTGCGATTTTTACCTCGCGCTTTTTTTGATAGAAAATATTCGCTGGGAAATTTAATGAGCATTTCCACCTCAGACATTGGAACCGCGCGCTTTTTATTTGGTTTCACATTGGTTGGTGCTGCCAACTCTCTTTTTCTATGTCCCCTAGCCCTTTATTTTATGTTTCAAATCGACAAGGAGATCACTCTTTATATACTAGGCTTTTTTTTACTCTTGCCACTTGCCATGTACAAAATTATGGAAGCCTATTCTCAACAATACGAAAAGCAGCAGGTTCACCTTAGCAAATTAAATGAAGAATCCTCCTCCTCCATTGCCAATATTAAATTGCAAAAACTCAGTGATAGTAGCGCATTTTGGTTTAAAAACCTTAAGAACTATGCCAAGCAAACAAGGGATGCAAAATATCGCACAACGAAAACTGCCCTACTCTTTGGTGTCGCCTTTGAATCTGCCCCGCTGCTCGCCTATGTATTCTTATACATCCTTGGTCTTAAGAAGGTTATTGAAGGCGGCATGAGCATTGGAGAATTTGTAGCTCTGCAATCTTACGCTTTCTTACTACAAATGCCCTTTGCTGATATTGGTTTTATTTTAGCGGATTATAAAAAAGGTAGCACTTCTTTGAAGCGAATCTTTAAAGTACTAAATTCCAAAGTCGACAAACGTTTTGAGATAACCAAAAGTATACAGAAAAAATATCCCAACCCCGTTTATGAGGTAAAAGACTTAGCCTACGACATTGACGGACAGCACATTTTGCAGGGTCTATCCTTTAGCATTCGTAAAGGCGAGTGGCTAGGTATTAAGGGGCCTGTTGGGACTGGAAAGACCACTTTGCTCGAAATCCTTTTAGGTTTTCACAGTGATTATTCTGGGCAAGTAAAGCTTTTTGGCAATGCCATTACCGATTACAGCATGGCAGACCTGCGCAAATGGATTGCCTACGTTCCGCAGAAAAACTTTCTATTCGCGGACACTTTAAAAAAGAATTTGCAATTGCAAAAGCATATTCCAGATCAGGACATTCAAACCTATCTACGCCTCTCCGATATGTTGGAAGACACAAAACACTTGGATCGCGGCAGTGAAAGCCTTTTAGGAGAAGATGGTGTCAATCTTTCGGGCGGACAAAAACAGCGGCTGTCCATTGCCCGCGCCCTAGCGCAAGAAAAGGAAATTCTACTTATGGATGACTGCCTATCGGCGGTGGACACGGTTACAGAAGAAAAAATACTACAGGAGCTGAAGAATCATCTCAAGGGTAAAACCCTTGTATGGACAGCTCACCGCGACTCTACTTTAAAATACTGTGATCATATTCTGGAGCTAGGATGAGTCTTAAAGAAGAGCAACAAAAAGTAAGACTCAGTGACACGAAAGCATTTCGCTTTTTGTTGTCCTATTTAAAAGAGGATAAAAAATTATTTTCTTTTGGCATGGTCTTATTAGTGCTTGCCTCCGCATCTGGAATTTTTGCCGCTTATTTGATATCGAAAGTGATTGATAAAGGTGTTTTGAACAATGATTATGTTACGGGCCTTTATTATGCCTCGTATCTTTTGTTTTTTGAAGCTCTTGCCGTGGGACTCATTTACTTTAGCCGAAGAATTTTGGCAAAAGTGGGAGTACGAACCATCTATCGTATCCGTAAAGCCATGTTTCGCCATTTGAACCAATTGCCTATGTCCTACTACGACAAAACTCCCCAAGGGCGCATTGCCACACGCTTAACCCACGATGTCGACGATTTGGAGCAATTCTTTTCTGTTTCCCTTGGACGATTGGGGGTTGAATTTTTAAAGGCCACTTTTGTTTGGTTTGCCATTCTGCTAACCGATATTCGCATAGGTATCTTTATCAGTATTTCCACTTTGCCCATCATTTTGATTACCTACTTTTCGAAAACTAAGATTCGAAATTTGCACTGGGCCATGTCCAATCAATCTTCAAGAATAAATTCGCAATTATCTGAGAACATACAAGGCCTAAATATTATTCGCTCCTTTGGCTTGGAGGATTTCTCCAAACAAAAATATGACGACAAGGTGCTAGGCTACCTAGGAGCGGCAAAGGCATTCAATCGCTTCAATACTTTTTTACGCCCAATTATGAGCTTTCTATCACAAATCCCACTCCTAGTACTCATCGTCCTAGGCGGCTACTATATAACAAGGGATTGGTTAAGCATTGGTATTTTGATCACCTACTTTCGCTATGTGGAACAATTTACTTCTCCCATTGAATTCATATCTAGAGAAATTCACGTTTTGCAACAAGCTTTCACAAGTGCCGACCGAGTCACGCAGTTTTTGCAAGAGAGAAAAGAAAAGGAAATACTCCCTTCCAGCGGTACACAACACGCAAAACTTTTAGGGGATATAAAGTTAGCCGACCTATCCATGTATTATGAAAAGGACCAGTGGATATTAAATGATATAAATTTGCATATAAAAAGCGGTCAGAACATTGGTTTTCTCGGACGCACAGGAAGTGGTAAAACCACTACAATCGGGCTTTTATCAAGGCTCTATCCCTACCAAAAAGGACAAATACTACTAGATGATCAGCCCATTGAAGATTGGCCGCTAAATGACTTGCGCCAACAAATTGGATTTGTTTCGCAAGATGCCTATTTGTTTAAAGGCACTATAAGAGAAAATCTAGTTTTACATCGAGATTTTACAGAGGCGCAAATTGCCTTGGCTGTAAAAACTAGCGGTTTACAAAAACTATTGGAAGCAAAAGGCAGAAATCTGGAATCGGAGGTGCTAGATCGCGGCGAAAATTTCAGTTCAGGGGAAAAGCAAATTTTAGCCATTACAAGGGTGCTGCTACATGACCCGAAGATTATCATTTTTGATGAAGCTACAAGTCATGTAGATCCGAGATTGGAAAACCTGATTCAAAACACATTAAAAGAAATTTCTAAAAACCGAACCATGATCATCATTGCCCACCGTATTCATACCCTTGATATTTGCGAAAAACTATTTGTTTTTCGAGATGGGAAAATCGTTGCTGAGGGCAGCAAAGCAGAGCTACTTGAGAGCAGTGCTTACTTTCAAGAATTATATAGATTTTCTCTTACAAAAGAATATAATGATTAGTATGAAATATTTAAGTGGATTCTATAATACGCATTCCAGCGAAACAGAAGAAGGGCTGCTGCCAAGCAGGCAAAACTCCCCGCAAGTTTGCCCGCAAAACTTATTTGCCGAGCAGCTCAGCGGCACGGCCTTTACAAAAAACCGCAAAGACAATTTAAGAACTTGGCTTTATCGAGATTTGCCTTCGGTAAAATCTTCTGCATACATTTTGGATAAGGATTTGAGCCAGCGTTTTTCCACCACCAACGCCGAACATGAACCCAATCAAATGCGTTGGTTGCCACTCGATTCTCCCAGTGAAGATCAAAATTTTGTAGCCGGCCTTTGCCCACTTCTAGTCAATCCAGTTTGCATGATCGGGCTATACGCAGCAAATAGCGATATGCAAAACCAAGCCTTTAGCAGCGCCGATGGTGAATGGCTACTGGTACCGCAGCAGGGAAAGTTAAAGGTGAAAACCGAGATGGGCGAGCTCGAGGTAAGTAGCGGCGAGATCCTGGTCATACCAAGAGGGATTGTCTTTCGTATTGATGCAGAAAAGAACAGCCGCGGCTACTTCATTGAAAACCAAGGATCTAGATTTGAGCTGCCAAATTTAGGCCCCATTGGCGCCAATGGCTTGGCCAATGAAAGACATTTTCTAGCGCCTACGGCCTCTGCAGAACAAGCTAGTCCCTATACGGTCTATCACAAATACCAGGGACAGATTTATAGCTATCAATTGGAACACAGTCCTTTTAATGTTCGCGCCTGGTGGGGCAACTACTATCCCTACAAGTATGATTTGAGTTTGTTCAACACCATCAATACGGTGAGCTTTGATCATCCCGATCCCTCAATATTTACTGTTTTGACCTCACCTTCTCTAAATCCTGGCGTTGCCAATATTGATTTTGTGATCTTTCCGGAGCGCTGGATGGTAGCAGAAAATACTTTTCGTCCACCCTACTATCACCGCAATATTATGAGTGAGTATATGGGGCTAATTTATGGTGAATATGATGCCAAGGCAGAGGGATTTCAGCCTGGCGGCGGCAGTTTGCACAATCAAATGAGTCCACATGGGCCTGATGCCGCGACATTTGAAAAAGCTTCCCAGTCAGAATTAAAGCCGCAGCGCTATGAGAAGACATTGGCATTCATGTTTGAATCGTGCCACGCCTACCAAATTATGCCTTACGGAAAGGCAAAATTGACAGTGGATCACAAGTATCGCGATTGTTGGCAGACTTTTTAAGCCATCCCTACAATTTTCTTGCCAAGCCAGGGGCTTTTCATTACACCTAGAGGCACCACCGCGGGGTGGTAGTTAAGTTGGTTATAACGCTGCCCTGTCACGGCAGAGGCCGCGGGTTCGAGTCCCGTCCACCCCGCCATCTAGGGTATATTCCGGATACATCCTTTA
>DFOS01000003.1:58943-59275 GCA_002376845.1 Bdellovibrionaceae bacterium UBA3535 | reverse complement strand
GATACTTGGTGGCAAACCGAGACCGGCGGCATATTGATCTCCCCTCTGCACAATACCACGCAAAAACCAGGTTCAGCCACCAAACCATTACCAGGGATTGAAGCGATCTTGGTGGACCGAAATGGAAAGGAATTACAAGGTAGTGTTGACGAGGGAATACTCTGCATGAAACGCTCTTGGCCGGGTCAGATGCGTAGTCTTTATGGAGATCATGAGCGCTTTGAAAAAACCTATTTTTCTGATTTCCCTGGACTTTATTTCTCGGGGGACGAATGCAAACGGGATAAGGATGGGGATCTTTGGATCATCGGACGTGTTGATGATGTCATTAA
>DFOS01000003.1:0-58639 GCA_002376845.1 Bdellovibrionaceae bacterium UBA3535 | reverse complement strand
ACGTGTTGATGATGTCATTAATGTTAGTGGACACCGCCTTGGAACTGCGGAGATTGAATCGGCATTGGTGGCCCATCCGAAAGTTTCGGAAGCAGCAGTTGTGGGCTTTCCCCATGAAATTAAAGGCCAAGGCATCTACTCCTATGTAACTTTGCAAGCAGGAGAGGAATTTAATGATGACTTACGCAAAGAACTCATCCAGTGGGTTCGAAAGGAAATTGGTCCCATTGCCACACCTGACAAAGTGCAGTGGGCACCAGCATTGCCCAAAACCCGCAGCGGGAAAATTATGCGGCGTATTTTAAGAAAAATCGCGGCGGGCGATTACCAGCAATTGGGGGATACCTCTACCCTAGCAGACTCTTCTGTGGTGGAGGATTTGATCGAACATCGCGAGACGTGATGAGAAGGCAAACTGCGGCGGCGGCAAACAAGACCTACGTTTGCCTCTCAAGTAGTTGGTCTACTTTTTCTTCTAGCTGTGCCTGCTTGTCCCATATGGTGCGATTTTCTGCCCTCTGCTCTTCCACTAGAGCTAGGGTTCTGGCATTCACGGCGTTCATTTTTGCGATTTCCGCATAAAATTTGGCCATCATTGCTTCCATTTTATCAAAGCGGGCATCCATCTTCGATTCCAGCGCATCGATTCGAGCATGCACCTGCGCAAACTTTGCATCTACGTCTGCAAAACGGGCATCCATCTTCGATTCCAGCGCATCGATTCGAGCATCTACGTCTGCAAAACGGGCATCCATCTTCGATTCCAACCCGGCAACACTCGCTTTCACCTCAATAAATCTAGCATTCGTAGTTTTTTCTGCCGCCCGAATATTTAAGATTATATCGGTGTCGTTATGCTTTAATTCTTGTCTTAATTGTTCATGCATCTGCAATGTTACCTTCATATCATTTTTTTTATCTTTCAATACGGCCTCCTAGTTTGCTGAAAATCTCCCCCAGCAGCAAGGCAAATATTTTCTAGCCCCGCTTATTTTTCTGATTTCTCTTATGCAAAGCGTGCCAAAATGTAAGGAGTCATTTATGGGGATTTGAGCAGATGAATTGTCCGAATCTAGGAGAGATCGTTTGTATTTCGGATAGGCAATTTAACCTAAATAGGATCTAGCCGCTTCCGAACCACTATGCTTTTTCGAGCTTTGACTTGCATGTTGAGCCACGACGACTGGCTCCTTAGCAAAACGACGATTCATATAGCGAATCAATAGCTTTTGCAAAAGATTGCGGTTGCCAAAAGGGCGCCAAAATTTTTTTAATTTGTTATGGAAAAAATCCACTTGATAGCCCCAAGGAGCATAAAGGATTTTGCCTCGCTGGATACAAAGCTTTAAGGCAATTGCGGCGGCCGCCGAGGCGGCGGAACTGCAACCGATATTTAAAGAGGAAACCTTTCTTTGACGCAAAACAATTTTTTCTGGTGCCGCCAAATAGGAGGCATGCATGATCCAAGGACTCATACCGGCCAAAAAGTAAAGGACCATTTCCTCTTCTTTTAAATTCTGATCATCAAAGGCAAAATACCGGTTAAAAGGCATTTTCTCAGGGGAGAAAACCATCACAGAAGTTCCCATTCCCAAGGGCGCAGCAGAAATCACTGGAATCTTCATTTTTTCTGCTAAACCGTAGAGCTTTCGCCGCGTCTCTAAAACAAAGACATCCAAGCAATCAATTACCAAGTCCACGCCATTGAGAAAGCTTGGCATATTGCCTTCATGTACGCCTTGAGAAAAAATTTTGATTTCTGCATTGGGATTTATATCTTTGGCCATGTCATATAAAACCTGGGTCTTTTCCTTACCGATAGTGGAAACCTGTGCCCCCATTTGTCGATTGAAATTTGCCAGATCAAAGGTGTCCATATCCGCAATATGAAATTTCTGAAAACCCAGACGCAATAGGCTATGCAAATGGTGACCACCCACACCACCCAAACCGGGCAAAGCAATGCGGTAGTTGGCCACCTTCGCTTGGTCCAGCTCACTTAACCAACCAAGGTTTCTAGAAAAGGCTTCTTGATAATCAAAATCTTGCATTAGCAATAGCCTACGTTTTGCAGACCGAGCGGCAAATCTCTTTTTGTTATATTGTAACGGCAAGTTTCAAAATCAGTAGCGATTCAACATTTGCAAGAAGTTGACGACAAAGTCGCGGGCCTCTTGGTCATCATTGTCAATTACCTCAATGATCTCTTTGTAGTTCTTGCACATGATTTCTCGTATCTTTTGGTAGGCATCTTCGCTCACAGGTGCAAACTGAAAATGACTAGCCGCCAAGGCTCGCGGCGACTTATTGGCAACACGATTGGCCTCCTCTAGGGAGTAGAGAAACAAAGATTCATGCACTTGTTTTTCTCTTGATTTTACATGCACCTTAAACTGCGTAAGCTCCAGCAGTCCGCCCCTGTCCTGTAAAATCCCATCCTTGATGAGTGAGGCACATATTTTTTTTACCTCCTCCTCTTTCAAAGCCAATTCTTTTGCTAATACTTCATATCGATGATCAGGATGGGCTTGACGATAGGAGCGAAGACAAAGGGCGCAATAGAGTCTGGCGATTATGGGATTGTCGATCAGATATTGCATGCGCGTTTCATATTCGGCATGAGCCTGCTGTAAAAATTTAGAGCGAGAATTTGGCGCCAAAGCTTCTATTACCAAATTTGCCCGACCAGTTAATAGCTCCACCAGCGAAAAAAACTCTTCCAAGCTAAAACGACTCTCACCATTACGCAGACGCCACCATTTCACTTTGGAAAAGCCCAGCTCTTTTTCTACCAATGTGTTAGAAGGCTGTCCCCACTCAGCAAATAATGCCTTTAAAATCCCTGTTTGCGAAAGTTCCTGCAATGAAATCCCCAAGACTTCTTGAAAAATTTTATGAATGGGAACTTGCTTCTTTTCACATAGATGAAAAAACTCCACCAAATCCACCCTCTGGTAGTCATTTTCCCAGCGGTAGTATTTATCAAAGCGAAAACCAAGACTCTCACTCATTTTTTTGGTGGTGTCTTGGCCACGTAAGGTTTTAAGCAATCGGCTAGTCACTAAGCTCATACAGCTTATCTAGACGCAAACACGAAAGTAGGCAAACGCTAGTGCGAAGATTCTATATTTTCTGGTTTTTCACTACACAGATAGAAAAAAAGTAGTAGTTTGCAGGCATGAAGAATTTAAAGGATCCCATAATTGATTTAGGCCATGTTTCCGAAGAAGGTGAGCGGCGGGAGTTTAACGAGAAGGACTCGGACTTTACTAGCAAGCTGGAGCCTTTTTTACAAAAACATGCCATCAAGCTAAGGGCCGACTTTCATAAGGTTGGCCCCCACTATGAATGCAAGGGCGAGTTTCAAGCCACCGCGGATCTACAATGTGGATTTTGTACAGAAAACTTTGCCTACCCCATTGATGAAAAATTTCATGAAATTTTAGCCCCCCAATGGGTGAATAAAATGAAAGCCTCCCATACGCCCAAGGATCTTATGGATTCAGAAGTAGAAGTGCTTGCAGGCCTTGAGGGGGAGCAGTTTTATTTGCCTGATTTTATCAATGAAATGGTGGCCTTTACTTTGCCCGCACACCCGCGCTGCAAAGAGAGCTGCAAAGGCCTTTGCAGCGAATGTGGGGCAAATTTGAATAAAGAGGAATGCGGCTGCTCAAATAATAAGCGTATTGGGCATTTGGGCCTAGCTGCACTAAAAAACATAAAGATTGACAACAAGCATTAGTGGCTTTAGTTTCTCAGCCTTTAAGAAACCAGAGGTGAATTATGCCAGAACCGAAGAGTAAAATCAGCCGATCGCGTCGCGGACATCGTAGATCCCATGACTTTCTTAGCCGCTCTGCCGACAGTACTTGCGAAAATTGTGGTGCTATTACTCGCCCCCACCGTGTTTGCAACGAATGTGGCTACTACCGCGGTAAAGAAGTTTTAAGAGTCGATTAATCCCTATTTCATAGGATGAAGATGAATACGACAAGGATTGCGGGGACTGGCTCCTACCTGCCAGAAAGACGTCTAACCAATTTCGATTTAGAAAAAAAAGTAGAAACCAATCACGAGTGGATTGTAGAGCGAACCGGTATCCACTCGCGAAATATCGCCAGCGAAAATGAAAACGCCACGGATCTAGCCCTCATGGCATCTCGCCGCGCTTTGGATGCGGCCAACCTGCTTGCAGAGGATGTGGACTTTATCCTGTTTGCCACCGTTAGCGGGGATCAGATCATGCCCTCCAGCGCCTGCGTACTACAAAACAAACTTGGCTGCCGCAAAATTCCTGCTCTAGATATCTCGGCGGCTTGCTCGGGTTTTGTCTACGGCATGAGCCTGGCCGACTCTCTTATTAAGAGCGGCAATTACAAAAACATCTTGGTAGTTGGTGCAGAGGTATTGTCCCGTTTTGTGAATTACGAGGATCGCAATACCAGCATCCTTTTTGGCGATGGTGCCGGTGCTATGATCTTGCAACCCAGTGATGGGGACTCTGCATTTCACGCCATCGACCTAGCTGCCGACGGCTCCCTCGGAGATCTTTTCGAATTGCCGGCTGGTGGCTCGCGCTTGCCTTTTAGCCAAAAAGTTTTGGATGAAAAATCCCACTTCATGCGCATGAAAGGCAAAGAAATCTTTAAAAATGCTGTACGCACGATGAATCTATCTTGTCAGCGCGTACTGGAAAGTAGCGGTACAAAAGAAGAAGAGATCTCCTGGCTTGTTCCCCATCAGGCCAATGCCCGCATCATAGATGCCGTAGCCAAGTTTTTTGGTATCGCAAATGAAAAGGTCATTATGAATGTGGATCAAACCGGCAACACCTCGGCAGCCACAGTGCCCATAGCTTTTGATGAAGCGGTGGTGGACGGACGCATCCAACGCGGCCAAAAAATCTTGCTCACTGCCTTTGGCGCAGGGCTCACAAGCGGCAGCATACTACTCACCTACTAATCACGCAGCTTGGCATAGGCTTTTTAAGATTCTATGGACAGATTCTCATCATCCACTAACATCAGACTCATAGCGGAGGAAAATTATGATTGCCTACTTATTTCCTGGCCAAGGCTCGCAGACAGTGGGTATGGCCAAGTTTTTGTACGACAATTTTGCCAGTGCCAAACTGGCCGTGGAAGAAGCCAGCGATACTTTGCATATGGATATGGTGGAGCTACTTTTTGAAGATCCAAAAAATGAACTCCATCTTACGGCAAATACACAGCCAGCTCTTTTGACCTCTTCCACCGCGTATTACCGTGCACTAAAGGAAGTTTACGATATCCCGGCACGCATTAGCGCCGGACACTCCCTAGGGGAATACTCCGCTTTTGTTGCCAATGAAGTTATCTCCTATGCCGATGCTTTAAAACTGACCCGAGAGCGAGGCCTGGCCATGCAAAAGGCGGTTCCCGTTGGTAAGGGCGCCATGTTGGCCGTCATGGGAGCCGAAGAAAAAGATTTGCTGCAAGCACTTGCGGATATCAATGGCGTGATCGAGGTAGCCAACTACAACTCGCCCGGCCAGCTGGTGGTAAGCGGCGAAAGCGCGGCAGTGGAAAGGCTGAAGAATTATGATACGCAGTCAAAATTTGGCAAAAAATGGAAAATGATCCCGCTAAAAGTTAGCGCCCCTTTTCACTGCTCCCTAATGCAAAAAGCGGAGGAGCATATGCAGACGCTACTAACTAGCACGGATATGCAAAGCCCCCAGGCGCCCGTTGTGCAAAACTTTACAGCCAAAGAATCAATTGATCCCGAGGAACTAAGGAGCAATTTGATCCGGCAAATAACTGGCTCGGTGCGTTGGACAGCTAGCATTCAGCGCATGCAGGAGCTAGGGGTTACTAAGGTGCTCGAAGTGGGCCCTGGCAAAGTCTTAAGCTCCTTAGTGAAAAAAATTGACTCTAATGGGATTCAATCTTTCAATATTCAAAACTTGGATGATTTTAAGAATTTAGAGCAAAGATTGGACTTTCATGAGCGCTAATTTGGCAGGGCAAAATATCATCGTCACCGGCGGCTCCCGCGGTATTGGTAAGGCTATTGTTAAAAAACTAGCCAGCCAAGGGGCCCGGCTTGCTTTTAGTTATGCTTCCCGAGTGGATGCGGCGGAAGCTCTGCTGAAGGAACTTCCCGGCGAAGGGCATTTTCACTTTTCTTTAAATCTAGCCGAAGCGGAGAAGGTCGATAGCATTATGCAAGAGACCATCAAAAAACTGGGTGGTCTAAATGGCCTGGTCAACAATGCCGGCATTACGAAGGATCAAATTTTACTTCGCATGAAAGAAGAGGATTTTGATTCGGTCATTCAAACCAATTTAAAAGGCACCTACCTTTGCTCGAAAGCAGTATTGAAGACCATGATGAAAGCTCGCGGCGGCAGCATAGTGAATCTATCCAGTGTGATTGCTCATACCGGCAATTCTGGACAAGCCAATTACGCTGCCTCGAAAGCAGGTATTGAGGCCTTCACCCGATCCCTTGCCAATGAAATGGCCTCTAGAAATGTGCGCGCCAACTCTGTTGCCCCGGGTTTTATTGCCACGGAGATGACCGATTCTTTAGGAGATGAGGTAAAAGAAAAAATTCTTGCCTCGATTCCCTTAGGCCGAATTGCCGAGGCCGAAGAAGTTGCCAGCGTGGTAAGTTTTTTATTAAGTAATGAAGCAAGTTATATAACCGGCCAAACCATTCATGTGAATGGTGGACTTAGAATGTAAAATAGGAGGACCCATGTCGGTAGATACAAATTTAAAAGCATTGATTGTGGAGCAACTCGGTGTGGATGAGGATCGCGTAAAAGAAGAGGCTTCTTTTATTGATGATCTGGGAGCGGATAGCTTAGATATTGTAGAGCTTATCATGACCATGGAAGAAAAATTCGATGTGGAAATCCCCGATGAAGAAGCCGAAAAACTTCGTACCGTGGGTGATGTAAGCAATTACCTAAAAGAAAAAGGCAAATTGTAAAATGAGTGAGAACCGTTTTTTTCGCGCCTCGAAGCCGCAGCGTCGTGTTGTGGTCACAGGTGTGGGGGCCGTCTCGCCACTTGGTTTAAGTGCAAAGGACAGCTTTCAAAAAGCCTGTCAGGGGGAGAGCGGCATAGACACCATCACCCGCTTTGATGCCAGCGACTACGCCTCGCAAATTGCCGGCGAGGTAAAAGGCTTTGATATAAGCCCGTTTTTGCCGGCTAAAGAAGTGAAAAAAATGGATCTTTTTATTCAGTATTCCATTGCCGCCAGTATGATGGCTCTAGAAGATGCGGGTCTAAATAAGGAAAGTCTTCCAAGTGAAAAGACCGGCGTTTTCATTGGCGTTGGAATGGGCGGCCTTCCCATCATTGAAGAGCAACATGAAATTCTACTCAAACGTGGCCCCTCAAGGGTGACTCCGTTTTTCATACCGAAAGTCATTACCAATCTAGCCGCCGGACAACTTAGCATTTTACTTGGAGCCAAGGGTCCGAATTATTCGGTCACCAGCGCTTGTTCCTCGGGATCGCACGCCATAGGCGAAGCGGTAAGATACATTCGTGATGGCATTTGTGATGTCATGGTAGCTGGCGGCAGTGAATCCACCATCTGCCCCATGGCCATGGCTGGTTTTTCTGCCATGAAAGCCCTGTCTACCCGTAATGATGCGCCCAGGTCGGCCTCCCGCCCCTGGGACAAGGGACGCGATGGTTTTGTGCTAGGAGAAGGGGCCGGAACCCTAATTTTAGAAGACTACGAATCCGCGGAACGCCGAGGTGCCACCATCTACGCCGAAGTGACGGGCTATGGTGCTACCTCCGATGCCAATCATATGACCTCCCCTGCTCCCGAAGGAGAAGGCGGCAAGCGCGCTATGCAAATGGCCATCGAAGATGCCGGACTGGAGATCCACGACATCGATTATATCAATGCCCACGGCACCTCCACCCCCACTGGCGATCCTCTAGAGAGCATTGCCATTGAGGGCTTGTTTGGCGAGCATGCAAAAAATATTTGGATCTCTTCTACCAAATCCGTTACCGGGCATTTGCTCGGGGCTGCGGGGGCCTTGGAATCCGTTTTTGCCATCCTCAGCTTAAATAGCGGACGCATTCCTCCTACGATGAACCTGGAAAATCCTGATGAGGATTGCCGCTTGGACTACGTGCCGCTAGTTGCTAGAGAGAAAAACATTCGGCATGTGCTGAACAACAGCTTTGGTTTTGGCGGCACCAATGCCTGCTTGCTGTTTTCAAAAATCTAGAAAGTGCTCCCTTTTGTTGTTGCTAATGATATCCTAAGTACTTGATGGCTCGCGCGATCTTAAGAATCGGCCTTGGGCAGCGCCCTGATTTCTAGGGCAAGTCTATGTAATTACATGATAATTTCTTGCCTTAACAACATAAAAAGGGAGCAGTTTAAACTTGTCCCCAGACAAAATATATGTTACACTGGTGTTACACTTATTTTGGGAGATATTATGCCAACCGCAAAAAAGAGAATCAACCTATCTGTAGATGATGGTCTTTATGATGAGCTGGAAAAACTAAGACAGTTAAAAGGGGCCCCCTCTTTGGCCTCTATAGTATTGGAGCTCACAAAAGAGGCGCTAGAACTTCAAGAGGATCTATATTTCGCTAAAATTGTTGCTGAGCGAGAAAATGAAGACGTGGTTTCCCACGAAGAAGTTTGGAAAAAATAAATGTGGAAAATTGTTTATAAGAAGTCGGTAAAGAAGGACCTAAAAGGCATTTCTAAGGACGTTCAATACTTTCTGAAAAGGGCCATTGAGGAAAAGCTCATGCAGGACCCAGTACGCTATGGCTTGCCATTGCGGCGCAGCCTAAAGGGCTTGATGAAGCTCCGGGTAGGAGATTATCGAATCATTTATTCTATTCAGAAAAAAACTGTCACTGTTTGCGTAATTAAAATCGGCCATAGAAAAGAAGTGTATAACAAGTAAAGTGCTCCCTTTTGTTGTTGCTAATGTTTTTTGTGCCCAGCTAAGTACTGCATATTTTAATCAAATATTCGCTCCACAATGGCCGCTTCCGGGCATTCCCAGATTTTCATGAAAAACCTTGCAAAAAGAAGCGTTTACCTTAACTTAACAACATCAAAGTGGAGCAGTTTGCGAGGTATTATGAAAGTTCTTCTTGCTAGCGATCATGCTGGCTATGCACTAAAAGAAAAACTCTTGAAGAGCGACTTAGCGGAATGGGTGGATATGGGCCCCGACTCCGATGCCCGAGTCGATTACCCTGATTTTGCGCACAAAGCCTGTAAGGCCTTGCTTGCGGGCAAGGCCGATTACGCCGTAATGATTTGCGGATCGGGGCAAGGCATGGCCATGGCGGCCAATAAGCACAAGGGTATAAGAGCTGCCCTATGTTGGAGCGAAGAGATTGCAAGTTTGGCAAAAGAGCACAATAATGCCAACGTACTTTGCTTGGCCTCGCGCTTTGTTTCTGAAAGCGAGGCGGTGAATATTTGTAAGGCGTTTTTTGCCGCCAAGTTTGAGGGCGGACGCCACTTACAACGTGTAGAAAAAATCGAGGTGTAAAATGTTAGAAGCGCAAGATCCAGAAATTTTTAAAGTCATTCAGCAAGAAAGCGACCGGCAAGAATACGAACTGGAGATGATAGCTTCGGAAAACTACGCCTCAAAAGCAGTCATGCAAACACAAGGCTCGGTGCTAACCAACAAATACGCCGAGGGCTACCCGAAAAAGCGCTATTACGGCGGCTGCGAATTTGTCGATGTGAGTGAGGAGCTTGCCATTGAACGAGCAAAAAAACTTTTTGGCGCCGAACATGCCAATGTGCAGCCCCATTCGGGCTCGCAAGCAAATATGGCAGTCTTCTTATCGATTGCGAAACCGGGAGATACGATTTTGGGGATGGATCTATCCCACGGTGGCCACTTAACACATGGATCTCCCGTAAATTTTTCGGGCAAACTTTTTCAAGCCGTACACTACCAACTCGATGAAAGCAGTCATCGTATCAATTACGACAATATCATGGCGCAGGCCCAAGAGCACAAACCAAAGATCTTGATTGCCGGCTATTCGGCCTACCCTAGGGAAATTGATTTTACCAAATTTCGAGAGATCGCTGATGCCGTTGGGGCCTATCTGGTGGCAGACATGGCACACTTTGCGGGGCTTGTGGCTGCAGGCCTACATCCTAGTCCGGTAGGAGTGGCTGATTTTACTACCTCCACCACACACAAAACTCTACGGGGCCCACGCGGCGGCATCATCCTTACCAGTGAAGAAAATGCCAAGCAGGTCAACTCCTCAATTTTTCCCGGCATGCAGGGCGGCCCCTTGGAGCATGTGATTGCTGCCAAAGCCGTAGCTTTTAAAGAGGCTTTAGATCCAAGCTTTAAAGTCTATGTTGAACAAATCCTTAAGAACGCCAAGGCTTTGGCTGAAGTATTACTTGAGCTAGGCTATGATCTGGTCACTGGCGGCACGGACAACCATTTGATTTTGATGGATCTTACCAAGCAGGGAATCAGCGGCAAAGATGCAGAAACGGCTTTGGGCAAAGCCGGCATTACGGTGAATAAAAATTCGGTTCCCTACGATCAACGCTCCCCTTTTGTAACTTCGGGAATTCGCATCGGCACTCCGGCCCTCACCACCCGCGGCATGAAAAGCGAAGAGATGAAAAAAATTGCTGGCTGGATAGATCAAAGCATTAAGAATGCCGGGGATGAAAAGATTTTGGCAAAGATCAAAGAGGATGTGCGCGAGCTTTGTTTGTCCTTTCCGATTTACCGGGAAGTATAAAAAACTGCTGGCCGCTTCTCGGACATGATCTTTTTTGCTGCCGCGGAAGATGCCTTGGTGGTGCTGCCCGAGGCCCAGCGGAATTTACGGCCCTAGTCGAACCCGTGGTTCCTGACATGGCAAAAACTTAAGCCGCAAAAATCTTTGCAAACAATATCCATGCATACCAAATCACTTTCCCCACAGCCATGATTAGGTGAATAATTAATTTAAGAATATGCAAATATCGCCGATATAAAATATAGTGTTTATATTTCATATCTACCCCCTTTCTTCACAAGTTAGAGGGCTGCAAAGTCCGCTGGACCTGAATCAGGCAGCGGACTTTTTCTTAGCAAATACGCTGCCAAATTCTTTCTGCCATTAATTGGGTATAGGCAGATTTTGCTTCCGACTTCTGGATTAGTTTTCCGAAAAACAAGGCTTCACATTTATTTTATGTATACAATAAGGTATGCGCCTGCTTTTTGTTTTTCTCTCTTGCATTCTCATCTCTTGCGGCTCCCTGCAGCTGCCCGAATACCGAAGACCTGCGGCAACGGCAAAGGCCAAGCCCTACCGGCCCAGTCCCCACTCCTCCCATGTGATGGAACTATCTTGGCCCACGAAGGGAGGACGCTTTTCTCGGGGCTTTAAAACCAATGGTCGCCCGCATTTAGGAATTGATATTGCCAAGCCAGTTGGCAGCCCCATCTATGCGGCCCATAGCGGAAGAGTGGTCTACACCGGTAGTCGCCACTACCGCGGCTTTGGAAAACTCATCATTTTGGAGCATCCTTCTGGATGGGGTTCGATGTACGCGCATTTGGACTCTTACAGTGTGCGCGAGGGAGACTGGGTGGAGCGCGGCCAAAAAATTGCCCGAATTGGCATGACTGGACGAACAACCGGGGCGCATTTGCATTTTGAACTAAGAAAGCACAAAAAACCCGTCGATCCACTGAAATACCTGCCCTAAGATTGACGCATGTTTTAAGAATCCTCTAATCTATAGGTATGTTCCCGCTACTTGTATCTCTTCTTATGGCGCAAGACGCCGATTTGCCCAAGGCCCAAAGCAAGGAGCAGGAAATCATGCCCGTGGTGCAAGAGGCCCTAGAGGGAAGGAAAAAGAAAAAGGCCAACCCGCTAATTCAAGAAGCCAAATACTACTTAAAAGAGATACGGGCCAACAACCCTACCTCGCAAAAGCGCCTCAATCTACGAACGGGCCTGATACAAGTGGTGGCCGGCAATACTCCAGGATTAAAAATCAACTCCGGAGACAACACCATGCCCTTTCTAGGCGGCGAATGGATTCACAAATTTGAAAGTCCTTATGGGCTGGAGGTGCGCGGCCTTTACGCGCAAAATGGTCTTTACCCGCCCAACGATTCTGATGTTGGACGCGCCAATGATTCGGCATTTTTTTATACCGCAGACATTAGTGGGCGCTACATTTTGGAGTTTGACCCCACACGAAAGGGCAACTACTTTGCAGCAAGACTTGGCTACCACCTTACGCAAAACAATTTTGAAGTGGTGGATGATGTGAACCAATTTATCATTCAAAACTACTCTGGAGTTCTTGGCGGCATTGAGCGCGGCCTTACTGTTACCGAACGCATCCATCTTACGGCTTCTCTGGACATGGTGCTAATGTTGAATACGAAAGACAAAACGCAAAGAGCTTTAAAAAGTGATGGTTATGCTTTATTTGTTCGGGGAGAATTTTACTACCTAACTAAAAACAAAAAAAACCAGTTTGGCCTCTCCTACTGGCAAGCCGCCTATACAGGAGAGCTGGATGCAACTAGCAAAACCATATTCGGCAAGCAGAATCATGTGACTACGTACCGGGTCTTGGGCCTGAGTTATTCTTGGTTGTTTTAAACTGACCTGCCTTCGTGTATTTGCCCATTTTTCATAAGATTTTAAGTACATAATTTCAGACGCAGATATTGAATACTATGAGAAACCATCATGAAATATGCTTATTCTTGCCCCTCATCCACTTACTTGTCCGAAAAAATAATTAAAACCGGACACTTTAAAAGAAAGTCCGGCTTCAAAAGAGTCTAGTGCTACCTATGTTTGCGTTGTAGTAAAAGCTTTTCGGCTGCTACCCACTCAGATTTAAAGGGACAAAACAAAAGACGCTGCAACACTTTGGTATATCGCCTGATATGCTCAAGTGTCTCGCATCTTCTAAACACGCCAAGGTAGGTCAGTTTATTATCTTATCCCAATACAATAAAAAGCCATCGGCGCATTACATAAAGAAATATTAACATTAATCCAGTTTGAACTGGTATCATCTGATCTACCTATATCACCGAATTGTCCTGAAGAATCGCTGGTCCAGCCATTACAATCTGTGCCTGTATTATCTCTACCAGTTGTAGCATTTGTATTTGCCCATACAGTTTCTTGCTGGAGATTGCCATCTTCATCTCTTTCAGGGGCAGCATCTAAACTTCCCGACCATAGATCCGTAGCGGCGATTACAACTCCAGTCGTACTATAAACGGGATAATATAAAGCGCTGGAAATATTATCCCTTGCATCCGTACTTGAAGTACTAATCACGGCTCTGTAGGAGCTAGGGTTTGCTAAACCAGCTGTTGTCGCTAAGCTTTGACAAGTGGTATTGGCTCCAGATATTCCACCTAAATCACCATTAGATGTTGTAGAGGTAACAAACATAGTACTACCGTTACAGCCCACAGGAATCGGCCCGCCCCAGACTGGGCGCGGGTCGGTCCAAGAAGAGGCGGAATCGTCAAAATTAGTGGGCTCAGATGCAATACCGGTAACATCCCAACAAGAGAGATCTTGGTTGAATTGATTGTTGAATCTAAACATAGAAGTCATATTTGTTACACTCGATACATCCCAACTCCCAATGTTTTGATTAAAGGCACTGGCATAATAGAACATCCAAGACATATTCGTTACACTCGATACATCCCATGAGCCAATATATTGATTAAAAGCACTGGCGTCAGCAAACATATTAGACATATTCGTTACACTCGATACATTCCAACTGCCGATGTCTTGATTAAAGGCACTGGCGTTAGCAAACATATAAGACATATTCGTCGTGCTCGATACATCCCAACTGCCGATGTCTTGATTAAAGGCGCTAGCACTACCAAACATCCAAGATATATTCGTTACGCTCGAGGTATCCCATGCGCCGATATCTTGATTAAATACACTGGCAGCAAAGAACATATTAGACATATTCGTTACACTCGAGGTATCCCATGCGCCGATATCTTGATCAAATGCAATTGCACTGCGGAACATATTAGACATATTCGTTACGCTAGAAACATCCCAACTGCCAATATTTTGATTAAAGGCGCTGGCTGCATAAAACATTTGAGTCATATCGCTTACCCCCGATACATCCCAAGTACCGATATCTTGATCAAATGCAGTGGCATTACGGAACATATAAGACATATTCGTTACACTCGAGGTATCCCATGCGCCGATATCTTGATCAAATGCAATGGCATTATAGAACATAATGGACATATCCGTAACACTCGAGGTATCCCATGCGCCGATATCTCCGTTAAATGCACTGGCACTGCGGAACATATCAGACATATTCGTCACATTTGAGGTATTCCAATTATTTATCGTACCAGTAACTGTTAAACTACTAGCATCTCGAAACATACTGATTAAATCCGTTGTCCCCGTCAAATCCAGAGGATCAGTAGCCGAAATATCTGCTAAATTACTTGCCCCCCGAAAATAGCTACCACTATTGCCTAAACGCAGCGGCCCCCACTCCGATATTCCGGTAATCTTTTCCACGTCTCCACTATCATTAAAGCTAAAGCCTTCAATAGTTCCCGTAATATGAATGGTCTTCACGCCTGAAGTTGAGAAGGTAAGAACATTGCTCGTGTGCGAGGTAATGGTTACTGGATCGCCCACTAAGTCATCTGGGCTGGTAACCGTAAAGTTATAGGTGCCCGATGCCTCCAGCGGCAAGGCAATTTGATTAGAACCAGATGTGCCCGGAAGCGTGGTATCCCAAGTAGAGCTAAAGGTAGGTGTACAACTACCCGGAATCGGGCCGCCCCAGACTGGTTTTGGGTCGGTCCAGGAGGTGGCGCCTGTGTCAAAACCCATAGGCTCAGAAGCTATGCCTGTTACATCCCAGCAAGAGAGGTCTTGGTTAAACGATGTAGCATTCTGAAACATGTAAGACATATTCGTAACATTAGATACATCCCAAGAACTAATATCTTGGTTAAAAATATAAGAGGAGAGAAACATAGAGTCCATGTCTGTAACACTTGAGGTGTTCCAGGAGCCTATCGCTCCGTTAAAACTATCTGCCTGTAAAAACATAGAGTCCATAGTTTGTACATTCGATACATCCCATGAGTTAAGGGATTGATTAAAATCACCTGCATCGTTAAACATTGAAGACATATCTGTAACATTGGAAGTATTCCATAAGCCTATAGGCTGATTAAAGGCACTAGCACGGTAGAACATACTGCTCATATTCGTAACACTTGATGTATCCCAAGAACCTATATCTTGATTGAAAGCATCCGCATCATAGAACATACTGCTCATATTCGTAACACTTGATGTATCCCAAGAACCTATATCTTGATTGAAAGCATCCGCACCGAAAAACATATTAGCCATATTCGTAACACTTGATGTATCCCAAGAGCTAATATCTTGGTTAAATACACTTGCACTACGAAACATCAAATCCATTTGCGTAACAGCGGAAGTATTCCAAGCGCTTAGATTTTGATTAAATGAACTAGCACTCCAAAAAACACCCTGCATATTTGTTACGCTAGAAACATCCCAAGAACCTATGGGTTGGTTAAAAGAACTAGCGTTTCTAAACATCACCCCCATATCCTCTAAACTTGAAGTGTTCCAAGAACTAATATCTTGATTAAAAGCATTCGCTGTGTGAAACATAGCACCCATATCCGTTACATTCGAGGTATTCCAGGAACCTATATCTTGATTGAACGCGGAGGCCGAGTTAAACATAATAGACATATCCGTAACACTCGAGGTATCCCATGCGCCGATATCTCCGTTAAATGCACTGGCACTACGGAACATCCAAGACATATCCGTAACACTCGAAGTATCCCAATTGTTAATGGTCCCGCTGACAGTTAAATTACTAGCATCTTTAAACATACTTGACAAATCGGTAGTCCCTGTCAAATCAAGAGGATCTGTTGCCGAAATATCAGCTAAATTACTTGCTCCTTCAAAATAATCACCACTATTGCCTAAACGAAGCGGTCCCCACTCAGATATTCCAGTAATCTTTTCAGCGTCGCCGCCATTGTTAAAGCTAAAGCCTTCAATAGTACCTGTAATATGAATGGTCTTTGCGCCGGATGTTGAGAAGGTAAGAACATTGCTCGTGTGCGATGTAATGGTTACTGGATCGCCCACTAAGTCATCTGGGCTGGTAACCGTAAAGTTATAGGTCCCCGATGCCTCCAGCGGCAGAGCAATTTGGTTGGAGCCAGATGTGCCAGGAAGCGTGGTGTCCCAAGTAGAGCTAAATGTAGGTGTACAGCTACCAGGAATCGGCCCGCCCCAAACTGGGCGTGGATCGGTCCAGGAGGTGGCGCCGGTGTCGAAGTTAGTTGGTTCAGAAGCTATACCCGAGACATTCCAGCAAGACAGGTCCTGGTTAAAGGTAATGGCGTCTTGGAACATACCGTACATATTCGTTACACTCGAGGTATCCCAGGAGCCTATAGCTTGATTGAATGCATCCGCACTGTTAAACATCCATCGCATATTCGTCACGCTTGAAGTATTCCAAGCACCGATGTCTTGATTAAAAGAACTTGCGCCCATGAACATTGAAGACATATCTATCGCACTAGAAGTATTCCAAGAACTTATATCTTGGTTAAAGGACGAGGCTTCACGAAACATGTCACTAATATCTGTAACACTAGCAACATCCCAACCACTAATATTTTGATTAAAAGCACTGGCACCTTCGAACATAGACTCCATATTCGTTACACTAGAAGTATCCCAAGCACCGATGTCTTGATTAAAAGAACTTGCGCCCATGAACATGTTAGTCATATTTGTTACACTGGAAGTGTCCCAAGACCCTATAGGTTGATTGAAAGCACTGGCATTCTGAAACATACTCCACATAGTCACCACGTTTGAGGTATCCCAGGCACCGATGTCTTGATTAAAAGCACTGGCACCATAAAACATGTTGTACATAGTCGTAACATTTGAAGTATCCCAAGCACCGATGTCTTGATTAAAAGAACTTGCGCGCATGAACATGTTAGACATAATTGTTACACTGGAAGTGTCCCAAGACCCTATAGGTTGATTGAAAGCACTGGCGTCCAAGAACATGCCTTGCATAAGTGTTACACTCGAGGTATCCCAGGAGCTGATATCTTGGTTAAAGGACGAGGCTTCACGAAACATGTCCAGCATATTTGTTACATTCGATGTATCCCAAGAACTTATATCTTGATTAAAAGCACTAGCTGCAAAGAACATGTATTGCATGCTCGTTACACCACTCAAATCCGGTGCATCCGATGCGGTAATTTGCAAATTCTCTGCTCCGGAGAACATACTCTCCATGCTGGTCCACTCATTATTCCCCCACTGGGTAACATCGAGCAGCTTTAAGCGATCACCTGTATTATTAAAGGCCAAACGATCGAACTGGCCGCGTATACTTACGGTATAAGTACCAGCACTTGCGTAAGTGTGGGTGGCATCCGGGTCCGTATCCGAGGTAATAACAGAGGTATTGCCATCGCCCCAATCTACGGTGAAATCATAAGTAGCTCCACTTACTAGCGGCAGGGTGATTTGGTTCGAGCCGGAAGAGCCGGCCGATGTGTTATTGGTATTCCAAGTCATGATCATCGGTGTACAGCCGGCGGTGCCCCATACTGGTTTTGGTTCGGTCCATGCGGAGGCGCCGTTATCAAAGAAAAAGGGCGCTGTACCTATTCCCGATACATTCCAGCAAGAAAGATCTTGGTTAAACGCTACTGCATCGCGAAACATTAGCCCCATATTTGTTGCACTAGATACGTCCCAGCCACCAATGTTTTGATCAAATGCATCTGCATCGTTGAACATTGCTGACATATTTGTTACGCTAGAAACATCCCAGTTACTTATATCCTGGTTAAAAGCACTGGCAGCTTGGAACATATATGACATATCCACAACATTTGATACATCCCATGAACTTAGCGGATAATTATAGGCTGAATTAGAAAACACTGCATACATATTGGTTACATTCGATACATCCCAACCATTTAAATCCTGATTAAAGGAAGATGCCGTGTAAAACATTCTACTTAAATCCGTCACGCTTGAAACATTCCAGCCACCAATGTCTCGATTAAAGCTAATAGCGGACATAAACATATTCGCCATATTCGTCACATTCGACACATCCCAAGAACCGATATCAGAATTAAAATTCGTGGCACTACGAAACATACTCGACATGCTTGTCACACCACTTAAATCCGGTGCATCCGACGCCGTAATTTGCAGATTCGCTGCCCCCCAGAACATACTCTCCATGCTCGTCCACTGGTTATTCCCCCATTGGGTAACATCGAGTAGCTTTAAGCGATCGCCGTTATTACCAAAGGCCAAACGATCAAACTGGCCGCGTATGCTTACGGTATAAGTACCAGCACTTGCATAAGTGTGGGTGGCATCTGGGTCAGTATCCGATGTGATAACAGAGGTGTTGCCATCGCCCCAATCCACGGAGAAATTATAGGTAGCACCGCTTACTAGCGGTAGGGTGATTTGGTTCGAGCCAGAAGAGCCGGCCGATGTGTTATTGGTGTTCCAAGTCATGATCATCGGTGTACAGCCGGCGGTGCCCCATTGCGGGCGAGGATCGGTCCAGGAGGTGGCGCCGGTATCGAAGTTAGATGGCTCAGAAGCTATGCCTGTTACATCCCAGCAAGATAGATCCTGGTTAAATGAAGTCGCGAATTGGAACATCGAAAACATGATTGTAGCATTTGAAACATCCCAAAAGCCGATATCTTGATTAAAGGCTGAGGCACCAGAAAACATAGTTCTCATTGATGTAACATTAGATGTATCCCACTGCCCAATATCTTGGTCAAATGCAGTTGCATTCCAAAACATATAATCCATATTTGTAACATTAGACACATCCCAATCACCTATATCTTGGTTGAAAGCCGAAGTATTATTAAACATATGATTCATGGATGTCACATTTGAAACATCCCAACTACCAATAGGTTGATTGAAAACTGTAGCACCTGAAAACATATAGCTACCTGAGGTTATGTTAGATGTATCCCAGCCTCCAATATTTTGGTTAAATGATGATGCACCATTAAACATTCTAGCCATATTTGTGACATTTGAGGTATCCCATGAACCAATATCTTGGTTAAATGCCGATGCTCCAAAAAACATTTGCTGCATAGATGTAACATTTGAGGTATCCCAAGAGCTAATATTGCTATTAAAAACCACGGCATCCCTAAACATAGAACTCATATCAGTAACACTAGAAACGTCCCAACTATTTAAACTTTGATTGAATGCTGCTGTATCATAAAACATATAGCTCATATTCGATACACTTGAGGTATCCCAGGAACTAATGTCCTGATTAAAATTATCAGCCCCACCAAACATATAATACATATTCGTTACACTCGAAGTATCCCAATTGCTAATATCATCATTAAAAGCAGATGCACCATAGAACATAAAACTCATATTCGTTACACCGGACGTATCCCAATTATTAATATTACCACTAACAGTAAGACTATCTGTGAATTGAAACATTTGGGCAAGATACGTAGTGCCGCTTAAATCTATTGGATCTGTAGCGGAAATATCTGCCAAATTACTTGCGCCACTAAAGTAGCTACCGTTATTACCTAAACGTAATGCCCCCCACTGGGAAATCTCGGTAATCTTATCTGCATCGCCAGCATTATTAAATCGCCAGCCCTCAATCGTCCCGCGAATCTCAATTGTCTTCACTCCGCCGGTGGAGAACGTAAGGGTATTGCTTGTATGCGTATTGATCGTCACCGGCTGCCCTACCAAATCATCTGGGCTAGTGACCGTAAAGTTATAGGTACCACTCGCCTCTAGCGGCAGGGCAATTTGATTCGAGCCAGAGGTGCCGGCTAGCGTAGTGTCCCATGTGGATATGAAAGGCTCTGCTTGATCGGCTTCTTTCCAGAAGGCAAAGGGCAAAAATTGTGCGTGAGATATTTGTGCCGTGGATGTAGCAAAAAGAAAAGCTAAGCTCAGGGTAAGACTACCAAATGCCGTAGCGATTTTGAAAAATCGCCAAGCTGGCTTTGGTTTCGTAAATTTGCGCATCAAAGTTTTCATGTAACAACGTACCCCTACTAGTTAATATACTTTCGGTAAGTATTTGTTTTTTCTAAATACTTTATCTCAATTCAAAACATAAAAAATGGCTTCATTGGCCGCATTTTCGTATCAATATGGAGCTCCCCCCCCCGCAAAAGTATTATGTATCATATAGAGGCGATTTTATGATTTTACTTGGCAAGAGAGTTTGAAATTGCGGGGGAATCTATCTAAGATAAAAGCATGAAATACTTATTAATCGTCCTATTTTTATTTTTTAGCGCTTGTACAAAATGCACCGACTCTTCCAACAAAAAAAAGAGTCCCATTGAAAAACAAAGCAAAAAACAAGTGAAAATCCCTGCCAATCCCTCCAAAGAATGCCTCGAAGGACCGGGCAGCGAGTACGGCGATCCGCCCATTCTCCGCCACGCAATGCCCAATGGTTTTCAACTCATTGTTTGCGGCAAAAAAGAATCGGATAATCTATACGCGGATTTTCACATTTACCCAGTGGATAAAAACAAAGAGGTTCACCCGCATGTACTCATTGCCGAAGAGGGCTTGCTGGTACAGCTAGAGCTAAATGATGATTCGGTAATCGTGCAGCAGCTACTTCCCTTTCAGGAGCAAAACATTGCATTTCTTGAAGCTGAGATCACCTGCGATGAAAAGCAATGCCTACGTAGCGCTAGCAAATGCATTTATAAAAAAATCTCTAGCGATGTAGATCCTTCTATATTGGATGGACTGGAAGAGCTACGCGGCAACTTGCAAAAAGAACAAATTGATGCCGTGATGGAACTTGCCCTTAGTGGCAACAAAAAGGCCTTCGAGCTGATGGATAATCTAGATATAGAATCAGCTCTTATGCAAGAAGAAGAGCCAATGCCCTCTAGAGATGAGACAGATCCAGAAAAGCAGCGGCAAGAGCAAATGCAAAAGCTTGCTAAAGAAATAAAAAAGTTTGCCGCCTTTCGAAGGGCCATCGCCACCATGCAAGGCATGGGCTGTCTCTAAAAAGTGTCCGCTACCTTTTCCGCATAAAGTGCTCCCTCTTGGTGTTGCTCGGACATGGAAAAGCCTAGCTGTATTAATAGCTTACAAGTAAAATTGGGGGGCAGCCCCGGATTCTACCGGATAAATGTCCGAATTTCTTACGAACCTAAATCATCCAACAACATCAAAAGGGAGCACTTATTAAATTATTTACACCTGCGGCAGCCTTTGCCGCAGTTTGCGGCAATAATTCTTGCTTCTGCAACAAAGCTCTGTATCTTCGCCGCATGTTGGAGCAAAAGAGCATAAGCAATTTTCAAAAGTTTTTAGAACAGGAATACCTAAAAAGATTGGGGAAAAACTCTTCCTATTCCATACGTGCTTTTGCCAAAGATATAAATATCAACGATTCCACATTGTCACAAATCTTGCGAGGCAAAAGAAACCTATCAAAAAAGAAACAAGAAGAGATTGGCTTGAAGTTGGGATTAAGCCTAGCAGCTTTACGGAAAATACAAGGCGAGGCCGCAGCTGGAAAAATTCCATACAAAATTTTACGGGAAGATCAATACGATGTGGTAGCCAATTGGTACTACGATGTGATTTTGGAGATGGTGGATCTCGATAACTTTCGTTTGGATGCAAAGTGGATCGCCAAAAAATTAGAAATCTCCACCAACGAAGCAACTCTAGCCCTACAAAAGCTCATTCGATCCAATTATTTGATCTGTGATGACAAGGGGAAATGGCACAACAACCTTAAGAATATTACCAGCGCTGAGGATAACGACTTTGACCATATCGCACTACAAAACTTCCAAACACAGATGCGAGAGCGAGCCATTGCCTCCATAAAAAATGATGGCGCCAAAGACAAGAACCACAGCTCCTATACCGTGGCGATGGATCAAGATTTATTTCCTGAAATCAAAGAGGAAATCAAAATTTTCCGTAGAAAAATCGCAGAACTTATCGAAGAAAAATCAAAAAAACGTGATTGCGTTGGCAACCTACAAATATCTTTTTTCTCTAACACAAAAACCATACAAGGGGATAACAATGAATAAATTCATATTCTTGGGATTTTTACTTTTCAACCAAGCACTCGTTGCGGGTGAGCATGGCAATTGCGTCAATGATGCTTCTAGCGGCGCCTGTGACATCAATTTACGACCTTGCCAGGAGCTTACCAGCATTGAAAATTTTGTTGCACGCACAGACAAAGAAGGCCTTAGCTATGTAAATGACTTGGTGAACTTTGTAGCTAAGGTGAATCTACATTTTGCCAAAAAAATTCAAAACTATATGAAGGACAATGAGGTTTGCGTTGTCGATTGGGATTTAAATAAGTACTACCCTCGACAAGACGAAAAACAACGCATCTCTTTATGGGTAAAATCGGCAGCCTCATTGAACAATCATGCCTCGGACCGCATTTACATTCATCAGCAAGAGTTTTTTCAAAAGACCATCACCGACAACAAGGACCGCACGGCTGCCATCTTCTCAAAACTCTTTGCCCCCTACACGCAAGACCTGCAAGACCCCAATCGAGTTTCACAAATTTTATGGGAAACCACAGCCTTTAGCATGCAATACCTGCAAGACTACCAGTCCGGCCAGCAGGAGGAAGCACTAAAGAACTTAAACCATATGTTACTTAGAAAGGGCTACTACCCCACCTACCAAGGCAAGTATGCCAAGGAGAACCATCAAACCATGGCAGAATTGTTTATGGAAGGTAATTTTGAGGATTTAAGAGCCTACTTGCTACAAGCAAAAAAGTATTTGAATGCTCGCTACATTGATGTAGATGCTATCATCCATAGCGCAGATCCAGTGCTTTACCATGATCTCGATGCGCACTTAATGCAAAACTTGGATCAATATACAGAAAGCCTGCTAGCACTGGTGGAATACGGCAAAGAAATAGAATTAAAAATGCTTGTTAAACCGGAGCAGCGGTACTGCGCTACACCTTTCCGGCTTTTCGCCCTAGGCCACTTCGAGGAGGCCATGGAATTTTTAAACACCCCTTTTAATGAATACTTTTATCATGACAGGTATGTTGATGTGCCCCCTGCTGCCCACCCGTGTTTTAGTCATCTAAGCGAGGAGATCGACGCCTCCAAAGCAAGTAAAGTGCTCTTATGGTTGCGGCTGAAAACTCCCGAGCAGCGAACTAGGCTCCTTCAGTATTTTGCCGAGAATTCTGAGAGCATGACGAAATACGATATCGAGCATACCATACGGCTTGTAAAAGAAAGCACACGCGGCAAAGAGAAGAGAGAATATCTGCGCATGCTAGAGGCTATAAAATAGCCTCTTCTTTTTCTTAAATTATTTCCACTTTTGCTAGAGAACTTGTAAGTCTCCCTAGCGGTTTTGCTAAAAAACCGCTGACACATATACCTGGCACCAATTCTGCACTACTAAATTCATGTGAACATTGGAGCGGTTTAAAAGGCTTAGAATGGCTTCAAAACCGCCATAAATTGTTGCTAAATGACAAAAATTGTTCCTTGGAGGATGAAAGTGAAGATAATCTTAAGCCTACTAATCAGCTTATCTAGCGTGGAAGCCGCTGCCTCGTATTATCCAGGCCATGAGATCTTACAACCTTGCTCCAAACGAGAACTACTTCGCAACCGTGATGATGCCCCTAGCATCACCCCCATGCTGACTTGCCACAAAATAAAAAGCAAAAAGCTCCGCAGAATCGAAAGCTTAAATCCCATTGGTGCCGGCTTTAACTACGGCGCCGTAAAGCAGGGTGATTTTTGCCTGGCAGTTTTAGAGGACCACAGGCAATACTCGGAGGTATTTTTTAGTGGTTCATTATCCTACCGCTTAAACAAAAATAAAATACGTAAAGATATCGAAGCTAGCGCCGAGTTTGTACCAAGTACTTACAATATCTTTCGGCAATCCGTGAAGTTGGCAGCCGGAGAAGTAAGGCCAGACCGCGAGAACGCTAGAATCTACCAAGAAAAGGATCTAGGCAGCTTCATCGACATTCGTATTGATCGCAACAACTTTGATACACAAGTCCACTTAAGAGACCGAAAGGAAAACTTAGACTTGCAACTGGAACTGGAGTGCGAGAGGTACTAAATGCTAAGCTTCCTGAGAAAACACTATGAAATCATTGCCATGTTGCTATTTGTGGTGCTAGCACTCACCGCACATAATACCTATAGCCAACAATATTCCAGCCAAACAAATCTAGCCGAGCAAGTTACCATCGAAAAATAAAAAAAGCCGGACGCATTGGCCCGGCTCCTTTTATCTATGCTCACCTAAAATTACTTAAGGTGCTTAGAAATATGCTTTGTCATTTCAAACATAGAAACTGTCTTCTTACCACCAAAAACAGCTTTTAATTTTGCATCAGCATTGATGTTTCTTCTGTTTTTGCTGTCTTGAAGACCGTGCTTACGAATATAAGCCCATACTTTTTTTACTACTTCTGTTCTAGGAATAGCTTTAGAACCAACTACTTCCGCAAGCTGAGAAGAAGGAGTCAAAGGCTTCATGAAAGCAGGATTTGGCTTTCTTTTTGTCTTTGTCTTTTTCTTCTTAGTAGCTTTTTTCTTTGTAGCTTTCTTTTTAGTAGCTTTTTTCTTCGTGGCTTTCTTCTTAGTAGCTTTCTTTTTAGTAGCTTTTTTCTTTGTAGCCTTCTTCTTAGTAGCTTTTTTCTTTTTTGCTACTTTTTTTCTTGTTGCTTTTTTCTTTGTAGCTTTCTTTTTGGTTGCTTTTTTTCTTGTTGCTTTTTTCTTCTTTGCCATTGTTCCTCCATATAGCAAGGTTTGTTTACCTAGGTTCATGATAATCAGCTTTCGTACTTTGTCCAAAAAAAAATGCGAAAAAAGCAAAAAAAAATGCATTTCCCCCTCGAGAAACTTCACTTTTCCCTCGGAAAATTCGTGTTTTTGCTACTAAAAAGCGCCTTTTCCCTCCTAGAAAAGCCGATTTCTAGACTTAATCCACTAGGAAAAATGACGATAAACAAGTATGGAATGGACACGAAAACCTGACTTTGCCGACTACTTGAACGCTTCTATAGAGGGGGAAAACACCCACTACTACCAAGCAGAAATACCTCTATATATATTGGAAAAACCGATTGAAGTTCGCATTTCACCACTAAATGTACCATACCCTAAGAATTCCATCTCCTTAAGTCAGAGAAAAGAAAAGTATCTCGCCAATTGGGATTTGCGCCAGCAAAAGGCGTGGCAAAGAATGGAAGAGCTGGCAAAAAAGTATCGATTGCAAGAGATCTATCCCTGGTGGGCCAAGGATGCGTTTAAAAAACTGGCCAAGCGCTGTCACCCCGACCATAACTCCATGCCCTACGCGGCAGAGGATTTTCAGGCCCTCTATCGCGCCTATAAGAGCATTTCGGAGCTACTGTAGCCTTTTGTACTTGATACGCTTGGGCTCGATCACATCGACGCCTAGGCGGCGTTTTAGATCCTCTTCGTACTCCGTGTAGTTTCCGGGGTAGAATTCCACATGGGAATCCCCTTCAAAAGAAAGAATGTGCGTACAAACGCGATCCAAAAACCAACGATCATGGGAGATGATCATCGCAGAGCCAGCAAAGTTCAATAAGCCCTCCTCTAGAGCACGAATGCTGGAAACATCCAAATCATTGGTTGGCTCATCGAGTAGTAACAAATTGGCCCCAGATTTTAAGGTTTTTGCCAGATGCAGACGGTTGCGCTCCCCGCCAGATAGCTTGCCCACTTTTTTGGACTGATCGGAGCCGTTAAAGTTAAAGCGCGACAAATAGGCCCGAACATGTACATCGGTACCATTCACATCGATCACATCATTGCCCTCACCAATCTCATCGAAGACGCTATTGTTGGGATCTAAGGTTTCATGCGCCTGATCGACGTAGGAGTACTTCACCGTATCCCCCACCATAAACTCTCCCGCATCGGGTTTTTCTTGCCCCACTATCATACGAAACAATGTGGTTTTTCCCGCACCGTTGGGACCAATGATCCCAAGGATGCCACCCTTGGGAACTTCGAAGCTTAAGTTTTCATACAAGAGCTTATCATCAAAGGCCTTGGAAATATTTTTCGCCTCTACCACACGGTCGCCCAAACGCGGCCCTGCCGGAATATAGAGTTCCAGCTCTTTGATTTTTTCTTTGCTCGGCGCTTTCAGCAAGTTTTCATAGGCAGTGATGCGCGATTTTGCCTTGGTGCCGCGGCCCTTAACGCCCTGACGTACCCACTCCAATTCTTTTTGCAAGACTTTTTGTCTTCGACTCTCCGCCTTTTCCTCATTGGCCAAACGCTTTTCCTTTTGCTCGAGCCAAGAAGAGTAATTGCCCTTCCAAGGAATGCCTTCACCGCGATCCAGCTCCAAGATCCAACCGGCAACATTGTCTAGAAAATAACGATCGTGGGTAACCGCAATGACGGTACCTGGAAATTCGGCCAAATACCTTTCTAGCCAGGCTACAGACTCCGCATCCAAGTGGTTGGTAGGCTCATCTAGCAAGAGAATGTCCGGATTGCTCAGAAGCAAACGGCAAAGAGCCACACGTCGCCGCTCGCCGCCCGAAAGGTTCTTACCAAGTTGATCGGAGGGCGGACAACGAAGTGCATCCATAGCCCGCTCCAACTTATGCTCCAGCTCCCAGCCATCACGCGATTCAATGAATTCTTGAATCTTGCCCTGCTTTTCTAAGAGCTCTTCCATTTCTTCGGGACTCATCTCTTCGGCGAATTTCGCACTGATCGTGTTGAATTCGGCAATTTTATCTACCAGCTCCCCAACACCTTCTTTTACAATGTCCATCACGCTTTTGTCGGGGTCAATTTCGGGCTCTTGCGGAAGATAGCCAATACGAAAATCCTTTGCAGGAAAGGCCTCTCCCACATAATCTTGATCCACACCCGCCATAATTCTAAGAAGCGTGGACTTACCAGAACCATTGGCACCAAGAATTCCAATTTTTGCGCCGTAAAAGTAGGATAGGTAAATATCTTTCAAAATATACTTGTTGGGCGGAATGACTTTTCCTACTCCCTGCATGGTATAGATAATTTCTTCTGACATGAAGGCTCCTTATTTTGTATGCAGAATCATAAACAAATGATGTAGGACTATACAACCACTGTTTTTTTTCTTGTCAACATTACTTAAGTACGCGACCCTTTTTAGGTGGCAAAACAAAAAGAAAATCTAACAGAAGCGCTGAAAGACTCACTCAATACGCTGACCAAGGCTTGGCAGGAGTGGGACGATCTAGAAGAAGAGCGCAAACAACAATCCCCCTACGGCTCGATGGAAGAGCGCCTTGAGGGCGAAGCAAAAAAACTTTTAAAAGAACTCAAAGACAAGCTCGACTCTTTTTCTTAATCGCTTATTTGGTAGCGATCGATGAAATGATCGACGCGGCGAACTTGGCGCTTTGCCTTCGGCAAGGCGTTCAACCCTAATTTGGCCTCACCAATGGCAACTACCCGGCAAGTCTTCTTATGGGCAATCAAAATATCAATTTCTCCCATTACGGGTTTTTTTTGATCATCGCCATACTCAATGCCGCCAGTTGTATAGTAATCTTTCGCAGGATAGTGACGGATGATATCCACTAAAACCATTACCTCTAGCACATCGCCTTCTTTGGAAAAGTCGATGCCGCGATAATCTCCCACAGCACGCATCAGGGAATAAATTTCTAATAAGTCTCGCTCTTGGCGAATGGCTTGGATCGCTTTTGCATCTTGATAATAGAGCGCCAACCAAAAAAGGCGCGCTTCTTTGCGTTGCAAGTCAATTTCATGGGTAAAGCCCTTGTTTTTGGCGCCATCAATGCCGTAGTACAAATGCTCGTAGGGGTCTTGGAAATGCGCCACTTGCACTTGGCGGCAGTGCTCAGGAACCATAGGATCGTGCCGCAAGGCCTCGAATCTTGGCGCCGCCAAGAGCGGACTAGCTAGAAAGAAAAGTAGTGCAATTTTCAACACAAAATCAGCCTAGCCGTCTTTTTGGGCGGCAGCAAGGATTTCTAAGATTTATTGGCACCAGCACATTCGGGGCTGGCGTTGCTGGCCTGCCCGCGCGCCTGCCACTCCTCAGGAGTAAAAAGATGTAGGCTTAGAGCATGAATGGGATTTTGCATATAATCTTTTAATAATCCATAGACTCTTTGGTGACGGGCGATGCGTCCCATTTCAGAAAAGGACTCCGTCACAATCGTCACATGAAAATGCGTTTCACGGCCCGGCGGCCCGGAATGTTGATCGCTCTCGTTAAGCACCTCTAGGTAATCGGGCTGCAAGCTTTGCTTAAAAATTTCTGTGATTGCGTTTTGCACTTGGCTCATTGTTTCTGCCTCTTTATATAGTCTCGCATAGCTTCTACCATAAGGCTTTGGTATTTGCTATTTTTTGTTTTGGCTAAGGTTTTGAATAGATCAATAATATTTTCTGGGACGCGAATACTTATAGCCTTGGCTGGTTTATCGATATCCTCTTGCAAGAGTCGAAACGATTCTAAAAAATCTATGGCTTCTTCTGGCTTCACCTTATTATTCATTCAGCACCTCTTGGATTCTTTCAATGTCTACCAGATCTTGCGGACGAGCGGATTGCTTTTTCATCTTTAAGAGCTCCTCTAAACTTGCCACCTTGATTTTCTCCCCAGCAAAACGAATCTCTTTCGTTTTTATATGACTTAAAGATTTTGTGAGCAAGATATCCACCAGGCGACTGGGCTGTTGAAAATCGACGAAAGACCATGCGATCAGATTTCGTTTTTCAATGTATTCTTTGCGAAATCTTGCGACTTCCCACGCCTGCAGAGGCAAACGTGAGTCTAAACCGATCGAGGCCAGCGCCTCTTGCGTAGCCAATAAATCTTTGGCATTTAACTTAATTGCCAAATCTACATCCATGGTAGCACGCACAATGCCGTGCATGGCCAAAGCATAGCCGCCGATGAGGCAATACGGCACCTCATATTGCTTTAATGCCTGAATCACTTCTTTTAAAAACATAGCCCTATTGTATATACATGTATATACATTGTCAACTAGTCTAAAGACTTTAAAAAATCCGCCACCAGGGAGCTGCGCTCCTCCTCTCCGAGCGGACGATTGCCCTTTTCGTACTTGATATATTTCGAGGGCGGGATTTCTAGTAGAAAGCGCGAAGGACTAACGGGCCTACGTCTTCCTGCCCGCAAACGATAGCGATTGTGCGATAGAATCAGCGATTCTTTTGCCCGAGTGATGGCAACGTAGAACAAGCGGCGCTCCTCTGCCACATCATTGCCCAAACGTGCATGGGGCAAAAGATCCTCTTCTAAACCCAGGACAAAGACATACGGGAACTCTAGTCCTTTACAGGCATGAAAGGTTAAGAGCTGCAACTCCTCTTTTTCTTCTTTGGTTTCTACATCGCGAAGATCCATCGTATCTAAAAAATCTTCTAAACCCTTTAGGCCTGGCTTTTGTTTTTGAAAGGCATCTAAAACGTTTAAGAGCACCTCTACGATCATCCATTGTTTGCCAAAGCTATCCGCATCCTTGCAGCCTTTGCGGACATGGTCTTTATAGGAAATCTCCTCTAGAAAACTTTCGATCACTGCACGCGAAGAAGTATTATGTTGCAATTTCTGGCGAAAATTCTCTAAGGCAGCAAACAATTGATCGATGCTTGCCCCGGCTCTTTCTGGCAATCCAATATTTCGCCAATTTCTCGCCGCTTTCACAAAGGATGTTTTTTGCCCCTGCATCACTTCCACGCTGCTTAAACCGATGCCTCTAGCTGGCGTGTTTAAGATGCGGCGAAAGTGCAAATCACTGGGCTGCAAAGCACAATGCAAATAAGACAAAATGTCGCGCACCTCTTTGCGATCAAAAAAACCTGTATTGCCGCTGATCCGGTAAGGAATGCGCTCGCGTCGAAGATAGGATTCTAAAAAAGCGCCTTGCGAATTGGATCGATACAATAGTGCGATCTCGCTAGGCTTTACCTGCTTGAGCAAACGCCTTATTTCCATCAAAGTTTTTTCTGCCTCTTCCTCTTCATTTTCATAAATAAAAAGCTCTGGCTTTTTCGCAGGAGCCGCACGCTCGGCAATCAAGTCTTTTTCATGGCGGCTCGTGTTTTTACGAATTACATGATTGGCCATATCCAGAATCGCCTCATTGCAGCGGTAGTTGCGTATGAGTTTCACCGTGTTGCAAGCATGAAAGGTTTTTGGAAAATCCAAAATATTTTTGATCTCAGCACCGCGCCAACCATAAATGGACTGGTCATCATCACCTACCACACAAAGGTTGGGCTTATCCTTTGGCACCAATTGCCGAACCAGTTGCATTTGCGCAGGGTTGGTATCCTGAAATTCATCAATCATTAGAAAGCGCAAACGCTGTTGCAGCTTTTCACGGATTTCATCTGAGGCCTTTAAAATTTTTGTCGGCTTTTGTATCAAGTCATCAAAGTCCACTGCCGCAAGCTCTTTGAGCTTTTCTTCGTAGCGCGGCAACAAAAGCTCACATAGCTCCTCATAGGGATCGTCATTACGGGCCCGCCTAATCCCCTTTTCCTTCCAAGCGGAGATGATACTTTGCAGTTTTCCAATATCAAAATTGTCTTTTCCATAAACGTGCAGGTTGCGCAATATTTCTTTGATAATTCCAGCTGCCTCGTTTTGTGAAACAATGCCAAAGCGTTTGGGTAGTCCCTCCTCATGGCCGAATTCTTTTAAGAAATTTAAGCCAAAGGAATGAAAAGTTCCCGCCTGTATTTTAGCCCCTTGCTTACCGATTTTTTGCGAAACCCTCTCCTTGATTTCTCGAGCGGCTTTGTTGGTAAAGGTAAGGATCAACATATTCTCTGGAGAACAACGTCCTTCAGATATTAAGCGCCCCGCACGCGCAATCAACACGGTGGTTTTTCCTGAACCCGCTCCTGCAAGGATCAGCTGCGGACCTTCGTTATGTAATACCGCTTGTTTTTGCTCTGGGTTCAGACCAGCCAGCCAATCAATGCTTTGCATATGCTCCTACAAAATTGCCATTAGAGATTTGATCCATAATGCACTACAGATGGCGATGAGCATAGCCTTACGAAGACGATCGGGCACCTTTTTTTGCAGAGAAAATAAAGATCTGGATACAATTAAAGCAGGAATAAAAATGGCAAGCCCTTCCTGCCAACAAATTGGCCCCCAAAAATTACCTGCTAAAATTCCATTGATCAAATGCGTGGCAGTTGCACTCATGGCAAATACCATGGTCACAAAACTTATGGTTGGCGCCATATTCTTCATGTCGATGATTTTAAAGCCGTAGGCCAAAGGCCCCACAATTGCGCCGCCGCCAAGGCCTGTTAGACCAGAGAAGCCGCCCCCCAGAGCACCGATCAAATAGGATACACCATTGGGAGGATTTTGTATTCGCTTGATTGGAAAGAGTAGCAAGAAGATGGCGAAAAAAAGCGCTAGGGATAAAAGTAGCCGCAATGTCCACTCCGTAAATAAATACAAAACAAAAGAAGCTAGCAGGGAGGCAAAAACTCCGGCAAGGGAGAGCCGCAGCCCCTTTTTGGTATCCACCATTTTGTTTTTTCGCGAAATTAGTACCAACTGTGTGGAGTTAAGAAGGACTACAAACAAACTAGTTGCAACTGCTTCCACTTGACTCATCGCCAGCAAGCTTGGCAGCAAAGGCACCATGACAACACCACCTCCCAAGCCGGTAAAAACGGAGATCAAACCTACGGCAAGTCCTAATAAAGCCGCTTCCATCATAATTCTAACTCAATTTTTACACCCAAATGATCACTTGGGAGAAAGTTTTGCGAGCCCTTTTCATTGCCATAGGCCTCAAGGCTACGTACCTCTAGGGACTCACTAACAAAAAAATGATCCAAATTTTTGGATCTTAAAGTATTTTCTACCAGCACTTCATGTAGAGCTTTCGGAGTGGATTGGGACAAGATCTGATTGGTATAGACAATGTTTTCATAATTTTCTTCACGCGACCAAGAATACTCTGGGTTTAAATGATAATGCCGAAAGCCTCGGCTCCTGATGATTTCAAAATCCGCTGCGTCCTCGCTTAGGTTAAAATCCCCAGCGATCACAATTTTATGATAATGCTTCTGCAACTTACCTACAATATGCATCAGTTTTTGCAACTGCTCCTTCCTTTTTTTTGCAGAAAGTGAGATCTCATAAATAAAATCGTCATAAACCTGTTTGTCTATTTGGCTTTTTAATTTTTGCATCACCTTTTCTAAGTGATTGGTCCACTCTATACCGTGATGCAAATGCGTATTTACCAAAAGTAGCCGCTCGTCATAAAGATCTAGCTCGCTAATAAGCGCATAACGGGCCTCTTGCCACTGCAAAGAAAAAGCCGCCGTATTGCAGGCCCATTCACGGCTTAGGCGAGGAGAAGAGATTTTTTTTAATGGATGCTGGGACAAATTGACCAGCGCATTTTGGAAGTTAGCCGGAATGCCATAACCAAAGAGGCGCAACCCCCCTTGATCAATTTGAGAGTTCATCGACACAAAATCTTTTTCCCATCTTTTACGCCTTTGAAAAAATGGATTCACTTCTTGCAATAAGAAAACGTCCACATCTTTGGATTGCAGCCAGCTTTCTTGCATTTTGTAGCGTTGATAAATTCTCTGCCAGGGCTCTAGGAATTCAATTTCAATGGGAGAGCGAATTTGCCGAAAACTATTCCATAAATTCCAGGTGACCAAACGTAGTTTCATCGGTTATGAACTAAAGACTTTACGCCTTCTTGAAATACCACTTCAATTTTTGTTGGATCGGCCTTCATCACATAGCCAAAACCAAACTTCGTGTGCAAGATGGTTTGCTTTTCATCAAACTTGGAGCGTATGGAGTATTCACTCGCCTTTTCCTTATCTAAATGCTCTTGAATTTCTTGCCAGTTGCCTAAGGTCTTTGTTTTTTTGGTGCGCAGAGACTTTTGCCTTTTCGCTCCCACAGAAAAAGTAGAATTGCGACCACAAACTTCACATTGCACCTTTGCCGACACGGCAGTTTTATGGGCAATCACTTTATGATAGCGCTCACAATCACATTTTTTACAGTAAGTGGGAAAAGATTTGGCAACGGCTGGCAAGCTTTGCATGGCGATCCTTAGAAACGAATTTTTTCACGTAAATGTTTACGAAGCTTGTAAATTTGTATCACATCATCCAAGTTTCTGTGAAGCATATCTTGACTAGAAAGATAAAAAGGCCCCGCTCCTCGTTCAATGGCTCGTTGCAATACGCGCATATTTTCTTCATTTTTTGGATCTACCTGAATATCTGATGGCTCATAAAACTCTTCAAATTCATTGGCCGGACTTTTTGAGAAAAAACGATACCACAATCGCGAGTCCACCCATGTTCGATAGGTCACTGTTTGCGGATGGGTATGGATCGGTGTGAATGCTGTCAGTATCTCCAGATGCCCATACTGTGTGTGCAGCTTTATGGCAGGCGAATCCCATTGGGTCATGCCGCACAAATTTCTTATATTCGCATACCACAAACCAAAGGCCTTGGTTAAAAAACCTAGAGCATAAAGCCGCTCATCTTTATCGAGCACAGTATTTACCGAACATAAATTGTGCGCCACCCACTGCCCATTGGCATTGGTGGGAATGGCAATGAACAAAGAAATGGGAATCCACTCCAAATCCTTGGTTGGTTGAATCAAATCCAAAGCTTTTTGATTCATAGAATCACGGTGCATGGCAAAGCCGACCGTAATCCCAGGCATGATCGCACAATCATAAAAAACCCAACGCGGCATGCGCATGGAAGCTTCAGAAAAAAGATTGCCCTCTAAATTGTAAATGGCTTCCGCAAAAGGCTGGGTTTTCACACGCATAGGATCAAGGTCCAATACCTTATCCAAATTGAACCAATCGATGGGATGCGATACACCCGGAAATGCCACACGGTTTTCTCTACGAATATAAATGAACGGACGAATGTCTTCTCGGTTGATCCACTCTACAAAGGCCATAGCCCATTGTAAAATTTCAAGCAGGCGAAGTCAGGTCTTTTTCTTTTAGGTCTAGGACTTTATAAAATCCACAATTTTAGCGACAACTTGCTGATCGGATAAGATACGAAAATGCCCAAGACCTTCGGTAATTAGCGTTTGGGCTCCCAAATATTTATTCTGCAAGCTTTCCGCCCGATCGACCGCCACCTGCTTGTCTTTCGTATCATGAACAATGAGGTAGTCACAATCACGCGTAGAAAAGTGCGGATGTGCATCCACCTCCTCCACCTCCATCTTCGTTTCTTTCTCTAAGGATTTTTTTAGAATTGCTAAAGCATGAGCTTTCAATCCCACTCTACGGGCAAAAAACTCCACAACCTTTGCCGTATATACGGGAGAGCCTATGCTAATGCGTTTTTTTGCTTGTAGACCCAGCTTTGCACTAAGCAAAATGCTCATGCCGCCAAATGAGTGCCCCACAAGAGCGTGAACATTCGTATTACGTAAAGCCTTTGCAAGGGCCCGCGTAAAATCCACCAAATTTGTTTTCGTCCCCTCACTATCCCCGTGCGCGGGACCATCCACTAGCAGTACGGCATAACCAGCCACCACCAGCGGCTCCACAAAAGCATAAAACTGCGAACCCCTACCCGACCAACCATGCACAAAGACCACCTTTTTTTCTGCATGGTAATTGTAGGCCCTGGCCTGAAAGTCTCCACAATCAAGGACTTTGCCCTGCGCCCAAATTCTTTGCTCACGCTTTGGACGTGTATATCTTGTGGGGCTTAAAAACTTATGCAGCAAAAATGGCGCGCTAGTGTGCGGCAGCAAATTGTAAGCAATGGGTAGATATTTTTTCACTCCTACTTTCTTAGCACAGAAGGAAATCATTTACAGCGGCATTTGCATCGATTATAAAAAGCTCATGGCAAAAAAATATTGGCTAATGAAGTCCGAACCCAGTGTTTACTCCATTGATAATCTTAAAAAAGACAAGAAAACTCTTTGGGATAGCATTCGCAACTACCAAGCTCGAAATTTTATGATGAAAGATATGTCCCTTGGAGACGAGGTATTGTTCTATCACTCCAACGCCGAACCGCCTGGTGTTGCGGGAGTGGCGAAAGTCAGTAAATTGGCCCAAGTAGACCCCACCCAGTTCGACAAAAAATCCAAATATTTTGACGCAAAATCCACAAAAGAAAAACCGCGCTGGTACTGTGTGGAACTTCAATACGTCAAAAAATTCAGCAATTACGTGCCACTTAGCGATATAAAGGAAAATAAACAGCTAAAAAATATGCTAGTCGTGCAGCGTGGGCAGCGTTTGAGCATTCAGCCTGTAAAAGAAAAAGACTTTCAACAGGTATTAAAGATGGCACAAAGCTGAATCTGTGCTAACGTTTTTCCATGGAATTAATGACGTCCCTGCTACTATTGATTGTATTTGCCCGCTTGTTGGGGCGTCTTTTTGTGCGCATGAACCAACCAGAAATTGTGGGGGAAATCCTTGCTGGCGTCATCCTTGGCCCCGCAGTATTGGGCTATATTAGCCCAAGTTTGCATGGACTAAGTGGTATTGCCGAGCTTGCTGTCTTCCTGGTTATTTTGGCCGCCGGATTGGAGATGAATTTCAAAGACATCATTGATGTTTTTAAGGGCAAAAACGTATTCTTTTCCATCATTGGTTTTCTTGTTCCCTTTATCTTGGCCACAATTTTTGGTGTAATCTTTCAATTGGGTGCGGCTAGCTCCGTATTTTTAGGATTGATCATTTCCATTACCGCACTACCGGTGGCCCTACGAATGCTGCGTGATTTTGGTTGGCTCGAATCCGAGATTGCCAGCTATACCATGGCCACTGTCATTGTGGCAGATGTTTTGGCTCTACTAGCATTGGGTGTGGTTCTGCAAATCCCTGAGAGCGGCGACTTTATGGAAGTGGCTACTGCCATTTTCCTGATTGGCGGAAAGCTCATGGTCTTAATCACTTTTATTGCCAGCATCAACATCATCATTGAAAAATTGATCGACCGCGGATTTCATCTTGAGCGTGTGCCAGAAAAGATCATTGCCACCTTTGGCAACGAAGCCCTGTTTGGCATGGTGGTATTGTTTGTGCTCATTTTCGGTTCGGTCAGCGAATCCTTAGGTTTTCATTTTATCATTGGCGCATTCTTTGGCGCACTGATGATCGACCGCAAATTCTTTCTGGCTCGCCGCTACAAAGAGCTGGAGAAAACCATTGAATCGGTTTCTGCAGGATTTTTGGCACCGGTCTTTTTTGCCTACGTTGGCCTGGAGTTCAACTTTGCCGCCATTGAAAGTTACTGGTTTGTCTTTGCTCTATTGGCACTGGCGGTGGCTTCCAAATGGCTGGCTGGATATCTTGGCGCCAAAGTGGTTGGGATTTCTAGCACAACCGGCTTAGCTGTTGGTACGGCCCTATGCGGCCGCGGCGTAATGGATTTGGTTGTTGCCAACATAGCCTTTGAAAAAGGCTTTATCGATCAAGGACTTTTCTCTTCCCTTGTCATCGTTGGCGCGCTATCCACCCTTATTGGGCCACAAATTTACCGACGTTTTGTAATGTCCGCAGATACTAACTCAAAGGCGGTGAAACAATGAAAAAAGTGATCCTATATTCGAAAGACTATTGCCCCTACTGCGTTCACGCAAAAAGACTGCTGGAGCAAAAAGGTGTGGGCTACGAAGAAATCAATATGGAAAACCGGCCCGAAGAGATGCAAGCCCTGATCGCCAAAACAGGCATGCGAACGGTTCCGCAAATTTTTATTGAAGAAGAACTTATCGGCGGATTCTCCGAGCTTTCTGCATTGGAAGCTGAGGGTCAGCTAGATGCAAAGCTCGGGATTTAGTAACGCAAATTCGTTGTTTCATACATCCTTAGAGGCTGTTCAAAAAATCGCAACCAATCACTTGTAAGCTCCTTAATGGACTTGTGTTTGTTCACCAAGCCTATCAATTGATGACCATAGGCAAGCCACATATGGTTTGTCCTAATATGAAAGCGAAACTTACGTAGAGCCAGGGCCTCCCCGTAATAGTCTTGCAAATACGTCAGTAGTTTTAGCATGGAGCGGCCATATTCCTTTGCCTGCCATTCAGGGTTAGAATAATCCATATCGGATACGGCCGCTTTCCCCTTGCTCTCCAACCACTGCCTAAGAAGCCAGGGCTTTGCGTTCAACGAGCGGCCAATCATCACCGCATCACAATTGGCAATCTCAAACATTTTATCAATATCGGCAAAGCATTGCACATCCCCATTGCCGATTACCGGTATGCCTAAATGCTCCTTCATCTTTGCTACCAACTTCCAATCTGCAAGGCCTCGGCGTTTTTCTTTTGCCAATCTTGGGTGAATGGTGATCCAACTAGCTCCTGCCGCCTCGAGTGCTTGCAAAAAATCTTTTAAAAAAATCGAGTCACTTTCTATGCCGGCCCGCACTTTTACACTAACTGGCAGCGCGGATGCTTGCTTCGCCCACTTAGTAATTTGCGCCGCATAGGAAATATCTCCCATCAACGAGACGCCATAGTTATGACGAAGCGCCTTTTTTACTGGGCAGCCCATATTGATATCTATTGCGGCAGCTCCCCAGTCTTTTAGTTTTTGCACCGACATGTAAATGAATTCTTCTTCGTTGGCCAAAAGCTGCGGCACCAAATTATGATCCCTATCGCACCGTAAAGTCTCCGGAGTATTGCCCAAGTCTTGATATGGCAATCGTCTTGAATTTAACATCTCGGTTGGCCAAAATGTTTGGGGGGTGTCTGGTAGATAATCCAAAATCAAACGCCTTAGAGCCACATGGGAAAGCCCAACCATTGGGGCCAAAGCCAAAGGAAAGTCAGGATGGATCATCCTACAGCTCGAATATAAACCTGGTGACGACAATTGGGACAGTGAAGTTTTAGAGCCTCTTTTACGCGTTGTTTTTTCGAGGTGATTTTGTGATTGCACGAGGGACAGGTGAATACAAATTCACCAACCTCTAAGGTATGTTGAAAGGCTGAGTAAGCAAAGTATAGAGCCAAGCCAAAAAATAAGGGCACCAAAATAAAATGCGCAACCGGTATAAAAACACTAACACAAGCTAAAGCAATAAAAGCCAAAAAAGAAAGAAAGGCACCTTTCACCTTATCTTGCCCCTTTAACTCACGAAGCTCAGCATCTATGGACTCACTCGTGCCATCTGGATTCTTATACTCTAAGCGTATCATAAAACACCTTATGTTGTATGGTTTGGCCTAAGGCCTTCCTTCAACCAACCTTCGGAACATCCAGAACCGAAAAAACACATTCATGGTGGGGCGTACTGGACTCGAACCAGTGACCAATAGCTTGTCGAGCTACTACTCTACCAACTGAGCTAACGCCCCACTGATTACAGGTTTATCCCTAAGCCTAAAGGGGGTCAAACGCCTGCCTCGCAATGCGCATTTATTTCGCAGTTTTGCAGACTCTTTTCCCAGTTTTTTTGCCAGGAGCTTAAAAAGTCTTGGACCGTAACCGTATAACCTTCATTCTTCATGGAGGTATGCTTTCGCTGCCGCAGACCACAAGAACGTATCAAATCAAACAAAGAAAGATCATTGGAAAGATTGATGGCCAGGCCATGGCGACTGATGCCCTCTTGCACTCGCAGTCCAACAAAGGCCATTTTTTTATCCCCGTACTGCAAGCCGCTCTCATCGGGTAGAACACTCGTAGTAAAATTGTAGTCTTGCAAAGTGCTTTGACTCACCTTCAACAAATGGCAAACAAGCTGGCGAACTCCCCAGCCATAATCCTGCAGTCGTAAAATCGGGTAAATAACCAATTGCCCAGGACTATGTACCGTTGCCAAACCACCACGATCACTTGCGCAGACATCCACGGCTTTTGCGTACAATTGTTCTCTAGTAGCAAGAACTTCTTCTTCCATTTTGGCACGCCTACCAAGACTGATAACATTGGCATGCTCTAGGGCCATGATATGAGCCTTACTCTTTCCCTCTTTTACTGCCTGCCAATGTTTTTGCTGCAATTCTAGGGCATCTGCGTAGGCTAGGCAGCCATAATATTTCAACTCCATCAAAAACTCCCAGGTAGCACCAATAGACTAAAACCTATAACAAAAAAGACCAGGGCTAGCAAAAAATAAGGGCTTGGCCATTTTTTTTCATACAAGGATTCAAAAAATGCCGCCAAAAAGGGGGTTGTCACCGCAATGGCAGAAATTGTTGCCAAATGGCCAATGTCTATGGCCCACATATACAAACTAAGAGCCAAAAAGGTTCCCATAAAACTACCCAAAGTCACCATGCTTTTTTGCTTTGTCGACATCAGCACAAAAACAGAGAAAAAAGGTAGTTTACGAAAATAGATGAATCCAGCAAAACACATTGCCGCAGCAAAGGAGCGAATGGCATTGGCTTGAAGAAAATGAGTGTCACTATGCTCAAATCCATACTTAGAAAGCAGAACACCTGCGGCATCCAATAGGATACCTGCAAGAGCAAAGAGACTGCCCTTAAGCCCCCACGTTTGGTACATCCGCTTGTTCTCCAGAGAAAAGGTAAGCAAACAGGCAATGAGAAAAATTATGGAAAGCCACTGCCAGGGGTGAATGACTTGATCAAATAAATAATAAGAAACAAGGCCCACAAAAAAAGGATGAAAGCCATAGAGAACCAAGCTTCGCCCTGGGCCAAGCAAGGTAAATGCTTTAAACAGCAACATATCCCCGATAAAAAGCCCTGAGATTCCACTAAGTAAAAAATAGACTTGGGCCTGACTCCAATGCACTTGTGGTAAAAAAAGCAAGACAATAGCTCCTGCAAGCAGAGCAACAAGGGCCTTGAAAGCATTCATCCAATAAACCCGATGCTTACGAGAAAAGTGCGTAAATATCAGCGACGAGGAAGCAAAACATAGATCGGCAGAGAACGCCAATATATAACTAAGTGTAGACATACACGCCTATTAATAGTGATCGCGGAAAAAAAGCAAGAAAATGCCTACCAAAACAAGAAGCATTAAAAGATATACAAGAAGCTTCTTCCAAAAGGGACGTTTTCGATAAAGAATGAGCGTCTCATTTTGATCCATATTAGGATTTTAACCGCAATTAGAAGGAACCGTCATCTAGAAGATCTGCATTGTCTCAGTATAAGAATAGCTATTAAGATTTTTACGTTTGTCCAGGCTCATATCGCATCTGAAGGACTTCATTTATTTTTACTTAATAAAATGTTATAATACTAGTGTACCTGGAGGTACTTATGTGGTCTTTAGATGCCGTTTTATTTGAAGGCTTTGAACCGCAACCTAGCTTAAAAGCATCCTTGAAAGAATTCATTGCCGATTTAGAAAGAGCTGCTCCTTTTCACTCTGGCTTTCATGCCAAGATAACAAAGGATGATGAACTTTACCGCGTTTATATGATGATTGAATGCGGGGCCTATTATGTGGAACAAGAAATTGAGTCGGCAAAGCTTATGGAGGCCATTTATTATTCCTTTCAAGCAGCCTACGCAAAAATTTTGGAATATGAAAATTCCAAGATTAAATTTATGCCGATGACCAAGGCAGCCAAAAAGCATGTTTCTTAGGTACTTAGGTGTCAGCTACCTTTTCCGCAAGCTTGTCCGAGAGGCGGATCAATCGAATATAGCTGACACTTATTCAAGCCTGGCATGCGCATAATGCCCCAACATTCACTGGGGCTTTTTATAAAATGGGATGCTTTTAAGATATATTCGTTAATTAATTTTCTATAGGTATAATATATCACCGATCATCTTCATATCCGATTCCTGGATGCTAGATGCGGAAAAGGTAGCTGACACCTAATAAACACCTAGTAGTAAAGCTCGACCTTGTCGTTTTCTTTAAAGCCGCCGCCTGAGTGGATGATGGCTACCGAGCCATCCTTACCAAAATAATGAATGACTTCAATGGTACCCTTGGTTCGACCTGGAGCCACACCTATGAGCTTGCCTGTTTCGGGATCAAATATATCCTCTCCCTTGCCACTTACTCGCAATATATCTCCTAACTGGATACCAGAAATTTTTCCTGCATTCACATAAATGCGATCCCCTTTGACCAAAGCCACTCGGCCCGACCAAGATATTTTATCAATAGAACGAATGATAGGTACCAAGGATAAAGATAGGGCCTTGTTCAACGAGGCGCGAATCAAAGCCGGCTTTTCTTGTAAAGCTCTCGCACTCACGTCCTCTTTGCCGTAAACACGCACATTGGCCTCTGCCGTGGCCGTGCGGTTTTGATCCACAATTACGGAAGCATTTTTTGCACTATATGCTTTCAGATGTGTTTTAGCCGTCATCTTCGCATTAACATCACGGACAAGGCCCACCTGATCTGCCAACTTTTGCGCTTGCAAATCCAAAATATGGCCTTCAATAATCATGGAAATATCCAGACCGCGAGCCATATTGGCAATCGCAGGAATGTCATACTTGCCATCCTTAAAATACGATTGAATGTCTTGCGGCAAATCTTCACTGCGAACCACATAGACTTTACCGGTACGATTCAATTGTGCTACCAAAAACTTTCTAGCATCTTCCTTTACATTCTCAGAGCGAGAGGGATCTTTATCTTGAAAAGGCAAAACCAAGACCCGCTTTTTCATGCCGCTATCACTAATACCATAGGGACTAGGAACTCGTTTCACATTGTCTTCACGCGCCTGGCGTTGAATGAGGGAGCAAGATATCAAGAAAATGGAGGACAAAACTAATAGGTATCGCATACAAATAGAATAGCAAAAGCTGTCTCAAAAAAGCACTCACCCTTGGTCGAGTTTTTCTCTTGGCAGATACGAATTAAATTAAGATAGAGCATTGAAATTACGATAAAAAGGGCAATGATTCTTTGGATGAACCTAGTATTTACAGCACTGCTATCTTGGAGCCAGGCCCCGAATTGTCCCCCAGATAAAATAGACACGCTATTCGATGCCATCGCTAGCAGAGTGGAAAAGGACTATGGCGTGGAGGAAACGGTAGCCAAAGACTGTCAAGGCCCCGAGTTTTCACGCATGCGTCAGCGGGCTTTGAATGCTAATTTTTTAGATAAAGCATGTCAGCAATACCTTACGCAATACCGCTGCTGTTTGTCGCCTTGGGGCGCACTGAGCTTAAAAGAAAAGTATTCACAAGTATCGAACTTAACCAAAACCACTCCCTCCAAAGGCATCTCGCCCAATACCTTACAGTGCTTGGTTGCAAGAGAGAACATTCATTTTGACCCCTTAACCATCAATAATGCTTACTGCACCCAAAACGGCGAATCTACCGCTTCCGGACTTGGGCAAATGACCGCCACCACTGCAGGAGAATTAATTGAAAATGATTTTGACGGCTTGCCGGAGCATTTGAGAGATAAAATTGAAGAAAAAAAACAGCAAGCCATTGCTCGTTATGAAAGTTCTAGTGACTTATCAGAAGCCACTCGGCGCTTTTCAAGGGCTCGATCTATAAGAGATGAAAAGTATAGGGAACAACAACGTATAGAAAAAAAGATGCATGCAAAATACAGTAAAAGTATCGATCAAGAAAACAAAAGGCTTTATCAAGAGTACCTGGCTGCAGAAGCGCAGCTAGAAAAAGAGAAAAAACGCCTAAGAAGAGCTACCATACGCTACAACAACGATTTTATTGATATTAAAAAAGATTTTGGCAATGCTTTACTAGATCTATCTACTATGGACCCACAATTGCAGCTTTACCTAACTGTAGAAACATTAAAAGAGAAGATGCGTATAGCAAGCACTACCAATCCCATCACCCAAAGAAATCAGAACTTACTAAAGACGAAACTAAAAAACAAAGGCTACAATTGGGACAAAATGTCTGCTGCAGAAAGAGAAACCATCATTGCTCTATTCTACTACAAAGGGCAAGACAACCCAGACTACCCTGTCGACATTCATGATTGCTCTCAGTGCTACGCATCGGGAGGCGCATCCAAATCTTGTTTGAACAAGGTGAATCCAGATTTTAAAGGCTTTAATAATGATGATAAGTTTAGTAAAACAATCTGCCGCAAAACGGAGGACGAAGTAGCATTTCGCGGCAGATGTCTGGTAGAGTGCAAGGCGCTTAAAGTGTCATTTCAACAATGCAAAAGCAAAGAAGAAACTTTAGAGGAAATACAATGCGACTAATTATTTTATTTATCATACTATGCCCCTTCTTCGTATACGCAGAAGGCCTTCTCTATGAAGATGATATTGGCTGGCAAGTTGAATTGACTACCGCACCTAGCGGCATAAAAACATACAAAATAACCTATAAGAAACAAGACTTTGAGTTTGTGATGCCAGAAGATCCAGGCGCTAGAGCCTATAGCATTCAATCCTATCGAGTAGCCAACAAGAATCTTTTAGGCATATCCTTTTATACTGGCGCAAGAGCCTCTGCCTTTGTGCTCTTTTCCCCTGACAAAAAAAACATGCTCGTAGCAAAAGAGTTCTTTGAAACAGAGAATCATAAGGTAAGCGCTACCCGAGACAGCATCCTCGTAAAAGGAATTCAGCCACGTAAAAAAGCCAACTCTAGTGTGGAACAAAAAACTTTCCGCTATCCTTAAATTTCGATACGGATTTCTCGATCATCGGTCTTCCAAACCTTGGCCTTTTTGCCGCGCCAACGAAAATCTTTTAAATCCTCTATCAAAGCGGCAGCTCCTTGAGAAACATCGGCTTCAAAAACTACATATCCTGGTGCAAAGGAACGATCTACAAGATTCTTGAGCTTCAAACTCTTAGTTTGCAATAAGTCTTTGAAAGCATTCAGTTCCTTATAGGAGAACTGGTCGTAAACACGCAACTGCACTCTTTGCGTATCAAAAAGTCCTTTGCGCCATGAGTTCATAATAGAATCCGTAAATTGCGCAATGGCTTCTTTGTAAAAGTCACTGGCATATTTCGTAAGGTTGGCTTCATAAGATCCGGCAGGTGTTTCTAGAGTTTTGGTGGTATGCGCCACCTTTCGGCCGCTAGCAACCAGCACAGCTTCTAGCTCAATTTCCATTTGCAAGGCCATGGAGTTCTTTGGTGATGGGCCATAATGTACCTGACCTGCAACAACCATCTGCGCATCCAGGGATTCTCCCAAGGACTGCAGCTCACTAGAAGAATAGGAAACACTTAAAAATTTGCTGGGTATAAAGTTATGTAGCTCTCCCTCAATGGGATTCATAACAAAAAAGGATTCCTCCCACATCATATCTCGCAGGAGTTGCTGAAAGCTACGCGCCTCTGAGAAAACCAAAGTATCCCTATAGTTGTTATCGACAAACCACCATTTATAGGATTTCGAATATTTTTTATCTAAAAAACTAACAAAGGGTAAAATTTTGATTTCATCGCTGGAAAAATGCAAAATCCCTTCTTGCAAAAGAATATCACGCAAGGCTTTGCGCGAAAAATTCATGGTAACTTTCATTGACCAGGGGGAAGTGCTTCGATTTAGATTGCCTTGTTTTACGTAGGGTATGTACTTGCCATAATTGGGTAAAATTTTAAAACGAATTTGTTTCAATTTTTTGTTGGTAGTTTCTTCGCCCAAAATCGCACTAATATTTTCTAGGCTTACCTCTTCAATCAGCTTGTCCAATATTTCTTTTTTTGCTTGCGCTGGCTGCTGGTTGCTAGAAGTGCCAACTCTTTCTATGACTTCGAAATTGGTTGCAAAGACTAAATGTAACAATAATAACTGAAGCATAATCACCTACTAGTATTCAATACTACTGTTTGAGTTTGTCGCGTCAATGTATATGCACAGCATCTAGGCTCCCCTGCAAGCTCGCTAAGCGATCTAGAAAATCCGGGTTCGTATCGACACCTTCTGGTTCGTTAATTTGCATCCTCACGCGATGTTTTAAATCTGGATATTGAATTTCTAGATTCACCTTAGTTGTACCAGGATGCGAGCGGAAAATCTCTTGCATGTCCTCTAGGTGGTCCATATCCTCTGGCTTGATTTGAATGGTCATGTTTTTCGCTTGTTTCCATTTGACCTCCAGCGGAAGAATGCTTTCGGCAATGATTTTATGCCCCTTTTCATCGATCTCAAGATTGCCACTTATAAACAAAGGGATGTCTTGCTTTAACAGCTCCTCACATTCGGCATAGGTATTCGGGAAAACAATGATTTCAATTTTACCACTTAAATCCTCTAGTGCCGAAAACGACATTCGCGTACCCTTCTTGGTAATGAACTCCTTATGGCTTGCCAATAGCCCACCAATGGACACCTTGGTTTTTTCTTTTAGCTCATAAAGATCCGCAATTTGGTGGGAAGTATAGGGGCGAATCACTTTTTCCAAACCGGCAAGCGGATGATCACTCAGATAAAATCCCAAAACCTCTTTTTCTGCTGCCAAACGAAAAGCCTTCGACCACTTCGGTACTTTCGGTAGCTGAAAATCTTCTTTTTCCGCTGTATCCAAGGCGAATAGACTTGCCTGTCCAATCTCCTCATCCTTGCGCTTTTTCTCGGCGCGATCCAACATCAAGGAATAAACCGCCGCCAATTGCGAGCGGGTAGCTCCAAAATCATCCAAAGCCCCCGATTTGATCAAGCATTCAATTACTTTTTTGTTTACCCTACGGGTGTCGATGGATTGAAAGAAATCTTCTAGATCTTGAAAGGATTTATTTTCTTTTCTTTCGCGCGCCTCTAAAATGGCTTCGACGGCGGACTCCCCTACACCCTTAATGGCTCCCAGACCAAAGAATACTGTATCCTCGACCACGGAGAATTTGGAGTTCGAATAATTCACATGGGGAGCTCTTACCTCAATTCCGTGATTGCGAGCATCCTTCACGTATTGCACGACTTTGTCGGTATTGGACATCTCCGTTGAAAGCAAAGCCGCATAAAACTCCACAGGATAATAACGCTTCAGCCATGCCGTTTGCGCCGCCAAAACACAATAGGCTGCCGCATGGGACTTGTTGAAACCGTACTCGGCAAACTTGGCCATTTGCTCAAACAGCTGAATGGCTTTTTCTTTATCAAAACCATTTTTCACAGCTCCCGAGACAAAACGGTCTTTTTGTTTTTCCATTTCCGCAGCGATCTTTTTTCCCATCGCTCGGCGAAGCAAATCGGCCTCACCCAAAGAGTAGGAGGCTATCTTGGCTGCAATTAACTGCACATGCTCTTGATAAACGATAATACCATAGGTTTCTTGCAAAATAGGTTCTAGTTCTTCAAAAAGATAGGTGACCTTGATTTCGCCATGTTTACGTCCCTTGTATTCATCTAAAAATTGCATCGGGCCAGGGCGATAAAGCGCGTTGATTGCCGTAATGTCTTCAAAACAAGTAGGCTTTACCCGCTTGGAGAACTCGGATATTCCGGCACCTTCAAATTGAAATACACCATCCAGATCGCCCTCACAAAAAACTTCGTAAACTCCAGGGTCATTCAAATCAATGTCTGTTGGCTGGTACTTTTTCTTTCGGTTGCTTGCCACAAGTTTGAGAGCATCATCAATCATGGTCAGGGTCTTTAGACCCAAAAAGTCGAATTTTATTAATCCGATGCCTTCGGCATTTTTCATGTCATATTGTACGACATTTTCATCCGCTGCTCCTTTGTACAAAGGAGCATATTCCACCAACGGTTTGTTGGAGATAATTACACCGGCTGCGTGAATGGAGGCATGCCGAGTTAGCCCCTCCACCTTTTGCGAGAGTTCCATCAGCGTACTGATCTTTGGATCGGCTTCCATCCACTCTTGCAAACGCTTTTCTTCAGCAATGGCCTCTTTTAAGGAAATCCCCAAACGATCCGGTATCAAATCCACCACTTCATTGACTTCTGGTACGGTCATACCAAGAACACGGCCCACATCTCGTATGGCAGCTCGCGCTTGCAACTTTCCAAAGGTGATGATTTGCGAAACGCTTTCTTGTCCATATTTTTCTGTAACGTAATCAATAACGGAAGCGCGGCGCTCCTGGCAAAAATCGATATCAAAATCCGGCATACTAACCCGTTCCGGGTTTAAAAAACGCTCAAAAATCAAATTGTAGGGCATGGGATCTAGATCGGTAATCATTAGCGAATAGGCAACCAAGGAGCCCGCCCCGGATCCACGTCCCGGCCCAACTGGGCAATCATGTTCTTTGGCCCACTTGATAAAATCTGCCACAATCAAAAAATAGCCGTTAAAGCCCATGGAATCGATGATTCCCAGTTCATAGTTCAAACGCTGGTTGTATTGCTGGCGCATCTCTTCTGTAACTTCTTTACCAAGATCACGCATTTGTGAAAAACGCTCTTCCAAACCTTTGCGGCTCATGGACTCAATTTCTTCTTTCAGCGTATTGCCATCAGTGGTGGGATAATCTGGCAGGTGGTAGATTCGCTTGCCATCGGCATCGGTGAGTTGAAACTCCACATTGCATTGTTCGGCAATTTTCAGGGTATTTTCCACCGCTTCAGGAATATCCTGAAAAAGCTTTTGCATTTGCTCTTGCGTTTTAAAATAAAATTCATCGCTACCTAAACGGAAGCGAGATTCATCACTCAAAGTCTTGTTCATGCCAATGCAAAGAAGTACTTCCTGTGCCAAAGACTCTTCTTGATAGAGGTAGTGCACATCATTGCTTGCAACTAAGGGCACTCCCAGCTCTTTCCCGGCCTTTTGAAAAAAAGCATTCATTTCTTTCCACTCGGGCTTTCCGGTACGGCAAAGCTCCAGGTAAAAGTTTTCTCCATAAATGTTTTGATATTTTTTAATGAGTTCGATAGCCGCTTGCTCCCCTTCCTCTCGAAAGGTAAAGCCAATGTCGCCCATAAAACCACCGCTGAGGGCGATGAGGTCTTCTGCGTTTTCCTCTAAGACCTCATAATCAATCCGCGGCTTATAGTAAAAACCTTCTTGGTAGCCGATACTGCTAATGCGGCAAAGACTTTGGTAGCCTTTAAAAGACTTTGCTAGCAAAACAATGCGGCGATTGGGTTTGCTAATTTTCGAGCGGTCTTCCCCTTTAACAAAGCGCGATCCTGGAGCGATAAAAGCATCCAAACCTAATATTGGTTTTACGCCCTCGGCCTGACAAGCATTGTAGAACTCAATGGCGCCAAACATATTGCCATTATCCGTAAGGGCTACGGCTGGCATCCCCATTTCTTTGGCTTTTTTTGCCAGCTCTTTGGTGCGGCAAGAAGCCTCTAGCAAAGAGTACATGGAGTGCACGTGCAAATGTACAAAAGTCATTTTACTCCCATTCAATCGTTGCCGGTGGTTTTGAAGTCACATCATAAACAACGCGATTGATGTTTTTAACTTCGTTCGTAATGGCATTGGATACATGGCGCAAAAAGTCCGAGGGGAATTCATACCAATCGGCGGTCATGCCGTCTTTCGAGGTAATGGCCCTTAATACAATGGTTTTCCCGTAGGTGCGGCCATCGCCCTGCACACCGACACTTCTTACAGGAAGTAACGCCGCAAAGGCTTGCCAAATCTTACGGTAATGGCCGCTTTCTTTTAATTCGCGAATAAAAATATGGTCTGCCTCGCGAAGCGTATCTAAATCTTCTTTGGTGATCGCGCCTAGGACGCGAACCGCAAGGCCCGGCCCCGGAAAGGGATGACGCCAAAGGATCTCTCTAGGTATGCCAAGCTCCTCACCGATTTCACGAACTTCATCTTTAAATAGTTCACGTAGTGGTTCGATCAATTTTAAATTCATTTTCTCAGGAAGGCCGCCCACATTGTGATGGGATTTAATCGTTACCGAAGAGCCGCGCAGTGAGACGCTTTCAATCACATCGGGATAAAGTGTGCCCTGCCCTAAATAAGTGATGTCTTTATGCAAATGACATTCTTCTTCAAAGATTTCGATAAAGAGGCGGCCGATGCGTTTGCGCTTTTCTTCTGGGTCTTCAATGTCTTTGAGTTTTTCTAGAAAGCGTGCTTCGGCATCTACGGTATGTAGATTGAGTTTTAACTCTTGATAAATACCCTTTACTTCTTCGAATTCGTTTTTTCTTAATAGACCATTGTTCACAAATACGCAGTGCACGCGCTCCGGTCCTAAGGCTTTCGTTAAAAGCGTGGCCACCACTGTCGAGTCAACGCCGCCGCTGAGCGCGCAAAGTACATGCTCATTGGGAGCCACTTTGTTTTGGATTTCTTCTAAAAGATAATTGGCGATGAATTTTTGGTTCCATGAGGATTTAAGTTGGCATAAATCTAGCGCGAAAGCTTTCAGGATTTCAAGGCCATGATCTGTATGGCTTACCTCGGGATGAAACTGCACCGCCCACACGCGTTTCGAGCGAATGGCCGCGGGATGTCCTCCCTGCGAAACAGCCAGCAGTTCAAAATCTTCAGGGATTTGCTTTACCACATCGCCGTGACTCATCCAGACTTTTTGTTCTTTCGGAACATCATCATGCAAGGCCTGCGACCAAAGAACTTTATTTAAACCATATTCACGGTTTTCTGCGGCTTCCACTACGCCGCCCAGCTCTTTCACCAAAAGTTGCATGCCGTAGCAGATACCAAGCACTGGCGCCATATCAATGAGTGGCTGCAAGTCTCTAATGGGGGCTTCTTTATCGTAGACCGAAAAGGGGCCGCCGCTAAGAATGATGCCGCCGGGATGGAATTCTTTTAGCTCCGCTAGATCCACATCAAAGGGGAAGAGCTCCGAGTAAACCCCGATCTCCCGCAAGCGACGGGCGATCAATTGGCTGACCTGGCTGCCAAAGTCTAAAATTGCGATTTTGGATTGTATTTCCATGAGCACTGATTAAAGCAAAAAAGCGGCCTGCTGTCCAAGAACAAAGGTAAGCTTTTCTTTTTCCGTGGCCAAATCCGAAGAGTGAACAGATTTTCAAGCTCAATCGGACAGCAATCACAGATTTAAAGGCTAGAATGAAAGGCTATCTTATTTTTCTAGCCCCGCGGGACTAACCAGAGCCTGTCATGCCCCAAAAAACGGCCTTGGTTAAATTAAGGGCATAGCAAGCTTAAATACGTAATTTAGATGTTAATAATCGAAAACCCTTTTAAAGAAATAACAATAGCTAGGCTTATCCCCTGCTTTAGATTTTTCTGTATCTTGAATCACTACAAGTTCTGATAATATATATTGCTCAAATTTGCGAATTTTAAATTTTATATTCCCTGGTTTATATAAAGATACCATGGAATCGTTTTCAGAATACGAGGCGGATAAATCATCAAATGATTTTTCAATACTTAATTTTATTTTTCTAGCTTTATGATCATTTAACTGATCATAATAATTAGCATTGTATAGGCTATCTAAAACCGCATGTTTAAATTCAGATCTATTAGGAAATAAAGGACCTCTATCTAAACCATCCACATATTCAACGCCAACTAGCAAGCCCGGCCCCGGCTGATCAGGGCTATGATCATTAAAACAACGACCACTTGTCCAACCTAGAACTTCACTAGGGCTAACCTCTTCGGCTTCATGAAAATATTCTGCCAATTGATCAAAGGGGCTTAGCTTCTCGCTGTTTGCCATTAATGCGAGACCGAAAGCATCATACGGGGCAACTTCCGCATGTGGAATATTAAGATTTCTATCACCTGCAAAAGTCGAAAAGCTAAAAAACAAGCAAACAAGAACGTAAATAAAATTTCTCTTTTTCATGATTCCCCCTACGGAAGCATCTTAGTAGCACGAAGAAAAACAGAATACCATTAGAAAGTGGAGCAAGTATTGCAATTCGTGGCAAAGAGAAAAAGAAACCATTGAAATATTACCTTCATTAAGTAACGGGTATCCCCCGCCAGGAGTCTTTGCACGTTCTAGACTATAAAGCAATACATCGAGCTGGCATTAAAGCAAGCGCTGCTTAATAAGCGCCTAGTGGCAGCGCCCATCCAGCGACTGCAAAGAATACGACGTCACCACATCATCGCTTGCATGGCGAAAATGCAGCACATATTCTCGCTCCATCACTCCAATATTGGGGGCACAGTTCCAGTTGCGACAGCGGCGATCAGGGATTGTGCAGGACCGGATCTCTGGTGATTGTAAAATTCTATAAAATAAACGATCCAAATTATTGGTACCTATATTATCATGTTCACGGTCTGTGCAACGCACCCTTAAAATGTATTCTTTGCCGCTCACCTTTATGCGGTAGGTATGTAGATATGGTAGATAAGAGAACTTACAAGCAGGATCATAGCGCACGAATCTAGCTCGCTCCTCATCGCTGCTCCTCTCTACATAAGCACCAAAATCCTCCAGATTGCTTTTGTCCACGGAAACAATGCCGGAATAGGCAAACAAATGGCTCATAACAAGAATTAAAAAAATATGCATCGTGCCCCCCTAAGGCATAACGTTTGGCCAGCCTTCATCCTAATTGGCTACGGCTTGGCAAGCAGTATCCAAATTGTCCACGGAATAAGAAGTTACCATGCGGCGTCTTTCGTAACGCAAATTCATCACATAGGTACGATCGTATTCCCCACGAACAGGTGGGCATGCCCAGCGCTCACAGTTTTCATCTTTTAAATAGCAGTTTTTTTTATGTGGCGACTCCAAGATGGCATAGAACACACGATCCAATCGGGCGTTGCTTGCCGGCTCCTCTTGTGTTTCCGAGCAGCGAACCTGCATCGTATAGGTAAAGAAATTTACTTTGACCTTGTAGGTATGCAAGTAAGTATTTTGCTCCAATGCACAGGCAGCATGGTACTTAGAATAAAAATCACGGTCTCTGTCCTCAATCTGCTCCAGCTTGGGACCAAAATCTCGTAAATTGTCTTTATCAATGGTTAAAATATTTGCCTTAGCACTTAAGCCAAAGACCATCCCTAAGAGTAATAACGATTTCATCTTGCCCCCCTGCCTGTCGACATATTTGCTAAAAGCTAGCAGGCAGTCAAGCTCACATCCGGGGGCCAAAATGTCACTAGCTAAGGAATTACATACTTACGGATTTCGGCTTCGTACTTCTGCTTTTTTTTGCTGGTAAAGCCGCGATGCTGGGAGACCAATTTCCCCTCGCGGTCAAAAATGAGAGACCACGGCAAGACCTCCACATTGTATTTGGCTACCAATTTCGAATCGGGGTCATAAATCACCGGAAATTGGATCTTGGGAAAGCCTTGCAAAAATTCAGTGGCATCGGACTTATCCTCATCGACATTTACGGTAACCACCACAAAGCCCTTATCGCCATACTTTTCTTGCATCTTCTGCATCCAAGGAAAGGAGAGTTTGCACGGCGCACACCAGGAGGCCCAAAAATCTACATAGACCACCTTGCCTTTATAAGGCTTCAGATCCAGCTCTGCCGCATGGGCATGAAAACTAAGAAACAAAAATACAAATAGATAACGCATACACAGCCTATGTATTGGTTTGGTAGTTAGGAGCCTCTTGCGTGATCTTTACATCATGTACATGGGACTCACGTAAGCCCTGCTGAGTTAAGCGAATAAAATGCGCTTTTGCTCGCAGCTCCGAAAGATTCGCCGCTCCTAGATATCCCATACCCGAGCGAAGTCCTCCAATCATCTGGTGCATTACCTGCTCACAACTTCCTTTGAAGGCCACTCGCCCCTCAATTCCTTCGGGAACAAATTTGTCGGCAGAACTTACATCCTCCTGCGCATAGCGATCCTTACTACCTTTTTTCATGGCCGCTAGCGATCCCATTCCGCGATAGGCTTTATAGGTTCGGCCTTGATATAAAAATAGATCCCCTGGACTCTCACTAGTGCCGGCAAACAAAGATCCCATCATTACAGCGTCCGCTCCTAAAGCCATGGCCTTTACAATATCACCTGAGTATTGAATGCCACCATCTGCGATGATCTTTTTTCCACACTTTGCCGCGGCTTTGGCCGCATTTTGAATCGCTGTTACTTGCGGAACGCCAACCCCGCATACCACTCGTGTAGTACAAATGGAGCCAGGGCCGATACCAACTTTGACAACATCGGCGCCGCTTTGAAATAACAGATCACTCGCCTCCTCAGTTCCGACATTGCCTGCCACGATGATCAGATCCGGATATTTACTTGCCGCATACTTCACAATTTCCACAACATTTTTCGAGTGGCCATGAGCCGTATCCACGACCAATATGTCCACCCCGGCAGCCACCAGTGCCTCCAGCCTTTCGTATTCTTTCTCTCCAGCACCGCACGCAGCTGCCGCAATCAAGCGTCCCGAAGAATCTTTGGTAGCGTTGGGGTAATTGTGCTTTTTCTCAATGTCTTTGATGGTGATCAAACCCTTTAAATAGTTGTTCTCATCTACGATGGGCAATTTTTCAATTCGATGTTGATGCAAAACACTTTTTGCATCATCAAAACGAACCCCTTCTTTGGCGGTAATCAAGGAATCCTTGGTCATTAAATTGGCGATGGCTTGTTGGGTGTTCTCCAAATAACGAACGTCGCGGTTGGTAAGCATACCAACCAGCTTTCCATCCACAGTAATGGGAATGCCACCGATTCCATACTTTTCCATAAGTGCCAGGGCAGCCTCTACCGGTTCATCAGGGCCAATGGTGATCGGGTCCATGATCATGCCGGATTCATATTTTTTTACCTTTTCCACTTCCGAGGCTTGCGCTTCTGCATTCATGTTTTTGTGAATCACACCAAAGCCGCCCATTTGCGCCATCACCCGCGCCATATGATTCTCGGTCACGGTGTCCATCGCCGAGGAGATAATTGGAGCTTTTAGATATAGATCCTTTGCAAAAAGTGATTCCGTGCTTACCTCAGAGGGCAGAACTTCCGAATAGGCAGGTACAAGTAATATATCATCAAAGGTTAAGGCTGTGGGGATTTCTAGGCTCATGCAAAACTCCTGTTTTGCACTTTTTTTTAACAGACTTTCTTAAAAGAAACAATGCCTACTGATACCAGCTCACATAATTTTTATAATTTTCTACGGATTTTTGAATGTGCTCGATCTCTTCTGGCTTTAAAGGCCTTACCGCTTTGGCAGGCGAGCCCAGTATTAAATGACCTTCCGGAAAGCTGGCGCGCTCCGTAACCAGTGAGCCGGCACCAACAATACAGTTTTTTGGAATCACGGCCAGATCCATAATGATCGAACCCATACCAATCAATGTGTGAGAACAGATATGGCAGCCGTGCAAAATCACCCCATGCCCGATGCTTACCCGATCTTCTACAATAGTTTTGGAATGCTCAAAGGTTGCATGCAAGATGCAGGAGTCTTGTACATTGACTTCGGAGCCAATGCGAATGGAATTTACATCACCGCGAATCACCGACTTAAACCATATGGAAGACTGCGAACCAATTTCTACATCTCCCAGTATGGTTGCGTCTTGGGCCAAAAAAACCCCATCACTAATTTTTGGCTGAATGCCGCGAACTTCTTGTATTAATGCCATATTCTTACATCAAATATTTTTGTGAATCTTTGTAATCACCCAGGGTAATATCCAACGCCTTTAGCTGCGAGACATCTTTTATATCCCTAGACTTATGAATCACTTCTTTACTAACGTAAATTTTACAACCAGAGGCCAGGGCAAGTAAAATCAAATCTTCCGCACGTTTGACAATCCTTTTCTCTTTTTTGTCTTGGCAAAAAATTAGGGTGGCAAACAATCGATAGCCATCAAGGCGGTGAAAACAAATGCTTTTAATTTTCCAGCCAAGCTCCTCAATGATCTGTATTTGCGTTTGCTGGGGGTGTGGAGCATTTTTATCTTCTTGAAAGAATTCATACAAAGCATCTAAATCAATATGATCTACCCACATGGGGAATACTTGTTTCTCGTCTGCATCCGAAAAAAGTAGTATGGGTTTGACCTCACTTAAGCCACGAACCAGTCCATAGGGAAAGATCTCCAACCACTTTTCAGGTACACTAGCTCGTTTTTTCTTGCTGTAGTTCTTTTGAGTCAAAAACACGCACTCCATTAAAATTGATCGGTGCTGTTTCCGTAATTTTTACTTTTACGGTCTGTCCAATGAGTGATTCATCGCCATCAAAATGCACCAACTTATTCTGTGTAGATCTTCCCATCACTCTTGGCGCGTCTGCCCCTTTAGAACTTCTTTTATCCAAACTTTCAACCAATACTTCCAAAACCTGATCTTGATAACGCTTCGCTAAGTCAAAGGCCTGCTGCTTATGGAACGTAAGCAAACGATTTAGGCGTTCACGGCTTACTTTTTCATCTACTTGATCCTCATAACGGGCTGCTTTGGTAAACGGGCGAGGAGAATACATAAAGGCGTACATGGTTTCATAGCCCACTTCTTCCGCCAAGGTCATGGTGTCCTCAAAGTCTTTGTCGCTTTCACCAGGAAAGCCGCAAATAATATCTGTGGACAGGGAAACCCCTGGTATTGCCTCTTTGATCATACGGATTTTATCAAGGTATTCTTCTCTTGTATAAACTCGATTCATACGCCTTAAGACCTCGGTAGAACCCGATTGTACTGGCAAATGAATGTAATCACATAGTTTTGTGCGATATTTAGCTAAAACATCCACAAGCTCTTGGTTAAAATCTTTTGGATGGGATGTGGTATAGCGAATGCGCTGAATCTGAGTGTCTTCCGCTAGGGTTTGCAGAAGCTTGGCAAAATTGGCTCCACAATCTGAATCGTAGGAATTCACATTTTGCCCCAAAAGAGTGACTTCCTTTACGCCTCTAGCCACCAAACCATTGATGTCGGCAACCAGATCCTTTAAAGGCCGCGAGCGCAATCGTCCGCGCGTAAACGGCACGATGCAAAAGGTGCAAAAGTTATCACATCCCTTCGTTATATTCACAAAAGTTGCCACCCCTGGATTGCGTACCATATTGCTAATATGATAGGGCTCTTGATGTTTGAACTTTGCTCCCGCCACTTTCTTTTTTTCGTCAAGTTCCTCTAAAATTCGCGGCAAATCGTCGATATTGTCAGGGCCAAAAACAAAGTCTAGATAGGGTATGTCCTTGAGCAGATTCTTTTTCTCTTGTTGTCCCACACAGCCGCCCACACCGATGCGCAAGGCTTTGTTTTTCTTCTTAAGCTTTTGGTAAAGTCCCGCCTCAGAATGAACTTTATGCACAGGTTTTTCACGAATCGAGCAGGAGTTAATAATGATCAAATCGGCTTGCTCGGGCTTTTCCACTTCTTGATAGTTGTTCATCTCCAGCAAGGAGTACATGCGCTCACTATCATTCACATTCATTTGGCAGCCGTAAGTGGAAATGTAGACATTTTTAAATTCTTGTTGCATGCTAAACCCTTGAAAAAATTATATCTTTTTATGAAAGACGAAACTTTAGGCATGTCTTATAGGACGAAGCCTGATATGGGTCAATGAAAAGCAAGAGAATTTGAAAGGATCAATCATATGCAAACTCGAAAAGAGGCTTCTAGTGGAAAAAAATTCGAAGTGATTCCGCCTGATTTTTGTGCGTTAACAGAAAAAACCATTTTAGAGACCTTTGCGGCTCTACTTCGTAACCATAGCGTAAAAATCAGTGGTCGCATTTACCCAGAAGAAATCGTTGTTCGACTAAGTATTTTTGAAGGAGATAGCATACGGCCTGAAAACATTAGCGTCTCTCTTGATCATGATATGGAAAAGGAAAATGCCATGGAGCAAATTCATCTAGGTATTGATGTAATTGCCTCCGCTTTGCAAGAGAGCATGGGAGAAGAGGATATGGAAAAACCTCTAGATTGGCATGCCTTTGAAGTGGAAGGCCAAGATGTTTTTATCATGTTTGACCGAATTCATGATGATTTAGAAAAACAAGCGGACGAGCTTCTTGGAGACAGCGAAGAAAATATCGACGAAGAGGAGATCGGGGCAGACTTTTTCAATCAGAAAAACACCAAACACTAATGTCACTTCGTCGCGCGGCCTTAGTCAGTCTACTCTTTGTTACTGGCGGCATACTCCTTTACCATTTAAGCCTGGATCTGTTATTGGATGATTGTGGCCTGCAAAAGGATCGGGCCTGGTATTTAGCGAAACAACATATCCAAGCAAAAAGATGGCCCATGGGCTATTTGAAATATATGGACTCACGCGGCACCTGCTGGCACCGCTTTCAATATCTATCTATGGAAAGAAAACTAGATTTTGCCGTATTCACTACCTGGTATCAAGCCGCCAGAATCACAGAGATTGAATGAAATTCTTAGATCCTTTAACAATGAGAAATCCCCCAGAAACTATAAAATTAGCTCATTATATACCACTAAATACTAGAGGTTTTACAATTTCCACCTATAGAAGCCTACATTCGCCGTGATAGGACTTGTTTATTCGCAATAAAGCTGTTTATAATTAACTATTTTAATTTATAGCAGTGCTGTGTAGAGGTATTGATGGCAGTGATTCTGGTGGTAGATGATGACAAACATTTTCGCGGGCTGATTGCCAATCTCCTAGAAGATTGGGGGCATCAGACCATTGAGGCCGACGACGGTAGCTCGGCAAAGGATGTATTGGAAAAATCAAAGGTGGATCTAATATTTTCGGACAATCATATGCCCCAACTAAGCGGGCTGGCCCTGGTAAACTGGGTACGCAATCATTATGACAAGATTGTTAATACTAGCACGCCCTTTATATTGGCCACCGCCTACACCACTTTAGTTACAGAAGAACAAGCCTTCCAAGCTGGTGCGAATGAATATTTAGCAAAGCCCATCGATCAAGATAAATTACAAAACGTAATCAAGAAATATATAGCTGTTTAAACAACGAAATTAGTACTCATCCCCACTGCCGGAATCATCACCAGCAGAAACTGTGCCGCGCATCTCTTGGATATAAGTATCGGTATCATCCGAATCAAAATCATCCTCGTTGAGACTTTCATCAATATCTAGCTCTGCCACGGTGGCCAAAAAGTCCTTCTCACTAGCCAAATCCTTACGTAGCATCTCTAAATACTTGTCAGGATAACGAGCGGTAAGCTCCTCTATGTAACGGTCCAACTTGCCATCGGCCAAAATTCGCTTGCGATTTTGAATGCGTTTCCAGAGCAGAATATAATGGTAACGGCAGTAGCCATCCACCACGGCTAGCTGATCACAATCCTTAGCTCGGCAATAGGGATTGCCCTCGGCATCCGTAAGTACGACTTCATCTTCATCGATTTCGCCGCCCCACATTTCATCTGCCAAAACCTCTAGCAATTGTTCTGGGTTTTCTTCTAGCAAGTCCTTTTCTTCAACGGCAGGAGCCACCTTCTCCTTAGTGGCTTTTTCTTTCTTGGGTATTTGCTTGGTCTTAGTCGCCGCCTTTTTTTCTGCGGTTTTCTTTGTGGCGGTTTTTTTTACGGCCTTTTTCTTTGCGGCCTTTTTGGCAACCTTCTTTTTGCTAGTTTTTTTCTTCGCAGCTTTT